>CBCTHE010000001.1:0-362895 GCA_965146665.1 uncultured Ructibacterium sp.
TGATCGCTTCCTCCATTCCCGCCTCTCCCGGCAGGGTGAATCTTCCTCTTTCCATCCTTTTTCCTCCTTATCTCGCGTCATAGCGTGCCAGTGCATCCTGCTGTGACTTCAAAATGCTGTCGAGCCCCATCTCCCGGATCACTGAAACATAGGTATCAAAATTCTCCAATGGTTCATCACCATATATAAATTTCAAAAACATCTCCTGCGCATAGGCGGTTATGTTGTTCAGTTTTTCCGTGTATGCGGCAGCTTCCGCCACCGTGGGCATGAGGGTCGGAAGCTGGTACTGGTCCGCCTCTGTATTCTTCCAGATTCTCTGCGCCGCGAGCTGCTCGGGCAACTGATAATACTGCTCAATATACTGACTGTCCTGCACATAGGGTCCCGGCGCGGTTGCTCTGGTATAAAGCGTGAGCGCCTGACCAACCGAAAGTCCGTCTGCGTTCTTCAGAATTTTGTCGGTATAGATCGGTTTGCCGTTTTCAATCCGGTAAGTGTCGCCTTCGACACCGAAATTGGCCAGCATATGTCCCGCGTCTCCATACATATAATCCAGAAATTTCGCCGCAAGCTCTTTCCGCTGGCTCTTCGCGCTGATTGCAGCGCTCCCCTGCGCGATGACCGGCGCCTCCTTGGGGGTAAACCGAATCGGTCCGCCTTTCTGCATGGTGGGAAACGGAACGCCGACCAGTTCAAATTTTGCGTTGTTCTTTCTGGCCTGTGTCGTCCATGTTCCCATCTGACCGCCCAGCCATCCAAAGGCCGCGCCCGCGCGGTCGTTACAGATCTTGCCGCCGACTGACTCATAGTCAATGGTCGCAAAGCTCGGATCAAGCAGTCCTTCATCCAGCCAGCGCTTCATCTCCCGCAGGAAATCCCTGTATCCCGGCTCAATCCTTCCATACTTCACCACGCCGTTCTCCTGATAGAAATCCAGATAGATGCCATAGGCATTTCCGAGGCCCGACTTCATATCTTCAAGGGTCAGGGAAAGCGGAAACTCCGCTCCCTTCTTTTCCTTGAATGCAGTCAGAACAAAATGCCATTCTTCCATGGTCTCCGGAACCGGCAGTCCCAGTTCATCCAGCCAGTCCTTGCGCATCATATACCCGCTGGACACCACAAGCTTGTAGCCCTCTGGCTGGCCTGTGTCCCGGAAAACAGGAAACATGTAATACTTTCCGCTGTCAGTCTTGGACAGCTTGTCAAACAGCGTATTTTGACTTAGAACTTGATTCAAATTCGGGGTGTAATCCCTCAATTCATTCAAAGGGGTAATGACGCCGTCAGCCAGGGCCTTTTCCGCACCGCCCGGATAATCCGGCCAGCGCCATTCTATGATATCCGGCAAATCCCCGGAGGCCATCAGGATGTTAAACTGCTGCTTTTCCTGGCCGCGTGTCGGCAAGATCCATTCCACATCAATTCCAGTCTGCCGCTCAAGCTCTTCTGTAACCGGAAAGACCGCCCGGGTGGAAAAGTTCCCAACTGCCTGCAATTCAGGGATCCAATAGTGCAGGGTTTCCTTTGTCTGGATTGGGTATTCCGCGCGTTTTAACGCCTCTGTATTGGTTGACACATTTTCACTGGTGCTCCCGCACCCTGCCAGCACCAAACAGCAGGCCGCCGCAGCCCCCAGCGTAATATCCAAAAATTTCCGAAACTGCATATGCCTCACCTCTGTCCTGTCTATTCTGTCATTTTTATAAGCTGCATGATGGGTACCGGATTTTTCCTTCTCCTTTAGTATAAAAAAAAGAGGGTTCATGGTCAATTATTAAAATGAACAATGATATACAAAATGCACAAAATGGCATTTACAATTTTGTATTTTGTCCCAAATGTGCGGATTTATCACGATTCCTTTGTCAATTTCAAGAAAACGGTCTCCCCTGCGGGATTTTTCCGCAGGGGAGATAAAACATATTACAGCTGTTTACCAGCATAGGCAAAGGGATTCAGGGTTAAATCATCCCAGACATAGACCTTGACTGCGGAGGCGTTTTGCGCCTCTTCCGCCGTCAGCGTCAAAGTCTTGCTGAACGCTGCGTTCAGCTCAGAAGCCGAAACCGTTTTCCGTTCAGTTTCAATCTTGACAAGGGAATGGTTGTTATCATATACCGCGTAGATCATTCTCAGCGTCTTTTCCTCTCCCTTGGGATTCTGTACCGTCACCACAGCCTCCGCGGTATTGGACGCGAGCAGGGCATCCAGATCAACGTTCAGGACAGCGGAAAACCGATCAGCGGCGGCCGGCTGAGCGCCGCTCACCCTTATGTTGTACAGCCACACGCCGTTGGTTGCCTTACTGGTGTTCACGTAGGTACTGATACCCGAGAACTGGCTGACAGTCTGATTGAAGCTGAGCCCTGCTCCCAGGCAGTTTGCAGCCCCGGGCTCCGTGCCGTGATAGGGACTTGTCTTTGATTTTCTCGGGATCAGCCACATGGAATAGGTATCGGTCTCTGTATCCAGCTCCGCCTTCACATAGAATGCCTGGGCAGGACCGTCGTCCTCCAGATCCACGGCAACCGCTTTCCCAATCTGCTCACCGGCCGCATTGACCAAATACGCCTTGTCTTTGCCAAATCTGAGCTCTGCGAAAATCTGCTCCTCTCCGGCGCCGTCCTTTCCGTTGAAGCGGTATGCGTAATACTGATCTCCGCTGTACCGCAGAACAAATTCCGATTCAAAGGTGTAGTTCCCGGCAAATGCCATACCATTGGGATTGTTGACTGTGTCCTTTGCGAAGTCAAGCCGCGCCACTTCACCTGTAACAACAGGCGTCTTACTGTCGCCGCCTCTGTCCGTCATCCGCAGAGATTCAATATGCAGGCTGTTTGCGGAATTGTTTTTGGCAAGACTCCAGCCATTATTGGTAATCGTAATACCATACTGTGATGGATTGGCCACTGTCACATCAGCACCGCCGCTTCCGGCCTTTTCCGGGAAACGGTTTGCATCCAGGGTATAAACAACACACCGCTCCGGCGCGGAAGCTTTGGCCAGATAGGCGGCAATCGCCTCATCCGTCAGGGTCTCGCTTGCCAGCAGTCTCCAGCCCTCGTCCAGCAGGCCTTCAATCTGCAGCTTATTGGTATCATTTTTCATATTCGGAAGCGTCTGTGTGAGCATGGTCCGGAGTGCGCCTGCCTGGGTAAGCTCCGCACGGCTGACCAGCGCCTGATGATTCCTTGTGATCTCCTTTTGGGACAGAGCCCCACCGTAGATCTTTGCATAGGCAATCTGTCCCGTGAAAGCCGACTGGGCTTCGGTCTGATCCGCACCGCTGGTGCCCGGCTTATAATCGCCGCCTATTACAAGACCGTAAAAGGAGTCTGCTACCTGCGCCGCCGTGAATTCCAGTTTTCCGGAAGCCGCAACACTTCCCTGCTTCTCGCCGTCCAAATAGAATACAAGCTGCTTTCCGTCAAAGGCTGCGGTTACATGGTGATACTGGTTCAACGGCGCCTGCACCTTGGCCGGATACTGCCACGCGCCGTCATGCCTAAGCTCTGCCGTCAATTCAGAAGATTTTGTATATAAAATGTCAAATCCATTTGTTTGGGCCGCACCTATCACAGCAGTCTCCGCGTCAATACCAGCATTCAGAGCCTCCGGCTTAAACAGCAGATCTATGGTATAACCGCCCGATTCCTGCATCAGCGATCTGCGGCCGTCATCCAGCAGTACCTTGAAGAAGTTGGGGGATGCGCTGGTGCCGCTCGCCGCCGCAAAGTTTGCGACATACATGTGATAGGTGTCATCCCAGGTCATCTCGGTTTTGCCGGTAACAAGGGGATCCATGTCATACACCCGGGCATAGTTTGAATGATCGCGAATACCGTTGTCCGCATCCGTAAAGGATACGTCAATCAGCGGCGCGGGCAGTACTTCACGGGCCGGCGTTGTGAATTCCGCAGTGATCGGCACAGCGGTCTTTTTGTAGAACTGATCCATGGCGTAAACCCGCACCTCATAGGCGGTCTCCGCCGAGAGCCCTTTGGCTGTTTGATTGTTCTTTTCCGGCATCTCATCACCCGGCAGCCAGTAGTACGCCGAAGGGGTGTAGATCTTCTCCGTTGCATTGGTCTCCTTGTTTACAATTTCGATCCAGTAATTATTGACGCCGGTATCGTCAAGCACCTTTCTGTTGTCCCAGATGAGTTCCGCGCTGGTTGCCGTTATATCCTGCACCGTTACTGCCGCCCCTTCGGCAAAAACAGGATCCTCTGTATCCCGGTTTTCCGTATAGGTAAACCCGGCCTTCCCGGCCGCAATATCCACCACCCAGTCTTCGCCAAGCCTAGCGTCCACGTTGTTGTCACGGTTCATCCGATAGAGATCCAGCCGTTCAATGTTGACCTTCTGATCGGTATTTACGGTGATATAATAGCCGTTGCTCTCATTCTCATTGCTTCCGAACCGCTTGGGCTGATATGGTTCATCCCAGGCATTCTCGATCTCCATATTATTGACCGCACCGGTGTTTATAGAGGTAAAGTCTCTTTGATGGATTGACCGCTCATTTGCAGTTGTCCAATGAGAATGTCCAGAGAACGTAATAATATTATCATATGGCTTCATGGCGGAGTATAAACTTCCGGTTGCCCAATATGATGACCGCGCGGCAGATTGGTTTATAAAGCCGTCAATTGGAAAAGAACCAAAAACAGTTCCGCTATTCACATCAGGCTTGCCACCGCTGACCTCCGGATCATAAGTATTGGGATGCATTCCCACAAATACTGGTTTTCCGGCTGATTTTTCTTCCGCCTGAGCTATTGCCTTTCCAAACCATTCGACAGTTTTTTCGGAATGGATATCCGCATAGTCGCTGGGATCATCATTACCGCGCCTTGTATCCTGACTGACCATAACAAACTGATAGCCATTAACATCTTCTATGAAATCTGCAACATAATCCGGATCATAATACTGCCGTACTGCTTTCACAAAATTACCATTGTTCATAGGATCTTGGGCAATCTCGGCTTCATTTTTTGCGTCGTGATTGCCGCGGAGGAACAGTACCTTCAGCTTTGAGTCGCCCAAGCACTCCTTGAGATCCTGGAAAAACAGATCCAGTTCTTGATTGCTGCCATTCCAATAGGTATTATGGGATATATCCCCCGGCATCATAAGCACATCAAGATTATCCCAGCTCCCGCCGATGCGATTTTTCAGTGCGGCCATTGCATTTCGGAACTGTTTCCGGGAGTGGTCCGTAATCCCCAATCCGCCGCGTCCATATTGGGTATCTGAGAGAACCCCCAATCTCAGCGTAATCCCATCCTGGGGCGGAGCCGCGGTGACAGCAAAGGCGCTTTCCCGTCCCGCTCCGCTCACTGTGACGGATGTATTGTCAACTGCGGGCGTATACCGCTGTTCACACTCCGCCGCGACCGTATACGTTCCATTGGGTATGCCCGCAAAGGTAACGGTGCCGCCCGAAATCACGCCGTCATAAACCGTCTCCCCATTGCTCAGGGTGACCCTGGAGACCTGCTCCGCCACGGTGCCTGTGACAGTGAATACGTTGATATCCGTACGGAAGGCCGCGTCTGTGATATCCGTGTCCGCCACTGTGATGGTTGCAGCATTCCCCTCGGAAACCGCATAGCCCTCCTTTGCCGTCACCAGAACATCATAGGTACCCGGCAGCAGATATTTGAACACAATGGTATTGCTGGCACGGTCAATGACGCCTTCGCAGCTCTTTTGATCCGACTGGCTCGTCAGCGTAACGCTTTGAACCCCGGCGTCAACCGTACCGCTTACATTGCGGGCGCTGTCATCAACCTTGACGGAGCTCAGGTTGAAATCCGTCTTTTCGGCTTCGGCCACAGTCACGGTTTTGGACTGGTTTTCCGGCTCGATATAACGGTCGTTATACTCCACTGCCACGTCATAGGTTCCGGATGCCACCTGCGGGAACCGAATCTGTCCGTCTGCCGCCGCGGCCGTATAGATCACATTGCCGTTTTTCATCAGGAAAACGGTCTTGACTCCCATATCTACGGTACCGGAAACCGGATAGCAGCCCTTATCCACCTGGATTCTTGTGACCCAGGAACCGCAGCCATATTCAATAGCATTCCCATCATTGGAGTAAATCTTCATGGAAAGGCCCCGAATTGCTGTAACCTCTGTGAAGAACGGAATATCCCGCAGCAACAAATCTTCATCAGACATTGGTGTTTCGTTCAGCGACCCGCCATGGCTCTTCTTCACCTTGGCCCATAGGCTAAGGGTTTGTGTCTTTAGATTGGCTACAGCCTTTACGGAAACCAAATCTCCGGCATATGTCTTATCCCCAGGTTTAGTGACCACAATGGCCGTCTCATTTGAACCCTCCAGCTTGTTCCCTTCGGCATCAGCTGCATACATCACGCCAGCATCTCCGCCGACCGCTGTTTCTACAGACCGCGCCGCCCGGACTATGCCGATTGGTTTGGCCCTCCCGTCAGCGTCCGTGCCGTTTATGACAAAATCCAGCTGTTTTCCGCCATGGAGCCAAACCGTATAGTCGGCTTCAATCACATAGCCGTCTGCATCCAAGGCCGGTGGTGTCTTGGCCTGATTGGAGGTAAAGATCATATACATCATTTCCAAAGGAGATGACGGTTTTTTGCCATTGTTCACAGAAAAACGAATAGCATTGATATTCTGACTGTCAGCACTATTGGTCAAATCCGCGGTGCGCATTGCACTAGAATCTCCAAGATAGATACCATATTTATTAATGTTCAGGGTGGAACCGGAAGTTTTATCCATACTGCCGGGATCGTAGACCAGGGGGAAATTAAATTCCGTGGCCGCAGACAGCGCAGGTGTGACCACACCCTTTTCCAGCGTAATTCGCGCCGGGTTGTCTGCTTTTACAGTATAATTCTCCTTGGCGGTTACGCCAACGTCATAGGTGCCGGGCAGTACGTCTGAAAAGCTCACCGTGTTATCTGCAATTGTACCTGTATAGACCGGCTCTGCCGCGCCGGTTTTGGTCAGGGTTACACCCGCGACCCCGCCGTCCACAGCGCCGGATACGGGGTATGCCTCAATCTTTGAGGTTACAGACAAATCATTGACAGCCGCCGCGTCCACGGTCACAGACTCCGTCATAACCTCCGCCATATACCCGGCGGCAAAGTCCGCCTCTACGGTATAGGTTCCGGGCGCAACACCGGAAAAAGCAACGGTTCCAGCGCCATGATCAATCGTGCCGGTATAAGCCGTCTCACTGCCGATCATGAGCCGCACCGCGCTCACATTGGCGTCAACCGTACCAGAAACCTGATAGACTTCAGGCGCAATGGAGAGATATGTCATCTCAACTCCGCCGGAATACGTATACTTTCCGCTTTTCTCATTACACTTGATACCAAAACCGGTCAATTCGGAAGCCGGGTTCAGCAGCGGCGCGTCTTTAATCAAAAGATCGGCGCTGGTCAAGGGAGACGCGTCATACGTTCCCCCTTCTGTCTGCCGCACCTTTGCCCAAACAGTAAATAAATTGTGTTTTAAATTGACCTGGAACTTGATTTGGAGCAAATCACCATAAGAACTTCCGTTATTCTTCTTGGATACTTTTAAATCTTTCTGCACGGTGTTTGTCATTGCGGAACCGTCCGCATTGGCAACAAACACCTTACCCGTTGCAGCTTTTCCGGAGCTTTGAGAGCCGGTCTTTGCAATTCTAACCTTTGCAATTTCCAGTTCGCCCGTACCATTAGACGCCTTGACGACAAAATCCATGGATTCCGGACTGGCCAGTACAATGGCGTTCTCCGTCTCTATGGTATAACATCCATCGTCCAGCACCGGCGGGGTTGTCACCTTGTTGTCCGCAAACGCAAAGTCAACATTGTTATTCGGGCTCTGCGGAACCGCGTTATCCCCGCTGTTACGCACACCATAGCCTATTTTGGGTAAATCGTACGCCGTACCCCGCTTGACCGTCCAAAGCGCCCGGCCAGTAATACCATAATCCGCCAAAACAACACTATCCCCGTCAGCAGCGGCCATCTTCTCCGCGTCATATCGAAGCGGGAATGTAAACTCTGACTGGCTGCCTTCCGCATCAACCGCCAATACAGAGGGCATCATCGTCACCAGCATAGCAAACACTGCCAACAGCGCGACCATTCTCTTTGCCTTCATAAACTCAGCCTCCTAAGTTATAATTATTATAGTTTTCTAATCATTTTTCATAAAATCATCTGACACCTGACCACACATTACAGTACAAATATAACAATAAACCATTTGGAAGTAAACTAACAAAAAGTGCGATTATTTACAAAAAGGGAACTGCACGGCCAAAAACCGAAGTCTGGGCGAAATCAACATTTTCACCGGCTGAATTAACAAAATAAACACTTCATTTTTTACGCGTAAAAGTCCAAATAAGCGGCCGACTTTTACATTTTTGCATACAAAAAGGACCAGCTTTTGCTGGCCCTTTTCGGCTCTTTATTTGGATGGGGTGTAGGCTTCCCGATATTTTCCCGGCGTGATTCCCTCAAATTTTTTGAACACCCGGATAAACGTCACAACATTGGTAAAACCCACTTCCTCCGTGATCTCTGCCAGGGTCTTTTTGGTGCTCTCAAGCAGCTGTTTGCTGTTCTCGATCCGTTCCCGGTTGATGTATTCCAGCAGGGCGATTCCCTGATCATCCTTGAACAGCTTGGAAATGTAATGCGGTGTTTTGGAAAAACGCTCCCCAATGCTTGCAACATTCAAATTGGAGTCCGCATAGTTTTCCTTGACATAGCTCTTGATCTGTCCGACCAGATTATCCTCTCCAAACAGAGAGGAGGTACGGTCACATATCACTTCCAGGAATCCCTTGACATTTTTCCGCAGTTCCACAACATCATTACAGAAAAGCAGCTTCTGCACCTGATAAATATCCTTCTGCGATATCATACCGCTGCTTTCCTTATAGATATCGTTGATCCCGCGGAGAATGACTGCCACAAAATCCACCACAATGCCCTGCATATTATTCTTGCCAAGGCTTGCGTTCTCACGCAGAACTTCATCCACAATTCCCACCGCAGCGTCTGCATCCGCTGTCTTCATGGCGCGGATAAATTCCTGCTTTTGCTCATAGGTGAAATGATAAGTCTCATTGCTGCCGTCCACAATCTCCTCATAGCGCACAATTCTGTTTTCATTGGTAATGATCGCGTATTCCATGGCATCCACAGCCTGCCTGTATGCCTCTGGAATATCAAAACAGCTGTTGGTCACCAGACTGATTGAAATACAGCAGGAAATATTAAAGTTTTCGTCAATCGCGCTGAGGAAGTCGTTCCCGTGTGCGATCAGCCTGTTTTCAATCTCAGCATTTTTCTCCTTTTCATCCGCAGAGACCAGCGCCGCCATCATATCCTCACTCTCCACCATAAAGCACTGATAGGAGCCTTCGATGAGCTCGCTTGCAATGTTTTCAATGATGAAATTGACCAGATCAATGCGCTGTTCATCCCCTATGGTCTTATCATCGGCAAACAATGCCGTATAATCCCGCACATAGAAAAGCATAACCGCATACTTTCTGCCGCTGGTGTCACAGTTCATGGCCTGCAGGATCTTTTTCACAGAGGCATCGTCCTCAACCCGGCCCCGCAGAAAACGTCTCAGATAATTGTTGTGCATAATCCGGCTCTGACTGTCAATGGCTTTTTCCGCCACGGCCTGGGTCTTTAAGGTCTCAGTGAGTTTATCCTCAAGATACAAAAACTCGTTTCCGCGTTCGCGCGGCTCCGTTTCCTTTCCGAACATATTGATCAGCTTGTTGATCGGTGAATACTGCTGCCTCAGAACCCACAGCATAATAACCGCACTGATGAGTATGGACAGGATAATCGCAATCACGGTCATTGCCCGCATTCTGGATACATCCGTGAACAAAACCCAATCCGGAAGAATATAAGCATACCGCCAGCCGACCACAGAAGAGGCCACAGCTGTCACTGCCTTGCCATTGCCAATCACCGAAACGGCACCGCCGCCGGCATTGCGGATCAACTCCAGATCCGCTTCCGCGACCTCGCCGCTGGCGGTCATAATCTGGTTCTCCTGATTCAATACCACCACAAGCCCTTCAGAGCCATAAAACAGGCTCTCTTTGATCTGCATAAGCTTTTGCGGCACGATTTTGGCAAGAAAAATAACATCCTGATCCCGGTTATCCCCCCAGATCAATGGATTATAATACAGCAGATTCTGCATACCGTCCGCTGTTTTGTAATGCAGATAGTCGTTTCCCCCGCTCTGCACCTTTTCTTTCCACTGTTCAAAGGTAAGATCCGTTGCTCCAAGATCCGAGAAAAAGAGCTGTTCTGACACCGGCTCCTTTCCGCTGACCACAAGTCCTATCTTTCTGAAATAGATATAATAGTCCTCATATTCCGAGATATAGTCTTCAAACTTCCGAAGGTTTTGCACAGTCTGATACATCTCATACTGATAGCCGCTGGCCTCAGTATTCCCCATCCCGGCTATTTTTTGAATACTGGAATTATAGGATAAATCAATATATGCATTGATCATATTCCGGAGCTGATCGTCCAATTCCCGCTTCAAAATCTCCATGGAGTTCTGATTTACGTCCATGACCTTGTCCTCCAGCACGTGCTGGGACTGTACAAACACCACAGTGTTGAATAAGATCGGAGTTAATATCATGAGTGTATAAGCGCAAACCCATAGGAACAGCACGCTTTTTCTATAGATTAACTTTTTCATGATGCCTCCTTCTCCCTGCCGGTTCCTGCCATTTTTATCTGTTTTGCCTCATATTGCACAAAAATCATAGGGATAATTTGTATATGATTAGTATATACTAAATCGACAAGATATGCAAGAACAATTTTCCAAAAGAAGAACCCAATTCTCATCTTTTTTCCTCATAATCCGACACAAAACCACAAAAAAAGCGCCAGGCAAATGCCCGGCGCCTTCCGTTTGTGTGCCGTATTACTTCTTCTTTTCCAGTAACCGGTATACCACAACAAATGCCTCATCACGCTTTGTGTTCTGCTTCGGCGCGAAGGTACCGTCTGGCATACCGTTCATCAATCCGGAAGAGACCGCTTTTTCAATGCCCTCAGCTGCCCAGCCGCTTATCTGGTCCGCATCCTGGAACTGATCCAAATTGGATTGTCCCATATCAAGACCGGCCGTTTCCGCTGCCGCAGAAAGGATCTTTGCCATCTCCTCTCTCGTGATTGCCGCTTCGGGCAGGGCATTTCCATCCACGCCATTGAGCAAACCCTTGTCATAGGCCGCCTGCAGATAGTCCGCGTACCAATCGCCGCTCCGCACATCCGCAAAGCTTCCCTTGTATTCAGCGGGTTCCACGTCTAAGGCGCGCACCATCAGCGTGATAAATTCCGCCCTGGTGACCTCCTGATTCAACCCAAGGCTGTCCTCCGAAACACCATGGACGATTCCCCGGTCATAAAGACTCTCGATCTCCGCTTTTGCCCAATGCCCTTCCAATTCCTGCTTCATGCCGGAAGTGAGCTCCGGCTTTGAGGATTCTCCGGGCCGATCCGTGGGCTCCGCAGAGGGCTCTGTGCTTGGCTTTGGCGTACTGCTGACCGAAGGGCCGCCGCCGTGAACCGGCTTCTTGGTAGGCGTTGGCGCGGAGGTCGGTTCTACTGCCCCGGAATCATCCGGCTTGCCGCCAAAGTAGAGATAGTGCGCGGTTGCTGACGGCTTGACCTCGCTGTCATTGACCGATACCTTTTTAAAATTTTTGCCCTGGTTATAGAAATAGAAATTATTTTTTGTTAAAACCTCTGTGGACAGCTGAGAACCATTAAGACTGCAGTATTCGCCGTCCCAGTCAATCGAAATCTCATTCACAGCGGTATCGCTGTGGAAAATCGTTTGACCGCTCTCCATATTTTTCACATAGGATGCATCCTGCGCAATCACGCTGATGGTATTCCCATTTTTATCCAGCTCGGCAAACAGCATACTTGCATCTGTGGCATGGCTTCCGACCGCTCCGGTCTGCACACCGCCGCTGTGCCGCACAAAATACTGATACCTCTGTGTGTCCTTTGACTTCTTATCGGTGACATAGAACTCATAGGCCGAATAGGTGTTCTCCTCCAGCCCGGCAACGGTCATGGGTTCGGTAACAATATCCTTCTCCTGCCCGATCTCACTGGGATAAAGAATGGTATCCATGACACAGTTTCCGTCTGTCTTGGTCTCATAAACCGTGTAATCGGACCGCGAAAAACTTCCCTGGCCTTCTGAGAACCATCCGTCATCCTTAATCACAGCCTGGGTGAACTTCTCAGGGGCAACCGGCGCCACAAGAAGGTTCACACCATTGGTGTTGACGACAGAGGTCTTTGTCTCCTGATCCATGGAGGTATCCGCCTCCGGCAAATAGTGCCAGTACTGACTGTAGGTATTTGTGTTTGCGCCTGATGTGGGAACCAGATAGTCGCTGACCAGCCAGAAGCCCGGCTTTACAAACAGCACCTTTCTGGTATAGTTAGAGGCATTTCGGGTGGCCGCTGAGCGCATTTCCGCAAAGTCATAAGCCGTGTTTGTCTCCCAGCGGGGAATGGTGCCTCTGGCGGAGCCCGTGGTCTGGCCCCCGCCGTTTACCTCTACGACATTGTGGCCCTTGGCAGACTTCAGCCAGTTAACCGAATCACCGCCGCTATAGCTGCCGTACAGCGGATCCACCAGCAAATACTGTCCGTAGGCGGAGACGATCAGGTTGTTATCATCCTGATGGGCGTGGTTTCCCACGCCGCCCTCCACACTGCTGTAGAGATAGTTGGCCTTGTTTGACCAGTCCGTCCGCATAATAACCTTTTTTCCTTCCCCGTTATAGCAGACGGAGGTCACGGGCGGGGTATCCCCTTCCGCGCGGTCTGTACCGCCGAACAGCAGGTACGGGTCGCCGAATTTATCTCCCACATAATAGAGCCGCTTTGGAATATAGCCGGAACGGAAGCTGTAGCCGTCGCCCTCCTGATTGTCGATAAAGCCCGGCATACTGCAGTACATCATATACTGGGCCAGGGTTTGGATGCCCCGTTCAACCTCTGGTGTAAAGGGGTTTTCACCTTTGATTCCCGTGGTCTCCCACATTTTGATGGAGCCCAGGAAGGTATCCAGCGTATAGTCAGTATAGCCCAGCGCCAGCTCGTAGGAGGAGCCGTCATCCTGCAGAATCCAGTCCATGATTTTGGCATATTTGGTTTTCAAATCCGAGAACCACCGGCCCACATCCTTGAATTCCTGAAAGTTCAGGGCCACAGCATAGTGCCCCATCCGCTCCGAAGAACCCCAGTTACTGCCCGTCGTACAGAATTCGAGAAATTCATTCCCCTCAATCCACATATATTTCATGAGTCCGGCGAAAATATCCGGCGTCATGTATTCGCTCTCTAAAAGCTGCATGATATAATGAGGCAGAACCTGTGCCCGCACCGCGATATCAAGATCCTTCAGATACCGCCCGTGCATGCCGGTCACGTTCAGAAAATCCATCAGCTGGCGCAGGGCCGTATAGGCATATTTCTCATCACCGGTTGCATTGTATACCTTGACCAGCTTGTCAATCCAGGTATTAAACCGGAGAAGTTCTTCCATATAACGGGAACCCCAGTCTGACTGCCGCGTACCCGGCCCGGTCCAGCTCCAGCTCTCCAGCTGGTCGTAGGAGAATATGGTTGAAGCGCTGGTGTTGCTCCACGTCTTGTTTCCCTCTTCCCAGTTGGAGTCGTCAGAGTAGAACACCACAAATTCTTTTTTCTTGTCCGAAGCGCTGTTACTGCCATAGAGGTTCAGGGCGGCGCCTGTGACCGTGTCACTGCTCTTCAAGTTGGAAACATCAAACTTGATATAGGTCCTGGCCGTCTGACTGTTGACCAGCTTGGACTCATTGACCGCGGATTCCCGGGCCAGAAGGATCTCTTCTGTGCCATGTTTTTTGCCGGAATCACCGCCCGCCGTTATATAGGTATCCGCCAGAGCTGGAATTTCAATGGAGGTGCCGTTGACATTGACCGTAAGGGTCGGGCCGTTGGCGCCGGCCTCCTTGCTGGCAAATTCCGCAAGGCCGCCGTCCTTGTCCGTCGCCGTGATCAAAAAGGTCAGTTCCTGCCGGATCCCCTTGTATTTGTCCACTGTCTCGGTGACGTCACACTCCAGTTCCTTTGGCGTACCGTCCACATAGGCCAGCAACAGTGGGGTCATGCCGCTGTTGGCATTGTACATATAGTTCTTGCAGAGCAAATCCGCTGTAATGATGTCTTTTGCCGCGGTACTGGTGTCCTTGATTCGGTATCCATTCCGCTCCCGCAAAAGATAATAGGTGTAATAGGCCATTTTAGCGGACTCATAATCCCCTTTTTTCACCGAGGACTCGACATCCGCCAGACCGGGATAATTGTCATAGTCCAGCTTGCCGGAAATCTTCCATTTCTCTCCGACCGCATCCCACTCGCCGAAAAAGGTTTTGTCGGACATGGTGTAAAACCGTGATCTGCCGGAGCTTACAATCTGCTGGCGCGTATAGGGAATTGACGCTGAGAGGTTGTACAGGTTGGCCCCGTTATAGGACAGTATTTCAATGCCGTCCCCAGCATAGGGATCCCCCTTGAGCGGATATCCATAGGTGCTGGTAATGTACCCGTTCTCGTCCCGGGTGGGTTCGCCTTCCGGCGTGGTTTCCATGCCAGAGGCAAGCGTAACCGTCTCCGCTTCCGCGGCTTTCTCTTCTGCTTCCTCCTGTATGGCTGACTTCTCCGCCTCCTGCACCCGGTCTTCAACGGTGATAAGCGCTCCATCAGGCGGCGCCGTTTGAACCGCAGGCTCTGAAGCTTCGCTCCCAGATGGGAGCTGTATCTCCGGGCCTGCCGGTTCTTCCGTTGCAGGCGTTGTCTCTGCCGGCGCCGCTGCGGCGCCGGCATTTGGCTGAGATATCACTGTTTCCACCGGCGCCTGCGGCAGGTCTTCGCCTGCCGCAAGGGCGTACAGCGGGATCGTGGAGGAAAGAATCGTTAGAACAAGCGCCGCTGCAATCTGCTTTCTGATCTTGTTTTCTGCCATATTGAATCCTCCTATTCGCTGATTCTGTTGATGATCTTGGCGGCCTCTGCGCGGACCGCGTTGTTCTTCGGCGCAAAGGATCCATCCTCATAGCCATTGATCACACCATAGATCTGCATTGCTGTCACACTCTCCTGCGCATAATCCGCGATACTGTCCGCGTCGGTAAAGTTCTTGGCTTCGGAAACTTCCGTCAGTGTTTTCCCTACATAGTTCAGCGCCCTCATGCAGAGCACCGCCATATCCTCACGCGTCACCGGGCGTCCCTTTCCAAATTCCGTATCAGAAATACCGTTCACGATTCCTGCCTCCACTGCGGCTGCAATATAGGGATAGCACCAGTCATTGCTGTCCACGTCCGCGAAGGACGCGGTGCTGGCCTGGTTCTCCCGGATTCCCAGCGCCCCCAGCAACATTTTCAGGAATTCCTCACGGCTGGTATTGTCCTCGGGACGGAACAGGCCTGTATCATCTCCGGAAACAATGTCCTTTGCCTTCAGCGCCTCAATGTCGTGATAAGCCCAGTGGCTCTTGGACACATCCCGGAAACTTCCCTCCACGGTGGTCTGGTTTCCATCCTCCGGATAGGCAACGTTTCCGGTATTAAAACCGCCGGAGCTGCTTCCGCTTCCGCCGCCGGAGCCGCCGCTACCCCCGGACGGGGTGCCGCCGCCACCTGAGCCGCCTGTGCCAAGGACGGAAATCCGTTTGGAATCCTCCGCGGACTCACCATTCAGGGTCGCTGTGATACGAAGAGTGCCATACTGTGTCTCCTTTCCCCGCTTCACCGCGCCGCTGTCAGAGAAGTATTCCGGAATACTGGACGAATAGGTGAAGGTGCTTCCATATTCTCCGCTGAGAGGGAGCGTAACGCTGGAGGTAAGACCGGTCAGGTCGCCGAGCTTTTCTTTCAAGAGAATAAGATCAGCTTCCGCCCTGGTCTTCTCTCCGCCTTTCAGGAAGACCTGTATTTCGTTCAGTCCTGTATTTCCGCTCTCTTTATCTGTTACGCGATACCGCACATACCGCCCTATGACCGGGCTGAAGGTCACCGTTTTGACCTCCGCACCGAGCGACTCGCCCTTGGCGGCCTGGGTCCAGTGCTTATTGTCTGTTGATACCTCAATCACAAAGGCCTTTACCGCATAGCGGTCCATAATCTCTGCTTCATGCAGGTCAACACGATTGATCACGGTATTTTTTCCGAGATCCACAGTCAGAGCCGGCGTATCATCCGCACGCAAAGTCTGCCAGGAGGTCCCAAAATTTCCGTCAACCGCCATGTTGGCACCGTGTCCGGTCAGGCTGTAGACACTCGATTCGGCCGTTTTGTCATAGGCCAGATTATCCGGATCCATATACAGCGCTGTCAGCGGGAATTCCCTGACTGCATAGATTTCTGGGTTATCCTTCATGGCCAGCTTAAAGGTCAGCGTAAGGGCCGTATCCTCAGTAAACGCATCCCGTCTGAGCTTTCCTTCGTGGGTGAGAACCTCCGGATTGGAGCTGGTCCAGGTTACCGCCGTGTTGCCATAGGCGGTGTCAACCAGCGGAATATCCTTGGTCACATAGCCGTTCAGACTGTTCACCGCGCCGAAGTAATCCACCTGGTTCATAATGATTTCCGGAACCATGGCCTTGGTGACGCGGACGCCCGCGTTGTTCACAACAGCGGTGCCGGTGTTGGTATTCTTATTGTTTGTATCATAAATATTTTTGATCTCAATGTAGGCAAAGTCCGTGGCGTCTTCACGGATGAATTTTAGCTCGCCCTGCGTCTGCCCATTTACGGTCAGGGTCATGGCCTTGGTCGCAAAGTTCACCCGGCATTCAACGTGAAGCGGCATTTCATTGGTACCCACGTCCACCCGTTTGTGGGTTGCGTCGCTGGCGTCAAGCGCGGTTCTGCCGACCGCGGTATAGCCTTTGCCTTTACTCTTGTCAACCCCGGTATACAGCGAGGTTATCCGGGAGCCGTTGCTTCCGTAAAAGACCATTTCAATTTTTTTACAGTCCTCGGGCTCCAGAAGATCCGCATAAATGACACACTCCTCGCCGATGGTAAAACGCTTTCCGTCCAGCGTCGGATAAATCTTTACGCCGGGTCCATCTGTGGAGGTCCCCGCATTGGTGCGGTGGAGATACAGCTTGCTGTCCTTCATCTCAATGCTGCCGTTGCCGCCCACACCAAAGGGAACCGCATATTCCGGCAGGGCTGTGCCGCTGAAATCCGTCTCAAAGAAGGTATAATCCCCGGAAAACGGAACCGTGAGCCGGAAGGTGAACACCTTTTCATAGGTTTGACCGCCGTAGTGGAAGGTCGCCGTCATGGAGACCTCTTTTTTCACCGTATCATCATGCTTCAGAATCTGGCCGCTGTTGCTGATATATTCCGGAGCTGAGGAGGTCCAGGTGATCGTCGTTCCATACAAACCTGTGGCCGGCGTTTTGATGTTTTCATTGAGTTCGTCTTTGCTGCCGGAAATCAGGTCAGAATAGTCCAGCGCGTCCGCCGCCGCCTTCAGAATCACCTGCGGATCGTCCAGCTTCTTTACGGTCAAACGATAGGTTTTGGTCCATACAGCGCCGTCCTTCTGGAATACTGCCGACATGGTGACATCCCGGTCCGCATCAAAGGGCTGTTCCACCAGCGTACCGTCGCTGCGGATCAGAGCGGTGTCTCCGGATTTCCAGGTGATGGCAACCCCGTTCTGTTCTGCGGGCAGCGTGAGGTTTCCTGTCACATTTCCCGGCTCCGGTGTCAGATCCGTCGCCTGAACCTGTTCCATGGCCGCCTGGATTTCCGCCTCGTTTTTTATATAGTTTTCCTGCTCATAGAGCTTGACGGACACAACCTCAACGCTGTCGTTCTTAGCGGAACTCTCCTTCAAGCCCACACTGACCGCCTGCAGGAAATAACTGCTTCCGCCCGCTATACTGGAGGCGTCAAATTCATACGGTGCAGCGCCATTTACAGAGATGGGCACCTTGTTGGTATTGGTGTCAATGTCAAAGGCAATGATGGTCTCTTTCCCGTCCAGCTTCAAATCCTTTGCTACTGTCTCATAGTTTCCCGATGAAACATAAATATCAATGAGATTGTTTCGCACACACATAGAGAAGGCTGATTTTTCATTTCCAGGCTCTCCGCCCCAGAAACTGACCGGAATCAGCTGCTGTGTAATGTGGGGAATGATTTTCAGTTCCAGCTTATACTTGCCCCGGAAGGCCTGCTTCATGGTTTCCGCCCGGGTTGTTTCGTTATAGGCTTCTCCAACCTGTGTCAGAGTGTACTTGTTTTTAGGATATTCTCCATGGGTAGCTGCCGCCGCCTCATTTTTGGTGAGCACCAAATTCCCCTTGCTGTTAATGGTATTGGTACCTGTACCTGCGGCAGATTCCATATACTCCCAGTTGGGAAGCGTATTATCTTTTACTGTTTTTCCAGCAAAAGTCTCGCTTATAACCACCCCTTCCTCCAGCAAGGCCGGTACAGTCAGACCAAAGCTCTTGGTATCCGATTTTCCTTCCACAGTCAGTGTTGCAGTCATGACCACATAGTAGTCTTCTCCATCGCGCTTGACCAGCGTGCCGTCATCCGCGATGACCGCCGTATTGTTTGACTTCCAGGATATCGAAACAACTTTACCGCTGTTACCCGTATCTGTCCAGGAGGAAACCAGAGGCTTTTTCAGATCGCTCACAACCGCGCGGGGCGTGTCCGTAAGCTGTACCATAGTGAGGTCCGCTTTAGCCCGGTCCAAAATCTCCTGCCGCTCGTCCGGCACACTGCTGTCAGCCGGAACCGTCAGCCGGAAATCTTTATACAGCGTGAACATGTTTGCAGTATTCACGATCTCAGCTGTCATAACAACCTCAGCGTCCAAATCAGCCGGCCGGGTCACGATGGATCCATCATTTGAAATCACGCTGGGATCGCTGGAAGACCAGGTAACTGTCACATCCGGCTCGGCACTTTCCGGGAGCGTAATCGCGGCGGTTACATTTTCAGGGTCTGCAGTCAGGTCCGTCATGGAAATGGCGCCAGCGGCCGTATCTGCCGGATCCTCCATTCTTTCGATCTCAGTGAGCTTGATGCCTTCCAGCTCCACGAACCCTGTGTCCTTGGTCACCCCGCGGTTCGCTTCAAACGCGATTCCACGCAGATAGGCACCTGCCGCAACACCATTGTTATTCGATGGGTCAGCATGATAGGTTCCCCAGTTGGTCATGGTAAAAGTGTCCGCTTTTGCGCCTGACAGCAGGGTACCGGTGATACTTAAAACTTCATCATTTTTCTTCACCTGGAAGGTGGAGCTTGCCGAATCTATCTCAAAAGAAATATTGGCAGGTGTATCAGTCGACGGCCACAAATCAAGCTCCTTGGTGTTTGCTATGTTCAAAGCGTTGTTATAGATAGAAAAAATCTTGCTGCTCTTTCCGGTTCCTCTGCCGACGCTGTCATTTTGCCCTTTCGCTGTGTTTCTCCAGCCAATCAGATCGGTCCACATACTGTTACCCGCCTGTTTCAAGGCAAGATTTTTCAGTTCCAGAGCATATTTCCCCTTAAAGTTGCTTTGACGCAAAGTGACCCGTGGATCTCCCCCATAGTTTTCCTGCTTTGCATTGAGCTGTTTTTCCGCAACATATGCAAGCTTTCCTTTCCCGCTGGCTGAGGTATCCGTCTCGCTGGTTTTTGTTAACACAAGCTTTCCGTTTTTTGACGCAAAATTACCGTTCGCCGGGCTGGCATCTGTCTGTAAGACTGCAAAACCGCCGTCTTCAGACCACCCCATGTCAGCCAGCTCCGCCTCGGTTTTACCGGTTGCATAGTCCTCGTCAATCAGAACAACCGGCCCGGCCGGCGCCTTTTCCGCGGCGACTGTCAGTCTGAAATCCTTATACAGCGTAAACAGGTTTTCCGTATTGACGATCTCGGCGGTCATGATCACGTCCGCATCCGGCTCTCCCAGTGCAGGGCGGACCACCGCGCCGCCGTCTGTGATGACATCCGGATTGCTGGAGGTCCAGGTTACCGTCACGCTGGAATCGGTGCTCTCCGGCAGGGTCAGATCCCCGGTCACAGCCGCGGGCGCCGCGGTCAGGGAAGCCACGGTAATCTTATCCGCCTCCGTATCGGCCGCGTCCGCCATCCGTTCAATTTCGGTAACCTTCAGCCCTTCCATGGCAATATAATCAAAATTGGCCGCCATCTGTTTTGGCGCGCTGAAGGCAAGACCGCAGATATAAGCCCCTTTTGCCACGCCCCCGTTTTCCTCCACCTTTGCTGCATCTCCCCAGCTGGTCATGGCAAAGGTATCCGCGCTGGCGCCGCTGTTTAGGCCTTCAATGACACTCTGAATCTGGTTATCTTTAAACACCTGAAATGTAGATGTAGCTGAATCAAACACAAGCTTAATATCCGACTTTGTATTGGCATTTTTCCAAAGCAGCGCTCCGTCTCCGGAACCAGAATTGAGCTTGTTGTTATATACGTACATGCTCTTGTTCTGATGCAGCCGCAGACGCCCCACACCGGAAGTTTGTACCCCGGCGTCTCTCCATCCATAGACGTCAATCCAGGTGCTCTGGCCGCTGGAATCCGGGGTCATCCCCTTCAGCTCAATTTCATATTTCCCTTTCAGATTGCTTTGCCGCAGGGTGACGCGTTCATCTCCGCCAAAGCTCTCCTGCACATAGTCAAAGGGTTTTTCCACCGTATAAACTGTTTTACCGCCTGTGTTATTTTCGCTGGCGGAAGCGCTTGTCTTTGTCATGGTCAGCGTTCCCGCTTCCGCAGAAAAAGTCCCATTCGCGGGGCTGTGCTGCGTGCCCGAGTCCGCTTGGCTGTATTCCCCGTTTTCCGTCCATCCCAACGCTTCCAACGCGGTCTGGTCCATGGAGGTCTCAGTGAAATTTTCATCCAGCACTGCTTTTTCTGCCGCCAGTTCAAGCGCTTCGTCATCCGCAAAAGCCATTCCCGGGGCCAGAGCAGAAATCAGCATGGCCGCCGCAGTCAAAAGCCCAACGCCTCTTTTTTTGAATCCCATCATCTCTGTCTCCTCCTATCTGATTACTACAATCGCGCGAACCGTATCTTCAGAACTGCTGATAAACAGCTTGTCAACACCCATCTGAACCTCTTTAATATCAATGTATTCCGCCGCACCGGTCCGCGTCTGGTAAAGATAAACCTCCGGGCCGCTGTTCTTGAGAATCTCATAGGGATTTCCGGCGGCATTTCCATCCGGCTCCAAACCGCAGTAGAACTCATGGACCCAGCGGTTCAGGCTGTTTGACACCGTGTTGTATTCCGCGTCGATCAGATAGCCGCAGAATCCCTTGAAGTGCTCGCTCGCGCTGGATCCCACCGGGGTGTTTTTATCCAGCCCCTTCCCGTCCGTCAGGCTTTCATAGTTATTGAGTTCATCCCGGCCGTCCAGAGAGTATGCGATCAGTTCCCCTTTTACAATGCTGCGGAATCTGTCTTTGTCCTCAATGGTCTTCGAAACCTTGTATTCATGGGCGCCGCCCTCAGACAGCATGGAGATCAGAAGCACTTCTTCTCCATCCTCGTCCAGACTGATGGCGCTGTCCGTGACAAACCCGACCTTGCTCTTTGTATTGATTGTGCCTTTTACGCCCTCTCTCATGACGGACTGAATGACGATCAGATCCGCCGTCTTGGTGTCCGGGTTCTGGTCAAAGGCCTTGACATCATAGGTCCGGCCGTTTTTCATCTCCACGTCCACCAGATAGGTTTCATCAGAATAACTGCTGTCGCCATTGCTGGGAACGCAGATGGTAAGCGTATTCTCTGTCACGCCGAACGCGCCGCCGGAGGTCTTGCCAAAGGTTTTTTCATAGGAATTGTACGTCTTTGCCTGAACCACATCAATGCTTCCGTCTCCGGGTTCTTCCTCCCCCACCTCCGTGGGGAAGGTAATCTTATTGATCTCGTCGTCGGAATTGACCGTGAAGGAAATCACCCTATTCAAAACCGTGTTCCGGATCGCGTCAGCCGACGCCAGCTTTTCGCCGGCGACCGTAAGCCGGTCCGCCGCCCTGTATTCCCGAATCTCCTTATTCCGTCCCGCCACCTTGGAAATCTTTGTGGCCTCGCCGCCGTCCTCGTTGTCCTCTTCCTCAAAACGCTCCGCGAGTGTATCCGGGATCAGCACTCTGAGCATGGTTTCGGTCCCCAGCGAACTGGTGCTTGCAACGCCCACGACAAAGCCGTAAGATGCCTTGGTGGTCTCTTTTTCCACATATACAATTTCATCTCTGAAATTCAGATACGCCTTGATCTGATCGCCGGGCCGGAAATCGCCGAGCACCTTGTCCGTTTCCCGCTTGTATTCGTTCCCTTCAATGGTGACAAAGTCCTCGTCCACCTGCTGAATGGTTCCGGATACTGCGGACTGGCTGACAATGACCTCCTGCCGGCTGTTGTCAGAGGCGTTTTCAAACGCGGAAAAGACAGCGCCCTGCTCAAGCTGGTCTGCTGTGACCGCATTGCCCTCCGCGTCCTCAACTGTGATATACACTTCCGGATCCTGCGGGTCAAGGTCAAAATATTTCTTTCCAAAAAGCGTGAATCCATCTTTAAAATACACCATTTGATTTTCAGCATTGACATCGTCAATCACCGCGCTGGTATATTCTTTAATCAGGATAACCTCAATGATACCGTCATCGTCATTGTCAATGGCGGTAATCAGACCGCGGCTGGTTCCGCTGACAGTCCCCTCGTTCCAGTTCTCCTTGGGGCGGTTGTTCTTCACCAGCACCGTATCCTCCTGATACCGCAGGCTCTTGGATGACTTTCCCTTGTCGTCCAGATAATACTGAATCCGCTTGTCCGCCACCTCTTTGATATCGTCCGCATCAAAGGTGAATACTTCATTTTTATCCGCCGGCGCCATGGTCGTGATGATTTCTCTGCCGGAGGCAGTGTCCTCCTTTGCATAGAACTCAACGTTCTGACCAAAGAACCTCTTGAAGCTCTTATCCAGCATTTGATAAATTTTCCCATTGATTTCAATTTCATTGTCACTGAGATCACTGACCGGAGTATCCAGATATGTATCTATGGTCGCTGTCACAATGCCCGTATACTTCTGGATATCCTGGCTGGTACGGAACCGATTGCGCAGAGTCTCGCCTTTGACGACCTGATACTCGTCCGCTTCGCCAACGCTCTTGATCATCATGTCAATATCCAGGGCATTGTGTGCCATCAGGGCGATCTCCTTTCTGGTCAGCGGTGTGACCGACTGGTCAACCCCGACCAAAAGGCCGATCTTCTGCGCCTGGGTAAGGAATCCGAAGGGATAGCCGCCGTTTTCCAACGCGGGGTAGTTATATCCCAGGGCATTCACCATGATCTTCGCGGCCATTTCGAGGGTAACTTCCTCCTCCGGTTCAAACATTTGATTTCCTGCGCCGTTCAAAATATTCAAGCTGGAAAGCAGATTGATTTCTCCCTTTGCCCAGTAGTTCGCCGGTACGTCCCTGTAGCCGGCATCAGGCGCAAATTGTGTGACCGTCTCCAGATCCATCAGCCGCACTGTGATCGCCGCAAACTCAGCACGGGTCAGATTGGCATCAAGATTCAGGTCACCGTTTTCGTCTCCGGTCATAATACCCAGGGATTGGAGGTCAAAGGCCGCGGTGTCTATGGAATCCGCCGCCATGGCCACATAGGCCGGCAGCAGCGTGAATGCCACCACAAACGCCAAAACCGCTGACAAAAGTCTCTTCTGTCTTCTCATCTTTACACTCCCTTTTCTTATTGAATCAGGCAGCAAGCAGCCTGTTTGCTAGTTTTATTTTACAGGACCAGGCCCCTTTTTTCAATTTACAAAACCCACAGTCCCATTTTCACTTTTGGCTTTTTCAGGCGAAAATCCAGCAAAAACGGCGCAATGCGGAAGATTCCGTCTGCGCCGTCCTCGTTTTCCCGTTTATTCACTTCACTTGGCTGAGGGTATAGCCAGGTCCCCGGCCATTGGCTTGAGCTGTTCCATATTCCAGAAAAATGCCTTCGCGCTGTCATAGTCAACCTTCTGGATTGCAACCGTTTTCTTTATGATACCGGTCTCCGCGCCGACCTCCTGATAGCCGGTGCCGACCGCAACGCCGTTTTGATAGAGCACAACCATGACCCTTCCGTTCTCTTCCGCTGTCTTTGTGATGGAAATGTCCGCCGAAAGCGTATCGCCCTGTACGGTGATTTCTCCCGCGTCAATGGTGGTCTCCTCCGGTGTGACATTGCGCAGGTCCGCGTAGAGCTCCTTGCCGCTGTCCGCACCCAGCATGACCTCCTGTACCGCAGTGACAGCCGGTTCCGCGCCGCTGAAGGTCAGCTTTGCCGCCGACGCCCCCAGCGCGGTCTCGCAGGACAGCGTCAGCTTCAGCAGGCCGTCCGCCAGCTCACTGCGCAAAACCGTGACGCCTTCAGCCGGGTCAACCGCAACACCGGTCGCCCCATCCGCCCGGATGACTGCGTCCAGAACCCGCGCTTCCCGGCCCGCCTGAGGCCTTCCGACCCCAATCTCCGCATGGCCGGCAAATCTGCTGTAAGTGACCTCCTCAATTTCTCTGCCCTTTTTAGCCAGCGCCTCCTGATCCAAAAAAGCACTGTCCGCCCACTGGGAGGAGCTGTTCTTCATGGAATCGGGTTTATCCAGCCGCAGCGCCTTCAAAACCAGCGCCGGAATGTCATGGTTGGCGCCGCCGGAAAGCTTTTTGCCGCTGTCGATGGTCTGTCCCCCAATCCCTATGAAAATATTGCTGTCCTGGGCCCAGCTGTATGTGCTGTGCGATCCGCTTGGGAACTGCTTTACGCCATTGAGGGTATAATTCGTGTTAAAATGTCCGCCATGATCCGCATTGCCGATGAACAGTGTATCTTCATAGAGATCCGCCGCCTTCATGGCGTCGAACATCTGCGTATAAAAATCATCCATACTCTGCAAAAGCCTGTAATATCCGTCTGTGAAGTATCCAAACTGGTGGCCGTAATGATCCATCAGATCTGTCTGCACATACATAAAGGCCGTATTCTTCGCGGCGGCCGATTGAAAATAATCGGAGATGGTATCCACCGCAGGGGTGACCGGATTCGTTGCCTCCCAGTTATTATCCTTATAGCTTCCGTCGGGTTTTTTCGTCTCCGCCGTATAGGAGGCTCCGCCGCGCCACTCCTGGTACATGCCGGAATCCGGCTCGGCAATCCCGCTGGTTATGGTCTTCCAGTCCGCAGTTCCGAAGAGACTTCTCCTGGGCGTCTGCTCGTTGATCACCTTAAACAGGGAGGGGTATTTTGCGGTTTCCTTTCCAAAATCCTGCCAGTAGTAATCACCGGCAGAGTTGTTGTCCCTCTTGTAATCAGAGGGAAATTTGGTAAACTCCTCTCCATGGAGTATGGAACAGTAATTCTGCGCCGAAATTGGAGGATCCTCAGATTTTGCGCTGGTGCTCATGGCGAATTCCTCATTGTACAGCCTCAGGGCTATGGGATTCTTCCGCACCGCGTCACGGTCGGCCTTATGCGCTTCCTCCTGATAATGGGAAGGGGTTGTTCCCCGCGCGCTGTCGCCAAACACCTGATATTTTGCAGGGAAGTAGTGGGCGTTTTCTATATCCCAGACATTCCCGCCGCCGTCCATGGTAAAGACAAAGGCCCGCTTGTAGGGATAGATGCCGGACTGTGCCGCCGCGTCCGCCTTCTGCTCCGCGGGCGCAAGCGCAATGTCCCCGGCGCCGACGACCCCGTCACCGTTCAAGTCATACTGGGGCGGCGCCAATACCGTCACCTGAAACGCAGCCTCCTCCGGCGCTGTAATCTCCTGTTCGCCGCCGTCCGCGGCATAGCATTTCAGGTTCTTCAGCGTAATGGCGGATGTGCTGTCCTGTGTTACCGCCTTTGCCGTGAAGCAGGCTTGGAACAGGCGGGTCTTGGTCTCCCGCAGCTGCGCGTCGCTGAGTCCCCCGCTGCGGGAGACATGCAGAATCCCCTGCGGCGCTTCTGAAGCGTCGATGGCCACAATCTTATTTTTGAACTGATCATAGTTCAGGGACTGTGTCTCTGTGACCTCCTTGTTGTACTCCAGGACATTGGGATCAAAGACCAGGTCAAAGGTCTCCCTGCTGATATTCCGAAGTTTTTTCCCGGTCATATGCACCGCCGTATTGTAACCGCCGCCGGCCGCCACAGTTTCACTGCCGATCAGGGCAGGGGTGATGCTGTTTAAATCCTTTTCCACCGCAATGTTTACATCACTCAGGGCAACCGCCTCTTCCGCGCTGACCGCCGTGTCCAGTATCGTGAAATTATCAATCCAGTATTCATAATCCTGATTTGCGTTCTGTCCATATTCTCCTGTACCATCGTTTCCAAGGATCAGGGAATATGCGCCGTTTTGCCAGCCGCTGGAAAAATCCGCGGTATTGATGGCTCCGTCCTTTACACTGGAACCGGTAAGAGCCGGCGCGCCATCCTTATAAATGCGGTATGCGCCGTTTTCATTATCAAAGACAATGGTTATGGTCTGCCAGAGCCCCTTTTCAAAGGGCATCCATGCGTCCTGCATTTTGCTGCCGTCTGCAATCCTTGTTTTCAGATCGCTTGAATGGGGATAGGTGTCGCTGTGATAGCTGTAGGCCAGGACAAAGCCCTTTGGCAGTCCGTCCCCGCTCCAGCTTTTATTGGCGAGTATGGCGGGATCCTGCTGAGCCGGACGGGAAACCGGCCGGAAAGCAAAGCTGATGGTTTTATTGGTCAAATCCTGAGATCCAAAATTCAGATGATTGCCGCCTTTTTTGAATATGGCCGCCTGGCCGGAAACCCCCGCTCCATAGCTCAGGCCGTTTACACTTGTGGGCGTTAGCGTGCCAATACTGGGTGATACATTTCCGTCAAAGGTCCATTGTCCTATGATTTTGCTCTGCAAGTTCTCCGGCAGCTCGCGGCTTGGGATAACATACCCTCTGAATACCACCCTTTGGTCCTGGTATTCCGCTGTGAGCGTATAGCTGTTTGCCGGCTGAATATCCCGCGGCACGGTCAGCGTGACACGCTGGCCGCTCTGCGCTGTCACCTCGGCTCCCTGACCTTTGAAAACAACGCCGTTGGAATTGTTCAGGGTCCACCTTATATTCTGCGGATCCGCAATCCTGGCCGCGGCGCCGTTCTCATCCACCATGTTAAAGGTATAGACGCTGTCCACATCCTGGCTCCGATCCTGAATGATCTCGTCAGCTCCCTGTATCACAGCGCTGACCGGGATGACATTTTCTGTTAAGCTAATCACCTTTACGCCTGTTTTTCCACTGCTTTCCGCCTGGACTTTTACTGTGCCGGACGCGCCGGCCCGTACATGCAGGACTGCTTTGGCGCCGCTGCCTTCGGCCGTGATATCGGCGTCCCCTTCCAGCACAGACCAGGACACATCCTCCAGAGGTATCAGCCCTGTGTATTCCCCCTTATCCACCAGCGCGGATACCTGAATGGACACGCCGTCTGTCCCCACTGCCAGCGTATCCGGCGCCTGAACGGCCACCGCTGTCACCGCATCTTTCACGGCGTGATACAGCGTTTCCGCTTCTTTGGCGGAGACCGCCCGGTTCCAAACGCGGAATTCATCCAGTGCAATCGAATCGCCGATTCCATATTTCCCGTTGTAATCAGCGCCGATGGAGAAATCACCCCACCCTTTTCGGCCCGATTCATCTTTCAGGGCTTCCTGCTTCTGCTCCACAGGGGCGCCGTTAATGTAAATTTGATTGACGCTGTTGCTGCTGCTGACGCAGACATGAATCCATTCAGCCGCCGCCGTGGAAATGCCGCCCGGCCAGGTGTACTTATAGCGGTTTGTGGAAGCGGTCCGCGGGACAAGCTGGAGGACGCTCCCGCTCGTTGTGAGGCTGTAGCCATAGTTTTTTGCCGCGCTCCAATCCTTTGTCCCCGCGATAAAGCCGTCTGTCAGCGCGGCGCTTGGATTCGGATTTGCTTTCATCCAGAATGAGATGGAAAAGGGCTGTCCGCTTCCGATTTCCAGATCCGTATCAGAGTCGCTGTCGCCGCGGGATGGCCTGTTGGTAAATTTTAAATAGCTGGAGGTATTGGAAAAACGGACCGCCTTTCCAAATACGCCGTTCTCATAGGACACGGAACCCATTTGCTCCGGCGATCCCAGACCTGTCTGGTCTTCTGTATTCTCATCCATGTTCAAATAGGCCAAAAGCCCATTGTCGAGATCCACGCCGTCCGCGGCTGTCTCAATTTCCATTTCCGGTACCACTGTCTGTGCAGGATTTGCCAATACCGAAAATGGTACAATCAGCATTGCCGCCCCACAGATACCAGAAACAACCCGGCTCCACTTATTTCCAATTTTCATTAAAATAACCTCCTCAGCCACATTGTGATTACATGCTGTATCATTCACTATAGCGTGCCAAGTGGAATAATTCAACTAACAAATTAGGCAAAAGAGTTCACAAAACCTACATCTTACGCGAAAACGCTTCCTGCCTCTGCAAGAAAAATATTTTTTAAAAATAATGAGAATTATTTACTATAAAAAGTCTGCACGAAAAGACAGGCGGCGAATCCGCCGCCTGTCTCAATACCCACACTAACATCTATTCTCCCGGCCACTGTCCATTCAATTTTTCCACCGATTTGCTTCCGCAAACCGGCTGCTGTGTATCCGAATCCATCCACCACATTGCTTTGATCCTGGCCGCGTCACCAGATGCCGTGATCTCTATTTCATATGCCCCATCCTGGGCCGGGCCGGTCTCCCCAGACGCCTGGCCGATCTCAGTTAAAATGCCGCCCGCACTGTACGCGGCAGCATACAGAACCTCAGTGCCCTCAAGAGGACGGCTCAGGCGGATTATGACGCGGTCGCCGGTGACGCTGATACGCTGTATCTCCGGGTCGGCAGACACAGGCAGCGCAAATACCTTTGCAGCCGTATTGGTGAATTCCCCGCCCAGTTTGATGACAAGTCTTTTGGCCGTGTCAAGGCCCGCCACGCCTTCACCGGTTTGCTCGGGCATCCGGAACGAAAGGGACCGGTCCGCGCTGCTGTACGCAAAAATATCCTGATAGGCCACCTTATGGCCGTTCCACACGGTCTCTGCGCCTTCTCCTTCCTCAACGGCAAAGGCCATAATACTCAGCGGCGTGCCGTCCGCAATTCCAACCGCGGAATACGGCACGGTGATCCTGCCCTCCGCATAGCTGATATCACCCAGAAGAATCTGCGGAACGGTAAAGGTTTGGATTTCCGTTATGGTCTCCGTTCCCGCTTCATCTGTCAAAACCGCATACCAGGAATAGGCACTTCCCTCTTCCAGGTTATCCCATACCACAGACGCGCTGCCCGGCCCGGTCACGGTCTGTGCCGTCCCGATCTGCTCTCCCGCCAAACCGGGCACATAGAGCCTGAGGGATTCGGTGGAAATCACCCGCTCCGCCGACACGCCAAAGTCAAAGTGAATGGCAAATTCATCCCGATGCTTCTGGTACAATCCGCTCTGCGCCGGCTGTTTATCCGTATATACGGCGGTGCCGTTGTCCGACGCTGAATAGGTGTGCGTATAAATAAGGTTATTTTCAATGTCAAACTTCAGGAATCGGAAATATCCATAGCCGCCGTCTGTAAACCCCTGGTAGTCGTGCATCATTGCCCAGACAGGACGTCCGCCGAAATATTCAAGATTTGTGCTCGCGCCGTCCCAGTGACCGCACAGCACCAGCCGCACATTGCTGTTTTGCTCAATGATGGTGCGAAGCTGGGGCACGGTGACCTCTGCTCCATACCTGCCGGTATTGTCAATACTCCCATCTGCCAGCAGGTAAATGTGCGGCAGGAGAACCGCCGTATAGTCCGGATGCCGCGCCAGAGCGCTGTTGACCCAATCCACCGCCCCCTGGGTGATTGGAATACCCAGGCCCACAAACATCAGTTTTGCGCCGCTCTCCTCCATGAGATAATAATAGGTCATGTCATCATAGCTCTCGCCGAAATAGGGATTGTTCTGCCGCAGCCGCGACACCGGGAAATAGTTCTGGAAGATATTTTTCGATGCGTCATACCGGTTCACATCATGGTTTCCGACTGTAAAGGCATAAGGGATCTTCGCCTTTTCAATGGTGTCCCTGTAGAGGCCGCTCATTGCCTCCCACTGGGATGCAATATCATAATTCTCCACCATATCACCGGTGTGCAGAAACAGCTTGGAGTTCATTGCGTCAAAATTGTCTGCAATCCATTCAAACTGCTTTCTCACATGCTGCATCCCGTTTGTTTTTACAGTATAGCCCTGTGTGTCGGTGGACCACATAATGTTAAAGTCATACTGTCCAAGACCAGGTGCATAAGAGGAACGGCCTTCAATGGCCTTGTTCAGGCCGCGCCAGATCAGGATCCGCGCCTTTCCGTCCTGGTCCAGCGCCTCCGCAGACGGTATATTCAGGCGCAGAGAAAAGCTTTCCTCACTGCTGCCGCAGTCAGTCCTGACCCACCGGTCTGCGGTGTGGCTGTAATAATACGCCGTTACCTCCCTCTGGTGCCCCGCTGTGTTTCCAGTCCACGTCACGTCAATCCGCGGCTGATTCCGCGCTTCCCCGCTGAGCATTATCTCATAAATCTGATAGGGGGTCTTTCCATTCCCAACGGTCGTTTGGGTTTCGCCGCCAAATACTTCCCCTTGTCCCGCGCCATATGGGTTCAGCGCGTCCGGAAGCAGTTCGGATGTTTCGCCCGTATACACAGCTGTATTTTCCGCTGTCAGCGGTATCTCCTGCACCCGGTAAAATGCCGCTTGTGTTTTTTCATCCGGGTTCTGCTCAAGCTGTGCCGTCAGCACTGCCGCGGTGCCATTCACCGCCGCGGACAGCACAGGGGCGGCGGGTTCCTTTACCTTGACGGTCAGCCTTGGCTTATTTTCGGCCGCCTCTCTGGAATTCCAGCTCAGCCCCCATTCGCTGGCCGGCTCATTGTCCAGACTAAAGGATATCTCCGTCTTTCCCTCCGCAATTTTTTCCTTAATATAATTGGTAATGTCAAAGGACTGGTATGACTTTTCCCGCTTTGCAATGGTCTGGACCGCCGCAGCGGGAAGGCCATAGGTTGCGGGCATGGTCGTCCATACCACCTCTGACTCGTTCCAGCTGTTCGGATCTATATCAACAATTTTTGCCTGCATGCTGTCTGTTTTCCCCCCGCTGCCGTTCTGATAAAAATCAAAGGTCACGGCTTCTATTCTGGTCGGCGCCACGGCCGCGATCTCCGTCAGATCCAGCTTGACAAACGCCCTCCGGTTGGCCGAGGATTGAAAATCCGGCGCATCGCTGGGTTTGGTCCGTTTCTGCATCACAACCGCGGCGTTCCCATAGTTGGTATTTCTGCCGTCATCGCCGTTGGCGTCGCAGTAAGTGTCCCCGGTGATGGCCTGATACAGATAGTGGGTGCCGGGTCCCAGCGGCCCCGAAGATACCTCCTGGGTTTCAAGAGGGCCGGCGGTCACCGCATCTCCGAGATAATTGGCGTACCGAAAGGTCTCTTCCTCCGGGCTGATTACCTCTGTCTTAAAGAAAACATCGTACAGATCTCCTTTCAGCCCGCTTTTTAAATCCGTGTCAGAATATGCGCCGATGGTAAACGGGGATAAACCGCTGTCCAGCAGCACGGCGTTTTCGGCCGGTTTGGCGCCCGCCAATTCGCCGTTGATATAGAGCTTCAGCTCCGCGCCGTCATAGGTCATGGTCAAAAGATAGGCGGTGCCTGCCGTGACCCCCTTTTGAACATTGACACGTTTTGCCACCTCTCCATTGGGATAGACGCTGGAATTGACATTGCTGTTGCTCAGCGTAAGCATGAAGGTATCGCCCGGCTGGGCGCCGTTGCGGTCCCGGCATACAATGCCATAGTATCCGCCGGAGCCGGCCATGGAAGTGAAGCTGACCACCGCGCTTGCTGAGAAAACTGCGGCGTTCGCGCCGATCACCTGATTGCTGTAGGTGATTTTCTCTTTTCCTGTAAAAGTGGCCGCGCCGCCCACCGCGTCCCGCTTAAAGGCAAGGCTGCCGGTCCGGGTCAAGGTGCCGTTTCCGGTTGAATCCTGAGACGCCGCCGCCGCGCTTTCGCTGAAGTGCTGTACCAGACCATATTGATCAGACCATACAGCGGACGCAGGCGCGGCGTCAGAATCCGCCCTGCCGCTGTAATATGCAGTAATCACAGTGTCAGTCTCCGCGGCAAGCACGGGAACTTTCACCCAATACGTACTGACGCCGCCTGCATTCCAGCTTGCCAGCTCACTTGCCAGACGCTCTGTGCCGGCATAAAAGCTGACGCCGTCCTTTTCGGGAATATCGGCACCGTTCAGTCGTACGAGCACCGGCATGTCACGCAGCAGAGCGCTGGTTGGATTGTGTATGGCGACAGTCTGCCTGGCCCCTGCGCCGGGCACGAGCCATAAGTCTGCTTCCGCCGCAGCCGCGGACAGGACCGGAACGGCAGCGGGGACCAGTCCGGCCGAAAAAACATTGAGCCACGCCAGCATCAGAACCAGCGCCATGCTCAGAATTATTTTGCATTTACGCATTTCACGCATCCTCCTTTTTGATTTGACAGCCCCGCCGTATCAGGCATATATTTTGTTCAGAACCAGGGGCAGTCCGCCGGGTCTGGGCGGATCAGCGCTGTCCACATATGCCAGTATTTTCATTTGTGCCGCGCCGCCCGCGTCTATGGCGGGCAGACTGATCCGGGCCGCTTCGCCTGCCCCGATCTCATGGCTTCCGAGCGGATAGATCCCGATCAGCTTTTGGCCGCTGTCATACAGGGCCGCGGTACAGACGGCAGACACCTGGGTGGGTTTATTGTTGACAACGACCGCATAGGAGCCCGCCGCGATGCCATTGTCCAAGCCGGCATAGACCTGGTTCCGGCTGTCGCAGACCGACTTGACCCAAAGACTGGTTTTGGGATTTTCCGGATCCGAGGACACCTCCATGAAGCCCGCTTCTGAAACAGAGTGCTGGCCGATGGCCTTGACCACAAAATTGGTATTGGCATAAACCGTTTCTGTCATGGGAATTGTAACTGTTTTCGCATCCTTCGCCTGAACGAAATAGGTGGCGTTCTTTGTGGTGAAGGCATTGTTTTCATCATATACCACATACTGCTGTACCGCCTGGTCAGTCTGGGGATCGGACGCTTCCCAGGTGAGGGTCATGGAACCGTTCGCATAACTTCTCTTTACATCGCGCGGCGGATTGACCTGCGGTGTCGTCTTGCGTATCCCCTGGCTTTCAATAAGGACCTCCCTGTCGCCATCCACATAGTAGGCTGCATTTACAATTTCATTTTCGGTAACCGTCACACCGGCATAGGTGGGCAGATACGGCTGGTAACAAAGCTTCCCATTGACCGGGACAAACCATTTTGTCTCAGCCTTTTCATTCAGATCATAGTATTTCAGTCCGCAGGCATTGTTAAGCTGGTGCACGGTTCCGGCCGGGTTGTCCCAGAGACTGACACCGGTCAGACCGGCGACGGTCTGGTTCTCCACCACCGGCGTATCGGTAAGGGGCTGACTGCCGCGGATTGGATAGGTCCGGCTGTAGGTATGCTCATGGGCCTGAAAGATCATATCAACGCCAAACTGATCGATCAAAACAGGCGCGAATACATTGCGGGCCGAGATAATATTTTCCTCTGTTGCGTGGGAGCCATTGCTGTACAGCGGCTGATGGATCAAAATAATATTCCACTTTTTTGAATTCTTTGCCAGGTCGTACTTGAGCCAGTCGATCTGTTTGGTATCCCGGAAAGCCTTTCCGTGCAGGACTGTAAAATGCGCGTTCCCGTAGTCAAAGGAATAGTACATGCCGCTGTCCCTTGTGGCATAGTCCGGCACCTTATAATGGAAGCGGTAGGGATACCGCGGCGTGATCTCTGTATTGTAGTTCTCGTTTTCATGATTGCCCATAACGCCCGCATAAACGGTTTTTCCAAGCACGTTTTTCGTCGTGTCAAAATACATCTCCCACTGATCCTCATTGCCGCCGCTGGAGACTGTGTCGCCCCCATGGACCACAAACCTGAAATCAGAGAAACGCGCCGCGGCTTTTTCAAGGGCCTTTTGTCCCGCCAGAAAGCCATTCAGTTCAGAAGCCTGGGTATCGTTGACCTGCAGAAAGGTAAACGGCTCACCGCCGCCCGCGTCCGGCGCTGTGGTAAATTCACGGGTATCGCTCCAAGTTATCCCGTCGCCGACACGATAGACATAGGCGGTATCCGGCCGGAGCCCTGTGACGGTCACCTTATGCCAGCGCCAGCTGTCAATGTCGCCCGCCTCACCGGTATAGGTGTTCGCCTCCTCCCAGGAGCCGCCCGCGTCCTTGGCCATAACCTGTGCCTTTGCCGCCGTGCCTGACTGATCGGTCACCCACGCGAGTCCAACCTGGGTTCTCAGATCGCCGTAAGGCGTACATACAATCTGCGACGGCTGGGCGGTATAGGCAGCCGCAAAAGCCGGTTCCGGATTCGGCAAGGAGACCATCAATACAAAGAACGCCGCCAAAGCCGACATGGTTTTTCTGAAAAGCATTGTTTTGTCACCCTTTCTTTATTTTATACTTTGTCTGCTCTGCATTGGCTCCATTCTACATGAGTTAAAATAAAAATGGTAGTCCCCTGAATTTTTTCAAAAAGTGTCAACAGAGCGGCAGTGGTTGACACTTTTTTGCCGCTGTGTTATACTTGCTTTATATGCGAAAAGGCGTGGTATAAAAAAAGACAACCATGCGAACATGGTTGTCACTTTTACGAGGTGAAAGGCAATGACGAACTTTGCTTTCATTATGGATCTTTTAAAAATTTCTTCAAAAAAATTTTTCGAAATCGGGTTTGACAAGTCACAGGTCAGCCGCTGGCGCAGAGGAAAGCTCCGTCTCATGCCGAACCGGCACATTGTCAAATCCATCTCCGCGCTGTTCTGGGCCGCTGACGCGGCGCGCCCGCATCCCGTTCTGCAGGAGATCCTGGACATTTGGTATCCAGCTTCTCCCTGCCGGACCGAGGAAGAAAAGCACGCGCTGCTGGAACGGTTTCTGACCGAAAAAGGCCAGCTTGAGGATGCCTATTTACAGCGGCGGGAAAAAAGACTTGGCATATGCTCCGACACGGACGGGGACAGCTGTATGATTGTCTCACGGGGTATTGAGGCGGTCAAACAGCGGATTCTTGATTTCTACGACCTCATTCTGGCATTGCCGAACCCGGTCACCATTCTCTTGGTCTTTCCCCAGGGCAGGGGAGCGCTGTCTTTTGACGCGGATTTCAACGCATGTGTACAGGAGAAATACGACAGGCTTTTTGCCCGCAGCCACCGGATCTGTTCGGTCATCTGCACAGACGACGCCATCAGCCATTTTACAGCTTCTTATAATCGGACTCTGGTGCACCTTTTAAAGGGCTTTGCCCGCAGCCAGTACTTTGATGACTTCAACGCGGAAACCACAGAACTGTTTCTGGCCGCCGCGGGTGATTCTCTGGCGCTGGAACTCAGGGAAGAGGAACCGGGACGCATAGAGAGCGCCGCCGGAACCATCTATACCGATGAATCCCAGATCAGCAGGATCCGGGAACAAATCCGTCTATATGCAGGCCGTTCAAAAAACAGAGAATACTTTGACTTCTTTCACAAACCGGACGGATATTTAAAAAATGTCCATATTTCACCGGACAGCCCTTGTTACATGATCACCCGCCTTCCCCATTTCGGTATACTGCCGGCAGACGCATTTCCTGTTTCCTTTGCTCTGACCGACGCAGAAGCTGAGCTTACAAGTCAGGAACTGCGGCCGCTGCTGCTTAATCCCCCCTACTTTTGGGAATACGCCACAGTCCGGCATATTTTCTGTGAAAGTGCCATTGAAAATGCGCTTTTGAAAAAAAGGCATCAATGCAATGAGCTTTCCGCCGTGCTGAAACGCCGGGTTTGGATGACCACGCCTCATCTGATACGTCAGCTTGCCGGGATGCTGACCCTGCTGAAGGAACGTAAAAACTATGAGGTTTGCTTTTTAAGCGAGGAGCGGTTTGAGGCATTGAAGATCCAGCTTGCCGTCTGGGGCTACGGCGCCTCCATTGTCTGGCTGGACGATGCACACTCCGCCGCAAGCCGCGGCTATGTGAACCAGCGCGTTATACAGGGATTTTGCCGGGCCGCCTGGGATAAAATACCCGGAAAGATGAAAGCCCGCGCCGCCTCCGTTCAAAAACTTGAACAATGGCTCGAAAAGGCGAGACGGTACGGCTATGATATTGAAAATATATAAAAAACTTCTTTATATTACCTTGAAAACGCAAAAGAGCGCGCAGCTATGCTGCGCGCTCTTTTCATTCCACTATAATAATACAGGGGGTTTTGTCATTTATTCCCCAGAATTTATACTGTCAGTCTATGATATAATCTTCCACAACATCTTTGAGATGTTCGGGCGCTGCATTCTGAACATTACACAGGTCAATCAATTTATCAACATACTCTCTCTCCGCAGATATGTCCCGGACCTCCGCAATTATCCTGCCATCCTGAATGCCGGCAATTCCATATCCCATATAGGTTTCTCCCTCCAATTCTCTTTCCTCACTTGTTAATTGATACAATGCCATGACCTTGTACTTCCTCCTTATTTTGTAATCATATTACCCCTTTATCTTTGTTTCAAAACTGGTGACCATTTACAGAAATCGCATGGGATGAAATATCCGAGATGTAGTATAGACCAAAAATATAAATGGTAAGAAGTCTTATGAAAAAAACGAATATTATTATATTCCTAAATCATTCCAGTTTCAACACATTATAATAAATAACTGTTCATTGAAATAAGTATGCCCTTTCTTTTCCACTCTATTTCGATATAATTGGTATAAATGATTCCAACGGCGGGAGGATGCGGGCATGGTAACATTACAGCAGTTAAAGAATATTCTGGCAAACCGCGTACAGCGGCTTCGGAAGCGCAGCTATCTGACGATCGAAAAACTGGCAGAGGAGGCTCACATCAGCAAGGGAACCATCAATCAGCTGGAAAGCGGACAGAGCAATGTTACACTGGAAAAACTCTACCGCGTATGCAAGCATTTTAACATTCCCATGTCACAGCTTTTGGACGAGCCGGCCGAAGTGCCGGAAATCAAGGATCTTCGCGATGTAAACCGGCAGATTGAAGCAATCTATGCCTGTTTGGATCACATACAAAAATACATTCAGGACAGACTGGATGAATTGGATCAATAAAGCCTGAACGGCTTTGCCTCTGTTCCAAGCGATAAAACAACTTTCAAAAGTCAAAAAAACCAGCGGGAGTCGTGGCTTCCCGCTGGTTTTTGCTAATTAAACTGGAAAAAGGGCCAGCTATTGTTTTGGGGTTTCCTTCTTGTTAAAAATCCAGAGCTTACTGAACAAATAGTTCAGGGCAATCACAATGATATTGACCAAAAGTTTCATAAGCCGCGCTTCAAATCCCATATGCACCACAGTGATCTGCATGAGGATCTCGGCCATGACCATGGTGAAAATTCTGGCCGCGTAAAAGCTCCCCATCTCCTTGCATACGGCCCGCACGCCGGTTACCGTGCTCTCAAATACATATTTTCGATTGGTCACATAGGCAAAGGTAATGGCCGCCAGGGTTGAACATATACTGCACGCATGCATCAGCCAGGGGTTGCTGTCCAGATCCAGCATCGTTCCAAAAATAAAAAAAACACCTGTATCAACCAGGAAGGTCAGTCCCCCAAAGACACAGTATAAAATAAATTCCCTATATTTATTCCAAAGCCGCTTCATTCTGCCCGCCTCCTGCCGCCCGGCACCCCTGCCAGACCTGTAATCCGCCGCGTGACCGCCAATCGCCCGCCTGCAAAGCGGCGGCCCAATTTCTCCTTCAACGCGATCACATTTTATTTATTATCCCGCAATGGTTTGAATTTGTCAAGATTATTTGTCCGGATGTTAACAAACTTTAATCACGTTGACAGAAGACTTCAAAATGTGATAGGATAAACAGGATTGAAGACAGCCAAAAGGAGGAGATCAGTCTTGCATTATACAGTTGTGAAGGCGGAGACATCTGCCGATTTTGCTCAAATAGAAGCATTGGCACAAAAAATCTGGCACTGTACCTATGACGCCCTGATCGGGCCGGAACAGGTGGACTATATGGTTCAAAAATTCCAAAGCCAGACCGCGCTTCAGCGGGATGTTGAAGAAAACGGCTATGAGTATAGCATGGCGTTTGACGCGGGCCGGTTGATTGGCTACTGCGGCGTTCATCCGGAAGACCGGAATTTCGTATTTTTGAGCAAGGTGTATGTGGATCCGGATTATCAAAAAATGGGGATTGCGAAGTCTATGGTTTTTTCCTATGTGAAAAAATACGCGGACCTCGGTTTTAAAAAAATGTGGCTGACAGTCAATAAGGGCAACGAAAATGCGATTGCGGCATATTTAAAGCTGGGCTTTGTTCGGTCAGGGGAACTGTTGACAGACATTGGCAATGGGTACGTGATGGATGATTATACCATGGAGCTCAACCTGACGCAGAGCTGACCTATCTGCAAAATTTGGAAAAGCGTCCCCGCAGACGCTTCAGGCTGTCGAAAAAGTAAACTTGTCCATAAAATTTGGAATGATTTTGCCATGAATTGATAGCCCAAAGCCCGCGTCGAACCACGGTCAAGTTTGCTCGTTTTGCCTTGTACAGGCAAAAGATCGCTTTTAGACCGGGTTCTCCTTCCTCCCACAAAAGCTTTGGCTTTTGTGGGAAAGAGGAGCAATGACGAAGCATGTGAGCCTTTTTCTGAACCAGGAAAAAGCGAACAAAGCGGAGTACAGTGCGACGAGCCGGGCCCGTACGGCGCGGTCCAAAATCATTTCAAATATGGGTTTATCGACACGCTCAAGCGTCTCCGCGGGCGCTTTTTTGTATTGTCCGCGGTTCCGTATATAGCCGATACCCGCGCCCGTGCCGGCCCGTTGGCCCGAATACAATTCCGAACAGTTCCGCGCCGCTTCAAATTTGTGAAAGATTCACAGTGAAGTCAAGGGCGGGCCCGCTTGACACCCTGGCAATATTCGGTGTATACTATATAGGCGATATTAAAAACTGACGCTGTTTTCACAGATTTAGGAGGTATGTGATGATGAAATATATTGTCGTCCTGTTGGATGGTGCGGCGGACACCCCCGTTCCGGAGCTTGGGGGAAAAACGCCCCTAGAAGCGGCCCAAAAACCGCATATAGACGCCCTGGCATCCAAGGGGGAGATAGGCATGGTTACCACCGTCCCCCAAAACCTGCCCCCGGGCAGCGATGTGGCCAATCTGGCGGTTTTTGGATATGACCCGCAGAAGTATTACACCGGACGTTCTCCACTGGAAGCGGTATCCATGGGCGTTCCGCTTGAACTGACAGACACCGCTTTCCGTGCCAATCTCGTGACCCTGTCCGACGCGGAAAACTACGCGGACAAAACCATGGTGGACTATAGCTCTGATGAAATCTCAACCGAAGAAGCCCATCAGCTTATCGCGGCCCTGAACGACGCGCTGAAAACTGACAGCTATGAATTTCACGGGGGGATCAGCTACCGCCATCTGATGGTATGGCACAACCGGAAAAACGACTTTTCTCTGACGCCGCCCCACGATATTTCGGATCGGGTAATCGGCGAATATCTGCCGGCGGATGAAACCATTCTCATTCTGATGAAGAAGAGCTATGACATTTTAAAGGATCATCCGGTCAATCAGGCGCGGGCTGCCCGCGGCCTGCATCCCGCGAATTCCCTCTGGATCTGGGGCAACGGAACAAAGCCGGATCTGGAAAGCTATCAGTCCCGCTTCGGCATCAAAGGCGCGGTCATCTCCGCGGTGGATCTGGTCAAGGGGATCGGACACTGCGCCCAGCTGGACGTGATTGATGTCCCCGGGGCAACAGGCACGGTACATACCAACTTTGACGGAAAGGCGCAGGCCGCGATTGATGCGCTCGGCAGTGGCGCGGACTTTGTATACATTCATCTGGAGGGCGCCGACGAAGCCGGCCACCGGCACGAAGTCGATAACAAGGTGCGGGCCATTGAACTCATTGACCGCAAAATTGTGGCGCCGGTCACCGCGTATCTGGAAGCGGCCGGAGAGCCCTATCACATGCTTATCATGCCGGATCATCCCACGCCTCTGGCCATCCGTACGCACACCTCTGATCCCATCCCCTATATTCTCTATCGCAGTGAAGCGCCGGAGAACCACGGCGGGAGGATTTACAGCGAGGCCTGCGCAAAGGCCGCCGGTCTCTACGAGCCCCTGGGCCATCTGCTCATCAACCGGCTTTTGGGACTTTCGGCTCAAAATGCTTAAAGGCTCAAAATGCTTAAATCGGAGATATGGAATTTCCATCAATTATAAAATATTGCTTGCATTTCCGCAGTGTATCTGATATGATAGAAAGGTATGCGGTTTGGAATGCGAACCCATCGATGTATGATTTGAGAAATGAGGGATTATTATGCCAACTAAGGTAGTTATCGGCGCACAATGGGGCGACGAGGGAAAGGGTAAGACCATTGATATCCTTGCCGGAAAAGCGGATGTTGTGGTCCGCACCTCCGGCGGAAACAATGCCGGCCATACCATTGAGGCAGATGGCGTTACATACAAGCTTCATCTGATGCCTTCCGGTATCCTGAACCCGAATACATTGAATATTATCGGCAGCGGCGTGGTTGTGGACCCCAAGGTCCTTCTGGAAGAAATCGACGGAATGGAGTCCAAGGGAATCAGCACCAAAAATCTGAAAATTGACGCGCGTGCTCATGTAATCATGCCTTATCATATTGAACTTGACGGGCTGTCAGAGGCCGCCCGCGGCAAGGGCGACATCGGCACCACCAAAAAGGGAATCGGTCCCTGCTACATGGATAAGGCGGAACGCAGCGGCATCCGTATGTGCGACCTGATCAATCCCAACAAATTTCCACAGCGCGTCCGCGAAAATCTGGAAATCAAGAACAGGATGATTGAGCTGGTCTACGGCGGCACTCCGATGGATCCAGAAGCTGTGATCCGTGAATATGCAGACTATGCAAAGCGTCTGGCCCCCTACGTGATGGATACCACTCCGGTACTCTATGACAGCATCAAGGCGGGTAAAGAGGTATTATTTGAAGGCGCGCAGGGAATCCTTCTGGATATAGACCTGGGGACCTACCCCTATGTCACCTCCTCCCATCCCATTTCCGGCGGGGTATGCGTCGGCAGCGGAATCGGCCCAACCATGATTGACGAGTGTATCGGAATTCTCAAGGGCTACACCACCCGAGTGGGGAACGGCCCCTTTCCCACAGAGCTGAATGATGAAACCGGAGAGGCGATTCGTCAGAAGGGCCACGAATTCGGCACTACCACAGGCCGTCCGAGAAGAACCGGCTGGTTTGATGCGGTCATTGCCAAATACGCCGTGCGCACAAGCTCGCTTACGTCTGTCGTATTGAATAAAATTGACCCGCTGGGCGGACTGGATAAAATTAAACTCTGTGTGGCCTATGACAAAAATGGAGAAATCACCACAAACTTCCCGCCCACACTGGAAGAACTGGCTGAATGCAAGCCGGTTTATGAGGAAATGGACGGCTGGACCGAAGATATCAGCGATATCAAAGACTTTGACCAGCTTCCTATGGCCGCCCAAAAATATATTCTCCGCATTGAGGAGCTTTGCGGCTGCCGTGTGGCTTCCATTGGCGTGGGCCCTGGCCGCGATCAAAATATCGACCGCTGAAGTCCGGTAACAAAGCTAAATATTAACCGCCCGGCCAGCCCACGGAAGGCGGTGTTTCATCCATATCATGTGGGCAGAAAGGCGATGAATGTTATGGCTGCAAATACACCGTCCGAAAAGCCAAAGCAGTCGGCTTCCCGGCAGAAAAAAAGTGCATCCAAGCAGGAAAACCAGATTTTGACCTATAACGGCAAACCCTTGGTCCGCTCCGGCAGCCTGATCTATTACGGAAAGCCAGAGGACAAATATGTTGTTATTTTCCGGCTGGAGGATCAGGAGCCTCTGGGAGACCTGCAAATTTCCAAACGGGTCATCATTGAACTGAAGACCAATGAGGGCAAGCGCTCTCAGCTTATCCGGCAGGCGGAACGCGACGGCCTGTACAAGGCCTTTGATATAGGCATGTTCTGGCTGGAGCAGGCTCTGGAAAACGGCTGAACTTCCAATAAAACTGCGCAAAAATGCCGGGCCTTATGTCCTTATAAACTGTGCCCATTGTGCGGACAGCACGGAAAAGCTGCGGCGGCAGTAAATAATTTTTAAGACAATACAAACCTGGCATGGTTTCTCAAATAATGTCAGGTTTGTTTTTATTTGGTTCCTCTCATCATTGCGAAGGTACAGTAAACATTTTGCTTTGTCCAGGTTTTGCAGGATACTATGCTATTGTCATACAACTCTCAATACTCTGCTGCTCCGCCTTTTCCTTATCTTCTGAGCATAAAAACACCTCCTATGACAGTTTCTTTGCTCTGTCATAGGAGGTATTTTTCTATTATCCTTTTTTATGGGGCAGTTCACCAGTACCTGGGGCCTCTTCTATTTTGTGTCATACCAGCTTTTTCCCGTATTCATGTCCACAACCAGCGGCACATCCAGACGGCAGGCATGCTCCATCTCTTCCTTCAGCAGTTTTTTCACCTGCTCTAACTCATTCGGACAGGTCTCGACAATCAATTCATCGTGGACCTGCAGAATCAATCTGGATTTCAGCTTTTCCTCTTTCAGCCGCCGGTAAACCTGAACCATCGCCACCTTGATAATATCGGCCGCGCTCCCCTGAATGGGCGCGTTCATAGCCACCCGCTCCCCAAACGCCTGGGTGTTCCGGTTGGAGGCCTTGAGCTCAGGCATATTTCTGCGCCGGCCCATCATGGTGGCTGCATACCCGTTCTCCCGCGCTTGCTCCACGGTATTTTTCATATACGCGTCTACCTTGGGATAGTGATGCAGATACCCCTTGATATAGGTATCCGCCTCCTTCATTGGAATCTTCAGATCCTGCGCCAGAGAAAAGGCTCCGATTCCATAGACAATCCCAAAATTTACAGCCTTGGCACGGAACCGCATGACCGGTGTAACCTCATCCATCGGCACTCCAAACACTTGGGAAGCGGTCTGGGTGTGAATATCCAGATGCTGAACAAACGCCTCCTTCATGGTCTCATCTCCGGAAATGTGCGCCAGAACCCGCAGTTCAATCTGCGAATAGTCCGCGTCCACCAGACAGGCGTCCCCCTCTGCCACAAACATCCGGCGAATCTCCCGGCCCAGCTCGGTTCTGACCGGTATATTCTGAAGGTTGGGCTCCGTACTGCTGATTCGCCCCGTAGCCGTAACAGTCTGATTAAAATTGGAATGAATGCGGCCTGTTTTGGGATCGATCATAGGTAAGAGCCCCTCCACATAGGTAGACTGGAGCTTGGAGAGCTGACGGTATTCCAGAATATTGGCCACAATGGGATGCTTATCCAAAAGACGGTTGAGAACATCCACATTGGTGGAATAACCGTTCTTGTTTTTCTTTCCGCCGGGCAGCTCCAGCTTATGGAATAATATATCCCCCAGCTGTTTGGGCGAGTTGATATTAAACTCTTCGCCGGCCTGCTGATAAATCTCACCGGTCAGGGCGGCAATGCGCTCCGCCAGCATATCCCCGAAACCGCGCAGGGCTTCCTTATCCACATAAACACCGATTTTCTGCATGCTTGCCAGCACCTCAGTCAGGGGAAGCTCCACGTCATAGTACAGGCCGTGCTGGCCATCCTGTTCGATCTTTTCGGCAAAAAATTCATAGAGACGGCATATGGCCGCCGCGCGGTCGGCCATCTTCTGGCTCCGGTCCGTATCCTCTCCGCCCAGGTTCATGGAGATCTGCCCGTCCGCCTCAGTCCGTGAAGCCGTCTCAGCCAGCTCTTCGCCCAGATAGGTAATACAGAGAGTCTCCATGTCATAGCTGGTCCGGGTGGGCTCAGCCAAATAGGCGGCGATCATGATATCAAACCCAATCCCCTCAAAGGCAACCCCCTTTGCGTCCAGCCTTAAAATCTCCTCTTTCAGGTTATATCCGCATTTCTGAACGTCGGAATTCTCAAACACCTTTTTCAGTCCTGCGGCCGTGATGCCGGACAGACCATAAACCTTCTCGCCGTCTACAGTAAAATAAAGGGCATCCTGACCGTTTTCCTGGTCCAGAACATAATGAATCATGCCCTCCTGCGGCAAAATTTCAGCGAGCTCCGCCTCCGAAACCCGCTTCAGGGTTCCATGAATGACCGGAACGGTCTCCGTGGGTCCGTCAACGGGCAGTTCCAGCTTCTGCAGAAAGGATTTGAAATTCAGACGGGTGAACAAGGCTCCCAGCTCTTTTGCGTTGGGTTCCTGCATTCGGACTGCCTCAAAATCAAACTCCATTGGAACATGCCGGTCAATGGTTGCCAGCGTCTTGCTGAGAAATGCGCTCTCCTGATCCGCGGCGAGCTTTTTGCGCACGGAATCCGTGACCTCCAGCCCCTCCAGCTTCTCATAAATATTTTCTATACTCTGGTATTTTTGAATCAAAGAAAAGGCGGTCTTTTCTCCAACGCCCTTTACCCCAGGGATATTATCGGAAGGGTCGCCCATCAGTCCTTTCACGTCGATGAATTCCTGCGGCGTAACCCCATACTTTTCCTGAACCTCCCGGGCCCCATAGTCGGTAGTAGTGGTCTGTCCCATTCTGGAGACCACCAGCTTGACCATGGTCTGGTCGGATGCCAGCTGTAAATCATCCTTGTCACCGGTCAGAATCCGGCAGTTGATTCCCTTTTCTTCACAAAGCAAAGAGACGGTACCGATCAGATCGTCCGCCTCGTATCCCTCTTTTTCAATACAGGCACAGTTCATCGCTCCCAAAACTTCCTTGATAACAGGAAGCTGCACCAGAAAGTCATCCGGTGCAGGCTTGCGCTGTGCCTTATAAAGTTCATACATCTTATGTCGAAAGGTTTTGGCCTTTACATCAAAGGCCACACACAGATAATCCGGCTTTTCCTCGTCCAGATATTTGAAGAGGATATTCAGAAAACCATACACCGCATTGGTGGGGGTTCCGTCCGGTGCGTTCAAAGGCCTGATGCCGTAATAAGCCCGGTTCAGTATACTGTTTCCATCAATAATCAGTAATTTTTCCATTCATCAATCCCCATATCCTGTCACAATAACAATGACCTCTTTTTCATCCCCATCCTGATTCATCGATGCGGGAAGAATTCCTTTTTCAAGTGTATATGTGGAGAAACGGTCCCATTCCTCGTCAGAAATCCGCAGAACCACCGCATCCTCACGGCTGTCCGCCGCAATCTCCTTGGGATTGACATCCTCCAGCCGCTTCGCCTTCCAGTCAAGGCCGGCAGCGCTCTGATACGCGTTTAGATAATCCTCCGGATCGTCAACGCGAATGAGATATGTCTTTTCCGCAAAGGTCCGCATTGCTTCCGGCATTGGATCGGAAAGTATGGAATTGACCCCTTGATTGACCGGGGCGCTGGAACTTCCGCCGCCTGCACCGCCGCTGAGACTGCTGTCCGGGGTACCGCCGGATGCTTTCACCGCGCGGTCATCCATGGGACTGTCCGCCGACTCGTCCATCTGATATACAGCCGCGCCGTCTGCGCCGCTGTCCTGGACAGATTCATTTTCCACAACAGGTGCGGCCGCAGGAGCTTCCACCAAATTTGCTTCCTCTGCCGGCGGTGCAACCGGAGCGTCCTCTACCACCTGAGCCGCGGTCGGTTTGCTCGTAGGCTTTGGCGTCGAAGACGCCTTGCTTGTGGATTTATTGGTCGCTTTATTGGTTGGCTTCACAGTGGAGGAAGGCTTTGACGAACTCTTGGCCGCCGCGCTTGCGGCCGGCTTACTGCTCGATTTTGCAGATGCAGTTGCCCGGGCCGCGGCACTGGACTTTGGCTTAGCCGTAGCTGTGCCAGAAGGCTTTTTGGTAGCCTTCGGCTTTGCGGTCTGCCCCAGGGATTCCTCTGTCTGATAATCAGCGGTCAGGACATCATCAGCCGCCATCCACCGATGGTAAAGGCCCGTTGAAAAAACTCCGACCGAAAGCGCTACACAGACCATGGCGGGTGCCATAATCTTCCAGCCGCCCAGATGGCCGAACCGCTCCATTTTATCACGAAACGTTCCATTTCCAAAGCCCAGAAAAGCTTCTTTCCACACTTCGGGCTCCATCCACCGGGCGAACTTATCCTTTAAGCTTCTGTTTTGCTCCGCCTTCATTTCCTCGGCGGCAACATTCAGCTTAAGGTGCAGTGCATCCTGAAAAGTATCCGGCATCTGCGGCTCAGGGTCCTCGGCAAGGACAAGCAGCATCTCCCTGATTTCCTCATATTCCGTTTCACAGGAGGGACAGCTGCGCAAATGGCTTTCCATCCATTCGCTCTGCGCCGGATCTGTCACGTCAGATACATAGTCAAAAAGCAGCTCTCTGCATTTTTCGCAGTCCGTCTTCTCTTTCGGCCGTATCTTATCCAACGAATCCTTAAAATGACGCATTGTTATCCCCTCCTTTCTGTTATCATTCCTCATCATGCTTCACAATATCCTGTTCTTTTTATTTTATCACAACTACAACTTGTTGTAGCTCTCTATTTTATTTGACGAAGTATTCGGAAAATAGTTCCCTATCCTGTGATAAAATTTTCTTTAATTGTGCGCGCGCCCTGCTGATCCTGGATTTTACCGTTCCATCAGAACAATTTAGCATCTTCGCTATTTCTTCATAAGAAAATCCCTGAATATCACGAAGAACAATTACCTTTTTATGATCGTCTCCCAGCCTGGAAATCGCGGCATTGACAGCATTCTGAACCGCCTTGCGTTCCGCGGTCTGCTCCGGGGTTGGGGCTTCATCCATAATATCGGCGGAAATAGACCCCTCGTCCGTATCAATTTCCTGATCCAGGGAATAGGTTGGATGCCGGCGAATCCGTTTCAGTTCATCCAGGCAGGTATTGGTGGCCACCCGGTAGATCCAGGTCGAAAACTTGGAATCGCCTTTGAATTTATTGAGATTTTTAAAAATCTTGACCAAGACTTCCTGCGCCATGTCAGCAGCGTCGTCGGGATTCCCTGCGACACGGTACGCTATGGAGAAAATGCGTTTCTGATGCTCGGCGATCAGCTGCTCGAACGCGGCAACGTCGCCGGACTGAGCCTGCTGTATCAGCGTCTTCTCTTCTTCCATCTTCCCCACCTCCTCATTTTCAGCGGTTTTTCTTGGACAGACTGCTGCCTGATCATATTATACAATATCATATTTCTCACTTCTTGTCAAATAAATCCGGCAGGAAAATATAAATTTACTGCCGGAAAGCCTGTCCTGCTCTGGGATATAGGGATTTTGAAAATCTTTCCTAATTCTGATGCTGAAGGCAGGAGACAGAAAAAATCCCAAATTATATCGGAAAACACCTTCGTTTTTGTTAATTTTATGTAAACTTTGTAGTAAAAAGGCCCGAAACCCTTGCTTTTCTTTCTCATTTATGCTACAATAACTCCCAATGCAATCCTGCCGGCAGTGCAATTTTGCATATACCTCATGCAGGAATGTTCCATGTGCAAAAGCATGGTTGGATAAAAGGAACACTATTTTCTTTTTATCGGGACGCAGCCCGAAAACCGGGCAATGCCCCTCATAACAAAATAGTATTTGAGGTGAAAAAATGAAAAAATCAAGAACACTTTTTTTGGCCGTGGCCGTGTTTATGCTCGCGCTGACCTGCGGGGCTTATGTATCCGCAGAAGAAAATGTCTATAAAGAGGACATCTTTACCTATACGGTGTCAGGCGGCCAGGCGACCATCACCAATGTGGACGATGTCAGGGAAACCGTCGTAATTCCGGAACAGCTGGACGGCAAGAAAGTTGTCGCCCTTGCCGCCGGCGCCTGCGGAGGAAGCAAGACCATCCGCGAGATCACGCTGGCGGACACCATCACCACCATTGGCAGTATGTGCTTTGCCTACAGCACAAGCATAACCGCCGTGACACTGCCGGCACAGCTGAAAACCATCGAAGACCGCGCGTTTTACCAGTGTGAAAACCTCTGGACCATTCACATCCCCGCCGGAGCTGAGACCATCGGGGAAAACGCCTTTGCTCTCTGCTCCAATCTGACTGCCGCCGCCCTTCCTTCCAGTGTCAGTTCGATTGGCGCCGGCGCCTTTCAAGCCTCCGGCGGCTTCCGGATCTACGCAAAGCCGGGCACAACCGGCGCTGCCTACGCATGGGATAACGGAATCACCTTTGAAGAACTGATCACCGTCAATGTCAATGGGAATGATGTGGTCTTTGACCAGCCCTGTATCACCGACACACAGTACTACCGGACCATGGTGCCTATGCGCGCCGTTTTAGAAGCCCTGGGTGCGGAGGTTACATGGGATGACACCATGAACACAGCGGGCATCAACATTGGTCCAAACCGTCTGCTGATCCGGCCAGGCGAACCCTTCATGATGGTCAACGGACAGGCCAGCTACCTGACCTGTCCGGCTATTGAATTCAACAACCGCATTCTGCTTCCAATCCGTGACGTGGTTGAAGCTGTGGGCGGCAAGGTCGGCTGGGATGAGGAACAGAAACTGGTCACCGTCACCTGTCAGGCGGCGTGATCACTGGTTAAAATACCGGGTGATCCCCATATAGACCGCCCAGGCCAGCTTCTGCCGGTACCCTTCCTGCTGCAGAAGCTCTGCCTCCTGAGGATTGGACAGAAAACCGCACTCAACAATAACAGACGGTATAGCCGTATTCTTTAAAATGAATACGCCGCCGTCTATTTTTTTTGCCACTCGTTCGTTTCCGTCCTGAAGTACATCCTTCAAAGACTGTTGGATTTCCTCGCCCAACCGCTTCCCCCCCTCGGGCTCGGGACTGTAAAACACTTGGGCTCCCTTGTATTGTGCTTGTGGAAACTTATTCATATGAATACTGACAAAAATGTCCGCACCGGACGTATCGGCCAGCTTTTTCCGTTCCGACAGATCCGACTGCTTGGCCGAAGTACCGCTCCGGCTGGGATCCGCCGTTGACACATCCTCATCCCTTGTCAGGACCGCCACACCGCCGCCCTGCTCAATGTATTCCTTGAGCCGAAGCGCCACATCCAAATTGATGTCCTTTTCCTGTACGCCGTTGTCGCTTGCCCCGGCGTCAAACCCACCGTGCCCGGCATCAATGACCACCACTTTATTGGCCGCAGGAACGGAAAACGCTGCCCTTGCAATTTCCTGCCTCTCATGCAAGGCACCGCAGATCACCATCACGGTCACCGCGCATACCAGCAAACATCCCAATAATACCGTCTTTTTTTTCACCACAAAAAACAAAATCATCACCCCGTTTAGACTATGAGGTGATGATCATAATTATGCCGCTTTCCGCCTATTTGTTCCAGGGACTCTTTTGATTCTGCTGTTGTTTTTTCTTGCTGAACATCAGCTTGCCTATCAGATTGTCCAGCATCCTGAACCGGGTCAGACCAACAAAATATCCGGCCACAAACACCACAGGCTGAACCAGAATCGCCAGCGCATAGGTAAATGGGTTGCTGTTGCCCAAGAACGCCTCCATTGGAAAATACCAGATTTTGTAGATCAAATCCGTTGTCCCCTGAAGCCGGCTGCCCGTCAGGAAGAAATCGTATTCCCCATTGATGAAAGGAACATTGAGATGCCAGATATCCGGAAACACAAACCGAAACACCAGCAGAAGAACCGGCAGGACCGCGCCGATGGCCGCAGCCTTGAACGGAAACACTCTGTCCGGATAATATCCTGGTATCTTTCTGCTGTCAAGCCGGCCGCAGTTCCAGCCAATCGAATACATGGCAATCACATAGAACAAAGTGGTCACAACACTGAACCAGACCGGAGCTCCCTCTACCATCTTCCACAGAGGCACAATCAGGAACAGGGAGACAAATACAAAAAGCAGATGATACAAATAGAGTTTTAATACGGCTTTGAATAATTTCACAGATATCCTCCTCTATCTCGCAGCGTATTTTTCAATAATAAAGAAAGACAGCCCACTTCTGCGGACTGTCTTATGGAGCGGAAGACGAGATTCGAACTCGCGACGTTCACCTTGGCAAGGTGACGCTCTACCACTGAGCCACTCCCGCGTAACACTTGTATGATACCATAGAATTAGTTACTTGTCAATACTTTTCGTGAATTTTTCGAAAAAATTTTATGATCTCTATTGCGGCAAAGCCTTTCTGTGAAAGGTTTTGCCAGCTTTGGGCGGGTCTTCGGGTTTTGCTGTTCCCGCACTTTCACAGATCTGCAAAACAGGGTCTGAAAAAACGGGTCCGGGCCATACGCCCGAACCCATCGTATCTTTCAGCCATTATTGATGCTCGTGGCCGCAGTCACAGCCGCAGTCACATTCACCCAGATCCAGCTCAATGATCTCGCCGCAGTCCGGACACTTGAACACACCATCCGCAATGTCGTCCAGATCGTCACCGGTCAGATCAATCTCCGCGCCGCAGTGCTCACAGACCAGGGTATACAGCTCATCCTCGTCATCGTCATATTCCGCGCCAAACGCTTCATCTCCGATCATCTCAATGACATCTTCCATTTCGTCGATCTTATCGGCAATAAAGCCCTGCTCCTGATCCAGCATCTCCATCTCTTCGGCCATATCGCCGAGCAGCTCCAGCATACCGCTGATCAGCTGACCTTCCGTTGACTCTTTATCCAGCTTTAGTCCGTCTGCCAAGCCCTGCAAATACGCAGCGCGGTTTGAAATCTCAGACATATCGGCACCTCTTCTCTTGTTATTTTATATTTTATTTATACTCTTTCCATATATTCCCCGGTGCGGGTGTCAATCCGAATCGTATCGCCCTCATTGACAAACATGGGAACGGTGATCACAGCGCCGGATTCAACCGTGGCGGGCTTTGTAACATTGGTGGCGGTGTTGCCCTTTACGCCCGGCTCGGTCTCGGTAACCTTCATTTCCACAAAGGTGGGGGGCTCAACAGCAAATACATTTCCTTTATAGGAAAGGATTTTGACCGTCATATTCTCCATGACAAATTTCAGCGCGTCGCCCAGCTGTTCCTGGCTCAGGGGAATCTGGTCATAGGTCTCCTGATCCATAAAATAATAAAGGCCGCTGTCCTCGTAGAGATATTCCATTTCCTTTCTCTCAATCCGGGCGGGCTCAACCTTTTCCGTAGGGTTAAAGGTACGCTCAACCACAGCGCCCGTCATGACGTTTTTCATTTTTGTCCTGACAAACGCCGCTCCCTTTCCGGGTTTTACATGCTGGAACTCGACAACCTGATATACGCTTCCGTCATATTCAAACGTAAGTCCATTTCTAAAATCACCTGCACTTATCATTGGTGCAACCTCCTTCAATCTAAATACACAGTTTTTTATATTTTATACTAAAGCAGGAAAAAAAGCAAGACATTTTTCCAAAAAACTTGATCCCACAGTGAATTCTGTCTAAAGCTCCAGTAATTCTTTGGAAAGGCGGGTCAGATTCTCCATTCCATCCCCGGTTACCCGTACCATATCCTCAATCCGGACGCCGCCCAGCCCCGGCACATAGATACCGGGCTCACAGGTCACCACCATCCCCGGCTCCAGCCGGATCTCACACCGGGGCGAGAGGTTGGGGAGCTCATGGATCAGGAGGCCCACCCCATGTCCAAGCGCATGACCGAAAAATCTGCCGTAGCCCGCCTCCTCTATAACCGCTCTCGCGGCGCGGTCCGCATCTCTGCCCAGTATACCGGCCCGGATGGTATCCAGGCCCTTCTGCTGTGCCGCCAGCACGGCCGCATAAATTTTTTTCTGCTCCCCGCTGGCCTTTCCGACCACCACGGTCCGGGTCATATCCGAACAGTACCCGCCGAACCGGCACCCAAAGTCCATGGTGACAAAATCCCCGTACGCAAGCTTTTTCCCGTCTGGCTTGCCATGGGGCATGCTGGCCTTTTGTCCCGATACCACAATGGTCTCAAAGGAGGTGCCTTCAGCGCCGCCTCGGCGCATTTGGTATTCCAGCTCCGCGGCGATCTCGTTTTCAGCAGCGCCCGGCCGTATCTCGGGAATCACCGCCAAAAACGCGTCCACGCCAATCTGCTCCGCCTCTCGCATCCACCGAAGCTCTTCTTCGCTCTTGACCATCCGCAAAGCCTCAATCTCCGAAGACCGTCCAATCCATTCCACCTGCTCCCAGGCTTTCTGAAACCCTCGAAATTCCTGTACAGTCAGGAATTCATCCTCAAACACCAGACTGCGGATCCCGGAGAGCCGCTGTGCAATCTCCGCGTTCCGCTGTCCGGCCCCGAATTCCACCACCTCAAAATCCGGCGCTTCCAGACCGGCGGCCACCGTATAGCGGGAATCCACAAACAGGTACCGGCTCTCCCCGGTGATGAGCGCGATCCCCTCGCCGCCGCGAAACCCGGTGAAATACCGCAGATTGTGCGGCGAGGTCAGGAACACGCCGTCGGCCTCCCGCAAAAACTGTCTCAATTTCTGATACATCATTTATGCCCCAGCTTTCCATAATAAATTTGTTTCATTTCTGCCGCATCCTCTGTCTGAGTCCCTGCGGACTCGCAGATGATCCGCGGCTCCAGCCCACGCTCTGCCAAAAGCTCGGCCAGGGGCTCAAACTCCGGCTCATATTCCGTTTCCGCAAAGGTATGGTGCTTTTTCTCTCCGGCATTGGTATACTCAATCCGGCTGTAATGCGCGTGGAAATGCCGTGCCTGATAAGGATCCAGCTTATGCTCCATACAGTCCAGTATCTGCGCGAAATCCGCCTTTTCCTTGAGGCCGCCCCGGGTCTGGGCATTCACATGGCCGAAATCAATGACGGGGAGCATCCGCGGGCTCATGCCGCAGAGCTTTACCACCTCATCCACATTGCCCAGCTGGTTGACCTTGCCCATGGTTTCCGGACAGATATAAATGTCCCCATAGCCTTCCCGGTCCGCCGCTTCCAGCGCCCGGTCCAGGGTGTCCATAGCCAGCTTCAGGGCCTCCCGGCGGGTAATCTTTCCGCAGGAGCCCGCGTGAACCACAATCCGGTCGGCACCCATATGCCGCGCCGCGCGCAGTGTCCGGAGGATATATTCAATACTTCGGTCTCGCTTCTCCTCCTCTGTGGAGGACAGGCTGATATAGTAGGGGGCGTGAATAGAGAGCAGAATTCCGTTTTCCCTTGCGCGCTGTCCCAGCTCATCCGCCGCGTCGTCAGAAATCCGCACCCCATGTCCCCCCTGATATTCATAGCAGTCGAGGCCGTGTTCTCTGACCCATAAAGGGGCCTCCAGCGCGGATCGGTGCCCCGCCGCAAAGAAGCTCTCTGAATTCCCCGCCGGGCCAAACAGGGCCTTATTTTCCTTCTTCTGCATATCTTGCCTCCTCATGTCATATATTTTGTTCTAAGAGGCCGGGCAGGAAAGCCCGGCGCACACGTCTCATGACGCCTTTGTTCCAAAAAGAAAAGGCGGGGATATCCCCGCCCATATAAATTATCTGTATTTACGTTTTCTCGCCGCTTCGGATTTCTTTTTCCGTTTTACGCTGGGCTTTTCGTAGTGTTCTCTCTTTCTAACTTCAGATAAAACACCCGCTTTTGCGCAGGAACGTTTAAACCGACGGAGCGCGCTGTCCAACGATTCATTATCTTTTACTCTGATTTCTGCCATGTTTACTACCCTCCCTCCAAGTATGGTCAACACTAAGATGTCAAGGTAAAAAATTCTACTTTCACAATTATACAGACATTTGCGGGTTCTGTCAAGCTAATTCGTGAAAATTTTTTCAAATTTAGAAAAACTTAATTTTTTGTCATTTTGTGAATCTTTTTCATGGCATCCGAGATACCGCCCACCTTGTCTATCAGGCCGCATTCCACAGCCTCTTCTCCAAAGAGAACTGTCCCCACGTCATTGGCAATTTTTTTGGTTTCCATCATCAGCTCCCGAAACCGTTTTTCCTTGACCTTTGAGTTGCGGACCACAAAATTGGTCAGTCTGTCCTGAACCTTGTTAAAGTACTGAAAGGTCTGCGCCACGCCAATGACGGTGCCGTTCATGCGGATTGGATGGATGGTCATGGTGGCAGAGGGAACGATCAGGGAATACTTTGCGGAGACGGCCAGCGGAACGCCAATGCTGTGCCCGCCGCCCAGCACAATGGAAACCGTGGGCTTGCTCATGCTCGCAATCATTTCGGCAATGGCGAGCCCCGCCTCAACGTCGCCGCCCATGGTGTTGAGCAGGAGCAGAAGCCCGTCAATGCTGTCGTCCTCCTCCACCCGGACCAGCTCCGGGATCACATGCTCGTATTTTGTGGTCTTGCTCTGAGGCGGAAGAGCCATGTGACCTTCAATCTCACCGATGATGCTCATACAGTAAATTCTGCTCTTTCCGCTCTTGACTGCAACTGCGGACATATCCCGTATCTGATTGTCCCCGCCGCCGTCCTGGCCGCCGTTTTCATCTTTCCCGCTCTGCCCGGCCGTGTTTTCACTCTCGTTTCTTTCTTCCATATCCTGCTGGCTCATATGTTTTCTCCTTTTTTCTGACATTTCTACTTTATAATATGTACAGAAAATACGGATTTCAAACGGTCAAATTTTATTTTGTAAATGCATTTGCCCGATTTATCGCACAAATGCCAGAAAAACGCTGAAAAATGTGTTTCCATCTGTTTCAGCGCTGATTTTTCATATTGCCAAGTTCTGCAAGATGTTGTATAATAGCTGTAATCAATCAAAATTCTGAGCAAACGAGGTAATAAAATGACAGCGATCATTGATTACGGAGCCGGAAACCTGCGTTCCGTCCAAAAGGCCTGCGAATTCGTGGGCGCACAGGCGGATATCACATCTGACCCCAACGCCATTGCCGCCGCGGACCATGTGATTCTGCCCGGCGTCGGCGCCTTTGGCGACTGTATGAACAGCCTGCGCCGCAATGGCCTGACCGATGTGATCCATCAGGTCACAGAGCGGGGCACCCCTTTTTTGGGCATCTGCCTTGGTATGCAGCTCCTGTTTGATTCCAGCGAGGAATCGCCCGGAATTTCCGGTCTTGGCATATTTCCCGGGAAAATTATCAAAATTCCCCAACAGGAGGGCTTTAAAATTCCGCACATGGGCTGGAACTCTCTGAACTTCCGCAAGGCATCCCCCATCTTTGCGGGATTGCCGGAGCACCCCTTTGTGTACTTTGTCCATTCCTATTACATGCAGCCGGACGATCCCGCCGTCATTGCGGCCGATACGGAGTACTGCGGTGTTTTGCCCGTGGCGCTCAGCCGGGGGAACATCTTTGCCACCCAGTTCCACCCGGAAAAGAGCGGCGACATTGGACTTCAGATTCTTCAAAACTTTACCAGGACAGGAGGCAGCCGCTGATGTACGCAAAACGAATCATTCCATGTCTGGATGTTCATAACGGCCGGGTAGTCAAGGGGGTCAACTTCGTAAACCTCCGGGACGCGGGCGATCCGGTGGAAATCGCCAAGGTCTATAACCAGGCCGGGGCGGACGAGCTGGTGTTTCTGGACATCACCGCCACCCACGAGGCCCGGGCCACGGTGCTGGATATGGCGCGCCGGGTTGCGGAAACCGTGTTTATCCCCTTTACCATCGGCGGCGGCATTAAGACGGTGGAGGACTTTCGGATGCTCCTGAAAGAGGGGGCGGACAAAATCTCCATCAACTCCTCCGCCATCCGAACACCGCGTCTGATCAGCGACGCGGCGGACAAATTCGGACGCCAGTGCGTGGTTGTGGCCATTGACGCAAAGCGCCGGGCAGACGGAAGCGGCTGGAACACCTATGTCAACGGCGGCCGGATTGACACCGGGCTCGACGCGGTGGAATGGGCCATGGAGGCAGATCGGCTGGGTGCCGGGGAAATCCTGCTGACCTCTATGGACTGCGACGGTACCAAGGCCGGATACGATCTGGAACTGACCCGCACCATTTCCGAAAATGTTTCCATTCCTGTGATTGCCTCCGGCGGCGCGGGAACCATGGAGCATTTCCGGGATGCCCTGACCGAGGGCAAAGCGGACGCCGCGCTGGCCGCGTCTCTGTTCCATTTCCGGGAAATTGAAATACGGGATTTGAAGCAATATCTCAACGCGTCACAGGTGCCCGTGCGCCTGTGATGCCAAAGAGGGCTGTTCCGCAGGGAACAGCCCTCTTTTTGTGTTCAGTTTCACAGGGACACAGAGGCCGTTCTGGTCTCCTCGTCCCAGGTGACAGTATAACCCAGGCTCTCAGACAAAAACCGCAGGGGAACCATGGTTTTATCCTGAATCAGGCGGGCCGGCACATCCATCTCCGCAGGCTCGCCGCCTGTCCACGCCGTCAGCTGGTCAATGAAAAAGGTCACCGTCTGACCATTCACTTCCGCTGTGGCGCCCAGCGTCTCCGGATCCCAGGTCACTTGGGCTCCCAGCTTTTCAAACAGGAACCGCATGGGAACCAGAATTCTGTCACGCTCAGTCACCGGCGGGACCGAGAACCCCAGGAGCTTTCCGCCGACCGCCACATAGGACGGCGCCTCAGGCGTAATTTCGGCCAGAGCCTCCGGCGCGGCCGTATAGTAGACGTGTTCATAGTACGCCAAATCCTGACAGAACATCAGATCCAGCAGGATCTTCCCGTTTTCAAGCACAGCGGGCCTCAGAATACCGTAACCGCTCCCCTGTTCTTCCGGCACCTGACGCCGGACAAAATAAACGCCGTCCCGGGAAAAGCCGATCTCCCGATGCAGAGAGCGCGCCGCGTGGCCCGCATCCCATTTCACAGGCGGCAAAGCCACAAAGTAACCGCCCGCGGCACGAATATCCCCAATTTCCGGGTTTTCATAGCAAATTTCTTCTTGTTTCCTGCCAGACTGAAAGGTATAGACCCTGGCCGGCTCCTGCACAAAGGTGGTCATGCTACCGCTTTCAGGATGCTGATACACCCCCGCCTCCACATAGAGCGTCCGTGTTCCGTTTGTCACCGGAACACCGTTTCCATTGGGGTCCTCTGTCCATGTTTTCAGATCAGAGGAAACCATGGTCCGCTGTTCTTTGGCAAAAGCGGTGGCCAGACTTGTCCCCCAGTAAGCGGAATGCTGGCGGATATAACAGACCCCGTCCGCATATCCCATGACGGAGATATAGCCGCCCCGGTTCTGGATTTCCCTGAGGTTCATATTCCGGTCGAACAGATAAAGCTTTCCATTCACCTTCGGGTTCTTCCCCGCATCATAAAAATCCTGCCGCAGGAGAATGCCCTGATCCGTCTCAAGCATCTGCGCATTCAGCCGGTTGAGCAGATAGCCCTTGCCTGACAACAAAATTCCCGTGTGTTCTGTAATATCGTCAAACAGCTGACGGCTTCCATCCGCTATAGGAAGACTGTCCCAGCTTCCGTCCTCCGCTTTCAAAAACATCTCCGCCTTTTGGGCGGAATCCAGCGCCCGGCCCTTAATTTGCCGGGTACTGCCCAGAATCTCAAACACTTCGCCCTGCACCCTAACCTCCGTGGACACGGGCAAAAAATCCGACTCCTGCAGAGGCCGGAACAGCCCGCCTTCCCCGTAGGCGGTCCCGCCCTGGGCAATCGTCAGGGCCGCCGCCAAAGCGATGGCCCGCTTTTTCCATCTCGCGTTTATTTTCATTGCAGATCCCCCTCTTTAGGTGCATCCTTGATTGTCAGAAAGTTTTTCATGCCGCCGGGGTCCGCTGTGACCAGAATCACGGAGAGGGAATAATCCCCCTTTCCCCCTGCCGGAATCCGTATGCACTGGGTCACGCGGTCGCCCGCCTCAACATTGTCCCAGCCCTGATCCATAACATGATGCTCGCCTGTGGCCATGGTAAACGCTTCCCCGGTCCTGTTATCGACCAGCCGGACAACATTATCCTGCCAGTTGAAAAGATGGAACTCCACCAGCTTATCCTGATCGGTCCGGTTTTCGAGCTTGAGGTCATAGGTTGTCAGAACGCCGTAATTCCCGCCGCCCCAGGCCAGAGAAAAGCTCATGGGCCGCAGATGGTTTTCCGGATCCTGCAGAACCTCGTCAAGCCGCGGCAGCAGATCGTTGGGCCGGAACCCCTTCACAAACTCCCCATATACGGGGGACTGGTAATACCCCTCCAGTACGGTGCTGAGTAAATAGGTGCCGTAAACCGCATCCTCCCGCTGGAAAACCGGCTCCCGAACAAGGGTATGATAGGGATCAAAATACCATTCCCTTTGCTTTGGACGGGTCACCGGCTCCTGATACAATCCCTCCTTCAGCCCATCGTCATAACGGTAGTGCAGCAGGTCGGACTCGGCCGCAATATCCCGGGTCCGCCGGAGCTCTCCCTCCACCGCGGGGCTTTCATGGGTATAGGGATCGCACTGGGGATTGAGGTGGGTGAACCAGAAACTGCTCTCCATGCCCATTGGGTTATAGGAGTTATACAGAGTCACCGGTATCACGGTGTCCTCCGGGTCAATCGAAGCATAGAGCTCTGTCCGTACCTCCGGCACGGTATCGGCCACCCCCTTGTGCATATAGTCCCATTTATAGGCACCCGTGCCCCGGTTTACCCTGGCGGTGTCCACGGCCCCGCGGTCAACATAGCAGGTTTCCGAAAAATCAAGCTCGCCGGCAACAATCTCAAAATCCATCATATAGAATCCCGAATACCGCCACAGGGAACTTCCGTTATCCGTGGTGATTTCCCGGGCTTTCGGAATGGCGGGATAGTTCATGGGCCCAGCCGCCGCCTCATACATGGCGGAGTACCACATATCCTGTCCGGCCGGGATCGTCCATTCCATGGGCAAATCCTCCCGCAGAGACTCCGCGCCGGTCAGAAGGTTGTCCCCTTTCTGGATTGCCCATCCCTTATAGTCCGCATAGGCCTGGGAACAGGTCCATTCCGCGTCGTTCACGCCGGGAATTCCAGCGGACATCCCTGTAATTCGGACGGTCGTGTCCACATTGGCGTGAAACAGATAATCCACGTAGATATCATCCTGCCGCAAATTGTTGATATGCCACGCAAACAGCGTGTACCGGTCCGGCCCTTGGCCGCGAAGCGTCAGCATGGGCTGATAATCCCGGTCAGAGGCCCGGTCCGCCAGATCCTTTTCGGTCAGGTCCTCCGGATTGTTGGCGGTGATGAATTTCCCGCCCCCAACCGGCCGGAACGCGATGTCACCATCCTTTGGAAACACAGCGGTCAGCGCATAGATCCCGCCCTGAAAATCCTGTAGAATCAGTGCCTGATTTTCCTTTAGATAATACCGCCTATAGCAAAAACCCTGCTCATCCTCCAGCCGTTCCGTAATATAGGCGGGAACCTCCTCCCCAAAGCCGGCGTAAAGAGCTGTGAAATCATCCAAGACCGGCGTCCCCGGTGATTCCCTGTAATACGCGGCAAAATCCGGTTCCGCCTCCCCTCTGATGCCAATGAAATAATAGCCGCTCCTTTCAGCCTCCAGTATATAGCAGGGATCAGACTCATCCGTCCCCGCATACACTGCGCCGTCCCTGAGGCGCTCCGCCCCCTCCGGCACCGGGTAGGACGAAATCCGCACCCGCCGGTCCGCTTCGTCCCAATCCACCCGATAGCCCAGGTTCTCAGACAAAAAGCGAAGCGGCACCATGGTTTTATCCTGTACCAGCCGCGCCGGTACATCCATCATCCTGACCCATCCATTCACGGCCGCCCGGGGATTGTCAATGGCAAATACGATTTCCCGCTCCGGGGTGACTGCGGCGGCCTCCCGCCGCGCTTCCTCCCAGCTCACCTCCGCGCCCAGGGTTTCAAACAGCGCGCGCATGGGCACCAGCGTTCTGCCCGCCTCCATAACAGGCGGCGTCTCCAGTTCCAGCGGCACCCCGTCAACCACCACAGCTATGTCCGTCTGTTCGATCACCGGTTCGGCGGTCTCCTGCGCGGCGGCCTGGCCGCCGCCCGCCACACAGGCCAGGCTGATGCCAAGGCACAAAACACGCCGAAGACGGTCTATTGAGCCGCCCTTCCTTCTCTTTTCTGTGTTCATAGCAATTCTCCTTTATTTGGATTCCTTGCACCCCGTTGCATCATACAGATTGCTCTGTGACTGCATTGTATCATAAATTTGGCTTTTGATCAAGTCCGGCACAGAAAAAGGCCCACGGCAGCTGCCGGGGGCCATATCTTTTAAACGAGCGGGTCAGATTGATAAAAGGTCTGGGCTCAAAGCAACTCCAGCGCCCTTTTATACAGCGGATCCAGTTCACATCCACACGCGCCGCATTCCTGATCCGCCTGTCTCACCGCGGCTGTCAAAGCCTCATGATCCGCCTTGCCGTCCAGCCACTGCTGTGCGGGCACAGCGATCAGATCCCAGCCGGATGCCGCAAATTTCTCCATAATTGCCTTTAACTCTTCCATGCTGACACTCCTCTCTGTGTATCATTGATATCCGTATCATACCATGAATGCCGCTGAAACGCAAGCTTTTTCCGCCGTCTGCTCTTGACATTGCACAGGGGCTCAGGCATCAGCCTGAGCCCCTGTGTTTACGATTCAGTTTCCTCCATGGGGCCGAGATCAAACCCCAGCTGTTCAATGCCCTTGTCCTCATCCCGGATCACAGATCCCGCCGCAGGAATATTCCGGCTTCTGTACCGGGCAAAGTTGGCAATGCCGCATTCCTCCGCCCTGGCCATCTCCCTGACCACGGCGTTCTTTCGAAGGGTCATGACATTGACGCCCTGACTGGTCCGGGTGGTCTTGACCGGGATTTTTTCCGTATTTACGGTCAGCGCCTTGTCCGCGGTGCTTTTGAGCATGATATCCGTGTCCTCTTTGAGAAAGACCATGCCCACAACAGGGGACTGGGCGGCAAAACCGCCGGTGAGCTTTTTCCGGTTCGACTTGGTCACATAGCTCTTCAGCGGCACCTTGGCGCATTTGCCGTTTTCAAAGCAGAACAGCAGGTGCCCGCTGTAGTCCCCGCTGAGCACCATGCCAATGATATCTTCTTTTTCCGTCATCCCCACCAGATTGGGAATGAATTCGCCCAGCTGGCTGGCCTTTCCATCCGGTATATCATGGGCGCGGAGCTTGAACACGTCACCGCCGCTGGCAAAAAATAAAAGTTCGGCCCGGTTGGTGGTCTCCGCCTCCTGTATGATATAGTCGTCGTCCTTGAGCCGCTGTTCCCCGCTGGACCGCAGGGACACAAGGGAAATCTTCTTGATATAGTTATGGGCTGTCCGGAACAGGCGGACCGCATAATCCTCAATCAGCTGTTCCTCCTCCGGTTCTTCGATATGCGCCTCAGAGATGAGCTCGGTCCGCCTGTCGGAGCCGTATTTCTTCGCCGCCTCTCTCAGCTGTTTTTCTATGACCTTGTTGACCCGCGCCTTGCTCTTTTGAATCCCTTCCAGGTCTTCAATTTCCTCCTTGAGCTTTTCGATCTCAGCCGTGCGCTTGAGAATATAGTCCTTATTGAGGTTGCGGAGCTTGATCTCCGCCACATACTCGGCCTGTATCTCGTCAATCCCAAAGCCCCGCATCAGGTTCGGCACCACAAGGGCGTCCTCCTCCGTTTCGCGGACAATCCGGATGGCCTTGTCAATGTCCAGCAGGATCAGCTCAAGTCCCTCCAGCAGATGAAGCTTTTCTTTTTTCCGTTCAATATCATAAGCAACACCCCGCAGGACACAGCTCCGGCGGAACCGCAGCCATTCGCTCAGGATATCGTTGACGCCGAGAACCATGGGGGAGCCCTCAACCAAAATGTTGAAGTTGCATCCAAAGCTGTCCTGAAGCGGCGTCATGCGGAACAGCTTTGCCATGAGCTTATCCGGGTCCGTTCCGCGTTTTAAGTCAATGGTCAGCTTCAGGCCCTTTTTGTCGGTTTCATCCCGGATATCAGAAATCTCCTTGACCTTGCCGTTCTTGACCAGATCCACAATCTTTTCCACAATGGCCTCTACGGTTGTGGTATAGGGAATCTCCTTGATGTCGATACAGTTCTGCTTTTTGTCATATTCATATTTGGCCCGCATCTTGAAGCTGCCGCGGCCCGTTTTATAGATCTCCCGCATCTCGTCACGGTTATAGATCAGGGCGGCGCCAAAGGGGAAGTCCGGCGCGGGCATCACATCCAGCAGATCCGCCTCCGGATCCTTCATAATCAGAACGGTGGCCTCGCACAGCTCTCTCAGATTAAAGCTGCAGATATTAGAGGCCATTCCCACCGCAATCCCCTGATTTGGATTTGCCAGAACATTGGGAAAGGTGGTGGGCAGCAGAACAGGCTCCTTCATGGTGCCGTCATAGTTGTCCACAAAGTCAATGGTGTTCTTGTCAATGTCCCGGAAGATCTCGCCGCAGACCTTGGCCAGCTTCACCTCCGTGTAACGGGAGGCCGCGTAGGCCATATCCCGGGAATACTGGCGGCCGAAGTTTCCCTTTGAGTCCACCAGCGGCAGGAGCAGAGAGCCGTTTCCCTCGGTCAGACGGACCATGGTCTCATAGATCGCCTGATCGCCGTGGGGGTTCAGACGCATGGTCTGGCCCACGACGTTGGCGGATTTGGTCCGGTTCCCGGTCAGCAGCCCCATCTTGTACATGGTATACAGCAGTTTCCGGTGGGAGGGCTTAAAGCCGTCGATCTCCGGGATGGCCCGGGAGATGATGACGCTCATGGCGTACGGCATATAGTTCTGTTCCAGGGTATCTGTAATTTGCTGTTCTTCTATTATCGGTTTTTTCATCGCTATCAAAACTCCTCAATCACCTCCGGACAAAACGCCCGGCCGGGTATTACATCACGTCTGTCAGATCAATGAACGCATGGCCGAAATTGGCGATATGCTCTTTCCTGCCCGCCAGATTATCACCCAAAAGCAGATCAAACATCTCCTGGGTCTTGACAACATCATCCGGCATCACCTTGATCAGCCGCCGTGTCTCCGGATTCATGGTGGTCTCCCACATCATTTCCGGCTGGTTCTCACCCAGGCCCTTGCTCCGCTGAAGGGTGTATTTTTTGCCTTCCAGTTTCTTCATGATCTCCGCTTTTTCAGTCTCATTGAACGCAAAATAGGTCTTGTCCTTACAGTTGATCTCGTAGAGCGGAGATTCCGCAATATAGACATAGCCCTTCTCAATGAGCGTGGGCGCCAGCCGGTAAATCATGGTCAGAATCAGGGTCCGGATCTGGTAGCCGTCCACATCCGCATCCGTACAGATAATGACCTTGCTCCAGCGCAGATTCCCAAGATCAAAGGAATTTAAGTCCTTGTTATGCTTGCTTGTGATCTCAACGCCGCATCCTAAAACCTTCAGCAGGTCTATGATGATGTCGCTCTTAAATATCTTGTTGTACTCCGCCTTCAGGCAGTTCAGAATCTTGCCGCGGATGGGGATGATGGCCTGGAATTCGCTGTCCCGCCCCAGCTTGCAGGCGCCCAGAGCGGAGTCGCCCTCCACGATATAGACCTCCCGGCGGGTGACATCCTTGCTCCGGCAGTCCACAAACTTCTTGACCCGGTTTGCCACGTCCAGGCTGCCGCCCAGCTTTTTCTTCACATTGATCCGGGTCTTTTCCGCCGTCTCACGGCTCCGTTTGTTCACCAGTACCTGCTCGCAGATCTTTTCCGCGTCCAGCTTATTCTCAATGAAATAGATGCCAAGCTGTTCCCGCAGAAACTCGGTCATGGAATCCTGAATGAACTTGTTTGTAATCGCTTTTTTGGTCTGGTTTTCATAGCTGGTCATGGTGGACAGGGAGTTGCTGACCAGAATCAGGCTGTCCTCTATGTCCGAGAACTGGATCTTCCCCTCGTTTTTCGTATACTTGCTGTTCTGCTTGAGATACTGGTCAATGGCATACACAAAGGCGTTGCGCACCGCCTTGTCCGGCGAGCCGCCGTATTCCAGAAAGCTGGAGTTGTGGTAGTATTCCAGCGCGTTGTATTCATTGTTGAAGCAGAATGCAAAGCTCATCCGCACCTTATATTCATCCAAATCCGCCCGGTCCCGGCCCTTGCGCTCCGCCTCAATACAGTGGACCGCCGTCAGCTCCTTTTCATGGGAAAGCTCCTTGACATAATCCACGATTCCATTCTCATAATAGTACTCATAGGTCTCAAACTCCCCGGGCGTCACCTCGTTTTTCAGCACGAAACGCAGGCCGGAATTGACCACCGCCTGCCGTTTCAGGATGCCCTGATAAAACTCCAGCGGGATGTTGATGTCAGTGAAGACGTCAAGGTCGGGCTTCCACCGGGTCCGGCTTCCCGTGTGCCGGTGCCGGAATTTGGTCTTCTGCAGGCCGCCGATGTTCTGTCCTTTTTCAAAGTGCAGATTGAATTTATAACCGTCCCGCAGCACCTCCACGTCCATATATTCGGAGCTGTATTGGGTGGCGCAGGCGCCCAGACCGTTAAGTCCAAGGGAGAACTCATAGTTTCCGCCGGCGTTGTTTTTGTACTTTCCGCCCGCGTACATCTCGCAGTACACCAGTTCCCAGTTAAAGCGCTTCTCCCGCTCGTTATACTCCACAGGACAGCCGCGGCCGAAATCCTCCACTTCAATGGAATGGTCCAGATACCGGGTGATATTGATGAGATTACCGAATCCCTCTCTCGCCTCGTCAATGGAATTGGAAAGGATTTCAAACATCGAATGTTCACAGCCCTCTATCCCGTCGGAACCAAAGATGACAGCCGGACGTTTCCGGACCCGGTCCGCGCCCTTCAGGGACGAAATACTGGAATTATCGTATGTGCTTGCAGACATTTGCCTACCTCCAAATCAAAATATCAATACATCGCAGAGAACCCGCACGGCAAAATCATTCTGTCCGGATTCTGACATAGCTTTTATTTTAACACAAAATATTGCGGTTGTCAAAAGGAAAAAGTCCTTTATATGCCCGCAAAAAATCACACCCTGAAAATCAGGGTGTGATTTTTCATACACGCTCAATATTTTGCACATACAGCGGCGGTCATACCAAAACCGCCCGACCCTCCCGTGCGCTCTGATAAAAGGCAAACAGGGTTTCCATGGCCGGTACAGCGTCCGCAAGGGTAACATACTCCCCTTCACCGGTCTCCAGATATTGATAAAACCCCTCGATCACCGTCCGGTGACCGCCGCCCCAGCAGGCTTTTCCCGGATGTTCCGGCGTGTCGTAGGCCAGAACCTCACAGGTGTCGTCCGTGACCCGGTACAGCCGGTTGTCCGCATAGCGGAGAAGGCCCTTTTCCATACGCACCTCCAGCCTCACCGGGTCGCTGAACGCGTATCCATTGGTGGCATAAAAGCACATCCTGAGCCCGGTCTCCGTCTCAAAGACCGCATCCGCCGTGTCCTCAACCTCGACAATTCCATTTAGAGTCTTATTGGAGATACTGCCCCGCACCTCTGTGATCCGTCCGCCCAGATAGCCCATCAGGTCAATGGTGTGGATGGCCTGGTTAATCAGCAACCCGCCGCCCTCTGTGCTCCACTTACCGCGCCATGGATCCTGTGCATAATAGGCGGCGTCCCGGCGCCAGGTCAAAAACCCGGTGATTCCAAGCACTTTTCCCAAGCTGCGGTCGGTTTCCAGAAACGTTTTGAGCCGGCGAACCGCCGGATTTGTGCGGTTCTGAAGCATCACACAGATTTGGCCGCCTGTTCTTTCCGCGCAGGCGCGGACGTCCGCAAGCTCCTCAAGGTTCATGGCCGCCGGCTTTTCCAGCACAACCGCCCGACCGGCCTCCAGCGCGGCAACAGTCATCTCCCGGTGCAGGCAGTGCGGGGTGCAGATGTGCACCACCTCTGCAAGAGGATCCTCCAGCACACTGCGCAGGTCCGCATACCGGCGGAGCTTTTCATTTTCCGGCTGAAACCCCGCCAGACGCTGTGCCTGATTGTCGCAAATTCCGTACAGGCTCCCGCGGGGTTCCAAACCGGCGGCATGGACCGGACCAATGGCGCCCATGCCAACAACGCATCCCTTTTTCATAGCTCAGCAAAATCCCTTTGCCTTCAGGTTGTCATAGCTGATTCGCAGGCTTTCAAAGGGATCGCCTTTGCAGATGTCCTGCTCCACCATGGCCGCCTGACAACCCGCCTGTTCACAGGCCTGAATGATTTTATCCCAGTCCAGGTTTCCCTCCATAACCTCTGCCATCTCTACCTTGTTCTCCTGGTTGACCGCAAGGTCCTTAAAGTGAATGATTCTGGCCCGGCTTCCCGCCCGGCGGATGAAATCCGCGGGATCTATCCCGGCAAAGGACAGCCAGTACACATCCAGAATCAGATCAAAATCAGATTCCTCCAGCAAAATGTCCATCAGAAATTTGCCCTCGTCCCGGATAAACTCAAATGCATGGTTATGGTAGGCAAAGCACAGTCCGGCCTCCCGAAGCGCGCGGGATACCGGCGTAAAGTCGCGGATAAAGTCACGCATGCCCCGGGCCGTTCTCGGCACATCCCATGGCATGGCGCCCAGGCCCGCGATTTGACAGCCCACCGTTTTATGATATGCGATAGTGGCGTCCAGATTCTCCAGATAGTCCTGCGGGCTTTTATGGGTACAGACGGGCTCCAGCTGATACCTGTCGCACAGATCCCGCACCACTGCTCCCTCCATGGGGCCGATGGCGGAAAGCTGTACGGTCTGGTATCCAATATTTTTCAGCTTCTGAAAGGTCTCCTCAAGCCCCTCCGCCGTCTGTGTGAAATCCCGCACAGTGTAAAGCTGCGCACCGATTCTATGATCCATCATAATCTCCTCCTCAATATGTATTATCTGTGCCGGTGGTACGCTGTATTTCCTTTTTCACCGCGGTGGAACCGGCAATTTTCTCATCCAAAATCCGCTTAAAATCATCGTGCGGAAAATTCTCCAGGTCTGCCCAGCCGCCGGTCCACGCGGAATAGTGGATGGCATTGGAAATGGTCAGGCCGTTGACGCCCTCATACCCCGGCGCCAGAAGCTCGCTCCCGGTGATCAGCGCCTTTGTGAAATCCTTCAAAATTCCAATATGCTGGGGGCCGCCGCTGGTATCCACCGGAATGCTGCAGTCCCAGCACTCCGGCTTGCCAAAGATCTCCGTGTTCTCCGCGTTGAACGCCCGCTCCGACTCCACATTCCGCTGGAAGGAGATCGCGTTTTTCTCCACAACCACGCGTCCCATATCACAGGAGATTTCCAGCCGGTTGGTCCCGGGGGCTTCGCCGGTGGAAGTGATGTACACACCGGTGGTCCCATTGCCGTATTCCATGAACGCGGTCACATCATCCTCCACCTCAATATCATAGTATTTTCCAAAGGACACATGGGACATGATCCGCTTCGGCATGCCGAACAGCCATTGCCACAGGTCAAGCTGATGCGGGTTCTGGTTGATCAGCGCGCCGCCGCCCTCTGTTTTCCAGGTAGACCGCCAGGTACAGCTGTCATGGTAGGTCTGGGACCTGTACCAGTCTGTGATAATCCAGTTGATCCGCTTGATATGGCCCAGCTGGCCGCTCTGAATCAGCTGGCGGAGCTTTTGGTATACCGGATTGGTTCTCTGGTTGTACATAATGCCAAACAGCTTGCCGGATTTTTCCGCCGCGGCATTCATTTCCAGCACCTGCTTTGTATACACGCCCGCAGGCTTTTCCGTAATAACGTTCAGCCCCGCCTCAAAGGCCTTGATTGCAAGGGGCGGATGATCATAGTGGGGTGTTGCAATGATGACCGCGTCCAGCAGTCCGCTGTCAAACATGGCCTGGGCATCGTCAAAGACCTGTACCCCTTTGAAGTTCTCTTCCGCGTATTCCCGGCGCCCCTCCGCGATGTCGCAGATTGCCGCGAGTTCCAGCTTCGGCACCTTTCCCTCAAATACATTTTTCGCGTGTGTGGTGCCCATGTTGCCGAGGCCCACGATTCCAAATCTCACTCTTTCCATGCTGCGTCAATCCTTTCTAAAATCTGTACCAGACTTTCATAGGCCAGGGTGAACTTCCCCGGCGTCGACTTTTCCAGCCCCTTCATCAAACTGCCGTTCTCCAGCTCTGCCAGCCCTTTAAATTCGCCAAGGTGCGGCTCCAGACTCAAAAAGCCCTCGTAGCCGCTGTCCTTCAAAGCGCGCAGCAGCGCCTCCAGCGCGCCGTCCCCCATGCCGGCAGGCACCACGCTTCCATCCGACTTTGCGTCCTTGATGTGCATATACGCCACATAGGGCCGAAGCAGGTCATAGGCGTCCGGATATACCCGCTGTCCGCACTGGATGAAGTTGGCGGGGTCAAACACCGCCCGGAGGTTCGGGGAATTGACCGTCTCCAGAATATCCAGGCACCGGGACGCTGTGTCCCCGTAAATCTCTTTCTCGTTCTCATGCAGCAGAATCATATCCTCCTGCTCAGCCGCCTCGGTCATGGCGCGCATACGTCTCATGACCTCGTCCCTGTACACAGCGGGATCCCCGCCCTCCGGGATAAAGAAGCTGAATATCCGGATATAGTGCGTCCCCAGGAGTTTTGCGGTCCGCATAACCTGCCGGAGCAGGGCAAGATGGGGTTCAAACGCCTCGGTGATCTTGATTTTTCCAATGGGCGATCCAATGGAGGATGCCCGAATCCCCGCAGCATCCATCTTCTGCCGCAGGGCCGCGGCCTCCTGCTCTGTGAGCTCTGAAATATTCTTGCCGTCCACACAGCGCGGCTCAAAACAGCGGATGCCCAGTTTATTTAGATGTGCAAACTGAAGATCCACTGCCGGATCAATTTCATCAGAAAATCCGGATAGTACAAACTGACTCATACCCAACCAAATCCTTTCTTCACTTCAAGATTTTCTTTGATTATAATACGAATATTGTAAATTTTCCAAATCTATATTGACAAAAACCTTGCAAATATTGATTACTTCGTGTAAAATAACAAAAAGAGAACGTACAGACCGGGAGGATAAACAATGCACGCCTATTTGCCAGAACAGGGATTCAGCTTCGGGCACACCCTGGAACACGATATTGAAAATAAGGAATTCATCCTGCACAACCATACAGAGTGCTATGAAATCTTTGTTTTTATTCAGGGTGATGCGGAATTTCTGGTGGAGGGAACCCGCTATCCCCTCCATCCCTATGACATTATTCTGGCGCAGAATTTTGAGATGCACTATGTACATCACCGGAGCTTTGCCGTCTATGAACGGATTGTCATCAGTATTGAAAACAGCTTTTTTGTCAAACATAACTGTGAGGCCTATAAAGAAATCTTTGTCAACCGCCCTCTCGGGGTGGACAACTGCATTTCCGCCGCCGCTTCCGCCCAGTATAACATTCCCGCTCTCCTGGGCCGGATGGAATCCTATTTGAGTGATCCTGACGACCACGGCGTGGCTGCACTGGGCGCAATGCTGGAACTGCTTTATCTGCTCAACCGGATCGGCGTGAAAACGGACAAGGCAGCCTTTCACAACGAACAGATCAAGAATGTGATCCTGTATATCAACGCGCACCTGACAGACCCGCTCCCCCTTGACGGGATTGCGGACCACTTTTATATCACCAAATGCCATCTCTGCCGGAGCTTCAAAAAATACACCGGCTATACGGTGAACCAATATGTCACCCACAAGCGTCTGCTTATGGCGCGGGAACTGGCCGCACAGGGGATATCTTGGACCGAAGCCAGCGAGGAGGCCGGTTTTGGGAACTACTCAAACTTTTATAAACTCTTCTGCCGCACCTACGGCCATTCTCCCACCGGTCAGTGAGCACCCTTAAAGTCCAGTAATCCGGCGGAATCAGATTGATCCATACACAAAAACCGCGGTCTCTGACTGAGCCGCGGTTTTCCGCTTTATCTTTCAATATAAAAAGCTTCTGTTTCCCCATTGACTGTCACCAAAGCGGTGCTGTCCTTTACGGATATTTGAACGCTGCAGACGGCGGGTTCGTCCTGATACGCTTCAAACACATTGATAAACAGGCACTGTTTTGCACTCTGCCTCTGTATAATATAGTCAAGCTGTTTCTCCGGCGGAAGGTTCGGACCCTTTGCGGCATATATGCCGCCCTCCTCCCCATAGGAGAATAAGCGGAACGAACCATGCGGCGTTTTCCACTCCTGGACAATCACGGGCATATTTTTAAGCTGAACCGCTTCCGACAGAAAACAAAAAGGCTTCCGCTGGCTGAAATCTTCAATCCGGGTTCCTTCAAGCGACGTCTTCCGCCGGCCATCCACATGAAGAATCCAGTCTGTACAGCGCGGCTGAGGATGATTCACCGTACATACATCAATAAAGTATGCTCCCTTCCACAAAATACGGCGGCGGAAGCAGGTGTCCGCATAAGACTCGTTCTCCCATTGCTGGAGCACAAAGGTCGGCGGCATTTGACAGCGGCCGCTCCATCGGACGCGGCAATCCAGATAAGTGCCGTCCTCTTCTGCCCGGTATTCCAGCACCTGACAGTTCTGCGGCGGCTGATTGGACTCTTCTACCATAACTGTATTATGTGTTCCAGTATTTTTATAGTAATCATAGTGCCATTTCACGCCATAGGGAACGGTCCCAAGGTCACTGCACATCTGGTCGCCGAAAGCGGAAAAGCTGATACCCAGCCGGTCATAGTGATCATGCTCGCCGCCGAAGGGACTGTGCTTGATAAGCAGAAATCTCTCCTGCCCGCCGCGCAGGATGGTAATGCCGCTTCCAGCGGCGTTATGGTAGTTCATCTTTGGGAGCCTCTCCTGGTCCGGCAGCTGCTCTGCGCCGAAGAAAAAGGCGTCTCTGCTGTCCCGCGCACGGTCTTGATACCCGATATGCAGCAAATCAAGAATTTCCGGGTCCCGGTAATAGGCATATCCAAATTCAAGCGCCAGGTCCGCATGAAATTTTTGGCCAAGACACCGGGAATCATTGAGTGCCGGTACGGTATTGTCATCCAGCAGAAATACCCGGGCCTTTTTCAGCATCCGCAGATACTTTAGATTTCCGAGATTGCTGCAGGGTGTATAACGCGCAAAAATTTCATAGGTAAAAAAAGCCTCCAGTGCATATTCATGATAGCTGATGGTGCCTTCAAACCAAAAGTCATCCTGCAGAGTTCCCCGCTCCAGCTGTTCCAAGAGTCCAAAGGGCGCATACAGCGCATCTTCAATGACAGCTGCGTCCTCCAGCAGAAGTCCGAGGATTCCGGCAGCGGAATTGATGAGCACCTCATGGTTATGCACTTGGGCTGTGCGGTGGTCCAGCAGGAATGCCGCGCCGCGCCGGAACAGATTTTCCAGAACCGTATTCTGTTCCATTTCTGTCATGCTCTCACGCACAAGATCATAGGCATAGGCCAGTTTCCGCAGAAACACCGCCTCATCCAGCGTCTGAGCAAACGTCAGCCCCGGCCCGTTATACGGGATGTCTCCATGTATCTGATAGTTAGGATACCTTTTGGCATAGGCCAGCAGGATCGCAGAGGCCTGGGCCGCATGAGATGTGTCCTGTGTCAGAACATAGAGATAGGCATAGCGCAGGGCCGTCTCCGCATTATCTCCGTGAATCACGCTCTCCCAGGCGCTGTCAAAAGGCTCGCCGGACTGAGCTTTTCCGCACTTCGGACATACATGGACATGAGGATTTTTAAAATCAAATGTCAAAGCCGCGGAGTCATCAGGGCAGTGGTAATACATCCCCCAGTTTGCCGCGCTGACCTCCGGCACATACAATGGATGATCCGCCAAATACCCCGCCTTCCGGTCAAGCAGCGCGAAGATAAAGTCCTGATGCCTGGCCCGCTCCCGCAGGGCCGCCGCCTCATCCGCTTGAAATAAAAACATATCCCTCTCCCCTTATTTCAGAAAATCTTCCCGCTGGGGCGTGAAAACATCCACCAAAACGCCGTCTTCCAGCGCAAGGGTCCCGTGCGGCGTGTTCGGCGGCATATACAGGCTGTCACCCTGTGCAACCACCGTTTTTTCCCCGCCGATCTCAAATTCAAATTTTCCTTTTGCAACATATGTAATCTGCTCGTGCGGATGCGTATGGACACTGCCGACCCCGCCCTTGTCAAAGGTGACCTCCACCATCATCATCCCGCCGTCATGGGCCAAAATTTTTCTCCGGCACTTTCCATCCAATCTCTCATATTTCACTTGCGAATTCTTCACAATCATTTTAAACGCCTCCCGCTTTTATTTTTATATATTGTTATTTTCAGAATTCATGAATTTTGAAGATATAGCTCTCGCTTTTTCCCGTGCCGCAGACGCTGGCCCGGGTACACCCATACAGATAAGCCGGTTTCCCGTTTTGCATCAAGATCCCGGGGCGTTCCAGCTTTCCGGAATGGTCATCCGAGACATAGGTTGTTTCCCCGGACAGTGCAGTGTAATCCGACAGCACGCCATAGGCAATCCGGGCATTCTTCAAACTGAAAAAGCCATCCTCCATACGCCAGAGAATACCCGCGCCGAAAATCCCGCTGTTTCTGCCGAAATTATCTGTGGTCAGCAGATACGCCCCGCCTCCGTACTCCAGACAGGCCGCGTCCTCCACATAGCTGATATTATCCATCTTCGGCTCCCCGCAGACCACATAGGGTCCGCCAAGGCTGTCTGAGACAGCATAGCCGTAGTGCATCGAACCATCATGAGCCATACCGGACTTGAAAAACAGCCAGTACTTTTCATTATATTTCATAAATGCGGGATTGTCCACCCCGGTCACACCGCGGTAATACCAATCCTTTGGATTTTCTGACGGTCTGAGGACAATTCCGTTGTCAGACACAAAACTCCACGGACCGTCCGGCGAGGGAGCCGTCATCTGGCCGATGCTTGTGCCATAGCCCCGCTCCTGCCGTATATCCTGCACAATATAGGTGAGCACATACGTCCCGTCCAATTTGGCAATATGGGGGTTATGGGGCGAAACCTGCCATTCGGGTTCCGGGAGCCGGGCATTGTCCAGCACCACATCAGCGAACGTGAACGGCCCCTCCGGAGAATCTCCCACAAAATGCGCGATCTCGCACCGAGTCCGCCAGTATTCCAGTCCGCCGCCCAAAGGCCAGCGGGAGCAGTAGAGATGCACCCGTCCCTGCGTGTCCTCTATGGGGGAAACGCACCAATACCAATGCGCCGGGTCAGTGATGGTCACCCCCTTGTATTCCAGCCCCAGAGCCATGGGGCTGTAGGGAAGATTCAGTTCTTTGTCCTTTCCTGAATTCAAATATTCCTTCATCGCAGTTTTTCTCCTTGTAATCTCTCTCCTTGATAATAGACGGGCAGGACATGTACACCACGCACCCGATAGTCCAGCAGCTGTCCGTCCTTCCATGCCATATCCAACTCGCCGCCGCCCCGCAGCCGTATGCCGCGGACCCGTCCGTCCTTCCAGCACTTTGGCAGGGCGGGGAGCAGGTCAATCCGGCCCCGGTGACTCTGGACAAGCATCTCCAGAATTCCCGCCGGCGCACCCAAATTCCCGTCGATTTGAAAGACGTCGTTACAGGTGTCAAAGAGATTGGAAAGGGTGGAGTTACACCACAGCTTTTTCAGGAATTCCAAAGCCCTGGCGCCTTCGCCGAACCGGGCATACAAGCACACAGCCCAGGCGGCGCTCCAGCCCGTATGTCCCCCGCCATGCTCCATCCGGAAATCCAGGGAACGCCGGGCCGCAGCATAGAGCTCCGGGTCCCTCTCCAGCGTCCAGGCCGGATATACCCCGTATAGATGGGAGAGATGCCGGTGGCCCGGTTCCGCCTCCTCCGCCTCCCGGCCCCATTCCAAAAGCCGCCCGTCCCTGCCGGCCGCAAGAGGCCGCAGTCCGGTAAGCGCCTGCTCCGCCTCCGCCGCCATGGATTCACCGGAGCGTTCCAGCACTTTAAGGGCGGCCAGATAGATCTCCAGAAGCTCCCGGACAATGGACAGCTCCATGGCACTGTCCCGGGTGACCGCTATTTTTTCCCCATTCCAAAGATACTCGTTCTCCGGAGAGGAGGATGGATAATACGAAAGCGTTCCTTCGCCGTCCGGCTTTAAATAATCCAGGGTAAAGCGTACAGCCTCCTCCATCACCGGCAGATGCTCTGAAAGCATCATACGGTCACCGCCAAAGAGATAGTGCTCCCACAGATGCCTGCAAAGCCAGGCCGCCCCCGTTGTCCAGGCAATGCACCTGGGATAGCCGCGCACTGGGTTTGCACTCCCCCAAAGATCGCTGTTGTGCGCCAGAAAGAAGCCGCCGCAGTTAAAGTACGCCCGGGCCGCCGCCCGGCCGTTTTCCCGGCTCTTGTCCAGAAAATCAAACAGGGGCTTATGACAGAATTCCAAATTACCCGTCTCTGCCAGCCAATAGTTCATCGGCAAGTTGATATTGAGAGTATAGTTGCTGTTCCACCGGGCCTTTTCCTGACCGTTCCAGATTCCCTGAAGATTGGCCGGCATGCCCTTGGCGGAACTGCTCAGCAGCAAATACCGGCCATACTGCAGGTACAGGGCTGCAAACCCAGGATCCTCCTCTCCCTTCTGCACCCGCTGAAGGCGTTTATCCACAGGCAGGGCTTCCTGTTCCGGCTCTGATGTGAGCTCCAGCTCCAGACGTTCCATATGGCCGGAAAACCATCTCACATGCGCGCGCCGCAGGGTATCATACCCGGCCTCCAGTCCTGTCCTGGCTTGATCCAGAGCCCGGCCCCGCACTTTCCGGCCGGGGGCGCGGCACATCCCGTCATAGCTGGTGACAGCCGACAGACAGAGGAACACCTCAGCGGCGTCCTCTATCCAAATGCTTTCACATTCCTGCCGCAGAATTCCGTCACACCGAACAGCTGCGGCCAGTTCGTACCACACTCCCCGCTCCCCCTGTACATGCAGAACCCGTTCAGGATAATAATAAGCCAGCTGATTGGACACCTCCGGGGCTTGCCCGCGAAGGATCAGACTGTCCGGCAGCTGTTCCCGCTCCTTCACATAGTGCCCGTCCATACCGACGCGGAAACAGGCGGGCCGGTCACAGGTTACCCGTACAGCGATCACGTCATGTTCAAAACTCACAAAGGCCTCGGTACAGTATTCCCTTCCTCCGGCTGTGAACCGGGTCTGATGGATACCCTGCGCCAGCTCCAGCGTCCGGCTTTGATACTGTCCGCGGTCCGGCAGCTGATAGTCCAGACGCAGGGTTCCCACCGGCTGATAGCCGTCTACCTCCTCCCCCTGCATATGCTTATGCACCAGTTGTTCCGCCGCAGAAAAATTCTCCCGCCGGATGGCCTCCCGTGCGGGCTCCAGCCACGCGCTGTTTATCCCTTTCAGTTTGTCGTGAGGACAGCCCGCCCAGAATGTATCCGCGTTGACAGCAATGGTCTCAAGCCCCATACCGCCGTACAGCATTGCGCCCAAGCTTCCATTCCCAATTGGGAGAGCCTCATTCCAGCACTCTGCCGGATGGTCAAACCATAATTTCTGCATCTTCTGCACCTCTTTTCCTGTCCATAACCATGGCCGGTCCACAGTGACAGAGAGCGCCGTTCTGAACAGGCGCTCTCCGTTTCCTGGACGGTTCTTTCCCGCCCATTGGATCTATTCCAAATGAAGCAGCCGATAGCTGACCACCATGGCCTGTTCCCGGAGCGTGGACTCTGCAGGACGAAAACTGCCATCCTCAAAGCCGTTGATCAGCCCCAGGGCCACCGCCTGATCCACAAAGGGCTTGGCCCACTCGCTGATGCTGTCCTCATCCGTAAAGGAGGATGTTCCCTCAATGGCTTTGCCGCTGACAGAGACTGCTACCTTGGCCATCTCCTCACGGGTGATGGGGTCGTCGGGCCGCATCATACCACCGCTGCCCTGCAGGATGCCGTGATCCATACAGGTCTGAATCACCCCCGCGCACCAGTCTCCGGCATGCACGTCCTGCATGCCGCCTTGATATTCAGTCTCCTCAAGGCCCAGCACACGGATCATCATAGCGGCAAACTCCGCACGAGTGACCTGTCCGGTCAGATTCAGGCCCGTGCCGTCCCCCTTCACAATGCCGCGCTGGACCAAGTCCTTAATCTCCTTCTCCGCCCAGTGCCCTGCGATTTCGCCATAGAGATCCGGCTCCTTCTGGCCTGGTTCTGAGCTGCTTCCGTTGTTGTTTTCGCCGCTGCCGTTTTGACTGCCTCCGCCGCCGCTGCCGCCGCTGCCGTGATTCGGTGCCGACGGCGCGGCAGGTTTATTGTCATCTCCCGGCTCCGGTACCTCGCCGTCATCCCGCAGGGGCTCCGTGCCGAAGTAAATATAAGAGCCCGCACGCTTATAGCTGATACGTTCGCCGTTTAAGGTCACGCCATTGATATAGTTGGGGGCATAGACCGTAAGCTGATCCAGGTCAATCTCGTTCTCAGGATCCACGTCCGCCTTGCCGTGCACCACCGTCTTGCCGGTGCTCAGTTCCAGCTGTCCGTTCTTCCATGTAACCGAGAAGCCCTCCAGACGGTTTTTGCTGAGGATCAGGCTTCTGCCCGCTGCATCATTCAGTTTGGTTCCTCCCTGCATGGCCGCCATGGAAAGCCTGCCGTTGGTTTCGTCCACCACAGCCAGATACCCGTCTGTAACATAGCTGCCAAAGGTCTGGTCTTTCATAGTGTCCCGCTCTATGTGCTTTTCATATTTTGTAACCTTTTCCGTGTCCTGGGTATCCGCATTTGTAATGGTGGCAGTAAAGGCACTGGCTGCACTCTCCGGCACGCTAAGTTCCAAATTTTGGGTAGATACCGTGAAGTCCTTGCCCGGCGCAACGGGATAGATCACTGTGTTCATGGTGGTGGTTCCCGCCGCTTTCTTTGTATAGAGGGCGTGCTGGGTCTCCATCACACTACCGGTCGCCGGTGTGTAATAGCCGGATTCCACGGTGGCGTCCAAGGGCTCCTCCTGGGCCACCGGTGCGATAATTACGGATGCGTCCTGACCGGAGGTCCTGGCCTGGCCTGTTGTATCGTCAATGTTCACCGTCACCCCGGGCATGGTGTGCCACCGCTGTTCATAGGTGTTGACCTCGTTCTTGTCGGTCAGGGGGTCAAGGTAGTCGGTAATCAAATAGAAATCCGGCCGGACAAAGAACACGGAGCGCTCGTAGGCATAGTCGTTCCATTTGAGATTTTTAGCCGCAAGCGTTCTATTCTTATAGTTGTTGGTGCCGCCCCGGACGTAGTCGTAGCCGTCGTTGAGCTCGGTGTCCATGAAATAGCCCGGCTCATACTTGTGCCCCAGACTGTCATAGTTGATCTGGTTGCCGTCGGCGTCCTTGGTAACCGGAGATTCATCCGGCAGATACAGGGTCTCCCCCGTGAAGGGGTCTTTCTTCACAGAGGACAAAGACCACTTCGGGGTCCGCTGTCCCACACCATTGATTTCAATGGTGTTGTGGGCACGGGTGGAAATCTGCCATGCCCGGATATCGCTGTCGCTGTAGTCCATGACGCCGTTGTCAACCAGCAGATGATCCCCGTATGCAAACAGGTCAAAAGTCAGATCATCCGCATGACCGTGGACATTGCAGGCCCCGTCCGCATTGAAGTGGGACCCTACGCCTTCGTCACCCCAGCCGCTTCTGGAGATGTACTTAAGGCCAATGGGATAGATTCGGGAGGTCTCCTTTGGGGCCGGCCCCAGTTTTTTGCCGGATGCATACCACCTGATCAGGTCATTATCGGTCTTATTGTTGAGCCACTTGGACCGTGTCAGGGCCGCTGTGCTTTTGTGATCCTCGCTGTTTCCCTGGGAGTAGCCGGTACCGTCCGGCGCGCCCATATAGATCAGATATTCAATGATCCTCTCCATGTAGTCAATGATCTCTTCCGGGAACTCATCCTGCATATTGGCTGACTCCGCGGTGTTAAAAGCGCTGACAAATCCCCCGAGTGCGTAGTCCGAGTACCCCATAGGCACCTCCGTGACCGCCCCGTCCGGGAACATGATCTCGCCGCCCTTTAGAATCAGACGGTAGGCTGCAAGTGCCCTCCAGCCGCCGGACTTGCCATTGCTACCCGCCTGGTAATCATAGTCTTCCAAGGGTTTGTGGCAGTCCTCAAACTCGTCAAAGTATAGGGACATATTGAACAGCGCCGTAGACTCCGTATTGCCCCAGTTTGAGGTGGTCTCATTGATTCTCCATCCATACTCCAGCTGTTCTGCTGTGGTCCAGCACAGCTTTAGGAGGCAGGCGAACACATCCGGGGTCATATACTTGCTGTCAATCAGCCCCCGGAGCCGGTTCTGCATAATCTGTCCCCGGTTGCCCAGACAGAGAAGTGAGGAATAAGGCCAGTAGATGCCCGTATCTTTTGGATTGCCCAGCATTCCCCGGTCCATGCACAGGGCCAGCAGGGTACGAATGGCATGATAGGCGTACTCTTCGTTACCCGTGCCCAGGTAAAGGCTGATGGAATCTGCAATGTTGCCGCTGCACCGGCCCGGGCCCCGGTAGACGGTATCAAAGAACTTGCCCTCTAAGTATTTGGTGTCAGTATTGTCGTATGCGTCCTCCAGGTCATCGGACATGACATAGTGATCCAATGAGTTCCAGTTAAAGCTGTTCTCCGCAAGTGTGCTCTTGTAGCCCATTTTATACACAGCAATCTGCTTTTTATAATCATCCGGTCCGTTGGTACTGCCGTATAGATAGATTTTGGCGCTCCGTACTTCATCCTGAGGGGTGAGCTCCTTCATGGGAAACTGAATATACACCCGGGAGGTGTTCTCATCCACATTGTTGGCCTTCCCCACACTGGAAACAGACTCCTCCACCTCCAGAGTGGGCCGGGTTCCGTACTGGGTATTCATGTTGCTGCCCGCGCTCATGCTGGCGTCGAACTTGGACTCAAACTTCTTTTTGGTACCGTCGCTGAGCTCCACCTCAAGGTAGGGGGTGTGAGCCCCCTCCTTGCTGCTGAAAACAGCCCGGTAACCGTCCTTTCTCAGAGCGATTAGCTTGGCCAGAAATCCCTTATCTGTCACCGTATCCGCGGCAATGGTCTTGACCGGGGCGGTCACATCCACACTGTACCAGCCCTCCTTGCCGGCAGCCTCCAAAAACTCAACCGGCTTGTCAGTTCCCTCCGACCAGCCCGTAAGATTGTACATCAGAGTGGCAGCGCCGATCACTGTGCTCCGGGAGGTAGATCCGCTCATCTTGCCCAGCAGGGCAAACTTCTGCCTATAGTGTTCCAAAAGCAAAGCCTTACAGGTTTCGTAGTCCCCCTTCTTGGCCGCCTCCTCAATGGGCCTCATTGTCGAGGCGTATTTTTCCAGATCATACTTTAATAAGGGACCCTCTACCCGGGTGGTACCACCGGATTTGGTTCCATTCTCCAGCTCCTGGGGCACCCATTTGGCGCCGTCCCACACACCGAACAAAGCCTCGTCCGTTACCCACTGGGGATCATAATAGGAAAAGTCTTTATACTGCTGCATGGATTCCGGATCAGAAGCCTCTACCGGCAAGAGATTTTGCTTTTCCGCCGCCATATCCACAGTCTTTTCCTTCTCGGTCTCCGCTGGTTCCTCTCCGGCTGCTTCCACAGCAGCCCCAGCCTCCGGCGCTTCAGCGTCCGCTGGCTTCGCGGACGCGGCAGCGTTCTCAGCCCCCTCCGTCTCTGTACCATCCTTCCGTACATTGTCTGCATCCTGCTGGCTCTGGGCCAGTTCCTGGGGCAGCAGGATTTCATCTGTCAGCGGCTGTTCCTCTGTCTGTGGTTCCGCCGGCAGAACGGAAGACGCCGCCTGAACGGCGAAAACGCCGTTCAGACAGGAAACGCTCACACAGGCGGCGGCCGCCAGGCAGGCAATCCTCATATTTTTCATGGTTTTTCCTCCTTTATTCAGCATCAATCCGTCCGGCTTCGTCCAGGATCATCGCAATGACCTTGGCCGCCTGTTCCCTGGTCAGGGTATCTGTGGGATAAAAGGCTCCGTTGCTGCCCACCAGAATACCGGCGGCATTCAGTCTGCCCACACTCTCTTTTGCATAATCCGCGATCTCCGCCGCGTCCGCAAACACGGCCCAGTTGCCTTCCTCCAGTTTCCGGCCGGTTTTCTCAAGCGCCCGGTCGATCATCACCGCCATATCCTGACGCGAAATGTGCGCACCCACGCCAAAGTCGTTTCCGGTCACTCCCTTGACAATCCCGCTGTCATAGGCAACCCGGACATAGGGGGCAAACCAGTCGCCGTCCGCCACATCCCGGAAGGGGTATTCACCTTCTTCTGCCGGCTCCAGTTCCAGAGCCAGCGCCAGCATCTTGACAAATTCCTCACGGGTAACGTTATTCTGGGGATAGAAGTTTCCGCTTCCATCGCCGCTGACAATACCCGCCTTCTGTACCCTCTGGATATAGTCATAGCTCCAGCTTTCCTTTGGCACATCCCGGAAGGGCATACCATCCGGCTTGACCGGATGAACCGGATTCTCCGGCTGGTTCTGATCCGGGCTTACAATGGTGGAACCGCCCAGATTGACACCGCCGCCACCGCCGGAGCTTCCTCCTCCTCCGCCGCCGGTGCCGCCTTTGCCGGGCACCTCCACACTCCATTTCTTCTCATCGCCGGCCTGCCCGTAAGTCACCATAGCAGTGAGCACCACGCGTACAGCAGAACCGCCGCGGGTGATCAGACCTGTATCCGGATCAATGCGTTCCGGGTCACTGCTCTTCCAGGTGATGGTACTTCCGTTCAACCCCGACTTCGGCAGGAGATACCTGGTACCATCCTGAGATTTCTCCAGCTTCAGGGATTCCATATCCGCGGCCACCCGCTCATAATCGCTTTTTTCATACCGCACTTCAAAGGCGGAAAGTCCGGTGGCTCCGGCCGCCTTTTGGGTAACCGTATACCGCACATACCGGGCCTTTACAACTGTAAAGGTGATCTCCTTCTCCGGCCCCACCGCAGCGCCGGTATGAACCGTCTTCCATGTCTTGTTGTCCTCGGAGATTTCCAGCGTAAAGCCCTGAACCAGACCGCCTGTCTCCCGCAGGAGAACCTTGGTGATCTTCTGGGTTTCAGGCAGGACAAGGGTCACGCTGGGCGCTTCGTCTTCCTCTGCTGCCAGCCAGCCGGTATCCGCCCGTCCGTCGGTCAGATTCCGGGCCTCACCGCCCTCTTGCTCCGTGGTGGCCGAAGCCGTGCCGCCATAGGCCAGATCCGCATGCTTTGTCCCCTTCACCGTGAAAACAAAAGCTTTTGTCTGAGTCTCGGTGCCGCTGTGAAAAGCCGCCGTAATTGTCACCCGGGTATCCTCCTCCGGCCGGGTGACCACACCGGTACTGCCGATCACTTCCGGCTTGTCACTGCTCCAAGTGATGGCACTTCCGGTCATGCCCGCAGTGACTGCGCTCAGTTTTAAGTCCTTTGTGATATATTCCATAGGCTCGTCTGTCATGTCACTTTCTTGGAACATTTCCTTGTCAAGCTGTACCCGCACTGCGTCAGGGTTTTCACTCTTGACGGCCAGGGTCAGGCTGTCAACAAAGAGATTCCCCTTACCTTTGGCGGAAAAGACCGCTGTGGAGATATTGGTTCCGCCCAAGACAATATCACCCTGCTTTTTACCGTTCAGATAAACTGCCGCGGTCTTTGTCTCAGTATTCATAACCACGGTCAGGGATGCGTCCTCCTGATAGTAGAAAGTGAGCTCCTTTCCAGCCGCGTCCGCAATGGTATAGCTTCCGCCGGTGAGCGCCCCCTCAAACAGAGGAGCTCCGGCTGAATCCAGAACCGCGAAGCCGCTGTCCAGTCCCAGTTCCTCAACCCGCAGGGCCAGATCAATCTGTACCTGTGTTCCGGTGAGCCTAAGTCCCTCCGCGCCCAGCACCAGCTGTGCCGAGGTTTCCGGACTGCCCGCAAGGGTCAGGGCACCGCCGCTGATTCCGGCATCGCCGGTGACAAGCGCATCTTTCAGCGCATCCGCACTCTCAAAACTCTCCTGCTCCACATACACATAGCTCTGGCTGTCCTGCCGCTGTACCGTAAAGCTGAAGGATTTCACCGCGCTCATCCCGGTGGATGCCTGCTCCAGCAGAGCAGTCAGCTGTACGGTCCGGTCACAGACAGGATCGGGATGGATCTTGCCGTCCGCGGAAATAACCGTCTCGTCCGAGGCAGACCAGCTGATCGTCACATCCCCGCTCTGATGCTCAAACTTCGCCGGCAGGGTCAAATCCTTGGTGATCTGTTCCGGAGACTCAGAGGTCAGCATTTCATAGGTCAGCTTATTCAAATCACTGTTAAAGTCCTTAAGATCCAAACTCCAGAAGGAGAAATCCTTAAAGGTAATGGTGTGGCCTGCAAACAGATTTTTGTAAAATCCCCAGCTCCAGCTGGTCATGGGATTATCCTGGCCAAATTCAATGGGTTTGCCCTGGTATCCAGCGTTTCTTTCCGTGAAAATTTCCTTTTCATCCAGATAAAAACGCACGGTTTTGGCGTCGCAGTCAAACTCAACGCCAAAGGTGTGCCATTCGTTCATGGTATAGGCCTGATCCTTTGGCCCTTTCCCGGAAATAAAGGTGTTTTTTTGATCGCCCAGAGAGGCCTTGCCCACGGACAGTGCCTTGCCGATGATGGGCAGAATTGCATAGTCGGCGTTCCCCACCTTGTTTCCGATATACATGCGAATGACGTCGCCGTCATCGCCCGAAAGATTCGCCTTAAAGGTGGTCTGGGCGTAGTGCTTCCCTGTGGTATAGCTCTCCGGAAAGGGAATGGTCAGATAGTCGTTCATATATGAATCCCGGTTCTGAACCGTGTTTGTAACCGAGAAATTTAAATACCCTTCGCCGTCAAAGGACTTAACAATGTTCTCATCCCTGACAGAGGCGGTGTACCTTCCTGCCGTCTCGTTCGCCTGGTCAAAGGCGATGGATGCGGTCTCTGTCCATCCCTTCCGCTTGGTGGGAATCGCGGTGTTGTCCGCAGACTCCCCGGCCACAGTGAGAGTGAACTCCTTTTTCCTGGACACTCCGTCTACGGTGACAACCGCGGTCAGGGTGACATCAATATCAGCGGCCCGCCGGGTCACCTTTCCGGTGGCAAGGTCAATCATACCGGAGGGAACCGCTCCCCATGCAATGGAGTTGTTGTCAAGCCCCGGCACGGAAGCGGGCAGATACAGGTCAGAGATTACCGCGCTGCCAGACTGGCCGTTTAAGATCAGTTCATCTGTGAGAAGATTCATCACATAGTTCAGCTTCTCCTCTGTGGTTGTGGGCTCATAGAGCCGGTAAATCCCCATTTCATAAATACTGACGCCCATCTCGTTCCACTTTTCCAAAAGAAGGAGCCGTACATACCGGGCGGTAACATCCTGGTCTAGGACAACCGCCTGATGGCTGTTGGGGTCTCCGTTATTTCCCTCCTGGGTATATTCGCCGATCTCCTGCCATTTCTCTCCATCTGATGAGTACAGGAATTTCCACCTTGTCATCCGGTGCTGGAATTCGGTCATTGTAATCTTATTGAACTGTGTTTCCTCGCCCAGATCAATCTGGATCCAGTCGCCGCCCTCAGCCAAAGGTACTCGATCCTTCAGCGCAACACGGGTTCCCGCATTTCCGTCTACCATCTTGTCATAGCCATAAGAATTGGCGTTATAGACTTCCGCGCTTCCTGTAACTGTCTTGTTCAGGGCCAGGTTCTCGGACTCAACAAGCACCCGCTCCAACCTCTTCACTGTCAGATTAAACTCCACAAAATCTTTTGCTGTACCATTGGTCAGATTTGCCGTCAGCTTTACGCCGGCGTCCTTATCCTGCGGCCGTGTCACCCGGCCGGTATTCCCGCTGACTGCAACCGCGTCATTGTCAGAGCTCCAGACCGCCTGTGTGCCGTTTGTTCCAATGGTGTCCGGCAGATACAGATTCTCGGTGACGGCGGACTGCTCCGCGTTTTCGCCCTTAACCGCGTCCCAGGTCAGAGCCGTCTTGTCCGCCGCCAGCTTCTGCTCATCTGTCAGCTCCGGCGGTGTCTCCTCATACTTCCACATTTTAAAGTCGCCGAGGGTGATGTAGTCATTCTGCTTCATGCCGTTTCTGAAATTGAAGCCCCAGGCATCCAGTTTGGACACATCCTCCGCGTTTACATGTACCGCCCCCTTGCCGCTGAGTTTTCCATTCAGGTACAAGGCCGCAGTGTCACTGTCAATGTCCAGTTCCACGCCGAGCCTGAGCCACTGCCCCTTCTCATAGGATATCCCTGTCCCCCATTGACCGTCCGCATTGTACTTATAGCCAATATCTGCCGCACCGTGGGTCAGCATCAGGCCGCAGTTATTGTTGGAGCGATTTCCGCCCACAAAGGTTCGTATACCCTCGCCGCTGAAGCTCTGTTTCAGCAGGAGCTCCATATAATACTTTCCGCTGGTATAGTTCTGTTTCAGCATCATATTGATCGTGGCGTTGTTATTCGGCACATCCGCCTTGGCCCCGATGGTCAGCGCGCCATCCTGGTATGTAAGGCCCAGTTCTGCGGTTCCCGCATGATTGATACCGGAAGACGCATTGTCAAAAGTCTTGTGTTCACCCTCCAGCTCCTTCCAGTTTGCATCCAGCTCCCGGCCGTCGGGCAAGGGTTCCTCCACAGCCTCCTCCGCCTTCTTCACCGTCAGGCTGAAATTTATAGAATCCTGGGCTGTACCATTGGTCAGATTTGCCGTCAGCTTTACGCCGGCATCCTTATCTTTCGGCCGTGTCACCGTACCGACGGTTCCGCTCACCGCAACGGCGGTGCTGTCCGAGCTCCAGGTCACCTGGGTATTATTGGTGCCGATGGTGTCCGGCAGATACAGATTTTCGGTGACCGCGGACTGCTCCGCGTTTTCACCCTTTATCGCATTCCAGGTCAGCGCAGCTTTGTCCGCGGACAGTTTTTCTTCATCCGTTGGCTCCTGTATCTCTTCATACCTCCACATTCTAAAATCGCTGAATGCGATGTAGTCATCTTTTAAGAATGTGCTTTTCAAATACAGATTCCATTTGCCCAGCTTTACATTTTCGCTGTTTTTAAACTCCATGGCTCCGTTTATGGTATCCGGTTCACCATTGATATAAAGCTGATAGGTCTTCGCTGTCAAATCCACTTCGATGCCCAGATTATACCAAGTGCCGGATACGTCATCAACCGCCACGTCCTTTGACCAGCCGCTTCCTTTTGTACCTGAGATCCCGGCGGGCTTAAATATCAGATTGAACGGCTGCTGCTTACTGTCCGCCGCTGCCGTGCCGATCAGTCCGCGCACCGCATCCCCGCCGGTCACCTTATGCCTGGCTGCCAGTTCCATATAATACTTGCCCTCTGTATAGGTATTTTTAAAATTCCATCCAGGATATGTTGCCTTTGGGGTAATGCATGTGATGGTATAGGCGCCGTTCTGATATTCCGTCTTAAAGCTCGCATCGCTGAATGTCATTCCGCTTGCCGCATCGTCAAAGGTCTTGCGTTCCTCTGTCAGCTCCTGCCATTCCTCACCCAGCACACGGCCCTGGGGCAACGTTTCATCCCCGGCCGAAAACGCCGGCATAACCGTCAGACAGGACGCCAGCAGACATAGTACCAATACGATACTGAAAACCCTTCTCATTGTACTGCCTCCTCTTGTGATTGTATTTCCCTATCCGCTGCCGCAGCCAGGGGCAGCGCGCTCTCCATGTCGCTCCACAGAAACATACGGACCTGCGCCGCCTCTTCCTCCTGCCATGAAAACTGATTCAGGGCCGCGGCGGACTGTATATCTGCCCAAATCAGATTATGTGCGGCATCATATACCGCGCAAACGATCTTGGCTCCTTCCGCGCCGGTACACACCGCAGCCGCGGTATTCTTCGTCAGTTCTGTAATCTCCACACCGACAGACGCCGCCTTGTGATAGACCTCAAACTCCCAAATGCAGGGGCCCTTCTGCGCGCCGTTCTCAGTCCTGTTTTCCAAAATCAGAATTCGCAGATACCGTGCAGTCACGTCAGGAAAGGTAAATTGGGGATGCTGGTTGATATTCTCGGAAGAATCCTCCTGGGTCTGTTCCCCGCCAAGGTTTTTCCACTCGGTACCGTCCGCGGAATACTGATATTGCCAACGGACCAGCCTGGCTTTCATCTCCTTCATGGAGATCATATTCACAGCCGTCGGTACGCCCAGGTCCACCTGAATATACTTACCTTTATGATCTTTTCCATCCTTGAGCACCAGCCGGGTGTCCAGCTTGCCGTCTGTCATGTTGGAATGGGGATAGGATGACAGGCTGTAGGCCTCGGCATCACTTGACACCGCCTTGCCCAGCGCCAGGTTACCCCCAAGGGCCGGATCTATATGCTTCCACATTTTAAAGTCGCTGAAAGCGATATATTCATCCTTTATGAATGTGGTTTTCAAATACAGATTCCACTTGCCAAGCTTGACATTTTCCTTGTTTTTAAACTCCATGGCTCCGTTTTTGGTATCCGGCTCGCCATTGATATAAAGCTGATATGTCTGGGCAGTCAGGTCAACCTCAATCCCCAAGTTGTACCAGGTGTTGGCAGTATCATTGACAGACACGTCTTCTGCCCAGCCGCTTCCCTTCGTACCCGAGATCCCGGCGGGCTTGAATATCAAATTAAAGGGCTGCTGTCTGCTGTCCGCCGCAGCCGTGCCGAACAAGCCGCGCACTGCGTCTCCGCCGGCCACCTTATGCCTGGCCACCAGTTCCATGTAATACTTGCCCTCCGTATAGGTGTTTTTAAAATTCCACCCTGGATATGTGGCTTTTGGGGTAATGCAGGTGATGGTATATGCCCCGTTCTGATATTCCGTCTTAAAGTTCGCATCACTGAACGTCATCCCAGTTGCCGCATCGTCAAAGGTCTTATGTTCCTCTGTCAGCTCCTGCCATTCCTCACTCAGCACACGGCCCCGGGGAAGCGATTCATCCCCGGCCGAAAACGCCGGCATAACCGTCAGACAGGACGCCAGCAGACAAAATGCCGCCGCAAAACCAACTGCTCGTTTCATGCTCATAACCTCCTATCGCTTAATAATAAGCGCTTTGGGCGTGCCGTAGGGCTGCAGGACATAGACCCGGTCCACACCTTCCCGAATATTTGCAGTGGTCGTAACGGTGTATTCCTCCCGCTGTTCATCATACAGGAACACCACCGGCGCGTTTCGATTGGCCACCCAGATCTCCTCCAGGTTGTTGTCCGTCTGGATATACATATGATCTGCCCGGCGGGTTCGCACCACGTCGATGACACCAAGCTCCAGAGAGGTAACCAGACCATAGAGCGACTCGTTTTCAGTGGCTTCGCTCCAGTGGCCGCTCACGGAGATCTCCGGGATGCTCACAATCAGCCGCGCGTTGAGCAAATTGCCGTTGTGGTCCAGTTCGTAGTAAATCATATCGCCCTTACGGAATGTTGAGAGAATTTGATTGTTGCTGTTGAGGTTTTTGGCGTCATAGACCTGGGTCCCGCTTTTGGACAGAATGGTAATCTGCTGATAGGTCTCGCCGCTGTTTTCCTCGTCAAGCGTGGTCGCGATATCGGTCACCACACCCAAATTACTGCTGCTGTAGCTGATACTGGTCACAGTATCCGTATCCATGGGCCGGGTCAGTACAAGGAATTTTACATTATTGGTCACCTGGTCCAGGACATAGCCCTGTGCATTAAACTTTTGGGCGGAATCCCGGTTGTCAATCTTCACGTCTACCAGATAGTCCTCCATGGATGCGTCCTTTTCCTCCGGCACACAGCAGACCTTTGTATTCTCGTCAATGCCGAAGCCGCCGTAAATCTCATTGCCGCCAAACACCATCTCCTTGGCGCTGTATTGGATCGCCTGACCGGCAACGCCGCCCACCAGTTCCGGAGACTCCAGACTTCTGATGGTTCCTTCGCTGTCCGCCTGATAGATCACCGGCCCCGTCAGCTTATTCACCAGCTCCGCTCCGCTTACGGTCTCGCCGTTAAACCGCACCCGGCCGCTGATATACATCTCCCGTACTGATTCATTCTGACAATACAGCGTAGAAATCTTGTTTTTATCGTCCAGATTTTCCTTGTTCTCCTCTTCCCGATTGTCTACGGTGCCGGCTGTGAGCATCAGCACCTTAATATTCCCAAATCCGCCGTCCTCAGCGGTCTTTACAATGTATCCGAACTTCTCGCCGGAAGCGAATTCGGCAGGATCAGAGATATAGACAAGCTTTCCCCGATAGTCAAAATACCCCTTTACGGTCTCGCCCACCTGAAGCTCCATATTTGGATTGATAATTTTGTGCCAGGTGTCCTCAATGAGAACTTCGTCCCCGCGAAGCTGGCTGAGCGTAACTTCCCGTACATCCTCACTCAGCACAAGCTTGGTGTAAGAGCCGTCAAGGCTGCGCATCACGGTCAGTACGGTGTCCGGCTTAATATCAGTAATTTTCAGCTGCTTTCCCGTTCCGTCTATGATCTGATAGGTTTGGGTCTCATCCGGTTCAATCATAACATACCGCATTCCGTCAACCGTAAATGTGTTTTTAAAATAGATCTCTCCGGTCTCAAAGACGCTTTCAACCACAACGGCTTGCTCCCGCTCAATAAACAAATAATCAAAGCGGTTGTCTCCATTGTTGTCCACCAACCGGCAGCTGCCTTCCTCCAGCTCCATGATCTCATCCGAGAACTCGGTCAGCAGTCTGTTGTTATACACAAACTGACAGCCGTCAGACAGATTCAGGCGTTTGGCCTTTCCATTCTCCTCCGGATAATAATACAGGGTGCCGCTCTGACAGGACTGAAACATCTCCGTATCAAACTCCACCACCGTATTGTTGACTGTGGGAGCTATAGACTTGAGCACACGCTTGCCGGTCTGTTCGTTGTCATAATAAAAGCACTCAACCTCCTGACCCATATACTGGGCGGTATCAATGCCTTCTGCAAGATAGATCCGGCCGCCGATCTCAATCTCACCCGGATTGAAACTGGAATTCGGCTCAATCAGCCAGGTGCTGTTGTCCGCTGTCACAATACCCCGAACCTGATAGAGGTCGGCGTCCCTGGTCAGCCGATCCCGCAAAGTCTCGCCGGTCACCTTATAGGATGGCTCATCCGCGTCTGTATACTGCTTCTGCAGCAATTCAACATCAAGAGACTGATACAGCATACAAAGAATGTCGTCCCGCAGGGCAGGTTCTTCCCCGCTGCGGTTCATGCCGTGCGAAATCTGAAGACGGGCCGCCGCGGCAATATAGCCCCGGGGATATCCGCCGTTCTCCTGTGCCATCACGTCATATCCCAGCACATTCACCAGAATTTTCATGGCCTCCTGCACCAGCACTGGATCCTCCGGCCGGAAAGTCCCTTCCGGATCGCCGCTGATATATCCCAGAGCCGCAATATAATTGACTGCCGGCGCATACCACGCATCATTCGGCACATCCGAAAACTTTCCTTCCATACTCCCGATCTGTGATACCGGCATATGAATCAAATTCAAAACGGTTTGCGCAAACTCCGCACGGGTAATCTCATCCTCCAGGTGCATCTCCCCGTTTTCATCCCCCTGCATAATACCCAGCGACTTTATGTCAAAAATCTGCCGGTCACTGGCCGCAAAGACAGGCAGGCACGACAAAATCATACAGCACGCCGCTAAGAGCGCGATTAGCTTCTTCATTGTTCTCTCCTCCTTTTACTCTTTCACTGCGCCGACCATAACCCCTTTGACAAAATATTTTTGTACAAATGGATATACGCAGAGGATTGGTATGGTCGAAACAACAATCACTGCGTATTTCAGCGTTTCACTCAGCATGGCCTTCTCCGCCATGCTGGAATCCATCTCCATGGTGCTGGTTTCTCCCAAAATCAGGATTTCCCGCAGGACCAGCTGAAGCGGGTACAGTGCTTTATCCTTAATATAAATTGAGGCGTTGAACCATGCGTTCCAATGGCCGACTGCATAGTACAGTCCCACAACTGCAAAGGTTGGCAGAATCAGCGGAATGATAATTCGTATCAGCACCGTCAGATGCCCCGCCCCGTCCATCCGGGCGGATTCTTCCAAACTCTCCGGAACGCTGTAGAAGGCTGTCCGCATAATAATCATGTTGGTCGTATTGATGGCCCCCGGTATAATCAGCACGAGAAGGTTGTTTAAAAATCCCATATTTTTCAGCATCAAATAAGTGGGAATAATCCCGCCCGAGAAAAACATGGTAAACATGATAATCATCAAAAGGGCTTTGCTGTGCATAATACCTTTGCGGCTGAAGAAAAATGCCGCCAGCGTGGTCATGACAAGATTTAACAGCACGCCTGTCACAACAACAAATATGGTGTTTAAGTATCCGGACCAAATCAGGCTGTTCTTCATCACATTTTCGTAGGCCAGAAACGTAGGTTTCAGCGGCGCAAGCAATATGCCATGATGGGCCACAAGCGCGTTCGGGCTGGAAAATGATGCAAATATAACATACAGCAGCGGATAAAAACAGGCAATGGCAACCAGAAGCAGAAGCAGTCCATTGAGCCATAAAAACACCCGTCTGCTAAAGGGTTCTTTGATATGCTTCATCGTTTCCTCCTCCTCACCATATACTGGTATCGTTTGCCCGTTTGCTGATCTGATTGGCCGCAATGAGCAGTATGAAGTTGACCAGGGAATTGAACAGTCCCACCGCGGTAGAATAGCTGAAATTCGACTCCAGCAGGCCGCGCCGGTATACATAGCTGGAAATGACATCCGCTGTATCGTAGGTCAGCGGATTGTAGAGAAGAATGATCTTTTCAAAGCCGACGCTCATAATACTCCCCACGCGCAGTATCAGCATAATGACAATGGTAGGCAGAATCCCGGGCAGAGTCACAGCAAACAGCTGCCGCCAGCGGCCCGCACCGTCTATGGAAGCAGCCTCGTAGAGTTCCTGATTGATCCCGGACAGAGCCGCAATATAAATAATAGAGCCCCATCCAATTTCCTGCCAAATGCCGGATATGACATAGATTGGAACAAATTTTGACTTATCTCCCAGCATATCCTCCGCAGGAACAAGCCCAATTCCGCTCAGTACATTTGTGATAATACCTGAATCATTGACAAAAATCTTAATCAATCCACAAACGACGACCAATGAGATAAAGTGGGGCATATAGGTCACTGTCTGGATTGTTTTCTTATACCATCCCTTCTGTACCTCATTGAGCATCAGCGCCAGAATAATCGGCGCAGGGAAACCAAAGACAAGACTGCTGATGCTGATATTTAAAGTATTAAACAGCAGCTTCCCAAAATCCGGACTGGAAAAGAAGTCCACAAAATGCTTCATGCCCACCCAGTCGCTTCCCAAAATTCCCTTCATGGGATTAAAATCTTTAAAAGCGATAACCGCGCCATACATGGGCCCGTACATAAAGATGATATAATAAATCAATACCGGGAGAAAGATTAAATACAGCTTCCAGTTTTTATACCAGTCCTTTTTACATCTCGCGCCGTAGCTCTCTTTTTTGATACCGGCGCCAGCGCGGGCCTTTACCGGCGTATCCGCCATACTCTTGGCTCTCAACGCTTCAACCTCCTGTTCGGACGCTCCGGCGGCGCTTTGTGCCGCCGGAGCTGTATTTTATCATTTAAAACCTAACGTTTTTCAAACCGATCATATGCGTTCTGCATAATTTCGGTGAGCCGTGACATGCCTCTCGCCTCCAGTTCAGACAAGTAAGCGTCGAATTGATCAAGTGACTCCTTGCCGGTAATAAATTTAACCAGCATTTCCTCTGCGTACTTCTGAATATCTGATTGTATACGGGTAAATTCAGAGGTCTCTTCCAGGGTTGGAGTTACATAGGGCATCCTGTAGTCGTCCAGCTTGGTGGCGGACATCCGCTGTATCCCTTCACGCTGCTGCGGATAATCATAAATCGGCTCGCTGATTCCCCGGATTCCGGTGCCTGCTGTAAAGGAATGAGACGGGATGTTCGCACTGTTGATATAATACCGCATTGCCTCATTCCGGGTCATCCCTTCCGGATTCTTCAAGATTTTATCCGTGAATGTATACTTGCCGTCCTTAATGGTATAGGTGTCCCCTTCTTCGCCATAGGCAAGGTACTCCCGTCCCTCATCCGTATATCCATAGTTGAGCACCTTCATGGCCAGCTCTTTCTTATTCGAGGTCTGCGTGATGCCCCAGCCTCCAAAATACACCTTGGGATCCTTGTGTCCAAACTTCACCTCATCACCCTTGTTCATAACAGGGAACGGCACAAAGGCCAGATCAAAGTTTGGATCTATTTCCTTTCCTGCAGGCAGCCATTTCGGTATGGTTCCCGTCCATTCCATGGTTGCGCCGGATTTTCCGTTCAGCATATTTGCCGCCACTGTTTTGGAGTCCACTGTCGCATAGTTTTTGTCCAGCAGGCCTTCATTGTACCAGCGGTTCATTGTGGCCAAAAATTCTTTATACTGGGGCTGTGCATAACCATACTTCACTGTGTCTCCCTCATGATACCAGTTCAGATGTACATCAAATGCTCCGGCCAGTCCCCGGTCTACGTTGATATACTGAAGAGAAAGCGGTGCTTCGGCTCCCTTTTTCTCTTTAAAAGCTCTCAGTGCAGTCTCCCATTCACCGATGGTCTCCGGCAGGGAAAGCCCAAGATCGTCCAGCCAGTCCTTTCGGAACAGATAACCCGCTCCGATTCCGGAGGTGGTATTGTCATCATCCGATGCATAATAGGGAACCATATAAATCTGGCCTGAGTCAGTTTTGACATTTTTGGCTGCTTGGGGATTTTTATTTAAAAACTCATTGTACTCCGGGGCATAGGTTTCTATGTAGTCATTAACCGGCTGGAGCCAGCCGTCCTGAATTGCCTTCTCCGGACCGCCGCTCATGCCATCCTTGCCATTATTGGCCATATAATATCCTATGATATCAGGCAGATCGCCGGAGGCAATCAGGAGATTGAACTCCTGCGCACGGTTGCTCACCGACGCAAAGGTCCAGTCCAGATCCACTCCCAGCTTATCCGCATAATTCTGAACCGCTGGATATTGCTTGGGGTCAGAGTAATTCCCTACCAGATCTCCGCCGCGCTCCGTCCAGATTTTTAAGGTCTGCTTCGTCTCCGTCTGAATTGGATATCCGGATTTTGCGATTGCGTCCAGATCCTTTTCCGACATCGAACTTTCCGCTTCTTTGCTTCCGCAGCCGCTCAATGCCGCTGCGGCCAGCACCACCGCCATACCGGCGGCAGCCATTCTTTTTTTATTCTGAGTTTTCATAAAGGGTCGCTCCTCTCGTGAAATAAATTCCTTGTGCTTATATTATAAAGTGTCTCATTTTCTATTTCAATCGTTAATATCTGTAAAACAATCATTAAAAAATGAAGTCCTCAAATTCTGAACAATATCCAAAATGCAGCCTGGCCGCGGTTTTTCCTTGCATACATGCAAAAAGCGGCCTGGCTTTGCCGGACCGCCTTCCTGCAGATCTTTATTTCATCTGATTTGCCTTTTTAAATGCGCCTGGAGTGACACCCTCATATTTTTTAAAGAGCCGGATAAAGGTGTTCGCATTCAGAATGCCGACCTCTGCTGCCACATCCTCTATTCTCACAGAACTATTTTTTAAAATCTCCTTGGCTGCTTCGATCCGGGTCCGGTTGATATAGTTCAGCACCCCGTCTCCCATTTCCTTCCGGAAAACCCGGGAGATATAAGACGAGCTCATACCGCAGAATTCTGAAATCCGGTCATTGCTTAAATCCGGGTCACAATAATGCTGCTGAATATACGCTTTGACTTGGTCCGTCAGCGCACTTGCAGCCCCACTGTCCGCAGACTGGGACAGTTCATCCTCAATTTTTCCGCATATGCCTGCAATCAGTGTTTTGAAATTCTCCAAAATCCGTTCCATCTCTACAGACTGCACCATTAAAAGAAGATAAATATTATTAACCGCTGTATTATTATCTTCAATATATTGCTGAAAATTGCGGATCAGGCTGCTCAAAATTTCATTGACATAATACTTGTACCGGAAAGAACGCACTGTCTCCGGACAATTCTTCTGACAGAGGAAACGCTCTACCAGCATCCAGGCCTTTTCTGTATCGCCGGCCCGTATGTAAGTATTAAGCGCGCTCTCCTCCTCTACACCAAAGGAATGAAGATATCCGGATTCCTTCTCTACGTCATCATAGCATACCACATTGTCACCATGCTCATAGGAGATATAATCCAGACAATACAAGGCTTCACGGTAGCTTCCAGCCACATTCCAGCCACGGTAGCCCCGCCCCGCACAGGCCGCAAGACGGGTGTCAAAGTAGGTCTCTATATGCCTCAGAATCTCTCCAAGCAAATCCAGCAAAATCTCAAAATCCCCTTCTTCCCGGTAATTTATCAGACAGAGCAGATTGCCGCTGCTCTCGACAAAATAACATTTTATCCTGTGCCCCAGCAATATCTCGCTTCCAATATTTTCAAGAATGTCAATCAAAATTTCATACCGCTCAAAGTCTGATATCTTCTCGTCCCGGAATAGATTTTTATAATGATTGAGAGAAAACAGAACGACAGCCGTAAAGCCTTTTTCAAGATCAAACGGCAAGTCCGTCAGGGTTTCCCGCGCTTTTTCATCAACATGAATCTGCCCGGTCAGCATCATCAGAAGCAGATGATCCCGCTTGCTCTTTTGCTGTTTCTCAACGATCAGTGTATTTTCACGCTTGCTTCTGACCGAATCAAGCACCATATTTTCGATTTCCAGATATTCATCTCCGTTTCCGCTCCGGCCGGGCATCTTCTGCAAGATCTTCGCCACCGGCGCATACTGTTTGCCGATTATTTCACGAATCAGCACAAGGCCCGCAGCCAAAATAAACAGCATGGACCCCAAAAAGACCAGATTCAGGGTCTTGATTTTGCTGTAATACACACTCTCCGGTGTATAGAAGATATACCGCCACGCATTGACCTCAGAGAGAATGTGCGAAACGTTATACTGCTCCGCGCCATTTTTGATCCGAAATACCCCTCTTTGATTCTTGACGTACCGAAAGGCCTTATCCCGGTCAAATTCCTGCGCCATATTGGATGCAATCAATTCCCCTCTCTCATTCTGTACATCCAGATAAAATTTTTCGTTTCCCAGCATATTTTGCGCCGTTCGGATCAAAGACGCTTCTTCAAGCACAATGACCATATTCGTAGGGCGGACGCTCCTGTTTTCAAAAATGGTATATCGAATCGCGACATATTTCGGCTCTATCCCCTTCACATTTTTGGGCCCGTGAAGAACGATGCTTTCATTGCCCTTCCCCTCAAGCCAGCGTTTCCATTCCCCAACGGTCATGCCGATGCTCCCCAGCTGTGTCTCAAGATAATCATCCGCATACTCGGCACCGTCAGTTGTCAGTATCACATCATTTTCATCAAAATAAACAAAGGAACGATAAGCACTGTATAGGTCAATATAGTACCGGTACAGCGCGTTTTTCATCTCGTCTTCCAGTTCACCGCTGATCTCCTCTTTGCTTTGGATATTGCTGACCTTGCGTATCATCGTATTGATACCAAGGTCAGCGCTGATTTTTGTGTACTTTTGGATACTGATATTGACTTCCCGTACCACCGTCTCATAGACCGCCTGATTCTTAGCCTCAACCTCATCCTTGACGCTGTTCATATAATAGAGATAAAATCCATAATTTACAATCATTGGCATAATCAAGATGATAATGAAAGATCTCGTCCATTTATACCGTAATGAGTTGTGTTTTGGTTTTAGAAAATGCAAAAGATTATGCTTCAAAATGCTTTCCCACTCCCTGCTGTGCAGAACCATTTCAGCCGACCCGGCTGAACAACGCAATGGCTCATACGCAATAATCGTTTTATCTGCTGTCAAAATCGTACTATTTCAGACTAACCCGGCCAAATTTATATTTTTAATTATAGCAAATCAATTCATAAATTTCAATCTTTAAAAAATGAATAACAGTCTTCATTTTCTGAAGCATTCAAAAGCTCTCGGACTTTGAAAAACCGCTGAAGCCACTCGATCAGCAGCGGACTTTCAAAAATTCAAGCGCATTTTTTCGAATTTTTATCGAATTTACCCGGTTTGGTTTGGTTGACTTTAGGGAATTTTATGTTATAATAACTTTGCTGAAATATCTGTAATTATCGTATGATGAACGGGAGTTTCAGGATTTTTCAACAAAGGAGACGATCTTATGCGAATTGGAATTTTAGGATACGGCAACCTGGGCAGAGGGGTGGAGTGCGCAGTCAGGCAGAACCCGGATATGGAGCTTGCGGCTGTTTTCACCCGCCGCGCACCGGAAACCGTTCAGATTTTGACAGAGGGCGTGCCGGTTCTCCATGTGGACGAGGCGGAAAAAATGAAGGATCAGATCGATGTTATGATCCTCTGCGGCGGAAGCGCCACGGATCTTCCTGTCCAGACACCGGCATTTGCAAAATACTTCAACGTGGTGGACAGCTTTGATACCCATGCCAAAATCCCTGAACATTTTGCAGCCGTAGATACCGCGGCCAAGAAAAGCGGCAAGGTGGGGATCATCTCCGTTGGCTGGGATCCCGGCATGTTCTCTCTCAACCGGATGTACGCAGACGCCGTCCTGCCGGACGGCTGTGACTACACCTTCTGGGGCAAGGGCGTGAGCCAGGGGCACTCTGATGCGGTGCGCCGGATTGATGGGGTCAGGGACGCCCGTCAGTACACCATTCCTGTTCCGGAGGCCCTGGAGGCTGTGCGCGGCGGTGAGAATCCGGCGCTTACCACCCGTCAGAAGCACACCCGGGAATGCTTTGTGGTGGCTGAGGAGGGGGCTGATCTGGAGCGAATCACAAAAGAGATCAAGTCCATGCCCAATTATTTTGCCGACTATGACACCACGGTGCACTTTATCACCGAGGAGGAGATGACCCGCGGCCACAGCGGCATCCCCCACGGCGGCGTTGTCATCCGAAGCGGGAAAACCGGCTGGAATTCCGAAAACAGTCATATCATTGAATACAGCCTCAAGCTGGATTCCAACCCAGAATTCACCTCTTCGGTGATTTTGGCTTATGCCCGGGCCGCATACCGCATGAACCAGGAGGGGCAGTCCGGCTGCAAGACCGTATTCGATGTTGCGCCCGCCTATCTCTCAGCCAAGAGCGGAGAAGAGCTTCGCGGGCAGTTTCTGTAACCCGGCGCAGTATCCTGAAACAAGAGCCGCCGCAAAAGGAGCGCATCTTTTGCGGCGGCTCTTTCATGTGCAGAACAATGGCTCTTTTTCGGAGCTGATTGGCGAATCTATACATAATATTTGCCATTGAGGGAGTGTGATTTTCATGACACAACAAACCGGCGGTATGCCGAGACATAAAAACGGAGGCTTTACCTCTTCCTTTGGATTCATTGCCGCCTGTGTAGGCTCCGCAGTGGGACTGGGCAACATCTGGATGTTTCCGTACCGGCTGGGCCAGAATGGCGGGGCGGCATTTTTGATTCCCTATCTGCTGTTCGTCTTTCTGTTTGGCTGGGTGGGGCTCTCGGCAGAATTTGCCGTTGGACGCCGTTCTCGGACCGGAACTCTGGGCTCTTATGAATACTGTTTTGCGAAACGCGGCTGCCGCAAAGCGGGAACCATGCTGGGCTGGATTCCGCTTGTGGGATCCCTTGGCATTGCAATCGGGTATGCGGTTATCATCGCCTGGGTCCTCCGTTCCCTATTTGGTTCTCTTACCGGCTTCATCTTCTCCGGCGAGGCCGCGGCCTATTTTTCCCAGGCGGCGGGTTCTTTCGGCAGTCTTGGCTGGCACGTTCTTGTAGTTGCGCTCGTTACAGCCGCCCTGCTGACCGGGGTCATCAAGGGAATTGAAAAGACCAGCAAAGTCCTGATGCCCCTTTTCTTTCTGCTGTTTTTGGTGCTGGCAGTTCGTGTTGCCCTGCTCCCCGGTGCGGCGGAGGGTTATAAATTCCTGTTTATCCCCAAGTGGGAATCTCTGCTCCGGGCCGACACCTGGGTCATGGCCATGGGACAGGCCTTTTTCTCCCTGTCCATCACCGGCTCTGGCATGATCGTCTACGGCGCATATCTGGATAAAGGGGTCGATATTCCAAAGGCCTCGGTCCGCACGGCAGTCTTTGATACCATCGCGGCCCTGCTTTCCGCCTTGGCCATCATGCCCGCGGTGTTTGCCTTTGGAATCGACGCCACCTCCGGCCCCTCCCTGATGTTTATCACCATCCCGAACATTTTCCGGCAGATCCCCTGGGGCAATTTGTTTGCCGCCCTTTTCTTTCTCTCCGTGGCCTTTGCCGGAATCACCTCGCTGATCAATATGTTTGAAGCTGTGACCGAAAGCTGGCAGAAAAAATTTAACCTCTCCCGCACCGCTTCGGTGCTTCTCTGTGCTCTGCTCACGCTGGGAATCGGAATATTTCTGGAAGCGGAGCCCAATGTGGGTGCCTGGATGGACTTCATCTCCATCACTGTGGTCCCGGTCGGCGCGGTGCTCGGCGCGTTTTCCATCTACTATATTCTGGGCTATCGTGAGATCAAAAAGGAGCTGGAACTGGGCCGGCTAAAGCCGGTACCCGGCTGCTTCGGCGCGATTGGGAAATATGTATACGTTCCCCTGACCGTGGCAGTGCTCATTCTTGGCTTTCTCTATCATGGAATCGGCTGATTTCAGCGCCCAGTTCGCGCAACAAAAAAAGCATCCAAATGGATGCTTCAGGCTGTCGAAAAAGTATCATTTTCACGAAATTTGGAATGATTTTGTTCTGAATTGATTGCCCAAAGCCCATAAATCCGTCGCCGGGCCCGTCCGGCGCAGTCCAAAATCATTCCAAATTTGGGTTTATCGACACGCTCAAGCATCCGAATGGATGCTTCCAAGCTTTCGAAAAAGGCAAATTTAGATCTATCATTTCAATCTTTATGCTTTATGCCGGACCCGATGCCGCCCGCAGCGCCCGGGCGGCATCAGTTTCCCTTCGGGAAAACTGATTGGGGCTTCGCCCCAAACCCCATAATGAATGTTTTGATAGGGGTTTTAGGGGACTGCCGTCCCCTAACGCTTATCTCCCTGCGGGAGATAAGCGCGGCGCTGGGGCTAGGCCAGCGCAATGGGGTCAGGCAAAAAATATAAAATGTGTCTCTAAAAATAGGTTCTTTGATATGCTGCGCATCCAAATGGATGCTTTTTTAGTTTCAAATTTCGAAAAAACTGCTATATGCAAACGAACTATTCCTCTTCTTCCTCAGCAGGCGGGGTAAAGTGAACCAGCACCTTGCCAATCCGCCGGCCGTCCAGCTCCTTAACGGTGACATGCAGATTCTGGTCGGTAAAGGAATCCCCTACCTCCGGCATTTTTTCCAGCTGCTCCATGGCCCAGCCGGTTACCGTATTCTGTTCCACATTACATTTCATGCCAAAGACCTCAAAAAGCTCTTCCACATCCGCGCCGCCCAGAACCATATACTCGTTTTCGCCGAGCTTTTCCATGTCCTGAACCACATCGTCATGCTCGTCCCAGATCTCTCCCACCAGCTCCTCCAGAATATCCTCCATGGTCACGATTCCCATGGTACCGCCGTATTCATCGGCAACTACGGCCATATGCGCCTGGGACTTCTGCAGATGCTTAATCAGCTTGGAGATCTTGATGGAATCTGACACAAAGATCACCGGTTTGATGATGTCATTAAGCCGCTGTCCTTTGGTGCGTATCATCACAAAAAAGTCACGCTGATGAATTACGCCCACAATATTATCTATGGTATCCTTATACACAGGAATCCGGGAAAAGGTACTCTCCATAAAGACGTGGTAGAGCGCCTGAGGATCCTCGTCAATGTCCACCGCCGTCAAATCCACCCGCGGCGTGAGAATGTCACCGGCCTCCAGGTCGTTGAACTCAATGGCGCTTTTAATCAGATCTCCCTCCTGCTCATCAATACCGCCCTCGTGCTGGGCCTCTTCCACCATGGTGAGCAGTTCCTGTTCGGTGATACCCCGATCATCCTTAGTCTTGAAAATCTTTGTCAGCAGAATCTTCCAGAGCCCGAAAATCCAGTTGAAGGGCACCAGAACGGTCATGATCACGCGCAGAATGGGCGCGGAGAACATGGCAAACGCCTCCGGTGATTCCTTTGCAAGGCTCTTCGGCGAAATTTCACCGAAGATCAGGACCGCCACCGTCATGATCACCGTGGAAAGTGTGACCCCGTAGACCGGAAAAAACTTTAAAAAGAGAACGGTCGCCAGAGATGAGGCGGCAATGTTAACCACATTGTTTCCAATCAGAATGCTGGATAACAGCTTATCATAGTCCTCAGACATCCGAAGCGCCAGCGCCGCCTTTTTATTGCCGTCATTTACAAGATTTTTCAGCCGGATCCGGCTCAGCGAAGAAAACGCGGTCTCCGTTGCTGAAAAATATGCCGAACACAGGATAAGTACTACGAGCCAAATGATTAGCCCCGCGCTACTGTCCATAAGGTAAAAATTCCCCCTAAATACAAAATTTTAGATCATTATATCACACTTCCATTTACAGTGCAAACCTTTTTTTGTTTTTTGGCCAAATTCCTTCAGCCATAAGAAAACTGCTGTTCCGGGACATCCCTCCGCGGCGGTTGTCACCGCTCCGCCTCTCGGGCGATCCACGCCATCAGGAGGTTTACGATCTTCTTCTGCTGCTGCGGAGCCAGCGCGGAACCCTGCGGCACTCTGTACCATTTTTGGAGACAGCCTCTGCAGCAGCACGCTGTGGCGTGCTGGGCAATGAAAACGGGATGTCCGCGCCTTGGGGTCTGTCTGCCATCATTGGGAATCTCCGCCGGGGCAAGCCGCATGCGGACGAAATCCTCGGCATGGCTTCGGACCACCGCCATTCCCCTCTCCCTGACAAAAGCCTTTTCCTCTGGCCCCAGATGAAAGCTCCTTCGGAATTCCGAACTCTGCAGTCTATGTAACGCCTGTTCTATGGTCTGCATCTCAATTTTCTTCCTCTCAAAAAATCAAATAAATGTCAGGACTTTTTACAAAAAGCTCTTGCCTGAGAAACCATTCGCCTCATTTAGACATTTATATCATAACTGCCATACATTTTGCAACATATATTTGCACTGATTTTTCAAAACTATCTATGCAGCAATCACTTCGAGCACACTGCCGGCAGTCAATTTTTGATCATATTTCAAAAATTCCGGCGAAGACTGCCGGGCCGCTCGTTTCTGCACGGATATCAATCTCTGATCTATTTTTGCCCTGCCGATCAGAGCTTTTCTGACTGTACGTTTGCCGACGCAGGGCGGCGGAATGGAGACTTTTATGAAAACATCATTTTGGGAATCTCTGGAGGATCTCATGACAGGCCGGGCATATCTTCCCATCTATGCCCTGGCTTCAGAAAGGGAGAACGGCGCGCCGGTTGTCCCGCCGATTATGTTCTGGAAACCGTTTGAATAAGCGGCGGTACTGTGCGGCCAGGCGTTTTAACCGCATATGGCCTGGCATGGAGAAAACCGTATCAGCCATGCAATCAAGCTGTATCAAAAGCTGAAATCGGCTTGCTTTTCGTTCTATCTTCTCTCCAATCCTGCCATTCTATGCACAATAGGATGGCAGTGTACATATTTCCATTGGAAATGGTTCATAATGTAAAAAGGAAATGTCAAGAAAGGATGAAATACCATGGCCCAGTATATTGTCTCCCCCTGTAATCAGATGAAAGGAACCGTCGCCATCAGCGGATCCAAAAACGCCTCTCTCCCCATTCTGGCCGCCGGTCTGCTCTGTGAAGCGCCCTGCACCTTCGAGGGCATCCCCGAGCTCTCGGACACGCTCCGCATGGGTGAGCTTCTTGCCTGTATGGGCGGGATCTGCCAGCGTGAACCGGACGGGACTGTCAAGGTCTCTCTCCCCCACGACAGCAGGCGAAAATCTGCGCCCCTGGAACTGGTCAGCAAGCTCCGGGCATCCTTTCTGGTCATGGGCCCGGTGCTGGCCAGAACCGGAAAAATCCGTATCCCTCTGCCGGGCGGATGCCAGATTGGGGCACGGCCCATCGATCTGCATCTCAAGGGCTTCGCGGCATTGGGCGCAAAAATCAAACAGGGCCATGGCTATGTGGAGGCAAAGTGCGGCCGTCTTACAGGCGCGCCAATCTATCTGGACTTTCCCAGCGTCGGCGCCACAGAGAACCTGATGCTGGCGGCAAGTCTCGCCAAGGGACAAACTGTCATAGAAAACGCCGCCGCCGAACCTGAGATTGCCGATCTTGCGGACTGTCTGATAAAAATGGGGGCCGAGATTCAAGGGGCCGGAAGCGACACCATCACCATTGAAGGCAGGGATACGCTTGCCCCATGCCGCCATCGGGTCATTCCGGACCGGATTGAGGCGGGAACCTTTCTGACCATGGCCGCCGCGGCCCGCGGCGACCTGAAGCTCACCAACGTCTGTCCGAATCATGTCAAACCGGTCATGGCCAAGCTTGAGGAGATGGGCTTTGACATAGAGGCCGGGGCGGATATGCTCCACATTAAGCCCTGCGATAAATTTAAGGCCGTGGATATAAAAACCCTGCCCTATCCGGGCTTTCCCACGGATATGCAGTCTCAGTTCATGTCCCTGATGAGTGTGGCAGACGGCACTGGCGTGGTCATTGAAACCGTGTTTGAAAACCGGTTTATGCAGGTGCCCGAGCTTTTGCGCATGGGTGCGAAAATTAAGATAGACGGGCGCACCGCCGTGGTGGACGGCACAAAAAAGCTCAGCGGCGCACAGGTCAAGGCCACCGACCTCCGGGCCGGCGCAGGTCTTGTGATCGCCGCGCTGGCGGCCCAGGGCGACACCATCATCAGTGACATTGAGCACATGGAACGGGGCTATGAGCATTTCGTGGAAAAACTCACCAATATTGGGGTAAAAATTCAGCGGGAACGCTCCTGATCCAGAACAAAAAAGCCCGGCTGTCAAGCCGGGCAGAGCTATTTTACATACCACGTTCAGCTGTTAATCATCTTGCTGATATCCCGGCGCAGACGGAGTATGATCCGCTTCTCCAGCCGGGAGATATAGGACTGGGAAATACCGAGCAGATCCGCCACCTCCTTTTGGGTCTTTTCCTTGCCGTCATGATTGATGCCAAACCGCAGCTCCATGATGTTCCGCTCCCGCTCCGAGAGCTTTTCCATGGCAAGATGCAGAAGCTGTTTGTCCACCTCATCCTCCAGTCCGCGCTGGGTTACATCCTCATCCGTCCCCAATATGTCGGACAGCAGAAGCTCGTTGCCGTCCCAGTCCACATTTAAAGGCTCGTCAATGGACACCTCGGTCTTTGTGCCATTGTTCTTGCGCAGATACATCAGAATTTCGTTTTCAATGCACCGTGAGGCATAGGTTGCCAGTTTGATTTTTTTATCGGTCTTAAAGGTATTGATGGCCTTGATGAGCCCTATGGTCCCAATGGAAATGAGGTCCTCCACCCCTATTCCCGTATTTTCAAACTTCCGCGCAATGTACACAACCAGCCGCAGATTCCGTTCGATCAGCGTCTGGCGGGCATTCTGCCGGGTCTCCGGAAGGTCCAGCTGAATCAAGAGCTGTGTTTCCTCCTCCCTGCTCAGCGGCGGGGGCAGCGTCTCGCTTCCGCCTATGTAAAAAACGTTTTTTTTCGGGGTCCAGCCCAGCTTTTCCGACCAGCTTTGCAGCAGACGCGCAACATATGTCCTGAGATTCCACTTCATTGTCTTTGCCTCCATTTATTTTGTTTTCCCGCAGAATTTCCGGGTTGATAATCGCATTGTACAGCCCGTCCGCTGCATATTCCTCCTCTGTTACGGCGACGGCGGGATTGCCCGCCATCGTATACCTGGCGTCATCACAGCAAGCCACATCCGGATAAAAGGCCGGAAGCCTTCCCGCGCCGCCTGCCGTATGTATGGGAACCGACAGAGGACAGTCCGGAAGTTTATCCCCAAATACCTGCCGGGGTATCAGAATGACTCCGTCTCCGGTGACGGGCATAGTCAATTCACAGCCCGTATCCAGCAGTCCGGTCACCTGGACGCCGGCGCCGCCGGTCTGAATGGTCATTTTCACCAGAATCCGGTCCCTGCTGAAATTTCTGACGCAGGTCCGTCGGAACCCCAGAATGGCCGCATAGGAAATCCCGATTCCCGCAAGCAAGGTTCCCAGCCCGATGTCCAGATACAGGCTCCCATTCACCGACACAGCGTGCAGAACCCTTCCAAGCTCCGTCCACATGGACAGTGCCGCAACCGCACCGCCCATCCCAATGGAGACCAGCCAGAAAACGCCATAGGCTTTGCAAAAACCAGCAAATCCCCTGCCGGGACAGAGCAGCCAGATGCCCAACGCCGATATGCCAATCCGGCCGGCCGTGGAATAGAGAAACCCGATTTCTGGATAAAAAACAGCCGTGCCATACAGGGCTAGAAGCGCCGTGCTCCCACTGAGCCGCCAAAGCACCGGCCTTTGTCTGCTAAGCACAGAGGTGAGGAAAAGCACCTGTATATCCATCAGATAGTTCAGGGCAAACAGCACGTCCGCATATATCTCAATCTCCATCCTGCCGCCCCCCTTCTCTGTCCCTATTATAGCGCGTCTCAAAGGGAAAATACTGTCATAAAATGGAATTAAAAATCCAATTTATGAGACAAGATCCGACATATGGCCCGCGTCCACAGGATGCGCATTCCCAACCGCATGGAACAAGCGGTTTTGCCGCCGATCCGCCAGAACCGCAGACCAGCAGCAGGATTCGGTAATTGGAACACAAAACCCCCGGTTCATTCAAACCGGGGGGACACAGTTTCATCAGATGATCAAAATACAAGCTCACAGCCCTGGGCCTCTATGGCCTTCTGAATCGTCCGGCCAGGGTGCTGGTCTGTGATTAAATAGTCGATGTCAGCAAATCCGGCGGTCCGGCACATATAGGTCAGACCAAACTTGCTGCCAGTGCAAAGCAGTATTTTGGTTCTGGCGTTTTTCAGCATGATCCGCTTCATCCGGCTGTGCTCCGGCGAGGCGTCTGTGATTCCATGGTTCAGTTCGACCCCATTGCAGGAAATCATGGCCACATCCGCAAACCTCTGCTCCAGATAAGCGGCGGTATCTCCATCCAGCGCCGATCTGGACCTGCTGTTGATATACCCGCCCGCCATGTAGACCTCCGCCTCTGTCTCCTGAGACAGGCGCGCCGCGTTCTTCAGCCCATTTGTAATCACCGTTAAAAACCGGTACCGCTTCAGCATAGAAATGACCTCCCCCGCTGTACTGCTGGAATCCAGAAACAGTGTGTCGCTGGACCGGATAAAGTCTATTGCTTTATCCGCGATTTTCTGTTTGCCGCTGATATTTTCCTGTTCCCGGATCAGCAGGGATGGATCGTCCTTAATCCCCTCTAAAAGCACCGCTCCCCCATGGGACCGCCGAAGCGCACCGGTGCGCTCCATTCGGCTCAGATCCCGCCGTACCGTTGCCTCGCTCACATAGAGCTTTTGACTCAGTTCCTTCACCGTGACCGCCTTTTTCTTCCGCAGAACTGACATGATTTCCTCTTCCCGCTCCTGTGCAAACATATCGCTCCCCCTGTCCATTTTCGATCATTTATGCATATATTTTAGCACATTTGTGCAAATTTCGCAACCATTCAATCAAATATAGACAAAAAAAGTTTTATGCTGTATACTGAACCTATTAACCGGAAAAAAGGAGTGTATCATATGTACGCAGTAAAGGATGCAAGATTTATCAAGGAAATGCAGAAAATGGCCGCCAATATGTACCGCATGGGCTGGGATGAACGCAACGGCGGCAATATCAGTTATCTGGTGACCGAAGAAGAGGTGGCCTATTATGTGGACCCGGCCAAGTCCCTGCGGCATTTTGCCATGGATTTTGATGCCTCTCCTGTGGCGGGCAAATATTTTGTGGTGACCGGAACCACAAAGTATTTCAAAAACGTGGAGGATTATCCGGAGGTCAATCTGGGACTGCTCCGCATCAGTGATGACGGGAAGGGCTACGACCTGCTGTGGGGCTATGAGGACGGCGGACGGCCCACCAGCGAATTCCCCAGCCATCTCATGAGCCATATCGAACGTCTGAAAATTGATCCAAAGCACCGGATCGTTATGCACACCCATCCCACAAACGTCATTGCCATGACCTTTGTCCATGAGCTCAGCGACCGGGCGTTTACCCGCACACTCTGGCAAATGATAACCGAGTGCATCGTGGTCTTCCCGGAAGGGGTCGGTGTTCTGCCGTGGATGGTCTGCGGCAATACCGAGATCGGCGAGGCGACCGCGGAAAAGATGAAGCAGTACCGTTCTGTCATCTGGGCACAGCATGGCATCTTTGGAACCGGTCAGGATCCGGACGAGGCTTTCGGCCTGATTGAAACCATTGAAAAGGCCGCGGAAATCTATATGAAGATCGCCCACCTTCCCATTCTGCAAAACATCAAGGATGAAGAACTCAAGGCTCTGGCAAAGGACTTCTCCCTGGATTACCGGAAGGACTTTCTGGACTGATACAGACCATGCCGGCAGCTCTGTGCTTCAGACTGTCTGAGACCGCCTCCCGGCGGTCTCTTTTTCTGTACGGCAGATGCCGTATTTCCGGGTGCAGACCGGGCAGGCACAGCATTCCAAAAGCCCCATATACTATATGGGTGATGTATGATGAACAATCCAAATTCCATTGCTGCCGCTGTGAACGGACTGGCCCTTGCTGTAGCAAATCAGCTGGACGACGAACAGCTGGCTCTCTGCGCCGCGGTCCTGACCCAGCTCGCGGATACTCTTGCCACCATTGCGGTATGCCGCGCTCAGGTTCTTCCCATTGAGACGCCAGCCGGGGAAAAAGACAGGCTTTCCGGCTGATTTTATGCTGTCAACTTCCCTCTTCAATGCCGGTGGCTGTTCAGCGAATTCTCATAATTTTTCTGGGTCCTCCATCTTCCCTTATCTTTTCCGCTCCGTGTTCTTTCTGTTGACTTTCCGGGTTTGTATGATAAAATAAACATATGCTGAATTTTAAGGCAGGTTTAAGAAAGCAGTGCTATGATTTGTGCTAGAACAGGAGGGACGGATATGCGCATATTACTGGTTGAGGACGAACAGCATCTCTCTGAGGCAGTCGCCCATATTCTCAAAAAAAACCACTATACTGTGGATGCGGTCTACGATGGCCAGGACGGTTTGAACTATGCCGAAACCGGGATCTACGATTTGATCATTCTGGACATCATGCTGCCAAAGCTGGACGGGATCAGCGTGCTCCGCGCACTGCGGCGTTCCCGGCTGGATACACCGGTGCTCCTGCTCAGCGCCAAAAGCGAAATCAGCGACAAGGTGCAGGGCCTGGACAGCGGCGCGGACGACTATCTGGCAAAACCCTTCAGCACCGATGAGCTTTTGGCCCGGATCCGCGCACTCAGCCGGCGCAAGGGCGAGGTTGCCGCAGACAACAACCTGGCCTTTGGTGACATTCTCCTGAATACTTCCACCATGGCCCTCTCCAAAGGCAGTCTGTCGGTCAACCTCACGCTGAAGGAATTTGAGGTGCTGGAGCATTTGATCCGGCGGGGGGATATGATCTCACCCAAGGAGCAGATCATAGAAAAGCTCTGGGGGTTTGATTCGGAGGCGGAGGCCAACCACGTGGAGGTCTATGTCTCCTTTTTGCGGAAGAAACTGAGCTTTGTCAAGTCAGACGTCACCATACAGGCGGTCCGCGGTGTGGGCTACGTTTTGAAGGTGTGAGTCCCGGACAGAGTAAAAAAGCAACCATTTACAAACGCAGGCATAGGGGCCCTGCCCCAATGCCCAGGGGGATACATGATGTTCAAACGACTGCGCAATCGATTTTTAATACTGAATATGGCAATCATATCGGTGCTTTTGCTGAGCGCTTTTTCCATAGTCTACGCCTTCACCTACAACCAGACCCAGCGCAATATTGACATGCGGCTTTCCCGGACCCTGAACATGGGGCGGGAATTTAACGCCGGCAGCCGAAGCGGCAAGGGAGACAGACAGGCAGCGGACACGCCGAATACGCCGCCTGTTCCGCCGGAGGGGTTTCCGCCCCAGTCCGGCGGAACGGAAGTCGGAACGGTCCCCCAGCCCCAGGACGGCAAGCCCTTTCAGCTGGCGCTGGATTTCACCATTGAGACGGATGACAATGGGAATATCCAAACGGTAAATTCCATCTTTGACATTGAGGACGCGGTCTACGCACATATTACGGCTCTGGCGCTGGCCACAAAAAGGGACAGCGGCGACATCCGGTTTGAAAACACCAGCTGGGCCTTTCGCAGGGCCCCTTTGGAGACCGGAGGGGTCCGTATCGCTTTCCTGGACATTTCCCGGGAAAAGGGGATGCTGCAAAGCCTGGTCTTTACCTTTGCAGGAGTGGGACTTCTCGCGCTTTTTGTGATCTTTCTGATCAGCAGGCTGTTTGCCAACCGTGCCATCCGTCCCATTGAAACGGCCTGGGAAAAGCAGAACCAGTTCATTGCCGATGCCTCTCACGAGCTGAAAACCCCGCTTACCACCATCCATACCAATGTGGATGTCCTCCTTTCCCATCCGGACGCCTCCATTTCGGAAGAAGAAAAATGGCTTTATTATATTAAAACCGAAGCCGGCCGGATGACAAGGCTGACCAACGACCTGCTGTATCTGGCACGTCTGGACAATGATCGGGACTCCATTCTCAAAACTGTGTTTTCTCTGAGCGAGGCAGTTCAAACCGTGCTTCTGACCATGGAGGCTGTGGTGTTTGAGAAAAAGCTGACACTGGCCGATGAAATTGAAGAGGAGCTCACCATGGCCGGAAATTCGGATCAGATCAAACAGCTGGCCATGATCCTGCTGGACAATGCGGTCAAGTACACCCCTGAGGGGGGACGGATCACTGTACGGCTCCAACGGTCAGATAAACGAACCCTCTTTTCCGTGGCCAACACCGGCGAACCGATTCCCGAGGAAATGCGCGGAAAGATCTTTGACCGGTTTTATCGTGCCGACCAGTCCCGCGCCCGCCAGAGCGGCGGCTATGGATTGGGCCTTGCCATTGCAAAGGCCATTTGTCTGCAGAATAATGCACAAATCAGCGTCAGTTGTCTCAATGGCGAAAATACCTTTCTGGTTGTGTTCAGCCACTGATCCGCGTCACTGTTTTCATCATTATATAAAAGTCCCCTTGAATACGAATCAAAAAGCAGCCTGCTGTCAGTTACCTGACAGCAGGCTGCTTTTTCGTATTGCAGATTCCGTGTTTGACCGCGCATAAACCATGCCGCACGCAACATGCTTTGCGCATGCGCCAATTCCCCCTGACTAATCTGCCAATGCCTCGAAGCAGGCATTGACCTGATCCATGACCGCATGGATTTCAATATGCTGCGGGCAGTCCTTTTCGCAGTGCCGGCAATGCAGACAGTCCGCCGCGCTCTTGTTCATCTTCGCGTAAGCTTCCGCGGCCTGTTCTCTGTTCCCGCTTCCGGTTTGGTTGTAGAGCCTGAACAGCTCCGGTATCTCAAGGCCAGCGGGACATGGCATACAGTATCCGCAGGCGGTACATCCCACCAGCGCGCCCTTATTGAAGATTTCTCCAGCCTCTTCCAGCATAGTGTTCTCCTCCGGGGTCAGCATTCCGGCTTTCCCTTCAGCCGCATAGCCAATGTTCTGGACCAGCTGTTCCATACTGCTCATGCCGCTGAGTACCGTTCCAATCTCTGGCCGGTTCCACAAATAATCCAGTCCCCATTCCACCGGGGATTTTTTTGTATCCAGATGTTCTGCAACACGCTTCGGCGGCACAGCAAGCCGTCCGCCCCGCAGAGGCTCCATAATCACAACGTCCAGTCCGCACGCCGCCGCATATTCCAGACCCCGGAGCCCAGCCTGATTCTGGGTATCTGCATAGTTCAGCTGAATCTGGCAGAATTCCCACTGATCAAAGCCGTCTGCAATCTGCTGAAATACAGGAAATTCGTCATGAAAGGAAAATCCGATATGCCGGATCTTTCCTTCTTTTTTTGCCCGGACCGCCTTGTCCAAAAGCCCAAATTTCAGCACCACATTCTCCCACGTATTTTTTGACAGACTGTGCATCAGGTAAAAATCAATGTGATCGGTCTGCAGTTTTTTGAGCTGTGCCTCCAGAATCTCCTCAAACTCCTCCGGCTTCTGGATGGAAAACACAGGGGACTTGGTGGCGAGCATAACCTTATCCCGGTAACCGCCGCAGAGAGCCCTGCCCACCAGCGGTTCGCTCTCTCCGCCATGGTAGGGCCACGCGGTGTCAATATAGTTTACACCATGGTCAATGGCAAAGCGGACCATGCGGATTGCTTCTTCTTCATCAATGCAGTCCCGGCCGTCCAGATTTATGGTGGGAAACCGCATACATCCGAGTCCCAATACGGACACTGTTTCTTTGGTATGGGCTAATTTTCTATACTGCATTCTGCATCCTCCTATTCTAATCCTCTTTTTGCAGGACAATTTTCCGAAATACCCGATAGGCCTCCTCCGGATCGGTGAGCTCCAGCGCTCTGGACTCCATGGGACACAGACCCGTATGCTCCCGGTTCTGAATCCGCGAAGCCAGCCAGTCAAAGGTGCACAGGATCCCGTATTCCTCAAACACAGCCAGCGCCGGACTGCTGACAACACCCGCGTGAATCTTCCGGATTCCGCCATAGACAAAGAGCAGAGCCGCCGCCTTTCCGACTACCTTGTCACAGACCACGCCGCCGCGGACAGCATTCCGGTCCTCCTCCAGCCATTCCAGCACCGGCCGGATTCCACGCTCCCGGGAGGTAAGCGTCTGGTCCGGTTTCATCACCACACAGGTACAATTCCTGCCGCGGAGCAGGTCTCGCGCCGCTTCAAGCTCGGTCATGCAGAGCCACCACCTTTCTGCAGGCAGCCACGACCGCGGGAATGAATACCAGCTGAATCAGAATCCCCGGAATCCCCGTCAGCACAGCGGTCCACACAGACACCACGGGCGGCGCCTGCAAATGGAATAGAAACGCCGCTGTCACCAGGGCCAGCGCATTCACAAGCCGTCCGGCGGCCATGGCCAAAAGCAGACTGACATAGGAATTCAGCTTCCAGTTCTTTGCCGCGAGGCCGGAGACCGCGCCGTATCCGGCCAGCTCCAGAAGCATAAACGGAAGCTTTGCCAAAGGCGGCATACCGGTCAAAAAGCAACTCAAAACCGGGCAAAGAACCCCTGCCGCCGCGCCGGACACGGGTCCCAGCAACAGTCCCGCCAGAAGCACCGGAATGTGCATGGGCAGAAATGTCCCGCCCGCCGCCGTGCCGCCCAGCATATGAAAAATCTGCGGCAGTAAAATTCCAACCGCGATCATAAGCGCAGTGTACGTCAGTTTTCTTATGTTCATCGTATTCCTCCTCGTTGTGGATATCAATTACTCAGTAATTTAATCAATGGCAGAGATACCATTTTAAAAATCAATGATAAATAAGCTGCCATAGTTATCGCTGTAATAACAAACATCTTCTTTAAAATCTATCATTTCTGGTTCAATGATCCCGCCCAGCTTAGCGAGATCAGCAAAAAACACCTGCTGTTTTGATTTTACATCAATCACGCGTAAGGCAGGCGGATTCTCTCCGCTGCCGGTAAAACCTTCCAAAGAATAAATCTTCCCGCCGCGGAAGCATGCGCCCTGAACAAAATGATGATACTGGCAATCGAAATACGTTTTGATATCACCAATATTTAACGTCACTCTTCTGACATGAAACGTCCCGTCCATCACGCCATCGATCAGCTTCGGAAGATCAAAGGCGAAATATCTTGTGGTTTTACTTTTATCACGCATTGTAAACGCGTAGTAAATCCCTTCCTCTCTGTCTATGGTGAAGTTCCCGAACGGTCTTATATCCTCTTTTTGCTCCCAGGATTTCCAATAACGGCAATCCTCAACAAAGCCGATTACAACAATCTGAACAAGGGTCGAAGAAAATTCGGCGCCGTTTCTCTGTATGCGGTATACCGTGCAAACGCCCTTCATAGGGTCATCTCCGCCCGCATAGCTGTTGTAAATGTTGGTATACAGCAGTGGAAATTCATCTTCAGGGCTATAATACTCGTTTCCAAACATGACAGAATTGCAGTGCGGTTTTAATCGCTCTGCCATATCTAAGCAGAACGCAGCCATGGGCTGGACCACACCGCCCTCCGATTCCTCTATTTCTTTCATATGGTATACGCAGCAGTGTCCTTCATGGTCAAAACGCAGCAGGTAATCCTTCCAAACAGCCCCGTCCTGACCGCCCTCAATTTTCGCCACAGGCTTCAAATTCATCATAATCTCCATTTCTCAGTGCCGCGCCGGCACAAATTTCCTCTATCAGCGCAGAATGATTATATCACATTCCATCCCATTCGACAAGGGTTATTCCGCTTCGACAGTATAAAAATTTTGCCAATGCAAATACTGAAAAAAGATTCTCAATTCAAATGACAGGAGCGACGATCCATGATAAATAAAGTTGAGATATGCGGCGTGAATACCTCCAAACTTCCCATCCTTTCCGAAAAAGAAAAAAAGGAGCTCTTTGCCCGGATCCAGCAGGGCGACCAGCAGGCACGGCATGAGTTCATATACGGAAATCTCCGTCTTGTGCTGAGCATTCTCCAGCGCTTTAACAACCGCGGGGAAAATGTCGACGATCTGTTTCAGATCGGCTGTATTGGACTCATCAAGGCCCTGGACAATTTCGATACCTCCCACGAAGTAAAATTTTCCACCTATGCGGTTCCCATGATTATCGGTGAAATTCGACGGTATCTCCGGGATAACAATTCCATCCGGGTGAGCCGCTCCATCCGGGACACCGCCTATAAAGCCCTTGCCGTCAAAGAGCGGCTGACCTCTGCCACCGGCCGTGAGCCACCCATTGAGGAAATCGCCAAAGAGCTCAATCTCCCCAAAGAGGATATCTCCCTTGCTCTGGACGCCATTCTGGATCCGGTCTCCCTGCAGGAGCCCGTGTACCACGACGGCGCGGATGCGGTCTTTGTCATGGACCAGGTCAAGGACGAAAAAAACATTGACGATTCCTGGCTGGAAAAAATCTCCCTCAAGGAGGCTATGAAAAAGCTGGGAGAGCGGGAAAGGCATATCCTGAATCTGCGTTTCTTTGAGGGCAAGACACAGATGGAGGTCGCCAAGGAGATCGGCATTTCTCAGGCACAGGTGTCCAGACTGGAGAAGAACGCGCTGGGACATATGCGAAAATATCTGTGACCAAAAATTTATCCTGTAAAAAAGCGTGTCAAAGGCAGAAGCCTTTGACACGCTTTTCCAATGCGAAATTCTGATTTCACTTTATGCTCCTTCTCACACTTCGGCCGCGGGTTCCCGTGTATCTCTGGCCCGCGCAACCCATTGGTTCAGCTTTTTCAGCTCCATGATGACAAAGACAATCACAATGGCCCCGGTTGTGAGATCCGCGAAAAGCCCCGCATACAGGACGCCGTTCAGGCCCATGAACCTGGGGAGGATCAACAGAAGCGGGATCAGCAGGAGAACCTGCCGCAGCATGGACATGATGTTCGCCTTCAGCGGCTGTCCGGTGGCCTGGAAATAGTTGGTGGTTACAATCTGCATTCCGGCCACGAACATGCCGCCCAGGAAAATACGCATGCTCCGCACCGCAAATTCGGTAAAGGTTGCATTTTCTTTTCCGAACAGGAGCAGAATGGTATCCGGAATAGTTTCGCAGAGGATCCAGCCAATGCAGGTGACCGAAGTGGACACAATAAGCGCCAGCACATAGGTTTTGCGGATCCGTTCCGGCTGTTCCGCACCGCGGTTAAAACCCAGAATAGGCTGACTTCCAACCCCAATGCCAATGCAGACCGCGATGATGATCATGCTGATCTTCATAACGATCCCCATTGCGCTCAGGGCAATATCGCCGCCCACAGGGTCCTGGTTTCCGTAAAACACCAGCACATTGTTCAGGATGATGTTCAATACTGTGGACGCCATCTGGAGCGCGCAGCTGGATATTCCCAAAATCGCCATGCTGCGGCAGATGCCGCCATTCAGCTTCATACTTCTCCGGTGCAGACGCATATTCCCCTTCCAGATGAAATAGCACACGAGCACCACCGCACTGATGACCTGTGAAATGCTGGTTGCGATAGCCGCTCCGGCCACGCCCCAATGAAACACAAAGATGAACAGCGGATCCAGGAAGACATTTAAAACCGCGCCGATCAGTATGCTGTACATAGACAGCATGGGCTTGCCGTCCGTTCTTGCAAGGTTTGACATGGACACGCCGAGTACGTTAAAAGGAGCGGCAATCAGAATGATGGAGGTATACTGCCTCGCATATTCCATGGTGTTTTCGCTGGCGCCGAACAGCTTTACCAGCGGGTCAAGAAAGATCAGTCCGGCCACGGCAAGGATCACGCCAGCCAGCACACTGAGCACAAAAACGTTGCCCATGGTCTGCTCCGCCTGTTTCTCGTCATGCTCCCCCAGCTTGATTGCCGCATATGCGCTGCCGCCCGCGCCCAGCAGAGTGGACACCGCCAGAATGATGGTGACCACCGGAAAGGCAATGGTGGTGGCCGCATTTCCCAGATAGCCGACGCCCTGGCCGATAAAGATCTGATCCACAATGTTGTAGATCGCATTGACCAGCATGGCGACCACAGAGGGCAGCGCAAACTGCAGCAGCAGTTTGCCGATCGGCTCGTATCCCAGAGGATTTTTGTGCTTGTGCTGTATCTGTTCCATAAGTTATTTTCCTCTTCCTCTCTTATGTAGTAATTTTTTTATTATACCACAGGAGATCTGAAAAGGCAAGGAATTTCCCGCTTATCCGCCATTTTTCAGCAAAGTAAACAATCAGTTCCAGGGATCGGGCAAAAGTTCACCTATAGCGGCAATCCGGCCGTTGTCCAGAAGCACCTGACACGCCCGGTTCTCATCATTGATCTGGGAAATGAACTCCCGGCACCGTCCGCAGGGCGGGATCACCTTTTTCTCACTGTCCACCGCTACCATTTTGACAATTCTCGTTTCTCCCGCCATGACCATGGCGCCGATGGCCCCATGTTCCGCGCAGAACCCCACGGAACATGGGGCGTCAATATTTACGCCGCAATAGAAATTGCCCCGGTCTGTCAGGATAACCGCCGCCACCTGCCCCGCATAGGTTCCTCTGGCAATCTTCCGGGGGTTCAGGATTGAAATTGCCTTTTCATACATCTCATCAAAATCCATACTTTCATCTCCATTCTGCAGAGGCGCAGAGCTTTTCCGCCATCAGGCCTCCGTCCAGGTATTTTTCCAGCTCCAGCCGTCCGCCCGCAGATCAGCCTCTGCCACGGCGGCCTTTTCGCTCTTGACCATCACATAATCCGTGTCATAGGTGGACAGGACAAAAACACTGATTCCCGCCCGCTCCAGAACCCGGGTCACAGACGCCAAAACCCCGATCAGGGAAAAATCCAGCGTCCCCTCAATGCGAAACATGTGCCAGCCCGCTTCCATGGCCTCGGCGCCGGACGGGCTCTCCTCTGATCTGCAGACCATGGAAAGCTCCTGATCTGTTTTTTGCAAAAATACAAATTCACGGTCCAATCTGATTTTCGGTATGTGGTCTGGCGCAAGCCTGCACACCGCAAACTCGCCCCTAATCCAGCAAAGCTCCATATGCCCCCTCCTTTTTGTAAAAATTATAACACAAAAAGTAAAACATCACAACTCTTTTCCCTTGCATGCAGCGCTTTTTTGTGGTAAGCTTATTTGGAATAAAAAAAGGAGGTATCATCATGGTTCGTCATATTGTTTTCTGGAAGCTGGCCGATGAGGCGGAGGGCCGCTCCAAATGGGAAAACGCGAAGATCATTAAGGAGGGTTTGGAAGCGCTGATTGGCGTAATTCCAGGGCTTTTGGAGGCAGAAGTGGGGCTCAATGAGAACGGCGGAGACTATGACGCCGCGCTGATGAGTAAATTTGAAAATATGGAGGCTCTGAAGGCATATGATGTACACCCGGCACACCAGAAGGTTCGGGATTTTGTGTCCAAAGTACGCCTGACCAGAACCGCTGTGGACTATAAAATTTAAACAAGCTGTAACCGCCGGGCGAATGCCCGGTTTTTTTATTATAATGCGAGAAAAGGGTTAAAAAATGGGAACTGGTATCACAACTGCTTTTGACTCGGTTCCAAACACCTGGTATGCAAGCCGGCACTCTGGGGTCCGTCCGGGAAAGCCGGTTTTTCGGACGGTACCTAAGAGGCATTCTGACGCGCCGAATTGCTGGAACATAATTTCATGGGCGGCATATTATGTTAATGACCGCCCGGAGCTGTGTTACAAACAGCGATCACGCAGGATCCTCTCCTCCCCTCACAGCCGGCGGCGATAATTTGAGAAAGGAAGGATGGCAAATGCCTTTTGAACATGAGACACAGCCCATTGCAATGCCAATGGTAGGCTACGCATACGTTCCCATGCAGGCAGCTGAAATGCGGAATCTTTTTGATCCGGAAGAAGCGCTGAATCATGGAACCATTTTCCCCATTCTGGCAAAACCGCTCGGCGTATACGGCAAGCAGGTTTCAGGGGACAGAATATTTCCGGAGGTAGATCAACATGAGTGAACGCGCGGCATTGCTGAGAAAGCTGAATGCATATGCCTTTGCGGCATATGACTGGAACCTCTATTTAGACACTCACCCAGACGATACGGACGCCATAGCAATGTTCCACAAAATGGCCAACAAGGCCAATATGCTGAAGCAGGAATTTGAGGCCAAATTCGGCCCGCTGACCGCAGAGGCTTCGCAGGATATGGAACGCTGGAACTGGCTGGATGATCCGTGGCCCTGGGAGAAATTTTAAAGGAGGACTGAATTTATGTGGAGTTATCAAAAAAGATTACAGTACCCTGTGAATATTAAAAATACAGATCCCCGGCTGGCCCAGTATATTGTAGCCCAGTACGGCGGACCGAACGGAGAACTGAGCGCCAGCCTGCGGTATCTGTCCCAGCGTTTTTCCATGCCTAACAGCATGACAAAAGGGCTTCTTACCGATATCGGTAGTGAAGCCTCAGAAATGGAGTTTTCTGAGGCTTCAGCTTTTTTTAGCGTTTCTAAAGCCCCCGTAACGCCTTTTGCTACCGTAAAGCTCCACTTATGCGGCAGCATTTTCAAATAGACATCTATGTGGTTTTTATCGTTGATTACCATTTTGTCGAGTATCTGGGTGTAGTATTCGTCCTCGTACTGGATACCGTTAATCAGCTCGTCAATGGCGTTCTTTATATCCTCCATCAATTCACGCTGTTTGAGTATCATTGTCTGCTGTTGCTCAATTCCCTCCGCCATAGACTTTAGCTTTTCAATATCCTCGTCATACTTGGCTCTTAGGGCAGTAAACTCGGTTTTGTCTATGTCGCCGCTTGTGTACAGGTCTATAAGACCTGTACGCTTTTTCTTGGCTTCTTCGATTTTCTCCGATAAGGCACTCGTGCTTGTTCCTGTTAGGTCTATCCGCATAACAGCGTCAATCGTTCTGGTAAGATTATCGACAACTTTCTGGCGGTTGATTTTCAACTCCCTGCAAACAAGGTACAACAAATAAATCGCATCCTCATTGCGGATACTCTCACCAGAGCAGCCCACTTGATTACCCGCCTTGTCGATGTGCGGTCTGCCGTGGTTTGCCGCTTCATAGCAACGCCACGCCTTGTATCTGCTTCCGTCTTTACGGGTCTTATATCGGGCGACATAGCTTGCTCCGCATCTGCCGCATTTGATTTTCCCAGAGAACGGATAGCGGTTGCTGTGTTTTGCCTTGCCCTCCTGCGAAAGCGATTTTGCATCCAAAATGCGGTTTGCCTTATCGAAAAGCTCACGGGAGATAATCGGCTCGTGGTGGTCTTTGATAATGACAAATTCCTCTTGTCCTCGGTTGTATTTCTTTTCATGGGATAGGAAGTCGGGCGTATAGGTTTTCTTCTGCACTAAATCGCCGCAATATTTTTCGTTGCGGATAACACGGAGAATAACCGTATTCTGCCATTCCTTGACACGCATAGGCTCAATGCCTTCCTCCCGAAGCTCACGGGCGATAACATGAGTGCCTTTTCCCTCGTCCACAAACTTGTGGAAGATAAGGCGGACAATTTTCGCCCCCTCCTTGTTGATAGTCATTTTCCCATCCTTTACATCGTAGCCGAGCATACTGCGTCCGAATACAACACCTTGCTCCATCTGGCGTTTCTGCCCCCATTTTACACGCTCGGAAGTCTTGCGGCTTTCCTCCTGTGCAATAGAGGACATAATGGCAAGGCGAAGCTCCGCATCGCCGTCCAAGGTGTTGATGTTGTCGTTTAGAAAGATAACGCCGACACCGTGCTTTTTGAGGTCACGGGTATAGAATATGCTATCAAGGGTATTTCTCGCAAAACGGGAAATCTCCTTTGTAATAATCAAATCAAAATCGCCGTTTTTTGCACACTCAATCATGCGGTTAAATTCTTTTCGCTTTTTCGTGTTCGTTCCAGAGATACCCTCATCGGCAAATATGGCATAAAGCTCCCAATCGGGATTACGCTCAATATACTGGCGGAAATATCGCTGTTGGCTTTCAAAAGAATTGGCTTGGTCTTCATTGTCCGTGGAAACACGGCAATAGGCGGCAACTTTCTTTTTCGTTTCCTGCATTTTTCTCTCTTGGTTTAAGAGTTCATATTGTAATGTTGGCATAAAATCTCTCCTTTCCCGACAATGACTTGTCGTAGTTTAAGTATAATGATTGCTTGCTTGTGTGTCGAATGTGCAAATTATGAAATTGCACATTTCTATATGTAAAGAGCCAAGCGGTTAGGCTTGGCTGCGGCTTTTCTGACAGTATTGTTTTTCTATTTCCTCGATACAGCGGCTATATTGCGAATGGGTCAAAAGCTCCCGTTTTTCCAAAGAAGCAAGTATTGACTTTTGAAAATGCAGATAAAACGCTGTGTATGCCTGTTCGGTAATTTGCGGAGCAGGCTCTCCGACATAAATAAACTCACGACATTTCAATCATCAACACCACCTCGCTATAATGTATTCATAAGGGTTTGTACGATATAACAGAGGGGTTAGTCCTTTTTTGAAATGCCGATGCTGATAGCTAAAGCCTTATCTACCGACATCATTAAACGCCTGTCAAAAGTACCGATGTACTCTTGCAGGCGTTGTTTGTCGAGCGTTCTGATTTGTTCAAGCAGTATGATAGAGTCTTTTTCAAGGCACTCGCAATCGTTCACAATGACATGAGTGGGTAAATTAGGCTTGGCGTGTTCCTTGCCCGTAATCGCCGCCACGATGACCGTAGTGCTGTGTTTGTTGCCTTTGTTGTTGGAGATAATAAGTACGGGTCTGTGTTTGCCGTCTTGCTCCGAGCCAACAACGGGGTTTAATCTGGCGTAATAAATATCGCCACGCTTGATAATCCTTTCCATTATGTTTTGACCTCCTATCTGGATTTAGGCAGGGGCTTCCCGCCTATGTAGCCGCCAGATACAAGGAAGTATTTAAGGTCGGGAGAGCATAAAACAAAGCTCTGTTTCCATAGACCGCCTTGTATCTGGCTTAATATGATAGGAGCATTTCTATTTGTCCTCGACACCCCGAAACGCTATGGGAAGTCGCCAAACGGTCAGCAGCGAACTGACGCCACGGGAGTTCCACCCCAACTGTCGGTCTGACAGAGCCGCCCTCATTGCCTGCGGTGGATTGATTACCACTCGGACTGTGACTGGACGGGAGTACCATTATTCTCTTTGTGGGTTACGGCGAAATCGGGAGCTGCCCGATATTTTGAGTCGGTAAGATAGGCTCACCACCTTTCTGTCGCTCGCTGCCTTTCGGCAGGTCATGGCGTACCGCTGCACACGCTCATGCTCATCGCAATCACAAAGAGGAAGTGCTTGGCGAATGGGTATTCGGTTGTCAAGGAACTGTCCCCGTTTTCGCCACACAAAGGAAAACAGGCAAAGGGTTTTATCCCTTCACCTGTTTCCACACTCAGAAGCTATAAGTAGCCCCTAAAAATCAAAAGTTTTTTAATGCAAGGCGGATTTTTTCAATCGCCCTGTCAATGGAACGCTTGATAGGCATTTTCGTACAGCCCTCCATTGCTCCAATCTGCTCATAGGTCAAACCTAAATCGAAGTGGAGCATAAACCGCCGCCTTTGTATTTCGGGCAGTTCCATAATCGCTCTGTTGAGCCGTTCCATGCGGATAGTATCGTTTACCGCTTCATCAACAGGCTTTGGCTTATGTACCGCCCGTCTGCAAAGCGTTTCCTCGGTCAGCTCTGATTGTTCTAAATGCCTTTCGTCAGACCTGCGAAGATTACGCTCACGCTTGATGAAATGGCAAAATTCCATATAGACAGCCTTTGTAACTTCTGTTTCTCGGAAGTTGCCCTGTCCGTCCGTAAATGCCACAAAGTAGCGTTTTCTGCCGTCCGTTTCCTCAAAACGGATGGTATAGGGATTTGTGTTGTCAAACACTTCTGTTTCCTCCAATCTGAATTTTTTTGAAAAATCCAGATTGGCAGGCGGTGAACGGCATCCAACGCCAGAAACAGACTTGTCCCATATTCCTGCAAAAAACGACATAAGAAAAACCGCAAAGGCTGTCATGCCCTTACGGTTTAAGGAGAGTTTATTTCTATTATGTAGAGATTTGACTTCTACTTTTGAGGTGCAAAGCCCCCATACGGTAGCGAGGATTTTTTTAATAGGTTATCCGCCCATCCTCGGTATGGTATATGTAAGTAAAAGCTGCTGCTTGAAAGCAATAAAAATCCCTCCAAACTCAAACAGGTTTGGGGGGATTAATTATTTTCATTTGGGCGTGAAGATGTAGCCCACCAAAACGCTGTTTTTTTTATTTGGTGGGCTTGTCCTATCTATGATATATAAAAGAAAGAGCCGATAAACTGTGATTGCTCACTTGTTCATCGGCTCTGCGGCTTAGCGGCTGGCTCTGTAACTATTACTATCTGTAAATCTCTGACGTTTATTAAATTCTCATGTTTGCACTTTGGACAAAACAAAGGAAAGTTTTGTAGTATTGTATCCTTTCGTATCTTGTCCCGTGTTTTACCTCCGCAAACAGGACATCTTATCCATTCGGCTGTGTCCGTATCCATACATTACCTCCTGCAAATCAGCGTTCATAGCTGTCTCTTTTTTTGTTTTTGGCACATCCAGAGAGTTTGTCAACAGCAAGAGAAGCAGTAGGCTGAAAGTAAATATCCTTACCTTTATTACTCTCATACATAAAGTCCTTTAACGGCTTACTGGTATATTTTGAAAAATCCCCGTATATGGCAAACCTCACACCATAGTTGATAAATTTCTGCAATATTTCTCCTGCCAGACAAGTACTCAAGACAAAAAAATCATTTACAATGGCTCCCTTGTTTACAGCAATATTTGTGCAGCCCGTTTCGTATTTTACTGTCATAATCAAGTCTAACGCCGACTGAACATCTGTAATCAGCAGTTCATCGCTGCTTACAACTGCAACCTCTGTATTATTTTTCTTTATAACTTCTGTTTTCATTTTGTACCTCCATCAATTTTAACAACAGCTTTTGACTGCCATTTATTCCCCTTGTATCTCAGAACCACAATAGCACTTGCCACACACCACCCCAGACAAGAAGCGATAGCAATCGAGAGAAGTCCTAATTTTCCTATCAGCAATACAGTGACAAACAATTTCACGAGTATAGATGCCAGTGAATGAATCCCTGCAATCAGTGTATCTCCAACACCAGAAAGCACACCGCCCAATCCGTATATCAAGGCATTTATCGGATAAAACCATAGGCATACATGGAAATAGCTATAACCGCTTAATATCATTTCCTCGTTATCTCCGATGATTAGCCCCAATATTCCTTTTCCCCAAAACAGCAGAATTACGGAAAGCAGAGCTGTAACAGCGATTGAAAGCGTTATGCCAAACCGTGTGCCTTGCTTCATACGGTCTTTTTCATTTGCTCCGATATTTTGTCCTGCAAAAATGCTCAAAGCATTTCCGAGTGCCTGAACTGGCAGCAAAATAAATGCTTCAATTCGGCTTGCCGCTGTCATTCCACCGATGCTTGCATTTCCTAATCCATTGATAAAGCCCTGCACAATCAGCATACCGAGAAAAACTGCCAGTTGCTGTATAATAATTGGCGTGCAGATTTTTAAGGAAATCCCTAATAATTTCTTGTCAAAAACAATCTCGCTACGCTTAGGAACTGCCATCGGGAATTTTTTTCGGAGCTGAGCCAACAAATATACACCAGAGATTGCTTGTGCAATAATTGTAGATGCCGCAATCCCAATGACGCCCCCGCCATTTATAACAAAGATGATATTAAGCACTAAGTTGATAATGGATGATACAACCAAAGCATACAATGGCGTTTTTGTTTCGCCAAAACTTCTCATAACCGCACCGAGCATATTATACAGCATTGAAAACGGAATCCCTAAAAATACCATTCTTAAATATGCCGAAGCAGGCTCTAAAAGCTCGGCAGGGGTCTGAGTAATCTGCAACAATGGCTTTGCTAAAATTGCCCCGCCAAACGCCATTACCAATCCTAAAACCATTAAAAATATAGACATCGTGGAAACTAAACTTTTAATTTGTTCAAATTGCTTTGCTCCGAAAAATTGGGCGAGAAGTATCGTAATACCAATAGCCAAACCCAAAATAACGGAAACAAACAGCAGATAAATCGGGACAGATACACCGATAGCAGATAACGCATCTTCATTCACCAAACGCCCCGCAACAACCGCATCAATAACATTATAAAGCTGTTGTAATAAAGTCCCTAAAAAAATAGGAATTGAAAACAGCACTAACTGTTTCTTTATACTCCCCGAAGTCAGTGCTGTAGACTGACCTCTGGTTTCTGTCTTTTGCATTTCTTTTCTACCTCCTATTATTCGTATATACTTTCAATCAGATGGTCAACCATAAAATCAAAGGTTTCCATGTGATTGTGTGGAAGAATATCCTTATTTTTGATATTCATAATTAAAGAATAAATAATTGACATTGCCAAATCCGCATCAATCTTAAATTTCAAATACGCTTGGCTTAAAAAAAGCTGTTGGCTCATATAATTGGATTCCTCGATTTTTTTTGCCTGTTCCTCCGATAGCTTGTTCATTAAAATTGTAAAATCCGTACTGTCCGAATCGTACAAAAAATTGTTTTTATCATATTCCCGATAAATGAACTTTAAGGCTTCAGCAACACCATACTTATCTTTGTGTTTTTCAATTACTTCCGATGCCGCATTGCAGATTTGTTCTTGCACGGAACATAACACTTCACAAAAAAGAGCTTCTTTCGATTCAAAGAAAATGTAAAACGCTCCTTTTGAAATACCTACCTGCTTGCAAAGGTCATCGACACTTGTTTTCTTATAGCCGTACTGTGTCCAACTCTGCTTACAGGCTTCCTGCAAACTCTTTCTAATGTTTTCTTTTTCTCGTTCTGTAAAACTTCTTGCCATGTAGCCTTCTCCTTTCTATGACTTAAAATACTGTTTTGGTCATAGATATAATACATCGAACATCTCCAAAAGTCAAGTGGTTTGCCATAAATTTTCGGACACGATATTAAATATCCTTATACAGGAGATTGTATTTCTTATTACAAGAGATTTCACATCGTTTAACTGGAAGCTACATCTCTGTAAAATATAAGGGTAAGATTTTCAGAGTATAGGTGGTGAGCTAATGGACGAAAGGAACAATCATTTTGACTTCGATTTTACGCCGATAGGACAGGCTATCAAGAAAGCCCGTGAAGCCAGAGGGATGACGAGGGAAGAGCTTTCTGGGATAATCGGCTATGCTCCCAGACACATCCAATCTATCGAAAATGAGGGGCAGTACCCAAGCATCGAGCTGTTTATCCAACTTATTACGATGTTTGATGTGTCGGTTGACGAGTGCATATTCCCAAATAAGGAAGTCAAAAAAAGTTCTGTCCGCAGACGCTTAGACGCAAAGCTCAACAGATTAGATGATAGAGAGCTTTCCGTTATAGAAGCAACTGTAAACGGACTATGTAAGGCAAAAGAGGAAACAGAGGAATAAGCCCCTCTGTTTTTCTTTTGCCCGATTTTAATAGGCAGGGATGCCGTAGCCGTAGATGGAGCTACTTCCAACAGGGTAGCTCCGCTGCCTGCAAGCATCTCCAGAGTTGCCCTCCACGGTGTAGACGATGCCGCCCTCGCACCGTTCCACAATGCCTACATGGTCGGTTTCCCCGTCACCCTCCCAGTCAAAGAAGATGATTTGTCCCGCTTCTGGCGTAAAGCTGCCGTCCTGCCATTGTCCTCTGTCCTTAAACCACTGAGAGCCGTTGACGCAGCCCGCAAACTTGGGGATAACGCCGCTGTCGATATAGCCGCACTGGTCGGCACACCATGAAACAAAACAGGCACACCATTCTACACGCCCATCAAAGCCATACCAACTCCAGTACGGCTCGCCGCCTGCGTTGCCTACCTGCGACAGAGCCACGGTAACGATTTCGCCGTCCCCGATGGTGATGCCGTAAAGCACCGCAGACCAGAGGGAATTGTTTTCCTCGGCAAGTAATTCCGATAGCTGCTGCCGCTGTTCCTCGTTGAAGCCGTATTTGTCCGCCATTTCCTCGGCGGTCTTGTGGCTCACGGTGATATAAAGGTAGGTCTGGGTGACGGTGGTTTCCGTTTCCACGATATTCCCGTGACCGTCATCACTCTCGATTATCTGGGTTTCGGTCTTGCTCTCGGTGCGGGAGCTGATTTCATTCATCTCCCAGAAGATGTCCTTTAGGAGCTGCTTCTTGTTATCGTCCATCGTGGCGACTTCCTGCGGGTTGTCTGGGTCGGTGGTAGTCTTGACGGAGTATACCGCAAGCACCTCTTTCCAGACCGCACGGCTTCCCGACATCTCCAGCACATCGTGGGATGTGTTGTTGATGATTTCATCAAGGCGGCTGTCGTAATCGGCGTTGATTTCACGGACTACGGTCTGCATGGTCATTCCGTTGCCAGAATCCTCGCCCGAAAAGAAGATACCGAACACCGAGCCAACAAGCAGCCCGATAAGGCAGATAATGAGTATCACCGCAACGGCAATCCACCCGCCCGCCATGATTGCCGCTATCAGAGCCTTTGTGCCTGCGATAATCGCCTTGATTGCCGCAAGGGTAGCCTTGACCGCCACTTTCACGGCGTGGGCTGTCGCCTTGGCGGTGGCTTTTGCTGCCTGTGCCGCCCGTTGTGCTGCTTTGGCGGAAGCCTTTGCCGCTGCCTTGGTCGCCTTGGCGGTCTGCTCGGTGGTTTTAATCGCCGCTTTTGAGGTCGCCTGTGCCGTCTTTACGCCTTTTTCGGCTGTCTTGACCGTACCCTTGGCGGTAGATTTCACCGTTTTTTCCGTATTTCGGGCGGTGGTCTTGATGGTCTTTTGCCCCTGCTGACGGGTCTTTATCAACTGGCTTTTGCCATTTGCACCTACATTGGCAGGGGCATCGGGGGCAGGAGAACGGCTCACCGTCCCGTGACGGGGCTGTGAGCCGTTCCGTTCTGCAGCAGCCTGTGCTTTTTTCTTCTCGGCGGCTTTCGCCGCCCTTTTCTGCTTGAAGTCTGCCGCCTTATCCTTTGCCTTGATGATGTTTTCCTTAGTGGTCTGGACGGATTTCTGCCCCTGCTTGTTGAATTGGTGTATGCCCTCGTCCTTTACACGGTCTGCGGTATAGGAGATTTTATCCGCCGCATACTCGGTAGCAGAGTTTTCCTCCCCATAATAGCCCTGCTCCGCCTTGTCCTTAGTCTTGGCATAGGCGGCTTTCATACGCTCCGAAGCGACAGCCGCCTTGTCAATGGTCTTAATCGTGCCTTTGACCGCATCTCTGGTCTTTATATCAGCCATAGAAAACCTCCTTTCCCAGAGGATTTGCGTTCAAGTCAGTCCGCCTTTTTTGCCACCACCACAAGCCTGCCGTTCTGGGCGGAGTATTCGCAGGTGGATAGGGTAATGAGCCTGTCGCCGTATTCAGCAGTCACGCCCGTGTCGTAAAGGGCAAGCTCTTTGCATTTCTCCACATAGGCGTTAAATTCGTCCTCGTTCTTTGCATTGACAAAATCATAATAGCGGAAGCCCTCCAAGCTGTACGCCACGGTCTTGAATACCGCAATCACCTCATATTCGTTATGCTGCGTGAGGGTGTCAAACTGGATAGTCTTGTGTTCTTCATAGAAGCTCTGGGATTTGTATTCTTCCAAAGCTCCGAACATCTTTTGACCTTTGATGTGGTGTCCGTAAATCACAAGGTTGTCGCTTGCGGCAATGTCGCAATCTTCCTGCACATAGGGTGTACCCAAGTCGCTGTATTCCTTTTCAAAATTGTGCTTCAGATAGAAATTCGGCTCGTTGGGTGTCTGCATGACGGGATAATTGATACTCGTTCCCTCCACCTTAATCCATCCCACCATATCGGGATTTTGCAAAAACAGCTCGCCGTACTCTGGCAGTATGCTTTCTTCCTCCGTCAGCGGAATTTCGGGAGCTTGGCTCTCATCCTCCTGTGCCTGCTCTACTTTTTCGGCAATTTCCTCAAAGGCTTCCGTCTGCTCGTTCTGGTGTGCGTAGTGGTCGCAGACATGAAAGCCGCAAAAAGCCGCCGCACCTAAAAGGCAGACGGCGGCAGCGATGCAGATAACAGACTGGTACTTTTTCAGATATTCTTTCATAGGCTTTCTTTTCCTTTCTTGGTTTACCTTACATTATCGGTGTACTGCTTAGGTGCGGGTAAATCCCTGCAATATTCGGGATACCTCACCTTGATGCCCTCCATGAAGTAGGGGGCGAACTCGCAGCAGAATAATTCCTCTGGCGTGGAATACCTCTCATGCCCCTCCTCTGCGTAGCCGTTCCAGAGGTTAAAAGCAAGGTGGCAGACCTTGACCGTACCGCTTGTCTGCCATCCGCTGTGCATCCCCTCTGGCACGATACAGTCCGTCTTGAAATCGAACATGGTGTTGATGTTATTCCTCGTTTCTTCCGCAATTCCCATTACATAGAAAAACGCCCTGTGATAGCAGTCGTTTACCCTGCATTTCATCATGTTCTCCAGAAAGAAATCACGGTGAGCCGTGTTGCGAAACCTTATATCCGCCATAAAAATCCTCCTTTCTTAAACCTCCCCGAACTTGGTTGTCATCAGCCTATATAGCTCCGTGTTGCGGGGGAACTTGTTGACAAACGGCACGAGGGAGCTGCCCACTTTCAAAAGCCCTTGTCCTGCCCCCACATTGGTGATATAGCTCATCTGCAAGTCGGAGATGTTAAGGAGCTTTGCAAGCTCGATACGGTCTGTGGACGCTTGATTAAGCATGATAATGAACTCGCTGTTGGCAAGCATCGTCCTCGCCGTGTGGCTCTGCAAGAGGTCGTCTACATTCTGGGTGATGCCGGTACAGTACGCCCCGTATTTCCGCACACGCTTCCAGAGGGTAAAGAGGAAGTTTGCAGAATACTCATGCTGAAAGAGCAGGTAAATCTCGTCAATGAAGATAAAGGTGTTCCTGCCCCTTGCCCTGTTCTGGGTGATGCGGTTTAGGATGCTGTCAAGTACCACAAGCATCCCGATAGGCTGTAACTGCTTGCCCAAGTCCAGAATGTCATAGCAGATAAGGCGGCTCTTGGTATCCACATTCGTGTGCTTGGCAAAGGTGTTGAGAGAGCCGTCCGTGAAAAGCTCAATCGCAAGGGCAATTTCCTGTGCTTCTGGCTCGTTCTGTTTCAGCAGTTCCTCACGGAAATCCTGCAAGGTGGGCGGCACTCCCATATAGTTGCCCTGCTGATAGTGGCGATACACCGAAGCCGTGCAGCGGTCTATGATAGATTTCTGCTTTGCCCCAAGGCTCGCCCCGCCGATGAGCTGCTCGCAGAGGGATAAAATAAACTCTGATTTGAGGATGACAGGGTTTGCCCCATCTCCGTAATCAGAGTTCATATCCATAGCGTTGATGTGGTTGTCGCTTGTAGCCGAAATGTGGATAACCTCGCCCTGCATGGCTTTCACAAGGGGCGAATATTCTCTCTCTGGGTCTATGATAATCACATCGGCATTGGGGTCGGTGAGGATGATGTTCGTCATTTCCTCCTTTGCCGTGAAAGACTTGCCCGCCCCAGACACGCCGAGGATAAAGGAATTGCCGTTCAAGAGGTGGCGGCGGTTGGCGATTATCATGTTCTTGGAGATAACATTCTGCCCGTAATACACGCCGTTCTCATGGTAGATTTCCTGCACACGGAACGGGATAAACACGGCAAGGCTCTCTGTGGTGAGGGTGCGGAAAGCGTCAATCTTCCTTACGCCAAAGGGCAGGGCGGTGTTCAGACCGTCCATCTGCTGAAATTTCAGCACGGCGAACTGGCAGAGGTGCTTCCTCGCCGTGGTGAGCAGGGCTTCCGTGTCGTTGTCGAGCTGCTCCTTGCTCTCCGCCGTATGCACCATCGTGAGGACGGCAAACATCATCCTCTGGTCACGGGTGGTCAAATCGTCCAGAAACTCCTTGCTTTCCTTTCGCTGCTGCTCCAAGTCATAGGGGATGACGGCGGAAAAGTTGTTGTTCTGATTCTGCTTCCTCTGCCAGTTGGTGATATTGGTTTCCACACCAAGCAGGCGGTTTTCCACCTCCCGCACGGCTTCGTCCGTAGGGACGGGTACGACATCCACGGAGAGCATCATGTTACGGTTAAGCTCGCAAAGCTCCGCCACCATGCTGTCCTTGATATAGGCGGCGTATTCCCGCAGGAATATCACACGCCCGTACCTGTCGCCAATCTTGAAATAGTCCTTTTCAAACTCAAAGGTGTCGGGGCAGATGAAGTCCTTGAAGTCGTGACCTTTCCGCATGGTCTGGGAGAGGTCGAAGCGGAACGCCGTTTCCTCGCCCGTGCGGTAGAAGTCGTGGAAGATGCGGAGCTTTTCTTCCGCATCAAGCTCCGTGCATTTCGAGCCGAGCCGTGAGAAGTGGGCGATAAGGTCAGCACCCACACGGGCAAAATAATTGCGGGCTTCCTCAATGTTCTTCTTGCACACGGATACGGTCACATACTTATCCTGCACGATGGAATTAGCTCCCGTTGCCTTGTCGAGCAGCATCTTGTTATACTCTTTGCGGTACTTATCCAGACCGTCATCCGCCATAGGGATTAAGATGGTCTGCTCAAAATCCGCCTTGTTCAAGCGGCGGTTGTTGATGGTGATTTTCGTGGTCGCTCCGCTGTCGAGGGAGTTAAGCAGCTCCGAGTATTCAAGGAACATGGCTTCCTTGTCCTCACGGCTCGCCACGGCATAGTTGATGTCCTCAAACTTAAAGGTCTTTGCGTATTTGTTCCTGCCCACCAGAAAAATGCCGTCCTCCCAGATGGTATTGATGGGGATGACCGCCTGCACCGATTTCGGCACAACGAATTTCTCCTTGTCCTGCTTGAACAGGTTTTTAAGCGTCTTTAACATGGTCTACCTCCTTACGCTTCTTAGATTTCTTGGAATGCTTGGGTTTTCTTGCCTTTGCTTTCGCCGCCGTCTGCTTCTTTTTCTTCTGGACGGCGGGCAAGCCCTTTTCGTGGGCTTCAAGGGACGGCTTCATGGCTTCGTAGTAGAGATTGTCTGGGGAAAACAAAATCTTCTTAGGCATCAGAAATTCCGATTTTATCCACGCCCAGACGAACTGCTCCGCCGTCATGCCGTTGTACTTGATAAAGCCCATCATGGCAAAGGGGGAAGCCCCCAGAATACACATCCAGCTTAGGGTTTCCGTCCCGAACTGCGGGCGGAGCAGGAAATACAAGCCCACCGCCACGCCGCAGGCAAGGACGGAAAAAATGAACTGCCGCATCGACAGCCCGAAAAACATACTCTCCGTGTAGTTGCGGATTTCCTTATTTATCTTGACTTCCAATCGTTCTCACCTCCTTATCGCTCCCTGTCCTCATGTTTGCGAGCAGGGGGCTGTTTCTGCGTTTCCCTCTGCGGCACAAGGTAGGGCTGTCCGTCACGCTCCTTTACCTGCGTGGGATAGCCCATGACCTTTAATGCTTTTTGCAGGTCGGACACGCTTTCTTTGTCTGGCTTGCAGACGCCGATTGCCCGATACATCTGCAAGTCGCCGTACCATTTCTCATTCTGGAAATTGTCTGCCCGAAAGAAAATATCCTCTTTGATTTCCTCAAGGGGCGTTTCAAATATCCTGCGGTATTCCGCTTCAAAATCATACATGGCTGTCCTCCTTACCTTTCCATTGTGTTCTTTCTCTTTGGTGCTTTCTTCTGGGACGGGTAGGGGATAAATTCTTCCTCGCCTGCGATGATGCTGTATTCGGAACGCAGGATTGGGTGCGTTTCTCGTTTTTGCCGCTGACGGATTAGTTCAATGGCTTCCTCTTTCGTAGGCATACTTCCTTGCATTGTCCCGTCCTTAAAAACATAAAACCGTTTCATCGCTGCCCTCCTTTACAAGCCCATCATTTCACGCACGACACGGTCTGCCATCTTGACCGCACCTACAAGGACGAGCATATTGAACACAAGCTCCCCGATATAGCTCCACACCATCGACACCGCTGCCGCATCGGGATTGACCGCAGGGGGTGTTGCCGCAAAGAGGGAGAAGATGATGCAGGCAAGCACGATAATCGCTCCCTCCAGACATACGGCGGAGTAGCTCTTGATGAAGCTTTTTCCCACGCTCTGGCTCGGTGAGCCTGCAAAGGTGGAAAGCGGCACGGGTGCGATGGCGGTGTAGAGGTAGAGCTTAAAAAACCTGCCGTACACCGACATAATCATAATGAATGACAGCACCGTGATGAACAGCCCGCCGATGAGCGTCACCGCCCATAGGGGGATGCTCTCGAAAAATCCGCAGTCCTCCACCGCCGTCACGATTTCCGAGGGAAGTACCGTCTGCTGTGCCGAGCCGAAGCCTGCGGCGTTCATAATGGTAGAGATTAGCCCCTGCACAATCTTGAACAGAGCCATCATCAGCTCCAGTCCGTAAGTCACCGCACCTTTGGCAAGGGCAAAGCGGATAAAGAGCTTGAGTGCCTGCTCTGGACGCTTGACATCGGCAAAGTTGCCTGCGGTACGCATTACGCCCACCACGAAAAACAGTACGAGCAGGGCAAGCCCGATAGCCTGCACCGCACCGTGGATATTGACAATTACATTCCAGATAGTGCCGCCCTTGAACTGCTCTGGGGATTGGGTTATGAGCTGCCATATCTCCGACAGCTTCTCGTTCCATGTGTTAAGGGCGTTCTCCAAGTTCTGCACAATCCAGTTATCTGACATTTGACCACCTCCGTTCTTAAAATTGGGCGGCGGGGCAAGTTCCGCAAAGCGGATCTGCCCCGCTGCCTTAGTCTTGTGTCAGTCTTTCAATGAGCTGTCTTTTTCCTTAGCCCGTGATAAGGGTCAAAATCTCCTTGGCAAAGGTAATCACAACGCCGCCTGCAAGGGTCAGAAAGCCGTTCGCCCTCTGGGAAGGGTCGTGGGATTTAAGGCTCAAGCCCACCTGCACGATGCCGAAGCCGAGCATAATCATACCGACAGCCCTCACCAGACCGAAAATGAAGTCGGAGAGGTTGTTGACAACGGCAATCGGGTCGTTGGCGGCAAAGGCGGTTGTGGTGAAACAGGTCATGCAGAGAATGAGGGCGACATATACCGCAAGCCCCATCCTGCTCTTTCTGCCCATAGGCAGCTTGGTGGTTGCTTTCTTCTGGGTGTCCTTCTTGTTGAAAAATCTCATGGTGTAATCCTCCTTAAATTTGATATATTTCTTCTAAGTCCTGTTCGGACAGAAGCTCATAGGATGTGTTGATGGCGTTCACGCTCGTGGCGTTCTTTGGGATGTCGCTGTCAAACACAAGGGTTGCGACAGCCTGCGTAGGCTCGCCGTGGAGATAGGGTGGCTGTCCTCCGTCAGTTGTCAGCTTCACATTGGGGTGCTTTAGGATGTCGTACTTAAAATCCATGACAGGGCGTTCCCCACGCACAAAAAGAAGTGCGTAGCGGTTGTCGAGCATACGCACCTCGTCTGGCGTCAAAAGCTCACGCCCCGAAATCTGGTAGTTGGTGGAGTAGTTCCCGCTGCGTCCAGAGCTTTTCCCGTAGGTGTTGGTGTCGATGGTCGCCTTGCCCAGAAGCTCCGACACATACTTGTGGGTGCTTTGCTCGTTGCCGCCAAGATACAGAAATTCATCGCAGTTGCCGACGATGCTTTCCCATTGTTTCTCAAAGAGGGCTTTGAGCTGTGCCAGATTTTGCAGGATGATACTCACCGAAACGCCCCTTGACCGCATGACGCTCAGAATCTTGTCAAAGTCATCGGGCAGCGAAACATTGGCGAACTCGTCCATAATGAAGTGGCAATGCACGGGCAGGCTCCCGCCGTACTTATGGTCGGCAAGGTAGAAAAGCTGTTGGAATAGCTGCGTGTATAACACCGACACAAGGAAGTTAAAGCTCGTGTCGTTGTCGGGTATCAAGGCGAACAGGGCGACTTTCTTTTCCCCCAGAGAGGGTAAATCAAGCTCGTCCGTTGCGGTTAGGGCTGCAAGGCTCTCCAGATTGAACTTCTCAAGCCTTGCGGCAAGGGTTATCTGGATGCTCTTTAAGGTCTTGGCAGAGCCAGAGTGGTAGTCACGGTAGTATTTGAGGGCGATATGCTCTGGGTTTACCATCTCCAGACGGTCAAACAGCTCATCCAGAGGGCTTACATAGCTGTCATCGTCCTCCCGTACCTCGCCTGCCCGCAAAAGCTCCATCACCATCGGGAAATTCTGCTCGTCTGGCGGTGCTTCGTATTTCAGATAGAACACCAGAGAAAGGAGCAGCATACTCGCCGCCGTGTCCCAGAACGGGTCTTGCGACTGGCTTCCTTTCGGCGTGGTGGCTTTGAATAAATTGGTCACAAGCCGCTGCACATCGTTGTCGTTCCTAAGATAGACAAAGGGGTTGTAACAATGGCTGCGGTGCATATTGATAAGGTCGAGGACACGCACCTCATAGCCTTTCTTCTCCAAAAGACCGCCCACATCACGGACGATTTCGCCTTTGGGGTCTAAAATCACCATCGAGGTGTTGCACTGCATGGCGTTGGGCTTGCAGAAAAACCTTGTCTTGCCTGCACCAGAGCCGCCGCACACGAGGATATTCAGATTTCTCCTGTGCTTCTTGCCGTTCAGCCCGATGCGGACATTCTGGGTCAGCAGCTTGTTTGCCGATGCGTCCTTATCTCGGTACTTCTTGTTGAGCGTACCTGCGTTGCCCCATTTTGCAGAGCCGTGTTCCTCCCCCTTGCGGTAGTTCCTGCGTGTGGAGAGATAAATCCCGATGCCCATGCCGTAGGCAAGCAGAAAAATAAGGACAGTCCTCAAACTGTCCTCGCACACCGTTATGGAAAACGGGGTGTTGATTGCCACGGTCAGACCGTTCATTATCTCCACGATGCCGCCGCTGACATAGGGTGCGGTCAGCAGGGCAAGCCACACGACAGGGATGATGCCGCAGGCGGCAAGGATTACGGCTGTTTTCTGGTCGTCACCGTTCCTCATGGCATCGGCACTTGCAGGGTGCGACTTTCACCTTTTTGCTGTTGGCGGTAGCCACCGTTTCAATCAGCTCGTCCACGGGGTCGGTGGGGCGTTCCTCCCGTATCTGCTGGTTGCGGAGCGTGTTCAAGGCATTGAGGACGATGTTCTTGTCGTATCGGTCAAGGGCGATGTGATACCGTTCTTCTCTCATGGGCTTCACCTCCGATTACCGTTCCTGCTCTTTGGATTTGGGCGGCTTGTTCTTCTCCATGCTCTTATACATATCGCTCTGGATTTCCCCAAGCACATCCCGCATGGAGCCAAGCCCGCCCTTGAACACCTGCGTATCCATGCCCTCAAACTCTTTCGGGAGCTTGTCGAAGCTGAAGCCTCTGGTATCCACACCGTAACGGGAGCTTACCATATACGCCACGCAGTAGGCTTTGAACTCGGACACATCACGGCTCTCGTTATGCTTGAAGTCAAAGACTGCCGCCGACACTTCCTTTGCCATGCTGACAAAGAGCTGCTCATCGGACAGGTCGGTCTTAACAAAAATCATCTGCTGAGAGCTGTCGTAGTAGGCGGGGATTTCAAGCTCCTCCACGGGCTGAAAATCAACGGGACTGGCATCAATCATTGCCGACACAAGCTCCCGCATGGTCTTGGCTTCCTGCGGCTGCTGCCTGTCTTTTGCAGAGGTTTCGGAAACATCAAAAACCTCCTTGGCGTTATACCCGACAGCCTTTGTGCCGTCATCACGGGTATATTCTTTACTCGGCTCAAGGATAACGACTTTCTGTGCATCCTTGTTCACATAGACACGGCTCTGCTTCCAAGCGGATTTTTCCTTGAGCTGTGTCGCTTCGGGCTTCTGTGCCGACACCAGAATGGCGTTATTGACGGAGTAGCGGTCAAACCGCCCCTGCACATCAAGGTACTGTCTGAATGTCCCGCCGTCCGTCATCATCTTTTCGCAGGTCGTGTCAATCAGCTCATAGGCTTCATTCCGCTGTGCCTGCTTTGCGGCAGCCCATTCCGCTTTGTCAAAGGGACGGCTGCCGCCACTGAATACATCATAAATGCTCATAGCTGTTTACCTCGTTTCTTTGGATTTGGGTTTCTTTTTCTTCCTCTGGGGCTGCTTATGCTCCGTCTTTCCTGCGGGCGGCTTCTTTGCCCTGTTGGGAGATTTCTCTTTATCAAGGGTGGGGGAAGCATCGGCTTCCTGCTCTTTACGGCTTTCCTTGATTTTCCGCAGTTCTTCTCTGACGGACGGCTTTTCTGCCTTAGTCATAGTAGCCCCCTCTGCGGACTTCCTTGGCTGCTCTGAGGTAGGCTCGGACAGAGGGGATTTTTCCGTCTTTGCCACCGAGGGGTTTGGGGCGTTTTCCTCTTTCTGCATGGGCTTTCCCATGAGTGCGTCAAGCAGCTTGTCTTTCTCCGCTTTTTCCTGTACGCCGATTTCTGGCTCTGGCTGACCTTCCTTGGTATCCCTGCTTTTCTCTGCTTCGGTGACGATGGATGCGGTATCCACCGATGCAAGGTCAAAGCGTTCCACAATACGGCTGATTTTGGATGCGTCCTCCGCACGGGCAATCACATCCACCTCCGCGTTAAGGTCTTTATTCTTACGGTCTGCAAGGACGCAGTAGAGTACGCCGTATTTCTTCGCTTCCTGCGTGAATTTCCGCAGGTCGGCGTTCTTCACCGTAAAGACTTTCAGCTCCTTGCCAGAACGCAGCATTGAGGTGAGCCGTGCCTTGCCCTTGGTTTTCTTTTCCTCTTTCAGAATGGAATAGAGCAGGATGGCGATGTTCTTTGCACCTGCCCCCGTGATTTTGGCAGCGACTTCAAATCCCTCCAAGCTCATTCGGACGATTTGCTCCGCCGCTTCGCCGCCTGTGTTCATGCTTCATCAGCTCCTTTCTTTGCTGTTCGTTTTCATCTGCCCGTATCGCTTCTAATTTCTCTTTGAGAGTGCCGCTGCGGGCAAGGACACCCTCGCACAATCTGACCTCCTTTCTGGCTGTTTTGAGCCGCCCCGTGATTTCGGAGATTTGAGCCTTGACCGCTTCTTTTTCTTCGCCGCTTGCCTTGCGGCTCTGGGAGTAAAGCCCCTTTCGCTGTTCGGTCAGCTCTGCTATCTCCGTTTCCAGAGAGCCTTTATATGACAAGAGCTGCTCCGCCGTATCAATGTGGTTGCGGCAGAGCAGCCTTGTTTCCTGCGTGATGGCTTCCATCTTCATAAGGTCGTCCTTTAGGAGATAGTGAAGCCGTGCATAATTCGGTTGTCTTTTCTTTGGCAGGATGCCGAGCTTGTAGCAGTAATGGAGATACAGCCCACGCAAGCCGCCGATTTTCCGTGCGTCTTTGAGAGAGCCACGGACATGGTAGACCTTGACCTGCGGATGCGGTTTGGAAAAGCTCTGGAATTTCACCGCATAGGAATTTTCCCGTATGCGTTCCGTAATCCTCTCGTTGGTGTAATCGTCACCAAGCTTGTAGAGCCGCTTGGGTCTTTGCCATCCTTTCCCGATAATCGTCCAGTATTTGCGGTTGGGGTCAAAGCTCACACGGTAGCCCATCTCCGCCATCTGGCGGTCAAAGTCTTTCAGCGTGTAGGATTTGGAGATTGCTTCGTCCACCGCCTGCCGTGCCACGGTGTCCCTCGTGGGCAGACCGTTCTTCTCTGCTTGGCAGAGGGCGTAGGGTTTCTTCCTGCCGCTTGGGTGTTCGATGACCGATAGGGAATATGCACGGCAAAGCTCATCGGAACGCTGACGCAAGAGCCGCAGGTTTTTCTTGTTGTCGTGGTAGTGCTTTCCGTCCGCAAAGGAAACGGAGTTGACAACAAAGTGGTTGTGTAGGCACTCGGTATTTAGGTGGGTGGCGACAATCACTTGGAATCTATCGCCCCACATTTTCTCTGCCAACTTTACGCCTACCTCGTGTGCCTGCTCTGGCGTGACCTCGCCCGCCTTGAAGCTCTGGAAACCGTGGTAGCAGACAATCTCGCTCGTGTCGTTCCACTGTGCTTTTGCAATCATCATCTCATCCCTTGCGGTGGCAGGGTCGCAGTTTACGCCCGTGACGAAAAACTGCTGCTCGGTCTTGTCGCCGTTGGTGGCGTACTTCATCACATCGCCCATCGCTTGCAAGTCCGCTTCGGTGTATTTGGGGTTGGCGGTCTTTTCTGGGTTTTCGGCGTAGTCGATGGGGTGGTCGAGCCTGCCTTTCACATCCCATATCTCGCAGACCGCCATCACGATGCCCTGCGGGGGAGCAGGTACTTCTTTCGGATGTCAATCTGAAATTCGTGCCACTTCCTCGCTTCCTCGTTCAGCATGGGCGTATCCACAAAGCCGAGGGCGTTTGCTTTCGCCGCAAGCTGGTTGATGCGGTTGCCGATGGCGGACAGCTCCCGCATGATTTTGTAAAATTCGGGGTCGGGCTTCTCGCAAAGACGGTATCCCTTTACCATCTCTCTGAGGAACGCTTCTCTGGAGCGTCCCGATTTCCGCACAAGCTCATGGAGCTGCTCGGCTTCGTCATCAGTCAAACGGAAAAGTATCTGTACCTTTCGGTTTCTCACTTTTCCTCACCTCCCTGTCGGAGAGCCTGTTAATCTGCAAACAGCACATCAGCATGACGCCCGCCAGACCGCCGAGGGTCACGCCGATGACAAAGAACAAAAACTCGCTCATTCTGATAGCTCCTTTCTTCTGACCGCTTCCTTGGCGGCATCCTTTTTATGGGGTATTAGGGGGCATCCCCTAACAAGCGAATTTGGTTAGCCAAATTCAGTGCTTGGTAAGACATTACTTAATCCCCGTCCTCATACATACATTCTCCACACACATGGCAGTAGTAGGGACAGCCCGAACAGCAATCGTCCTCTAAAGCCCCGTCCTCGGCTTCGCTTTCTTCACCTTCGTTCTTCAAAGGGTCGGTAATGTCGGCTTCGCCGCAGACAAAATCTTCATCGGAAAAGCTCACAAGGTCGGTGTCAAAAAGAACGGTCTTTAACTTCTCCCTTGCTTCTTCGGGGCTTTCGGCATAGACGGAAATGGTCTTTTCATAGTGGGCGGTAAGGGTCACATCATACTTTTTCAATCAATCTTTCCTCACTTTCGGTCTTAAATTTTACGGTGGTTTCTGTGCTGTAAAGGGATAAATCTCTCACACAATCAACGGGCATCTCTCCTTTCACGGCTCGGTTTCTGCTTTGCAATCCCCAGATAGGACATTAAAAAATCGTTGACATCCTTGCCGAATGGCGGCGGTGCGTCAACGATTTGATAGTCTTTCTGCAATAATTCTTTTAAGGCGGCGGTACAAAGCCTGCCTGTCTTGTCATTATCCAAGTGCAGGATAACGGTCTTGATTTGCGGATTTTTTTGCAGGTAAGTGGATAGGGCAATAGGGATTTTGCTCTCCGAGAGTTCCTTTTTGGGCTGATACACGCCCGACAAAGAGAGCAGGTTTACCGCCCGATAATCCTTTCCCTCGCATTTAAGGTAGGTGGCATAGGACAGCAAATCAATGGCGGCTTCAAATAAATGCACCTTGTCCGTAGGCTCTCTTGCCAGAAGTCGGAACGAATACCGCTTGTCGCTGCCCGATGCGTCCTGTCTGAACGAGCTGCCGAGCGTACTTCTAAGAGCCGCATACTTTGGCTTCCCGCTTTCGTCCCTGCCCACAAAGACGGCGTTGTGGTACTGCCTGCTCTCGAAAATAATGCCCTCTGCGATGCAGTCCTGTATGAGCTGATAGTCAATGCCACGCCCGAAAAGGTACTCTGTCACCTTATTGTAGTTGGGATTTTTCTCTGGCAGAAGCAGCACTTTCGGCTCGTCCTTTTTCACGGCAGGGGGCGGCGGCTTCCAGTCGCCCATGTCCCCCGTGAGGGTCTGCACGGCTTCCACGAAGCCAAGCTCCCGCACTTTCATCAGATAGTCGAGGGCAGAGAAGCCGCCGATGCCCCTCGACCACCAGTACCATTTGCCGTTGGAAATCTTCAAGCTGTCGTGTTCCCTTGTGCAGTAGACATTGCCTGCCACACGCTTTAGGTTGCTCGGCTCATACCGTTGCAGGTAGGAGAGCAGGTCGATTTGCCGTGCCTGCTCAATCACGGCGGGGTCAAACTGTACATAGCGGTTACTTCCCATTCAAATAAAATCACCTCCAGAAATAGATTTAGCCGAGGGGCTTTCGGTAAAGAAAACCTCTCGGCTATGTAAAAGACGGCATCAGCTTCACGCCAACGCCGCCTTTTTCTCGGTCAGTCCGTCATAAAATCCCTGCTTTTTTCAGATAACCTATACTGTCATAGCAGCCACGGAAATAAACTGACTGCATTTCCATATCTTTGAGCTTGTTTTTCAGCTCTAACACCTTGATAAGTGCCGCACATTCTTTCTCGCTCAGTTCGCTTTCCGCTTCGCTGTCAAATATGCCAAGGAGCTTCGGATATTTCTCATAGAAGTCTGCAATCTCGGCTTGCAGGGCTTTGTATTCCTCGTCCTCTTTTGACAGTCTGGCAACGACAGAGCTTAGATATTCATTGAAGATATTGCCGTGAACATCTACAAAAGTTTCAAATCTGAACGCATCAGACACCGCTATCACCTCCGACATTTTCTAATCTACACCCATTATAATGCCCAGATTTCAGCAATACAAATGTGCAAATGGGATTTAACGCTCCCTGTCCTGTATTCTTTTTTCGGGCTGTTCCTCGGTCTGCTCTGGCTCGGTATCCATAACAGGGGTGTCTTTTTCGTCCAAGTTCAGCTCAATATTGAGAGCGTTCAGCCTGTCGTTCTTTTCTTTCAGCTCATCTTCAAAGGCAAAGGGCTTTAATACCTCGGTCTTTGCGTTGGCAAGCTGCTCCAAGGTTTCCGCCTTTCTGGTCTTGGCGGCTTCCAGTCTGGCGGGGATTTTTCCAATCTCGTTTTCAATACGGGTCAGATTTCCCAGAGCGTCAGAGCCTAAATCGACCTTGTGCTTTGCCTTTCCGCAGAGGTTAAGGCAGTAGTGAGTGTTGAAGCTGTCGTAATAAACCTCCATCTTAAAACCTCGGTAGCTGCCGATTTCCACGGGATTTGACAGCGGATTTTCCTTGCAGGCAGCAAGGAGCATCTCGCCTGCGTCCGCCTTTTCCGTATAGGTCACGCCCTTTAAGGTCATGGGGCAGAACTTTTCCTCGCCCTGCGGCTTGTGCTGCTCGGCAAGGGCGGCGTCGCTTTCGTAGCTGACGATGCGTTCCTCATATTCCTTGATGGTCTGAGGGAAGTATTTCAGTATCCTGTCCTCAAGGTCGTAATGTTCGGAAAGATAGCTCTGCTTCAATACTTTCAACTTCGCCACCTGCATATCCAAGTCCATTTTTTCCTTGAAACGCTCGTCACCTGTGGCAAGCATTTTCACCTCCGCAAAGGAAAGAGCCACCTCATCCACATCCTCGGCAGAACGCACGGGGCTTTTGCTCGTCATTATCTGGGAGATAAATTTCTGCTTTCCCTCCACAAGCTGATAGAGGTAGGCATCAAAGGTCTGCTCCGTCACATAGCGGTAAACTTCCACCTCTGGGAACAGATTGCCTTGGCGTTCAATCCTGCCTTGCCGCTGTTCCAAATCCGAAGGTCGCCAAGGGCAGTCCAAATTGTGAATGGCAATCAGCCTGTCCTGCACATTCGTACCTGCCCCCATCTTCGGCGTAGAGCCAAGCAGCACCCGTATTTCGCCGCTTCTGACCTTGCCGAACAGCTCTTTTTTCTGTGCATCGGTGGTCGCTTCGTGGATAAAACGCACCTGCTCGGCGGGAACGCCACGGGCGATTAGCTTTTCTCGGATGTCATCGTACACATTGAAAGTGCCGTCATTTTTCGGGGTGGAAAGGTCGCAGAAAACAAGCTGCGTTGCCTTGGTGTCGGCGTGTTCCTCCCAGATGCGGTACACATTATCCACGCAGGCATTGACCTTACTGGTGGGGTCGTCTGGCAGCATGGGGTCAATCAATCTCTGGTCGAGTGCCAGTTTCCGCCCGTCGTTGGTGATTTTGAGCATATTGTCGATGTTCGGCTCAACAAGCCTTGCCCGCACTTTCTCGGCTCGCTTGGCAAGAGAAGCCACCATATCGGTCTGTATCTCGCTCGGTTTGGTCTTGATATTGTGGTAGTTGACCTTGGGGACGGGGAGCTTTAACATATCGGCGGTCTGGATGTCCGCCACCTCTCGGAACATCTGCATCAGCTCTGGCAGGTTGTGGAACTTGGCAAATCTCGTCTTTGCCCGATAGCTTGAGCCTTCGGGTGCAAGCTCCAGAGCCGTGACGGTTTCACCAAAGGTGGAAGCCCATGCGTCAAAATGCTGCAAGCCGTTTTGTGCCAGAGTGTCATACTGCAAATACCTCTGGACGGAGTACAGCTCTACCATTGAGTTGCTCACGGGCGTTCCCGTGGCGAAAACCGTGCCACGGTTGCCTGTGATTTCGTCCAGATAACGGCACTTCATAAAGAGATCGCTTGACTTCTGGGCTTCGGTCTGGGCGATGCCACCCACATTCCGCATCTTGGTGTAGAGGTACAAATTTTTGTAAAAATGGCTCTCGTCTATAAAGAGTCTGTCAACGCCTAACTGCTCAAAATCTATCACCGTATCCTTTCTTTTCGTGTCGTTGAGCTTCTTTAGCTTGGCTTCAATGCCTTTCCTCGTTTTCATGAGCTGCTTGACCGTGAACTGCTCGCCGTTGGATTTCTGCACATCTTCGATGCCCATTTCAATATCGTCAAGCTGCCGTTGTAGCTGCTCCCTCTGGCGTTCCACGCTCATCTGGATTTTCTCAAATTGAGAGTGTCCGATAATGACCGCATCATAATCGCCTGTGGCAATCCTGCCGCAGAACTTTTTTCGGTTGGCGGTTTCAAAATCCTGCTTGGTGGTGACAAGGATATTCGCACTCGGATAGAGCCGTAAATACTCGGATGCCCATTGCCCCACAAGATGATTTGGCACAACAAACATGGATTTCTGGCATAGCCCCAGACGCTTGCTTTCCTGTGCGGCGGCTACCATTTCAAAGGTTTTTCCCGCACCTACCTTGTGGGCAAGGAGCGTGTTGCCACCGTAAAGGATATGGGCGATGGCGTTGACTTGGTGGGGTCTTAGCGTAATCTCTGGGCTGATGCCGCCAAAGGTGATATGCCGCCCGTCATACTCACGGGGTCTTTTGCTGTTAAAAGTGTCGTTGTAATAGCGGACAAGTCGGTTTCTGCGTTCTGGGTCTTTCCAAATCCAGTCTTGGAACGCCTGCTTGATGGTTTCCTGCTTTGCCTGTGCCGCCGTGGTTTCCTTGTGGTTGAACACCGCTTTTTTGTTGCCGTGTTCGTCATAAACATAGTCGAAAATACGGGTGTCCTTTAGGTTTAGCGTGTCCTCAATGATGCGGTAGGCACTCGCCCTTTTCGTGCCGTAGGTGCTGTCCGCCTTGACATTCCCAAAGTCGGAAGTCTTGTTCTCGATAAACCAGTCGCCGTTATATTTGGTGTACCGTACCTTGATACGCCCTGCGGCGTGGCTTGACGGCATTAAAAGCTCCATCACGAATTGCTGAATGTCGGACTCTGGTATCCATGTCGTACCCAGACGGACGGCGATTTCCGCCGCACTCAAATCCTTGGGGATGACCTGCTTCAATGCTTCCACATTAAGGGTTAAGGCAGGGTCGGACTTCGCCGCAATCTCCGCAACTTTCAGTTTCTCCCGCACATCGCCAGAGAGGTATTCGTCTGCGGCAACATACCGTGCAGGCTCCGTATTCGGCACACGGAAGATAACACCCTGCAATTCCGTGACGATTTCCTCCTGCGTTTTGCCTGTGAGCTTTGACATATAGGAGAGGTCAACACGGGCTTTCTCCCCGATGGAGAGTGCAAGGGCTTCGCTCGCCGTTTCCACGGAAGTGATTTCACGGTGGGGCTTTATCGTCCGCTTGGTGAACATATCCGCTTTGCGTTTGAAATTGCCCTCGTCATCAAGTACCTCAAGGGAACACAAAAGGAAGTAGCTCTCATCGGCGGCAAAGGCAAGGTAATTCCCTCGGTTGTTGATTAGCCCGTATTTTGCGGTGAACGCATCGTAGAGCCGATTAAGGTTTTCCTGCTCGGTGCTTATCATTTCTTCGGGGTAGTCGTTGGTCTGGTACTCGATAAGGCTGCGTACACTGTCCCGTATTTCAAGCAGACCTTTGACACGGTTTTCCGCCGTCATAGACAGCACGGCAGGGGTCATTTTATCATTCTCTCGGAAGTAAATCTGACCGTTTATCAGAGTGTAGGAGAAGTTCCGCACATTCGGGTCGGCGGGGATGGTGTTGTCCTGCTCATCGGAAATCTGGTCTATTTCGCTTTCGTACTCTGGTATCTCGCCGTTTATCCGCTGCATGGCTTCGTGGAGCAGCTCGGAAAGGGGTCTTTCCTTATCTGCTTTGCAGGCAGGTTCTAACTTGCCGAAGCGGGTGCTTTCGTTTACCATACGCCCAAGCACCATTTCGGGGTGCTGCACAAAATAGCTGTTCATGGTGATGCCATTCTCGTCTGTATCAAGATAAATCCAGTCTGGCTCTGCATCTGTCACTCGGTCACGCTTCTGCAAAATAAGGATGTCGCTTGTGACCTCCGTGCCGGCATTGGCACGGAAAGTGTTGTCGGGAAGCCTTACCGCACCTAACAGCTCGGCTCTCTGGGCGATATACCGCCGCACCTCTGGGCTTGCCTTATCCATCGTCCCCTTGGAAGTGACGAACATCACCACGCCGCCCGTGCGTACCTTATCCAGAGCTTTTGCGAAAAAGTAATCGTGAATAAGGAACTTCTGGGCGTTGTAGCGGCTGTCATCTACCTTAAATTCCCCAAACGGCACATTGCCAAGCACCACATCAAAGTGGTTGTCTGGGAGCTTCGTGTCCTCAAAGCCCTCCACGGCGATTTTCGCTTTCTGGTAGAGCTGCTTTGCGATTTCGCCTGTCAGCGGGTCGATTTCTACGCCGTGGAGCTTTGAGCCTGCCATGCTTTCGGGCAGAAGCCCGAAGAAATTTCCCGTGCCGCAGGACGGCTCTAAAATATTGCCCTGCGAAAAGCCCAGACGGGCAAGGGCTTCGTACATTGCCTTGATGACAACGGGCGGCGTATAGAATGCCGTCAAGGTGGATTCCTTTGCCGCACGGTATTCCTCTGGGGACAGGCTCGCATACAGCTCCTTAAATTCCTCCGCCCATGCTGCGTTGTTCTCGTCAAACGCCATAGACAGACCGCCCCAGCCCACATACTTCGCAAGGGTTTCCTGTTCTTCGGGCGTGGCAAGGCGGTTTTCAAGCTGAAGCTCGTGCAGGAGATTGACCGCCGCCATGTTGTTCCTAAACTTTTCCTTTGCACCGCCAACGCCAAGAGCGTCATCTGTAATATGATAGTTACGGCGGTTATCGGCGTGGGCAGGGACAGGGGGCTTTGCGGGAGCTTCTGTTTTTTCTTCGGGTAGTATCTCTTTTCCTGCCTGCTCCAAGAGCCTGCGGACATAGCCGATTTTCTCCACTCGGTTGATGGGGAAGCCTACATTGTTCTGGAAAGTGATGTCCCGCATGGAAACATCGCCGCTGATTTCACCGATGCTTTCAATCAGATAGCGGCGGTTGTCTATGGTGATTTCTGTGCCGATAAGGTCAGAATTGTCCTGCTTTGCAGACTCGGACGGGGCAGATATTACGCCCTGTTTTACACGCTCCGCATAAAGCCATTCCTCGGCTTCTTTATCCGCAACGGCTTTTCTGACTTTCAAAAGACCTGCTTCGGCTTCTTCCTCCGTGGGGTAAGTCAATACCTTGCCGTAATCATCAGCGTAATACTCGTCACGGATGTTGTCCCAGATGGCAAAGGCATCTTCGGGGTCTGGAAACGCATCGGAAGTCATAATGACCTCAAAGCGTTCCTCTGGCGGGTCGGTTTCATACTGTGCCGCAATCCTTTCCGCATAGGCAAGCATTTCATCTACGACAGAGCTTTCCTCGGCGGGTTTTGTTTCTTCGGGCTGTGCCTTGTCCTCGGCTTTCCTGTTCCAGTCGGCTTCGGTAGCCATTATCTCGGTTAGGAGTTTTTCGTCCTCTGGGGTCAGAACGGTGTGCTGCTCCAGAAACGGAAGGAACACATCACGCCCGAAACGCAGGCTTTCCATCTTTTCTCGGTAGTAATCCTCGCCCTGCCGTTTCCACTCTGGGATAAACGGGCAGTTGGGGGAAAGGGAGTAATCATAAAAATTCTTGATATGGGCAATCAAGTCGCCCTCGCCGCCGACAACAGCGGTAATTTCAAAATCGGTCTTTTTGTACCATCCCACGCCCTTGCTCTTATCCAGTCTTTCACGGTGCTGCTTTTCGTCCAGAACGCCAAGCAGCTTATTCCCAAGGGCAAAGCTCAAATCCATGAAACGGTCATTAAGCTGCCTGTCATAAAAGGCGGGATGCTCGGAAAAGCCGATAGAAAATGTGATGCTGTCGGGCTTTTCCTCGGCGGGTGCTTCGGTTTCCTTTTTCTCGGTGGTTTCCTGCTTCTCGGTGATGACGGTTTTCAGATGGTCGTTAGCAGGATTTTCACGGAGCTTTTCTTCAAAGTCGGTACGGCTCAATTCCTTGCCGAACAGGGGAAATTCCACATTCCGCAGGGATACTGCGTTCTCGCCTAAGTCGGAAATCTCGTATTTGTCCGCACCGATATACACCACATCGCCCTCATGATAGAGGTAGCAAAGAGGGTAAAGCTCCGTAAGCTCCTGCGAGAAACGCCACGCATTGCTACGGCTGTAAACGCTTGTGGTCTTGCCCTGCACCAGAGCAAGGAAGTCTACAAGCTGCTGAACGGCGGCAGGGTCGGAGAAAGCCTGTTCCATCTGCTCGGCGGTTATATCGGCAAAATCGGTACGCCCTACATTTTCAAGCAGGGCTTTTTCGTAGCCATCCAAGTCACGGATGAAGTCGGAGAGCCGCAAAGAGAGCGTATCCCGTTTATCGGCGGGCTGCATCTCCCCATGAGCTTCGATAAATCTCTGGCGTGACAGCTTTCTCTGGGTGTCGATTTCATACTGCGGGGCAGAGATGCCCTCCAGAAAATCGGCATAGTGGTCTTTCTCTTTGGCGTTGAGATAGCGGTCATCTTTTATCAGTTCCCGCAAGCGTTTTTCCACTTTAGCCCAAGTCAGAATAAGGTCATGTTCGGTGGAAATTCCGTGGCGGTCAATGGAGATACCCTTGCCGTCATGCCACGCATAGCCCTCCGTACCATCCGAAAATGTGACAGGAGAGCTTCCCGTGCCATACTCCTTTTTCAGAAAAGCAATGTTGTTTTTGCTGTCCTCGTGCTTCCAAAACTGGCGGTAGATGCGGTATTTGCCGTCCTCCACGCCGCTGCCTTTGGTGAGGATAGCGTCAATATCTTCCTGTGAAACGGAAAAAGCAGAGGATTTTTCGTCCTCTGCTTCTACCATCATTTCAATCTGTTCGTCTACGGTGGGGAGATTTGCTTTTACTTCTTCCTCGGTGGCAATACTGAGCTGCTCGCCGCCCTCGGTTAGCTGTAAATCAGCTCGTCCAGAATCATTTCCTCCGCCTGGCTGCGGATGGCGTTCATTGCCTGTACCCACTGCATCGGTGCTTTCTCTTTCAGTTCCTCCGTCACGCCCTGCTCCTTGGAGAGCTGCTTCGTCAGAAGCTCTAACCTCTGTAACGCCGTCTGCTCGGTCTGGTGCAGGTGTGCGTTCAGTTCGCCCGATGTCAGCAGGTTGAGGTAAGTCACCCTCTTGTGCTTCTCCAGATAATCCCTGTGCATTTGTGCGTATCTGCCAAGCTGAATTTCTGGCTCTGTCGGTAATGTTAGGTCGGGTATAAGATAATCGCCCTGTTTGGTGTAAGTGAGTTCGTCCATTTTCTTCGCTCCTTTCGGGTTGTATCCTGCCACTATCATAGCGGCTTTGGGGCTTCGGTGCAAAGGTGCGGTTTTGCCCTTTCTCCGCTATTTGCACATTTCGGATAGCAAGGGAGATTTCCCTTAGTGCCATTTCCGCAATATCGCTGGTGGCGATGCCGATGGCGTTTAGGGTCTGGGGCGTGTTGAAATTGACGATTGCCCCAAAGTCCTCACGGTCAAAATACTCCGCCGCATCTATGCCGCAGCGGGTCATCAGCATATAGGCTACGCTGTTTGCAGCAAGCTCACGGTACATCACTTCTATATTAAAATCGTCAAGCCCCTCTAAAAAGCTGTCCTTGATGCAGTCCTTTAGCTGTGCCGTGTAGTCCTGCAAATTGTCCTCCACGGCGTTCCTTGCCGTTTCCATCAGCACATCGGCAAGACTGTCGCTTTCCACCTCGCCAAACCTGTCGGAGAGCCGTTCCATGACTGCCTGCTCGTATCGCTCATTTACCTGCCATATCGGGACGGGGCGGCTGCCATAATAGCCCTCGTGGGTATCCGACACATCAAAATAGTATTTGAGGGTGTTCCTGCGTCCTTTCGTGTCAAACACGGCGATGCCCTTGCTGTCCTTGTTCACCCAACGCTTAAACAGCTTGTTCCATACCTCTATGGTGGTAACGGCAATCGCATCGGGGCGTTGGGCGTAGATTAAGAGCTGCTCGTCAAAGCGGCACTTGTAATTGCGGCAGGCAGAGGATAAAAAGCCCTGCCAAGCCTGCGGGTTTCTCGTAACCGTTTTGCCTGTACGCTGATACAGCTCGGTTATTAGCTGATACTTAGCAGCCATTTTTACACCTCCTTATCGCTCTAAATCCTTGTTCCTGTGTTTTCGGTCATACTCGCCGCAAAGCTCGGCAAGCTCAGCATACATCTTATCGTGCATCTTACTTTCAAAAATGCGGTATTCCTTTGCCTTTTCGGTGGGCTTGTACCAAACGCTGTCTTGGTCTGCCTTATCCATCTGCTCATAGCGGTCATCTATCTGGTCGCTGTACCTTTTATAGATGGCGTGGGCGGCAGGAGCGTCCTTTGCGTAGCGGTAGCGGTCAAGGCTTCTGTGAGAGCCACGAAGGTCTGCATACTCATAAAGCATACGGATAATTTCACGGTCAAGCCCTGCCTGCCCCTCGGCGGCATAGACCTCCGACAGCCCTTTACACCGCCACGAATGAAACGGGGCGGTATCATTGGAGCTGTGGGAAGATAAATACACGCCGTCTTTCTTTACGGTGATACGGTTGATAAGCTCGGTACTCATTCCGCACCACCGCCTAAAAAGGAGATGACCTTGTTTGCCTTGATGCTCTTTTGCAGGTCGTTGATGAGCGTAATATCCGCCACCGTAATGCCCTGCATGGAGAGAATGTCATCCATCGTCATGGCGGCGATGGCTTTTTCCTCGGTAAAGCCTGCGTCCAAAATCTTATTCAAGACCTTGACGGCTTTCTGGTTTACTGCCAATCTAAAATCCTCCTTATCGTTCATAGTCTTTATGCTTCGGGGCTTTCTGGACGGACGGCGGCTCTTGGGGTTTCGGCTCATAGCTGTGTCCGTTCATTTTCATCTTCTCCGCAAATTCGCAGATGTGGTAAAGGCTGCTGCCTATCTCGGTGTGGTACTCGTCAATGAAACGGCAGGTCTTTTCCGTCTTTTCTCCCCACGCATAATGGATAATGATTTTGCCGCCGTCTGGGATGCGGAACTTCTCGTTATAGTGGGGGTCGATAAAGCGGATGCCCTGCTCGGCTTTCTGGATGTGACCGTCAAGCCAGTCCTTTACATAGCAGTAACAGTAAAAGTTATAGTCGCCCTTGGTCGGGTTGCAGCGGAGCAGGAAAGCGTGTTTTTCCGTATCCACACGGAAGCCGTACTCGGTGCAGTAGTTCCCCATAAAGGCGGCTTCGGGATTTGCCTTTGCAAACGCCACCATGTCACGGCGGTTGTGCAGAAGCCCCTTGCCCTCACGCAGAGCATTGATAACCTCGTCAAGCTCCGCCTTAAACTCGTCTGTTTTCCACTTGTCCCAATGGTCGTCCCATGTGGTATAAAAGCCATTCCCAGAGCTGTCAAAATCTCCACGCAGATGCCCGATGCAGCCCGTCTGTCCTGCAATCTGCGTACTCTGGGAATAGGTGTATTTCTGTTCGGGCTGTGATAAAACTCGTACTTCCATCAGCGTTCCTCCCTGCTCTTAGCCTTTTTCTCTTTCTCCTGTGCCTTGATTCTGGCAAGGGCTTCCTTTGCCCATTGGGGCGTACATTCGGGCTTGATTTCCCCAAGGACATCGTACCTTTCCCATCTGCGATGTTCCCCTGTGGCAAGGCAAGTCCCAAATACCGCCTGCCCTCTGCCGCCAGTCGCACCGTTTCCGCCGTCCGCCAGTACAAGCTGATAGGCGGGATGCTGATATTCGTACCGCTTCGGCTCGGCATTGATAACCACCACCTTGCCCACGATGCTGCTGTTCCTGTCATCGGGGATACAGTCTTTCACGGTGAAAATAGTCTTGTCAAAGGGGTATTTTGCAAGCTCGGCTCTGGAAAACTCCACCTGTGCCTGCACTCGGTCAAGGAATACCTGCATGGCTTCCAGATAATCGTCTGTGCCTACGGCTTGCGCTGCCCACGGAACGCCCAGAGGGTTGTCGTAGGTGCAGTAGCACACCATAAAGGGGTACTGTTCCTTTTTATCCACGCCCAGGATGACCTCTTTATCCCCAAGGTGGATGCTGTGTTCCACCTCGTAAGAACCAATCATTCTTTTTTCCTCACTCATTCGGCTGCTCCTTTCTCTGCTTTTTTTCTCTCTGCTCGTCTAAAATCTTTCGGATACAGACATCGCAGAAAATAATGTGCCTGTCCTTATATCGGGGATAAGGGCAGGTCGTACAGTCATATTTTTTGGGACTGCTTTCCGCAGCCTTTTTATCGCTCACGGTCATCGCCGTTTCTCTGCTTGGGGGCAGGGGGATTGTTGTAGGGCATACGGCTCTCGGTCTGGTAGCGTTCATTCAGCTTTTCCCGTGCCGCCGACAGCTCGTTGCAGTAATATCCCCAGAAATAATTGTCGCCGCCCTTGCAATACCAACACACATAGGGGTTGGGGGCTTTGGGGTTATGCCCGATGACAAGCTCCGTACTCCCGATAGTACAGCCCTCTATGATTTCATAGCCGCCATTGGAGCGTTTTTCTTCCTCCATAATCAGACCTCCGTTCAATCGCTTTTTGCATACTTACGGTATGCCTTTTCCCCTCTGGCTCGGAGTTTCTGCATCCGCAGGCTTCCAAGCAGTTCGGGGTGCTTCTCCTGCAATTTGCGGCGTGTCCTGCCCACGCTCTCAAAGCTCGGCAAGCCCAGATGTCGGTACTGTGACATGACCTCGGCAAAGGGCATCGCCCCCGTGCCTTTCAGACAGGCGTTGCAGACCGCAAGATAGAGGGTCATGTCATCGTTTCTGGCTTCCTCGTCCTTTTCCAGAATGGCTCTGACCTTGCCCTCGATGGTTTTCAGATTGTGCATAGCGTACCTCCATATATAAGGAAAAGGGGCGGCTCGCTCGCCGCCCCGTTCCCGTAAGCTCGGATTACTTATTCTTCCTGTTTCGGATATTCAGCCAGATTGCCGCACCTGCGATAAACACCACAAGCACGATGGCGATAATGGTTTTCGCATCCATAGCTTAGTCCTCCTTTTTCTTTTTCTTGAAGCCCACAAAGCCCAGAACACCCGCACCGATGGTAAGTGCAGCCGCAAGGCTCACCCAGAGGGCGGCGTTGAAGTCATCGCCTGTTTTCGGGGTGTCCCTCAGCTCATTGTGCATCTGGACGATGGTGGTCGCTCCCACCTGCACGACAGCCTGCTTGTCGGCGGGCAGGATATAGCCTGCGGAAGCCTTGTCGTTCACCTCGGAAACGGTGTACTCGCCAATCCTCAGATTTTCAATGAGGATTTCGCCGTTCTTGTCGGTGGTAAAAGTCTGGTCGTAATTCACGCCCGTAACACGGAAGGAGAAGCCCTCCACCTTGCCGTCCGAAGATGTCTTGACGATTTTCAAAGAGCCTTTCTGGGCGGTATTGATAAAGCCAACGCCCGCCTTGTTCTCCACGGTGTAGGTCTTGCCGTTTTCCTCAATAGATACGGCGTAGACATTCTCATCAAGCACAAAGCCTGTCGGGGCGGTCTTTTCACGGACAAGGTACTTGCCGTAGCGGAGTTCTTTCATCTGGTAGATGCCGCCCGTGGGCTCGGTCATCGTGCCGAGCAGCACATCGTCCTTATCCAGTTTGCCGTCACCGTTGGTATCAGAGTAGACCTCGAATACCGCACCAGAGAGCTTGTTTTCGGGATAGTCCTCGTCTACCTTTGTCAGCTCGATATTGCCCTTGATGAAGTAGTTGACAAGCTCAATTTCCACAATCTCGTCCACTTCGCTGATTGTCACGGCGATTTCTTCCTCGGAGAGTACAAAACCTTTCGGGCTTTCGATTTCACGGATTACCCATGTGCCGTAAGGGACTTTGGCAAAAGAAAAACTACCGTCCTCTGCGGATACGGTAGTCGCAATCGCTGTTTCCTTGGTAAATTCAGTTGTTCCAGTCTTGAAGATGCCGATGGTTGCACCGCCCAGAGCCTTTCCGTCCTCATCCGATTTCTTTCCGCTGACAGAGCCGTAAATCAGTTCATTTTCAATGGCGTTGCCCTCGTTTGCGGAGATATGGACGGTTGCGGTGTCCTGCCCTGCGTACTCAAAGATAACGGGGTACTTCTGGTCGCTGATGATATAGGCATCGTTTGTGGAGATTTCCTGCACATAGTAGCTGCCAATCGGCAGGTCGCTCTTGACTGTGCCTTTGCCGTTCTCGTCAAGGGAAACAATCTCAATCAGCCCGTCAGCGGGGATAACCTCGCCGTCCGCTGCGGTCAAATCCTCGGCGGCATACAGCCCAAAGGTCACATCAAAGATTTCGCCGTTCTTGCCGATGCCGTAGGCTTCGTCTGTTTCAAGGCTCTTTACAAGGTCGATTTCCACACGCTGACGCTCGTTTACAAAGCCTGTTGCCGTTTCCGTCACGGCGATATTCTGACCTGCATACACAAGCTCAACGCCGTGTACTTCCTCGTTCAATACCATGCCATACGGGGCGGTGATTTCCTTGACCTCATATCTGCCAAGGTACAGCTCCTTGGATTTCGCCGTGCCGTCCGCACCTGTGGTAACGGTGTCAACAACTTCACCCTTGGATGCTCTCAGCGTACCGTCCAGCGTGTAAATATCCTCTGCGGCGGTAATCTCATAGACCGCACCCTCAAGCCCTGCAACGGCAAAAAGCGGATGGTAAAAGCCCTTGTCGCCTGCAACGGAGCTGAAAACCTCGCCCGATTTGGATACGGTGACAGTCCCTTTCTGTGCCATGTTGGAGCGTACCACCTCAATGACGGTAATGCCGCTTTCTTCCTCGGAATTTTCCTGCACTACATCAAAATAGACAGGCTCGGAATTTAAGACATAGCCGTAAGGGGCTTGCACCTCAACGAGAGAATAGCCCGTGCCGTATTCCAAGGTCTGCGGCGTGATAAGCTCGCCGTCTGCCGTGGTGTAAAAGGTGTCGATGGTGGTTACTTCGGGATAGGTGAAGGTCATGCTTACAAGGTTTCCGCTTGGGTCGTAAATCTGGAAGCCCGCACCTGCATACGGAATGGTGTTGCCCGTTTCCGCATCTTTCTTCACGATTTTGATATAGCTCTCAAAGTTGGCGTTGTTGATAAGGTAACGGTAGGTGTTCCCGTCCTTATTGATGAACACATCAAAGGGCTTCATCAGCTCACGCCCCTCCCATCCAGAGGTCTGCTTCACGGTGTAGATGCCGTAGGGCATATCCTTGGTCTGGGCGAAGCCGTTTTCATCGCAGGTGAGGATGTCACGCTCGGTTTCCTCGGCGGCTTCATAGCTGCCTGCGGATTTGAGATAGACTTCAAAGGTCGCTCCCGTTTCGGGTGTTTCAATCTGGGTTTCCCCGTCATCGGTGTGCTTGATAACGGCGATATTGCCCTTGATGACCTGCTCAGTCACATCGTTAGCGGTGCTGTTACGCTCCACGGTGTAAAGCTCTGGCTCTGCACCGACCTTGTGAACGGTGGTGTCAAGCAAATATCCCTCGGACGGGCTGATTTCTCGGATAGTCCAGTCGTAGCCGCAGATATAATACTTGGTGGTGAACTGCCCGTTTTCATCGGTGGTATAGGTGTCAACAAGCTGCCCGTCATTGTAGATGCCGTAGACCGCACCTGCAAGGGACGCATCGCCCTGTGCCGTGCCTGCCTCATAGTCGCTCTTGGTGACGGTAACATTGAACTTCTTTAAGATGTTGGTAAAGCTGCGGCTCGTGACCTTTTTCCACTCAATCGGTGCGGTCTGGGAAGCGGGGATGACATAGCGGATGGCGGTATCCACTTCCTCCACGGTGTACGGGGTGCTGCCGCTGATAAGCACATTCTGGAACATGGCAACGCCCTGTGCATCGGTTACGGCGTATTCGTCCACGGGCAGACCGCTTAAAGAAGTGCCGTAGAGGTGGAACTTCACGCCCTCCACAAGATTGTCCTCGGAAGTCTTGATAATCTTCAAGTCGCCACGCTTCAGCACATTGTTAAAGGTGACGGTAGAGGTGTGACCGCTGACGATAGTTACCCTCTGGACGCTCTGCGGCTCATAGCGGTCAATACTCTGCTCGGTGACAGTATAAACGCCTGGCATAAGCTGAACATCCACCGTGCCGTCCGCCTTGGTGGTGACGGTCTGGTTTACGCCGTTTCCAGAGATGTTGAACTTGATGCCAGATACAACGCCGTCCTCGGAAGTCTTTTTGATGTGACCTGTGCCGTAGGTTTCGGTGTCGATTTTCAGATAGAAATACACGGGGTCGGAAGCTCCAGAAGCCATTGTCTGCTTGCCTACGCATCCCCAGATGAGCATATCATCGCAGCCCGTGTTGACATTCTTCTGTGCCGTCACCGTCACGGGAGAGGTAATCATCCTGTCGCTCGTAAAGGTGTACTGGTTGCCGTTTCTGGATACGGTGATGCCACTTGCAGAAAACCTCATATCAGACATAGTGTTGTTGGTGTCCGTAAGGGTAAGGCTGTATTTCTGCGTGTCGGGGTTATATTTGAGAGTATAGGTGCTTGCCCTGCTCTGGCTTCTTGCCGTAAAGCTCGGAATGGTGTAATGCTGTGCCATCTGGGATAAAATCCAGTTGTAGCAGCTCTCGGCAGGTCTGCCCGCAAGACAGTCATAGTAAGTGCCTGCTTCAATGCCGTTGGCACTGTGCAGGTCAGAGGGACTTGTCCTTAACTGCTGCTGATATTCCCAGATAATCGTCTGGGTGGCAAAGGCGTAATCGTCCGCATTTGTTCCCGCAACGGGAGAGGATTTTCCCTCATGCCATCCGTACATCAGAGCCATCATAATGCCGAACTGTGCGTCGGTGGGCAGGTTTCGGAAATAGGAGCTGTTGTTGCCGTTCTGGGACACATAGCTGTTGCCCGTGTTGAAATCTATGCCAGACTCAATACAGTAAACTTGGTGTGTGCCGTTCCCGTCATTCATCAGATATTTCCTTTTAGCGGTTCCTCCAGTGATTGATTTGGTGGAGATGCCGCCGTTGCTGTCATAAACAATAACAGAATAGGGAGATTTGCTGTAATAGTTCTGCCCGTCCGAGCCGACAAACTTATCGCCAAACGAGGAAGTACAGCTCTTTCCTTCCTCGCTTGTCCATGCAAAGGCACTCATCGGCAAGGCGGTGACTGCCATCAGCAGGCAGAGCAGGGCGGACAGGACACGCCTGCCGCTTAACTTAAACTTTGTTTTCATAGGCTGAAAAACCGTCCTTTCTTGATTTTGGGCATAAAAAAATCCCCCTGTCGGTTAAAACAGAGGGACATACCCGTTGTTTGGTTTTGGCTGTTACGCAAAGAGGAAATATATCAGATATTCGCCGTTCCCTCTTGCTTCGCAGTAGATGTTAAAATCTGTGATTTCATCCATTCCGTATGAGCCGAGGTTGGCAGCTGTGTGGAATGTGATATAGCTCTCAAGGCTCTGCTTTAAGGCTTCACCTTGGTTGCTCTGGGATGCCGTAACGGGATTCCACCATGCGGCGTTGTCTGGGGTTAGGGAACTGTCCAGACTAAGCCCCATCGACTGCCCGATGCCGATACAGTCTGCCTTGATTGCCGCAATGTCAAACTCATAGTCATAGGCTGTTTTCGGCTTGGCTTCTTCGGCTGCTGCCGTGGGCTGCGGCGGTGCAGGCGGCGGGGTTTCCGTTGGCGGCTGTTGTGTTTCCTGCGGCACTTGCTGTGCCGCTTGTGGCTGCTCCGTGGGTGTGGGCGTTGTTTCCGCCGCAGGCTCTTTGCTTTCCGAGGATACGGATGCCGCAGGCTTTGGAGCTTTGGGGGCTTCCTCCGCAATCGGCTGTGATGCCGCCGTTTCGGGAGCTGCCGTACTTTCGGGGCTTTTCGTTTCCTCTGGGGCTTTGCTCTCCACGGGAGTGTCCGTTTCCTTACTTTCCGAGGATAAAATGCTGTCCGTGCCTTCCGCTTCGGCTTCTGCTCTGGTTTCCTCTGCAAGCTCATTTATCGTTGTGGGGGCTGTCGAAACAGCAGAGCATCCGCTTACCGTCAGCACCAGAAGCATCATTCCTGCAATCATCTGTTTTTTCATAAGCCATCGACCTCCTTTGTGGCTTCATTATACGGAAAACCGCTAAAAACCGCAAAGGTAGGAATTTCAGCCCTAACAGGGATTTGCAGATATTCTTTTTCTCGGATAGTTACTGGCAGTATCAAGGGGGAGAGGTGTGGAGAGGGGGGAAGCCGCTTCCGTGGCTATCCACCCATGCCGCAAAGGGGCATACCTCGCCCTCGGTGTGCGGCTATCTCTCTTGGCTTCGCTGCCGCCTAAGGTGTCGGTTGTAGAACTCCAACGCCTTGACAACAAAATCCGTTTCCTGCCCTCTGGGGACAGACCTCGGTATGAGCTTGGTTATCCTCTCGTCCTTGAAGGCGGGCTTTTCTTTCTGGTTGGGCTTTTCCTCCTGCATGATGCTCTGGATAACCTCGTCCGTGAGCTTGCCGTCCTGCATAAACTTTTTCATTTTGATAGCCTGTGCAAGTGACGGCGTGGCATCGTTATATTCCATAGCTTCAAGCAGGGTGTACTGCTGTTCCTCGGTAAGATAGGAGATTTCCACCGCAGGACGGAAAGCAATCTGGCGTTCATCTACCATTTGCAGGATTTCGGGTACAAGCTCGGTTAGGCGGATAAAGCGGCGTATTTGGTCTTTGCTTTCTCCTACAAGCTCGCCTAATTCTTCATCAGAACGCCCACTTTGCAACTTAGTCGCCACTGGCGACGAAGTTAAATCACTTCGCTGTCCCTGTCGTTTCATGGCTTCAAGCCGCATCTTATACGCAAAGGCTTTCTCACTCGGCAAAATGGCAGAGCGTTGGAGATTGCTTTCCACCATGACAATAATCGCTTCGTCACGGGTCAGCTCCTTGACCTCGCATTTTAGCGTTTCAAGCCCTGCAAGCTCGCAAGCCTTTTTTCGCCTGTGACCGCTGATAAGTTCATACCGTCCATCCTCTTTGAGCCGAACAGTAGCAGGGGTCATCACGCCGCTTCGCTTGATGCTATCGACAAGCTGTTCCATGTCCTCGTCCATTAAAACCTTGAACGGGTGGTCTGGAAACTCGTCAATCTCCGCAAGAGGAATATCCCTTATCTTGCTGAGTGCGGCTTCTGCACGGCTTTCATCTGTTTCAAAGATGTCATCGTATGCAGTCAGTTCGATTTCTGCTCTTTTGCCTTTCGCCAAGCTCTGCCACCTCCTTTCCGAACTGCTCATAAGCTGCGGCTACCTTGCCGCCTTTGTCGTAGGCAAAAATGCTTTTCCCCTCTGCGGTGGCTTCTACGGCACGGATGGAATGGGGTATCTGGGTATCAAACACCTTGATTTTCTGTCCGTAGGCACTTCTCACCGTGGCGGTGATTTCCTTGGAGATGTTCGTGCGGGGCATTACCATCGTCATAAGGATGCCGTCAATCCGCAGAGGGGGATTGATTTGCCGTCTGACCTTAGACACGGAGCGAAGCAACAGCTCTAAGCCTTTGGCAGAAAGATAGTGGGGCTGCGTAGGGATAACCACGCTGTCAGCCGCCGCCAGTGCGTTGATGGTGAGCATACCAAGGCTCGGCATACAGTCTATTAAACAATAATCATAGTTCTTTTTGACCTCGTTCACGCAGGTTTTCAGCACACTTTCACGGCTTATGGCGTTAATCAGCCTTACTTCCAAGCCCGACAGTTCAATGTTGGACGGTAACAGGTCAACGCCCTCGCCGTGGTGCAGGATGCTTTTCTGAACATCTATGGGATTGTCCTCAATGATGTCCTGCATGATGGTGGAGAGCGTGACAGGTAAATCGTCTGGTCTGTTGTAGCCAAGGGACATCGTTAGATTTGCCTGTGCATCAGCATCAATGAGCAGGACTTTCTTGCCCTGCTGTGCCAGACTTACGCCCAGATTGACCGCCGTGGTGGTTTTGCCGACACCGCCTTTCTGATTGGTTAAAGCGATTACTTTGCAATTTGACATAGGGTGCGTCCTCCTTTCGCATAGATTTAGCCGCTTTGTCAAAGGCGGCTATGTAAAATGCTATACTAAACCACACACTTTTGAAGCCATCAATGGTGTGGTTTAGTAAAAGGCAGGACGCAAAAAAGCCGCTTACTCTTAAATAAGGTTAAGAATAAGCGGCTTCATAAAGATGTGCCTTACACATATTCAATTTTTACTTTCTTGATAGGGGCATTGGCGACTTTGAAGATAAGCTCGTCAACGCAGTCCCCGTATTTGCCTTGCCGTATGAGCTGATTTTTCAGCTCTACAAGACTATGTAATAAAATGCTTCTTTCTTGGCTATCCACATATATGTGAGTTTTCTTTTCTTTCATAGGGCATTGACCTCCTTGTAACTCCATTATATTATAAAGGTAATTCATCTTGCAAAGGTACAAAACTCATGCGGCAGGAATAGCACAATAGATGTTGATTTCACGCTGAGAGCCTTGTCCGATAACAGTAGGCTGCTCGGCGTATGTATAATGATTGTTTTTTCCGTACCTTGTGGGCTTGTCCTCCGTTGTAAATTCGCCCATCCAAAAGCCCATAAATAGTGGCTGTTCGGGCGATTTGGAGAAATGGAACATTTCTAAGGCTTCTGTAGGTACAGAAGAATTAGACCCGTTATGTTATCGTATTAAAAAATATGTGATATGCAAAGAAATCCACGACCCTATTAAAATATTCCCAAATTCCTCCTCCGCCGCGGTCAGGCTCTTCGGCCGGATGTATGCCAGCGGTTCAATGCTCCTGGCCGCCAGCCTTGCCTTTTCATGGCTCCTTACTTTCTCCCGCATATTGCTGATCTTCTTTGCATACCGTTCCCGCATTCGCGCAAACTCCCGCTGTCTGTTCCGCGGGCTTGTCCGCTCATAGGGGCGCTATGCCCCTTGCTTTTCCCTCAGATTTTTTTCATACTGTGCCGTCAAAGCCTCCTGTGCCATTGCGGAAATTCTTTTAATGATCTCCTTTGCCTCCTCCCGGCTGACACAGCTGTTGTCAGCAATCCGGATCAACGTGTTTTCAATGTAGAATTCCTTAACAATGTGCGGTTCTTCTTGCTGAACATTTTTACTCATGACAACGCACCTCCTTTTACAGAATATGTCTGCACAGGTTGTCCGAATTCCCTTTATCTCTTTTTCCCCAGTAGTTTTTCAGCACCCGCCGCCGGCAGTGCGCAAGCTGATCCGCGTTCGTCATGGAAAAGCCGCAGTCCATCAATAACCCATCCTGTGAGCTGTTTAACTATTTCAATCAGTGCTTTTATCTTACCAAAATTGCTTTTTCTTCGGGTATTTTCAACTCCATTTCTCTTCATGGCTATCCAATTCAGACAGAGCAGCTTCTTCTGTCGGTGCCGCGTATACACGTTTTAGATCAGTCATCAGCAGCTTCAACTTTTTGTAGATACAAACTTCGTTGTATTGCGGATCTGCTGGATGATGCACTGCCAGATCTTGGTCTGCGGATATGTCAATGCGAAAGTAAAAATGTAGGAAAACGCCGAAGAAATTTTGCATGTTTTTGACGAAAAAAATATTAGTTTCCCTGTTCAAAAAGAGTGTTGACAATGTGTAGTTTTTGTTTCATAAATTCTTTGCGTTCTTTTAGACGATAGCTTTCTCCCTTAATATTTATTACACTACAGTAATGAAGGACTCTGTCCAGAATTGCAGAGGCTATGGTGACATAGGACAGCGATTTGTTTACCGTCATGGTAAGCGCAGAGCATGTTGTCCATTGCTATGACTGCCACATCCTTGCCGATATATTCTGCGGGAACGGAATATTGATTGCCGGCAAAGCTGATGAGGCAGTCTTTTTGCACCCTGCGAAGGTTCATTTTCTCTATGATGTACTCACGGCTGAGCGGATTTAACCCCTCTGCCTTTAAACGTTCAAAGGGAATCTCTGCCTGCCTTGTAACCCAGGCATGGTTTCAAACCGTACCGTTGGTTGCTTTCTCCTCCATGTGTTCTTTTTGCTCGTGTACATAGGCTCTGACGATACTGGGTCCGCCTGAAAAACTTTGTTCTTTCATTTTTTCGAAGATTCGCTCTGCCGAATATGGCGCATCCTCCAGCCATAATCTGATTTGTTCCTTATACGGGTCTAGCTTTGACGGTTTGGGATTGCTTAATTTGTATACCGGTCTTGTTTCGGATTCCGCATATTTTTTGCTGTACGTGGATTGATGTGATATTTTCGGGCTGTTTCCGTGCAGCTAAGCCCTTTCTGTCGGTCATTTCGTATTTCCATCCATACTTCTCCTCTTATTTTTACACGCCCTATCTTGTTCGGATAGTTTGAGTGTAACATATTCTCTTTATCTTCGCCATAAACCTACATTTTTCCCCGGCTTTTTCTTTCATTTTATCACTGGCGTTGACATTGCTCCGGATAAAAAATACGCCCCGACGCATGGGGCGTAAAACTATAAAACAAATCTGTGTAGGTTCCTGTCCTGAAAGGAAACAGAATTATATCCTCTCGATCAATGCGGTACACCAGCAACCAATCAGGTACAATATGGTATTTAGAAAACATCACATATTCTATCAGCAAATAATGATCACAATACCTTTCGTCAGGCTTGCTTGACCTGAAGTCTTGCTTTCAGTATCCCGCTATTGCCATTATCGCCGTTGTCACGCCTGCTGCTAAAATGCACTGTGATTATGCCAGGCTGGATTTCCACGTCTTTTGTTATATTTTACCGCCTGGCTCTACCCTGATTTACTACATGTTCTCACTTCTCGATTTGCTGTGCATTCTCATTTCCCTGACATAAAGCTTCTCCTGTTTTTCAGCTTCCTGCCCATCCCGGGTCAGCACAGCCGCCGAAATTAAAATCGCCGCAATGCCGATCATCGCAGGGATTGACAGCGCTTCACCAAATAACAGCACGCTCAGCAGTGCAGCTGTCATGGGTTCGATCACTGACATAGACGCTGCAACCCCTGCGGGCAGACGCTGTATGGCAAAAGTATAGAGCAGGTACGGCACTGTATAGCACAGAAGTCCCAACCCCATCATAAGCAGAAACAGTCTGCCATCCCATTGTGCCAGAATAAGCGCCACAGTCTGGCCGGGGCTGGAAAATATTATACCAGTCAGCGCGGCGAAGAAAAAGCAATAGATGACAGCCGTAACAGCGTCATTGCCCCGCCGCATTTCTATCTTAACACTAATGGTATAGATACTGTAGGCAAGACCGGACAGAAGCCCAATAAGCACACCAGATGGCTCAAACCGTGTACCGCCTGCAATGCCGGAAATCAGACCGCACCCCGCAAGGGCGGACAACAGTCCCCCGAGCTTTCCGATTGTCAGACGCTCCTGCAGGAACAGAGCAGATAACAGCATGACCAGAGCCGGAGAGGTGTACAGCAGCATCACCGCAACGGCGGCCGAGGTACGTTCCATAGCAGCGTAGTATAGGCTGCCAGTGGCAGCAAGGCTGATGCCGCTGATCGCAAACAGCGGCAGTTCTCTTCCGCAGGTCTTAAAACGTCCGGGACTGACCGCTGCCGCAAGGCCGGCCAGTACAATCGCCGCCACGCAATTGCGAATGGCCGCCATCTGTCCGGGCGACAGCCCATACTGCCTCAGTTCCCGTGTAAATATACTGACCGACCCCCAAAGTACACCAGCCAGGGCAACCAGCAACACGCCCTTTTTCATTCTCCCACTTCCTCTTCTTTTCTCACTCAAATCTACAACACGTCTCACGGGTTAAGCTCAAGCGGCGCATTTTCATATTTTAGACGGAAATACATATCCATTCTAGCTACTGCTGTGAGGTATAGATTACCTCTCCGCCGCAGAGGGCATCCAACACATAGACCTCCGCATGCTGGCCTCCGCTGCACTTTGGGCCAAACACCTCACAGACAACATTAGATGTATCCGCTGATACCTGAATTTCCGTCACCTGTTTTTCGACAAATTGTATACCATTCCAGACTGATATAACCGCATAAACCACTGCTTCCTCATCTGAACGATTTTCCAGGGTTAGTCTGGCATAGGACGCATCACGCAAGGACTCCAGTGTACAATCCGGCACCCGCACCTGAACTGGACTGGTGATGAATCCGGTCTTGACTTCTATATCGAAATGCACACCGTCCAGCAGCTCCGTATCCTTGCTCAGAATAACCATATATGCTGTATCATCCCGCAAAGCTCCGGCCAGGGAAACAGTCACGCTGTTTGTCTCCGAGTCAAAGTCCGCGGAATCCACCTCCACTGGTTCTTCGTAAACACTCTGCACACTGACTTTTGAAGCATCAAAAGTCTTTCCGTATATGGCACCATTCAGCTTAAGATACAGCTTACGGGCAGAGGGATCAATCCTGTCTATATTTTCCTTTTCATCACAGACAGATACAATCTCCGGCACATTGACTGTAGTGGCAATGTGAACATTATCGACTGCGGCAAAGCCTGGCTTCAGCTCGTTCTTAGATCCATAAATTCTAAAATAGCTCAGCGCGGCCCCCTTTGTTTTCATGGGAATATCATCCATTATGACATCGCCAAATTGCAGACTGTATGCAGAGCGAATCAAATCTACATCCAGTCTCACGCGATACCATTTTCCAGGTTCATATTTTCCAATATTGCCGCCGTTTACTGAAATATTCCCTGCCTCGGTCAGGTAGACCACCGTCTCGGCGCCGGAAACAGGGCGCAGGGAGATAGAAGGCGCGGACAAGGCACTGATATAGTAATCGAACTCTATGGTATAATTCGTCCGCTCTGCACTGAGCGGAAAATTTACATAGGGCGCACCGTCAGAGGCCCCAGGCATACTGTCAATGCCAGCCAACAGGCTTTTGCCGCGGCTTGCATCTACCGGTTCAATCCGGACATAGCCTCGTTGAGGAAAGCCCGAAACCCCGGCGCCGGACAGACTCCCCTCTTCAAAATCCGCCGCAAACACCGTAACCTCCGTACCGCTGGTAATCTCCAGGATGAATTCCATTATGACCTCCGCACCGAACACATCAAAGGCGGTAATTCGAAGGGGATGGGTTCCGCATCCCAGCTGCTTCAAGTCATAGACAAGGGACGCGGTATCGCTCTCAGCAATCTGGACACCGTCAGCATACAAACTGATACGGGCAATTCCATCCTCATCCGCAGCTGTGATCGTAAGGGCTTCCAGTTCGTCCAGAGCTTCGACCGTATCCTCGTTATAGGGCGAGGCTGTAAGCACCGGCAGATCATTCAATCTTTTTACGTGGAATTTCTGGATTTTTGTATTGTCCACAATCGCCTTTTCCTCTCCCTGTACCATGATATACAGGGATGAAAAAGAAGTCTCCGCCGAAAAGGTGCCGATCTCTCCGCCGTCTAGCAAGAATCTGCATAGACCGCCGGCAAGCTCTGCCGTCAAGAGGTGTCGCTGCCCGTCTGCAGGAATCAGCTCCGAAAGCATGGCAATCTCAGCAAAACTGCTGCCGTCAGAGCTGCCGAAAGCTACAGAACTCCCATCTGTCCGGGATATCTCTGTGGAAAAGGCAATCTCTCCCTCGTTACAGTCCGCGGGAAACCGCACATAGGAACCGCCAAAGATGGCAAGCCCCTTTCCGTTTCCCGCCTCCTGCTCAACAGTCTCAGCCAATCCGCCGGTTTGCATCCCATTGGTGTAGAGCGTCTCCTTGCTTTCATCATAGTACACACGCAGATCGTCAATATAAAACTCCGCCGTGTTCTGAGTATCAATGGTAAACCGTATATCCGAAGCAGGCACACTGGCATTTCGAAACGGAATATCATAGGTCTCCGTCCCTTCTACGGCCACCGGCTTCCGCTCGCCGTCAACCGATACCCGGTAGGTCTTTGCAATGCTGTTTACCTCCAGCTTTACAGTATACCACTGGGGCTGCAAAGGGCCCGCAAGCTGAAAGGCAGTCATTCCGTCAATCTTTGCGATCATGTACTGGCCGCTCAGCTGGAGCCCGGCTCCGACGTAAGGTGTGTTGACACTCAGGTTTACAGTGCCGTCTTTACAGTTGACCGGATAGAACCTGTATGTGGCTGTATACTGATCTGGAATACTTCCACCGTTGTTTGGAGCGATATTGATCAGAACCCCTCCTTCGGCAGATGTGCCCTTGTCCTTCTGAATATACAGCGCTTTGCCGTCTGTGAATTCCGTCTCCCGGATTTCCACAATGCCCGCGGTCTTTTGCGTCATTTCGGACGGCAATTTTCCATCCGAAAAATCTGTTTGGGGCAGGATATCCGTGCCAGTGGTCTCGTCCGTACGCTCTAACTTCTCATAATCCTCTGAAAACACCGTCTCCGCGGTCCGCTGGCGAACACTCAGTGCAAAATCCGCCGGATACATACCGTCTTCTGCGTCCTCTGCCACAATCCGCAGTTCATAATCTCCGCAGCCAACATCTCGGGTGTCGAATCCAAAAGCGGTTCCGAAGACGCACTCCTTCAGCGTTCCATCCAGATAGATACGGGTGCGCACTGGCTCAAAGTCAGCCTGGATCTCCACCTGTATAATATCTTCTTCACCTTTATATACTATCGCCTGCTCTGTCCGTCCATTCACTGTGATGGAACACCTCTGCGCGTCTGCCTGGGCAAAGGCAGTACAACCGCTGAATATGGCAAACGCCAGCAACAGGCTCACCATTTTTTTACAACCAAACATGGCCGCACCTCCTATTTGATATCAAGAATGCGGAATTCCTGAATATTTGTATTGACATTGGTACTGTTTCCAAGCCCAACCAGCTTGATATACCGTGTCTGGACCGGGCTGAATCGAAAGACATTATAGCCTTCTCCCAATTGAGAAGATGATTCCATCAGCTCACTGATAGGTGCATAAGTCTCCCCGTCCGGTGAATAGTACAGCGCAAACTTATACCGCCGTGTATCTCCCTGCCAGAACGAAGCGGCCACCGCGCTGACCTCTCTCATCTCACCAAGGTCAAACACCGCAGATTCATTCAAAGCCAGCGCCGTCCAGCGGGTCTTAATGTTATTGTCCACCATGTTGTCCTTGTGATTCTCACTCTGCGGGGTGGAGGAGACTTCAATCCCCGTTATGCGATAGGGCTCTGTACCTTCTATAACAGGCGTTCTGGAGGCACTTTTCACATAGCTGACTGTGTATACAGCAAAGGCGGTCCGTTCCGCATTGTATACCCGGATTACCGAAATATCCTCCGTGGTCTCTGCCTGATCAATTTCCACTTGAGCCGTAGGATCCGCAGGAACTACCTGAATCTCCGGCATGGTTTCACCTTCGTCAACGTAACACGAAGACAGGCTGTCATATTGCTTTCCATCAACAATATAACGCGCCACCGACAAATCATCCTGATTAGGCTGCACTGGAACAAGTTCACCATCCGGAATTGTCCACTGTGAAATCGGTACGGTCATAATCTCCGTCGCTGCCGCGGCTTCGCCCATGGGTGCCAGCTTTACCGTCAAGTTCAGAGCGCCGCTTGCTTTAAGCTTAATGGCCACCTTGCGGATACCCTCGTTAGACTTCTGTCCCTCACATGAAGCAGACGTAGGCAATGATTCTGCCGGCATTACAGATATTTCACTCTCAGCCACATTCGTATGGTACTTCAAAACTATACTTTTGCCGTTTTGGGATAAAATAGCCTCCTTCCGCTCCTCGTCAATCAGCACTTGGGCGTTGGTGTGCATAAACCAATAAATATCGCTGTCATCCTTGTTCAGCTGGAACTCCCCGCGCATAGTCAAACTCCGCATGTCGTCTCCCACATAATAGCCCATGAGACCGCTGTCAATGTCATCATATACGCTGGACACGTCCGCCGCAACAAAGGCGCCCCGGGCCTTTTCTTCCTTTTTAACAATGGGTGCATAGCCGTCAAGGCTCTGCTCAATTCCATAGGACGGATTGATTACAAAGGTGTTGTGCCCCTCGGTCCGTTTGCGGTAGAGCTGTTCATTGGTTACCCCCAGAAGTGCATAGCTCTCCTTGCCCAGGTCAATAGCCCAGCGCTCTCCCAGTATATCAAAAACAAAGGTTCCCACGTCATAGTGCGCATGGTAGGCATTTACCGCGCCGAAATGCGTACCCAGATACAGCTGCTCCGGATCACTGTAGCTCGCCCGAATACCCACGGATTCAATCCCGGCCGTGGTGATCATCCTGTCATAGGAATCAGCAAGGCCCGAATCCAGCTTGGGGTCGTAATCCAGCATCTCAATGACGTCATCTGCCTTGGCCCAGCCCTGCTCCAGCGCCTTCTTGCGGACGGCCATGAGACCCTTATCCTGATAAACCGCACCGAGCCAAGTATATTTGCTGTTTGTATATTCCTTTTGCATATTGGCGTCATGGAAGTTGTTGGTGCCCAGCATGCCGTTCTGTCCCAGCATGTACCGTCCCGCCATGGATACGCCCTCATACTCCATAATACCCCAATCGCTTCCCAGAGCGATTTCGCTTGCCTTCACCATCTTTTCCAAATATTCAAAGGTCATGGTCTCCAGATAGTCCGTGCCTTCTATCCAGCCGCCCTCCGGCGGGAATCCCTTTAGCGTATATTCCATAGACCGAAGGCCTTTGGATATCATATCAAAGCACTCCTCCGGATAAATCTCCGCCATGGCCAAGGCCGAGACAATGTTTCCCGCATTGATCAAGGTATTGTAATTGCTGACGACCTTCAGGGTGTTCCAGCCCCGGCAGGAGTCAGATTCACTGTTGAACCGGCCGTAATACGCAGCCCGCATGGGCTCAATCACATTCCGATACATAATTTCTTCCATAGTCTTTTTCTGCGCAGCGTCAAAGGCATCATACATCCAGTCATAAGCTATCGCTACCCCCATGCTCCATGGACACACATCAATGATGTGACTGGTATTGAAATCCGGGAATGTGTCAATGGACTGCATTTCCTTCCAAGCTCTGGCCGGATATTTATCATCTCCGGTCATCTGATAAGCAAAGCCTAAAAGCTGCATCCGGGTCAAGAATTTCCGTGCATAGGACCAAGTTCTGTAGGCATCCTCAAACTGATAATCAATCACCGCCACCGAATCAGGCAGGATATTATCCGCCTCTTTTAAAAAACCGTCCCGCATTTGGCGGAAGGTCTCATCAGTTTCGCTCTCCTGCCGGATCCGCGCAAAATCCTCCTGATCCGCCATGATCCGGGGGTGTTTCGTTCCCTGCTCCGTGCTGGCATTAAAGCGCTCCCGGATCTGCTGTGCGTCAGGCCGTTCAAAATACATATAATCGTTAATTAGTTCTAGATATGTAGGTTGATATAAATAGTCATTCTGGTATTCCTTCAGCACAAAATAGGTTTCCCGAGACATATCAAAGTGCAAGGGCGTCTTGGCCGCAATGAGCAACCCCTTGCTGTCGTCAGTCACATACCGATTCATCACTTCTCGGCTATACTGTTTAAACGGGTACAGCGTCCGCCCCTGTTCCTCTACAGCATAAGCAGTTTCGCACACGGTTTTTCCGTACATAGCTTCCAGCACATCGGACGTGACATACACCTCTCCGTCACGCTCTGTTACCTTTCCTTTCGCTGTCTGCTTCCGCCCATTGGCAAAAAAGGTCTGTGCCTTTGCGTGAAGCACCGTTTTGTCCTGCAAATATGCAATAATTGTATCATCTTCCGGGAAGATGGATGTCATGGTGTCCACACCGTCCACATAGGGTTCCCGCAGACCGATCAGGCTAAAGTCCTTTAAATACAAACCTCCGCCCTCGCCGGTATTGTTGATAGAAACACGCATGATATTCAAAACAGACAGCTTCTCGTTAATCGGAAGTTCTTTTCCCACCTTTTCTCCGTTAATATATACATCCGCCGTATGGGACGAAAGATTCACAAAAGCTTTGTACTCCACCCATTCATCGTTTGGAAACACACCATTCAGCACAGTGCCGTCCACCAGCTTCAGCGCTCCTCCCGGCTGTACGGCGGCAATTGTGGTATCATAATTTCCGGAACCGCTGGTTTTATCCCTCAGCATGACCAGCTGCACGGGAGATTTCAGATTGACCGTCTTTACCATGCCGCCGATAAGAAAATAGTCATAAGTTTTGTTGGCTCTGTAACGGTAATTCTTGTTTAGGGTTAGGTCAAAGTAACAATCATCCTCTGTCGTTTTTTCCATAAAGATATAGTCTTCACGGTTCTTGTTTTTATAGTCAAGCCGGGGCAGTTCGATGCGGTTGGTTTTGGGATAAGCTGAAAAATAGGCGTACTTCGCCGGCGTAGAGCCGGCAGTGTTGCAGTTTCTGGTATCAAAAAACAAAAAATCCCCTGCATCATCATCGTACTCAAAATACTCCTCTGTTTTGGGATTCAGCGGAGCCGCAGGCGGTTCAAATTGCCTGAATTCCCCGTTGTAGACCATGATATTGTCAAGAACCAAACCGCTGTCTGTCTGGGAATACTTTTTTATCTTAAACCCAGTCACTGCCGCCTTTGCCGGAAGTTTCCAGTTGCTCAAAGCCTCTCGGCCGTCAAGGTATACACTGAAGGTTTTACGCTCCATATTAAAGGCCAGAGCCAGTTCTGTCATGCCGCTGGTGCCTATGCCGCCCACATACTTGCCGTCATAGGTCCTTATCTCTCCGCCTGTCACCGAAACAGGATGAATCGAGGCCGAGCTCGAATAAACGCAAAGATCGAGATTCGATGCAGCACCCTCGAACATCAATTCAGCAGAGAGCACAAAGCGATTTCCCAATCCTTCTACCTTCTGGTCAATTTCATCCGTCAAGGTATTGGTATGAAAGGACAGGGCATGGCTGCCGGAGACGTTTTTGATCCGGTACAGCCCTCTGACAATGTTCACTGTATTCACTTGGGCCGCATTGATTGCATAGGTATTAAAATCCTCAAAGAAAAGCAGACTCTCCTCCGCCGCAGACGCAGGAAACCCGGCCAACACAACGACCAGTATCAATGTCAATATCATCCATCTCTTCAGCATATAGTCACGCCTCCTCATCAGGGTCTGTAGATAAATATGGTTCGCGTCGCATAATTTGCCTGCCGGATAACGGTCAGATCAGCCTCTTCACCATAAGCCATATATGAATGGAGCTCTTCTGCCGAAACGGGAATCAGCGTCCCCATCGTCATGTCAAAACACACGGCTGCGGCACCGGATGTCATAACAAAATTCCGAAGCTTTGCATGGGCAAGGTCATAGCTCCCATTTTGGTCAGGCGCAATGGTCATGTATCCGTTTCCCGCCGCATACAGCATCCCCCACTGATAGGTAAACGCACTGTTGCCGCCGCCAAAGACAGATGCCGCAGCTGTACTGACACTGTTTTTTACAGGCTGCCCGTCCAGAACCTCAAAATCCACCTCCAGGGCATGAATCCGATTTTCGCTATCACGTCTCACACGAATAATGTCGCCGGGTGCCAACGGACGGTTATTTGGTTTTTTTACTGGAACATCATCCGGCAGAAACAGATCCACAAAGGCTTGAATTTCGTAGCCGCCGTAGCATTCCAGTCCGGTTCCCGACTCGCCCTCCCCATTGATCGTCCGGCTGATCTGCCCTACAATCAGGTTGTCATATTTTCCGCCAAGCTCATTTGCCGTCATACTGACAACCGCCGCACCGGCAGACGCATACGGATCAACATCATAGACCCGGCAGGTCAGTTTTTCATCGTTGGCAAAACTGCTGGTGCTAAGCAGTGTATAGTCCTCATCTCTGTTTGAGTCTGCAGGGATACCAAAAATGACCGTCCCGGTAAAATTAAAATAGGGCGGGCAGCCTAACTGGGGGGTCTTGTAGGTAAAGTCCGTTGTTCCAAAATCCATCTCACTTAGGCTGTCCGGCAAAGTTCGGTCCTCTGTGAAGGTATCCTCCGTTTTTGGGAAATCAATCTCCATAACCTCGCCGGCGCTGTTCGTTCTGTACTTGATCACAGAGGGCGCAAAGGACTGCTTCAGCATATCCGCAAATCCGGCAGAGGTCAGCTTTTCCTCCCGTGCATCTACCTGAATCCGGTTTGCACAGTTCAGCACCTCCATCTCGCCGTCTTCTGTAAAGATTTTCAGCAAAACTGTATGGCTCAGATCTCCGGTATCGCTATAGGCTGTTAAATACCCATAGCTGCCGCCATCTTTTTCTGCGGCCATATAAGCGATCTCGCCGTCCAGGCCCAGAACCCCTCGGTATTCCGTACCTGGATATACGCCGGAACAGCGTTCCATGGCATAGGGACTCATCTCATACGCGGCACCGCCGATCGTTACCTTGCCTTCTTCTTTGCGTATCTCCGTCACCAGGCCCTTGAGCCGGGCACTGCACCGGATCAGTTCACAGCAGATTCCGTCAAGGGACCGGCGCACTGCCAGCACATCTCCAGACTTGATCTGCCAGGGCTCCAGAGAGGTTCCGTCCGTCTCAGTCACCCGCAGTCCCCATATCTCCCGCGTGTCGAAACTGACTGTCTTCTGCCGGCCGTCCGCAATCCGCTTCTGCTCCAGATCCACACTTGAAACATAGATATAGTCATACACGTCCAGAAACAGTATTTCATAGACGCCGTCGCCGTCATTGTCCAGCGCCCGCAGTCTGCCTGCGCCAGCCTTTGCCGGATCAATACCCAGCTTTTCCGCATATCTGCCATTGTATATCAAGGCATACCCGTCCTCAAGCCGCAGACTTTTCTGACGTCCATCTTCGCTGTAATAGGAGAGTCCGGTTTCATGGAGACCAGATACGTCCTTTGCCTTGATTTCCAAACTTCGGTTATCCTTTTCGAGCACTGTCAGGATCTGTTTCACACCGTCTATTTCTTTGTAAAAGGCCCGGCAGTGCTTACCCAGCCATGAATTCTCCTGCCCGTGCCAGCGGTAAGCCTTTCCATCCAGCTCGAAATAATCCGCATCCACAGCTGTCTCCGCACCGTAAATGGCAGTCCAGTTAAGTGCCGTAATAATTCCTTCAACCGCATGCACTTCATAGAGGGCCTCCATCATGGACTGATCCGACATGGCATATGTGACTTCAAAGGCATTCTCAGATGTCAGCTTCTGGTAGGAGGCATCTGCGATCCTAGTCTCCAGTGCCTGGTATGCCAGATCGTAAAATGCCCCAACAGTAATCTCCCCGGCGGCCGGCATCTCCGTATACAGCCCGAGACGCCGGGCCACAGTCCGATATCCTGAAGGGAATCCGCCCATATATCCGGCGGCATAATCATAGCCCAGAGCCGACACCATAATCTTTATCAGCTCGTCTTCGGTTATGTTCCGCTCCGGCTCAAACAGCTCTCCCGGAGCGATCCAATCATAGACCAGCGCAAGGTTCACCGCCTTGTAATAAGGGCTGTCCTCCTTAACATCTGAATACTGCCCTCCCTGCGCTTCCGCTCTCTCAAGGCCAAAAAGTCTCACAAGGGCGGAGACCGCCTCTCCCCGGCTGAGACCGGTCTCGTCAGACAGCGTACATACACAGGTGCCGGTTATTGTATCCACCAGCGTGCGGCATAGCACACGCTGTTCTTCGGCCGCATACGCCTGATCCGGCATAACGGCACTGAGTGCAAGGACAATGCAAAGTGACAATAATGCCGCTGTTACTCTGTTCTTCATCAAGTCGGTTCACTCCTCCTGTTTTCATCATTCCATTCCGCAGCCGCTCTCCCGCACGGCACTTATTCCCCATAGGCCAGCGCGCGGCTGATCAGCGCCGCCGCCTCCGCACGGGTGGTGGTATCCAAGGGCCGAAAGCTGTTTGCATCGCCTGTTACAATGCCTGCTGCCGACATCCCTTCCACAGCCTCACGCGCATAGCCGGCAATATCTTCTGCATCCACATAGGGAGCGGTACCGCGCTCCAGAGAAACTCCAGCAAAGTTCAGAGCCCGCGCCAGAATCACCGCCGCGTCCTGACGGGTAATGTCACTGTAAGGCGCAAAACGGCCGTCAAAGCCCTGGGCAATGCCAGCGCGATAGGCCCCGTATACATAACCTGCAAACCAGTCTTCTGCGGAGACATCCTCAAAAACGTCATCTTTTTCCTGGGCGATTCCAAATGCCTCGGTGGTCATTTTTATAAACTCCGCCCTGGTAACCTGATTTTCCGGCAGAAAACGTCCGTCCTCATAACCATTTATGATTCCCCGCTCGTACAGGCTGTAAACAAGTCCTGCCGCCCAGTGATCCTTCATATCGGGAAACACGGTTTTATCCGCCGATGATTCTTCCCCTTGCTGCGGCCGGTTCTCTCCGCCCACAATCTCTGTTCCGCCAGGCACAATTCCGCCGGAGGTACCACCCGAACCGCCGCTGTTGCCGCTGCCGGGCTTGGAGCTGCCTCCATCCGACCGATCTGCCATCACCTCTTTGCAGATATTGCCAAATGCCGTCTTCACATAATTTACCGTAATCATCCGGTCCCTGAGCTTATACATACCAGAAAAAACCGTTGCTTTTTCATATTCATTTAAAGCGATATAGTCCCCGAGACTGTACTGATTGTCCGTATAGTATTGCTCCAGGCACTTCCGCATTTCATTGGGCGAAGCCGCGCCCATCATCCGGCCGCAAAAGACAGTCTGCTCAAAATCTTCCTCGAAATCTGAACAGCAAAATGTCATTTGCTTGATTAGTCCGTCAATTTTTTCCTGAATTCTCTGTGGCTCAGCGCAGTATGCCGCATAAGCCCCTTCGCCCAGATATCCGGCATAATTTTTTAGAAACTCCTCTGTCGTCATGCGGCCCGCCTTTAATCCTGCCGCCCCTTCTGCCACAAGGAACTGATCGATAAACCCACCGCAGGTATAGCCGCTCACCGGCCTGGCATTTTCCAGGATCCCGCTGATTTCGCCGCCATCCCGGAGCGGTCCGTCGCAGAGACCAAGAGCCTGCCCATGGTCCGCAAGCAACTGCGCTATGCCGGCCGCATCCTCAGCATTGAAACGGTCCAGCAGCTCCGCCAGTCTGGTCTGGTCAATCACTGCAAATGGCAGCTGGACATCCAGACCATCCCCGCTGAAATACGCCACATACCTTCCGTATGCAAAGTCTTGCGGCAGCAGGATCGAATCATCAATCTCACCGGATGGCGCGGTGACAAACGTCTTATAAAGAATTTGTCCGTTCTTATTTACTTCATCCGTGGTCAGATTCTCCGGTGTCTTTGCCGCCGGCAAAACCGTAAGACTGTAAACTTTTCTTCCGCCGGTTGCCTCTGCCTTAATACAAATACGCTTTTGCTCCCGGTCAAAGCTTACCTCCTGAGCATGGACAGGGCACAGCACCGCAGTACACAAGCATAAGGCAGCAGCTGCCGGCAGCAGACATTTTAACCACGCCATAAAACCACCTCATTTCTCATAATCTAATTCAAATATATGCTAAGCGGATCCTGCTGGTCCCTGAGCTGTTCCAGCATCCAGCCCGCCAGAAGGTCTGCTCCCGCACCATTTAAGTGGGTTGTGTCTCCAGGCTCGTAATACTTGTCCCGAACATCTGCCAGCCCCTCCTGGTCCATCAGTGCGATCATGGGTTTGTACAGATCAATAAACGTACACCCTTTTTCGTCCGCAAGGCTCTGCATGGCTTCATAGTATCCCTGATGAAAGTCAGCATAACCCTCCGCCGCCACTGTGCCGCCCGCACAAAAGATCACACGTCCTCCCCGTTCTGCAGCATCCTGATACTGTGCCTCCAAATTCTTTTTATAGACCTCTGGCGTAACCTTCAAGTTTCCTACATGGTCGTTGTGCATGGTACCGATCAGGACCGCGTCCCCGGGCTTCATACTTCTGAGAATATTCTGCCATCTCCAGGAGCTCCGGAAGGAAGCGGACGACGAGCCGCCCAGGGCATAATTATGTACAGCCACTTCCGGACTCAGCCGCGCCGCCAGATAGTCACCGTATCCCTGTCTTGAATTGCTGCGTCGATACCGGCAGGCCAGGGAGTCCCCCGCTATATACAATTCTGGTACCGCGGTCTGGGACAGATTCACAGGTGCCGCCAAAGGTTCCAAATTTGTCTCTTTCCAGGCATATGCCCTATAAATCTTATCTTTGTCCAAAGAATCTCCGCGAACCGGCATATGTACGATCTCCCCCCGCCGGGCAGGACGCTGCATCCGTTCTACCGACTGCAGCTGACCCTCTTGATCAAAGCCCGCAATATAAAACACACTGTCCTCAGCATTTTTTCCTGCTGCGAACTGAAGATTGACAGCAGAAGAATCCCGATTCAGGCAAACGTTCTGCCCGGATGTCAGGAACTTTCCGCCGCCCCCGGACGGAAGCACCACCACGTCATATTTGCTTGCGAAGGTCCCGTTGGAGGCATAGACCACATCCCCGTCAGCCAGCTCCCCCGCAGTCAGCGGTCTGCGGTTTCGTTCTGCCTCCGCATTGCCGCCCAGGGCGGCCATCAGCTCTTCTGCCGTAGTTCCCTGTTCCACCGTGATGATCTCCTGCAGATTTTGCACCCTTATATTGTCCGCACTGGAATGGAAATAAGTATCTTCCAAAATCTGAGGATAGCTGTATGATCTGATATTGTCAAGGGCAAATGCGCCGGTTCCAACAGCCGAATTTTGATACGCGGCCGCGATTTTTATCCGATAGGTATTGCCGATCATGCCCTCTCCCAGTTTCTCTGCCGGAACCAGTGCGCCGCTGTACCGCTGCGTCCCGTCTATATACAAGGTCAAGGTGTTTGTCCCATTATTTACAACCGCTTTTAGATTATACCATCTTCCCTTTTCAAAGGTCATCTCGCCGTTTTCATCCGAAAACGGGGTAACCTTTGCGTCGCTGTCTCCTGTGGCATAGCCGAATTTTGCAGCAGACATCCGCAAAAAGTTATTGGTGTACTCCTTCCAGCTGGCCCCGCTGTCCGCGGAATAGCTTGTAAAAAACTGGAAGTACTGCTGTGTAGCATCCCCGGTATAACAATAATCCAGGTCGATTACCAGCTGGTCATAGGAAGCGCTTCCCTTTGCTGTCTCTGGACAAGGGTAAAAATTCATGTAAGCCGAGCCCTCCTTCTGCTCTTCCGTTTCCATGACCAGAGCCCTGTTGGATGTAAATTTGTCTCCCTCGCCGCTCCTTACGTCAAAGGAAAATCCCTTTCCCGGCGCCTTGTTCTCTGTCACTTGCGCATTGTTGGTCCAGAAGGTAAAGCCTGTCTCACCTCCAGTTCCATACATATAACTCTCCGCTGTCTCTGATTCCGCATACCGGAAGGGATTGGTGAGCTGAGCAGACTGGTTGGTAAACTCATCAAAATCATACCAACGGTAGACCTCTGGCACCGCCGTCTGGGTCACAATATCATACCAGATGGCGGTCTCCGCCGCATCCGATGGGAAAGCCGCCGCAAAGCATCCAGTGCCCACTGCCCCGATTTCCACCCTGTTTCCTTCCGCGTCGTATACACCCCAGGCATAAGTAGTCTGGGTTCCGTCCGGCGCAATAAGTGCTCTGGTCTCTATCCGGTTCAGCAGATCCGCCGCCGTGGTTCCCGCCTCACAGCATATCCTGCGGTTTTCCTGATCAATCTCTATACCACCGTCCGCCTCGCAGGTGACAAACGGCGCAGCGGCAAAGGCGTTGACATCGTCAATATAGAATTCATTTTCCTTTTCCTTCGTTGCCAGAAAAGACAGCATATTGGCAGAGTTAGCCGGCTTTCTGTAGGGGAAGTCATAGACTGTGCCTCCATCCGCCCCATAGGACGCTGTCTGGCCGTTCACAAACATCCGGAAGGTCTTTTCCTTTTCATTTACAAGAAAGGCGAGCTGATTCCAGTCGTTAAATTTGAAGTCCGACGAACCGCTCCCTACTCCGGTCTTATAAATTACCTTTCCGCTGGGATCCTTGACCTGGATCCCGTCACCGTCCGTCCCCATAAGGCAGACAGTATTCTGGTCCGACCCAATGGACAGGATCGCTTCGCCAAGTTTTACTGGGTATATTCGGTAAGACAGCATCCACATAGACGGAACAGGGCCGTAATGATCCGCAATTTTATATTTCAGCCCCCCTTGATTGGCGGACTCAGTTGTGGTGAACACCTTCATAGCATAGTTGACCGCTCCGTCCTGATCGCGGCTCCCTTCTTTGGGATCCCTCTCTACACCCCAGCCCCGGACTGCCGCATTTTCCGCTTTGAGCGTACCGCTGCCGTCGACAAACCCCTGCAGTCCTGTAAGACATTCTTCGAATGACTTGCCCTCGCCGGGGAAATATCGGTTCCGTACGATGATGCCGCCTGCCTTGCCCTCTGTCACGACTTTTTCTGCAGTCTCGGGGACTGCAGAGTCTCCGGCTGCATAAACACCCGGCACAGCAGCAGCCAGAAGCACTGCGCATATCAATGCGGATAAACTTCTCAGTCGTTTCATTTTTGCACCCTTCCTTCCTCTAAAGATCATTCTATTTTTCTGGTTTATTGAAGACTTCCCGCCTTCCTTGCTTGCTGTTAAAGAAAACGGTCCGCAAAGTCCATGAAGAAGTTCCAGTCAAACTTTGTCAAACTGTGAATACCCGTCTTTCTGTGGTATGCAATGCGACCGTTGTTATACGAAACATCTCTCTCCACATATTCCGGAACCACAGCCCCATCCATCCCATAGAGTCCATAAGCCGCAGAAGCAAGCCTGCAGGACAAAAGCTCGCTGTCAGGATCCGCCCATTCGTCCTCTGATGAGCTGGCTATATACAGCGGCCGCGGTGCTATAAGGGCAAGAAGCATATGCTGATCCACCGGAAGCATGGCCTCGTTATCATTATACTTCTTATAGTTTTCACAGAACCAGTCAAAGGCACCGTTAATATCCCGAATATGTTCGCCTTTTTTCCCGCGGGTGACTGCCGCACCCGTGCATCCAGAGTTATTCGATACCACCATGGCAAACCGCTCGTCACAGGCGCCAGCCCACAGCGCAGTCTTACCGCTTCTGGAATGGCCAAGCACCGCCACCCGCGTTTCGTCAATATTCACATCTGTTTGCAGATAATCCAGCACTCTGCTGAGTCCCCATGCCCATGCTGCAATAACCGCTCCGGAATTGCCGCGCCGAGGACATGGCATAGCTTGAAAGATCCCCTCCTCAAAGGGCTTTCCAGTAAAAACGTCCGGACAGATCCCACTGGTTTTCATGACAACTGCTGCATATCCTCTTTTAACAATTTCGGGAATGGGAAGAATCTCAAAGTCCAGTTCCTGATCCAAGTCACAGCATTGCTCCTGAAACTGGTGCATACAGAGAAGAAAAGCAGGCATCTTCCGGGTATTATCCGCTGACAGAAACACCTCTGCATCGATTTTGCAATTGGCGAAGAAGAGTTCCACCTTCTTTTGCAGGATTCCCTGGACTCTCTTCCGCCCCTTCACTCTAACCTGAAGAGTCTCAGGATCAGCAGGTACAGCACCATAAACACAGTTTTCAAACAGCAGTTTGATTTCATCCCGGCGGTACTTTCTCCAGTCATCGGCCGAAGCCACCGGCTCCCCGCTGAGGGAGGTCAAAAGATTTGGTATTATCATTTCGCCGCCGCCTTTCCAAATAGTATTCGCGTTGTTAACCATCCGCAGACCGGAATGCACCTTCTCACCCCTTTACCGCGCCCACTGTCAGGCCCTGAATAAAATATTTCTGAAAAAATGGATAGACTGCCAGAATCGGTCCCAGGGCAACCATACACAGTGCCATTCTCGTTCCTTCCGCAGGCAGATTAGCCACAGCCGCGGCCGCGCTGGCGTCGACTGTCTCCGCACTGTTTTTCAGCTGCTCAATATTGCTCAGCATATTCTGCAGAAGGATTTGCAGATTATACAGCTTTGGATCTGTTATCAAATTGATCCCCAGCCACCAGTCATTCCAATAGGTCAGAACCTGAAACATGGCTATGGTTGCAATACCGGGTACCGCGATGGGAAGCACCAGTTCAAAAAATATCCGCAGTTCGCCGGAACCGTCAATCCTTGCCGATTCCAGCATGGACTCAGGTACTGTAGACGTATAGAAGGTCCGCATAATAATCACATTCCAGGCATTCATACTGTACGGAAGGATCTGGGCCCATATTGTGTTCTGAATATGAAGAACCTGGGTACAAACCATATACCATGCAACCAGTCCGCCTGAAAACAGCATGGTAAAAAAGATATAAAAGGTAAAAAATGTCTTACCCAGCAAATTGGGCCGGGAAAGCGCATAGGCATACAAAGCAATAACCAATACGCTGATCACCGAGCCGGCCGCCGTATTAAAAATTGTCACGCCATACGCCCGCAGTATTGTATCCTTTACATTCCATATGTATTTATAGGCATCTAGGCTGAACTCGCTTGGAAACAAAGTATAGCCATGGTTAAGAATGCCTGTCTCCGAGGTCAGCGAAACACTGACTACCAAAACCAAAGGCAATATGCACATAAGTGACAGAAGGATGCAAACAGTATGAAGAGCCATGTTGGCTGCACCGCTGTATCTCTTTTTCATTTTTATTCCCCCTAAAACATAGCGCTTTCCGGATCAATCTTCCTGACAATCCCATTGGTCACAAGGACAAGAACAAATCCAACTGCGGATTTAAAAAAGCTTGCCGCCGCCGACATGCCCGTTCCGGTGATTCCCCCCTGACCCAGCATATTGTAGACAAAAGTATCGATGACATTGGTGACCGGATAGAGTGCACCTGAATTCATGGGCACCTGATAGAACAGGCCAAAATCAGAGTTAAAAATCTTTCCCACATTGAGAATGGTCATAATAATCATCAGTGTCTTCAGAGACGGAAGGGTGATATAGCGGATCTGTTTCCAGCGGTTTGCGCCATCCATTTCTGCGGCCTCATAAAGTGTTGTATCAATTCCGGCAATGGCCGCAAGGTAAACCACAGAACCATAGCCGGTAACCTTCCAAAAATGTACAAAGGACAGAATAAACGGCCATGGCTTTGGATTGGTATACCAGTTGACCGGATCAATTCCAAAGGGTGCCAGCATCTGTGAGTTAATAAATCCCGCCTTTGTGTTTAAAAAGGCATAGACAATATAGCTCACAATAACAAAGGACAAAAAATGCGGCATGATAATGATAGTCTGGTATAGCTTGGAGAATATTTTATTCATAATCAGACTCAGTATGATTGCCAGAGCAACATTCAGCAGCAGCCCCAGTACGATAAAGACCAGATTATAACCAATGGTATTGCGCAGCACCACCAGCGTGTCAGAAGAACTGAACAAAAACCGGAAATTATTAAGGCCGCACCAGGGGCTTCCCCAAAGTCCCGCTCCTGGGGTAAACCGCTTAAACGCAATTACAATTCCAAATATTGGAAGATAGCTAAACACAAATGTGGCGATCATTCCCGGCAGAAGCATACCGAAAAATGGTATGTTCTGCCGGATTCGGTTCGCGGAAATACTCCCAAAAATTCTCTTTTTCATCTCTCAATCATTCCTCTGTTCCACCCTCATTTTTTATTTTTGTTCCTTCAAATACGCATCGTACTGCTGCTGCATTTCCGCAATTATTTTTTCAATTCCCGCCTCCTTGAGCTTTGCGATATACTCGGGAATGACCGTCTCAGGATCCACGGTTCCCAGCATGGCCTGATTTCTGTACTGGGCCTTGACTCCGCTTACTGAAACTTTTTCCAGTTCCACCGCGCTCAAATCCGGCGAAAATCCGTTGGTAGGCACATAGATCCCCTGCTGGCTGAATTCCTGATACTTTTGGTATTTATCCGGATCGTCTGCTTCGGTTAGATAATTGTTGTATACATTCCCCAGCATCCACTGCTGTGCCGAAAGGTCGTATCCGGAATTCTCTGCAATTCGAATCGTGTTTTCATCCAGTTTGGTATAGTGCTTGCCCTCAATACCATGAACGATCAGATTGCTCAGTTCCTTATCCGTATAGAGCAGTTCCAAAAACCGCATTACGCGGTAAGGGTTTTTTGAAGTAGCGGAGATCCCATTCATGGCTGACTGCGCACTGTTTTGTATGATTGGTGTAACCCCTTCCTGATCCAGCTCGACTTCTGTATTGGGGAATGCCTCCCGGACGCCGCCCGGCTTCAGCGAAGCAATCATAGCAAACGTCTTTCCCTTGCTCATCCGGCTTTTTGCATCTGTGGCGGTCAGGGCATCCGGCTTTACAAGGCCTTTCTGATAGAACCTGTGCGCGGTAGCACACAGTTGTTTGAACTCCTCTGTATCAGGGAAAATCTCAATCTTGCTCCGGGGCACGCCCTCGTCAAGATAGATGACGCAGTCCAAAGACGGCATACTATAGGAAAGAATTTGCTGGTTCAGCATACTGCTGTCCCATTCCATAGGATATTCAATATCCGGCTCATTTTCCTTTATCATAGCAAGGACCGGCTCCAGTTCCTCCAGGGTTTTATACTGGCTCATATCAATACTGTATTTTTCTGCAAGATCCTTGCGGTAGATCCAGCCAATCTGACTGGCATATTCCTTATAGCACGGAATAGCCCCCAGCATTCCATCCACATATGCGGTGGAGAAAAATTTTTCATCAAACATCGTCTTGATTTTGGGCATATACTGCTCTATATACGGCGCCATATCGAAAAAAGCCCCGCTGCGCACATAATCCGCATAGGTCAGCACCGCGCTGGAGGTATAGGCCAGATCAAAATATTCGCCCGCAGACACCATGGTGGACATCTTTTTGCTGTACTGTGCGGAATCCATAATATTCAGCTTCAAAGTACAGTTCAATTTCTCCTTAAGTATCTCATTGACCGCCGCCTCTACCATTTCAACATCAGGCTGGTTTTTCGCATTGATGTACCAGTTGATTTCATAAGGATCCTCCGGATAGACGCCCGGATCCTCCTTGCCGGCCTTTGTCCTGCCGGAGCCGCATCCCGCAGCCGAACCCAGCAGTGTCAAAGAGAGCAATAACGCGGCAAAGCGTTTCCCATACTTCATTTTTCTCATCCTTTCTTTTTATTAGATGTGTCCTGTTCTTTTTCACATATTTTATGTATTTTTTCTGCCTCAGATATCATATACAAAAATGCACCAATCCCATGCAAATCATTTTCGCTAGTTGGACGGTTTATATAATAGGAATAATCCCCTACTCCGGTGCCTATACACACATGACCGACAATCAAATCATGCGCCTCATTGGTCTCCAGCATGGATATCACGCCATCGTAGCAGACCTTTGCCTGCTCCAGATATGAATCGTCCGCCATTCCAAGCCGCACTGCCTTGCAGATGCTGTACAGAAAGAGACAGGAACAGCTCATCTCCGGCCAATTGTCTGACCGTTCATTTTTATCCAGCACCTCATACCACATTCCGTCTTCCTTCTTCTGGTATTTCACCAGAGCCTCTATCAGCATCTGTTCCTTTTCCGCAATGCCCTTCTGATACCGGGCGGGCATCTGCTCGTAAATCTCCGCCAGGGCTACGCAATACCAGCCCATTGCCCTGCCCCAGAATTCCGGTGACAGTCCGGTCTCCGAGTCCGCCCATTCTGCCCTTCCGGTAGGATCCCAAGCATGTTTTAACAGCCCTGTCTTAGCGTCCCGCATATTGTCCCACATAATATCAATCTGCTGAGCCACAAGGTCAAAAAATTCCGGCCGGTTCCATCGTGCGGCATAATTTACGGCCAGCGGGCCGTACATAAACAATCCGTCCAGCCATACCTGATTCGGGGTTTCGTCTTCTTTGTGCCAAAAACCTCCCTTCGAATTTCTGCTCCAGCCTGACAAGCGTGATACAAGAAGATCCAATGCCTTTTTATATTTTTCATCGCCTTCTTTATCATAGAGCTGGAATAAAAGCATCCCAGGCATCAAATCGTCAAAATGCTTCTCGTGATATTTCTTCGGAACCCCGGCCGGACTCAGAACGCTGTCAACCCACTCTTTAATGTAGCGGTAATAGTCTGGATTGCCGCAGCATTCATATATCTTCTGCATACCCATCAGGCAGACGCCCTGATGGTAGTGAAACCCTCCCGCCGGAGGCAGTTTTTCCGCCGGAATCTTCATGACTGTATCACAGCACTGCCTTCCATAGCTTAGCGGACAGTCTCTCATCATATCCTGTAATCCTCCCTTTTTAATCAGCAAAATAATTTCTTTACAGGTTTAATATAGCAAAGAATTCTGTGCATTCTATGTCTTTTTTCAGAAAAACTAATCAAATTTTGCTGTCATTGCCCAGCCTGAAATAATTTCAGTACGGTTTTATTGTCATTATCACCTTAAAACACCTGTCACGGCGAAACAAACAGCATGCCGATAAACGCCTCCCTTGTAAACAGGGTTATCGGCATGCTGATCCAAAGGACAGAAGACAGCGGTCCAGAGGAAAGGAGGTTACAGCAAAAAAGGCGGCTGCAAACGCCGCCAGCGCTTCCATCCGAACAGCGGACTCACTCTTCGGCGGGTCCGTTCTGTACTTTCAATATTTTTTTTAGTTCCGACGGTGTACATCCCATATGCTTCTTAAAGCATCGGTTAAATGAAGAAAGCGTTGAAAAGCCAGATTGTCTGGCTGTAATGGAAAGAGGCTGATTCAGATTGATCTGGATCAGCCAGGCGGCCCGTGATACCTTCTGCTGATTGATGAAGGCCGAAAGAGGCATAGAAGTTTTTTTCTTAAAAAGACGCGACAAATACGACGGTGAAACAAAAAAACGTTTAGACAGCGTCTCCAAAGACAAATCTTCTTCTAAATGTGTCGAGACATAAAGAGAGACAAGGTCCACCAGTTTTTTCTTGTCCAGTGCTTCCTTTGCGGTAACCGCGGTTTCGACCCGCTCATTGGCAATGATTTTAAACAGATTGATCAATGCGCTGTACAGTGTAAATTCAAACATTGTCTCATTGGCATACATGGATCTTATCATGTCTGCAATGTTGGTGCCATAGTCCTGGTTGTCAATAAATTTCATATAAGAATACTTTTCCGGGAAAAACCGCTGAAAGCCCGGATGCTTGGTTAAAAAGGAGGGAAAGATATTTTTATCATAATAAATCAGAAGTCTCGTATAGGCCGTGCTGTCAGAAGGCTCTATCAGCTTGTGAAGAACTCCAGGTGCCATAATGACGACCGAATTTGCCTGCAGGTTTAAAATTGTTTCTTCAACATAAAGCCTCCGGCTGCCCTGGAGCAAGCAATACATTTCATAACACGCCTTATGCGTATGAAAGCGCGGCATCGTATTCACGTGATTTTCAGTATAATCTAGTCCAAAATGAGAATTGCTGTAAATCAATGGCTCTGACATAATAATCCTTCCTTGTGTTTTATTGTCCAACCTTTTTTATTATACCATATTCTTATAGAATATCAATAGACGAATTCTGGAATTCGTTTTGAATATTTCGAAAGGATTGTCTTAAACATAAATCAGTTCAGAGAAAGAGCTGTGAAGAGAGATTTTGGTGAGTCAAAGGATATGGAGTATGCGCAATCTGACCATTATGAAATTGCAGATAATCTTGGAGGGCGTTCTCTGTGGCAAATATTGCTGTAAAATTGAAAACTTATTTTACAGGCATCCTTTGCCGCAGACGCAATAACGCGCTCAGCGGCATTTTTTCGTTTTTGTATAAGCATTTGAAACGAACATGGCCGCCGGGAAACCGGCGGCCTTATTTTGTTAGGCACTGCAGTTTAAACTGCAGTACCTCAACTTATATTATCAAGTTCAGTAGTCAAAGTCCGGCACGTACTCCTCCTTTGCCGCGGACCGCTCCTGGACAAAACCCACACAAAAGCCGCGGTCTTGGGCATGGGCGACCACCTTTTTATATTCAAAAGAGGTAAGCCGCCGGTTGAGCTCCGGAAATTCCGCCGCCCGGTGCGCGGGGAAATACTGATTCAGCAGACTGATGGCAAATCTGGCCGGATCATAGCGCACGGCCAGCTCGTCCAGGAGAACAAGACTGTCATGGCAGCAACCCGGCAGGACCATATGGCGCATCAGGACGCCGCCTGTCATATGCCCCTGACCGTCAAAGACGGCATAGCCCCTCTGCCGGTACATCTCCTCCAGCGCCGCAGCAGCCACGGCAAAATAATCCGCCGCGCCGGAATACCGGCTGCTCAGCTTTTCAGAGCGGTATTTCAGGTCCGGCAGATAGATATCCACCAGTCCCTCCAGCCGCCGCAGAGCCTCTATGCTGTCATAGCCGGAACTGTTGTAGACCACCGGGATGCCCAGTTCTGGCTTTACTTCCAGCAACGCCTCCCGAATCCTCTCCGTATAGTGGCTGGGGGTCACCAGATTGATATTGGCCGCGCCCCGGTCCCGCAGCTTCAACATTTCCCGCGCCAGAGTGCCAGCATCAACCTCCCGGCCCTTGGTCTGGTGGGAAATCTCATGGTTCTGGCAGAACACACACCGCAGGTTGCATCCCGAAAAAAAGATGGTTCCAGAACCCTTGCCGTAGGAGATACAGGGCTCCTCCCACGGATGAAGCCCCACCCGGGCAATGCGGATTGCACTGCCCGCACCGCAGCTGCCCGGCCGCACGCTCCGGTCGGTATTGCATTTTCTTGGACAGGCCGTACACAGCTCCCCGTTCATTTTTCCACATCCCCGTTTCTTTCATGATGGTACCAGTGTACCACGAATCAGTCCGGTATGCAAGCCCCGGGGCTCACCACCCGGCATGGTCATCCGCAGAGCGCCAAAACCCGGCTCTCAATCACCCTTTTCGTTTTCCGCCTGAACCCTGGCTCACAATTTTGTAATAGGTTCCGGCCGTAAAGCTGTAGACAATGAAATACAGGACCGCAAAGACGGCAAAACACCCAACCGTGGTCCAGGCAAAAAGCTGAATATCCCGCATATGGAACATGTCCATCAGCCGGGTCACGGCCGGAAAGGCAAAGGCAATATGCACACCGGCCACCGCCAGAGGCAGAAAAAATACTGTGAGCACCTGGGAGCGGATGGTCTTCCTCACCTCGCTCCGGCTGAGCCCCACCTTCTGCAGAATTCCATACCGCTCCTGATCCTCATAGCCCTCTGAAATCTGCTTATAATACATAATCAACACCATGGCGAACAGGAACAGGATTCCCAAAAACGCCCCAAGGAAAAAGAAGCCGCCGTAAAGGGCGAGAAATTTGCCGCCGGATTCATCCCTGCTTTTGAATCGTCCCTTGAAATTCCGTCTGTCCAGCCGCTCATTGATCTCCCAATGGGCCTCTGCCTTCTGCTCCGGCGTTCCGCTCAGATCAAATCCCATATAGCAGACGGTCTCCGCGGCGTTTTCACCAAAATTCAGCTTTTGCATTGCCTCCACATGCTCCAGCACAGCGCTGTCCCTGACAATGACAAAGTGGCTGTTGGCCACATCAGTGGAGACCCGGTCATGGGTAATAAAATCCTCTGTGACCTCCTTCACGGAAAAATCCAGATCAAAGATCTTCAGTCTCTTTTGATCATATTTTTCACGGCTGGAATAGACGATAACCTGATTGCTGTCCTCCAGCGTCTCATTTTTTCCGGACTCCCGGTTATAATCCTCCAAGGTCATGAAAAACAAATTGCATAGGTCATTCAGTTCCGCCATGGTCTCCTGCTGATTGGCAATAAAGGTATCACCCTTTTTCCGGGTGGCAACATTTAAGGCCCCATAGCGGAATTCGCCGCTCTTTTCCAGTCCCTTCTCCCGCAGTACCGCATTCACCGCCTCATCCACCGCCGCCACATGCTCCGCAGTATCCTGAGAAACGGTAATCAGCATATCCCGCACAAACATGGTGTTCAAAATGGATTCCAACCCGCTGTACAGAGATAGGGTTGTCGAGCACATAACCAGGATAATGGTGGACAGAATACAGATGTTCCCGAGCCCAACCGCGTTCTGCTTCATCCGGTAGATCATGCCGGATACTGAAATAAAATGGCTGGTCTTATAATAGTACCGCTTATTTCTCCGGAGGAGCTTGAGCAGGGCAATGCTTCCGGCTGTAAACAGCAGATAGGTACCCAGAATCACCAGAACGACCGCCACAAAAAAAGAGTTCAGAGCCGCGATGGGATTTGTGATTGCCACCGCCATCGTGTACCCGGTTCCAAGGCAGAGAAATCCCAGCACGGCTGGAATCCATCTTGCCTTTGGTTCCTTTTCCCCCACATTGCCGCCCTTCAGCAGTTCAATGGGCTTTGCCAGATGGATCTGCCGCAGACTGTTCAGCAGAATCAGCAGAAAGATACCGCCGAACAGAAGGACTGTATTTTTAGCCGCATACCAGGAAACAGCAGTATAGGTCATGACATCGCTGCCCGCCATCTTGAGCAGCAACAGAAACAACAGCCTGCCAAGCAGCATGCCCGCAAGAATTCCCGCCGGAATACTGACCAGGGCAATCCAAAGCGTTTCAAACCCCACAACCCGGGCAACATGCTTTTTTTCCATTCCCAGAATGTTATAGAGACCAAACTCCTTTGTGCGCCGTTTCATGAGAAAGCTGTTGGTATAAAACAGGAAAATCACCGCGAAAATTGCTGTGACAAACACGCCGGCTTCCAGCATGGAGGCAATGCTGTCGCCTCCGGGCAGCTGCCGGAAGCCCTCGTTTTGTGCCATGGTTCCAATGATATAGTGCATGGCTGTCATCAAAATACAGGTCAGCAGAAACGGAATATAGACCCGGCGGTTGGTCCGGATATTTACCGCCGCCAGCCTCCCGTAGAAAAATCTATTCATAGCGCCCACCACCTGTTGCAAGAAGTGTCAGTGTATCGGAAATCTTCTGATACAGTGTATCGGTGCTGTTTTCTCCCCGGTAGATCTGATGGAAAACCTCTCCGTCCTTGATAAACAGGACCCGGCCCGCATGGCTGGCCGCCTTAATGCTGTGGGTCACCAGCAAAATGGTCTGGCCTTCCCCATTGATATCATCAAACAGATTCAGAAGCTCATCCGCGGAACGGGAATCCAGCGCACCGGTGGGTTCGTCCGCCAGAACCAGCCGGGGCTCTGTGATCAATGCCCGGGCCACCGCGGCCCTCTGCTTCTGCCCGCCGGAAACCTCATACGGAAATTTGCTCAGTATTTCTCCAATTTCCAGCTTCTGCACGATAGAATGCAGACGGCGTTCCATCTCCGGATAGCTTCGGCGCGAAAGTACCAGCGGAAGCAAAATATTGTCCTTAATCGAAAAGGTATCCAGAAGATTAAAATCCTGAAAGACAAATCCAAGATGCTCCCGCCGGAAAGCGGATATCTCCTTCTCCCGCATACACACAATATCCTTTCCCTCCAGCAATACCTCGCCGCCGGTGGGTTTGTCCAGGGCCGCCAAAATATTCAGGAGCGTGGTCTTGCCGGATCCGGATTCACCCATGATCGCCACAAACTCCCCCTGCTCCACCGTGAAGGACACATTGGACAGGGCCTGTATCCGGCTGGCGCCGAAGCGCGTGGTATAAATTTTTTTGAGATGCCGTACATCTAAAGTTGTCATGCTGATTTCCATGCCTTTCTGCCCGTAAAGATTCCATTCACTGACCGTTCCCTCCTGCGGGCTGGATGAGAAGGTCATGGAGGCATACTGCGAAAGCTCACACCATACCGCCTTTTGGCATATGGGACAGCTGTGCCGCCCCTCTGCGAATATCATCATAACAAAAAAGGGACTCTGCAGCCATTGCTTTGGCTTACAAATCCCCCTTAAAACTTACACTTTTGTAAGTTTTCCTGTTCAGTCCCGTGCCTGGCTTGCGGATTCCAGACTCAGAAGCGCCCGGGTACCCTGTCCGGGCTCGGATTCCAGCCGGATGCTGTGGCACAGCTTGTCCAAAATCCGCTTGCTTAAATACAGCCCGATCCCCGTTGCCTTTTTGTCCGCTCTGCCGTTATACCCGGTAAACCCCTTTTCGAATACCCGGGGCAGGTCCTCCCGGGCAATGCCAATGCCGCTGTCCTCAATCACCAGCACAGCAGGCGGCTTTAGGAAGATCCGCACCCTCCCCCGGTGCGGCGTATACTTCACCGCGTTTGACAGCAGCTGTTCCAGAACAAAGACCAGCCATTTCTCATCCGTCAACACACGGCATGTCAAATTTCCGCATTCCAGCGCAATCTTTTTTCGGATAAACTGGGGGGCGTATTTCCGCACAGCCTGTCTGACCATTGCATCCAGATCGTGCCGTCCAATGACAAAATCTGAAACACTACTCTCCAGCCGCAGATAGGAGAGCACCATCTCCACATACTGCTCAATCTTAAAAAGCTCTGACTGCAGTTCCCGGCTCTGGCCGTTTTCTTCCTCCTGAAGCAGCAGCCGCATGGCGGCAATGGGCGTCTTGATCTGGTGTACCCACAGGGTATAGTAATCCATAGTCTCCAGCCGTGCCGTCTCAGCGTTCTCAAACAGCCGGTCCCGCTCCCTGAGCACCTCCTCCAGCAGGAATTGATAGTCCCGCTCAATGGGATTCCGGGGAACCGGCAGGTTCTCCCCTGCTACCGGCGGATTTGCCCCGATTTGGCGCAGTCGCTTATGCCGGTTCCAATAGCCGATAAAGTCCAGCCCGCTGATCACCCCGCCCGCCGCTGCGCAGAGCAAAGCCCCATATCCCACCGCGGCGGCCGGGAGCCGGTACAGGTAAATGACGGCCAGAAAGATCAGAGCAAACAGAGCGAACAGCAGTATGCTCTTTCTGTGCTGTTTCAAATAGGCGATAAAAACAGGTATCATATCAATCCACCAAATATCCCAGTCCTTTTTTTGTTGTAATGAAGTGTTCGAGTCCAATGGATTTCAGCTTTTGGCGGAGCCGGGTCATGTTGACTGTCAGCGTATTCTCGTCCACAAAGCAGTCCGTGGCCCAGAGCCTGTTCATCAGGGTGTCCCGGCTGACAACCCTCCCCTTGTTTTCCAGCAGGATCTGCAATATTTTAAAATCATTTTTCCCCAGCTCCACCGTCCGGCCGTCATAGCTGAGGCTGGTATCCCCCACATTCAAAACCGCGCCTCTGTGGGCCAGAAGTTCAGGGCCGGCGGTAAAATCATAGGTCCGCCGGAGCATGGCCTGTACCTTGGCTGTGAATACATCCAGGTCAAAGGGCTTGGCAATAAAGTCATCGCCGCCCATATTCATTGCCATGACAATGTTCATATTGTCAGAAGCGGAGGAAATAAAAATTACCGGAACGCTTGACAGCTTCCGGATTTCCCCGCACCAGTGATAGCCATTGAAAAACGGCAGGGAAATGTCCAGAAGGACCAGCTGCGGCTCAAATTCCAGAAAAGTCTCCATGACCCTTTGGAAATCCCCGGCACACAGCACCTCACAGCCCCAGCTTGTCAGCTGTTTCTGCATAACTGACGCGATCACGCTGTCATCCTCCACAATCAATATTTTATACATCCGAACACCTCCGCCGCGCATTTTGCTCAGTCCTTTTTCCGATTGGGCTTCCGTTTGAGCAAAAGCAGTCTGTCCACATCAGAGAAGAAGGAGTCATCTTCGATTTCAAGCATCAGCCACTTCCCGTCGTGATAGGTTTGGCTCTGGTCATAAACCGCCTGCACAGCCGCGCTGTATGCCGCGCGCTCCGCTTCAAACCGCTCCCGCTCCGCCTTGCCGAGGATCACCATAAAGCCCATGCATGCCTCCCGGGCATAAAGGCCGCAAAGGGTTTTACCGCCTCTCCGGTATTTATACTCATAGTTCCAGTTCTTACCGGCTGTATTCCAAATCCGGTCCATGTCATAGCACTCCTCAATCCGACTGCACAGCTCCTTCCAAAGCCCAAACCGAACCTCTCCAAGCAGGGTTGTCATTGTCTCCGTATCAGGTGCCTGTATCAGCATTTTCATCATCCTTTCCCGCGGCCTTTTCTTCAAACGACAGACCAGATCCGCCGCCCTGTCCGTTTTGACCGGTTCACGCCTGCCGACTTCTCTCTCCGCTTGTATCTCATTTTTTCCGCATATACCCTTTTACATATTTCATGGGCACATCCATCCGCGCGGCGACCTCTTCCGGCGTCATCCCGCTGTCTAAAAACCGCAGGCAAACCGTTCTTATATCCTCGCCCACCTCAATGATGTGCCGGTCCGGATCATAAAACCGGACCGCCCGCTGGCCCCATGGGTGCTCGGCCACAGGATGGACATAGACCACCCCCTCCATCTGTGCGAGCCTTTCGGCAAAGCCGTCAAAATCCGCTTCTTCAAAATACAGCTCCGCATCATTTCCGCCAAACCGAACCGCCTCCGGCTCCGCGCCGATGAAGCCCAGCCAGCTTTCCCGGGTCTGGAGGGAAAGGCCGCCGGTGAGGGTCACATTTGCCCCAAAATCCATCACAGTCCGAAGTCCCAGCACCTCCCGGTAGAACTGCCGCGACCGCTCCATATCCTCTACTACGATCAATGGGCTCTTATATTTCATAACCTATTCTCCTTTTGTTATCCCTGCAGGCAGAGCGCGCTCCGCCTTTCCTGGTTATCATAACACGCGGACCGCACAATAGCAAGGGTAAGATAAAAAAATTATCAAATTCCCTCGAAAATACAAACACTCCCGTCCGAAATAGACGAGAGTGCAAGTTCTGCGAATGATTCCAAGGACCGGCACCGGCGGCTTACCATTCTTTTCTGTATTCTCTGTGGATTTATGGAATTGTGGAATCAATCCACATTTACACCTTCCCCGCGATCCTAGCACCGCCTGTGGCCGGATTGTCAATCAGCTTCCCGGTGATGTCAAATCTGGAGCCGTGACAGGGGCAGTCCCAGGAATGCTCCGCCGCGTTCCACTGCAGTGCGCACCCAAGATGCGGGCAGCGCTTGTCAGACGGGATCAGCAGGTCGTGTACCGCCTCCAGTCCATTTGCCAGAAGCTGACGCTTCCGCATGCTCCTCTGGGGGGAAAACAGCGGCTCGTATTCGTTTTCCCGCTCCATCACCATATCCCGCAGGAGCAGAGCCGCGGCCATGCTTGTGGTCATGCCCCATTTGTTGAATCCCGCGGCAACATACAAGTCTGGGGTGGCTCCGGAATATTGTCCAATATACGGGATCCCGTCCAGGCTCATACAGTCCTGGGTGGCCCAGGCACACCGCTCCCGCGCGTCGGGATAATACCGCTGCGCAAACCGCCTAAGCGCCTTCCAGTTCCCGCCCTGCTTTCCGGTTCGGTGACCGCCGCCGCCCACCAGAAGCAGATCCTGACTGCAGCGGAATGACAGCCCGTTTTGCTCCGCATCCACAAACATGCCGTCCAGTTTGGGCGCGTTCTCCAGCGCAAGCACATAGGAGCGGTACTGGTACAGCTTGGCGAAATACCCGCCGTGTTTATTCAAAAAGGGAAAATGGGTGGTCACGATCATCTTTTTGGCTGTGATTTTTCCGTTTCCATAAACCGCTGTTTTCGGGCCCAGCTCGGTGATCCGGGTATTCTCAAAGATACGCAGCCCCTTTGATACGCCCGCCAGAAACTTCAGCGGATGGAATTGGGCCTGGCACCGCATCTTCACCGCTCCGGCCGTTCCAAAGGGAAGAGGGAGTTTTTCCACATACTCCGCCTCTCCGCCCAGCGTCCTGACAGCGCGCGCCTCGTCCTCCAGCGCCTGCCTGTCTGTCAGCGAATAGGTATAGGCCGCCTTTCGCTCAAAGTCACAGTCAATATTTTGACAGAGCTGGGTGTACCGCTCCAGCGCATCCTGGTTTGCGGCGAGGTAGAGCTGTGCCTTTTCCCTGCCGGCCTCCCGCATCAGCCGGCTGTAGAGCAGTCCGTGCTGGGCCGTCACCTTTGCAGTCGTGCTTCCGGTGATTCCCTGTCCGATCCGCCCGGCCTCAGCCAGTATATAATCCACCCCTGCCCATTCCAGAAAATAGGCACAGAGGATCCCGCAGAGCCCGCCGCCAATAATCAGCACATCGGTCTGCATGTCCCCCTGTGCCTCCGGAAACCGCGGCAGCTCCGCGCCTTCTCTCCAAATTGATTGATTCATCCTGTATCCTCCCATTCCTATCATAAAAGCTGTTTTCTTCTGATAGTATGGACAACTTTTGCCCAAAAAATGAGCGGAAAAGACAGTTTCCTTTTTATGAAGCTCTGCTCAAAACTCAATGCAGAAAATAAGCACAATGAAACAGGCCCCGGGAAATACGAACGCTCCGAGTCCTGTTGAACCGCCTGCGCATCAAAACAGTGCAGGCCATAAAATATTTGTAACTACTCCGATGTTATTATGTAAGCCACTTGAGCAAAACCTCTATAAAATGCTTTGTTTCTACAGGTTTGGAAATATGGTCATTCATGCCAGCGCTCCGAGCTTTTGCTATATCGGCCGCGAAAGCGTTCGCAGTCATTGCAATGATCGGTATGGTTTTTGCGTCACGCCGCTCCAGGGTGCGGATCTTGGCCGTGGCATGATAACCATCCATAACCGGCATCTGAATATCCATCAAAACAGCGTCATAATCTCCGGCCGCCGAGCTTTGAAACACATCTACAGCCCGCTGTCCATTTTCTACGGTATCCACCTCCACATTCTGCATACGAAGCAACTCTACGGCAATTTCACGGTTAATCTCATTATCCTCAGCTAGTAAAACCCGCTTCCCTCGCAGTGTGTTCTGTTTCTTCTCATCCTCATGGCTGTCGTGCTCTCTTGCTTCAGCCGAAATAAACAGCTGCAAAACATGAAGCATCTTGGACTTAAACAGAGGTTTTGAGATAAAGGCATTCGCACCGGCCCGCAAAAAATCCTCTTCAATCTCTGCGTAATCATAGGCCGATATTATAATGATCGGTACCGCGTCTCCCAGCTTTTTCCGAATCGCTTTGACAGTTTCCATTCCGTCCATTTCGGGCATCTTCCAGTCCAATATAACTGCAAAATAATCATCGTTCTGTTCATGCGCGGCAAGAATACGGCAAAGCGCCTCTTTTCCGGATAAAACCCACTCACTTCGCATACCCAGCTCATTTAGCAGAGCCGCGGCATTTTCACAGGTCATTGGATCATCATCCGCCACCAAAACCGGCAAACCGTCCAGCTCCTCACTGTATAATTCCTCTTCCTGGCAGAGCTCAAGCGGGATTGACACCGTGAACGTACTGCCTTTTCCAAGCTCGCTCTGCGCGGCAATCGTGCCGTTCATCATCCTGACAATATTCTCCGTAATCGCCATGCCGAGCCCTGTTCCCTGGATCTTGCTGATGCGGGGATCCTGCGCCCGGGCAAAAGGTTCAAACAAATGCGCCATGAACTCCTTTGACATGCCAATTCCATTATCGCCGCATATAAATTCATACTGGCTCTGGTTTGGAAGCGGTGAATACAGTTCGTTGATTCTCAGGCTGACCTTTCCGCCTTCCGGGGTATATTTAATGGCATTGGACAGCAGATTCATCAAAATCTGCTGCAAACGGTCGCCGTCCGCAACGACCTTTTCATGCCCCACTTTTCCAATACTGACCTGAAACTGCAGTTGTTTTTCCTCCACCAGCGGCCGGCACATATCCGTTACATTCTGAACCAATTCCGGGAGGCTGACCGGGGCATTTGAAAGATCAATTCTGCCGCTCTCAATTTTCGACATATCCAACACTTCATTGATCAGGCTGAGCAAATGCCGATTCGAGGTATCTATCTTATCCAAGCAATCCCGCACCTTCTCAGGGGCGTTCAGATTTGCCTTGGCAATGGCCGTCATCCCCATAATCGCGTTCATAGGCGTTCTTATGTCATGGGACATGGAGGATAAAAAGTTGGTTTTGGCCTCGCTGGCCACCCGCGCCGACTGATAGGCTTCTTCCAGCGCCTTTCTCTGCATGGCTTGATTTTCGCGTTCCCTTGTAACATCAATACCCACGCTGTAGAAAGATGCGAGGCCATCCCAGCTGTCCGCTGCGTTTATATAGCTGAACGTCATGGTTATGATCCTTATTTTTCCGGACCGCGTTATGATACGCCCCTCAACAATGGTGTCCTGCCGCTTCTCCTCCGCATTCTTCATACAGGCGGTTACACGCCCAATATCCTCTGGGTGCACATAAAGGCACTGGGAATGCAGCTCCTGTTCAAACTGCTCCTTGGTATAGCCGATCAGCTCAAGGAAACCACCGCCATACCATAGAATTGTACGCATATCCCGTGCATCAACCCGTGCAAACCCACCCGGAATCGTCCGAATAATCGCTTCCCGTTCCCGGTCCTTTTTTGCCAGCTTATACTCTGGGCTATACATATCGTGGGACAGTTCTATTCTGGCTTTATGCCCCTCCCAGTTGACAATCCGGTTTTTAATCATAAAGGTTCTGCCCAGCTTGGGGTTGTCATATTCCCATTCATAGAATTCATCTTCTGTCAGCCGGTCATTGGTGCAGAAAGGACAGGGGGACGTTCTCCCCTGGATGACCTCATAACATTTACGTCCCAGAATTTCAGACGGCATCAGATGTGTCAATTCATAAAGAGCTTCATATGCAGTTTTGTTCAAATAAAGCAGTTCATAGCTTTTAAGATCACTGATATAAATGTTCCCCGCATATTCATCCATCATCCACTCAAAGCAACGGCATTTGTCTGCATACAGCTCCTTAAATTCCCGGCTGCCATCTCCGGCAGATAGTGTACCAGTCCCCTGCGCAGGCGCATCGGTTTTCTGATATTTCATAATTCTTCTCCCTCATTTATAGAGTAATCACATGAATCAAACATCAAATAACTAAAATTCCTTTCTATTATATCAAAAAATTTTTAGGATTGCAATGTATTCTTCTTAATGCAGGACTATATCAAAGAAATACTGGCATAGGAAAACCGCCTGTCTTCAGACAGACGGTCAGTGTTATTTCTGAATTTTTAAGCCATACCTGCCTCCGCATGACTTTTTTCGATCCGCTCCTTTATCATCATGTCCTTGACCTTCATAAGCCGAATCTGCGTGCTCCGCTCATTCTCGTCCAGCTTCATGGTAATATATTTGATTTTCTCCTGATAATCCGGGATCATGACATGTTCCAGCGCGTTGACCCGGCGGCGTGTCTTTTCAATCTCCGCCGCCATGAGCTGACAGGACTTCTCCCGCTCCGCCAGCTCCAGCATCTGCGGAAACACCTCCGCCAGACTTTTTACCGCGTCATCCAGATCACCAGAGGTAAACCCAAATCCATAGGAATAAATGTCATGCCGGTCCGGTGTACGCGTGCGGCAGCTGAATTCCGGAATTTCCACACTCATGACATTCCGGTACGCCACGTCCAGAGAGACCGACTGCTTGGGCGCCATAAGGGCTGTCTGCAGGGCCGGCCCATTCATCACCGCACTGGCCAGCACAAAATTTTGGTTCGCCGCGCGGATCCCTTTTTCAACCCGCTGCCGGAGCGCCATGTTCTCACGGACCATATCCAGAAACTGGCGCATCAGCTCATCCCGTTTGTCCTTCAAGAGCTTGTGGCCTTTCAGGGCCGTGGCCAGCTTGCGCTTCAAACGGGTCAGCTCCATCCGAGTCGGATTAACCTGCGTCGTGGCCATAAGCGCCCTCCTTGTAGTAGAGATCCAGATACGCATCCTTAATCCGTTTCAGCTCGCTTCTGGGCAGAATGGACAGCAGTTTCCAGCCAATGTCCATGGTTTCCTCAATATCCCGGTTTGTGTCATATCCCTGGGAGACATATTCCCGCTCAAAGGCGTCCGCGAACTGGGCGTATTTCTTATCCATCTCCGTCAGCGCCGCCTCACCCAGAATGACCATCAGCTCCTTTGCGTCCTTGCCCCGGGCATACGCCGCAAACAGCTGGTTCATGGTATCGGCATGGTCCTCCCGGGTCTTTCCTTTTCCGATTCCCTTATCCTTGAGACGGGACAGGGAGGGCAGAACGTCAATGGGGGGCATGATATTCTTCCGGTACAGTTCCCGGGAAAGTATGATCTGTCCCTCGGTGATATATCCGGTCAGGTCGGGAATAGGGTGGGTCTTGTCATCCTCCGGCATGGTCAGAATCGGAATCAGGGTAATGCTCCCGTCCTTGCCCTTCTGCCGTCCGGCCCGTTCGTACAGGGTCGCCAGATCCGTATACATATAGCCCGGATAGCCGCGGCGGCCAGGCACCTCTTTGCGGGCCGCCGACACCTCACGCAGGGCGTCGGCATAGTTGGTGATGTCGGTAAGAATGACCAGCACGTGCATATTCTTCTCAAAGGCCAGATACTCAGCGGCGGTCAGCGCCATGCGGGGTGTCGAAATCCGCTCCACGGCCGGGTCGTTGGCCAGATTGATAAACAGCACGGTCCGGTCGATGGCTCCGGTCTCCTTGAAGCTGTCAATGAAGTAATTTGCCTCCTCAAAGGTGATGCCCATTGCCGCAAACACCACCGCAAAGGGCTCGCTGGTGCCCCGCACCTTTGCCTGCCGGGCAATCTGAGCCGCCAGCTGGGCGTGGGGCAGTCCGCTGGCTGAAAAAATGGGCAGTTTCTGGCCGCGGACCAGAGTGTTCAGCCCGTCAATGGCGGATACGCCGGTCTGAATGAACTCCTGCGGATAATTCCGGGCCGTCGGATTCATGGGCAGTCCATTGATATCCATTCTCTGCTCGGGCAGGATCTCAGGCCCGCCGTCCGTACAGCGCCCGATTCCGTCAAATACCCGGCCCAGCATGTCCTCAGACACCGCCAGCTCCATACTGCGGCCCAGGAACCGGACCTTGCTGCTCTCCGGGTTGATGCCGGTGGAGCTTTCAAACAACTGTACCAGCGCATTGCCGCCGTCGATTTCCAGCACCTTGCACCGGCGTTTTTCTCCGCTTTCCAGTTCAATTTCGCCCAGGTCGTTGTAGTTGACATCTTCCACACCGCGCACAAGCATCAGAGGGCCTGCCACTTCTTCTATGGTTCTGTATTCCTTTGGCATCAGTATCCCTCCTTTTGAAGCAGATTTCCAATCTCTACATGCAGCTGCTTCATAGTATCCTCATATTCCTGGCGCGCGTTTTCCTTTTCCACATACTTAAAACGCCCAATTCGCTCCCGGACCGGGAGCCCCACCAGGGCCTCTGCGTCCGCTCCCTGCTTCAGCGCGTCTGCGCAGGCGTCATAGTAGCCCAGGATCATTTTCATCATCAAATGCTGCTTGAAAAGCGGCGTATAGGTGTCGGTCTCGTGAAAGGCGTTCTGATGGAGAAAGTCTTCACGGATGGACCGGGCGGCCTCCAGCTTGAGCCGGTCCGGCGCGGAAAGCGCGTCCATCCCCACCAGCTTCACAATCTCCTCCAGTTCGGACTCCTCCTGCAAAAGCCGCATGAGTTCGGTCCGAAGTGTCATCCAGTCACCCTCCACATGCTCGTTGAACCAGGGCTCCAGATTGTCCAGATACAGAGAATAGCTGTTGAGCCAGTTGATGGCCGGGAAATGCCGCTTATAGGCCAGACCGGAGTCCAAGCCCCAAAAGACCTTGACAATCCGAAGGGTGGCCTGGGACACGGGCTCAGAAATATCCCCGCCCGGCGGAGACACCGCGCCGATGACCGAAAGCGCGCCTTCGCGCGGCTCTGTTCCAAGGGAGAGGACACGTCCGGCCCGCTCATAAAACTGCGCCAGCCGGCTTCCCAGATAGGCCGGATACCCCTCCTCGCCGGGCATTTCTTCCAGGCGGCCTGACATTTCGCGCAGAGCCTCGGCCCACCGGGAAGTGGAATCCGCCATCAGGGCTACCGAATACCCCATATCCCGGAAATATTCCGCAATGGTAATTCCCGTATAGATGGACGCCTCCCGGGCCGCCACCGGCATATCAGAGGTGTTGGCAATCAGCACGGTGCGCTCCATCAAGGATTTCCCGGTCTTGGGGTCAATCAGCTCCGGGAACTCGTTTAAAACGTCTGTCATCTCATTGCCGCGCTCTCCGCAGCCGATATAGACCACAATGTCAGCCTCCGCCCATTTTGCGAGCTGATGCTGTACCACGGTTTTCCCGCTTCCAAAGGGCCCCGGAACCGCCGCCACGCCGCCCTTGGCAATGGGAAACAGCGTATCAATGACCCGCTGGCCGGTGACAAGGGGCATCTCCGGAGACAGCTTTCTGGTATAGGGCCGCCCCACGCGGACCGGCCACTTCTGTGCCAGGGTCAGCGGCGCGGTGCCCTCAGGGGTCTCCAGCAGGGCCACCGTCTCATCCACCGTATAGTCTCCGGCCTCAATTTTCAAAATGGTTCCGCCCATTTTGGGCGGGACCATGATCCGCTGAACCACCACGTCGGTCTCCTGTACTGTGCCGATCACATCCCCGCCCCGGACCTGGTCGCCCGGCGCCTTCTCCGGGACGAACCGCCATTTCTTTTCCCGATCCAGCGCGGATACCTCCACGCCGCGTTTCAGATTGTTGCCCGCAAGCCTGCGGATGGCGTCCAGCGGCCGCTGGATCCCGTCGAACATACTGCCGATCAGCCCTGGTCCAAGCTCCACGCTCAGGGGTGCGCTGGTGGATTCCACCTGGGTGCCGGGGCCCAGTCCGGAGGTCTCCTCATAGACCTGTATGGAGGCCCGGTCCCCGTGTATCTCTATGATCTCTCCGATCAGCCGCTGCTGTCCCACGCGGACCACGTCGAACATATTCGCGTCGCGCATCCCCTCCGCAATAACCAGCGGACCCGCAACCTTTTTTATGATGCCTTTGCTCATTTCTATCACATCCTTTTTTCAGGTCTCAGCCGTGGAACAGGATATCTGATCCAACCGCCTGCTCTACAGATTTCTTTACATTGGCAATGCCTGCCCCTGTGTTTCCCCAGACCCCCGGTATCAGGATCACCGCCGGAAGCGTCTGGGTCCGAACCTTTTCGATTTCCTCCGGGATACTGGACGCGGCGGCCTCTGTGATATAGATCACGCCGTATTCGCCGCCTGACAGACGGCCGAAGCACTGCCGTATCTCCTCCCCAGTCCGGACAAAAAACGTGTCCAGTCCAAGGGCCGCAAAGCCATATATGCTGTCCCTGTCACCCATCACTGCAATATTAGCCATAAATATCCCGTATCCTTTCCCGTATCAGGCTGTCATCCAGCTGATTCAGCTTTCCCGAAAGGATGAGCCTTACGATTTTCATCTCGTTCTCCACCGCCAGCATATAGCCGATGATCGGGCCGAGGGTGAAGGATTTGCTCTTTTCCGGCCGGATCAGTTCCATCACCATGTTATCACACCATTTTTCAAAGGCGGACATGGATTCCTTGAGGGCCTCCGCCGCGCCGGCGTACGCCGTATAGGACAGATAGGCATAGACCGCCTCCAGATCCTTGGCCGCGGCCAGCGCCAGCGCGCCCTTATCCAGCCCGTCACAGTCCGCCAGCGCGCGCAGGATAAAATCCGCGGGCTTTTCCGTCAGACAGCACCGGACCGCGATCTTAATATCCGTCAGCGCCACCTTAAGCTGGGCATATGCCTCCGCCAGGGGAATATCCGACGCTCTGCCCGCCGCGGCTATGGCCTCCAGCGCCGCGCGGTCCAGAATCATGTCGCAGAGCTGTCCGTCGCGGGTCTGGAGCAAAACCTCCAGCGCACTGCGCCCCGCCGCCAGCAGTTCAGGAGGCAGGCTTTCAAAATCCCTCTCTCTGACAGCCCGAATGATCTGTCCGGAGGGGACATTGCCAAACTCCATCATGAAATCCTCAGCCGGCTCAGCCATGACCTGTGATTTTACCGCCGCCTTCAGATTGTGGAAATCCACATCATACCGAAACATTTTCAGCTGTTCCGGCTCCACACCAAGCTCTTTCAAAAACTCCCACAGAAGACTGCGCCGGGCATCAATCAGATTTTCAATCCGGCTTTCGTCCCCGGCATAACCCTTATCCGCCAAAAGCTGTACAGCCTCATCATAGGAGGGTGCGGACATCAGCTGTTCCAGCTCCTGCCGGGACAGCAGCTCCTGCTCCCGCACATGGGTTCTGGCCACGCCATAGGCGTACTGGTCCTTCATTCCACCGCCTCCTCAAACAAGAGGCGGCCCGCCTCGTCCCGGATACGGTCCAGACTGTCGTCCAGCAGGGCACGGTAAGTCCCGTTTTCTTCGATCTGCCCAACCGTGAGGATGAAACCGCCGTCCGCCCTGAGCGGTTCCTCAGAGATCACCAGCCTGGGATGTCTTTTCTTCAGCTCCTTTTTCAGGGTCTTGCTGACGAGTTCACCATCTCTGGGCACAAACCGGAGGATCCCTTCGGCTTCCTCCGGGAGTTTCTCCAGCCTTTTCAACACAAACGCCTCATACGTTTCCTCCGGCATATGAAGCAGCTGCTGATAGGCGGCTTCCACCGCCGCAGAGATCATTTCCTGCTTCCGCTCCAGAAGGATCTGCTTGATTTTCCGCTGGGAGGCGGACACACCCCGGTCCAAAATACGTTTGGCCGCCGCGTCCGCTTCAGCCTCCGCCCTTCCGCGCGTCTCTTCGGCTTCGGCCTGGGCGCGGGCAATCCGCGCCTCCGCCTCCGCGTTGGCCGCGTCCAGAATCTGACGTGCCGTGCGCCGCGCCTCTTCAAGGACGCTGTCTATCATTGTTTCTAAACCTGTCAATGTACTCCGCTCCTTTCCGTCCGGCAGGACAGGGCATTAAATATTCAGCCCCTGAATTCCGACAATGGAAAGAATGGAGACCAGAAGCGCCAGAATCGCATAGGTCTCAACCATTGCGGCAAAGATCATGGACTTACCCATCTGGTCCGGACGCTTGGCCACCAGATTGATGCCCGCGATTGCGGCGCGTGCCTGCCGAATCGCCGACCACAGGCCCACAAATGCCATGGGCAGACAGGCCGCCAGATACAGAAGTCCCTTGGCCATGGAAATCTCTGCAGGCGCACCGAGAATGCCAATCTGGGACAGGACGATAAAGGCGATCAGCAGGCCGTAGATCCCCTGTGTGCCCGGCAGAAGCTGGAGGATCAGAACCTTGCCGAACTTCTGCGGATCCTCTGTCACAACCCCTGCTGCCGCCTCACCGGCAATTCCCACGCCGATGGCAGAGCCAATCCCGGCCATAAGCGCGGCCAACGCCGCCCCAACCAACGCAAAAACGATACCTAAGCTTCCCATATTATTTTTCCTCCTTAAATTTGTAATACTTGGTATTCACGGCAAACGGAGTGTATTTTTCTCCGCCGCCCTCATAAAATTTTCCGAAGAATTCCACGAACTGCAGTCGGTTTGTATGGACATAGGCCCCCAGCAGGTTGATGGCCATATTCAGCGTATGCCCGATTGCAAACACCAGCACAAACAGGATAAACCCCAGAATGCCGTCCCCGAACATGCTTCCCATCTTGTTGAACACCTGCGCAATGACGCCTGTGGCCAGCCCGAGGGCCAGAAGCCGGGAATAGGACAAAATGTCGCTCAGGTATCCGGTCACGCCGTAGAGTTCATAGAGCCCCTTGGCCACGCGCTTCACCGGATTCCGGGAGCTCCGCCCCCCGAACAGGACGATGCCCGCCGCCCCTGCGCCGGCGCAGACCGCCGCTCCGGTTCCCGCCGGCGCAGGCAGTATAAAGCTGAGCCCCGCCATATCGGCAAACATGGGCACGGACAGCAGATAAACCACGCCGCCGCCCACCACCAGATACCAGCAGAGCACATCAAAGACAGCGGAGGTATAGTCCCGGGCCTTGATACACGCATAGAGCTTCATGGCGAGACCGCCGAAGATATGCACAATGCCCAGCGCCATGGAAAACACCAGCATCCGCATGGGCTCATTGACCGGAACAAACCAGACCGGCGGTATGGTCACCGGATGATGGAAAAAGGTGGCGGAGACCACCGTAACAGCATCCCCGAAATAACTGCCGAACATAACGCCCCAAAACGCAGTGGAAATCCCGCAGTAAAGGAACATAGTCAGTGTTTTCCGGAGGCCGGATTCCATATTCCGGTATTTCCAGAGCACCAGCCCGCAGCCCACGACCATCAGCAGTCCATAGGCGGCGTCCGAGAGCATCAGGCCGAAAAGCACATAATAAAAGACGGCCATGACACTGGTTGGATCCGCCTCCCCCCGGCCCGGCATGCTGTAGGTCTCCAGCACGGTTTCCACCGGCGCCGCAAAGGCATTGTTTTTCAGGAGCACCGGCGGACTGTCCTGTTCGCCGGCCGGCTCCGTCTCCACGGCCGCCTGGTATGCCGCGGAGAGCTCCGCCTCCAGCGCCGCGGCCTGGGGATGGGGTACAAATCCGGTAATCAAAAACATCCGCTTTCCCTGATTGACCTTTTCCAGAACCTTATATTTTTCCATTCTCATGGTATAGTAATCGGACAGAAACCGGAGTTCCTCACGGCGGTCCGCATACCGGACAATGCGCGCCTCGGCTTCCTGGATCTTCTCCTTTGCCAGGCCGATCTTCCGCCGGTGCCGTTCGATCCGCTCAGACGGGATCATGGAGGTGAACACCGCCGGACGAGCAAATCCCATGCTCCGCAGTTTCTGTTCTGCCGCCTCCTTCTGCTCCCGCCGGCACAGAATGAAGACACAGGTTTGCTCCTGGCTCTGACTGATGATCTGTACCTCAATGGGATATGGTACGGACTCCATCCCGGCGTCCTTTTGACAGCGCTCCTGATAGGCTGCCAGCAGATCTTCCAGCGTTCTTGCCTCCGGGAACACCCCCACCAGCGCCGCTGTTTTTTTGGTGCCCTCAAAGGTCATGGGCACATCCAGCGCCAGCCAGGGCATAAGGGCGTCGATCTGATTCTCCCGCCGCTGGATCTCCGCATTGCGTTCGCTGATTTCCCGCTCCGCCTGGAGCACAGACTTTGCCAAATTCAGACTCTTGTCCACCTCTGTGACCCGTCTATAGTACTCCTCCACAGAGAGCTGCTGCCGTCCCTCCAGCGCTGAAAACATGCCCTTTTTCTCCGGCGCATACTGGTTCAGCACAGAGACCGCCTGTTCCGCGGTTCCGGCCGCCTTTTCAAAAATTCCGCAGGCCTTGGCGGTGTCCAGCCTGCTGAATCCCTCTGCCAGCTCCTCGTCCGTGATTTCCACCACACCGCGCCGCTGAAGGGCCTCCAGAATCTTTTTCCGGTCCTGCCTGGTTCCGTAAATCGTAACTTTATCCATTGCTACAACTGCCATACGCTCACCTCTTTTCCCGTGATCCTGCTATTCAATCAGGGCGGCCAGCCTGGAGGCCGCATCCGGAATCCTCTTCCGCGCCTTTTCCTCCAAGACCGCAAAGCTTTCCTCCGCTTCGCGCAGCATACGCGCATCCTGCTCCTGCGCCATGTTTTCCGCCTCGGCGCACCGCAGACGCATCAGCTGTTCTGCGGCAATGCCGGCCTCCTTGTGAATATCCCGGATCCGGTCGTCCGCCGCGGCTTGGATCTGGGCCGCTTCCATTTTGGCCTCCTGCTCAATCCGGTCCGCTTCCGCTTCCGCCCGTCGGACACGTTCCACTGTTTCCATTGCCATTTTCAGTTCCACAGCCTTTCTGCCCGTAGTATACATGAAAATACGCTTATCTTATCCCGGGCAGATAAGGCGTATATGCCGGCACTGCGTCTGCCGCGTTCCGCACCATGCCGTACGGGCACAGCGGCACAATCGCTTTTCCAGGGTACGCCGCGCAAACGTGTGCTGAACGCACCCCAAACCTCCGTTTATTTTTTCATTGACATCCATTTTTATCCTACCCACTTTTTTTGCGCTTCATGCGCTCTAGTTGGAGGTATTCGCCACAAACGGCCGAATCCGGCCCACAAATTCCATAAAATTCTGTGTCTGTATCACAATGCGGCCCGGCCCGGTCAGCTTGGTGAGGAACAGCCCCTCACCGCCCAGAAAGATATTCATGCCACCCTTGACCATCTGTATTTCGTAGGAGACTGTTGAATCAAAGGCCACAATATTTCCCGTATCCACCAGCAGAACCTCACCCGGCGCGAGCTCCTTTTCTATCTTGTCGCCGTCAATTTCCAAAAAAGCCGTCCCCTGTCCGCTGAGCTCCTGCAAAATGAATCCCTCGCCGCCAAACAGGCCGGAGGATAGCTTTTTGGTAAAGACAACCTTCTGCTCCACGCTCTCCTGCGCACATAAAAAGGCGCCCTTCTGGCAAATCAGCTTTCTCGCACCGTCCAGCTCCACCGGCAGGATCGCCCCCGGAACTGTCGAACTGAAGCCGATCTCCGCACCGGGCGCCGTGGCTGTGTAGGTGGTCATAAACAAAGACTCACCCGCAAACATGCGGCCAAGCCCCTTCATAAACCCGCCATGGGTGTTGGTCTTCATATCAATTTTCTCATTCATCCAGGCCATACCCCCGGACTGCGTATAAACAGCTTCGCCCTGCTCCAGTTGCAGTGCAGCCGCCGGCATAACGGAGCCAATGATCTCATATTTCATAGTGCTTTCCTCCTTTTTCCTCTAAGTGTACCATACCTGCATTTGAATATCAAGAATTCTGTCCTCACAATATGGATAAAATGTATGAATTTTTTTGTGCATTCTACACAAATGAAAAATACACAATAAAAACTTTATGTACAAATCCTTCACCAAATAGAAAATGTCTGAAATCAGAATTTATCTCTTATATTTACACATATCCATTTCTGCCGGTTTCCCCGCAGGACCTCAGGTCTATGCGCCTCTGCTGTCAAAAGCCAGTCTTTTTCACCACAGAAAAACGCCTGTATCAAAAAAAGATGATCCGGCAAACGGATCATCTCAGACTGTCGAAAAAGCCCGAATAAAGCGGATGATATATATCGTATCAAGGTCTTATGCGTATATGTTTTTTCCATACGCCACATCCTATACCGCGTAGGGGCGAAAAATGAATCGCCCGGGCAAACCACACTCTTTACAGAGCATGAAACACCGTCACATATATGATACTATCTATAAATTTCCTACGGGCGATTCGTGAATCGCCCCTATAATCTAGCCTGCCCGTTCGGAATCAAAAAGGGAGTCTAGGGCTCCACGCAAATTTAATATACCGTATTCTTTGCGTATCCGCTTTTTATTCAGCTGTCTCCGGACTCTCCCAGCGGATGGTCAAATCCTCGGGAAGACCGTAATAAATTTTGTACCACTCCTCATGGTACGGGCTGTTATAGGGCAGAGACCAGGCATAGAAGTCGTGATACATCCTGTACTGCACCAGTTCCTCTTCCCCCTGGGCGTGATATTCCTGAATCAGAACCCGGTTTCTGCCGTCGATCCCGGCATTTTCCCGATAACCGCGCACCGTGGGCAAGAAAATCAGAAATGCGTTTCCCAGCATCACCACACTGAGCAGAACCAGAAACACCTTTGTCTCAGGCTTTCCGGTCTGGAAGGGGAGAAAGTGTACCACCATAAACGCGACGTATATCCCCATCAGAAAAATGGCGCACAGCACCGTCCGGGATCCGAACATTGGGGATACCAGCATCATGATCTGCGACCCAGCCGCAAGGATCACGGTGATCAGGGGAATGCAGTACTGCTTTGGCCTATATTTGAGCATATACCAGAACAGAATTGCCCCGGACACAAGATGGTATCCGAAAATCAGCACGCATGCAAGGGTCCGGTGCACAATGGGCTCATCATACTCGCCGGAGAAATAGAATACCATTCCAATGACCGCAAAGCCCAGCACGGCCAGCATTTTGACAAGCACATTCCAGACCAGTTTCAAACGGTTTGACACCGAGAACAGAAAAATAATGCTTCCGGCCAGAGCCATAGTCTGGTATGGCTTCATATAGACGCCGGTAAAGAACAGAGTGCCCTGCTCCTTGAAATTGTTTACCAGCAGCTCGCCCATGCTCACTTCCGCCCTGCCCTGCTGTTCGTCCGCAAACCGCGTCCATTGGGACGGCGCCGCCAGCACGGTCAGCGCGCCGAACACGGCAAAGCCCAGCGCCCACAGCATGGCGCGGTCTGCCTTTTCACGGCGGATCCACCAGCTGTCCGCCAGGTACAGAAAGACCAGCCCCACCGTCATCATGGCATTCTGCTCCGTGGTGGCCGCGGAAAGCAAAGCAAGCACAGACAAGGCCACGGGGTTTCCCTTCCCGTTCCGCCGCCGCTCCAACACCACCCAGGTGCCCAGAAGCAGGACAAAGGGATAGATATAGTTCCAGGATCCGGTTTCCCAGTACACGCTCTGATTGGTCACCCGGATGTCCAAATACAGAATCATGGCGCACAGCACGGCCGCGCCGCAGAATACCTGCGCGAAGTTCTTGCCCGATGCGGGGAGCACCGTGCGCACCCCCAGAAATACCAGGGCGCCCAGCATGGCACAGTTCAAAATCTGCCAGACCAACGGCGGCCACTGCAGGGTTATGGCGTCCAGCATATGGACAATGGCCCTGCCATTGGAATACAGATAGTGATTTTTGTTGGCCTCACAAAAGCTGTCCCAGCCCTGAGCCCAAAAGGTTCCATAAAAGTAATCGTCGCCGTAGAGCTTGACATACCGCATCACCAGAAATGTCAGCACAGCCGCAGCTGCCGCAAACACCCAGGCGGCCGACATTGCCCATCTCTCTGCGCGTCTTTGAGGATCAAGTACTCGTTTCAAGTTATTTTCCTCCATGCCCGTTTCAGAATCAAAGAACAGCGATCACTTCCACTTCCGCCAGAACACCCTTGGGCAGTTCTCTGACTGCCACACAGGAGCGCGCCGGTTTGCCGGTAAAGTATTTTCCATAAATCTCGTTGAAAACCGCAAAATCGCCCATATCCGCCAAAAAGCAGGTTGTCTTGACCGCGTTTTCAAATCCGGTCCCCGCCTCTGCCAGCACCGCGCCGAGGTTCTTCATGATCTGCTCGGTCTGTCCCGCAATGTCGGACGCCTCAACGTTTCCGGTCTCCGGATTGATGGCAATCTGGCCGGAGGTAAACAGCATCCCGCCTGCGATAACAGCCTGTGAATAGGGGCCAATGGCCTCCGGTGCGTTCTTGGTATAAATCTTGTCCATCCTTAACTCCTCCTCTTTCCGCGGCCGCGCCGCAAAATTATTTCTCCTCTACGATCTTATATCCCTGCGCGGTGAGCTCCGCCTTGATCTGCTCCAGATGCTCGTGATTCCGGGTTTCCATGGAGATTCTGAGGACACAGGAATTGATGTCCAGATCCACATCCGCCCGGGAGTGGAACACGGAAACCACATTGCCGCCCAGCTTGGAAATGATCTCTGACACCCCCAGAAGCTGTCCCGGTTTGTCCACCAGCTCAATGATCAGCTCGGCCAGCCGTCCGGCCTTCTGCAGGCCCCGGTCTATGACGCGCGAGAGGATCGTCACGTCAATGTTGCCGCCGGAAACCAGGCACACCACATTTTTCCCCTTGATGGGAACCTTATTGAACAGGGCCGCGGCAACAGAGACCGCGCCCGCTCCCTCGGCAATCATTTTCTGCTGTTCAATCAGCTCCAGAATGGCAGTCGAGACCTCATCGTCCGTAACCGTCACAATCTCGTCCACATATTTTTCCACCAGCTCAAAGGTATGGTCGCCGGGCCGCTTGACCGCGATCCCATCGGCAATGGTCTTTACTGAATCCAGCGTCTCTATCTGATGATGCGCAACGGCATTCCGCATAGAGGGCGCGCCCGCGGACTGAACCCCATAAATCTTGATCTCCGGCTTTAAGGCCTTCAGCGCAAAGGCGACACCGCTGATGAGACCGCCGCCGCCCACAGGGACGATCACCGCGTCCACATCCGGCAGCTGATCCAGAATCTCAAGGCCGATGGAGCCCTGTCCGGCAATGACCAGCTCGTCGTCAAAGGGGTGGATAAAGGTGGCACCCGTCTCCTCAACCAGAGACAGAGCCTTTTCATATGCGTCATCATACGCCCCCTTCACCAGGCACACATCGGCACCGTAGCCCTTGGTGGCCTCCACCTTGGAAATGGGCGCGCCGTCCGGAATACAAATCAGGGATTTGATCCCGTTTTTTGCCGCGGCAAGGGCCACACCCTGGGCATGGTTTCCCGCAGAGCAGGCAATGACCCCCTTGCTCTTCTCTTCGTCTGTCAGCTGTGAAATTTTATAATAGGCGCCGCGCACCTTAAACGAACCTGTCACCTGCAGATTTTCCGGTTTCAGGTAGAGGTTGACCCCCGGACACAGACTGGCTGATTTAATCAGCGCGGTGGGCCGGATTACTTCTTTCAGCACAAATGCGGCGTGGTAGATCTTGTCAAGTGTAAGCATGAATCCTTCGACTCCTTATTTCCCGCGCCCTCCAGAACCGGCGCACAGAGCTCCGGATGCAAAGCACAGATGATTTCATTGTTATATTATAGCATAAAGGCGTTTTGGGGACAAGTATTTTTTCTCAAATTCTGGCTAAATCATCTCCATAGATCCGAATCGTTTTTATACATATCTCACGACGGCCCGCCTTGGACGGCGTCATTTTTTTGCATCACGGGGTATCCCAAAACCATAGGAGAGCCGAAACCGTATGGCTTCGGCTCTCTATGGCAAGGCAAAGAAAAAGCCGGATATCCGAAGATATCCGGCGTGAAACAGCCCCTTAATCAGCCGCCATGATGGAGGGCGCCGCATAGACGCGGGCTCCCATTTCCTGATCCAGCATATAGAGGGATTTGGCGTCATCGCCAAAGAGCTCCATTTTCTTAATGAGGTCCTCGGCGTTCTTCTCCTCCTCGCCCTGCTCCTTTACAAACCAATCCAGATACTGCATGGTTCTGAAATCCTTGATGGTATAGGCCGCATCATAGATGTCATGAATCAGACTGGTCACATACTGCTCATGCTCCAGCCCCGCCTTCAGCGGGCCCATCTTATCGTCAAAGGTCTTATCCGGCTTGTCAATGGCCTCAAGCACAACCTTCTCGCCGTTGTCCTGCAGATAATTCATCATCAGCACAGCGTGGTCACGCTCCTCCTGCGCCTGGATTTGATACCAGTTCGCAAAACCGGACAGGCCCAGCTCCTCGTAATAGTTTGCAAAATCCAGATACAGGTACGCGGAATAGAATTCCTTGTTGACCTGCTGGTTAATCAAAGCCGCTACTTTTTCTGCTAACATGTCAGACACTCCTTTTCTTCTGCGTTTTTCCCAATATGTTGATTATAAGGCCTCTCCTGGCAACCTCCGGCCCTAAGACTATTATAGCATATGATCCACGCCGTGCAAAGCACATTTTGTACAAAAATCAGATTCTTTTCCTCAGGTTTTTCGAATGAGGTTTGCAACGGCATTTTTGCTCACCTGCCAAACCAGACAGAGGATGATGCTGCCGCAGTAGGTCGCCAGGGCCCGCCAGCCATAGCGCGCCGTCAGATCGGTAATACCATGGGTATCCATGTATTCGTTGACCATATAGATCACCAGGCAGTGGATCAAATAGATGCTGTAGCTGGCCCGGTCCAGCCCGGCCACTGGCTTGAGGAGGATCGCGCCGCCGTCTGTGAACAGCTGTGCAAGCATATAGCAAAACAGGATGGCGCTGATGCAATAGAGCACATGGAGCTGGTCCATCCAATAGGGCGCTCCATCGATAAAGACAATGGCCAGCCACGCGTTCAAAACGGCACACACCAGAAACAGCAGGGTGATGGCAAACCAGTGACCGCGCAGATAGCTCTGAAACTCCTGATAATGCAGGCCGATCATACAGCCCGCCGCCCAGTAGAACAGGTACCGCGGAAACAGGATATCCAGATGGCTGATATCCGCGCCCGGCACCAGCAGCTGTACCGCTTCTCCCAGGCACATGCCGGACAATACACTGATCATCAGCGTCACCAGCAGCGTGACCACCGGATTCGCGCGCTTGAACAGAAACATCCAGACCGGCGCCAGCAGATAGAACTGCACCAGGACCACAATGAAATAGAAGTGGGCGGACAGGTTTCCGTACAGCAGAAACCGGCCCAGTTCAGCCCAGGAAAAGACATAGTAATCCCGCCAGCAAAAATACAGATAATAGAGAAATACCCACGCAATATAAGGCAGTACCACAGAGATAAGTCTGGAAAAATAGAATTTGCCGTAGTGCATGTTTCCCGCCTTGAGAAACAGCTTGACACCACTGAGCAGGATAAAGCCCTGCACGACAAACCCCGAGAGTTTAGACAGCACAAATACCGCCCAGAACATTGTCCTGCCCCGGCCCATCTCCAGAATAATCTCCGATGAAATATGTATAAAGATCACAAGCAGGCAAAACAGGATATTGAGAAAGACAATATCCTGTTTCCGCCGATTTTCCTGCCGCTCCGCCATGAAAAACCCCTCCCCCGCCGAAAGCCTGTGAGGCCGCACACAATTTTGTGCCCGCTTTCTAACGATTATACAGATTTTCATCTCTTTTGTCAACGAGAAATTCCATCGAACGGGTTCAGACAGCAGCAGGGTGTTTACCGCCTAGGCGGCCATTGCCTCGTACCGCTGCAGAATCGCAGCCGCCTCTGCCCGGGTGGCGTTTCCTTCCGGCTCAAGGGTATTGACATCCGTCCCCTGGATCAGGCCGGCTTCCACCGCCCAGGCCATGGCCTCTGCGGCCCAGGCGGAGACTGTCCCGCCATCCGCGAACCGTGCCACCGCGGACGTGTCCGGCGCACCGGCCGCCCGGCCATTTTGGACCGCCCAGCGGTAAAGCATGGCCGCCAGCTGTTCACGGGTGATGCACCCCTCCGGATCAAAGGTGCCGTCGCCGTTTCCGTTGACGATTTTCTGCGCCGCGGCCCAATTCACAGCGCCTGCAAACCAGGCGTCAAGGGGTACGTCGCTGAACGTCTGCGTTTCCAGATACTCCGCTTCCGTGATTGCCGCCATTCTGCCAAGCACGGTGGCCGTCATGGCCCGGTCCAGCTTTTCGTCCGGCAGGAAATTTCCGTCTTCATCCCCCTGGAACAGTCTTTTTTCTGTCACATACGAAACGGCGGTATAGAACCAGTCCTCCGGACTGACGTCATTATAACCGGCATTTGCCTCCTGGGCCGCCCAGTCATCCACATAATAGAGCGCAAGCTCGTCTCCGTCCTTTAAAATATAAGAGCCAATGGCAACTGTGGGCTCCTGCCCGTTGACCTGATACATCCACCCGCTTCTGGGGCCATTGGTGTACGCCTCCAGCTTCACTCCTTCCGGGGTGGTTACCGCAGTGATATATCCGTTCTCAAGCCCCTCACAGGTGTATCCGCTGTTTTCCAGCGCCAGCTTCACCGCCTCTGCGGCAGCGGCGCCGGCGTCCACGGTCAGGGCCGTACCGGGGATCCAGGTCTCATACGCCTGATGCTCTCCCGTCCCATGCACGCTGTCGCCGATCAAAGTAAGGGTAACGGTGATTTTTCCGCGCTCTCCCGGCGTTCCTGCCCCGCCGGGCAGGAATCCGCCCCCGCCGGAGCCGCCGCCCTTTTTTTGAAGATTGACGGGCTGTTTTTTTATCCTTCTAAAGTCAAAGACATTTTCTCCCCGCTCCGCGGCCATGACAGCCAGAAAAGCCTGCTTGGTGGCCATGTCATCCGCCTGTTTCTCACCGTATTCGTAGACAAAGCCATCCCCAGACGGGCTGACAAAGCTCAAAAGTCCGTCCCAAAGGCTGACATCGTCCGCCTGAAACCGCATATCATTCCTGACGTCGATTCCCAGGGCGGAAAGGCCGAGAATCGCCATGGCAGAGGTGTTCGCGTTGGTTCCGTAGTTATTCTCCTCATAGCCGCTCTTAATATTTCCATCCGCCAGCATTTGGCCGCTGAGATACTGCACCGCATGCTCTGCCGCCTGTTTAACCGCGGCATCCTCTGCCGCATAGGCGGCCAGACCAAGCAGAACCGCGCCGGTGCTGTCCGGATCCGCCCCATTGACTTCATCATTGGACCAGCCGCCGTCTTCTGTCTGCGCTGACAGCAGACGCTCGATCACGGCGCGCGCCTCCTGCTCATCCGCATAGTCCGGAGCCTGCTGATAGGCCAGCAGGCGAAACGCGTCACCGTTATTTCCGCTGGATTCCGCATTCCGCAGTTTCTCGGCCGCGTCAAATTTTGTACCGTCTGCCAAGGTTATATCAGATGGATCATACCCAAGGGCACAAAGCGATATCATATACATTGCCAGGGTGGTGTCCAGCCCGCTCTCCCGCATGGCGGAGACCGCCGCAGACACATATTCCGTCCGCGCCGCTGTACTGGGCTTCTGCCCATAGGCCAGCAGTCCGGTCATCTTCCAGTAATCTGCGGACTGGTTCTTGTACTGGTCCGCAACGGCGGAAAGAAGCGCCTCAGTGTCAACATTCTGCCGGACTGCCGCAATGGTCACCGCAATGTCCTTGGTCACGCTTGCACCGTCCTTTTCCATCTCTATGGTGGCGGTGTCTTTTCCGTCTGCCGCGTCCGCCCTTTGGGTCAGCACATAGCCGGAACCGGCGCTCTGCACATAGGCGCCGCCGCCCTCATAGGACAGTGCCACAGAGGAATTGGCCACGGCATTTTCATTCAGCTTGACCACCAGACCGGTCACATCCGCCTGCTCCGCAACGGTCGCGGGGATCACAACAGCATCTTTGTATTTCAGCATTTCCGCCGCCAGTTCCTCGCTGGCCGCCTGGGATTTAAGCATGGCCTCCAGTTTGGCCCCCGCCTCCGCCTGGGTCAGGCCAATGGCCTCTGCCGCCGCGTCGCTGGGCGCGTGCACGCCGCCGATATAGTTTCCGAGCGCCTTGATCCTGCTGCCATCCGCAGTGACAGCATTTCCAAAGCACTGATTCAGAGTCAGAAGATTTTCATTATACGCCCACACCGTTCCGTCAAAGGTCCCGGCAAAGCCGCCGTTATAGCTCCAGCCCGGCGTCAGGGTTCCCGTGCTGACACTGTTCTTCACCTTGCCGCTGACCGCGCCGGCAAAGCCGCCAAAATTGGCGCCGCCGCTTCCCAGCGCAGTCACATCCCCGGTGGAATAGCAGGCGTCAATGGTGCTGTACAGACCGTGGCTCCCCACAAAGCCGCCTGCCGTATATCCGCCTGAGGCCTGTCCCTCCGCGTGAGAGCGGTAGATCTGGCCGCCGTTGGTACCCACAAAACCGCCGACAGTATTGCCGCCGCGCACATTTCCGGCAGCCATGCTGTCAGAAATAATGCCTGTATTCCAGCCCACAAGGCCGCCCACATGTCCGGCGATGGTAATGTCCTCGGCGCCGGTGTCGCCTGTCACCTCCGCGGCAGAACTGCATCCCTGCACCGCGCTGTACGCGCTCTGATAGGTTTGACTGTCATAGCCGCCCTCATTACAGCCAATCAGGCCGCCCACGTCCGTCTGCTTAATGAAAACCTCACCGATGGCTGTGACCTGACCGGTAACATGGCAGTCCGCAATCAGATTTGCGGTCTCCGCCGCAAAATCGGCCTTTGCATAGCCCGCGAGCCCGCCGACCCGGCTTCCTCCGGTGATGTTCACATCCTGCAGGGTGAGATGCTTAATCTCAGCGCCCAGCAATACGCCGAACATCCCAATATTCTGGCTGTCCCTGCCGCCTGTGACGGTCAGTCCGGTGATCGTCTTACCGTTTCCGTCAAATCTGCCGCTGAAGGGCACCTCCGCGCTTCCGATAGGTGTAAACGCAGCACCGCTCATATCCAGATCCGCAGTGAGCCGGTAATTTCCGCCCCAGCTCTCCGGCGACTGCGCAAGGGCCGCCAGCGTTTCCGGCGTATGGATCTCGGTGTATTCCACAGGATCGGCAGGGTCGACCATATCCTCCCAGCTGGGCGCTTTATATTGATTTTCGGCGGTTCCCAGATACCAGAGCACCCTGTCTCCGTCCGAGACCTGGGCCGCGCCGTAACCTACCCAGGAGGCCTGGCCGTTGATGGTAAACATCCAGCCGCCAGGCGCCTTAGGGGTAATTCCATTGATAGTCCGGACCATGCCCGCCTCTCCGCCGACGCCCTCGGCATAGGACAAGTCTCCCATTTCTGCCGCCTTGTCCATGATGTCCTTCAGGGTCAGAGCGGTCTCCTGATTGTCCGGGAATGTAACCGCCACCGGCTCCCCAAGCATCTCATAGGAATAGGTCTCCCCGTTGTAATCCGCCACCAAAAGGGTCACCGCAGGCTCCGTTTCCACCGGCCCGCTGGCTGGCGGAGCCGCCGCAGTCAAATACGGAAAGCCATCGTTGATCGTGGCATCCCAGGACCACACAGTCCTTCCGGCATTGAGTTCATCCGCAAAGGTCTGTGTCTGCATATCCGCGCCGGACAGCGCAGTCACGCCGGCCACGGACACCGTTTCCTCAACGGGAAACGTCCCGTCCTGATCATAATATCCATTGTCCACCGTACCAAGGCTGTCGAAGCTGCCGCCCGCGCTGCCCGCCAGCGCGCCTCCGCTGGCGGCATTGACATTCCCGGCCGCATAGACTGTGCTGAGCGCGGACGGGCTGGCGAGCGCACCGGCCAGACCGCCGGCTTTGGTATTGCCGGTCACGGTTCCCCGGGCATAGCTGTCCGTAACCGTTCCATTCTCCACCTTGCCCACCAGGCCGCCGGTCCAGTAATTCTGGCCGGTGACCGCCGCGGTGGCAAAGCACTGGTCGATCCTCCCCCCGCCCCGCAGGTTTCCAACCAGGCCGCCCTGGCTGGTTCCATAGGCGCTGCCGCAGGTGACACTGCCGCCGGACACACCAGATTTCTCAATGGTGCCGCCGATGTTCGCGGCAGCCAGCCCGCCGGTGGGCGAAGCCTTGTCTGACACAACCGTGCAGTCCACTGTAAAGCAGTTTCGGATGGCGCCCTTGTTCTCGGCGGCCAACGCCGCGACATTGCTGTCCGATCCGCTGTAATGGACCACCGCACCGCGCAGGGTCAGATTTTCAACGCTGCCCTCCACCTGTGCGAACAGGGCGTTGGCGGACGTGGTCAGGTTGAGGATGGAAAACCCATTTCCGTCAAAGCGCCCAGTAAAGGGTTTGATCTCATACCCAATCGTACCGATGGCCTTTGTGACCTCCACGCCGGCCATGTCGATATCGTTTGCCAGCCGATAGCTGTCCGCAAGCTTTCCCGTGTCGCCGTAGGACAGGCTGGTGAGCGCCGCCAGCTCCTCCGGCGTACTGATAACCACGGTGCTGTCCGCAGACACTATGGCCGGAAACAGCGTAAACGCCATTGCCAGCGCCAGGAAAAGTGCCGCAAACCGTTTTGTTGATCTTAGAAACATAAAGCATCCCTCTTTCCTTTTTTCTTTGTCAGTTCCTAGCCGTTTTCTGTTTTCAGGCAACAAAAAAAGGCCCAATTCCCACTGCCCGGAATTAGTAGATTCCCGTTCACCCCACATGGCAGGTCTCCTGACTCGGCCTCATCCTCCGAAGCGCCTTCTCACCTTTCGGCAATGGCATATCGCTTCCTTGTCCGCGCTGACAGTAGTGGCTGCTGTCCGGGATTTGCACCCGGTTCCCTTTTCAAAGCATTTACGCTTCACCATATGGCTGGTATTCACTTCAAATCTATGTCATAACTATAACACAAATCCGGACGTTCCGCAATCAAGGGCAAAAAAATAAATCACCGAAATCCATTGTGAATTTCGGTGATTTCTAAACAATTTCACTAATTTTCCGCCGCCAGACAGGCCTCAATTTCCTCCAGGCTTCTGCGGGCTACAGCCTCAGCCCGTTCCCGTTTGTCACGGATCCGCTTTTCCAGCCCGGTCATGATTCCAAAATTCACGTTCATTGGCTGAAAATTTGTCACACTCTCATTGGAGATATAGGCCCCCAGGGCGCCAATGGCCGTTTTCGCGGAAAAAACAGGCCCCTGCACACCCCTCATGGCGCACACGGCCGAGATTCCGGCAACCAGGCCGGACGCCGCGGATTCCACATATCCCTCCACCCCGGTGATCTGTCCCGCAAAGTAGATCCTGGGATACCGGCGCATCTGATAGCTGGCCGTCAGCAGTTTTGGGGAATTGAGATAGGTGTTCCGGTGCATGACACCATAGCGCAGAAATACCGCGTTTTCCAGTCCCGGAATCATGGAAAAGACCCGTTTCTGCTCCGGGAATTTGAGATGGGTCTGAAATCCCACCATATTATACATACTGCCCGCGGCGTTGTCCTGCCGAAGCTGAACCACCGCATAGGGCCGGCTGCCGTCGTGGGGGCTGGTCAGCCCCACCGGTTTGAGCGGACCGAAACGCATGGTGTCCTCGCCGCGCTTTGCCATGACCTCAATGGGCATACAGCCCTCAAACACCTTGGGATCCTCCACCCCGCCATGAACAGGGGCCGCCTCCGCCGCAATCAGCGCCTGATAAAAGGCCAGATAGGTCTCCCGGTCCATGGGACAGTTGATATAATCATCCCCGCCCTTGCCGTACCGGGCCGCACGGAAAGCCTTTGACATATCAATGCTGTCATAGCTGACAATGGGCGCCGCGGCGTCGAAAAAGTGGAGATAGTCATCCCCGGTGAGCCGGCATATCTCCTCAGCCAGGCCGTCTGACACCAGCGGGCCGGCGGCCACAACCGTATAGACCTCCGTGTCCACGGCTGTGACTTCCTCTTCCACAACCCGGATATTGGGATGATTCCGGATCTTCTCCGTAACCAGCGCGGAAAAACCATCCCGGTCCACGGCCAGAGCGCCGCCTGCCGGCACCCTTGTGGCGTCCGCGCAGGCCATAATGACAGAATTCAGCCGGCGCATCTCCTCCTTCAGCAGGCCGACCGCGTTGTGCAGGCCGTCCGCACGCAGAGAGTTGCTGCAGACCAGTTCCGCAAAGCCGCCGCCCTTATGGGCCGGGGAGCGTCTAGCGGGCTTCATCTCATGGAGCACCACCGGAATTCCGCGCTGTGCCGCCTGCCAGGCCGCTTCACAGCCCGCCAGCCCCGCGCCAATGATCTGTAGTTCCATATACTGTCACCGCTTTCTTATATGTTTTTAGTCCAATTTCTGAAAAACGGAGGGTAATCCCCTCCGCCAGGCTGTCGAAAAAGTAAACTTGTCCATAAAATTTGAAATGATTTTGCCATCAATTGATAGCCCAAAGCCCGCGTCGAACCACGGTCAAGTTTGCTCGTTTTGCCTTGTACAGGCAAAAGATCGCTTTTAGACCGGGTTCTCCTTCCTCCCACAAAAGCTTTGGCTTTTGTGGGAAAGAGGAGCAATGACGAAGCATGTGAGCCTTTTTCTGAACCAGGAAAAAGCGAACAAAGCGGAGTACAGTGCGACGAGCCGGGCCCGTACGGCGCGGTCCAAAATCATTCCAAATTTGGGTTTATTGACACGCTCACGGAGGGTATTCCCCTCCGCTCTTTTCTACTTCTTTTTCGCTTTGGACTCCGGCTTGCGCACATAATCGCAGTCCGGATTAAAACACTTGTAGCTGACAGGTCCCCGACGCCGGAACGCCCGGACCTTCATCAGTGTGCCGCCGCACGCGGGACATTTTTCATTTGTGGGCTCGTCCCAGGAAATAAAGTCGCATTCCGGGCTCTTTTCACAGGTGTAGAAGGTGGTTCCCTTCTTGGATTTCCGAATCAGGACCTTGGCACCGCACTTGGGACAGGGCACCCCCAGCTCCTGGGTGATCGCCTTGGTGTTCCGGCACTCCGGGAAACCCGGACAGGCCAGAAACTTGCCGAAACGTCCCTGCTTATACACCATCATGCGGCCGCATTTATCACAGGGAATATCCGATACCTCATCCTTGATCTCAATGTTCCCGATCTTCTCCTCTGCCTCCGCAAGGGTATGGGAGAATGGTACATAAAAATCGCGGATCACATTTTTCCAGTTGTTTTCGCCGTCAGCCACCGTCTCAATCCGATCCTCCATATTGGCGGTGAATTCCACATCCACAATATCCTCGAAATTCTCCTTCATCAGATCGGTTACAATATAGCCCAGCTCTGTGGGATACAGGGTCTTGCCCTCCCGGGCCACATAGCCCCGGGCGGTGATGGTGGCAATGGTGGGCGCATAGGTGCTCGGGCGGCCGATGCCGTCCTCCTCCATGGCCTTGACCAGCGAAGCCTCGGTATACCTGGGGGGCGGCTGGGTAAAATGCTGCTGCGGGTCCAGCTCCTTGAGCAGGAGATTCTGGCCCTCCGCAAGAGTCGGTATCTTCTTGGACTTTTCTTCCTCCTCGTCCTTGCCCTCCACGTACAGGGTCATAAAACCGGCGAACTTGATCTCAGAGCCGGTGGCGCGGGCGAGATATTTGCCGCCGCACAGAATATCGGCGGTAACGGAATCCAGGATGGCGTCTGCCATCTGGCTGGCCATGAACCGGAGCCAAATCAAGCGGTAGAGCTTATAGAGATCCGGCTTCAGCTTTTCCTTATACTTCTCCGGCGTGTTGGCGCACACGGTGGGACGGATGGCCTCGTGCGCGTCCTGGGCGCTCTTTTTGGCCCGGTAATGCTTGGGGGCCTTGGGCACAAACGCCTGTCCGTACTGCTGGGCAATGAAGGCCCGGGCCTCGTTCTGGGCCACTGCGGAAATGCGCAGAGAGTCGGTTCTCATATATGTGATATATCCCATCTCATAAAGCTGCTGGGCAGCGATCATGGTCCTGCGGGATGTAAAATTCAGCTTTCTGGATGCCTCCTGCTGGAGGGTACTGGTGGTAAAAGGCGGCGCGCTCCGGCGCTTGGTCTCCTTGCGCACCACAGATTTCACTGTATAATCGGTCTTTTTCAGGAATTCAACCACCTCTATGGTGGTTTCCTCGTCCGGGAGCGGCATCTTCTTTCCGTCAGCCGTCCCGTAAAACTTGGCGATAAAAGGCAGTTTGCCCTTATCGTTGGTGAGCTTCAGGTCAATAGACCAGTATTCCTCAGGCTGGAAGGCGTCAATCTCCCGCTCGCGGTCCACAATCAGCCGCACGACCACGGACTGAACACGGCCGGCGCTGAGCCCCTTTTTCACCTTCTTCCAGAGAAGCGGGCTGATCTGATAGCCCACGATCCTGTCAAGCACCCGCCTAGTCTGCTGGGCATCCACCAGATTCATGTCAATGGGCCGCGCGTCCTTGACCGCATCCTTGACCACATCCTTGGTGACCTCATTGAAGGTGATCCGGCAGTCTGAGCTGGGGTCAATGCCCAGCACGTTTGCCAGATGCCATGAAATCGCCTCTCCCTCGCGGTCAGGGTCAGTCGCCAGCAGGATCTTGTCCGCGCCCTTCGCCTTTTTCTTCAGCTTGGCGATCAGGTCGCCCTTGCCCCGAATGGTAATATACTTGGGTTCAAAATCGTGCTCCAGGTCCACACCAAGCTGGCTCTTGGGCAGATCCCGCACATGTCCCATTGTCGCTTCAATCGTATAGCCGCTGCCCAGGTATTTCTTCACAGAATCCACCTTGGTCGGAGACTCAACAATCACCAGCTTTTTCTTGCCGCCTCCGGTCTTTGCAGCCTTTTTTTCGGCCATTCTTTCATCCTCCTGACTTTTCATTTGAGTTCTTCCAGTCGGGTTTCCCTGCTGTCAGTCTGTCCGTAACGTGTATTGGCCGCCCGCTCTCTGCGCCACAGCCTTTTTCATCTGCAGAATCACCAGCATACTGCTCAGCGCGCCGGCCTCAATTCCACAGCTGTCCGCAATGTCATCAAAGGGCGCGGTGCCGCCCGCGAACCGCAAAAACCGGAGAATATTCCGCTCTTCCTCCTGAAAGTCCTCACGGCCCAGAAACGCTTGAAAACGCGTTTCCTCATCTTCCGCGGCCGGTATCGGCCTCATTTCCCCCGTCCGCTCCGCCTCTGCGCAGGCGTCCCGCCGGGTCTTCGTGCTCCGGGGTCTGCCCACCACAGGCTTTCCCTTGATGCTGATTCCATATTCCAGCATTTCCGGATAGACCCCAATATATTCTTCCAGAATATCCAAGGGGCCGGACACCAGCTTGACCCCGTCCTGGATCAGGTCGTTGGGCAGCTCCGCCAGATGGTCGGTGGGCTTGCCGGGAACGGCGAACACGTCCCTGTTGTATTCCGCCGCAAGCCTTGCCGTTATGGAGGTTCCGCTTCTCTCCCGGCCCTCCACAATCACAACGCCATGGGAAAGGCCCACCATAATCCGGTTTCTCTGTCTGTAAAAATGCGCCTGTCCCCGGGTGCCGGGCGGGCGCTCCGAAAGGATTGCGCCGTGGTTCTGGATATGCCGGTACAGCTCCGTATGCGCTGTTGGATAAATCAGGTCCACACCGCCGGCCAAGACGGCTACGGTGGTGCCGCCTGCCTGCAGGGCGCCCGTGTGGGCCGCGCCGTCAATGCCAAGGGCCATGCCGCTGACCACCCCAAAGCCGCTGTCCGCCAGTTCCCGGCCCAGCTGTCCGGCAATGCGCTCCCCTTCCGGCGAACACTTCCGCGTCCCAACAATGGTGATACTCGCCAGCCGGTTCAAATCCGGCAAAGTCCCCAGAGCATAGAGAACCTGGGGCGGATTTTCAATTTGTTTCAGCCGGTCCGGATAGGCCGGGTCGGCTATGGAGATCACCTGTATTCCCTTTTTCCGGCAATGGGCCAGCAGTCTTCCGGCGCTGTCCAGCTTCCGGTCCAGCCGCAGGGTTTGGGCCAGGTCAAGGGTCCGGTAAAACGCGGGGTCGTAAAAATTGGCCTGAAACGCCGCTTCCGGACTGCCGAATTTTTTCAGAAGGCGGTACACCTTGTCCGGGTCATGGTCACAGCTCTGGTTCAGCCACAGCCTGTATAACAGATCCCTTTCTTCATCCACTGGCCCCACCTCCTCAGGGTTTCAACAGATACATGGCAATACCCGCGGCCACCGCGGCGTTCAGGGATTCCACCCTGCCTTCCATAGGGATCCGCACCCGCAGATCCGCACAGCGCAGTACCTCGTCCGAAACCCCAGAGGCCTCGCTTCCGATGATAATGGCCCGCTTGCCTGAAATTTCCGCCGCGTCCACAGGAACAGAATCCCGCAGGGCGGTCGCCGCCACCGTAAACCCGCCGCGTTTCAGTTCCTTCAGAACCGGGGGCTCTGCCCCGGTCAGAATACGCATCCGAAACAGGGAGCCCATGGTGGAGCGGACCACCTTGGGATTGTACAGATCCGCGCATCCTCTGAGCAGGCATACGCAGTCCACCCCTGCCGCCTCCGCCGTCCGCACCATGGTTCCCAGGTTTCCGGGCTCAGACACGCCGTCAAGAACCAGCACAAAGCGGTATGTGTCCCAGCGGGGCGGCGTATATGCGGGCATACGCAAGACAACACCGATTCCCTGAGGGGACTCGGTGTTACACACATCCTGAAAAAGTCTTTCTTTGGCAGTATAAACAGTTTTTCCGCTTTCGTCAAGAGTATTTACAAAATTTTTATTCTTTTCCGCAAATGCTTCTGACACAATCAGGCATTTGATGTCCTGCTGCGCAAAGGTCAGAGCCTCCTCCGCAATCCGCATTCCCTCGGCAAAATAGAGACCGGATTCGTTCCGTCCCTTCTTTCTCTGGAGCGAGCGGATCAGCTTCAGTGTTTTATTGTCATGGCTGGCAATGGGTATCATCAAGGCACCTTCTATCTCGCTTCAAATGCCTTTACAGGCTTGAGCTCTTTCACAAATTTCAGGATCATATAGACCACAATGGTCTGGATTGGCAGCAACAGCAGATTCTTCAGGATTCTTGCCGGCAGGATTCCAATGAACCCGCTTCCCACCGTGGGCGCCAGCGCAATGGAGTTGAGCAGGATGTTGGACACCAAAATAACCAGCAGCTTGGCCAGAAACACCCGCCGCAGGGTAACCGGCTTCCGGTACAGGACCAGCCCGTAAAACAGGCCGGATATTCCAACACACAGGGTATAGGTGGGGACGTAGGCCCCCCCCGCCGGATTGAGCAGATAGGACAGAATATCCTGCACCATCCCGGTCATACAGCCCACCAAAGGTCCGAAGAGCATGGTCACAATGGGTTGGGTCACAAAGCCAAATCCAATTCTGAGGTATGAGCTGATCCACAGGGTAAAATATCCCAAAACAATGTTCATGGCAATCATCAAAGAACAGACCGCAAGGGTTTGGGGCCGTTTCATATGCCGCTGAAAATCCTTCCGCCGGGTCAGAATACAATAGGTCAATAGCAGGACAAAGACAAGGGCTATGATCCCAAAGCTCATCCACATATTGGAGAATATGTCAAACAAATGGTGTACCGGCTCCAAAAAGCCCTTCAAACCAGCTTTCCAACTATCCATCAATGCATCAAATTTTTCACTCATATGATAAAATACCTCCTTAAAGTTCACTGCTAGCACAGCAAAAAGAGGTATTTTTTCTGTGTAACAGCGGGATGCGGTATCCACACCGCGACTGATGTACTTCGTCCGGCTATCAACTCCCTGTATAGCCGGCACTGCAAGCCCAATGGGCTAACGCGTGGATACCTACTCTGTATATGTAAAATCTTCTGGAACAAAGAAATTCCCCAGCGTACCAGAGCCGGTCAAGGCGTCTTGTTACGCCAAAGCTTTGGATGCTGAAGAATTTCCGCTCTTTGATTCAGGTTATCGAACCTGATCCACCAGCTTTTTAAAAGCCTCGGGATCAGAGATGGCGATCTCAGAGAGCATCTTTCTGTTGATCTCGATACCCTTCTGTTTGAGACCGTTCATAAATTTGCTGTAGCTCATACCGTTTGCGCGGGTCGCCGCGTTGATACGGGCAATCCAGAGCTGTCTGAACTCTCTCTTCTTTGCCTTTCTGTCTCTGTAAGCATATACCAGAGATTTCATGACCGCCTGATTCGCAGTCTTGTAGAGCTTGCTCTTCGCACCTCTGTAGCCCTTTGCAAGCTTCAATATTTTCTTATGTCTAGCGCGGGTTCTCATAGCGCCCTTTACTCTTGCCATGTTAAAAGCTCCTTTCTCAAATCACGTTTCTTTAGAATCCAAAACCGGCTGTCCCGGGCCGCACTTCCGCCGTGCCGACGGGTCAGGTTCTTATCGCGTAAGCAACAAGGTTCTGGGGCACCCGTCCGCAAGCTTTGGTTGCGCTGACGGGTCAGGTTCTTATTTGTAAGGCATCATATTTCTGATTGTTGCCTCATTGGCGGCAGAAAGATATCCGCCTTTTCTCAAATGTCTTTTTCTCTTGGTAGACTTCTTGTTGAGAATGTGGCTTCTGTAAGCCTTACCTCTTTTGACCTTACCGCTTTTGGTCACACCAAAACGTTTTGCCGCGCCTCTGTGAGTCTTGATTTTAGGCATAGTATTTCTCTCCTTCCATCGAATTAAGTTCAAGTTTAAGCTTTTTTGGGTGATAATATCATAGCCATGTTACGGCCTTCAAGCTTGATGTCCTTATCGGCTCCGCCGGCCTCGCCGACCGCATCACGAAAACGCACCAGGAGCTCACGCCCCAGAGAGCTGTGGGTGATTTCACGGCCTCTGAACCGCACAGATACCTTGACCTTGTCTCCGGCATTCAGGAATTTGACCGCCTGATTTAGCTTGGTGTTAAAGTCGTGATCATCAATGTTCGGGGTGAGCCGTACCTCTTTGAGTCCAACCACCTTTTGATTTTTGCGGTTTTCCTTCTCCCGTTTCGCAAGTTCAAACTTGTGCTTGCCGTAGTCCATAATCTTGCACACGGGCGGCTTTGCCTGAGGTGCGATTTTGACCAGATCCAAGTTTTTTTCCTCCGCCATGGTCTGGGCGACATGGTTGGCCACAATGCCGAGCTGTTCCCCATCGGCCCCGATCAGACGGACTTCCTTATCCCTGATTTCTTCGTTAATCATCAAATCTTGCTTTGCTATTTCAAAACACCTCCAAAAATAAGCTTAACTGAGCAGACTGCCTGCTTTTGCGCAATAAAAAAACGGGGCGCAAAAGCACTCCGCACATATTTCATTCCGATATTGTCTGAAATAAGTCCTAATATTAGGAAGCCCTTTTGCCATAAGCTAAGGGGAGAAGCGGATGACTTCTGCTTTACTAAGCTATGATACCATTTCCTGTTTCCTTTGTCAAGTCTTTTTTTTAAAAAATTTTACGAACTTTCTAAGACTTCCTAAATATTCGCAACAATATTCCCAACGCCTCCGGGCGCGGGCTTTGCGTGCGGGGCGGGGCCGGCGTTCCGTTTTTGCCGGCGCGGCGCTTTTTTGTCCGTCAAATTCCATTTTCCGGTTGCCAATCAAATTGGATTATGGTATACTGTTCAGGACTTCTTCCTGTATTTTCCCGCTGAATTCCGCAGGGTATTTTTTTCGGAGGACTGTCACAGCATAGTTACGATGACTTTTTACAAATGAGGTGTTGGATTTGGGTTTTGCATGGCTGATTACATTTCTCTTTTTAACAGGATTTGTTCTGCTTAACAAGCAGCTGGATACCAGAACGGTCCCAGGGGATACGGGCCATACGCTCAGCCGTGACATGGCTGATGTGTGGGACTATGCCTTCTGGTCCGCCTTTGTGGTGTTTCTGATCTCCCGGCTGGCGCTGGCATTCACCCTTGACGGCTATCCTTCCGATATGTCGTGCTGGGCGGCATGGGGACAGCGGCTCGCTGAGACGGGCACCTCGTCCTTTTACGCGGCCGACTATTTCTGCGACTATCCGCCGGGCTATCTCTATATCCTGGGGCTACTTTCCCGATTTGCCGGGGTTTTTCACCTGCAGAGCGCCGGGATTGCCTTTTTGGACAAATTGCCGGCCGTGGTCTGCGACATGGCGCTGTTCGCCCTGCTGTTTAAGCTGGGCCGCCGGTTCTTCAACGGCAAAGCCGCGCTGATTCTGAGCTGTGTGTTCATGCTCTGTCCCATCTTCTGCCTTGACTCGGCGGTGTGGGGCCAAATTGAGTCTGTGCTCATGTTTCTGCTGGTCCTCTCCATCTTCCGGCTCTATGAAAAGCGTTACCTCTCCGCCGTCCTGATCTATGTCCTGGCGGTTCTGGTCAAGCCCCAGGGACTGATTCTGGCGCCCATCTATCTGTTTGCTCTGTTGGAGACAAAAAGCTGGAAGGTCTTTCTGTCCTCGGCTCTGGGCGGCCTGATCCTGTTCTGGGCTCTGACCATGCCCTTTTCCGCCGCCTGGCAGACCCATACCGGCATGACGGCCTTCCTCCACGCCCTGAACCCGGTCTGGATCATACAGAAATACCTGGCTACCCTGGCCTCCTACCCCTATTTCAGCGTCAATGCCTTTAACCTCTACAGTCTTTTGGGGCTGAACTGGGAGACGCTGGAGATCCCCGGCTATGAGACCCTGCTCTCGGTTATCAACAGCGTAATTCTTGCCTTGGGCGTGCTGGGCTCCCTCTTCATCTTCCTGAAGGTGAAAAACCGCGGCTCCAAGCTTTGCCTGAGCGCCTATTTCCTGTTCGCGTTTCTGTTCACCTTTGCCTTTAAGATGCACGAGCGCTATATTGTTCTGCCCATTCTGTTCCTGCTTATGGAATTTCTGTTTTCCAAGAACCGGAAAATGCTCTATCTGTTCGCAGGCTTCGGTGCGGCCGGATTTCTGAACCTGTACTATATCCTGCAGCTGGCCCTGACCACAGAGACTGCCCCGGCTTACAGTATCATGGCCCCAATCGCCCTCTGCGAGGCGGCGCTGTTTGTCATCAGCGTCTGGGTCATTTATACCGACTATATCCGTTCACCCAAAACGTCTGACGAAAACGAACACGCGCATCAGGCGCGCATACCCTTCACGCAGAGGCTGGAGAACTGCGCCCGGATGCAGGGCGTAATGCGGGCTCTGCGCGGCATGGGCCCGGACGGAAGCCGGCCTGCCCGGCAGGAAAAAATGGTCCGGCTGGACTATTTGATTCTGGGCGGCATTGTGCTGATATACGCGGTGACCGCTTTTGTCAATCTGGGGGACAGCAAAGCGCCTCAGACCTGCTATAAGCCGGCACAGGCGGGGGACACCTTTACCATCACGCTGGAACAGACTGAAACCATCACTGAGATTGACTATTACTGCGGCATTGGAGATGTGGACGGCAATCCCGGTATCACCTTTTCCTATTCCACTGACGGCAATGCCTGGACCCAGCTGCCGGACGCCTTCTGCAAGCTCAACAGCGTCTTCAAATGGGAAGTGCAGACACTTGAACCGATCCAGGCCAAATATCTGCGGGGTGTCAGCCAATCCGGGGATTACATGCTGTTTGAGCTGGGTCTGCGGAACCAGCAGGGCGAACTCGCGGCGGTCGCCTCAGTCACCGGCTCTCTGGACGCGGACTATGGCGCCATGGCCGACGAGCAGGACTGTGTGACCAATGCGCCGTCCTATGAAAATGGTACCTATTTTGACGAGATCTACCATCCCAGGACCGCCTATGAGCATCTCCATATGATGCCCTATTATGAGACCACCCATCCGCCTCTGGGCAAGCTGATGATGTCGGTCGGCATTATGCTATTCGGCATGTCGCCCTTTGGCTGGCGCTGTGTCGGGACCTTTATGGGCGTTTTGATGCTCCCCATTTTCTATCTGTTTCTCAAGAAAATGTTCGGCAGGACCCGGTATGCCGTCCTGGGCACACTGCTCTTTGCCTTTGACTTCATGCACTTCTCCCTGACACGGATCGGCACCATCGACTCCTATCCGGTCTTTTTCATCCTGTGCATGTACTACTTCATGTACCGGTTTGGAAAATCGGCCTTAAGCTGGGCTAGGGGGGCGTCCGTTCCGTTTCGTTCCCTTGTTGGACAGCTGGCCCTTTCGGGCTTGGCCATGGGCCTGGGCTGTGCCTCGAAGTGGACGGCGGTCTATGCTTCAGCAGGGCTGGCTGTGGAATTTCTGGTTATCCTGATCCTGGTCTGGCGGGCGCTCAGGGAACAGCCGGACCGGTCCTTTGGCGGATTTTTCTGCAAGACCTGCGCCTGGTGCCTGCTGTTTTTTGTGGCGGTTCCCGCCGGGATTTATACCCTGTCCTATCTGCCCATTTCCATGGTGGACGGCTACGGCAATGTCTTTGAGGCCATGTGGAACAACCAGAAGTATATGCTGGACTATCATTCGGAACTGGGCGGCACCCATCCGTATTCTTCCAAATGGTACACCTGGCCCTTTGTGTATAAGCCCATGTGGGCCTATCAGGCGCCGGAGGCCAGCATTCAGGCCGGCCAGATCGGCTGTATCTCCATCTTCCAGAACCCTCTGCTCAGCTGGATGGGAATCGGTGCCTTCTTCTATGCCCTCTGGGCGGGCTGGCGCAAACGGGACAAACGGGTGCTCTTCCTGCTGATTGCTCTGCTGGCGCAGTACCTGCCCTGGATCTTTGTGAAGCGGTACGCTTTGCAGTATCACTTCTTTGCCACACTGCCCTTTTTGATCTTCTTCGTGGTGTATGCCCTGCAGGATCTGGAGCGGCGGTTCGACCGGTTCGGCTATGTTTCCGCAGCCTTGACCGCCGCCTGCCTGGTACTGTTTATCCAGTTCTATCCTGTCATATCCGGGGTCCCGGTTTCCCGCTTCTTTGCGCAGACCGTACTCACCTGGTTCAAGCCCTGGATTTTCTTCATATAAGCAGCTGCAGAATCAAAAATCAGAATAAAGAAAAGAGCGCTGGGCAAATCATTTGCCCGGCGCTCTTCTGCGTGTCGAAAAAGCGGATACGCAAAGCATACGGTATATTTTGCCGGAAACAAGTTTCCGCGGAGCTCTAGACTCCCTTTTTGATTCCAAAGGACAGGTTAAATTGTAGGGGCGATTCAGGATGTGGTGTATGGAAAAAACTATACGCATAAAGCCTCGATACGATGTATGCGATTTGCTTTGTCCGGACTTTATTGACAGACTGAAACCGCCCGCGCTTATCGGCGTTTGGTGAATTTTCCGGAGATCTTTTCCCGGCACAGGAGCTCCCGCGCCTTGGGGCACATGACAACCACATAATCTCCGGTCTGGATTCTCGTGTCCCCCTTTGGGATCAGTTCCTCGTTCCCGCGCAGGATGCTGACCACAAGACAGTCCTTGGGCCACCGCAGATCCCGCACGAGCTTCTGGTCCGCACGGCTCCCGGTCTCCACCGCAAAGCTCAGCAGAACCTTTTCCTTCACCGCCAGCTGTTCGTCCTCCCGGTGCGGCCGCATATTTTCCAGCAGGGATTCATAGATGGGTTTCGAGCCCAGCAAGTCCGCCATCAAGTAGGAACAGACCGCCACCAGCGACAGGGACAGCATCTGGGTCAGGGATCCTGACATCTCCACAATCAGCACGATTCCGGTCACGGGCGCGCGGACAATCCCGGTAAACATCCCCACCATGCCAAGCAAGAGAAAGTTGATATAATACTGGCTCTCCACGCCGAAAAAAGTGATAGCAATCTGCCCAAACAGGCCGCCCGCCAAAGCGCCCAGCACCAGAAGCGGAAAGAAAATGCCGCCCGGCGCGCCGCTGCCAAAGCTGATCATGGAAAAGATAAACTTTGCGGCCAGCAGCATTGCAATGTAGTAAAAGGCCAGCTTATGCTCCAGCAGAGCAGTGATAATTCTGTGCCCGCCGCCCAGTATATCCGGCAGAAACAGCCCCGCCAGCCCGGCCGCCAGAAAAGGCAGGACCATCACAAAGGGGCGTTTGACAAAGGTGATTTTCCGGTACATCCGCTGTGTGAACAGCAGCGTCTTATTGTAGAACCAGCCGCATCCCCCCAGCAGGATTCCCAGCACCGGCAGGAGAAAATAGTATTGCAGAGGGAGGCGGATCAGCGCATGGGCGCCGAATACCGAATCCATGCCAAAGAACATCTTGCTCACCACATCCGCGGTCACCGCAGAGGCCAGGGCAGACAAAAGCACGCTGACCGAAAAGTTCTTGTGTACCTCCTCCAGCGCAAACAGCATACCGGCCAGCGGCGCGTTGAACGCGGCCGCGAGCCCTGCGCTTGCGCCGCAGGTCAGCAGATACCGTTTTTCCGTCTCGTCCCGGCGGAGGCCCTTGGAAATTCCCTCGCCTACCGCGGCGCCCAGCTGGATGGACGGACCTTCCCGGCCCAGAGACAGGCCCGCGCCGAGGGCGGCCGCGCCGCCGGCTATCTTTCCCAGTATGATCCGCCACCAGGAGACGTGGAACAGGCCCAGGATCTGCCCCTCCACCTGAGGAATCCCGCTGCCCTTGATCATGGGCTGGCGCTCTGTCAAAAAGCCGACCAGCATGCCCGCAAGGGCCAGTCCGCAGAACAGCAGGGCCACGGCCCACAGATGCTCTCTGACACCGGTGTAAAGGGACAGGGAAAACCGCTCCGCATAGCCGAGCAACATGCGGTAAAGGGAAACCACCACGCCCGCGGCGGCCCCAATCAGAACCCCCTGCCAAACCAGCCGGTATTTCAAATTCTTGACCAGCCGAAGAAGATGATAGGAATTTTCTTCTTTCATCCATTGATCCCTCCCATTTTATCTCTGCTTATTATCCCAAATTTCAGATGAAATGTCAACCTTTGTCCAGTTTTGCTCCCTTTGCGCGAAAAAACCGCCCCATAGGGGGCGGTTCCAGAATGCTGATAAACCTTGATTTTCACAGCTTTTGTTACATTGCCGCCGAGACTTGCAGGCGGGATTATGGGCATTGGGCAATAGTCTCAAAGCAAAAGCTCTGCAAATTTCAACGCAATCAATGGTTCCTCGACACGCTCTGACCGCCCCACGGGGCGGCTCTTGTCTATTCCACACGCTTTTCGTCATAGTGCCGGATGGTGTCCACCAGATAGGCGCCGGCCGAACAGAGCATCGCGGCGATCATAATGATCAAAAGGGTCATGGACCACCCCGGCGTCATACTGCGCCACAGGATCATGACAAACACAATCGCATAAAAAATCACCGTCGCCGCCTTGCCGTACCAGTTGGAATGGACCACAATTTTTTTCAGATAGAGAATACCTCCAATGATGATCATGGCCGCCTCCTTGCAGATGACAATGGCGATGATCCAAAACGGAATGATCTGCGCCAGCGCGAGACAGACAATGGCCGTAATCTGCATGAGCTTATCCACAAAGGGATCGTAGACCTTGCCGAAGTTGGTAATCATGTTATAATGCCGGGCGATATAGCCGTCCACCACATCGGTCACACCGGAAAGGACAAAAACCACCGCGGCGGCCGGAAGGTTTTCCGCCCCCAGCACAAGGTACGCAAATATGGGAACAAGAATCAACCGGGCCGTTGTCAATAGATTGGGAATCATTCCGCTTCACCCCGCAGTCCGCATAAAAGCGTATAGATCTCAGGATGGGTCTTCTTCAGGTTGAGAGGCTTGAACGCCGGCGTGGTGAACCCATGGGTGGTATGGCCCTCCGCCAGAAGCAGTCCGTCGGCTGCCCGCTCCACCCGGTAGGTAAAATGGCATTTCGCCGCCCCCACCGTCTCCAGCCGCACCTCAACCCACACCTCGTCCCCGTACTGGGCGCCATGGATGAATTTACATCCGCAGTCCACCAGCGGCAGCAGTACGCCGCGCCGTTCAATCTCATCATAAGAGAGGCCCGTGGCCTTGAAGAACTCCGTCCTTCCTACCTCAAACCATGGGAAATACCGGGAGTGATGCACCACCCCCATCCGGTCTGTCTCACAATATCGAACCTGTATTTTTGTTCTGAACATAAATGCAGTCCTTCCCTCGTCCGCGCTTCACAAACGATTAAAGTATCTTTGCCACACCGCTGTATACCTGACCCCTGACGCCGTCTATGGTAATGGTCGTTCCGTTTTTGAGGATCTCCGTCGCTCCTGCCGCCCCGCATATGACCGGAATGTCCAGCGTCATGCCCACAACCGCGGCGTGCGAGGACAGGCCCGGCTTTTCGGTGATAATCGCGGAGGCCTTTCTGAGAAGCGCAATGATATCATTGCTAGTCTCCGGGATCACCAGAATATCGCCGTCCTGGAAATTCTTCAAAGCCTCTGCCGTGTTTTTGGCCACACAGACCGTCCCGCAGACGGATTTCGGCGAGGCGCTGGTCCCGCTGAGCAGGACGTCGCCCACCAGCTGAACCTTCAGCACATTGGTGGTGCCGCTGACCCCCACCGGCGCGCCGCCGGTGATCACCACAATGTCGCCCTTTTCGATCAGCCCGGTCTGCTTCAGTGCCCGGTCTACCGCGTGCTCAAACAGGGCGTCTGAGGTTTTTTTCATCTCTGTCCGAATCGGCGTCACGCCCCAGGACAGGGCGAGCTGCCGGTAGACCCGCTCCTTCAGGCACCCGGCGATGATGGGGCAGTTGGGCCGAAATCCGGAGATCACCCTTGGCGTAAAACCGGACTTGCTCACCGTGATAATGGCCGCCGCGCCCAGATCGTGGGCCGTGGTGCAGGCAGAATGGCTGATGGCGTTGGTGACGCCCATTCCGGAATGGAAATGCCTTTCCTCAAACCGCTTCACATAGTTGATGTCCTCCTCCGCCTTGATACAGATCTGCGCCATGGTCTTGAGCGCCCGGACCGGATACTGTCCGACGGCAGTCTCCCCGGAGAGCATCACCGCGGAAGTTCCGTCATAGACCGCGTTTGCCACATCCGAGGTCTCGGCCCTGGTGGGCCGCGGGTTATGGGTCATGGATTCCAGCATCTGGGTGGCTGTGATAACCCGCCGGCCAGAACGGTAGCATTTCTCTATAATCTCTTTCTGGATCGCGGGGAGCTCCTCAAAGGCGATCTCAACCCCCATGTCACCCCGTGCAATCATGATTCCTTCACAAACCTTGATAATATGATCTACGTTATCCACACCCTGCCGGTTTTCAATCTTAGCGATGATCTGGATGTCCTCGCCGCCGTTCTGCTCCAGGATCCGCTTGATCTCCAGAACATCAAAGGCGCTCCGGACAAAGGACGCCGCAATGTAATCAAAGCCCTGCTCAATCCCAAACTTGATGTCCTCCATGTCCTTTTTGCTCATATAGTCCATGGTGAGGTTGACATCCGGGACATTGATGCTCTTATGGTTGCTCACCGCACCGCCGTTGAGCACCTCGCAGATAATATCCTCACCCTTGATGCTGGTCACGGACATCTCGATCAGTCCGTCATCAATCAGAATCCGGGTGCCCTTTTCCACATCCTTGGACAGACCGGCATAGCTGATCTGGGTGATCTCATTGGTTCCCTCGGCCTCCCGGGGCGTCAGCGTGAATTTCTGGCCGCGCTCCAGCTCAACCCTTCCATCCTTGAAATTGCCGGTCCGAATCTCCGGCCCCTTGGTATCCAGCAGCAGCGGGATCGGCAGTCCCAGCTCTTCCCGCAATTCCTTGACCATGTTGATCCGCTTGAGATGCTCCTCATAGGTACCGTGGGAAAAGTTGACCCGCGCGGTGTTCATCCCGCTGAGCATGAGCTCCCGCAGGACACTTGGATCGTCTGTGGCTGGGCCGAGTGTGCATATGATTTTAGTTTTTCGCTTCAATGTAAAACCTCCTGTTGCAAAATGCTATTCTCCTGTCTGAACAATTCCCATTTTGGTATAGAGCTTTGCCTTCCCCCGCACCTTGATGGCAGATGTATTCTCCGTGAACTGGGCGATATAGGCTTCGCCCTTATCCAGCTTTTCAGTATGATGGAACCGGGTGTCCTTGCCCCGGGTCAGCCCGATGATCGTGACTCCATCCTCCTCCGCAACCACTGTAATATAATCGCTGTTTGACGCGTTTTCTCCCATGACCTGGTCCTCCAATTTTATATAGTTTCAAGCCGTTCCCGCCTCCAAATCCCAAGGCGGAAATCCGGCTTTTGTCGTATTGACCTGTGCATTCCCGATCCACTCCCCTGCTCTGACAGCTTCGGCCGGACCGGGGTCCCGGATTTTGCCCCGGATGGATTATATTGATAACCTTTTCCATTATAACGATTTTCAATACCTGTGTCAAGAGAATAAATGGACACACAGAGTTCATTCTGGCGGATTCAGCCCCCGCTCTCCGCCTGGCTCCTCTGATTTTATGCAGTATATGCAAAAACCGGCGGGAAGCAAATCTTCCCGCCGGCCATTACACCGTTATACCTTAAGCATTCTGTAACCGACCCCCACATGGGTCTGGATGTACCGCGGCCTTGCGGGATCCGGCTCAATCTTCTTACGCAATGTGGCCATAAAAACCCGAAGCGAAGCCACGTCGTTCTCCCACGCACTGCCCCAGATCTCCCGCGTGATATACGTATGGGTCAGCACTTTTCCGGCATTTCTGGCAAGCAGACACAGCAGTTTATATTCGATTGGCGTCAGGTGCATCTCCTGTCCCTTCATGAACACACACCCGGCCGCAAAGTCGATCTTCAGCTCGCCGTTCTGGAATACGGCGCTCTGTACGCCGTCCGCCCCCGCGTCCCGGAGCCGGCGGAACGTGACCCGGAGCCGGGCCAGCAGTTCCTCCACAGAAAAAGGCTTGGTGAGATAGTCATCTGCCCCTGCGTCAAGCGCGTCAATTTTGTCCGTGTCCTCACTTCGGGCGCTGATTACAATGACCGGCGTTTTGGACCAGGACCGGATTTTCCGTATGACATCAATCCCGTCCATGTCCGGCAGTCCCAGATCCAGAAGAATCACATCCGGATTGTGTGAGACCGCCTGCAGAACCGCGGTCTCACCGTCCGCGGCCGTCTGATAGCGGTACTGGTGAGTCTCAAGGGTGGTGGTGATCAGGTTCCGGACCGCGGAGTCATCCTCTACCACTAAAATCAATGGTTTATTCATGCAGCTTGACCTCCTCTACAGGCAAAGTAAATGTAAAAACCGCACCGTGGGGTTTGCGGTCCGAGACCGTGATTGTTCCCCCGTGGGCCGTGACAATGGATTTGCACAGAGCAAGTCCCAGTCCGAGACTGCGCCGGCTGTCCGCCGCCTGATTGCCCGCCGTGTAGAACATATCGAAAATATGCGCCTTGGCCTCGTCCGGAATACCGGCCCCGTTGTCAGAAACCGAAACCGCGGCCATACCGTTCTCCTGTCTGGTCTCAAGGAAAATTTCAGAGCCCTTTGGCGTATACTTGACGGCGTTGTCCACGAGATTGATGATGACCTGCATAATGAGCCTCGCATCCACCTTCACCAGGACAAAGGTATCCGCCGGGAGCACGCTGACCGTGTGCTCAACACACCGTCTGTCCGTGTGCTGAAGCGCTTCGGCTATGACCTCGTCCAAAAGCTCTGTGGTGAGCCGGAGCTTCATGGTACCATCCTCAATCCGGGTGACAGAAAGCAGGTTCTCCACCAGATTGATCAGCCACAGGGAGTCGTCATAAATCCCCTCATAGAGCTGTCTGCGCTTTTCCCGGCTGATGCTCTCCTCGCTGGAGAGCAGAATTCCGGCATTGCCGGAGATGGAGGTGAGCGGCGTGCGCAGGTCATGAGAAATGGAGCGGAGCAGGTTTGCCCGCAGCTGTTCATTCTTGGCCAGGAGCGCGGCCTCCTCCCGCTCTCTGGTCACCTTTTCATTTTTCAGCGCCAGCGCGCACTCCCCCAGAATGGAAAGCACCACGCTGTTTTCAAAGGCGTCAAGCGGCGTCCCGCCCATCGCAATACCTGCCACGCCATAGACATCGCGCCCGACCCGGACTGAGAGATACAGGCATTTGGAATCTCCCAGCGTATCCGTGGTGGCACCGGCATGCTTGTTGTTCCGGTAGGCCCATGCGGCCACAGCGCGTTCGTTGTCCGTGGTATACGCGTCCATACGCTGGGCCTTGCGGGAAGGAAACAGCATTGGCGCGCCCAGGGCTTCATCCTGTACGCCGTAGAAGAGAATATCCCGGTTGAGCAGTTTAACCAGCTGACCGCAGGTCACGCTGATGATGCCGGCGGCGTCCCGTTCATTGCCCAGAAGGCGGTTGGTGTCAAACAGGATTTTCGTCCGGTAGGCCGTCTCGGCTGACTGCCGCGCCTGCCGCTTGATCCGCACCGCAAGGGAACTGGCGAGGAACGCGGAGGCAAACATAATCAGAAAGGTCACCGGATACTCCATATCATAGGCGTGAAGTGTAAACCGCGGCGCTGTGAAAAAGAAGTTGAACAGCAGAACGCTGACAATGGAGCTCACCAGACTGTATGCCCGGCGTGAGGTGAGAACCGCCGTGACCAGGACGCCCAAAATGTAAACCATGATGACATTGGCCGCGCTGAAGCCCAGCCTGTCGAATAAAAAGCCAATGGCCGTGGCCGCCGCCAGCACCAGCGCGCTTTTGCATAGATCTGCCGCCGTGCCGCCCGGCCGCTGTGGGGCCCGTCTCCTGAACCGACAGGGCGGGGTGTTTTGATCCGGAATGATATAGATGTCCAAATTGGGCGCGAGAAGTGTGATCCGCTCCGTCAGCGGCAGACGGCCGGGCAGGATGCTCCGGCGGGCACTGCTCCGGCCAAGGACGATTTTGGACACCCCGGAAAGACGGGCAAACTCTGATATCTGAACCGCAATGTCCTCACCGTACACTGTTTCGATTCCCGCGCCCAGCTGCTGTGCAAGGCGTATATTCCGGCGCAGACGTTCCTTGTTCTCATCAGACATGGAGGCAAAGTCCGGGGTCTCCACAAACAGGGCCGTCAGGCTGCCCCGGAACGCCCCCGCCATTCTTGCGGCAGTTCGGATAATCCGGGCGTTGGCAGGAGACGAGGAGAGACAAACCAGAATATGCTCGTCGGTGACACCGCCGCCAGTCCGGCATCCGCTCTGCTCTGACATCCGGTTGACCCGGTCCGCGCACCGGCGCAGGGCGATTTCCCGCAGGGCCACCAGATTTTGGACCGTAAAAAAATTGCCCAGCGCCCGCTCCGCCTGTTCCTGTCGGTAGATCTTCCCTTCGCGCAGGCGCTCAATCAGTTCCTGCGGCTCGATGTCCACCAGCTCCACCTGATCCGCCTGGTCAAAGACAGAGTCCGGGATCCGTTCCTGCACTGTGACACCGGTGATAGAGGCTACAAGATCATTGAGGCTTTCAATATGCTGTACATTGACCGTGGTATAGACATCTATGCCATGGTTCAGCAGCTCCCTAACATCCTGATACCGCTTTAAATGCCGGCTTCCGTCGGCATTGGTATGCGCGAGCTCATCTACCAGAATCAGCTTTGGCGCTCTGGCAATCGCCGCATCCAGATTAAATTCATGCAGTGTGACTCCCCCGTGTCTGACCTCCCGAACAGCCAGAACCTCCAGACCATTGAGAAGCTGTGCCGTCTGGGGGCGGGCATGAGGTTCCACATAGCCAGCCACCACATCAACGCCCCGATGCTTTGCCGCGCGCGCGGCCTTCAGCATGGCATAGGTCTTGCCCACACCGGCCGCATAGCCGAAAAAAATCTTCAGGCGGCCTGTGCTTTTTTCCGCCTCTTCCCTGTGAATCTGCCGAAGTATTTCCTCCGGACTGCTTCTGCTGCTCTCCATGGGCTCACCTCCATTTCCCTATATCCTGCATTATACCGCCACTTCCTTTAATATTGTATAAGGAATTGCGGCGCCGCATTAAGATTGTATTAAGACGCCGTGAGGTTATTATACCACAAATATCAGATAAGTCCAGCCAAAGCAAACCTTCGCGCGCGGAACCGGGCCGCTTCCGGCTCTCCTACAGCACGCCGTCCAGCATCAGGTTCACCTTCAGGACATTGACGGTCTTCTCTCCGAAAACGCCCAGAAAACGGCCGGTGGTACACAACTCTATGATGTCCCGGACCGCTTGCTCGGAAATGCCCCGCGCCTTTGCAATCCGCGGCACCTGATATTCCGCCGCCGCGGGCGAGACCGCCGGATCCAGCCCGCTGCCCGAACAGGTCACCAGGTCCACCGGAATCGCCCGGTCAGCCATATCCGGATTGGCGGTCTTGAGACGCGCGATCCGCTCAGCCACCAGCGCCTCAAATTCCGTGCTTGCCGGGCTGAGATTGGAGGGCGCCGCATACATCAGCATCCTGCCCTCCGCATCCCGATAGGTGGAAACATCCACATTCATAATACGTCCCCACAAATGACCATCCTCTGTGAACTGCTGGGCAAGCAGTTCACTTCCATACTTCTTGCCGTCCGCCTCAATGATACTCCCGTTTGCCTGCTTCGGGAAAATCAGCTGTGCGATTCCTGTCACAACACCTGTATAGACCACTCCGCACACAACAGTGAAAATCAGAAATATAACCGCCGCTCTGGGAAGAACACATTTGAATGTTTTCATAGCTTATGCCTCCTTATGCCAGTCCGCACAGAACCAGCAGCATGTCGATCAGTTTGATGAACAAAAACGGCGCCGCCAGGCCGCCCAGGCCATAGACCAGAAGATTCCGGCCCAGCAGTTTTCCGGCGGGCACCTCCCGGTATTTTACCCCCCGCAGGGCCAGAGGGATCAGGGCAATAATAATCAGCGCATTGTAGATAATAGCCGAGAGTACCGCGCTCATGGGCGAGTGCAGACCCATAATATTGAGTGCGGACAGGCCCGGATACAGGCCCACAAACAGCGCGGGGATGATTGCAAAATATTTTGCCACGTCATTGGCAATGGAGAAGGTGGTCAGGCTCCCCCGGGTCATAAGTAGCTGTTTGCCGATCCTGACAATGTCGATCAGCTTGGTGGGCGAGGAATCCAGATCCACCATGTTCCCTGCCTCCTTCGCGGCCTGGGTGCCGCTGTTCATGGCCACGGCCACATCTGCCTGGGCCAGAGCCGGTGCGTCATTGGTTCCATCCCCGGTCATGGCCACAAGATGGCCCTTTGCCTGAAAATCCCGGATCATAGCGAGTTTACCCTCTGGGGTGGCCTCCGCCAGAAAGTCGTCCACACCAGCTTCCGCCGCAATGGCGGCCGCAGTCATGGGGTTATCCCCGGTGATCATAATTGTCTTAATCCCCATTTTCCGCAGGTCGGCAAACTTCTCCCTTACGCCTTGCTTGATGATATCCTTTAAATGGATCACACCGAGAACCTTTCGGTTTTTGGCCACCACAAGGGGCGTCCCCCCCTGAGAGGCAACGGATTTGACTATGGCCGCGCACTCCTCCGGATACACGCCGCCAGCCTGTGTGACATAGGCCGCGACTGCGTCCGCGGCGCCTTTTCGAATCTCGTTTCCGTCATAGTCCACCCCGCTCATACGGGTCTTTGCCGTAAAGGGGATGAATCGAATGTCTTTGTCAGAGAGCTGGCGTTCCCGGATTCCAAAGGCCTCCTTGGCCAACACCACCACGCTTCGTCCCTCCGGGGTCTCGTCCGCAAGAGAGGCGAGCTGTGCCGCCCCGGCAAGGTCACTTGCGTCCACTCCTCCGACCGGGATAAAGGCATGCGCCTGCCGGTTGCCCAAGGTGATGGTTCCCGTCTTATCCAGCATCAGAATATCCACGTCTCCGGCGGCCTCGATGGCGCGTCCGCTCATGGCCAGCACATTGGCCTGGTTCAGCCTGCTCATGCCCGCGATGCCAATGGCCGAAAGGAGTGCGCCGATTGTGGTCGGCGCAAGGCAGACCAACAGAGCAACCAGCGTTGTTACGGAGGTCGGATTGACGATTCCCGCCTCCCTTGCCGAAAACACTGAATAGGTATACAGCGACAGGGTAACCAGAATAAAAATGATGGACAGGGCAATCAAAAAGATCTGGAGTGCGATCTCGTTGGGTGTTTTCCTGCGGGCGGCGCCCTCTACCATGGCAATCATTTTGTCCAGAAAACTCTCGCCCGCCTCACTGGTGACCTGTACTACGATCCAGTCGGAGAGTACCGTAGTACCGCCGGTGACCGCACTGCGGTCGCCGCCGCTCTCCCGGATCACGGGTGCGGATTCGCCTGTGATGGCGCTTTCATCCACGGACGCGGCACCCTCAATGACCTCACCGTCCGCGGGAATCTGTTCCCCGGCCCTGACAATGACCATTTCACCCTTTTTCAATGCGGCGGAGTTCACCTCTTTCACCTGTTCCTTTTGGGCGGCCGAGGGTATGCGATGGGCGATAACATCCCGTTTCGAGGCCCGCAGGGAATCCGCCTGCGCCTTGCCCCGCCCCTCGGCGATTGCCTCCGCAAAATTGGCGAACAGCACAGTAAACCAGAGGATAACGGCAATGGCCAGCGTATATCCCGCCGGCGCGTCCTTGAGCCCAAACAGCGCCGCCAGCCAAAGTCCTGTGGTTAAAACCGCAGAGATGAAAACCAAAAGCATAACCGGGTTTTTTGCCTGAATTCTGGGATTCAGCTTCACAAAGGAATCCTTCACCGCTCTGCCGACCATTTTCCTGTCGGCAAAGTCACTTTTATTATAAACAGCCATAAGAAACCTCCTTATACGATACTGCTGAAAAATTCCGCAATGGGGCCCAGCGCCAGCGCAGGGAAAAAGCTCAGAGCGCCCACCAGCAAAACAATAAAGATCAGCAGAAAGACAAACATGGCATTGGTTGTAGACAAGGTCCCCGCTGTGGCGGCAATCCGCTTTTTTCCCGCAAGACTGCCAGCTATGGCAAGGGTCCCGATGATCGGAAGGAACCGGACAAACAGCATGACCAGCCCCAGCGAAACATTCAGAAAGACTGTGTTTGCATTGAAGCCCGCAAAGGCCGAACCATTGTTGCCTCCTGCTGAGGAATAGGCATACAACACCTCTGAAAAGCCATGGGCACCGGAATTGTTCAGGCTCTCATGAATCTGCGGCAGAGCCGCGGCAATGCCGCTGCCCGCCAGAATTGCAATGGGCGTTGCAAGACAGACCAGAACCGACCATTTCATCTCATAGGGCTCAATCTTCTTGCCTAGAAACTCCGGCGTTCTCCCAACCATCAGTCCGGCAATGAATACGGTCAAAATGGCAAAGGCAAGCATGCCGTAAAGACCGCAGCCCACGCCGCCGAATATGACCTCGCCCAGCTGCATCAAAAGCATGGTAATCATACCGCCAAGCGGCGTATAGCTGTCGTGCATGGAGTTCACCGACCCATTGGAGGCCGCGGTGGTAAAAGTGGCCCAGGCAGAGGACGCGGCAATGCCGAACCGCGTCTCCTTTCCCTCCATATTGCCGCCTGCCTGGCCCGTCATGCTCATATCCACCATACCATTCTGGGCCAGCTGTTGTGTTCCGATCTGCTCATTTGCCGCGACAACACCCAGAGCCAGAACCAGACAGATGAACATTGCCATGAAGATGGCTGTGCCCTGTTTTCTGTTCCTAACACTTTTGCCAAAGGTAAAGCAAAGGGCCGCCGGAATCAGCAGAAGGGAAATCATCTCCAGCAGATTGGTAAACGGATTGGGGTTTTCAAGCGGATGGGCGGAATTCACGCCCATAAATCCGCCGCCGTTTGTCCCGGTCTGCTTGATGGCTACCTGGCTTGCCGCCGGGCCCATGGGAACAAACTGCTCGGTCACAATCTCAGCGTCCTCTGCTGTCACACCGTCCACTGTGACCGTGCCGCGCGCAAGATCAATTGCCGCATTTTCCAGTATCTCACCATCCGCTCCCACCGCAATGGGCTCCGCCAGAGCCACCGTCTCGCCCGGCTTCAAATTCTGAATGACGCCGCCGCCCACAAGGCAAAGGGCGATAATCAGGTTCAGCGGGAGCAGAATATGAACCATGGATCGGGTCAGATCCACCCAGAAACTGCCAAGGCCATCTGTCTTTACTCGGATAAAACCGCGAATCAGGGCAAACAAAACCGCAATACCGGTCGCTGCAGAGACAAAATTCTGGACCGTCAGACCAAGGGCTTGGGTGAGATAGCTCAGGGTGGACTCGCCGGTATAGGCCTGCCAGTTGGTATTGGTGACAAAGCTGGCGGCCGTGTTAAAGGACAGATCCCACGGAATACCCGGCAGTTTCTGAGGATTACCGGGCAGCACACCCTGCAGCAGCTGGAGCAGGAAAAGAAATACCAGGCCAATACCGGAAAAGACTAGGACGCTCGCCAGATATTTCTTCCAGGTCATCTGCTCCGCCCGGTCAATACGCAGCACTTTGTATACCGCGTTCTCACATGGTGTCAAAAACCTGGACAGGAAGGTTTTCTCACCGTCCATTACCTTTTTGATATAGCCTCCCAGCGGGATGGCAAGCACCACAAGCACCGCGGGATAGAGTATGTACTGTATCACAGCATTCATTTCTGTTTGTCTCCCTTCATGAGTATATAGACGTAATAAACGAGCAGTGCTGCGGCACACGTGCCGATTATGCCAATCAAAACATTCATAACAGCTTCCTCCTTTGAAACGATTTTAGCACCCTTTTCATTAAAATGGTATAAACGGATGGTTCCCCGTATTAAGATCCTGTTAAGATAAACCCAATGGTTCTCCCACCGCAGCAAAGCCCATGCGGCCTCTTCATCGTGACAGTTCCCACTGGTATATCCTCATTCATGGGTGTGACCAGCGCAGCCGCCGGTCCTTGAAAAACAATCTCTTTCACTTTTCTTCTCTTTTCTTCACCGATCTGTTCATATCCATCCGAAGAGCAGGGCAAACGGCAGCAGAACCGCCGCGGTCAGCCCAAACACCGCCGCCAGCACAGTTAGCGGAATACCAAGGCACAGGGCCAAATACACCAGCCAGGCATGAATACGCGTAAGCCGGGCCGATCCGTCATGAATTTTATGTCCGAAGTTATAAAAGAACTGCATCCAAGCTGTCATCACTGATCCCTCCTTGCAGCTTTATCCTATCACACGCGGCATTAAAACGGTAAAAACATATCAGCCTCCTGCATAAAAAATTGATAAAGATCCGACATACTGACCATCCCTGTATCCGCGTACGCCTGCTTTCTTATGCGGACTTCGGCATAAAGACAGACCCCGGCCGCAGGCTTTCGCCTGCGGCCGGGGTCTGTCCGGTTTCTATTTCTCATGTATCTCAGTGTCCGCCTTCCAGCTCCGACAGGAAGTGTCTGCATTGCTCCGTCTCACGCGTCATGAGTGTTTTCCATCCATCCGCAAAACCCGCCAGCTGTCCGTCCCGAAGCATTTGCCCAAAACCTTTCATGGTATCCGCATACTCCCGGTTCATGCCATATTTTTTCAGCCGGCACAGGGTAAACGGGTACCCCCATGCCAGCAATTCCCGCAGCTTGCTGTAGCATTCCCGTACGATGGCCAGGGGGCATTCCCGCTCAACAAAGGCAAGGCAGAGCTCAAAGCCAAGATAGCTTTTCTGTTCCTGCTCCAGCTGGAAAAACCGCTGCGCCAGCAGCTCCCGTTTTTCCTGTCCGGCCCGCTCCAGCGTATAAAGGGACACCTGGCGCACAGTCATCTCCAGGATCTGCAAGCTGTCCAGAAACAGCTGCAGTCCCCCCCGGATCTCCGGCTTTGTCACATCGATGCCGTCCAGCGGCTGTTCGCATACCATGGTTCCCTTCCCCTGATACGACCGGGTCAGGCCGAGACAGTTTAAAACACTCAGCGCACGGCGCACCGTGTTCAGGGCCACGCCATACCGCTCCGCCATCTGCGGCAGGGACGGCAAATAACCGCCGCCCGGAAACACCCCTGTGTAAATCTCCCGGATGATCCGGGAAACCAGCGTATAGCGCAGCTGCGGACGCTGGCGGTATATCCGCCATTGAAACGGAACCGGCGCAATATCCTCCAGGGCATATTCATCCCGGGCCCGGTCAAGATACGCAACCAGGGAATCCACAGAGCGACTGTACCGCGTCTCCAGCTTTCCCCGCAAAAGGGCAATGACCTCCTCACGGGACAGGTCCTGCAAATTTTGACGCACCCAATGGCCCTCTTCTCTGTTTGCCAGATAGGGGAATCGGATATAGCGAATCACTTCCCAATAGAGATTGAGGATCAAGCCATTGTCCAGCGCGCGCAGGGCAAGGATAAAAAACTGTACCGGCATGGACACAGCCTCTGCGGGCGGATCCATAAGATCCCGCCGAAGCTCTTCCCAGTCCTTTTCCTCCCACCTGCGAAGTCCCGCCTCCCAGAGAGGGACAAAAAGGAGCTGACCGGATTGATACAGATCCAGGATCCCATCCCGCCGCGGCACAAAATACCTTGCGGCGTTCTCCCGAAAGCCCGCGGACTCTGCCTGGTAAACCACCCGAGCCGCTTTCCGCGCATCCACCCTGATATATCCGCTCTTCTCCAGACACGCAAGCGCGGCCCGAATGGTCGCGGGGGCCATATGAAAAACGGAACAGATTTTGGGTATTGACGGAAGGTTCTCGCCGCAGGCATAAAACCCATTGAGGATTCTGGCTTCATAGTATTCAGAAACAAGCCTATAGAGTCCCGCCTCCTGTTTCATCATTCCACCTCACTTCAAAACCATGCCATGCTCTCTATCCAGCCCGCCGCCCAGTCCTCATTCTGAGCGGGCGCGCCGCTTCTCCTGCTTCTGCGCATACATTCGAAGGTCCGCCTCCTGTATCAGCGTCTCCGCATCAGAAAATGCGCCGCTCTCCGCGATCCCAAAGCTGAAGGATGGCACGAACGGAAAGCTCTCTTCACGCCCGATTTCAAGGAGCTCCCGGCGTATCTGCTCCGCCCGGTCCGCCACAGCTCTGGCCGTCATCCGCACAAACATCAGAAGAAACTCATCTCCGCCGTAACGGGCCAGTAAATCCTCGCCCCGGCGGCAGGCAAAGCGGAGCTGTTTGGCGGCGGTCAGCAGAAACCGGTCCCCCGCCTCGTGGCCAAACCGGTCATTCACTTCCTTGAGTCCATCCAGATCCAGAAAGCACAGGGTAAACGGAATCCCTTTTTTCATCATGGAGGCAATGGCTTCCTCCGCGTACTGGCGGTTGTACAGTCCGGTGAGCGCGTCACGCAGCGCCTCCTGCCGCAGCAGTTCCTCCTCCTGCCGGCGCGCCGCCAGCTCCCGTTCGATCCGCTGGTTTTTTTCACGGTAATCGGTCAGTTCACAGATCCGCAATGTATAGCGCGTCCCAATATAAAAGCCTATTACACAAAAAAGGCAGGACTTAATGCTCCACAGCTTGAGAAACAGATCGCTGTTCGGCACTGAATAAAGCAACAGATTCAAAAACAGATAGAAAAACAGTCCGATCATCAGCTCCAGCAAGAATGTCTGATGCTGGGGATAGCGCAAAATCAACCGGATACGCCGCATACGTTTGGGGCGGTTCAGCATTTGTACAAATAATCCCGAGAGCAAAAACCCTATAAATACCGGGATTCCTTTTATGTTCCCCGCGCTGCTCACATGGTTGTCAAAACTCTGCAGAGGGCTGTTCAGGAAGATGGAAATCATACTCCGGCAAAATATATTAATGGCCAGTCCGAAAATAATGCCAGCCATCGTGCTGAACAAGGCGTTTTTTCCGTTTCTCCGGCCATAAAACAGGGTTTCCAGAAACAGCAGAACAGCAAACAACAGCCAATTCACAATCAGGTGCAGCTCCAGCACACTGCAAAGCAGAAAAAAGAGATAATTGACGACAAAGAAAATATGCACAAGCCCTTGCCGCAGACCTAACGTTTTATCCTGCTTTCTCACAAAAGAAAAATACTGCCAATTGAAATAATAGTATGCTCCCGCTGTGCACGGAAGCAACAGACAGGCAATCAGTTTCTGCACGCCAGCACCCCCTTTTATCTCTTTCTCTGAGCCTTGTCCTGATACATGGCCAAATCCGCCCGGCGAAGAAGCTGTTCCGCATTCTCCGCAACCCCTTCGGATACGTGGGCAACCCCAAAGCTAAAGGAACCGGTTTCCTTTTCCCTGCTCAAAGCTGTCCGAAGTTCTTCCATCCGCACTGCCGCGGCGTCTTTTGTACAGCCGGGCAGCAGGACGACAAATTCATCGCCGCCGATGCGGGCAAACATATCGTTCTTTCGCAGACAAGCTCCAAAACCTTTTGCAAACCGGATCAGATAACGGTCTCCCGCACTGTGTCCCTCCTGGTCGTTGACCATCTTGAGTTGGTCCAGGTCAATGAAAACCAGCGAAAAATCCTTCTTTTCCCCCAGCAGACGGGTAATCTGCTCCATGGCATACCGTCTGGAAAATATACCAGTCAAAGGATCTAAATTCGTTTTACTGCGAAGCGCCTCCGCAGCGCGCTTCTGCCGTTCCAGCTCCAGTTCCAGCTGCCGGTGCTTCTCCTCCAGATAGCGCACCTTTAAAATGGAGTATATATGAAAGAGAAACCGGATGATATAAAACTCCATGAGAAAGGTGCTGACGATCAAGAACAGGGGAAGGAGCTTCCAGTCAATATTCATGGTGCAAAGTACACTGTCCAAAAGCAGGAATACTTCGCAGAACCAAAGGAACAACAGGAAGGGCCGTACCTCTCCGCTTTTGGACTGGGTGCGGATCACCGCGATGGGTACGCTCCAGCGCAGGGTCAGCAGATCCACAGCCATGTTAACGGTCAGTACAGCGGTCACAGAACCGATGCGCCAGAAGGGCTGCTGCAGGAGCTCATTGATGGGCGTATCCAAGAGCAGCGCCAAAATGCCCACCAGGATCAAGTGCAAGGCCATGGTTGAAAGGTGGGCCAGATTGATTAACAACAGTTCTCTGGGCCGGCTTTGCTTTTGCCTGAGAAATCGGACCAGCTTACCAAAATAAGCCAGTATATAAAACACCGGCAGAGGTATGTTGGTCATACACCACAGAGTCAGCAGCGCCATGACTGGCAGGGCGCTCCGCAGCCACTCCCCAACACTCCGGCGCTGACAGGCTCCCACAGACATCATAGCGCACTGTGCCACCAGGCCATAGAGCAAAGACAATATGACCGGAATGAGCAATGCCCAGCCCCAGTAAAATGTATCCCGCATTTCCATCTTCCCCTTTGTTCCTCGTTTTTCTTTCAGCAGCTCTGTTGTTTTCCCCGTCTGCGGCAGTTATTCCGACCGCCGTGAATCGCTTTCCGCTGGCTGGATGCTATCTTTTTTATCCGTTGTCAGCCGCCGCTTTGCTCCGCCGTTCAATACTTGACTGATTGTGGTCCAGAGGACGTCCACATCAATGGGCTTCGCCACATGGGCGGTCATGCCAGCATCCAGTGATGCCTGCACATCCTCCGCAAACGCATTGGCTGTCATTGCGATAATCGGGATACAGCCGCCTCTGTCCGGCTCCAGCTCACGGATCACCCGCGTGGCCTCATACCCATTCATCACCGGCATCTGAATATCCATTAAAATTGCGTCATAGGTTCCAGGCACCGCCTCCTGAAGCGCCTGCACAGCCTGGCGTCCGTCAGACTTCACCACAGACTCCGCCCCCTGCATCTGCAGGAACTCACAGAGGATCTCCGCATTCATAGCATTGTCCTCTGCAACCAGAAACCGGCGGCCCGTAAACATCTTCTCTCCATCCAGGGAATAACTTCTGCTTTCCCCAGCTTCCAGAGCAGGAATGTCGTCAGCTGTTGTGGGTTCCCCTTCCAGTTCAATACAGAAGACAGAACCATCGCCGGCCTTGCTTTCCACAGAGATGGTCCCTTCCATCAAATCAATCAGTCCCTTGGTAATGCTGAGTCCAAGTCCGGTGCCCTCAATGCGGGCCGCGTCCCGGCTCCGGGTGAAGGGGTCGAAGATATGGGCGAGGAATTCTTCCGTCATCCCAATTCCGGAATCACGGACCGTAAAACGGTAGCGGCAGCACTCCGGATTCCGCACCGGCGGGATCTCCTCCAAGACAAAGTCTACCCGGCCGCCGGCTGGTGTGAACTTGACCGCATTGCTTAAAATGTTGATCAAAATCTGATTGATCCGCAGGGAGTCCCCATAAAAATACGGATGGCTGATATTCTGAGACAGCATGCTGAATTCCAGTCCGGCCGCCCTGGCCTGGGGCGCCATGATGGAGGAGAGCTGGTCCATCAGCTCAGGCAGATAGATCCGCATCCGGTTAAGAGAGATCTTCGAGCGTTCGATCTTGCTCATATCCAGAATATCGTTGATCAAACTCAGCAAATGCTTGGACGAGATGGAAATTTTCCTGAGGCAGTCCGCCACCCGCTCCCGGTCGTCCATATGGGCCACAGCAAGCGCTGTCATCCCCATGATGGCATTCATGGGAGTACGGATGTCATGGCTCATGGCAGACAAAAACTCACTCTTGGCCTGGTTGGATTCCCGCGCAAGGCTGAGCGCCTCCTCCAGCGCCTCTTTGGTCTGCCGTTCCGCGGCCAGAATGTCGGTCACATCCGCCCGAACCAGACAAATCGTCCTGTGATTTTGATCTCCCCACAGAACATTGATTTGCTTATATCTAAACTGCTCTCCGGCCCGGTATGGGAACACAAAGTCATAGCCCGCTGGCTTTTGTTCCAGCTGTTCCAGCATATGGGTCAGGCTGAACTGCCTGCGGACCTCATCCCTGTTTTTTTCAGCGCAGCAACGGTCTGAAAACCGTTCCACCGCTATGCCATAGCTTTCAATGACATATGGGGACAGATTTTCCAGCACGGTCCGGCGGGTGTACATGGTAAGCCGCTCTGTGCTGATGTTTATGAACCCCGCCAGCTCAAAAGTATAGGCAATCATATTGAGCAGACCCTGCTGTTCCCGCACAGAATCGGTGATATCGGTCCGCACCATACATGCACGCCCCAGCCGCAGGTCAACCGCGGAAACGGTCATGTTCTTGGTGCGGATGTCCCCGTTTTCATCGGTAACAGAAAAGGCAAAGGTATAAGGACTCTCCCGCTGGAGCCGCTCCCGAATATAGGCGGGCTCCAGTTTTTTTTCATATTGCTCCCGGTCCTTTGGCACCACGGTATCCTGAATCATATAGGCAACCCGCTCAGAATGACATCCCTTCTGATACGGTACACAGGTCGCGTTCCGATTGCAGGTCAAAACGGTGAAGCGGTCCTGTTCCAGATCCAGATCAATGACAAAATCATAGTTGGTCACAGAGAGCTGGTGAAGAATCCGGTCCGAAATAGTCTGTTCGGTAATATCAGCCGCGGTCAGGATTCCAGTTATATCCCCAGTGTCTGGCGTCTCTACCATATCCATTTTGAACTGCACATAACAGCCCCTCTCCTGCTTGGGGAGCCTGACAAAACATACAAGGATCCGCTCATTTTTATTCTGCCGGAAAGCCTCAATCGCCGGCTTATTCAAATAGGTGTCCAAAAAGGCTCTTCTTTCATCCCGGTCTCCGATAAAGCCAGAAATGCCAGTAAAGAACGCTTCGCGCACAGTGCCAAACCGCTTAAGAAGTCCGGAATCCGTATAGTCTATGATCTCCAGTATCCGGTTCTGCGTAATGTTGCAGTGGCCCAGAATCAGCGTATTGGGCCCTGGTGTGCGGTAGTGCTGGAAGATCAGATTCTCATACTGGCGGCGAAGCTTTTCCTGTTCGCTGACCGCCTGGCTAACATCAGTATACATGGCATAGAGTCTGCGGATCCCGTCCGTTGCTTCCAGCAGTGACAGGGTGCATTTGATCCACACATACCCCCCGTTTCCCCGCCGCATCCGGCCGGTGAGCTCACAGTGACCACTTCCGCTTTTGACGTACTCCTGGAGCTTTTTCCGGTTCTTCTCCGCATCCTCAGGATGGATGCCCGCAAAGATGTCCCCGTCATAAAGGTTCTGTGCCTCCTCCACGGACATATTGGTCATGGCCGCAAACCCGTCCGAAATAAACTCCGGCGTCATGATCCCGTCCGGCTCACACCGGATCACCGAAATCCCGCCCGGCAGATTCTCCACCACGGTTTTAAAGTACAGGGACAGCCGCTCCTTCTCCCTGCGGGTTTTGACCTCCTCGGTTACGTCCCGAACATATTTCACATAGGCGGGTATGCCGTTCCAGTCCGTCTCCCAAAACCGGGTTTGGTAGAATCTGCCTGTATTCATATCCATCTCATGCTCTTCCCCGTTGGGCTTGTGGCTTTTAAGGGTACAGAACGAGCAGGGCGCGGATTTGTCGTGCAGGGCGGCGTAGCATTTGTGCCCCAGGCATCTGCGGCCCTTTGCGAAGAGATTCTTGGATTCGTTGATGTACAGAAGGTCATAGTTTTCCCGGCCAATGACGTAAATGCCGTCCGCCGTCTCATTGGCAATATTCTGGAAGAGCCGTGTTTCGGCGGACATGCCGGTAAACACCGCGTAGAATTTCACGGTTTCAGACAGCGGCCCCATACGCCGGCCATTGAGGTGGATCCAAATCAGGGTTCCGTCCTTATGCCGCGTCCGATAGGAGACGTCCAGAACCTCCCCTCTTGCGATGGCCGCCTCGCCAGCGGCCACAACCCGTTTCCGGTCCGGTTCATAGATGATACCAAGAGGATCTTCCCGGAGCATGGCCTCAAATTCCGCACGGTTATGCCCGGAAAGCGCCATCACACCGTCAGAGAAAAAGGTTGGAATCAACTGGTTCCCCTCTATCCGGCAGCTGGCAATGCCGCCCGGAATTGAGTTGATCAGATGATCCATCTCCAGCTCCGCCTCTTTGTAATCCGTGATATTGTGGAAGACACAGTGAAGCAGGGGACAGCCGTTCTCCTCGCCGATCCATTTGATTTGGACCCGTACCCATACAATGGAACCGTCCCTGTGCTTTTTTCGGAACTCGAACCTTGCGGTTCCATGGCTCTGTATGACCTCCTGCGCCCTGGCCACCACCATCTCGGTGTCCTCCCAATAGGTCATCTCCGCGGCGTCGCGCTTCACCATTTCCTGATACTCAGCCACAGTATAGCCGGACAGCTCCGGCACACCGTCAGAAAAGTAAACAGTTTCAAATATGTCAGACACTTTATAGATGGCCACACCGCCCGGAATCGCATTGATGATGTCCTGCATCTTTTCATTGGCTGCGGTGAGCTCCTGCTCCATCTGCATCTGGCTGGTGACATCGCTGTACACCGCGTACAAAAGCTTAAAGCCGCCTAGCTGGGGCTTGACTGCGCAGTCCAGACGGATCCAGTGATACTTTCCCTTTTTGTCGTTCCACACACGGTATACATGCTGAACCATCCCGTCAGTCCGGATCGCCTCGTTTACCTTTTCCTTCAGCGCATTCAGATCTTCCGGGTGAACGCCAAGAAAGCTGGTCTCCCTTTCAATCGTATGAATGTGTTCCTGGGAGTATCCCATAATTTCAAAAAAGGCAGGATTATGGATCATGGGTGAAATTCCACTGCTGTCGGAGCGGTATACGCACAAGCCACACGGAATACTGCTGAAGGTGGCCTGCAATTCTTCCTTACGTTTTCTGGCCCGCGTCTCCTCCTGCTTTTTTTCCGTAATATCAACGATATATTCAATATGTGCAGATCTGCCCGCCCAGTCGATCAGCTTTCCGCTGAGCTGGTAGATGCGGCCGTTGCCAGGATGGTGAAACTCCCGGACACAAAGCTTCTCCCTGTTCATTTCCCCGGTATGGCAAAAGGGACAGGGCGCATCAAAGCCAGCTGCCTGATAGCATGTGATTCCGTCCTTGCCCGGCTTTATCAGAAGAAAAGCCCTGGCCAGCTGGTTTGCATAGAGCAGTTCCCAGTTTTCAAGTGCGCTGACATAGATCGCCACCGGCGCGCTGTTCAGAACAGTTTCCAGCTGCTCAATCGACAGGGGTGTTTCCCACATCATGTCCATCTCCCTCCTTTTATTTGGATTTTAACTGGCGCGGACCAGCCCCAGATGGGCACGGTCATACACCGGATCTCAAAACCGGACAGTTCCGCGGGCTGACGGCGCATACACGGAGGCAGTTTTCCCCGTTTTTCCGTCCCGCCCCAGGCGGAGGCGGCGCAGTTCATCTTCTGGTTCCGATCTGTCCACCCACACTTCCGCACCCCTCATTCCTCCTTTTGGAATATAAAATCATACAGGGTCTGATAGAGCCGCCCTGGCTCAATGGGCTTGGCCAAATGGGCGTTCATTCCGGCAGCCTTGCTCTTTTCAATGTCGTCGTCAAAGGCGTTGGCAGTCATGGCGATGATTGGAATATCCTTCGCATCCCCATTGCTCAGATGCCGAATGTTCATGGCTGCGGTCAGGCCATCCATCAGAGGCATCCGGATGTCCATCAGGATGGCGTCGTAATACCCCTCCTCGGATTTGCTGAACAGCTCCATCGCCCGCAGTCCGTTTTCCGCTGTGTCAACAGCAAAGCCCTTTGTCTCCAGCAGGAGCACCGCCACCTCGGTATTGATCATATTGTCCTCCGCAAGCAGCAGGCGCTTTCCGGCAAAGTCATAGTCTGTGGTCTCCTTCTGCTGTGCCTGCTCCTCCTTTTCTCCCAGCGCTCGGGTAAAGGCGGACACGAGCGAGGACTTGAACATGGGCTTGCTCATCAGCAGGTTCACCCCGGCCAGCTTTGCCTCATGCTCAATGGAAATCCAATCATAGGCGGTCATAATGATAATGGTGACGTCCGGCCCAACGATTGCCCGGATCTGTCGGGCCGTCTCAATCCCGTCCATCTCCGGCATTTTCCAGTCAATCAGGATCATGTCATAGTATTTCTCCTCAGCCCAGAGCGATTTCACCCGGTCAATGGCCTTGCGGCCGCTGTCCACCCATTCCGCCTTGACACCCATCTCATGCAGGGTGACAACGGCGCTCTCGCAGACAGCCACATCATCATCCACCACCAGTGTTTTGAGGCGGGAGAAATTGGGGTGTTCCTTCTTTTGGTTGTGACGCAGTTTCTCCTCTTCCGTGATGCCCAGCTTCACGTCCACGGTAAACTCCGTGCCAATGCCCTTGATGGAGCGCACCGTAATTTTTCCGTCCATCATGTCCACAATGTTTTTGGAAATCGCCAGCCCCAGGCCGGTGCCGCCGTACAGCGCGGTGGTTCCGGTGGATTCCTGCGAGAAGGGCTCGAAGATGTGGGGCAGAAAATCCTCGCTCATCCCCACGCCCGTATCGTTGACAATAAACCGCAGTTCCGCTGCGTTTTTTCCCTTCTGCCTCTGGGCGGCCGAAAAGGTGACCTTTCCGCCCTCACCCGTGAACTTGATCGCATTGCTCAGTATATTGATCAGGACCTGCTGGAGCTTCATGGCGTCGCCAATGTAATAGTCGTCCAGCACCGGATCCAGAATACACTCGTACTCTACCCCTTTGGCCGCGGCCTGTGCATAGCAAATGGCATTGATCCCGCCCAAAAAATCCTCTGTGGGGATCTTTTCACTTTTTAACAGCATTTTCCCGCTTTCAATCCTGCTCATATCCAAAATGTCGTTAATCAGGGACAAAAGAAACCTGGATGAGATTCCGATTTTGGAGATACAGTCCTGCACCTGCTCATCATCCCCAACAGACTGGGCCGCAATGGTGCTCATCCCAATGATGGCGTTCATAGGGGTCCGGATCTCATGGCTCATGCGGGACAGAAAGTCCGACTTGGCCGCATTCGCCTGTTCCGCGGCAATCAGAGCCGCCGAGAGCTCCTCCTTCTGACGCTGTTCCTTGCGCACCACATCGGTCACATCCGTGCGGGCCATGCAAACCCGTCCCAGCTCTTTGCTGATATAAAAGACCTGGAAGCGTTTCACTCTCACATCCCCGTACTCGTTTTTCATTTCTGTCACAAAGGTATAGATCTCCTGAATCTCCAGCTGTTTTTTCATATAATTATAATCCAGCTTGCTCAAATATTCTTTCCGCGACGCTTCGTCCATATAACGGTCGGCAACCACACGGATCTCCCTCTGAAATTCCCCATACTGCGGTATAATATCCTCTTTGCTGGCGCCGCGGGTAAGAACATGGTGCATGTCATGCAACATGTCTACATCTGTAATAACGTCATAGTCCAGTTCCGCAATCCGCTCGAGCAGCAGCTCCTGCATCTTCTGTTCCGTCACGTCAAAGGTGTAGAAAAACAGGATAATCTCTCCAGTCTCCGGGTTCAGACAGGCACGGAGACTGGTGCTGCCCCAAAATACACCGCCGCCGTTTCGCTTCCGCAGAAAGCGGAAGCGATATTCCACCTTGCCCGCGGCATAGTCAGCCAGCACCTTTTCCCGGTTCAGGGTGGACCGGATCTTTTCACCGTATTCCGTGTCAACTGCCGAGGCCGCCAAATTCTCTATGGTCTCGTCATAGGTATCCCCCACCCGGGCAACCGCCACGTCAGAGGTTGACAGATAGGTCTCCATCTGGTTCCGAGTCAGGTTGAGCCGTCCCTGCATACAGCCCTCCTCTGCGGTGGATTCCGCAAAATAGGACAGCTCTGTCGCATAGAGCTCCTTGATCCGGACCTGCAGCTGTTTTTCCTCTGACACGTCAACAAACACACAGTAAAAGTACTGTTCGTCTCCTTCCTGAATCATCTGTGCTTTGATGGATATCCACTTCACCGTGCCGTCCTTGCAGATCAGCCGGTTTTCGTTATGTATGGTGTTCCCGTGTACGAGCTGGGCGTTCAGCTTGTCTGCCATAGCTGACAGATCCTCCGGATAGATCACAGCGGACATCCGGTTTCCCATGTGCGCGAATTCTTCCCGGGTGTAGCCAAGGAACTCAAACAGTCCGTCATTGGCGTCAATGATAGAAAAATCTTCGTCAAACCGGCACCGGAACACCGCACCCGGAATATTGTTGTAGAGGTGCATCACCTCCTGCTGGGCCCGCTTTTGAGCCGTGATGTCAATACATACGGAAAGAATGGCCGCACGTCCGTCCTCCACGATCATTTTTCGTCCCAGATCGTGAACCCAGATATAGGTGCCGTCTTTTTTCTTCATGCGGTATTCCACCACATATTCCCCACCCCGGTTCAGCTGTTCCGCAACCACACGGTCCACCCGCTCCCGGTCATCGGGATGCATACAGTTTGACACCATACCACCGATGTCCTCAACAAATTCCGACTCACTCTCATAGCCCAGATAGTCCAGCATTCTCCGGTTGACAAAGTAATAGGGGAAATTCTCTTCGAGATAGCCGCCCATCATCCCGCCGGGCAGAGAGTCATTCAAAAGCTCATCCCTCTGCCGCGCCATATTCTCCATGACCAGCGCCTTTGGGTAATGCTCCCCGTCTCGCTGGCTCCGGCCCGGCTCCGCGAAATGCAGACTGCAGATCAGCCAGCCGTCCCGGGCCTGGCACAGGGTAAAAAAACCACGCAGATGCCAGGTATACGCGGAGTTCCTAAGTGTCAGGCTGGAAGACAGCATATAGGCCGTATCATGGATCAGCCGCTCGTGAACAAAGGAAATTTCCACAGAAAACGGCTCCGAAATCTCCCGGATATCCTCGGTGATATAGCACCGCATCTCCTCTTTTCCGGTGGCATACTCCTGTTCTCCCGTACCGACAAACTGCACATCATCCGTCAAAAATGCCGCAGTCCGGCCGGCATCCCGCTGGCTGAACCAGGTCTGACAGAACTTCTGGACCGTGTGCTTTGCCTCGGCCGCAATCGTTTGTATTAAATGATTTCTTTCTCTTTCCATAAACAGCAGCTTCCTTTTTTCGTTTTCTTGGCCCTGTACAGGGCCCGGTCCGCGTATTCCATCCCGTCACCCATGGAATCGCCCTGCTCCATCATCACCACGCCGCCGGAACAGGAGATGGACACGCCGTCCTGGGAACAGCAGGCCCGGACCGCTCTGCAGATCTCCTCCCCCTTTTTGGCTGCCACTTCTGCCGAGGGCATCTGTTTGACAACGGCCACAAATTCGTCGCCGCCGACCCTGGCCAGAATATCGTTTTCCCGGGTATGGGCCCGCAGGATCTGACCAAACTGGGCCAGCATCTGATCCCCCTTTGCGTGCCCATACGTGTCATTGCAGTTTTTAAGGTTGTCGAGGTCAAAAATATAGACGGCCAGCGGCAGATCACGCCTGCTCAGCGTTTTCAGCGCCGCCTCCATCCCCCGGCGGTTCAGCACGCCGGTCAGATGATCCTTATAGGCAACGTCCTCAAGCATCCGCGTCTTTTCCTGGTTTACCGCGGCACTGATAACGCGCTGGAGCCGTTTCAGCAGACTGAGCATAAAGTGTGGCTTCCCCGCGAAGTCATCCGCCCCCATCTCCAGGGCCTTACGCTCTGTCTCCGCGTCCGGAGCGCCGACCGTGAGTACCGGGAAACACCAGAGCTTTTTTTCCTTTTGAATCTCCGTCAGTACCGAAAAGCCATCAGGATCCGACAGGGACAGGCTCAAAATTACTGCTGCGATTCCGGAGTGTTCCCGCAGACAGGCCAGCGTCTCTTCACCGGTCTCAGTCTCAGCAATCTGATACCGCCCCTCAAAGGCCCGCCGTACCTGTGCGCGGTATTGCGCGTCCTCATCTGCAACCACAAGGATCGGAAGCTCCTTGATGAACTGCAGAACGTCCTCATCCTTGTCAGCCTTTTCGTTGGCGCTGTGTTCGGCCAAAAGGGCCTCAAAGGATTCCCCCGGCATGGGCCGGGCAAAGTAATAACCCTGGACATAATCACAGCCGATTTCGCTGAGCCGGTTCAGCTGTTCCTTGGTCTCCACGCCCTCCGCCACAACGCTCAGGTGCATCCAGCGGGCCAGGTTGACCATGAACTGCAGAATTCCCTGACTGCTGGGCTTCGCCGTTTCATTCTGAATGAACTTCATGTCCAGCTTTAAAATGTCAATGGGCATTTCGTTGAGCATGTTCAGTGAGGAATAACCGCTTCCAAAGTCGTCCATCTCAATGACAAAGCCCAGATCACGCAGAAGCCCCACCGTTTCAATGATCTGCTTCGGATCCTCGGTGTAGGCGCTCTCGGTGATTTCAAGATGCAGACGGGACGGCGGCAGGCCGTACTTCTGCACCGTTTTCAAAAGAATGTCCGCAAGGTCGGCGTTATAAATATCAGCCCGGGACACATTGACCGACACGGAAATGGGCGCCAGCCCCTGGTCATCCCAGTCCTTGAGAGCAGCGCAGGCTTTGTCCCAGACATACTGATCCATCTTGGTAATGAATCCGTTTTTCTCAAACAGTGGGATGAACTCTGCAGGGGACTGGAACCCCCAATCCGGATGGTTCCAGCGCACCAGAGCCTCAGCCCCCACAAGGCTTTCATCCCGGATCCGGTATTTGGGCTGGAGATAGATCTGGAACTGGTCCTGTTCAAGTGCGGACTCCATGCTGTCGGTGATCGCCTGCTCCTTGAGCAGGCGGTTGCGCAGGGCATCGTCATATTTGGCAAAATATTTCCCATACTGCCCCTTGATGGCCCGGGCGGCCAGAAGCGCCCGGTCACACATTTGTTCCACAGAGACGCTGCGGTCATCCACAGCATAGACGCCCCATTTCATCACAATATTCTGCACATCCAGCATCTTGTTGATACGCTGGCTGGCCTCTATGAATATCTCGTCCGTATACATCCAATGCCGCTCTATCAGGCATGCAAACTGATCGGAATTCATCCGGCCGCAGATCCCGCGCCCCTCCACGCTCTGCTTATAAATCTCCGCAATGCCGCGAAGCAGGCGGTCTCCGGTGGGAATGCCGAAAACATCGTTGATCAGCTTGAAATTTTCGATGTCAGAGCAGATGATGTCATAGTCCCGGTTCGGATTCCTGAGAATGACATTTTTGACCTGCTGATAAAAGAACTCCTTGCTGTACAGTCCGGTCAGCCGGTCATAGCGGATCATGTTGACCATGGCGGCCGTCTCTCGCAGATTGATGATACTGGCCACCCGGTGCAGGATGATCTGCGGCTTATAGGGCTTGACCACAAAATCCGTCGCGCCGTGGGTCAGGGCGGCCACCTCGTCGGATTCCCCCTCACTCTGCGTTGTGACAATCACAGGGATCGAAGAATAGGCGGGATCCGCCTTCATAATGGAAAGGAACGTATATCCGTCCATGACGGGCATGATTATATCCAACAGGATGAGAGAAATCCCCTCTCCGTATTGCTTCAGTATTTCCAGCGCCTCCTGGCCATTTTCCGCCTCTATCACATCATAATCAGAAGACAGAATCTGGCAAAGCAGGCTCCGGTTCAGCGCATTGTCCTCCACGACCAAAATCTTTCTCAGTGAAAACATTGTCCCACTCCTCTTTTCATAGATATCATTACAGTATGACTGCCGGGCACCTTTGCGGAATCACAGAAGGGATAGCTGTGGTCCGGATCGAACTCTGCTCACATATATTCCATTTTATTTTATCACAGTCAGTCGAAAAAAGCAATCTTTCTTATTGTCATATTCTGAAAAAGAATTCGCAGTCTGTCCGGCTGAGCTTTTCCCGCCGGCAGAGGCTTCCAGCCATCGCTCCCGGTCCACAGAATCAAACGCGCTGCACCCGCCGCCTCATGGCTGCAGGCACAAAAAAGGAACATACCCTTTCTTCGGATATGTCCCTCGCTTTTTCCAACATTGTATAACCAGATTATTGTGCTTTCATTGCAACCGCCGCTTTGGCCTTCTCCACAATGGTCTTTGCATCCAGGCCATAGCGCTCCAGCAGAGGATAGGGCTTTCCGCTTCTGCCAAACACATCCTGTGTGCCCACGCGGAGCATGGGAACCGGAACCGTCTCGCAGAGCACCTCCGCCACAGCGGATCCCAGCCCGCCCATGACATTGTGCTCCTCCGCGGTCACAATGGCGCCGGTCTCCTTGGCCGCCTTGACAATCATATCACGGTCAATGGGCTTAATGGTGGCCATATTGACCACTCTCGCGCTGATCCCCTGCTCGGCAAGGCACTGCTTGGCCTCCATCGCCGCAGGAACCAGAAGTCCGGTGCCAATCAGGGTCACATCCGTGCCGTCAGAGAGCTCCGCACCCTTGCCGATCTCAAACCGGTAGCTGTCATCAAAGATTACCGGAACTGCCAGCCGGCCAAACCGCAGGTAGACGGGGCCATCATGCTCCATGGCGGCCTTGACCGCCAGCCGCGCCTCTGCTGCGTCAGCGGGGTTTAAGATCACCATGCCCGGAATGGTGCGCATGATGCCGATATCCTCCAGGCATTGATGGGTGGCGCCGTCCTCACCGACTGAGATTCCCGCATGGGTGGCGCCGATCTTCACATTCAGATGCGGATAGCCGATGGAGTTGCGGATCTGCTCAAAGGCCCGGCCAGCCGCAAACATGGCGAAGGAGCTGGCAAAAACCGTCTTGCCGCAGGCGGCAATGCCCGCGGCCGTGGACATCATGTTCCCCTCCGCAATTCCCATATTGATGAACCGCTCTGGATATGCCTTTTTAAAGCCCTCTGTCTTGGTGGATTTGGAAAGATCCGCGTCCAGCACCACCAGTTTCTCGTCCGCACCGAATTCAACCAGCGCCTTTCCGTATGCTTCACGGGTTGCTATTTTTTCACCGATTTGATAACTCATTTCGCCGCACCTCCCAAATTCGCAAGATAAGCGTCAAGCTCCCGGATTCCCTGCTCATACTGCTCCTGATTTGGGGCCGCGCCATGCCATCCCGCTTCGTTTTCCATATAGGACACGCCCTTGCCCTTGATGCTCCTGGCAAGAATCAGGGTCGGCTTTTCCTTGGTTTTTTTGGCCTCCTCCACAGCCGCCTCGATCTGGTTGAAATCATGGGCGTCAATGGGGATCACATGCCAGTTAAAGGCCTCAAATTTTTTATCAATGGGGGTGGGGTTCATAACCTGCGTCACATCCCCGTCAATCTGCAGACCGTTGAAATCCAGAAACGCCGTGAGATTGTCCAGCTTGTAATGTGCCGCGAACATCGCCGCCTCCCAGACCTGACCTTCCTCAATCTCGCCGTCGCCCAGCATAGTATAAACCCGGCAGCTCTTCCCATCCATTTTCCCGCTGACCGCCATGCCGCAGGCGGCGCTGATCCCCTGTCCCAGGGATCCGGTGGACATATCCACACCGTTGACGCCCTTCATATCCGGATGCCCCTGGAGATAGCTGTCAATATGCCGGAAGGTCTTGATATCCTCTTTGGGAATAAACCCCGCCTCAGCCAGCACACCGTACAAAGCCGGAGAGCAGTGGCCCTTGGAGAGGACAAACCGGTCCCTGTCCGGATTTTTCGCGTCCTCCGGCTTGACGTTCATCGCTTTAAAATACAAGTATGTAAGGATATCCGCCGCGGAGAGAGAACCGCCGGGATGTCCCGCACCCGCGCTGTAAACAGCCTCTAAAGCCATTTTCCGCACATGGGCCGCATGAATCTGTAATTCTTTTATCTGTTCTGCGTTCATGAAAATTTTTACCTCCGTTCAATGAATATGTGTATATGTGTTTTATTTTTTCTATGTGTTTTATTTTTTCGGTTCAAATTCCCTTAAAGCCCTTGCCCAGCACCTCGCGGGCGTCTGAGATAATCACAAAGGCCTCCTGGTCGATCTCCTGCACCACCCGCTTCAGCTTCGGAAGCTCAAACTTCCGGATGACGCAGAGCAGAACCCGCTTGTTCCGCCCGGTATACATGGAGACGGATTCCAGACCCGTAACCCCGCGGTGCATACGGTCAAACACCCCCTGCGCGATTGCGCCGGACTGGTCAGAGACAATATAGACCATACTCGCGTAATCCACACCGGCCAGCATTGTGTCCACCACATTGCTGGTTACAAACAGCGTCAGCGAGGAGTACAGGATAACCTCCCAGCGGCCGAACACCAGTCCCGCGGTCAGAATCACCACGCCGTCGATGATCAGGAAAAACTGGCCGATGGAAAATGCCTGGAACCTCTTTTTGAACACCAGCGCCAGAATATCCGTGCCGCCGGTGGTTCCGCCAACCCGGAGCACAAGCCCAAGACCGAGCCCCATGCCGGCGCCGCCGAAAACAGACGCCAAAATGATGTCATTGGTAATGGCCGGCACCCAGGCAAACGCCTGGGTGGAAACCGACAGGGACAGGGTTCCCAGCAGGGAATAAAACAGAAACTTCCTGCTGAAATTCAGGGTTCCCACAATAAAGATCGGAATGTTGATCAGCAGGATCAAAATACCCACGCTGATTCCGGTCAGATGATTGACAATGGTGGCGAGACCGCCCACGCCCCCCGCCGCGATGTGCGACGGAACCAGAAACAGATCCAGCGACGCCCCCATGATGCCCGCCCCAACGACGGTGAATAAACCCTTTTTAATCTTGCCGTACATAACCTCACTCCTGTTCTGATGATATGTACGGGCCAGGCTCAGCGGAACAGACGGCGCATAAGCTGTGAGATCCGTTCCGTGTCATTCTTTAAGTAAAGGTACCCAATCAAGGCCTCAATACCGGTGGCAATCCGGTAATCTGAAACCTCCGCGTTCTTGGGCGCATGGGACTTTGTGTTCCGTCCCCTGTGAAACACCGCAGTTTCTTCCTCGGTTAGCATACCCTCAATTCTATAATAAAATTCAGCCTGCGCCTTTGCGCAGACAAATTTTGTCGCTGTCTTATGCAGGGCGTTCACCCTGTGATCCGCCTGCCGGATCAGATAACTGCGCACATAAAGCTCATACACGCAGTCACCCACATAGGCCAGCGTCAGGGCCCCGTATTGATTCGGGGCGAGAAACTGTCCTTCAAAGCTCTCTTTTATTTCATCCAGCATAGTATATCCTTCCTCCGGCCTCTGCCAGAGTCTATATTTTTGTCAGCTGCTGACCCTGCGGGGTGTCCTTGACCGCATATCCCAATTCCTTCAGCTGGTCGCGGATGGCGTCCGAAGCCGCCCAGTCCCTGTTTTTCCGGGCCTGTGCCCGCTCTTCCAGCATTTCCCCGACCTCTGCCGGGATTTCGCTGTCCGCCTTCCGCTCAAGCAGGCCCAAGACGCTGCCCAGCTCCCGGATGGCGCCCGTCACAGCCGCAATGACCGGCTTTGCCGTTCCACTCTCCGCTGTGATGAACTTGTTGGCATCCGCCACAATTTCAAAGATCACGGAGATGGCGTCCGCTGTATTCAAATCGTCGTCCATGGCCCGGATAAACTTTTCGCGGTAGGCATGAAGGCTCTGCACAAAGGCGGCCTCCGCCTCTGTCAGCTCCCGCTCCGGCGCGTTTTCCAGAAAGAAATCCATGGAATCCAGACAGGTATAGATCCGTTCCAGACTGGATTTCGCGGCCTCCATCAAATCCTTGCTGAAATTGATCGGGCTCCGGTAATGGGCGGAGAGCATAAAGAAACGGATCACCTCATAGTCAAATTCCTTTGCCACATCCCGGACCGTAAAGAAATTCCCAAGGGACTTCGACATCTTTCGGTTATCCACGTTGATATAGCCGTTGTGAATCCAGTAATTGGAAAACTGACAGCAGTTCGCCGCCTCGCTCTGGGCAATTTCGTTCTCATGGTGGGGAAAAATCAAATCCTGCCCGCCGCTGTGAATGTCAATGGTCTTGCCCAGATAGGTGTTGGCCATGGCGCTGCACTCAATGTGCCAGCCCGGCCGCCCCATGCCCCACGGGCTCTCCCAGGCCGGTTCACCCGGCTTCTGTTTTTTCCAGAGGGCGAAATCCATGGGATCCCTCTTATCCTCATTCACGTCGATCCGCGCGCCGCTCTCCAGATCCTCCAGGGGCTGATGGGAAAGTTTCCCGTATGCACCGAACTTTTTCGTGCTGTAATAAACGTCGCCGTCCACATCATAGGCATACCCCTGATCAATCAGGGTTTGAATGATCTCAATGATGGAGTCTATATTCTCCGTCGCTCTGGGATGCACGGTCGCGGGGCGGATTCCCAGTCCCTTTGCGTCCGTATAGTATTCCGCGATATACTGGTCGGCCAGCTCCTTGACCGTAATACCAAGCTCGTTTGCCTTATTGATCATCTTATCGTCAATATCTGTGAAATTCTGCACAAATTTAACCGCATAGCCCTTATACTCCAGATAGCGGCGCAGGGTATCGAACAGGATAAACGGCCGCGCGTTTCCAATATGGAAAAAGTTATACACAGTGGGCCCGCAGGAATACATCCTGACCTTGCCGGGCTCAATAGGGATGAACTCCTGTTTTTCCCGGGTCAGGGTATTATACAGATAAAGCTTCGTATCAATCATGGTCCAATTCCTCCAATTTATGTTTGATTCTCTCCATCTCCGCACGGAGACTGCAAAGCTCCATGGAAACCGGATCGGGAATATGTATCTGGTCCAGATCAGCCACCGGCTGCAGTGCCGGAGCCGCGGGCGCAACCCGCTTGTTGTCCCGCTTGACAATGTGGGCCGGCACGCCGACGCAGGTGCTGTTCGGCGGAATCTCATTGAGCACCACCGCATTGGCCGCGACCTTGCTGTTCTCCCCCACGGTAAAAGGGCCGAGTATCTTTGCGCCGCTTCCAATGGTCACATTCCTGCCGATGGTCGGGTGGCGCTTCCCCTTGTCCTTTCCGGTACCGCCCAGGGTAACCCCCTGATAGATGGTACAGTGGTCGCCCACGACCGCAGTCTCGCCGATGACCACACCCATGCCATGGTCAATAAACACGCCCTTGCCGATCTGCGCCGCCGGATGAATCTCAATCCCGGTCTTCTTCCGGGTGTGCTTGGAGACCCAGTCCGCCAGAAAATGGTGCCCCCGGCCGTCAAGCCAGTGGGCAATCCGGTAATTGATAATAGCCCGGACTCCAGGGTACAGGAAAAAGACCTGGGCTCTGGTCCGGGCTGCGGGGTCGCGCTCAAATACAATATTAACTTCTTCTTTGATGAGTGAGAAAACTCCCATAGAAAACTTCCCTTTAAAATGATAAGAGCATGTGCCGGCCCAGGGTATCCCGCGGCCGCAAGCCGCCCCGGCAGGCCGTTCAAACTCAGCTGGTAATATTATAACCTATTTTTCTCCCAGAGTAAAGGGTATTCTGATAAATATTTCATCTTGATTTTTTAAATTTTATAGCATATAATATGAATAAAAGGATTGATCTGTGAAACACTGCGCCGGAATTTGTTCCGGACGGTGCGGGATTGCCGGCGGCATATCCCGGCAGTAAAAAATAGACACAATTTAAGGTGGTAAAAAATGGTCAGTAATGCCAGTAAAAAGTATGAAGAATATGCTTCACTTGTTCAGGACCTGCTTGACGCCCCAGAGGTGCTCCGCCTGGATTGGTGCCGTCATCATTACGGGGTCTCCCGTATGCGGCACTCCATCAATGTCTCCTATTACAGCTTTGTGATCTGCAAGAAACTGCATATGGACTATCGGGCTGTGGCCCGGGCGGGACTGCTTCACGACCTGTTCCATTATCAGTGTAAGGAAAAGCGGTTTGGCATGTTCCGGCACGCCGCCATCCACCCCAAGCTGGCCCTGCGCAACGCAGAGCGGCTCACAGAGCTCTCTGAGCTGGAAAAGGACATCATCACAAAGCATATGTGGCTTTGCAGTACGGCAATTCCCAAGTACAAGGAATCCTATGTGGTTTCTCTGGTGGACAAATACAGCGCGGTCTATGAAGCGCTTTACGGGGTCTATAAAAAGCTGTACACCAAGTGTACGGCTCAGGTCCAGGCCTGATCGCACGGCGCTTTTCTTCATACCGACATACCCCTACCAACGATAATCTATTCTACGAAAGGATGACCCTCTTTGAAAAAAAACATTGTTTTCATCTCTGTCTCCCTTGCCGCCGTCCTGCTGATGGCAGGCTGCGGCAAGGATAAAGCCGCAGATCCAAAGTCCTCTGCAAAACCGACGGCAACCCCGGCGGCCACAGCCACGGCAACGCCTGTGCCCTCTGCAGCCGTATCTGCGCCAGCGGCCACAGCTCCTGCACAGTCAGGTAAAACGGCCGCGCCAAAGGCCTCCGCCCCCGCGCCCGCCAAGGACACCAGGGACAGCGAATCGGCCCAGCGTGCGGAAATCGCCAAACTGATCAAGGATGCAGAGGAACTCATTGAAGAAGGACTCACAGACGATGCAAACATGACGCTTCGGGACCTGCGTTCCAAAGATCTGACAGAAGAAGAGAAAAAACAGGTGGACGAGCTTCAGGGCAAGCTGGTCAAGATCAGCGATTAGCCTTACCTGCAAAAGACCGCGGCATCGCCGCGGTCTTTTTATATGATGCCGGCCTGTCTTTCCCGAAGGGCCGACATGGCTCTCTTTTCCTTTTAATTCAGAATTCCGCCGGCCTTCCGGAAGGTCTCGTCCACCTGCTTCCGCAAAGAAGCCATAGTTTGGTTCTCCAGTCCCGGATCGTGCTTCAGCACGATTGCCGCGGCGGCCTGCGCATCCTTAAGCAGCTGCATATCTGTGACAAAATCTCCGATCCGCGTCTCCGGCAGGCCGTGCTGGCGAGTCCCCAAAAATTCACCCGGCCCCCGAAGCTCCAGATCCTTCTCCGCGATCTGAAAGCCGTCGTCTGTTTCGCACATGACCCGCATACGCTGCTGTGCAAAGGTGCCGCCGCTGGCGCAGAACAGGATACAATAGGACTGCCATTCGCCCCGGCCGACCCGGCCCCGCAGCTGGTGCAGCTGGGACAGGCCAAACCGCTCCGCGTTCTCAATGACCATCACGCTGGCGTTGGGGACATCGACGCCCACCTCAATGACCGTGGTGGATACCAGCGCCTCAATCTCGCCGCGGGCAAACCGCTCCATAACCGCCTCTTTCTCCTGGGATTTCATGCGTCCGTGCAGGGCTTCCACCCGCCGGTTCCGATAGGCTCCTTTTTTCAGCTTTTCCAGATACGCCTCCACAGCATTGGCCTCTATGACCTCAGATTCTTCAATCAGCGGACAGATGAAATAGGCCTGCCGCCCCTCGTCCAGCTGTTTGAGCACAAAGCTGTCCACCCGGCTCCGCTTTCCCTCGTCCACAGCAAGGGTCTCTATCTTCTTTCGGCCGGCTGGGAGCTCATCAATGACGGACACATCCAAATCCCCGTACAGGATCAGGGACAGGGTCCGGGGAATGGGGGTGGCAGTCATGACAAGGGTGTGGACCTTCTCGCTTTTTCCAGACAGAGCCGTCCGCTGTCGAACGCCGAAGCGGTGCTGTTCGTCGGTGATGGCCAGACCCAGACAATGGAATTCCACCTTGTCCACGATCAGGGAATGGGTCCCCACGACAATTCCCGCCGTACCGTCTGCAATCATCTGGAGATTATAGTTCCGCTCCGCGGCCTTCTGACCGCCGCTCAGAAAGGCTACGGTGACAGACCAGGGCGCGAACAGCTTTTTCAGATTCTCATAGTGCTGCCGGGCCAGAATCTCCGTGGGCGCCATCATGGCGGCCTGAAAGCCGGACCGGACCGCCGCGTACATGACCGCGGCCGCGACAACCGTCTTGCCGGAGCCCACATCCCCCTGCACCAGCCTGTTCATGGGAATGTCCCGCCGCAGGTCCGCGCTGATCTCATTGATGACCCGCTTCTGGGCATAGGTCAGGGCAAAGGGCAGTTCTGCCGCAAAGTCCGCAATGCACTTGACGTTATCAAACCGGGGCGCCTTGCCGGCACGCCGCTGTTCCTTGACCATGCCGATCCCGATCTGGAGGATAAAGAATTCCTCAAAGGCCAGCCGGCGCCGGGCCTCCTCAAAGGTATCAAAGTCATCCGGCTCATGGACCTGCCGAATTGCCCGCTCAACGGGCATCAGGCTGTAGGCCTCCCGGATGGGCGGGGGCAGGACATCCGGCATTGGCTCAGTCAAAAGCTCCAGCGCGTTCTGCACCGCGTCCCGGATATGCCGCTGACTCAGACCGGCCGTACAGGGATAGACCGGGATAATCTTGCCGGTCTTGCTGCCCGCCCGCTCCTGATTCTCGGTCACCGGGTTGATCATCTCCGGAATCCGGCCGCGAAAGCTCACCTTGCCGAACAGAATAAAATCCTCTGCGCCGCGCAGCATCTTTTCCGCATAAGGCGCGTTGAACCAGGTGGCGGTCAGCACGCCGGTCCCGTCTGTCATACGGGCCTGTGTCACCCGCGCGCCGGTCCGGGCGCGGAAGCTCCTGATTCCGCCCCCCAGGGACACCCGCACACACACGCTCTCCCCCTCCTGCAAATCCGCAACCTCCCGGATGTCGGTCCGGTCCTCATAGCCCCGGGGCAGATGGCAGAGCAGATCCTGTATAGTGAACACGCCAAGCTTGTGAAACAGCTCGGCGCGTTTTTCTCCTATTCCCTTCAGATAACGAATACTGTCACTCAGTTTCATGTTTCATTCCACCGCTAAAAAATAATAATAAACAGGCTGTCCGCCATAGATCAGCGACACGTCCAGATATTCATACTTGTCAGCCAAGGTCTTTTCCAGCGCCTCCGCCTGCTCCTTTTCCGTATCGGCACCGTAATAAATCGTAATCACGCCGCTTTCATCATCAATCAGGGTATTGACCAGCTCTTCCGCCGCCGCGTTGATGTCCGTTCCCACGGTGCGGATGGCGCTTCCAACCATGCCCATAACGTCGCCCTTGCGGATCTCAAATCCGTCCACAGCAGAATCCCGGGCCGCGAAGGTAATCTGCCCGCACTTGACCGTCTCCATCATCTGGGTCATGGCCTCCTGATTTGCCGCCGCGTCCGCGTCCTCGTCAAAGGCCAGTATGGCGGAGATCCCCTGGGGGATGTTACGGGTTGGTATCACAATGACATTCTGCCCGGTCAGGCCGTCAACCTGCTCGGCCGCCAGAATGATATTTTTATTGTTAGGCATCACAAAAACCGTGTCAGCCGGAACGCTCTGCACCGCGTTCAAAAGGTCCTGGGTGCTGGGGTTCATGGTCTGTCCGCCCTCCACCACCGCGTCCACGCCGATGCTCTGAAAGACCTCGTCCAGCCCCGGGCCCGCGGACACGGCCACAAACCCAAACGGCCTGCGTTTTTCATCTGGTTCCGCCGCCTCGGCGGCCTGTATGCGCTCCTCATGCTGGTATTTCATATTGTCGATCTTCAGGTTGGTGAGCTCGCCCAGCTTCAGCGCCTGCTCAATGACAAATCCGGGATGGTTGGTGTGAATATGTACCTTCACGATCTCATCCTCCTCAATCACGAGCATACAGTCGCCCTTGGGACGGATCGCCGCCATAAACTGCGTGGTCTGCCGCTCCGGCGTCTTGTGAATCAAAAATTCCGTACAGTACAGGAACTTGATCTTTTCCGCTTCTTCTGTGCTCACCCGGACTGCTTTCGCGGTCTGGATGGCGGCCTCCTGATCCAGCCGCACAAAATTCCCTTCCGCGGCCAGAACAGCCCCCTCTAAAAGGGTGACCACGCCCATGCCGCCGGCATCCACCACGCCGGCCTGCTTCAGCACCGGCAGAATCTCCGGCGTCTGATCCAGGCTCTCCTTTGCCGCGGCCAGCAACGCCTTCATGAGCGCAAGGGGCTCCTGATACTGTCCGCCTTGACTCTCCGCAAATTCCGCAGTCTGGCGAACCACAGTGAGGATAGTCCCCTCGGTGGGCTTCATAACCGCACGGTAGGCCGTGTCCCGGCTCTCGCAGACCGCCGCAGTGATCTCCGCGGTTCCCAAGGCGTGATGGCCGTGGACCGCCGCGGCCAGTCCCCGCAGGATCTGGGACAGAATGACGCCGGAGTTCCCCCGGGCATTGCGCAGGGAGGATTTGGCCAGCACCTCCAGAATCTCGCCGGCTCCTGCCTCGGAACTGCAGGCCAGCGCTTCATCGGCCGCCGCACCAAAGGTCATGCCCATATTGGTCCCCGTATCCCCGTCCGGCACGGGAAATACATTACAGTCATTGATATGCTTTCTGTTATTCTGCAGATGATTGGAAGCAGATGCAATCATCTGCCGTATTGCTTCGCTGTGTAACTCTTCCACGATCTTTCCTCCTTCTGGTAACAGTTCCGGGCTCCGCCTATCCCTGCTGGTGCACACGGATACTTTCCACATTGACGGTTACGGAATGTACCTCAAGGCCTGTCATTTCTTCCACCTGATATTTCACGCTGTTCTTTACAATCTCGCCCACCGTGCCGATGTTGACACCGTATTCCATAATCACATAAAGGGCGATGTCCAGCGCGTTTTCATTGACTCTGATTTTGATCCCGCGGTCCATGCTCTCTTTCTTCAAAAGGCTGGCCAGCCCGTCCTTGCTGCTCCGGGTCGCCATACCCACCACGCCGTAGCATTTGGTGGCGGCATAGCCCGCCAGCTTTGAGATCACATGATTTGAGATCCGGATCAAGCCCCGTTCATTTTTTACTTCAGCAGACATGTTCTATCTCCTCCTCTAAATGACTGATCGCGGCACCGGTCTCCGCCGCGTTTTCCACGTCTCTCCTGTGACAGGTAAACAGCAGTATCTGTCGTTTTTCCGCCAGCCGCTTCAAAAGCTCCAGCGCCGCCTTTGCCCGGGTGTCGTCATAGGCCATCAGGAAATCATCCAGAAACAGCGGCTCGCCGCCGGTTCCAATCAGCTCCCCCAGCGCGGCCCGAAGAGCAAAGTAAATCTGTTCAAAGGTGCCGCGGCTGAAATACTCGGCCTCGTGCAGGGCAGTGCCCCGCGGCGCCAGCTGGAGCCGGTAATCCTGAGACACCCGCACATCCTTATACTTGCCTGATGTCAGTATATCCAAATACGCATTGACTCTTGCATTGACCAGTGGTGTAAAATCAGATTTTCTTTTTTCATATACAAGGGAAAAGACCTCTGCCGCCATTTCCGCCGCTTTGAGCTCCTTTTCCTGCTCGCTGATATCCTGGTCGAGCTGACGGAGTTCAGCCTCCAGATCCGCCGGGTTCCGTCCGCCGCGGAATACATAGCTGAGCTCACCCTCCAGCTCCTTGACCGCCACGGCCGCCTCCATCTGCGTCTGCCGCACCGCCTGGAGCCTGCCGGAAAAGTCCCCGGTGAGAATGCCGGCATTCTGCGACAGCGCGGCCCGGGCCGCTTCGGCCTCCGCCCGGAGGATCTCCGGATCCTCGCCGTCCATCAGCGCGTCAAAGGCACTTTGGAAGCTGTCCGCCTCCAGCATGGAACTTCTGCAGAGCTCCATGCCATCCCGCAGAGCTTTGGCACTCTCAGCGCCATACGCCTGAAGCAATTCCGCAAGTTCCCGCCGATTCTTCTCTTTTTCCGCGGTCTGCTGGGCCGCAAGCTGGACCAGGGCATCCAGCTCCTGCGCGGCGCGCCGCGCCTCCCGCCGGCCCTGCGTCAAACGTCCAAGCCCTGCCGCCGCGCAGGCCAGGCCGGCAAGCCCCGCGGCCGCCGTTCCCGCTATCCAGAAGGGGAGCCGGCATATGGCCAAAATCAGGGCGAGCGCCAAAAGGCCAATTCCAGCCCCAGCCAGCCGCCAGCCTGTTTTTTCTGTCTTTCTGCCTCCGGCCGCCCGCTGATTGGCCTTTTCCTTATCATACCCTATCCGGTCGTTTTGGTCAAGCGTTTCCGCATTTCTTTCCAACACCTCTGCTCTCCTGACCATCTCCTCGGTCAGGTCCCGGAACTGTTGGCACGCCTTCCGGTTCCGCGCGCTTTGCGCCTTCTCCCGGAGGAGCTGTGCCTGCTCCCATTTTTTAAGCCGGGCGTCCATGGTCCGCAGCTTTGTCTGCACTTCCGCGGCCGCCGCCAGCTCCTCCGCCTGGGTTTCCGCTGTTTTGAGCCTCTGCCGCTCCTGCGTAATCCGATTCTGGACAGCCTCTCTCTGCCGCATACTTGTGTTCAGATGGTACTGCTCCTGCAGTTTTTCCTCCCGCTCCTTGCGCAGAATATCCAGCCGTCCCGGACTGCTTCGGCGGTCCCTGGCCTTGACCGCCCGTTTGGCCCGCTCCAGCTCCTCCAGGGTGCGCTCCGCGGAAATCTCCTCCTCGCCGGTATCCCTAAGGTTCAGAAGCCGCCTGCTCAATTCCTCATCCTTTCCGGCCATGCTGGCTCCCTCCTGCCGGAGCCAGTACGTCTTTTCAAACACGGCCGCAGGCACGCCCATCAGCGCCTCGCCCAAATGCTCGGCCGTATAGCCGGGAACAGGCTCGCCGGTATGAACATCAAGGATCTCGGTCCTGTCTCCCGCGGCCGTTTTCCCGAACCGCCTTCGGATTTCCAAGGCCCTGCCATCCGTCTCCAGGCGCAGTATTCCCTCCGCAGTCTTTTCGTTCCACGGAATGATTCGTTCACGATCCCGCAGGGTACCGGCTGTTTTTCTCTGGTTTGGCACACCGTAAAGCATCACCCGGAGAAAAAGCTGGATGGTGGACTTGCCCGCCTCGTTCGGGCCGCAGATCACATGCAGGCCTTCCTGAAACCGCAGGGTCTGGTTTTCAAACCGCCCAAACCGGACCAGAACCGCCTCTGTCAAGCGTATCATCCGTTTTGTCCCCCTTCCATTGCCTCCAGTCCAATTCTGACTGCCCGCAGGCCAATCTCCTTTTCCGTCTCAGACATGGCGGCAATTCTCTCCAGCATTTCAGACACAAAGGCGCCGCGCAGGCTGGGCTCCTCCGCAAGCTCCTCCAGGGTATAGTCCGGCACAGTCTTATCAAGCACCTCAAGGTAAAACGCCCGGTCTCTGAGCTGTTCTGTCAGAAACTCCGGCTGTGCCAGCCCCCGCCGTGCTCTGCCGGTCAGGGACAGCTTATAGAGATCCTCCGCACCGCCGGCCTGCGCCAAAGCGCGCTCCGCCGCCTCCAGAACCTGCATGCTGTCCTCCATTCCGGTAAGATCCGCGTCCACATGCCAAAAGCTCCTGCGGCTGACCGGTATCCACTCGGCCCGCACAGCGTTCCGCCGGAGCTCTCCCGCCAGATATCCCTTTCTGCCCTCCTCGTCAAAGCCCCTGCCCTCCGGGATGCCGGGATAGGCAAAACCGGTCCGGCCCAGCCGCTTAAGTCCGCTGTATTGATGCACATGGCCAAGGGCGGCGTAGTCCGCGCCGCTCTGTTCCAGCACAGGCCGTTCTATGGGATTATAGATACTGTTCCCCCCTTCGGATACCAGCTCGCCGTGCAGAACCAGCACATTGGTCCAGTCCGGCGCCAGCTCCAGCTGTGACAAAAGCGGCTGTTTTTCATGCTGCTGCCCAAAGCTCCGCCCATGAATCCGGATCTGCCATTGGGGAAAGTCCACAAACTCCATTTCGGTTCCGAAAATGTGCACATTTTCGCTCCATTCCTCCGTACGGTACGGTGACTCCGCGGTCAGGGGATCATGATTGCCCGCCGCAATCAGCACCTGTGTTCCAGGCATGCTCGAAAAACACCGCTTCAGATACGCAACGGTGTCCGCCGAAACATAGCGCCCGTCAAAGAGGTCTCCGCTGATCAGGAACAGATCCGCCTCAGCCGCCCGATCCGCAATTTTCTGAAAAGTCTGCATGACCTCCTTCCGCCGCAGAGAAGCCTGCCTGGGCGTAAACCGGGCAGAAAACGGCGTATCAAAATGCACGTCCGCTGTATGAACAAAGGTTGGCATGAATCATTCCCCCGCATCGTTTCAGGCTGTGGCTGCAGTTTGACTGTAACCCGCAAAAGTCAAAGAAAGGACGTCTTGCAAAACGTCCTTCCCGCTCTTCTATTGGTGTAAAAGATACCCCAGAACGCCGAACCGCTTACGGCAACGGGGCCGCCGCGGACCGGACGCGGCATCCTACGCCTCTTCCTCATCGGGCATTTCCCAGGTGTGGTACACGTTCTGCACATCGTCGTTCTCTTCCAGCATGTCGATGAGCCTCTCCATTTTCGTCACCGCTTCAGGATCATCCAGCGCAGCGGTGGTCTGGGGAATATAGTTGATCTCCGCCTGTACAAAGCTGTAACCCGCCTTTTCCAGCGCCTCACGTACCGCGCTGAAGGATTCCACCGCGGTCATGATTTCATAGCACTCGTCCTCCACATTGAAATCGTCAGCGCCGGCTTCCAGCGCGTCCATCATCAAGGTGTCCTCGTCCATTCCCTCGGCTTTTTCCACAACCAGAACGCCCTTGCGGTCAAACATAAAGCTGACACAGCCGTTCTGGCCCAAATTCCCGCCGTTTTTATCAAAGTAATGGCGCAGATCTCCCGCGGTACGGTTTTTATTGTCAGTCAGCGTCTCAACGATCACCGCGATTCCGCTTGGTCCATAGCCCTCATAGACCATCTCAAAGTACTCGTTGGCATTGCCTTCACCAGAAGCCTTTTTAATGCTTCTCTGGATGGTGTCGTTTGGCATGTTGTTCGCCTTGGCCTTGGCAATGGCATCACGCAGCTTTGAATTCGAATCCGGATCCGGGCCCCCTTCCTTGACCGCGACCATAAGCTCTCTGCCCAGCTTGGTGAAAATCTTCCCGCGCTTGGCGTCAATGGCCCCTTTCTTCCTTTTGATGGTTGCCCATTTCGAATGTCCTGACATAAGTGTAAAACCTCCTAAAATCTTTGCTTATCCTATACGCTGCGTCCCGGGACATGAAACCGGGAGGGGGATTCCCCCTCCCGTATGAAACCTGTTCACAGCAAAACGCAGGCAAAATGCTGTTATTTCTTTACAGTCAGATCGCCGTCCTCGGCCAGTTCCTTAATGCTGGTGACCAGACCGGCAAGCCCCTGTATTTCAGACGGGATGATAATTTTGGTTGCCCGGCCGTCCGCGGCCTTGGCAAACGCCTCCAGACTCTTGATGGCAATGACCTGCTCCGTGGGGCTGGCCTCATTGAGCATCCGCAAACCTTCTGCGGTGGCCTTCTGGACCTCCAGAATAGCCTGTGCTTCACCTTCCGCCACCCGGATGGCCGCTTCCTTCTCCGCCTCCGCCTGCAGAATCTGAGACTGTTTTTCCGCCTCCGCCTGCAGAATTCTGGATTCCTTTTCACCTTCCGCGACCAAGACTGCGGACTTCTTTTCGCCCTCTGCCCGCAGAATTGCCTCACGGCGTTCCCGCTCTGCCTTCATCTGTTTTTCCATGGCTTCCCGGATTCCCGCGGGCGGAATGATGTTCTTCAGCTCCACGCGGTTAACCTTGATACCCCAGGGATCTGTGGCCTCATCCAGGATGGACCGCATCTGGGTATTGATGACATCCCGGGAGGTCAGACTCTCGTCCAGCTCCATATCGCCGATGATGTTACGCAGGGTGGTGGCAGTCAGATTCTCTATGGCAGACATTGGCATATCCACACCATAGGTATACAGCTTGGGATCCGTGATCTGGAAATAGACCACCGTGTCAATCTGCATGGTGACATTATCCTTGGTGATAACCGGCTGGGGCGGGAAGTCCACCACCTGCTCCTTCAGGCTCACCCGCTTTGCGACACGGTCAATCATAGGGGCCTTAAAATGGAGTCCCACGCCCCAGGTCGCATGAAACGCGCCCAGACGTTCGATGACATAGGACTGTGCCTGGGGCACGATCTTGATACAGGAAATCAACAGCAGAATGACAATTACGAGTATACCAATTAAAAAAGGCATAAAACCCTTCCTTTCCCTGTCCATGGGACAGCGCAAACCTCAGTCCAGCTTTTTCACAATCGCGTGGACGCCCTCTATTGACACTACCTTTACTTTTTCACCGTCATCAATGGTCTCGCCGTTCTGTCCGGAGGCGGACCAGACCTGGCCCATCACCTTGATCTGCCCCTTGTTTTCTATGGGGTCAATGCGCCGAAGGACCACGCCCTCCTGCTCCAGCAGCCTGTCCGCATTGGTGCTGGTCTTTTTCTGATTCCGGAATTTCCGGCTCAGCGGCGCCGTCAGAACCAGCAGAACCGCAGATACCGCCACAAAGACCAGCATCTGCACCATAATACTGCCGCCCAGAGCCGCAGTAATGGCCGAAACCACCGCAGCCAGCGCCATCCAAATGGAGACCAGGGATATGGTCACGCCCTCAATCACGCCCAGAACAACCGCTGTCGCCAGCCATACAATCACTGCACCTGTCATCTTATCTCACCTGATTTCTATCCGGCATCAATATGCCCGTTTATAGCCTCCGCTGCGCTTTCCGTCGTTGCTCCGCTTTAAATCTTGAAACTTCTCGTCGCTGTCCTGCTTGAATTTCTGGAGCATGTCGTCAAAGGTCATATCACCGCCGCCGCGCTTGCGCACGAATTCAAACTCCTCCGGCGGCTGCTTGGGGCCGTTGTTGTTATTCTGCTGGGGTCTCCGCTCATAGCGTTTCTGGCGGGGCTGCCTCCGCTCTTCCTTCCGGGCGCCGCCACCGCCCTCCACCTGCTTGATGGAGAGACTGATCTTTCCCTTGTCCATGCCAATGACTTTGACCTTGACCTTCTGGCCCTCCTTCAAATGCTGCTTGATATCACTGACATATTCAGATGCTATCTCTGAAATATGGACCAGTCCGGTCTTGCCGCTCTCCAATTCCACAAAAGCACCGAACGCCGCGATCCCCGTAACCTTACCTTCAACTACCGAACCTACTTCAATTTGCATGTTCTTCCATAATCCTTCCCAGAGGGGATCCCCTCCTATGTAATTTTAAAATAACTCTTCTCATAATTGATCAGGAAACCGATCAAGTCCCCCAAAACTTCCGGACTGAGGCAGACGGAAAAGCCCCGGACGGATCAGTCGCTCTTGTTCGAGTCGCTTTTGTTCGCGTCGACAAAAACCCGTTCATTGGGCTCTACCAAGCCCAGCTTTTCCCTTGCGATCCGCTCCAAATACGCCGGATCATTCAAATTATCAAGTTCCTCCTGCAGTTTTTCCGTCTGCTGGCTGGCCGCGCTGATCTTCTCCTGCAGTGCGTCAATCTCCTGGTTCTTCTTGGAAATAGTCACCTGCTGCCAGATCATCACATAGACGAAATACACCACAAATCCGATTGCCAGCATTGCAAACACAAACCGCCGCGGGTTGAGCTTCCGCTTTGTTTTTTTGCCGGCCGCTGGTTTCGCCTGAGAAGCATATACCTGCCGCTTGCTGCCAGATACCTCTCTCACGACAACGCCGCCTTTCTTGGATATAGATATATATTTTGATTATATCCTAAAGTCGGTGCTTTGTCAACGAAAAATTTCTTTATTTTCGGCCGCGTCCAGCTCTCTGCACCGCCCTTTTGGAAGGCCGGACGTCCCCCTCCTGCTTTTTGATTCTGTTTTTCGCTTTTTTCTGTTCCTCCTGCCGCTGTTTTCTGCGGTTCTCTTTGCGCTTTGCCGCCTCTGCCCTCCGGCATTTCCGCTTGATCTTCCGCTTCTCCGCCCGGGTTTTTAAAAAGCCTCCGGCCCGCCGCGCCCCTTTTCTGCTGTACCAGCCTATAATCACAAAGGGCTTTTCCAGTATTTTATATACAATCCGGACAGGAAACAGGAGAATCTTCAGGATCCAGAGAAAGATTTGTACCAGAATGTCATAGCCCCTGACCAGAATTTTCACAACCCAGTCCTGCAAAACCACCCGGTACAGGGCAAACCCGGCGGCGGTCCCCAATATGCCCTGCCACCGGAGCCGGCCGCCGTTCTTGTCATAGGCCAGCCAGAACATCAGTGCGCCGGCCAGCAGAAAATAGAGGATGTCCTCCAGGTTCACCCCAAAGGCCGAGGTCCGGATGATCCGCCGCACAGTCCTGAGCAGATCATAGGCCAGAGCCAGTACGCCGCCGGTGAGCAGCGACCACAAAAAATAGCTGATATTGACACCAAATGTCACTTCCATAGCTTCGACTCCTATCGCCGCCCCGTTTACTGGAACATCCTTGAGAAAAATCCGCCCTGACGTTCCTTTGCCCTGGTCTCGCTGTACCTGATCTCATCCACCAGTCCCTCAATCACCAGCTGTCCGTCATCCACATTGAGCTTATGGATCCGAAAATCGCTGCCAATTACCGTCATCATGCCCATTGAAGTATAGACCACCACCTTCTCCTCGTCAAAGCTCTCCACATCATCCACCTCTGTGATGGTCAGCTTTTCTCTGTTTTCCATGGTGATGCTGTGTCTTTTTTCCTCTTCCATGCCGATTCCTCCTAGAATTATTGATATATCTCATATCTATTCGCAGACACGGGCAATTATGTACAGAGTGTCCCGGTTCCGCCCGGAGATGGCTCCGGCGTGCGGCAGGACCCGTCAGTGCAGGCCAGGGACGCAAAAAGCCGGCACAGGATAACCTGTGCCGGCCGGAAATTCGCTTGCTTTGCCGTCTTACTTCGCGGCAGCCGCCTTTTTGCCTTTGACTGCGGAATCTCTCCACAGGGCCCACAGCGGACCGGAAACAAATACGGAGGAGTAGAAACCGACCACAATACCGATGATGATCGGCAGGGAGAACGCCTGGATCGACGGAACGCCCAGGATATAAACCATACCGATGGTCAGCAGGGTGGTCACGGTCGTATTGATCGACCGGGTCATGGTCTGCCAAATGCTGGCATTTGCAATCTCTCCGTAGGTCTCTTTTCTCGCGTGACGGGTGTTCTCTCGGATTCTGTCCATGATAACGATGGTGTTATTGATGGAATAACCCAGAACCGTCAGAACCGCCGCAATAAAGTTGGTATCCACGCTCCACTGCAGGAGGGAATATACGCCCAGCAGCAGCAGTACGTCGTGTACCAGGGCCACAATCGCAACCACACCGGAGGTGAATTCAAACCGGAAGGTGACATACAGGAGAATCGCGATACAAGCCAGAATGGACATCATGACCGCAGACCGCGCCAGGTCACGCCCGGTGGACGGAGATACGATATCCTGATTCTTCAGGGTCACGCCGGTGACAGAAGGCGCAGCCTCCTGTTCAGGCGCAGCAGAAGCCTCAGGCTCTGCGCTGGCATCCGGGGCCGCGCTGGCGTCGGGCGCCGCGGAAGCGGCTGCCTCCGGAGCCGCGGACTCAGCCGGCGCCTCAGCGGCGGGCGCTTCCGTGTTCTCTGCCGGTGTACCGAACTTTTCCTGCAGGGCAGCGGTGATGGCCGCGATCTTGGTCATGGAGAAATCAGAACGCTCCTCATCGGTCTGCAGGGAGTTGTCAAATCCGAACTTGATGATAACTTCATTGCCGGACTGCTGTACAGAGGAAGGGCTCTGGGTGGCTCCCAGCGCGCTGTCCACAGCGGCCTGAACATCGGCAACGGAAAATTCCTTGTCGATCTGATAGGTAACCGCCATACCGCCCGCAAAGTCGGTATCCAAGTTAAACCCGCGGAAGATTAAAGAGGCAATGGAAACCAGCATGAGGACAATGGAGATACCTAAAAAGATATTCTTCTTTTTCACGATGTCAAACATTATGCTTTGCCTCCTTTCAAAGTCTCTACTTTATCTTTCTTACTGACGCCATAGAACCAGAGATTCTTGACATTCATGCCGATCATCTGCTTGAGCAGGAACTTGGTGACAAAGATCGCAGAGAGCATGGACACAATGATACCGATGAACAGCGTGATACCAAAGCCCTTGATTGTACCGGTTCCCAGCACCCACAGGATTACCGCGGAGATGATGGTGGTGATATTGGAATCAATGACCGCGGAGAGGGCACGGTTGAAGCCGGCGTCCACCGCGCTGCGGACTGTTTTTCCAAGGCGCAATTCTTCCTTGACGCGCTCAAAGATAACAACGTTCGCGTCAACCGCCATACCAATCGACAGTATGATACCCGCGATACCAGGCAGGGTCAAATTGATGTGCAGGTTGGAAATGATGATGAACACAATGGCGACATAGCCAATCAGGGCAAAGTCCGCCATGAGTCCCTGGAGACGGTAAATCAGAAGCATGAACAGCATTACCAGAATCAGGCCGATGATACCGGCTTTCATGGCATTGCCCAGCGCCTCGTCACCCAGCGTCGCGCTTACAGTGCGGACCTCCACCTGCTCCAGAGAGAAGGGCAGCTGTCCGGACTTGATGTTGGCGGCCAGTGCCTTTGCCTCTTCAGCAGTGAATTCGCCCGTGATGACACAGCTGTTGCTGTCGATCCGCTGCTGTACCCGGGGCATGGAAATAGGCTGGTTGTCCATCATGATGGCGATGTAGTTCTGGCCGGAGGGCTGGGACGCCAGTCTGCCCGTTGCCTCCGCGAACTTGTCGCGGCCTTCGTCCGTCAGCTCAAGGCTGATGTAGTAAGAGCTCTTGGTCATCCCCTGTTCGGTCTGGCCGTATTCCGCGGTTGCGTTTTTCACTTCCTTGCCGGTCATAACCTCCTGACCGCTGGGGTCGGCAAACACAAGCTGCGCGGTCGCACCGAGGGTTTCCACGGCCTGCTGTGCATCCTGCACATCCGGCAGTTCAACCCGGACCTTGTCAGCGCCCTGCTTGGTAAGCGAAGCCTCTGTATACCCCTGGTTATCCAGACGGGTACGCAGCATGTTCACCACCGTATTCATTTCATCCTCTGTGGGATTGTCGGACTGTGCCTTATAGACAATGACCGTTCCACCCTTCAGGTCAAGCCCCTGTGTGATTCCGTCTTCATCCAGAATACCGGGGAATCGAACTTTGTCCGTGATGTCAAGACCGTAAAGGCCAACATAGAAAAGTGCGGCAATTACCAAAATAATAGCCACAAATTTGACTAAACTTCTGGACACTTTTTCTTCCTCCTTTGTGTAAGCGAAGCCTACAGTATGATAACTTAAAAATATTCCGGCAAACCGTCCGCCGGACTAATTATTTTACAAAATGATGTGCCTGTCCCCACGGCACTCTGCCATATGGTATATAACAACCGAGTTATTATAACCTTTCCTTCCTGTCAAGTCAAGCATTTCCACTAAATTGTTAAAATTTTTTAAACTTTGACAAACAGAAACATTCCGTCAAATCAATTTTGTATCGTTAATAATGAGCTCAAAGGTAGTTCCAAGGAAATCCGCCGCCCGCTTGCACATCAGCATCCTGGACAGGAAAATCTCAAAATAATCCACCAGAGAGCAGATCTCCGTGTCAATCTTTAGGTCCAGGCGTATGGTCTTGTCGGTCAGAACTGTCACATCCGACTGGGTAACCGCGTAATTTACCCTGTCGTGGATATCGAAAGAGGACGCCTCCCGGTTCCGGACCCGGCTGCGCCGCACGTCGGTCTTATCCGCCAGAATCAGCGCGGCAGCCACCTGGTTAACCGGCGTGCCCGTTCCCTCGTCGTGGTTGCCGATGGCCGCGATCACCTTTGCGATTTCCCTGGGCTCCATCCCCAGACGGGTCAGAATGTTGAAGGCGATCACCGCGCTGCTCTGGGCGTGGTCAATCCGGTTGACCACATTGCCGATATCGTGAATATATCCGGCGATCCGGGCCAGCTCCGCGGTCCGCTTGTCAAAATTCAGGGCCGTCAGGATGGTATACGCCACCTTGGCCGCGCGCTGGGCGTGCAGCAGGGAGTGGTTGGTAAATCCCATGGTACCGATATATTTGTCACCCTTTTCCAAGTAGGTTTTGATCTCCTCATTTTTCACAATGTCATAAAAGGTCACCTTTGATTCCCTATCCTTCTCCTGCACCGTCTTCTCTTCCTCTGACACAGAAAACGCCTCCTTTCAAAGCTCATTTCTCAAAACACATTGTCACAGGCCCAGCTCCGCCTCAACCGCCTTGGCATAGAGACTGCATTCCACCCGCTTGCGCTGGAGCTGACAGCTGATTTCGTGAGGCTCGTTGATGTCCCCGCTGAGCAGACACGCGTTGGCCATACAGCCGCCGCTGCAGTAGAACTTCGCAAAGCAGTCCCGGCACTTGGGCTTAGTGTAAACATTGCAGGACTCAAACCTGTTCCGGATCTCTCCATTGAGTTCGTCCTGCTTGATGTTGCCCATTTTGTATTCCTCAGTCCCCACAAACTGATGGCAGGGATAGATGTCGCCGTTCGGCGCCACCGCCAGGTATTCACAGCCGGCGCCGCAACCGGAAAGACGTTTGATCACACAGGGGCCCTGGTCCAGATCAATCATAAAGTGAAAGAAATGAAAGCCCCTGCCCTCTTTCTTCCGCGCGAGATACGCGTCCACCAGCTTTTCATACTCGGCGAAGAGCGCGGGGAGATCCTCCTCTGTGATGGCATAGGGCACATCCGGCGCGCTGACCACCGGCTCCACTGAGGTCTGCTGAAAGCCCAGATCCGCCAGATGCAGGACATCTCTGGAAAAGTCCAGGTTGTACTTTGTGAAGGTTCCGCGCACATAATAGTTGTCCTGGTTCCGGCTCTCCGCCACCTTAATCAGCTTGGGTACAATGCTGTCATAGGAGCCGCTGCCGTCCGCCCGGCACCGAACCCGGTCATTGGTCTCCTTCCTTCCGTCCAGGCTCAGGACTACGTTTGACATGTTTTGATTGATAAATGCAATGTTGTCGTCATTGAGCAGGACGCCGTTGGTGGTGATGGTAAAGCGGAAGTTCTTGTCATGGAGCTTCTCCTGCTCTCTGGCATACGCCACCACCTCCTTGACCACGCCGAAGTTCATCAGAGGCTCTCCGCCGAAGAAATCCACCTCCAGATTCCGGCGCTTTCCGGAATGACGGATCAGAAAATCCATGGCGCGCTTGCCTGTCTCCGCGCTCATAAGCTCCCGGCGGTTGTGATATGCCCCCTCGTCCGCAAAGCAGTACGCGCACCGCAGATTACAGTCATGGGCCACATGCAGGCACATTGCCTTTACAGGTGAATTCCGCTTCATATTGACGGCAATGTCCGCATAGTCATCCGCAGAGAACAGAACACCGCTCTCATAGAGCTCCTTCAGGTCGGCCCATGCCTCGTCCAGCTCCTGCCGTTCCCATTCGCCGCCCAGTTCCCGGATCACCGCCGGGAACACGGCCTCCTCAGGAACCTGCTCCGTCTCACACAAATACCGCAGAATGTCATAGCACAGCCTGTCCAGCACATGAACACACCCACTATTGACATCCAGCGCGATATACTTATCCTTCATTTGAAATACATGAACCATGGAAAAACCTCTTTCTTCTGTTTCTTCGCGGCCTTTGGCAAAACCGCTTGCTTTTCGCTATGTAAACGCAAAAAGCGGACGCCCGCCGGACGTCCAACTTTTTCGTTCAGTTTTCAGTCAGGGGCTGTGCCCTGTGAAGCCCCGTATCCGGCAGGCACAAAACGCCCGCCGAACCGGAACCGCGGAACCCGTCCGTCATTTCACAGACTATTCCAAACACCGCTCCGCTTACGCTCTTTCGCACTTCTGATTTGCAACGGTGCAGGAAGTCTTGCATGCGGACTGGCAGGAGGTCTGACATTCGCCGCAGCCGCCCTTTGCCGCGCTCTTCTTCAGGGTTGCTTCATTCAAAGTTTTAATTCTCTTCATAATGATCTCTCCTTTGTGTATTATCTTCTTTTTTTCGGCTTTGTGTTGACGCCGATGATTCCGCCGATTGCACCGCATCCGATTCCGATCACCAGGGAAAGGGCCGTCGCCGTCTCAAACGACAGCTCCCCAAAGATCAGGGATCCGATGAAATAGAGCAAAACCATGTAGATCAGACCGGACAGAGCCCCGCTCAGCAGTCCCTGCTTGCCCAGATGCCGGGCGGCACGGAAGCCTCCCCACATGACACAGGCCGCGGTGACCACTGCCACAAGAATATCAAGGGCAGAATCCGGAACCGTCAAATATGTAGCGGCAACAGCGGTGATAAAGAGCAGGATCACCGTTGTCAGATAGCTGATCAGCAGATTCTTCATCGCATAGACCATATCGAACAGACTGTTTCCGCCGGGTAATTCTTTTGTCATAGTTTCCGCCTCCCACTTCATTTCATGGTAAAGTATATGGACAGGAAAACGGGTTTATGACTAAAGCGTAAAATTTACGCCTCCGCTGTTGTATCTTCAGGCTCGTCGGGCAGGGGGGCAACCTCCTTCTCCTTGGCGGAACCTTCCTTGATCAGCCGGCTGATCGCGCTCCTCTCCAGAGAGATAAAGGACTTGGTCGTACCAACGCCGGTCTCCAGCACAAAGATATCGTCCTTGATCCGAACGATCTTTCCGTGGATTCCGCCAATGGACGCCACCTCGTCGCCGACTTTCAAACCGGCAATCATCTCACGCAATTTCTTTTCCTTTTTCCGCTGCGGACGGATCAGCATGAAATAAAATACCGCCAACACCAGCAACATCATGATCAGCGGAGCAAATGCCGCTGGTCCTGAAGCCATTTGTTGTTCCATAATAAACCTCCTAAGTAAAATATAAATAGTTTCTTTTTATGATTATATCCATATCTCCCGGATTTTGCAATAGCTTTTTTGATCTTTTATCATTTTGTAATAATTTTATTTCCCAGAACACATTATTTCCTGTGCACTATTTTATTGACAGTTAATTCGTTTACAGTTAAAATGATTTAGAAACTTAACAACTCACGTCAGGGGTGTCATGCCCCGCGTGTCCGCTCTGGTCTGCCCCAGGCGAGGGCGCCCGTGCGGCCGGACAGCATTCAGCCGCCGTTTAGAACCGGCAATACCAACCACAATCCGAACAAGAAACTTGTATGCAATTCAAAATACTTTTGGGGGTCTGTTTTATGGATTACGCTTTTATCGACAAGTTCTATACAATTTCAGAACGAATGAGGCGGATCATGGCACAGCGGGTACATATCCACAGCATAACGAAGCAGGAATTTTTTATGATGCAGATGATCCGCTGGCTGGAGCAGGAGGGGAAAAAGGTGAACACAGCCAGGCTCAGCGAGGCACTTTCGGTGAGCAAGTCCGCGGTTTCACAGATGGTCAACAGTCTGGAGGACAAATGCTTTGTCAAGCGCCAGCTGGAGGCTGAGGACCGGCGGCAGCCCTCCATCCATCTCACCGAACGCGGCTGCAGTATGCTGACGCAGGAGGAAGCCAGCGTGTATAACGGCTTTTTCTGTATTTTTGACCAGCTGGGCGAGGAGAAGAGCAACCTGTTTCTAAGCCTGCTTGAAGACTTTGCCATGCTGTGCGAGGCCTGTCCCAGTGACGGCGAAAACCACTCTGAAAGGCATATCGTGAATTCGTAACAATAAAATAACATTATATATAGCAATCATCTAATGGGAGACAATGCAATGAACAAATTGAAACAGATTTTGGCCGCCGTCGGTCAGGCACTCAAAAAATTTTTCGCAGCCGTGTGGAAATTCATGAAATCACACAAGGTTTGGACCATTATCATCATCCTTGTTCTGATTCTGGCTCTGCTGATCATCAACGGCAACAGAAAACGGAAGGAATTCATGAAGAACGCGGGCTCCGCCGAGATCACCGTGGAACGGCGGGATCTGAAGTCCTCTGTCACCGGAAGCTCTGTGGTCGAACCCAACGCAGAATACGCAATCACGCCGCTGGTTACCGGAGAGATTCTGGAGGCCCCGTTTGAGGAGGGGGACTATGTCGAAAAGGGCCAGCTGATGTACCGCATTGACGCAAGCACTGTGGAAACCAGCCTTTCCAGCGCCAACATCGCCATTCAGAAGGCACAGCAGGCCTACAACGACGCGGTCAGCTCCCATAGCTCCCAGACACTCAGCAACAGCGTAAAAAGCGCGGATCTGGCCGTGCAGAAGGCACAGCAGAGCTATCAGGACGCGCTGGAAAATCAGAAGGATCTCTCGGTCCGCGCCGGAACCGACGGCAGGATCACGGAGGTCTATGTCAAGCAGGGGGACTCCGTCAACAGCGGCACCAAGATTGCGGACCTGGTCAATGATACATATATGAAAATCCGCGTTCCCTTCAATGATGCGGACGCGGCCCGCATCTCTTCCGGCATGACCGCGGAGCTGACCCTGGTGGGAACCGGCACCCGGATCTCCGGAACCGTTACGGCGGTCAGCAGTGCCAGCGAATCCGCGGCCGGGCACATGCTGGTGCGCTATGTCAGCATTTCCGCCGAAAACCCCGGCGCGCTGTCCGCGGGCGACTCCGCCACAGCCATGATCGGCGATATCGCGTGTAACGACGTTGGCACCTTTGAGCCCGCCGACTCCGTCAGCATCACAGCCAAGGCCTCCGGCACCCTCTCGTCCCTGCAGATCGAAGCGGGAGACCGCGTATGGGCCGACACCATCATTGCGCTGCTCGACTCCCAGACCCTGGATTCCCAGGTGACCAGCGCGGAAATTTCCGTACGCGACGCAGAGCTATCCAGGGAGCGCTCCAAGCTCCAGCAGGCGGATGACAGCACGGATTCCTCCATCCGCTCCGCCAAGCTCGCCCTGGACGACGCGATTCTCGCCCGGGATAAGATCGTCAAACAGCTGGAGGACTACAACATCACCGCTCCCATTTCAGGGACCATTGTAACCAAGAACAAAAAGGCCGGCGACAAGCTGGAGAGCGGCGGCATGTCCTCCGCCTCCGCGGCATCCGCCTCTTCCGCCTCCGCGTCCTCCGCATCTTCCGGCAGTCTTGCCGTGATCTATGACATGAGCAGCCTTTGCTTTGACCTGAACATTGACGAGCTGGATGTCAAGCAGATCCATGTTGGGCAGGCCGTTACCATCACGGCCGACGCCTCGGATAAGACCTATACCGGCCGCGTGGAGAATGTCAGCGTCAACGGGACGGCCGGGACAAACGGGGTCACCACCTATCCGGTCAAAATCCGCATACTGGATTTTGACAGCAATCTGCTGCCGGGTATGAACATTGAGGCTGAAATCTCCATCAGCCAGGTCAGCGACGCGCTCACCATTCCGGTCAGCGCGCTTAACCGCGGTGATATCGTCTATGTAAAGGGCGAAAAGACCGACCCCAGCGACAAGGCCCCGGAGGGCTTTCATTCCGTGGAGGTCAAGACCGGAATCAGCGATGAGGATTATGTCCAGATCACCAGCGGCCTGAACGAAGGTGACGTCGTCTATGCGCAGCAGACCAGCCGCGATATTCTGTCCCCTGAAATGATGATGCAGCAGGAGATGCACGCGGCAGGCGGCGGGAACGGCGGTCCTCCCTCCGGCGGAGGCGCCCCGCCCTCTGGAGGCGGAGGTGGCGGCCGATGAGTACACCTTTGATTGAATTCCGGGACGTCTATAAAATCTATCAAATGGGCGACACGGAGGTCCACGCCATAGACGGGATCTCCATGCGGGTGGAAAAGGGCGAGTTTCTGGCTATCGTGGGACAGTCAGGCAGCGGTAAATCCACCTGTATGAACATCATTGGCTGTCTGGACGTGCCCAGCAGCGGCCAGTATTTTCTGGACGGCAAAGATGTGAGCCAGATGAATGACAATGAACAGGCGGAGATCCGCAACAAAAAGCTGGGCTTCATTTTTCAGCAGTACAATCTGATTCCCAAGCTGACCGTTCAGCAGAATGTGGAGCTGCCCCTGCTCTACGCGGGTATGAGCGAGCGGGAGCAGGCCCGCCGGGCCTTGGCCTCTCTGGACCGGGTCGGCCTGCGTTCCAAGGCCAAAAACATGCCGGCCCAGCTCTCCGGCGGACAGCAGCAGCGTGTCTCCATTGCCCGCGCCCTGGCCGGAGATCCCTCCATCATACTGGCGGACGAACCCACCGGCGCGCTGGATTCCCGGACGGGCAAAGAGGTTCTGGGGTTTCTGAAACAGCTGCACCGGGAGGGGAACACCATTGTGCTCATTACCCACGACAACACCATCGCTGCCCAGGCGGAACGGGTGATCCGGATTCAGGACGGGCAGGTGGTCTATGACGGTGTGGCTGACATCGAAAAGTTTGCCCCCATTGCCCACGCCGGGGATGAGGAGGATGCGCAATGAGCTTAAAAAAATCCTTTCTCCTGGCCCTGTCCAACATTCTCTATGACAAGACCCGTTCCCTGCTCACCATGCTGGGCATTATCATCGGCGTGGCCGCCGTCATCATCCTCATCAGCCTGATGAACGGCATGACCGGCATGATGATGGATCAGTTTGCGGAAATCGGCACCAGCACCATCACCGTGTCAGTCCAGGACCGCGGCGGCAGCCGTACGGTGGATCCCGATACCTTCTATGCCTTCCGGGATGAACACACCGATCTGGTCAACTGGGTCACCCCAACCGTGACGCTTGGGCAGACCACGGTCAAAACCTCCACAGTCTCCGACTCCATCAGCACCTCAGCCACAGGCGTGAACGAGGAATACGCGGATATCAAAAAACTGAATGTGGAGCACGGGCGTTTTCTGCAATATCTGGATGTGGCCAATAAGCAGAAGGTCTGTGTCATCGGCACCTATATCCAGCGGGAATTTTTCGGCACGGAATCGGCCCTGAACCAGATGATTAAGATCAACGGAAACTCCTTTAAGGTGATCGGCGTCCTTGAAGAAAAGGAAGACGGCGAAAGCGGCGGTCAGGACGAGGTGATCTACATTCCCTATACCACAGCCGTAAACTACGTCCAGACAGATTTCATCAGCAGCTATACCATCAACGCCATATCGGACGACAAGGTGGACGCTGCCATGGACGCCCTCACTGAGCTGCTGGATAAAAAGGTGGGAGACAGCGACTATTACCGGGTAAACAGTATGAAGGAGATCATGGACATGGCCAACGAAATGACCGGAACCATGAAAACCCTGCTGGTCTGCATTGCCGGCATCTCCCTGCTGGTGGGCGGCATCGGCATCATGAACATCATGCTTGTCTCCGTCACAGAGCGCACCCGGGAGATCGGCGTCCGGAAATCCCTGGGCGCAAAGGGTAAGGATATCATGTCCCAGTTCGTCATTGAAGCCGGGACTGTCAGCGGCGTCGGGGGTATCATTGGAATTGCCGTCGGCTCCATCCTTTCCATCAGCTTTGGAAAGATGCTGGGGCTTACCGCCGTTCCTTCCGTCGGCGCCATCGCCATTGCCTTTGGAGTATCTGTCGGCATTGGCATCCTGTTCGGATATCTGCCCGCCAAGAACGCCGCGCGGCTGAATCCGATCGAGGCCCTGCGCCACGAATAGAGCAAATCATAAAACGACAACGATGAAAGCTGATAAACTAGACAAATGGAGTGTAATTGCTATGATAAAACGACTCATTTCCACGCTTGCCTGCCTCTGCCTGCTGGCAGGCGCCATCACGCCGGTTCTTGCCGCTGAACCGCAGTCCGGCGTGCTCGCCCTCTTAGGAGAGCTGAACATAATGCAAGGGGACCCGAATGGGGATATGCGCCTGGATGATCCTGTGACCCGCGCTGAATTCACCAAGGCCGCCGTGGCCAGCTCCAGCTTCCGAAACAGCGTCGCCTCCAACCTGGCGATCTCTCCCTTTCCCGATGTGACCTATCAGCACTGGGCAGCCCCATATGTCCGCGTGGGCGTGACCAACGGACTGGTGAGCGGGTATCCTGACGCCACATTTCAGCCAGACAGCGGTGTTCTGTACGAAGAGGCCATCACCATCATGCTTCGTGTGCTGGGCTATACAGACGCGGATTTCGGCGTATCCTGGCCATACGGCCAGCTCGGCATGGCGGGCAATCTCGATATGACCGACCATATAGACTGCTCCGCCGGTCAGGTCATGGACCGGGGACAGGTGGCCCAGCTCATCTACAATACCCTGTGCGCCAAAATGAAGGATCAGTCCGTCCAGCTGGTCAGCCTGTTTGACGTCCAGCTTCTGGAGGATGTAACCCTGATCGCGGACAACAAGGATGACCCCTCCATCGCCTCTGACGAAATCTTCACGTCCGGCGGAACCCTGAAGACAAACGCTGGATTTGACCGCTCCGCCCTGGGACGGAAGGGCGACGCCGCGGTGAAGAACGGAAATAAGCTCATTGCCTTCATGCCCGCCCCGGACAGCTCCGCCAACGAGGAATTTGTGGTGTATTCGGTCCTGACCGATACGGTGATCGCCTACCAGAACGGCAGCATGACACAGATTGACATTGACGGCAACACCACCGTCTATAAGGGCAAGTCGCAGACCTCCTTCTCCGCCATCATGCCGACTCTGGAGATGGGTGATAAGCTGAAGGTCAAAAAGACCGGAAACGATATCGACTATGTGACCTGGCAGAAGGGCAGCCTGGAGGGTCCGGTGACCGTGATGGCCTCCGGCTGGGGCGGCGGCTGGGGCGGCGGCTGGGGCGTCAGCGACAGCACCACCGTCATGCGGGATGGTCTGAGCTCCTCCTACGCCGATCTGCAGACCTATGATGTGGCCTATTATCTGAAGGACCTCAATCTGGTTCTGGCTTACAGCGACAAGGTGACCGGCGTGTATGAGCAGGCCGCGCCCAATAAAGATATGCCGACCAAAATCACAATTTCAGGCAAGGAATATGAGCTGGAAGGCGGTGCGGCATTTTCAAAGCTCTCCTCCGGCGGCGAATTCAGCTTCGGCGATACCATCACCGTTCTGCTCGGCAAGGACGGCAAGATCGCGGATGTCGTCTCCTCCTCTGCCAGCACCGGCGGAAATCTTGTGGGCTATGTCATTGAAACCGGGCGCAAGGAATTCAATTCCGGCGCTGTGGACACCTATACCAGCTATTATGTGAAGGTTGTTTTTCCGGATGGGACCACGAATGAATATGCCACGGACCGGGACTATAAAGAATGTAAAAACGCGGTCTCTGAAATTACAATCAGCGGCGGCTACGCCCGGCTCTCGCTGCTTCGGAGCACAGGCGGCGGGAAGATCAGCGGCATTTTCAACTGGCAGAGCCGGCGGCTCGGGAGCACGCCCGTATCTGACAGCGCCGCAATTTTAGACATTGGCACCCAGGGGACCTATGACACCAGCGTCTATGCCAGAGTATATCCCCAGCGGCTTGACAATGTGAATATTTCGGCCAGCCAGATTCTCTATGCGGAGTCCGACAGCACCGGCGCCATCACAAAGCTGATCCTGAAAAATGTGACCGGGGACGGCTTCCGCTATGGTCTTATGACCAGCTCAAGCAAGCTGGCCGGCGGCATGATGGTGGGCGGCAGCTATACCTATCTGATAGACGGGCAGTTCTATGACCTGACCTTGAGCGGCAGAATGTTTAATATAACCAGCGGCTCCGGCATCCAGGTCGGCGGGCAGGTGTCCAATCCTGACACCATCATTAAGCTGAATGAACTCACCCTCACCACCGGGCCCTCCTCAATTTCCGCAAGCAAGCTGCTCACAGCTGACAAGAGCTATCCCATCAGCGCCAGCGTGTCTGTGTACCAGAAAAGCTCATCCATATCCTCCACCTATGTAAAGATACCTCTTACAGACGTGGCGGGCAAAAAGGATCTGAAAATTTCAGCATACTATGACAAGGAGCCTGCCTCCGGCGGACAGATCCGCGTAATCGTGGTCTATTGAGCATAAAAACCCAGCGGGACAATGTTTCCCGCTGGGTTTTCTCTTTTTGCTTCTTATTCTTCGAAGCTGTTGACAATGTCCTTAAAGGTATTGCCTCTGACCTCAAAATTTTTGAACAGATCAAAGCTGGCGCAGGCCGGAGAAAGGATTACAATATCCCCGGGCTCTGCCGTCATCCGGGCGGTAGTGACCGCTTCTTCAAAGGTGACGCACCGGTAGATGGGAAGCTGGCTGTAGTTCCCGGCGGCCTTGACCGCCTGCTCAATCTTTTCCGAGGTGAGTCCAACCAGCACGAGCTTCTTCACATGGTCGTTGACCACCGCGCCGAACGTATCAAAGGGTATTTTTTTGTCATAGCCGCCGGCAATCAGAATCACCTTTTGGTCGCCAAAGGATATGAGCCCCGCCGTAGTTCTCGCCGGACTGCTGGCAATGGAATCGTTGTAATATTTCACGCCGTCAATCTCCCGGACAAATTCAATCCTGTGCGGAACCCCCTTGAATGCACGGGCGGTCTCCCGGACAACTTCGTCCCGGATCATGCTGTCTGTGGCGGCTATGGCCGCCATATAGTTCTCGACATTGTGCATGCCCGGAATGAAAATATCCCGGATATCCAGCACAGTCCGCGCCACAGCCCCGTCCTTCATAAAGACAATTTGCTGATCTTTCAGGCAATAGCCGTTTTCCAGCGGTTCGTCGGAGCTGAAATAGACGGCGCCGTTCCGGCCGTCCCCAAAGCCGCGGGTGATCTCATTATCGTAGTTTAAAACCACCTTTCCGCCTTTGGGCTGATAGGCAAAGACCGCCTTTTTGGCGTCAACATATTCCTGAAAATCCCGGTGCCAGTCCAGATGGTTTGGGGTCACATTGGTCACCACCGCAATATCCGGGCTCTGCTTCATGGTATGCAGCTGAAAGCTGGAGAGCTCCAGCACCGCAATATCCTCCGGCCGGATCTGTTCCAGCTCTTCGATCAGCGGATGCCCGATGTTGCCGCCCAGATGACAGGTATATCCGCCTCTGCAGAGCATGTCATAGATCAGGCTGGTGGTGGTGGTCTTGCCGTCGCTTCCGGTGACCGCTATCTTCCGGGCCGGACAGAGCTCAAAGAAGAGCTCCATTTCGGATGTGATCCTTGCTCCCCGCTCTGCCGCCGCCTGCAGGGCCGGGACATCATAGCGGATGCCAGGGGTTTTGAACACCATGGCGGCCTGCGGGGAAACCGCGTCCAGATAATGTTCCCCCAGCACCATCGCGACCCCCAGCTTTTTCAGTTCGTCATAGGTATCCTCAAGCTGCTGCGCGGTCCGCCTGTCGTGCGCGGTGACCCTGGCGCCGCAGTCCGCCAGAAAGCGAATCAGGGGCAGGTTGCTGACGCCAATGCCAATCACCGCCATCTCACAGCCTCTGGCTTTTTCCTTCCATTCCTGTATGGTCATAGCTATTCCTCCTATCGTCGGCGCAGGACGAACGAGATCAGTCCGCGCGTCAGTTTCCGATTATGCCAAAACAAAGGCCGCCAACCGGCGGCCTTTGCTGTATCTTATCGTACGCTTATTCAGCGGATCCTTCAGAATCCAGAATATCGCCCAGTGTGAAAGAGCTCTCCTCTGTATAGGACATGCTCACCTCTTCCTGAGGCGCCTCAGCCGCGTCATCCGCGCCGGACATCAGCGCCTTCATAGACAGGCCGATCTGCTTGGTATCCTCGTTGATCTCAACGATTTTTGCCTCGACCTCGTCCCCAATGGCCAGAACATCAGAGGGCTTGCTGATTCTCTCATTGGAAATCTGAGAGATGTGAATCAGACCGTCAACAAAGGGTGCAACCTCAGCAAAAGCGCCGAATGGCAGGATACGGACGACCTTGCACTTGATCACGTCGCCCACATGCAGATCCTTGGTCCCCTGTACCCACGGGCTGTCCTCTTCTTTCTTATAGCCCAGGGAAACCTTACCGGTCTCCTGATTCAGGTCCTTGATATACACAGTCAGACTGTCACCGACCTTGACAACTTCAGATGGATGCTTGATTCTCTGCCAGGACAGCTCAGAGATATGAGCCAGACCGTCCACGCCGCCCAGGTCAACAAACGCGCCGAAGGAGGTCAGCGATTTCACAATGCCGGTATACTGCTTGCCGATTTCGGCATTGGCCCAGAACTCAGCCGCTTTCTGCTCTTTCAGCTCCTTGACCAGGGAGATCCTGTTCTCTTCCTTGTTCAGCTCCTTGATGTAAACCTCAATCTCGTCGCCAACCTTGACGGCCTCGGACGGATGGGAAATACGAACCGGCGACAGCTCAGAAATATGGATCAGGCCGTCTACGCCGCCCAGATCAACAAACGCGCCGAAAGAGGTCAGGGACTTCACAGTACCCTTGTACAGCTTACCAACCTCGGCATTGGCCCAGAACTCGGCCGCGGCTTTTTCGCTCTCTTCCTTGGCAACGGACTTGATGGAGCCAACCACTCTCTGGCGGCCTCTTCTGTCCACGTCCATCTTGATGATCCGGAAACGCTGTTCCGTGTTCAGCAGGGTCCCCAGGTCAGCCAGGAAACGCTCCGCGCACTCAGAGGCCGGGATAAATACCCGCACGCCCTTTGCGATCGTCACCACGCCGCCCTTCACGAGCTCAACAACACGGCCGGTGAGAATCTCGCTATTATCAAACGCTGCCTGGAGTTCTTCCATGCCCTTCACAGCGTCAATCTTCTTCTTGGAAAGGGTAACGACGCCATCTCTGTCGCTGACGTGCACCACATAAACGTCAACCTCTTCACCCATTTTCACCAGCTCGTTGATATCCGCCGCGGGATCGTTGGTCAACTCATCGAACGGAATGACACCGTCATACTTGTTGCCGATATCGACCTGTACTTCTGTCGGGGTAATGCCGATCACTACACCCTTTACTACCTCACCCGAGTTGAGCGGCCTTAAAGTCTCTTCTAAAGCCTCTGCAAAGTTCATTTCATTGTTTTCCGCCATGGTTAAATAGACCTCCTTGATTACCGTGTCTGGGGTCGAAGCCCCCGCGGTAATACCCACTTTAAAATTTTTGTACTTTGGGATAATTCCCTGTATGATATAATTATTTAATTCTTTGCTGTTTTCCACGCACCAGGTTCTGGGGCAGTACTCTCTGCATACGTCAAAGAGCTTCCGGGTATTGGAGCTGTTCTTCCCGCCGACCACGATCATGCAGTCGCTTCGGGCCGCAAGTTCCGCTGCCGCTTTCTGCCTTTCCGCTGTTGTACTACATATTGTATCAAATATTTCTGCATTTGTAAAATGTTTTTTTAAGATATTTGTGAAATTTTTTAAAAATTTACTCCGAATGGTGGTTTGCGCCACAATCGTCACCGGAATTTCGGAATCCATCTGCAAAAAACGCGCCGCATCTTCCTCGCCGCCTGCCACCATGGCCGTATTTCCGCACCAGCCGTTGATCCCCTTTACCTCAGGATGAGAGGCGTCGCCGCAGATGATTACCATCCTGCCCTGCTCATGGGCCCTGCGGACAATGCGGTGGATCTTTTTCACATAGGGACAGGTGGCGTCAACCACCTCCGCGCCCCTGTCAAGGATCCGCCGCTGCTCTTCCTCGCCGATTCCATGGGCCCGGATCACAACCTGCATCCCCGGTTGAATCTCCTCAATCCGCTCTGCCACAGGAACCCCGCGCCGCGCCAGATCATCGTTCACATCCCGGTTGTGGATCAGCATGCCATAGACTGCGTGACGCCCCGCTGTCCCGGCCAGCCGGTAGGCAATTTTAACAGCCCGGTCCACGCCGAAGCAGAAGCCGGCTTTTTCAGCTATCTCGATCTTCATAGGTTTTAACTCCAGAAAGCGCCGCAATCGCGGGCATAATTTGGGCATCGGTGATCTCCTGCAAATCGCCGGCTTCAAGCTTTTTTCCAAAATACGCGTCCAGCGGAATGACCGCGCCGATCCGGACCGTGATCCTGTGAAAGGGACGGTATGTTCCAGAAATTCCAACGGGCAGGATATTCACGCCGGACTTGACCGCGATCAGTGCGGCCCCCTGCTTTCCCTTCCGCATATACCCTTTATGGGAGCGGCCTCCCTCCGGGAATACGGCCACAGGCTCACCTGCCTGAATCATTTTCATAGACGCCCGAAGCGCCCCAATGTCGCTCTTGCCCCGCTTAATGGGAAACGCCCCCAGCGCCCGGATCAGGTTTCCAAACACCGGATTGCGGAACAGCTCCTCCTTCGCCATATAACGGAGACGGACCGGCATACAGACCCCCAGCATGGGCGGATCAAGATTGCTCTGATGATTGGCACAGACCACAAAGGCCTCGCCCCTTGGAATATTTTCAACGCCTTCGACCCGGATCCGGAACAACAAATGATACAGGCCGCTTACAGCCCCTTTTGCAAATTCATAAAAGCCCATGTTCTCAGCTCCGTTCCGGCAGGGTATCCCGCATTTGCCCCGCCAAGGTTGAAATCCGCGCCACAGCCTCCGGCAGGGTCAGGTCTGTGCTGTCCACCAGCACGCTGTCTTCCGCGGGTTTGAGGGGCGCAAACGCCCTGCTGGAATCGTTTTGATCCCGGAATTCCATGTCCCGGAACACCTCGTCAAAGGTGGTTTCAATACCCTTGGCCGACAGTTCATCATATCTCCGGCGGGCCCGGGCCTCCGGTGAAGCCGTCAGAAATATTTTCAGCTGGGCGTTCGGCAGAACATAGGTGCCAATATCCCGTCCGTCCATGATGACGTCGGTTTCCTCGGCCAGCTTTCTCTGAAGCTCCACCAGCTTCAGACGGACCGCCGGAATCACAGCCACCTGAGAGGCGGCGACTGAAATCTCCGGCATCCGGATGGCCTGGGAAACATTTTCGCCGTTTAAAAAAATCTGCTGTCCCTGGTCCGTGTGCCGGATGGTCACTTCCAGCTCATTTAATATATGCTCCACGCCCTTTTGATCCGTGGTATCCACCTTTCGGCGCACCGCGCCCAATCCGATGGCACGGTACATGGCCCCGGTGTCGATATAGACAAATCCCAGTTCCTCGGCCACGGCCTTGGCGATGGTGCTTTTTCCTGCGCCCGCCGGACCGTCAATGGCTATCTTTCGTGTCGGCACGCTTACCCCTCCTGCTTCTCTTTCCCGCCGCCCAGCCAGCCCTTGACAATGTTCAGGGTCTCGGCGCCGCTCAGCGCGGTCCGGGTGTATTCAATCCCCATTTTATGGGTCACAATCATCTGTATTTTCTTCTGTTCCGCGGCGGAGACCTTATCCAGTATGCTGGTGGCTCCGTCGCAGATCAGGAGTTTTGCATCGATCCGCTCAATGGCATTGGAAACGGCGGCCACACCGTCGATTCCATCGAGTTCCATGACATTCACAAGGGGAATGCCAAATTCCAGCGCCAGCTCCACGTCAAAGCTGATCCCGCGCAGAATGGGCGTGTACAGGCAGGACTGATCCAAAACCTGCCCCGCGATCATCCTGACCGTTTCGGGCATTGCATAAAACAGCACATGCCCCAGATGCGCGTTGATATAGTCAGCCGCCGCCCGGTAGGAACCTGTGACCATCACATGATCATAAGCCCCCCGCGCAATGGGAAGCCGGAGGTATTTCACATAGGGCATCCCGCATTCCCCGCAGGCGGCCATAGCGGCCGCAGACTGCCCGTTATTTCCGCCGGCCATGACATCCACAACCCCCCGGATTGGATTTCTCCGGAAAATCCCCTCCAGGCTGCTCTGCTTCATCCGGCCGACCACCGCGTTTCCCCGGCCATAGCTGCCCGCGTCCGCAAAGCTGGAAAACACGCACAAATGCGGAATATGCTCCCGCTCCAGCAGCGCGGCAAACTCCCGCGCCTCATTGCCGCCGCCGGACAATACCAGGATCACGCCTCGTCCTCCGCCTGATCCCGGAACGCTTCCGCAGGCTCGGCCGCCTCGGTCTTCTCCGGGGACTCCGCAGGCTGGGCCTTTTCCTCACGGACAACCATGTGAGGCACCTCTACCTCCACCTCTACGGCGAGATCCGCGCCGCAGTGGGGGCAGTAATTGGTATGCCCCCCGCATTCCCGGCCGCAGACCGGGCAGGTCATCTCCTGCCGCACTTGTTTTTCCTTGGCCAGCAGCGCGTCAATCTTGGCTTTTTTCGCCTCAATGATCTCACACTTGATCTGCATATCCTCTGTCAGGGCCGCGCTTCCCCTGAGCTCCTCATATACCAGCTTGCCAATCTCCGTGTACAGCTTTTTGATATCGTTATTGAGGTCATAGACCGCATACTTGATCTTGGAGACCTCCACCAGCTCGTTTGATTTCTGCGCGACAGTCTGCGCCACATTGGCCGCTGTCTGTTTTACCTGATCCATAAAATCCATAAGGCATACCTCCTAAAATATTCCGCGCAGATCTCCCCGCGCGGCTTTATACATTAAACCGGAATAAAATAATATCCCCGTCCTTTACAACATATTCCTTTCCCTCAGAGCGGACCAGCCCCTTTTCCTTTGCGGCCGCCATACTGCCGCAGGCCATCAGGTCCTCGTAGGCCACTACCTCAGCCCGGATGAAACCCCGCTCAAAATCCGTATGGATCTTGCCGGCGGCCTGTGGAGCCTTTGTGCCCTCCCGAATGGTCCAGGCGCGCACCTCAGGCTTTCCGGCCGTCAGATAGCTGATCAGTCCGAGGAGCTTATAGCTGGCCTTGATCAGCTTATCCAGGCCCGATTCGCTGGCCCCCAGCTCCTCCAGAAACATCTGCTTCTCCTCTTTGTCCAGTGCGGCGATCTCCTCCTCAATCCGCGCGGAAATCACCATGACCTCAGAGTGCTCCGTGGCCGCGAAGGTGCGGATCTGCTGAACAAACGGGTTCTCCTCCTCTGCTGTGCCGTAATCCTCCTCAGCCACATTGGCCGCATAGATCACCGGCTTCAAGCTGAGCAGGGCCACGTCAGAGAGCATTTCCAGTTCTTCCTCTGTCATTTCCATGCTTCGGGCGGTCTTCCCGCTCTCCAGCACATCATGGAGCCGTTCCAAGAACTCCAGCTGTCCCTGGAATTTCTTGTCGCCGCCCTTCAGGGACTTTTTGGTCTTGTCAATCCGTCGGTCCAAAATCTCCAGATCGGAGAGAATCAGCTCCAGATTGATGGTCTCAATATCCCGCAGGGGATCCACAGAGCCCTCCACATGAACAATATTGGGATCCTCAAACGCCCGGACCACGTGGACAATGGCATCCACCTCACGGATGTTGGAAAGGAATTTGTTTCCCAATCCCTCACCCTTGCTGGCTCCCTTGACAAGCCCCGCAATGTCGACAAACTCTATGGTGGCATAGGTGACCTTATCCGGCTGGTGCATCTTCACCAGCTCGTCAATCCGGTAATCCGGCACCAGCACCGTTCCTACATTAGGTTCGATGGTACAGAACGGATAGTTGGCGGACTCAGCCCCCGCCTGTGTGATTGCGTTAAAAAGCGTACTCTTCCCCACGTTTGGAAGACCTACAATTCCCAGCTTCATTTATCTTTTCCTCTTTTCTTGTATCTTTTCCATTTTTTCAGGGCGTATTCCAATTTCAGGCGCCTCAGTTCAGCTTTTCCTCCATAAGCGCGGCCAGTTCCTCCGCCCGTCTGCGGATCAGCGCCTGGTCCTTGCCCTCGATCATGACCCGCACCAGCGGCTCCGTGCCGGAAGGCCGGATCAGCACCCGGCCGGAATTGGCAAATTCGGCCTCAATCCGCGCGATGGTTTCCCGGATCTCCGGAAACGCCATATATTTCTCCTCTTGCTTATACTCATTTTTCACCTTTGCATTGATCAAAACCTGCGGATATACCTGCATCACAGACGCAAGATCAGACAGCTTTCTGCCGCTCCGCTTCAGCACGGAAAGAAGCTGCAGTCCGGTGACAAGCCCGTCCCCGGTAGTGTTGTGCTCCAGGAGGATCACATGGCCTGACTGCTCTCCGCCAATCTTATGTCCAAACCTGAGCATCTCCTCCAGCACATAGCGGTCTCCCACCTTGGTGCGCTTGATGTTCAGCCCCTGCTCCTCGCCCATGACAAAGAAGCCCAGATTGCTCATCACTGTGGCCACAATGGTGTTATCCGGCAGAAGTCCGCGCTCCCGCATATCCAGCGCGCAGATGGCCATGATCTTGTCCCCGTCCACATACGCGCCGTTTTCATCCACAGCCAGAACCCGGTCCGCGTCGCCGTCAAAGGCCAGACCCGCGTCCACGCCAGAGCTTTTCACAAACTCCATAAGGCTCTCCATATGGGTGGACCCGCAGTCCGCGTTGATGTTTATGCCGTCCGGCTGGTCATGGAGCACCAGAACCTCCGCGCCCAGCTCCTCCAGCGCGTGTTTTGCGGTCACGCTGGACGCGCCGTTGGCACAGTCGATGGCCACCCTGAGACCGTCCAGACGGCAGTCAATGGTACCTTTGGCAAATTCTATGTAGTCTCTGGCCAGATTTTCCGCATGGGAAACATGGCCGATGTTTTCATGGGTTGGACAGGTCACTTCCTCTGCGTGATCCAGAATGATGGCTTCAATCCGCTCCTCAATGGCGTCGCTGAGCTTATAGCCCTCGCTGCTGAAATACTTGATTCCGTTATGCTCAAAGGAATTATGGGAAGCCGAAATGACCACACCGGCGTCATAGCCATGGGTCCGGACCAAATAGGCAACCGCCGGGGTCGGCAGAACGCCCACCAGCACGGCCTCCGCGCCGACGCTGCAAATTCCGGCCACCAAAGCCGCCTCCAGAATACCGCCGGAAATCCGGGTATCCTTGCCCACCAGGATCTTGGGCTTTCCGCCCTTTTCCCCGGTCAGCACATACGCGCCGGCCTGTCCGATTTCAAACGCAAGCTGGGGTGTCAGTTCAGAATTCGCAACGCCGCGCACCCCGTCTGTACCAAATAATCTTCCCATCATAATCTCCATTCCGCCGCTCCGCACCGGCACAAATATTTTAAATTCTTTTCTCCCTGCCTGCGGAGCAAGGAATGGCAGGGCTCCCGAAAAATGGAGCCAACGGCGACATTTTTGGGGAAAGAGGAGCAACAACGAAGCCAGGGAGCCTTTGACGGTTCAGGTCAAAGCGACCGCCGCGCCTCACTTTTCGCTTTATGCAAGCATCCGCCCCACGTTTTACGATGGAACGGAAATATTTTCAGCATATACTCACATTAAATTATATGTGAAAATCTATTTTTTGTCAATTCCTTTCTCACAGATTCGGGGATTTTCCGTTTCCCGTTTCAGGATTTCCTGCGCGATCCGAATTCCATCTACCGCCGCGCTGACGATCCCCCCGGCATAGCCGGCGCCCTCGCCCCCGGGGAAGATCCCCTTGAAACAAACGCTTTCCAGGTCCGCATCCCGCAGAATCCGCACAGGCGCAGAGGTTCTCATTTCCACGCCGGTCATCACGCCTTCATCAACAAAGCCGCGCATTTTCCGGTCAAAGTCCGCGAGCCCCTCCCGCAGGGTCTGTGTGATAAACGCCGGCAGGCAGTCCCTGAGTTCGGCAAATCTCCATCGGCCTGTAAAGCTGGGTTCCACCCGGCCGAGGGCAGCCGACGGACGGTCTGCCAGAAAGTCCCCGGCCAGCTGTACCGGTGCGGCGCCGGCGCCGCCGCCGGCCTGAAAGGCGAGGGATTCATACCTCCGCTGAAACTCCACGCCCGCAAGGGGGCCCTTTCCCTGGAAATCCTCCGGCCGGACGGATACCACCAGCGCGCTGTTGGCATTTTGTCCGTCCCGCCTGTACACACTCATGCCATTGACCACAAGGGCGCCCAGCTCCGACGAGGCGTTCACCACCTGCCCGCCCGGGCACATGCAAAAGGAGTAACAGCTTCGCTCCTTTCCGTTGTAGACCAGACGGTAATCCGCAGGAGGCAGCCCCAAATCCGGCCGGCCGTATTGAAGGGTGTCAATGAGAGTCTGGCTGTGTTCAATCCGGACGCCGGCCGCAAAGGGCTTGGCCTCCAGCAGTACACCGGCCCGCTCCAGCATCTGGTAAGTATCCCGGCTGCTGTGGCCAATGGCGAGAACCAGCCGGGAGCAGGGGATGGCCTCGCTCCGGTTCAGCTCAATTTCGGAGAGCCTTCCGCCAACGGTTTTCACCCCGGTGAGACAGGTCCGAAACCTGATCTCCCCGCCCAGCCTAAGGATTTCCTCCCGCATGGACCGCACCACGCCCCGGAGCTTATCCGTTCCGATGTGGGGCTTTGCCCGGTAGAGGATATCCTCCGGAGCGCCGTGTTCCACAAAGGTCCGCAGTACATAACGCTGTCTGGGGTCACTGATCCGGGTGTTGAGTTTTCCATCGGAAAACGTCCCGGCTCCTCCCTCTCCGAACTGCACATTAGAATCCGGATTGAGCTTTCCGGTCTCCCAGAAGTCGTGGATGGTCTCGGCCCGCTGTTCCACGGGCTCGCCGCGTTCCACCACCAGCGGAGGATTTCCGGATTTGGCCAGAATATAGGCCGCGAACAGGCCGCAGGGGCCCATGCCAACCACCACCGGACGGCTCTGCAGCCGTGTGCTCCGGGGGATCTTCAGCTCCTCTCCGTCCGACAGCGGGCGGATCACGCGGCCGTCACATTCCGTGCCGTCCGGAACCTCAGCCGCCACGCTGTAGATATAGTGGATGTTGCTTTTGCGCCGGGCGTCAATGGACTGTTTATAGATACGGAAATCCTCCGCTAAAACGCAATGCAGCCGCACAATTTCTTGTGCGGCTTGGATCACTTGCTCTTTGGTATGCCGGATCGGCATTTCGATTGATTGAATGAGTACCTGCATATGATCACCATTAGTTTGCCGGTGCCGGAGAAGCCTGCTTCATGGTCACCTCAACCTCGGTGACATCCCGCAGAATTTTGACCCCATCCGGGATCTGAAGCTTCACCTTTACCTTCTGATTGTCTAAAAATTTCTCCATGGAAATGGGCTCCGTCTCAATGGCGGTAATTTTGGCTGTCAGCCGGTCCTCGCCATAGATCTGGACCTTTTCCGGATTCACGGAATATGAGAAATCCTGGTTCAGAACCGAGCCATCCTCCGCCCGCACCTCACCGAAGTTCGGGGTAATGCTGACCTCCCGGAGCTTAACCACAGAACAGTGAATTTTGGTGGAGGTCACATCCTGCTGGATCCGGGTGAGTATGGCGTCCAGAGCGGGCAGTTCCTTTCCGTCCGTACCATAGAGCTTGATCGGCACCTCCGCGTCAATGTCAACATCCGCATTGGCATAGTCCAGAACCACACCGGCCCGTGCGATTTTACCAACCACGGATTCCGGCCCCTTAATGGTAATTGCTTCCGGATCGGTCTTGATGGGACCGGCCATATAATTTTCCGCCAGCGTCCCCTCTGTCTTTACCTCAAGATTCAACTGCTTTTCCACCAGTTTTTCCGCCTTCACATCCACATTATAGTGGTTCTGAGAGGATATGCCGGCGTTTTCAAAGGGAACCACCACCTCCACCGGGAGGGAGGTCTTTCCCTCTGATTTAATGGCAGAGACATCGACCTTTGCGATGATGGTTTTCATATCGTTCTTGCCCATCTTTTTTCGGCTCCCCTTCACCTTGAGGCTCAGGGTTGTGGCCGATTCATTGACCACGCTGAGTCCATTGGCATTGAGCTGTTCCTCGCCCACAAACTGAATGGGCAGATCGCGGACGTTTACCTCAACGGCAGGGTCCAGGACGATAATGATATACAGCCAGATCACGATGGCAACGACCACGGAAATACCCTTGAGCACGTTGTCGTTTACAAACGCTTTCTTCATTCATCCTTCCCCCTTTTTGCGATATTTCTCCAACTGAATTTACCGTCGGAGCCGTTCTTCGTCAAAACGGAAGAATTGAGCAGCTCTATAATCCGCTCCCGCAGGGACTCTTCGCCAAATCCCGTATTGAGCACGCCTTTATAGGCAATGGAAATATTTCCGGTCTCCTCTGACACAATGATGACCACCGCGTCGGATTCCTCTGAAATTCCAAGGCCGGCGCGGTGACGTGTCCCCAGCTCCTGGCGGATATTGGGATTCTGGGACAGAGGCAGGACACAGGTCGCCATCTCAATCTTATTGTCCCGGATCACCACAGCCCCGTCGTGGAGCGGTGTGTTGGGAACAAAAATATTCTCCAGAAGCTCGCTGGTGGTTTCGGCATGCACCTTGATCCCGGAGCTGATCAGTGGGTCAATGTTGTCCTCATTCTCAATCACGATCAGTGCGCCGGTGCTGCTGTTGGCCATGGCCTGGGCGCCCCGGGCCACCTCGCGGATCATCTGCATGGCCGACGCGTCAAACTCCCCCTTGGAGTTGAACCACTTACTCATGGAAGTCCGCCCCACATGCTCCAGCACGCGCCGCAGTTCCGGCTGAAACACGATCAGCAGGGCAATGAGCCCCAGCTGGAGGACGTTGCTGAGGATATAGTACAGGGTGTTGAGCTGGAACAGATAGCTGACCTGGGTCACCACAATCAAAAGCACAACGCCTTTCAAAAGCTGGAGCGTCCGGGTGTCCCGAATGAACTTCAGCGCCTTGTAAACCAGATAGGACACCGCCAGAATATCAATGATATCCGTTATCCGAAACAATGCCATCTGATTGATTGCCGCATGATAAAAATTCTCCCACCACATTGTTCCGGTCACCTCCAGATTTTAGATTTTATCCATGTATGGATCTCAGTACGCCTTGCCCCAATACACCATCTTGGCGGCAGGCTTGCCGCAGCAGATACAGGTATCGCTGATCTGCTCCTGTTCAAAGGGGATACACCGGGATGTGGCCGTGGTCTCCTCCTTGATCTTCAGTTCACAGGCCTCGTCGCCGCACCACATGGCTTTGACAAAACCGCCCTTTTCTTCAATAATGCGCTTGAATTCCTCATAATCCGCGGCCGTACTGGTCTTTTCCTCCCGGTTTAGCCGGGCAGCCTCCAGCATCTGCGCCTGGATCTGCACAAGCAGTTTTTCCAGCTCTTCCTCTATGCTGTCAAGTGATACAAAGGTCTTGCTCCGGTCAAGCCGGCTGACCAGAACCGCCTGGTTCTTTTCAATGTCCTTTGGCCCGAGCTCAATGCGGACGGGAACGCCGCGCATCTCGTATTCACTGAACTTCCAGCCAGGAGATTTGTCGCTGTCATCCAGCTTCACGCGGAATTTCTCCGCCAGCTGGTCTCTGAGGGCATTGGCCCGCTCCAGCACCCCTTCCTTATGCTGTGCAACCGGCACAATCACCGCCTGAATCGGCGCAATGCGCGGCGGGAGCTTCAATCCCGCGTCATCCCCGTGGACCATGATGATCGCGCCGATAATCCGGGTGGACATCCCCCAGGAGGTCTGGTGCACATAGGCCATTTCATTGCTGTCATTCAAATACTGGATGCCAAAGGCCTTTGCAAATCCGTCGCCAAAGTTGTGGCTGGTGCCGGACTGAAGCGCCTTTCCATCGTGCATCAGGCTTTCTATGGTGTAGGTCTCCCGGGCGCCTGCAAACTTCTCCTTCTCCGTCTTCTGCCCCTTGATAACCGGAATCGCAAGCTCCTGCTCGCAGAAATCAGCATATACATTCAGCATCTGAATGGTTCTCTCCTGCGCCTCTTCGGCTGTGGCATGGGCCGTATGCCCCTCCTGCCACAAGAATTCCGCACTTCTCAGGAAAGGCCGGGTCGTCTTTTCCCAGCGCACCACACTGCACCATTGATTATACAGTTTGGGCAGGTCGCGGTAAGACCGCACACACCCCGCATAGTGTTCGCAGAACAGGGTCTCCGAGGTAGGCCGCACACAGAGCCGCTCCTGCAGTTCCTCGTTCCCGCCGTGGGTCACCCAGGCCACCTCCGGCGCAAAGCCTTCCACATGATCCTTCTCCTTCTGCAGGAGACTCTCCGGGATAAACATGGGCATATACACGTTTTCCACCCCAGTCTTTTTGAACCGGGTGTCCAGCCCCTTTTGAATGTTTTCCCAAATCGCATAGCCATAGGGCTGGATCACCATACAGCCGCGGACGCCGGAATAATCACAGAGCTGTGCCTTTTTGATAATATCCGTATACCATTGGGCAAAATCCTCGCCCATGGGAGTAATTTCCTCAACCAACTTCTTCTCTTGTGCCAATCCTCTCATCCCTTCCAAAAACGATAGTTGCGCCGGACAGGCCAGGGGCTCCGGCACCGAACATATATAATATTAGTATAAAGGAAATCCGGGCAAGTGTCAAGGCTTGCGGCAAGTTTTTTCTCGGCAATCTCCACAATATTTTGCGGCTTCTCCGCAGACCCGGGCCAGGGCGTCCGGCATGTGTTTTTTCCGCGGCTTTGTCTTGCTTTTCTTTCCAGAATATGTTATGCTTGTACCAGCACATCCGCCGGCCCAGGGCCGGAAACGGCAGGCGGGCGCCTGCCGTCCGGATGAAATTGCAGTAACAAAGGAGAGATTGCAATGCGTGATTTTCTGACAGGAACGGCTCTGGTTTTTAACCTCGTCTATACTCTGGCCCTGTATGCAGGTATGGCAGTCAGCCTGTATGCTATCGCAAAAAACAACAATGTCCGGCACGCCTGGCTTGCGTTTGTTCCTGTGCTCCAGTATTATATTATTGGAACGCTCTGTGAGGAATACGTGGTGTTTGGTTTCCGCATCCGGTGTTTACAATGGTCCATGGTTGGTCTGGAGCTCCTGCAGACCTTCCTCGGCTTCTTCGGCGGTTTTCTCTTTTTCCCGGTCCGGATTCTGGTGAATCTGCTCCTGGTGCTGGTCCTGCATAAATTCTTTTATCTGTTTGATCCAAGGCGCGCAGTGCTCTATGCCCTGCTGACCATGCTGGGCCGGCTTCCCCTCGTAATTCTGCTTTTCGTCATCAAGGACAAGCCCATGGTCATGTCCGCCGGGGCTTTTCCCTATCCCTTCGCCCGGCGGTAAGCCCCTGCACTCTGATGGGATGATTACGGCCCGGCGGGCCAGGATACACGGCCGCAAAACCCTGTTACCGAATGCAGTACGGAGCTTTGTACTCGGATTTTTCACCATACAGTGGCCAGCTTTATCCGTTTATCAATTTTACAAAAGGAGATCACGATGGAAAAAACAGCAATTTTATTTGATTTGGACGGGACTCTGCTCCCAATGGACTATGAGGAATTCGCCAGGGCATACCTCAAACTGCTGGCCCAGACCTCCGCGCCTCTGGGTTATGAACCCAAGGCCCTGATTGACGCGCTTTGGGCAGGCGTCAGCCGTATCGCAGCCAATGACGGCACGCACACCAACTATGAGGTATTCTGGGATACGTTTTCAGAACGGCTGGGTGACCGTGAAAAAGTTATGAGCGACATTCCGGCTTTCAACCGGTTCTATACACATGAATTTGAACTGGCACGGTCAGCATCCGGCGACAATCCTCTTGCCCCGGAGGCAGTACGGCTGGCCCGTCAAAAGGCGGATTGCGTCATCCTCGCCACCATGCCCCAGTTTCCCCGGGACGGGATTATCACCCGTCTGCGCTGGGTCAATCTCTCACCGGATGATTTTGACGATATCACCGGCTATGAGGACTGGAGCTACAGCAAGCCGAACCCGGCCTATTATACGGCTATTTTGGCAAAGCATGGCGTGAGACCGGAAAACGCCCTGATGATCGGCAATGATGTCTGCGAGGATATTTCTGCCGCCCAGGCCGCCGGAATCCGCACCTATCTGGTGACCGACTGGATGATCGGCGCGGATGACACGCCGGAGACCGCGCAGGGCACCTTTGTCCAGTTGCTGGATTTTTTAAAAGATTTTCAGTTTGAACAATGAAATACCATCTAAAAGGCCGCCGTCCGGCGGCCTTTTAGCGTGTCGATAAACCTAAATTTTGAACTGCGCCGCACTGGCACGTCACAGCCTAAAATTTGGTTTTGCTTTAACCCATCGCCCCGGCCCATAGTCCCGCCTTCCAAACCCCGGCAGCAATGTCCAAAACCGAATTTCCGGCAGGGATCCCGCAAAATTGAGCGTTGGTGCGAGATTTTATGGGAAGACGGAGCAGCCCCGGAGTTTGGGTGCTTTTGGCGATATCGGCCAATATGACCGCAGCAACGCACGCTGCGATGCGGGCTTTGGGCAATCAATGCAAGACAAAATCATTTCAAATTGTTTGATAAACTTACTTTTTCGACAGCCTGAAACACCGCCTTTTACGGCGTCATCTTGCTGTTTTTTCCCGGCTTGTCTGCTCTTAAAGGATTTCTGGAATATTTTTTGAAATTTTTTAAAAAAAGTATTGACAAACCCCTCAAAAGATAGTATAATCTTTTTTGCGTCACCGGTGAGGCAAGCCGCCAAACCCAGAGAGGACAAGCATTTATGCACCTTTAGCTCAGCTGGCTAGAGCACCTGACTCTTAATCAGGGTGTCCAGGGTTCGAATCCCTGAAGGTGTACCACTTAAAACCCGCATCCTGCAATGGATTGCGGGTTTTTGTTTTATGAAAAACTCTGCTTTTTTGGTTTTGACTCACATTTGATCCCACAGGTATTCATTGAACTTATCTATCTCCAGACCTACTCTTGATTTATCTAAATTTTCCGTTGGTTCATCTCTCCCTAGCCACGTGACTGCCGCATCGTTTTCCTTATACAAAAACCACAAAGCCAGATCAGCGGCTTTGTGGTTTAGTTTTATTACAGAAACAAACATGATGCAATAACATCAGTTTCATCTAAAATTAGGAATGCAATTCATTTTATCCCTGAAATCAACATATACAGCCTATTGCGATTGTGCAAGCCGAAAAGTAAACCATCCGTTCTCTGCTTTATACTCACGGTAAGCGTTGTATTTATTGCAAAATGCCGCAATAGACTGTGTTCCGATCCCATGTTCTGTTTCAACTGCCGCGGGCCGTCCCTTACTGTCAAATTCAACCTTTCCATCATAAGGATTTGATACCTGAAACATTAACTGCGGCTTACTGATACATTTACATTGTATTTTTCGCTGTTCTACAGGAAGTTTTTTGCAGGCATTGATTGCATTCTCAAGCGAATTCGCAAAAACGGTAGACAATTCCGTTGCGTTAACTGTTAAATCATTTGGAATTGACAGTGTCAATTCCATACGGATTTTTGCATCTTCCGCCTGCTGGCAGTAATAGGAAAAGACCGCATCAATAACCGGATTCATACAGTATCGGATATTCCTTACTTTATTGAGCTCCGCCTCTGAGTCTGCAATATACTTTAGGGCTTCCGTTTGTTCACCCTTTTGAATCATGACGGATAAGGTTTGCAGTTTATGCCGCATATCATGATGATAAATACGTGTTTGTTCTTCATTTTGACTCATTTGCTTAACCCTCTGCTCCATCATTGCGGCCTGTAGATTCAACGCCTGTTTATCTTTTTCCATGTTGTGTACGTTCATCTGGTTGTGCAGCAGATTGAATATGTTTAAATACATAAACGGCATCAATATAAGAACTATGGCCAATGCGGGAATATATTCACTGCGGCTTGTAATAATTGTCGGAAAGTTTGTCATTAACACAAGCAATATATAATAAAGTGCCGATACTCCCGCAAATACTCCCCACCCTTTTTTAATCTTGTTCTGAATTTCTATATAAGGTTTTCGTATGAATCTATAGATTAAGAACTCAATAAGCGGAAAGGAAATTAGCCTGGCAGCAAACATCACTGCATAATGCTTTCCCGGCAAATAAAAATCAATGAGATTGGTCAATATAATAATTTCCAAGGATAAAGTGTCCACAAGACAAAAGGTGAACAAAAACTTTGCATTTCGATTTTTCGCCATAATAAAAAAGAAGATAAAGCTTGGAAATGTGCATGTAAGCAGCAGTATCTTCCCCATGGTTTCTGCGCCGAACCAAACAAGGCCCCAAACATTGAGAAATATGAGCGGCGTCATAAATATACAGGTTAGAATCATGGTCTTTTTTCGCGGATACCGTGATTCATACAAAAATATAAAAAGAATTAGTACGTGGATCAAAGACCACAAAACTGATAGATCACGCAGTATTGTCATGCTGCTTTCCTCCTTTTGCATGTTTAAATTTGCACAGTACGCAAATACACCAGTGCAGACCGGCAGTCAATATGGCGATGGTGTTACAGCAATCACACTATAACACCATCAACCAAATTATACGGCCGGCAGGGAACAGGCCTGCCCGCCCTGTAATCACACATTCACATTTACAAACCTATGGAGTATTGCCGCAAATTCTGCTCTCGCCGCGTTCTCCTGCGGATTCAGGCATTTCTCTGTATTGCCTTGCATAAGACCGCTGCCAACCGCATATTGAACAGCCGGAACTGCATATTCAGATATCCTTTGTACATCAATATAAGAAAGGATGTTTGTATTTTCACCGGCTGACACGTCGTATCCTTTATACTGTGCATATCTGTACATAATTGCCGCAATTTGCTCTCTGATAATATTCTCATCCGGGCAGAAGTCTGTGTTCGAATAACCTTTTACAATACCATTCGCCTGCGCCCAGCAGACCGCATCTTCATAGTAGGCTCCGCTCTTCACATCTTGAAAGGAAGCGGCTGCTGTAATTTCCGGTTCACGCTCGGTACGATATAAAATGGTTACGAGCATCGCTCTTGTCAGCGCACCATTCGGAGAAAACTCATCTGTATCTGTACCCTTCATAATATCATTTTCGAGGACATAATCCACATCCAGATGATACCATTCCCTTACGTCTAAGTCTCTAAAAGCAAGCGAGGGACAATGCTCCGCCGCTGTGCCCTTACAATCGTCTGCATTGCTCTCCGGACCAATTTTCTTCCACTTTGCATAAAGCGTAAAAGACTTTGTTACCTGTGTTTCAAAATCATAGACTGTTAACAACGCTTCGTCTGCAAACCAACCTTGAAAACTATATCCCTCCTTTTCGGGCGCCTTCGGTTCTGTGACAACGCCATTGTTTCTTATATTTTGGCTGTCAATTTCTCCCGCACCGTTTGTATCAAATTTAACGGTGTACGTTGAAACGGAACCGCCTCCACCGCCGCCTCCGCCGCTGCTTCGTTTGTTAACAGCAACAGAAGAGGTGACTGTGCCGCTGCCCTGGTAATTCCCGCCGCCCTCACCGGCAAAACCGCTGTAATGAATTGTTACAGTATATTTGCCGATATTCTTTGTTATATCCGCAAAGGCAACTTCTTCATTCTTTGCATTTTTAACTGTAACTGAAGTATTTGCAAGAGAAAGCTTTTCACTGCCCAGCAAACCGTTTAAGGTATACAAGCGATTCTCATTTAATACGGAACCTCTAAGAATCGTCACATTTTCAGGAACAACATGCAGCGCAAGCGGCGTAACGGTAAGCGTACCATTTTGTTTTGTAATCTCATAATTCTCCGTCACTCTCTTATTTTCGCTGTCTGAAATTATGAATTGTTCAATCACATTTGTTTGCGTACCAACTTTGGTTATTGAGCTTTCTGCGGTCATCGCCGCTGACATTGTATGACCATCTGCCAGACAGCTGCCTTCAGCGAGCTCAATTTCATTTGACGCAAGAGGCGTGGCATCATACACTTTGCTCCTGTCGGCCGCCTTTACTGAAACAGGCTTCTTTGTGATGGAAACAGCCGCCTTCTCTGTAAAAAAGCGGAATACATAGCCATCCACAAGACATTCAATATAGCAGTAATATTCTCCGCTGTCTGCCGCGTCTTTTACCGTATAGCTATTATAGAAGTCGGATTGAACCGCGATCCGCCCGCTTGTGCCGGACGGCACAAAATACCATTGATATCTTTCAACGGATAGATTATCGGAAAGGGTATAAGCAATGTGGTGCGCTTTTCCATCATATTCCCCTGTATAGCCGTTTACGGCCACACTCCCAATGGTATACGCAGCATAGTATTTTTTGTCACCATAGTCACCCGCTTTAATTTCATATATCCTTGCGCCCTGCAAAAGCTCATCTTCATACCATCCCGCGAAATCATAGCCGTCCTTTGTTACATCTGTCGGCAGAATGGCCCCAGTGCCGTAAGTATATTCTGCAATTTCACCGCTGTTTACGCTTCCGCCGTTTGTCTCAAAGGAAACCGCAAAGGTTTTTGCCTCCCATACAGCGTAGAGTGTAAGGTCGTTGTTTTCAGAATATATGTCTTTTCCCCTGTACACAACATCGCCGTTTTCCGCAGCAGCCCAACCAATAAAGTGATAGCCATATCTTTCGGGAATCAAACCAGAAATTTCTATATCACCATTGAACGCTTTTATTGTATTCTCGGGCATATTCCCTACATACTCTGTCGTATTCGGCTTGTATGCAACTGCATATGTATTCTCTCCGATGCCCCTTACGGTTATGACGGTTGCTTCTGTTATATTTGCAATTTCAAACGATATGGTATTCCCATCTTCCGAAACTTTTTCAAGCAGAATTCCATTTGCATAAACTGTCATATCCGATGTATCATACCCATCATTCACAACAACATCAAATTTAAAGTCACCGCCATGTTCTGCCGGATTCGCAGAATTTATGTTTACAGTAAATCCGCTTTGATTTTCAGGAACCGTTACCTGATAGGCAACCGGCGTAAATCTTGCTTCGAGCTCTAAATCGCTTTTTACCTCTGTCGCAAAATTCCAGCTGTCATTACCGACAAACCACCCGTCAAAGATATATCCTTCCTTCACAGGCACTTTTGGTTTTTGCGCTTTTTCTGCATAGCGCACGGCTTCACTTTGATAGACTTCGCCGTCAACCAAATATTTAACCATATAGATATTTGCCTTTACATCAATTATGGAAATTGTAATATGACTTGTGATATTCTTTACTGTAAATTTGTATTCGTTTCCATTTACCTCAGGCGTCATCAATACACCGTTCGCGTAAACCCTCATGGCGTCCGCACTGTAGTGATCGGCTATTGTCACTGTAAAGGCATACTCACCCCCATAATTAACAGATGTACTGTCGGTTGAATGCACCGCATATCCTATTCCGTCCGCGGCGGGTATAACAATAAAGGATTCGCCCTCCCAAACCGCTTTCAATAGGATGTCTTGCGTTACCGCACGGTCAAAGTTCCATTCAGTGCCGTCCAGAGCCCAATACTGAAATATTTTTCCGTCTTTGACAGGGTTTACCGGCTCAAAAGCAGTATCGTTATAAGCGATTTGCTGTGAATGATATACAGCATTGTCAACATAATAGCTTACCGTATAAACATCCGCCCGTACATCTTCAACCGTGATCATTGTGTCCGCCCTAATGTCCTCAACCGTATAAGTGTAGATATTCTCAGCCGCGTGTCCGGCAAGCAGTATACCGTTTGCATATACCCGCATACGGTCCGCGTTGTAATGGCCGGCTATTGTTACCGTAAATGTATAATTGCCTCCATAGGTTATGCCGGTGCTGTCGTTCGATGTGATTGTATAGCCGGTTTTGCTTTGCGCAGGCGTCACCTGAAAGATATTTGGTTCAAACCGGGCATATACCGATATATTTTTATCCAGTACTGTCTCTGCGGTTACCTCACTGCCGCCTGTTTGTTCCGTATACCAGCCTGTAAAGGTATGTCCTTGTTTTTCCGGAGGATTGGGCATCGCAACCACAGCCATGCTCCCCTCAAGCGCTGACTGTGTACAGTATAATCCGCCTTCAAGATAAAAATTGACCGTATATATTGTCTTTGGCTCTGCGGCCGCCACAAAGGAAACCGGACCGGTTATTTTGTAAATTCCTTCTGAAACCAATTCTGCATTCCCCTGCGGGACGGCGGTTATAACCGGTGTATGATAGCCATCCGCAGTTGTTGCTGTGATCTGAACCGTTCCATCATGCACGGCCTCATTTGCACTGATGGTACCGTTGACACCATCACCGGCTATAAGGGACACGGCATACTTATTGATTTTCCACTGTGCGTAAAGCGTAGTATTCGCATTCACGCTCAATTCACCGCCTGCACGATAGTTGGTGCCCGTTCCGTCCGCCTTTGTATTCCAGCCAATAAAGGTATATCCGATACGGCTTGGCACCTCCGGGCTGAGCGCAAGTACAAGATCATGCTTTTTGGATTGCCCGTTTGGCACCAAAACTTGGTCCGCCGTATTCTTGTTATATTCCACAACATAAGCATTTGCGCTCCACTTCGCATAAAGGGTTGATGAACTTGTTACCAGCGTTTGAAAATCATACGGATTGGTGCATTCTGTATCCGTATACCAGCCGCCAAAAACATAACCAAACCGTTCAGGCGCCCCCGGCTGAGATGCTTTCAGATTTTCTTCAACTGTGCTTATAGAATAGATTCCGCCATTGCTTAAAAATGTAATGGTATACTGCGGCTTTGGTATAACAGAAATAGAGATCACCGGCTGGGCTGTCACTTCGGAAACCGTATAGGTATATACATTTTCCTTCTTTATACCGTCTGCCGTTTGTCCGTTTACATAAACAACAGGCGATGCAGTCTTAAATTCATCCAAAAGTGAAACTGTAAAGGTAAAACTCTCACCGCTTTCAACCATTGTCTTCTTTGGAGATACACTGTAGCCCGTACCGTCATTCAATATAACGCTGAATGTCTCTTTTTTAATATTATAAACATTTACACTGGTATCAGCCGATACATTTTTGATACTGTAAAAGTAGGTATTTCCTTGTATCTGCGCCGCACCAAGTGTAATTCCATTTGCTAAAACCGTAATCTTATCAGCGCTGTATCCTTTGTCCACACTGATACTGAACAAAACATCTTCATTCTCATTGACTTTTATATCTGTCTGTGCTGATAATTCGCTTCCGCCAAAGGACACCTTATACCCCTCGCCGGACGCAGGAAGCGTTACCGTATAGCTTACATTTTCAGCAATCACTGCATACAGATATACTGTTGTGCCATTTTCTCCTGTAAGCCCCGTGGTGATTTTCTGGCCATCGCCGTAATAAACAACATCACTGCCTGGTGCAGCCGACCAGCCTTTAAAGAAATATCCCTCCGGAACAGCAATACCCAATTCTTCCGCTGGCGGCAAATCAAAGCTTTGCCCATAAACAGCATCTACTGCGGCTGTGAGGGTTTCGGTTCCGTTTACAAATGCTATCGTATAGTTTACCGGATCCCACGCGGCAAACAGATCAAATTCAGCAGAGACGCTGTCCCATGGATGCGTTTGATAATATTCTGTCAAAGACATATCGGCATCATATACCAGCTTCCCGTCTTTATTTGCCAATGTATAATAGCCTGCAAACCGATATCCGTATCTGTCAGGCGCAGTTAAATTCAGGGCTGGCAATACTTTGCCGTACGCGGCCTCACAGGCAGCTGTCCCTGAAGAACCACCCTCAAAGTGAAAGCGCACGGTTGTTTTCGCGCCCTTCCATACTGCATAAAGCGTAATTTCCGCATCCTGTGTGTCGGCAAGATTTTTCACTTTTGCGCCATTTGCATACGCAAGCTCTCCGCCTGCCGTATAAGACCATCCGGCAAATTGACATCCCATTTTGGCAAAGGCGTTTTCCAAAAGCACAAACTCTTTATCGTAAATAGCCCGGGTATCAGCCATATCCCCGCTGCCGCCATTTGCATCGTACTTCACGGTATAGGACACCGGCTTCCATACAGCATATAAAACAATATCCGCAGAAGTGACCGGAATTGCTTCGCCGCCGGTATATTCCGCATTTTCCGCATCCGGCGTTTCCGCCCATCCGGCGCATACATATCCGGTTCTTGCAGGCCGGTTTATTGTGACCTCTGCCATGGCTCCGCTGGCATAGCCATTCATATCGACCGGTGCATTCACACCGCCGTTTGCACTGTATAGGACATAGAGTGACGCAGAATCGGAAACAACAACCCTTGATTCGCCCGTTACTTCAAACCGGTATTTGTCCCCGGCAGGCTGTACGCGGACACCGTTGATATAAACCTTGGGACTTGTTCCGGTTACGGTAAATTCAACATACGTACCGTATGTATAGCCCTCCGCGGCTATTCCCGTAACCGAATAACCGTCTGCCGCATGCACCGTGACCGCATAGTGAGTCGGTTCATATACGGCATAGAGTATCGTATCGTGATCGGGCATGGTGTACGGTGACGGAACAATATCAGCTGCCGCAGCTGTCTCGCTTTCTGCCCAGCCCCGGAATTGGCAGCCCTCTTTGTACGGCATGGCGCCCGTAAGCATAACCTGACTCCCGGCCGCAGGGTATAAAGTGCTGACATAAGTGCTGAAAACACCGCCGTTTGCATGATAAGTGAGTTCAGGATTTTCCTTCCATAATGCAAAAAGCGTGACAAGTGAATTCCCCATGGTCAAACTGCCGCCCGGCTGATACTGGGCTGTGTCTGAATCCGCGTTTTCCGACCATCCGATAAAGGTATAATTTTCACGGCTGGGAACAGAAGAACTCAGCGTTATGGTTTGATCGGCATAAATTTCCACAGCCGCCGGGGCTCCTGTGCCCCCGTTTGCATCATAGGTTACCGTATATTTATCTTTTTCAAGCCATGCGGCATAAATATATGCTGTCTTTCCCTGCACATCTGCAAGGCCGGCGGAATATGTCCTGTCCGCCGTATACATTGCCCAGTTTTGCTCGTCATAAATATTCCAGCCCACAAAATTATAGTTGGGCAAAGATATGCCGAGACTTTCCGCAGAAGGCAGCCTCAGCTCCCCGTAGGTGACATCATATAATGAACCCACATTTTCACCTCTGCTGTATAACTGAATATTATACTTTATCGGCGACCAGACTGCATATAAGGTGATCCCTGCCGTCTGATCATATGTTTTTGCGGAAGAGCAGTCAGCATTATAATATTTTGTACCGCCGCCGGCCGTTTCGCTAAAGTATCCGCCGAATAAATAGCCGGGTTTATCAGGCGCGGCAATCACAGGCATTTCGCTGTCATAGACTGCGGTTACGATTGCACTGCCCGAACCGCCTTGTGCGTTTAACACAACATCATATGTATTGGGCGTCCACTTTGCATAAAGCGTGCAGGCAGCGTCTATATCAAAAGCCTTTGCTGACGAGCCGTCTGCATAGTAATACTGCGTACCAGCGCCGTTTTCACGCTCATAATACCCCTCAAAGGTGTAACCGGTCCTTGCAGGAGGCGCGATGGGCGGCATCGCCGAATCATAGACTGCGTCCACGCCTGCGGTTCCGCCCGTACCATTTTGCATATCCAGCGTGACTGTATGCGTGTTTGCACTCCACCTGGCATACAGCACCAGCCCGTCTGTTTTATCGTATGTTTTAACCGAAGCGGCCTCTGCATTGTAATACGGTTCGCCGCCCCCGTTTTCCTGGGTAAAATATCCGCCGAAGGTATAGCCTGTGCGCACCGGTTTTGTAATTTCCGGCATATCAGAATCGTAGACCGCCGTAACCGTTCCGCCTCCAGTCCCGCCCGCTGAATCTAACGTAACGGTATAGGAATTTGCGCTCCATTTTGCATAAACGGTTATATCCGCAGTCTTGTCATATGTTTTATCCGATTTGCCATCGTAACTGTAATACTGTTCGCCGGAGCCGTTTGTCTCCGTATAGTAGCCGCCGAATGTATAACCCGCTCTTGTTGGCGGCGTTACTGCCGATAAGCTTTGCAGATATGCTGCGGCTGTGCTTCCCGCTCCACCGCTGCCGCCCTGCATATCAAATGTAATGGTATAGGTTTGCGGCACACCGGCCGCTATAATTTCCATATCTCCCGTTACGGCAGAGGCCTCGGTCAGAATTTGGCCGGTGGATTTATCATATGTGTAACCATTGATGAGACTGCCGTTCACCTTCACCGTTATAGTTTCGGGAAGCTTATAACCCGCCTGCGGGGTAAGGACCGCCGCATATGCATGACCGTATTGAGCATTCGCATTTCCTGAAAACTCCAAATTGGTGAGATTATTATTTACATCAAATTTGGATTTATACAGCAGCGTACCAACGAATAGTCCCGAATTGGTATAGCTGTACTCATTTCCCGCGTCATCCATGACCGTAAGGCCCGAAATGCTGTTTAATTGAAGATTGGTATTTTCTCCTGAGTTTGCAAGGGTAGTTGTAAAATAAACCGTTTGTCTGTCATCTGAATAGGAGGTATCATAGCTTACGCTGTTTCCGACTGATAAATCAATTGTCGGAAATTTGCTGACCGTCACCGCCTCGCTGAAGCTCATGGCATATGTTACGCGGTCGCCAGGCATCGCATATGCGGGCAGGACAGCACTTTCGTTTACTGAATAAAGGCAGGGTGCAGCGCTGACCGACGGAGCCGTTCCATCCCTAAACACCATATGAAAGTCATACATGCCAAAATAAGCGCCGCCGCTGCCCAAATGCTCAGTGCCTTCATACACAATATAAGCAGTACCTGCCGGAATGGTCTGTGCTCCAACATTTAAAGTCCAAGTTCTGCCGCCTATTGAATACCCGTCACGTTTTGCATTATAGGACAGCAGAACCGCACCAGCCGCACTATAGCATATGATATTGAGATTTGCCGTGAGATCTCTGGAGCCTTGTGCATAAAATCTGCCGGATGCCTCCACGGTCAATTCTCCATGGTTTGCTCTCTGTACATCTGAGGCCGTAAGCGTTACTCTCTGGCGGACAGCAATGTCCGTACCGGTTTTTGCGCCCAGGATATGCGGTTCATCCTTACCCTGGTCTAAAAACTTTCCATAAGAACAGCCAACCCGCTCCCAATAATCGTTGGATGTGGGCGCAGGATTCTGCAGTACATTTACGCCATACCCATAAGTACCCGCCTCAGCCGTGAAGCTAATTCCCGGGAACAAGCTCATTCCCATAGCCAACAACAACAGCACAGCAGTCATTCTTCTTAAATGTTTCATCATTTTCCCCACTCCGTTTATTGTTTTTTCTTGTTTTACCAAAAATCCAGCCCGCTGACCGCTTTGCGCCGCGTTCTATAACACATCAAGCTGGATAAGATATTATATCATCATGTGAAGTCCGGAGTGACGGCTTCACTTAATTGGCATATCATATCACTTAATTAACACTTCTATAAAAAAAGCGCAAATGCACACTGCCTCATTTGCGCTTCATTTTTATCTCTGCTTAACTCTGCAGATCAAGTTTCTTTTTCAAAAATATAATCAAGATATGTACTCCGCGCATTTGCGTATGTTCGTGAAAGCGGTACAGTACAGCCGTTCGAAAGTTCAAAACACCTTGAAGTAAACCTGCGCACATACTGCATATTTATGATATAGGAGGCAGACACCTGGACAAATCTTCCCTCTTCAATCAGCGGTGAAATCAAATTGGTAAATGGTTTTCTTAATACAATACTTTCGACTTTTTCTCCATCAATCGTATATGCGATCAAGCGATGCTTATAATACTCCATATAAAGCAATCTGCCATAGGGTATTGCATAGACCCCGCCTGGTACATGCAGCAAATAGCGTCTTGCCTTTTCGGCGGACATTGAATCTACTGCTTTGTCCAATGCAGAAAACAATGAATCTTCCGTATAAGGTTTCAGTATATAGTCTTTCGCAGAAAGGCTGTAGGAATCAACGCCATATTCTGCGGATGCAGTCAGGAAAATAATGATACTGTCATTATCCTTTTTCCGAATTTCCATACCGAGTGCAATTCCATCTATCTCCGGCATTATAATATCCAAAATATATATATCATATCTGCCGTGTGTTTCAATAGAATCCAATAAATCGGAACAACACTGAAATTTTTGCGCCGAAATATCGAATTCAGTTCTTGCTTTGCAATACTTTTTTATAGATGCGTGCGTCTGCTCCAGCTCATTTGCTTCATCATCGCATATAGCTATTTTAAGCATTCCTTTATCACCCCCATATGTCAAAAGAGTATAAAAGAGGAATATTAATAACAAAAATTCAAACACATGCAAGTTATGTCTTGATATGCTTTATAAATAATGCAGCACTTTGAGCCTTAACACATGCCGTTTTTGCAGTATGCTCTGTATAGATATGTGTCTTACACGCACAAATCAGGAACGATTTCGGCTGCTTCTATTTTATATCCTCAATTATCAAAGTATTCCAATAATTCATCAAGCAGATAGCTGTGCTTTTCTGTAATGCGTTCAAATATTTCATCAGATTCCGATTCATCATAACTATGTGATGCGGAATTTCTGTCTTTTATTAACCGTATCCATTCTTCTTTCATAATGATATCAATACTTTCTATTTCATCTATATACAGTTTTTTCTTTCAATGTCTATACCAGACGCAATGACGGCAATAGCATAGCCGCTCTTTTCAGTATTGTCTCCCCGTGCGCAAGAACCGAATAAAAGGACTTTCCGGACCGCCTTATAAGACAAACCAATTCGCTTTATTTCTGAGAACACTTTATCCATTTGTCAGTGCCCTCCCATAATAGTGCAAATGCCGTCCACCAAAACCAATGGATGACGGCATCGTTTATTATGTCTGACTTATATTATATGTAAATGGGGATTGGTTGTCAAGTCTGCTGATCAAGGATTCATTTTGCAGGAGGTCCAATCTGAGAAATACGCAAAGCAGATTGGTGGTGCGGTGTTGGCATATTTCCCGTCCTAGGCATACTTAGAGAAAAACATGTTCATAGGCGTGAAGTATGGTCCTTATGAGTCTGTAATATTATGCTGTCTGAAAACCCGCATGCTGCAAACAGTATGCGGCTTGGGCTCCTCCCTGCGAAGGGGCCTACTCTCTTCGGCGGTCTGCCGGACAGTCCGCGGACTGTTTTGTTCCCCTCTGCACATCCCAGGCACTCCGTCATATACTGCTTATAGATACCATTCTGTCTCAGAGAGGAGTGTGACAACCTTGCAATACCAAACCTTAGCAAGCCTCCCCCTTTGCAGGGAAGCATACATAGATAGTCTCAACATTGACGGCGACCTGCGCAGACGTCTGCTCGACCTGGGCTTTTCCTCAGGCAGCAGTGTAACGCCCCTTTACCGCAGTCCCCTTGGCGATCCCACCGCATACCATATCATGGGAAGCGTAATCGCCCTGCGGCAGGAGGATGCGGATCAAATTCAGATTTCCTCTGTGAAAAAGGAGGAGATCTGATGGCTGCCCCATGCCGTATCATCTTTGCGGGAAACCCAAACGTGGGAAAAAGCACCGTGTTTAACGCCCTTACCGGTTTGAAACAGCACACGGGAAACTGGTCAGGCAAGACGGTGGAGCTGGCCAGCGGCTCCTTCCGCCGGGACGGCCGGACCTTTGAACTGCAGGATCTGCCGGGCACCTATTCCATCATCTCCAACTCCCCGGAAGAGGAGATAGCCCGGGACGCTGTCTGCTTCGGCGGTGCTGATTTCACCGTGGTGGTGGCGGATGCCACCTGTCTTTCCCGAAACCTGAACCTCGTCCTGCAAATTCTGGAAATCACCCCCCGGGCCGCGCTCTGCGTCAATCTTCTGGATGAGGCAAGCCGCAAGGCCATCCATATTGACCTGGACGCACTCAGCCGCCAGCTTGGGATCCCGGTAATCGGAATCACCGCCAGAGAACGGCGGGACATCAGCCGGCTCAAGGACTTTCTGGTCCGCCTCGCCGACACCAATCCCGGCCCCCGGCAGCTCCTGCCGCCCGTGATCTATCCCGCGCCTGTGGAAGAGGCAATCGCCAGGGTATCAGACGCGGTCTCCGGCCTGCCCTTCTGCTATTTCAGCCGCCGGTTTACCGCGCTGAAACTTCTGGACAATGACGCAATGGCCCAAAAACTGCTGGAGCACTTTGATCTCACAGCCGCCCAGCGTTCCCGCATCCTGGCGGAGACGGAAAAGGCCAAGCAGGGTCTTGCCAAACAAGGAATCACGCCTGTTGATCTGCGGGATCAAATTGTGGGCTCCATTGTGGCAACCTCCAACCGAATACTCAGCGCCTGCTCCCGTCAGGAGCCGGAGACCCGGCGGCACAGCCGTACTTCGGAGCTTCGGACGGACCGTATTCTGACCTCACGCCGCTGGGGCATACCCATCATGCTCTGCTTTTTGGGTCTGCTTCTTTGGATCACAGTGTCCGGCGCCAACTATCCGTCACAGGCGCTCATGGTGTTTTTCGCCTGGCTGAAGCCCTATCTCAGCGGCTTTCTGCACACCCTGCACATACCGGAGATACTGAACGGCCTGCTGATAGAGGGCGTATACAACACCGCGGCCTGGGTCACAGCAGTCATGCTTCCGCCCATGACCATCTTTTTCCCGCTCTTTACCCTGCTGGAGGATTTGGGCTATCTCCCGCGGCTGGCCTTTAATCTGGACGGCTGCTTCAAACGTGCCGGATCCTGCGGCAAACAGGCTCTTACCATGTGTATGGGACTTGGATGCAACGCGGTGGGCGTGACGGGATGCCGGATCATCTCCTCCCGGCGGGAGCGGCTGGCCGCAATGGTGACGAACTGCTTTGTGCCGTGCAACGGCAGGTTTGCCATGCTGATCGCTCTCTCCTCCATCTTCATCGGAGGGACCTTTTTCCAGGGGGCACAGTCGGTTGCGGCGGCGCTGTTCGTCCTGCTTCTGATACTGATCGGGATTCTTGTAACCCTGCTGGTGACACGGCTCCTGACCCGGTTCTTTCTGCAGGAGGATACCGTGCCGTTCTCCCTGGAACTGCCGCCCTTCCGGAAGCCGCAGATTATGAAAACCCTGGCCCGCTCCCTGCTGGACCGCACCCTCCACATTCTGAGCCGTGCTCTGCGCGTCTCCGCACCGGCGGGCGCCGTCATCTGGCTCATGGCCAATATCCATGTAGGCGGCTCCAGTATTCTGTCCATCTGTGCCGGATTTTTGGATCCATTTGCACAGCTGATGGGACTGGACGGCATCATTGTGCTGGCCTTTGTCCTTGCTCTGCCGGCCAATGAGATTGTACTCCCCATCATCCTGATGGGGTATCTGGCCAGCGGCCAGATGGTGGACACAGCCAGCCTCTCGGCCCTGCGGGAACTGTTGGTCTCAAACGGCTGGACTGTGCTGACAGCAGTGAACGTGATGCTGTTTTCCCTTCTCCACTTCCCCTGCGCCACCACCCTCTGGACCATAAAAAAAGAGAGCGGAAGCTGGAGCTGGACAGTGCTGGCATTCCTGATTCCCACCTGTACGGCCGCGGCAGTCTGTATGGCTGTAACCGGCATCTGGCATTTGGCCGCTCTGCTCTTCTGACCGGCCGGACACAAAAAGAAACCTCACAGAAGTGAATTCTGTGAGGTTTCTTTCTGTGCCAAACGGCATGTTTTATTTTCTCTCCCTTTGATCCCGCTCCGTTATACTGCACCACAGCTTTCCCAGCGTCTCACACAACTCCTGCAGACGCCTCCTCTCCCCTGTTTTTCGCCGGGCAGGTGCTTTGTCTCCGCGCACAGCGTCCGATTTCCCATGGCATCGCCTCCGGTGCATATATATGCAGGTTCCCTGTCCGCTTATACCACAGAAACGAAAAAAATGATTTTCCATCATTTCCGGTCATAATCAGACTTGTCTTTTGTATATACTGTCATTGACGGGATGGGAGGGCTGATTTATGGCAATGCAGGGCGCGTCTTATATCCGGGTGTCCACCGGGGACCGGACGGAGATCTCTTCCGCGGCACAGTCCAAAGCCATCAAGGCCTATGCCGCCTCAAACGGCATTGCCCTCCTGCCCGCCATTTATGTGGATGAAGGGGACGCCGGCCGGTTATGCCCTGCCGTTAGACCCTGCCGGACCTCCATTTCTGTAAATCCTCCTCTTCCCGCTGTCTTTTCATTGACAGCGGGATTTTTTTCGGTATAATCATAGGGAGAGGGTGAACGATATGAAACAGACTATTTTAATCATAGAAGACGATCAGGCGCTGAACAACGGAATCAAAATATCCCTGCAGGGGCCGGAACTGGAGCTGCTGCAGGCCTTTGATCTGGCCCAGGCCCGGGAAAAGCTCCGGGGCCATGCCGATCTTGTGATTCTGGACATCAATCTGCCGGACGGTAGCGGCCTGGATTTTTGCCGGGAACTCAAGCGCAAGACTGACATTCCGATGATATTTCTGACCGCCAATGACATGGAATCCGACGAGGTCATGGGACTGGAGCTGGGGGCCGACGACTATATCACCAAGCCCTTTTCCCTCGCCGTGCTCAGGGCCAGAGTCAGCGCTGTCCTGCGCAGGCGCACCGGCAAAAGCGGCGAAAAGGTCATCGGCGGACTGCGTTTGGATTTTGACCGCATGAAATTCAGCAAGGACGGCCGGGAGCTGGAACTGAGCAAAACGGAGCAGAAGCTCCTGCGGCTTTTGGCAGAGAATCCGGGGGTGACCCTTTCCCGAGACAAGCTGATTGACCGCGTCTGGTCCGACGGCGCCAAATTCGTGGACGAAAACGCACTTTCTGTCACCATCCGGCGTCTGCGCGCGAAAATTGAAGATGACCCGCGGCGGCCCGCACACATCAAAACCGTATTTGGCATTGGCTATCAATGGGAGGTATAGCGCAAAATTCGCATGTACATCCGAAAGAATGGAGATTATTATGAAACCTGAATACATCTGGAGCCTGCTGACTCTGGCCTGCCTTGCCGGGCTGGGCGGTCTGGGCTTTGGCCTTTTCGTCCGCCTGCGCACCCGGCGGCTTCTGCAGCGGATTGAGAATATGCTGGAGTCGGCCCTCGCCGGGGATTTCCGGGAATCGGACTTTGACGAGACACAGCTCTCCAAGCTGGAGAGTATGCTGTTCCGGTTTCTCAGCGCCGGCGCCACCTCCGAAAAAAATCTGCTGCAGGAAAAGGAACGGATCAGCGCGCTGGTCAGCGACATCTCCCATCAGACCAAGACTCCGGTGGCAAACATCAGACTGTACACCGAACTTCTGGAGGAACGTTCCGGCCTCCCGCCCGAGGCGGCGGAGATGACCGCACAGATTCGGTTCCAGTCCGAAAAACTGGAATTTCTGATTCAGTCTCTGGTAAAGGCCTCCCGGCTGGAAAACGGAATTGTGTCCGTGAAGCCGGTCCGGCAGGACTGCACCGTCCTGCTCACCGAGCTCTGCCGCATCTACGGCCCGCTGGCGGAGCGGAAGTCCATTGATTTGCAAAACGGCGCGTCCGGCTCCCATATGGCCGCGTTTGACTACAAATGGACGCTGGAGGCGGCGGGCAACATTGTGGACAACGCCATCAAGTATACGCCGGCGGGCGGCACGGTGCGGCTGGATCTGACCGAGTATGAGCTCTTTCTGTGTATCACCGTCACGGATACCGGCATTGGTATAACGGAAGCGGAGCTCCCCAGGCTCTTTGAGCGGTTTTACCGCTCCCCCCAGAACGCACGGATTCAGGGTGTTGGACTGGGGCTGTACCTGGCCCGGGAGATCGTCACCCAGGAGGGCGGCTATATCCGTGTCCGGGCCGCTGAGACCGGCGGTTCTGAATTTTCGGTATTTCTTAAAAAGTGAGGTATGGTTATGAATCAAGCAATTCTGTTGGTGGAGGACGACGGCAGTCTGAACCGCGGCATCAGCCTGAAGCTGGAAAAGGAGGGCTATACCGTCTGCCGCGCGGAAACCCTCCGGGAGGCCCGGCGCCTGTACCAGGAGGGCGATTTTGCGCTCATCATCTGTGACATCGGCCTGCCGGACGGCAGCGGCCTTGACTTTTGCCGTGAGGTCCGCCGGCACAGCCGGGTGATGTTCCTGTTCCTGACTGCCATGGACACGGAAATTGACATGGTGGGCGGTTATGACGCGGGCGCGGACGACTATGTCACCAAGCCCTTCTCCCTGATGGTGCTCATCTCCAAGGTGAACGCCATCATGCGGCGAGGCGGCGCGGTACAGGGCAGCAGCCTGGTATCCGGCGGCATCACCTTTTCGCTCAGTGAGAACCGGGCGATGAAAAACGGCGATTACCTGTCCCTGACTGCCAACGAGCAGAAACTCCTGCTGTACTTCATGCAGAACGCCATGAAAATACTGTCACGAAACCAGCTGCTGGAGGCGCTCTGGGACATTGACGGCAATTTTGTGGACGAGAACACCCTGGCTGTGAATATCCGGCGCCTGCGCTCCAAAATTGAGGCCGACCCCTCCAACCCGGCATATATCAAGAATATCCGGGGGCTGGGCTATATTTGGGAAAAGGAATGTGAAAAGCAATGAAACGGACCATGACACGCTATTTCGCCCTTTGCTTTCTTTTGCTTGCCGCCGTGCACGGCGCGCTTCTTGGCTTTTTCGGCCTCCGGGCTCTGAACGAAGCCTACCGGCAGGAGATCAACACGGTATGGAATCTGGCGGGTGCTGTGCTAGAGGCCCATCCAGAGGCCCGGGAGTCCTTTGCCGCGGCTCTGCAGGACGGCGGGAGCTGCATTGAAACAGGCAAAGCCCTGCTCGCCCGGTATGGGTATGACGCAGAGCGCCGGCTCAGTGAAAACCCCAGGTATCAGCGCATCAAAATCACCTTTCTCGCAGGTCTCGCCTCCCTCTTCCTCCTGCTCCTCGGCTTTGGCGCACTGTTCTTTTTCCTTGCCCGGCATAAGCGGCGCTTTCAGGAGGAAACCATACTGGCCGTGCTGGACCAGTACTATTCCGGCGACTTTTCCTTTTTGGAGGACAGCGGCAGGCAGGAGCTTCTGGACCATCCGCATTTCTGCGACATGCTGGTCCGTCTTGGGCAGAATCTCCAGCGGAAAACCGAGGTCCTCGCCCAGGAGCGGGACCACACCAAAACCCTGGTCACCGATATCTCCCATCAATTAAAAACTCCCATTGCCGCCCTCAAGACCTGTTTTTCCATGTACCTGGAGGCGGACACCGAAGCGGAGCGCGCGGAATTCCTCTCCCGGAGCATGGAGCAGATAGAAAAGCTGGAGTCCCTGACCGGTGCGCTGATCAACATCTCCCGGCTGGAAAACGCCATGATTACCCTCCGCCGGGAGCCGGTGAGCCTGAAGGAAATTCTGATCAGCGCCATCAATGGGATCTATCATAAGGCCTCCCAGAAGGGCATCGCCATCGACACCCCGGACTTTGACGACATCACGCTGGAGCTGGATCCAAAATGGACGGCGGAAGCCCTGATGAACCTGCTGGACAACGCGGTAAAATACAGCCCGCCGGACAGCGGAATCGACATTCGGGTCCAGCGGCGATACAGCTTTGTACGTCTGGAATTTGAGGACCACGGCGCTGGCATCCCCGCGGACGAGCGCAACCAGATCTTCCGCCGTTTCTTCCGCGGCAGCGGTGAAACGGTCAGGCGTTCCGAGGGGTCCGGCGTGGGACTGTACCTGACCAGGCGGATTCTGGAGGACCAGGGGGGAACGGTCTCTGTCAAGTCCTCACCCGGAAGGGGGAGCGTGTTTACGGTTCAGCTTCCCCTGTAAGGAAAGTGTAAGCCTCCCTGCAAGGTTCCTGTAAGATTGATCCGGTATGATAGGGCTATACAAACAAGGAGGTCAACACGATGAAAACCATTTTGGAAACGAAAAATCTGTGTAAATATTACGGCACGGGCGAAAATCAGGTCCGGGCTATTGACCGGACCAGCATCCGGATCGGGGACGGGGAATTTGCGGCCATTGTCGGAAAGTCCGGCAGCGGAAAATCCACGCTCCTGCACCTGCTGGGCGGACTGGATACCCCCACCTCCGGCGAGGTCTGGGTGGCGGGCGAGAACATCGCCAGCTTTTCCGAGGAGCGGCTGGCAGTGGTCCGCCGCCGGAAGATCGGCTTTATCTTTCAAGCCTTCAATCTGGTGCCGTCGCTGAACGTATGGGAAAATATTGTTCTGCCCATCGGTCTGGACGACAGAAAGCCGGATATGTCCTTTGTGGAGGACATCGTCCGAACCCTGGGACTGGAATCCAAGGTCAAAAGCCTGCCCAACACCCTCTCCGGCGGCCAGCAGCAGCGGGTCGCCATTGCAAGGGCCATTGCCGCCAAGCCCTCCATCATTCTGGCGGACGAACCCACGGGAAATCTGGATTCCAGAACCGGCGACGAGGTCATTGCTCTGCTGAAGCTCTCCGCAAAAAAATACGGACAAACCCTGGTGGTCATCACCCACAATGAGGACATCGCCCAGATGGCGGACCGCACCATTGTGATCGAAGACGGCAAGGTGGTGGACTGAGATGAAAACCATAACCAACCTCGCACAGAGCCGAATCCGCTTTCACAGAAGCAGGACCGTTTTCACAGTCATTGCCATTCTGCTGACCACCATTCTGCTCATGGGCCTCGGCACCTCCGCTATGGGGCTGATCAACGGCCAGAAGCAGATGGCCGCCAGCCAGAACAATTACCACGCTGTCATGAAGAATCTGACCGCGGAACAGCTGAATACCCTCGCCAGCCACATGGATGTGGAGGCCGTCCAGGCGCAGGAGATCTTTGCGAAGATTCAATACGAGAAAATGAACGGCCTGCTGACCTGGAGCGATTCGCGCAAAGGCTCCATCTACCAGGGCGTGGGAAACCTGACCGCGGGCAGACTGCCCGAGGCGCCAGAGGACATCTGCGGACCGCCGGCCTTTTTCAAGCGGATGCATGTGGAGCCCAGTCTGGGAACCCGGTTTTCCATCACCTTCCGGCCGGACGAGGGCGCATACACCACCCGGGAGTTTGTCATCTGCGGCCTGGTGTCTGAGGCTGACCTCTCAAAGATATCAGTCAGCGATGACCGAATCGCTTACGGCGCCAGCGTTTCAGAGGCTCTGGTCCGCGAGTATCTGACCGAAGAACAGCGGAGCTTCAGCGCGCTGCTTCGGGTCAACGGAGAGGACCGGCTGAACTATGACCAGATCAAGGATCGGATCAAGGGGGCCGCGGCTGATATTGGCTGCAAAGAAAGCGATCTGGACTTTAACAACGAGTATCTCTTTGCCATGACAGATCCCGGCCGGGAGATCATAGGCGGCGTTCTTCTGATCGCACTGATTATCCTGCTTTTCTCCGGACTGGTCATCTACAGCATCTATTATGTCTGTGTCATCACAGATGTGCAGGAGATTGGAAAGCTGAAGGCCCTGGGCGCCTCCAGACGTCATATCCGCGGGCTTCTGTTCCGGGAAGGGCTGTTTGCCGCCGCACTGGCCCTGCCGCCGGGCCTCCTGCTTGGATTTTTGATTCCAAAGCTGGGGCTTCCCCTGCTCATGCAGGCCATGTCCAAATACAGCCTCACCGACATGCCTGACATGGAAAGCATCCCCATGTTTTCCTGGCCGGTCTTGCTTCTGGTGATCTGTGTGATCTTCCTGACCGTATTCCTCTCCCTGCTCAAGCCCATACGCATGGCCGCCAGAGTTTCCCCTGTTGAGGCCATCCGCTATCAGGAGAGCAGCACGGATAAGCGCAAGGTGAGAAAGGGCTATCTCAGCATTAACCTCGCCCGGCTGAGTCTCGCAAATCTCTCCCGGAACCGGAAACGAACCCTTGTCACCATCACCACCATGGGTCTGAGCTGTGTGCTGTTCATCAGTCTTTCGGCCCTGGCAAACAGCATGAGTCTGGAGGACTTTTCCCGCAGGACCTTGCCGAAGGGAGATTTCATGATCTCCATGAGATGCAATTACAACGATCAGACCTATCCTGAGACCAACCTGGACCGGGTCCAGCTGGACAATCCCCTCAGCCCCGCACTGACAGAGCAGATTCTTTCCATTGACGGCGTAAAAGCTGTGGAGGCAAAACAGGTCATGCTGGCGGGCTCCTCTGTGGATTCAGAGCTTTTTGAAAAAGGCCGCCGGGTTGGAATCACCTCCTTTACCCGGGACGATATTCCCAGGCTCAGAGATGAGCTGAAACGCGGAGATCTGGATTATGACCAGCTGGTCCGTGAAAACGGCATTCTCTACTGCTATGACAACATTATGGCCGACGAGAATTTCTCCATGGGCCAGACGCTTCCCCTGACCTTTATCCGGGGCGAAGAACAGATTCCGCTGGATGTCAAAATCGTAGCCAGCGGAACCTGGGGCGGTGAGAGCTTTATGCTCCCCAAGGATATCTTTGACACCCTTGCCGGAGATTTGAACACTGCCTCAGACCTCTACATCACTGTGGACCCGGCTCAGTATGACAGCATTAAGCCCCAGCTGCAAAAGCTTGCCGCAGGGAACCAGCTGTTCCGCATGTATTCCATGGATGAGGAGCGTCAGGTCGCCAGGCTCTCAATCAATATGGTCAAATACCCCCTCTATGCCATCCTGATTCTGATTGGGATCATCAGCTTCATGAACCTGATCAACACCATGGTGACCAGCATCATCACAAGAAAACGGGAGCTGGCCGTACTGCAGGCGATCGGCCTCTCGGACCGCCAGCTGCTGAAAATGCTGAACAAGGAGGGCATGGTATTTACCCTGGGCACCCTGGCTGCGGCGCTGTCTGTGGGCAACCTCCTTGGCTATCTGGTCTTTTTATGGGGCAAGAACACCGGCTTTATGGACGTGAAGCTCTATCACTACCCCCTCTGGGAGACGTTGGGCCTGGTGCTGGTGCTCCTGCTGGGCCAGCTTCTGATCACCTTTTTTATCGGGAAAAATGTCCACGGCGAAAGCCTTGTGGACCGGATTCGGAGCGGTGAATAGCCCCGCTGTGTTTTTGGAATCTTAATACTTGTGTCAAAACTGTCACAATCTGGACAGAACTTTGACAGAATTGGGTGTTACAATAAGAGTGTGGGAATTCTCCCGCACTCTATTTTGTATAAAGGAGGCAATCATATGACCATATTGAAAACCAAAAATCTGAAAAAGTTTTACGGCAGCGGCGACACCACCGTCCGTGCCCTGGACGGTGTCGATCTCAGCATCTCCGACGGGGAATTTGCCGCAATCGTCGGCACCTCCGGCAGCGGAAAGTCCACGCTTCTCCACATGCTCGGCGGACTGGACCGGCCGACCAGCGGTGAGGTCTGGGTGGACGGAAATGAAATTTTCCGGCTGAAGGATGACGCGCTGACCATTTTCCGGCGGCGCAAAATCGGCTTTGTATTCCAGAGCTATAATCTGGTCCCCGTTCTCAATGTCTATGAAAACATCGTCCTTCCCATTGAACTGGACGGAAGCCGGGTCGACCGGAGCTATGTCAACAGCATCATCAGCACACTGGGGCTGGAGACCAAGCTGAACAGCCTGCCCAGCCAGCTCTCGGGCGGCCAGCAGCAGCGGGTTGCCATTGCCCGGGCTCTGGCCACAAAACCGGCCATCATTCTGGCGGATGAGCCCACGGGCAACCTTGACTCCAGAACCAGTCTTGACGTGCTGGGCCTGCTTAAGGTGACCAGTGAAAAATTTGGCCAGACCATTGTGATGATCACACATAACGAGGATATCGCCCAGATGGCCCAGCGCATCATCCGCATTGAGGACGGCAGAATCGCAGGTGACCACAATGCTTAAGATAAAGAACAAAAAGGCTGTCCGAACGCTGGCGGGCCGGAGCTTCCGGGCCAGCCGTTCCCGAAACATCATCGCGGTTCTGGCCATTGCTCTGACCACGGTTCTGTTCACCGCCCTGTTCACCGTGGGAAGCGGCATGGTGGAAAACTTTCAAAGACAGACCATGCGCCAGGCGGGCGGCGACGGCATGGGGGTTTTAAAATACATCACGGAACAGCAGTATCAGGACATAAAGGATCACAAGCTGATCAAGGAAATCTCCTACAACCGGCTTCTCTGCGACAGTGTTGAAAACCCACAGCTTCTCAAGCGTCACGGTGAATTCTATTATATGGACGACACCGCCCTGAAACTGGGCTTCTGCGAGCCCACAGCCGGACGCAGGCCCGAGGCGGCCAACGAGCTCATTCTGGATACAAAAACCATGAAGATGCTCGGCGCAAAGCAGGAGATCGGCGCCCCGGTCACGCTGGAATTGAACATACGCGGACAGAAGGTGACCCGTGACTTCGTGATTTCCGGCTGGTGGGAGCCGGATCCGGTGTTCAACGTCTCCATGCTGATCACCTCAAGGGCCTATACCGAAGCCCACGCCGAAGAGCTCGTCAACAGCTATTATGAGGACTACAGCATGACCGGTGTCATCAACAGCTATGTCATGTTTTCCAACTCCTTTGGTCTGGAGGAAAAGCTGGACAGGATCATCACGGAATCCGGGTATTCCACCGACGAAAACGCACCGAACTATATCGCGAACAATGTGAACTGGTCCTACCTCACCACCAACTTTTCCATGGATCCCGGCACAGTTGCCGGCATTCTGGCTGCGCTTCTGCTGATTATTCTGACTGGATACCTGATCATTTATAATATTTTCCAGATTTCAGTGATTAAGGATATCCGTTTCTATGGACTGCTCAAAACCATTGGCACCACCGGCCGCCAGATCAAAAAGATCATCCGGCAGCAGGCGCTCCTGCTCTCTGTCATCGGCATCCCCCTGGGACTTGCGGCGGGCTTTTTCGTGGGCTGTCAGGCCGTGCCGCTGATCCTGAACCAGACCACCATGCAGGGCTCCGTCTTTGTGACCTCTGCCAATCCTCTGATTTTTCTGGGCAGTACCCTCTTTGCCCTGATCACCGTGTCCATCAGCACCGGCAAACCCGGACGGATCGCCGCCAGCGTCTCGCCCGTAGAAGCGGTCCGATACACAGACAGCAGTGACAAGACGGCCCAAAAAAACCGCCGCACCCGGCACGGCTCCCGGATCCCAGCCATGTCCCTGGCCAACATGGGGCGAAACAAGCGCAGAACCGTCCTAGTGGTGCTCTCCATGTCCCTGAGCCTGGTGCTGTTCAACACCCTCTATACCTTCAGCCTGGGCTTTGATATGGACAAATTCCTGTCCAAATTTGTAGACACAGATTTTCTCATTGCCCACGCGGACTACTTTAATTATGACTTCCATGGGGCGGACAACAGTGTTTCCGACACCATGATCGAAGCGGTCAGTCAGCAGCCCGGTTTTCAGGAGGGCGGCAAGCTGTATGCCAACTTTGATGCGGAGACCTTCTCTGTAGATCAAAAAGACACACAGCTAAAGTATAACACAGATCAGGACGGCAGGCTTTTCTGTGCCGTGTACGGTCTGGAGGATCTTCCGCTGGGCCGGCTCCAGGTGCTGGAAGGAGAAATTGACGCGGAAAAGCTGAAGACCGGGAAATATATTCTGGAGGGTGTGGATCTGCACGACGACGGCAGGCCCCGCTGGGAAAGCTCCCACTATCAGCTTGGGGAGACGGTGACCCTGTACAACCACAAGGGCTCCGGCACCCGAACTGAGAATCACGCGCAATCCCGTTCCTTTACGGTTATGGCCAAGGTGGCGGTGCAGTATTACACCAACTCCTGCGGCCGCGGCTATGACTACTCCTTTTACCTCCCTGCCGAAATCTACACTGAAATGGTGGAAAACCCCGGCGTCATGAGCTATGCCTACAATATGCAGGACGATGCAGAAACCGCCATGGACGCGTTTCTGCAGAACTATACCGAGAACACGGAGCCGGTCATGAACTACAGCTCCAAAACCACCCGCGTCAAAGAGTTCGAGGGGATGCGGAACATGATCCTGCTCATTGGGGGCGCCCTGAGCCTTATTATCGGACTGATTGGAATTCTGAATTTTGTGAACTCCATGCTCACCAGCATTGTGACCCGCCGACGCGAGTTCGCCATGCTTCAGTCCATTGGCATGACCGGATCCCAGCTCCGAAAAATGCTGATTCTGGAGGGCCTCTGCTACGCGCTTGCCGCCGCGGCGGTCTCGCTGGTCTTAGGGCTCCTGTTCTCCAGCGTAATCGTCAGCGCCGTGGCCTCTAATCTCTGGTTCTTCACCTATCAGTTTACGCTGATGCCGCTTTTGGCCACCATCCCCGTCCTGATCCTCCTGGGCCTTCTGCTCCCCCTGCTGGTCCTTTCCAATGTGACAAAGCAGAGCGTGGTAGACCGGCTGCGGGAAACCGAATAGCCCAGTCAGGGCATAGAAAAAGTGCGTTTCCACGGATTGGAAACGCACTTTTTCATGGAATTCACAGCCTCCTGTACGCCGCTTGCTGACGCGCTACTGGTCGTTGATGGTATCGGTCACCGCCATGTTTACAATCCGCTTTGCCGGCGCATAAACCGCGGCGATGGAAGATACCGCGACCAAGAGCAGCACCAATACCATTGCCAAAACAGGAAGCTGCCACGGATCGCCAAAATGCTCCGTGATGAATTTTTCAAATACGAGTCTGTTCAGGGGCAGGCCGATGGCAAACCCGGCAGCACATCCGCACAGCACATAGGTGCCCGCCTCAACGGCTATCATTTTTGTAATCTGCCGGCCGCTCATCCCCACCGCGCGCATGGTTCCGTACTGCTTCGTCTTTGCGGAAACGCTCATTGAAATACTGTTGACCACATTGAACACCGCAATCAAAGCGATGATCACCAAAAATCCATAGGCCAGCAGCGTGAACATCCAGTAGGTGCCTCTGGCATCCAGATTGTTTCTGCGGTAGTCTGTAAACAAATAGTCATCTCCCACAAACCTGCGCAGGGCGGCGATGTCCTCCTCTGCTGCGTCACTGCGCATCTGTACGCATACCATGGCGTATTTGGTTTCACCCGTCAGGCGCGCAAATGCCTGCTCCGAACAAATCAGTGTGATATCGTCGCCAAACGGTCCATAGGGCAGGACGCCCGCGACTTCAACCTCCGCGCCGCCAAAACGCACTTTGTCGCCGACCTCCAGCGGATTGCCTCTGTTAAATACCGTCAGCACATAATCGCTGTCATTCAATACCTTCGTGACACTGCCCCGCACAAGATCCTGTTTTGCCCAGTCAAATTGATATTTCTCATATGACACCAGATTGATTTGTTCAATGCCCCGGTCGCTTTCCGCCGGGATGCGCAGGCTGGCCATATTGCCGAAAGCCCGCTTTACGCCCGGCCTGCCGCTGATTCTTCCCGGCAGAGTCTTATCAATGGAACAGGAATTATCCTTCCCGATCACCGCACAGTCGGCCTCTGACGGGCGCATGGCCGGCAGACAGACCTCGACCCAGTCAAGAAATGCCGAAAAGCACAGAAACAGAATGATGCTCAAAGCAAACGAACCGGTCATAAGTATCAGATTTTTCTTGGCCGTCACCGCATGATGTACCCCCAGCGCCGTATCTATTTTAGCAAACCTTGTATTTGCCGCGCGGCGCGCCTGTTTGGCGCTGCCCGCGCTGCCCGCCGCAGGCGAAACCTTGGACGCCCTTCTGGCCGGGGCCTGCGCGGCAACCAATACGGTCAAAAGACCCACTACAATGCCGCAGACAATCCCCACTGCGCTCACCCCAAAAACAGTCATGCCCTCAAACTCCGTGCTGACGCTCCGCAGTACGGCACAGATCCCCCACGTCATGACAATGCCCAGCAGGGCGCCGACTGGAACGGCTGTCTTGCACCAGTTCAGCGCCTCCAGCCGGACAAACCGGATGATTTGTTTCCGGCTGGCGCCGATACACCGGAGCATACCGAAAAACTGCGACCTTTGCGCGATGTTACTGTTCATACTGCTCGCAATCATAAAAACTCCCGCTATGAGTATCAGCAGGAACAGAATCACCGCGATCCCGTACAGACCCGTCATATACGAATCACTGCTGAAACCCGTAAGCCCCAAAAGCGCGGTGTTTTCCGATATGTTTTCATCGCTCCATCCGTATTGCTCCCTGAGGTTTGCAATCGCCTTTTTGGCGTTTACACCCGGACCAAAACGAACATAAAATGCAGGGTCCGAATCCGTGCTGCCATCCGCCCCGCAAAGCTGTTTCAGCGCCGTCATATTCATGAATACGCCGACCGAATCGCTGAGCTGTGTAAACACAGAATCCCCGCCGAAGCCGGACACGGTATATTCAATACTGTCTGTGGGCGTGTTCACCGTAATGCTGTCGCCAATGCCGATCCCGAGAAGCGCCCTGACATTATCGGTCAGCAGTATCTCACTGTCATTCTGGGGATATCTGCCGTCTGCCAGGCAATTCATAATATCGGTGACATAGGCCGCGTCCGCACCGCACAGGACAGCTTTTTTGCCCTCTATCAAATAATCCTCGTCCAAGTCATAATTGATCGCGTCATACCAGGCTGCGGCGGCCACATCCGGCCGTGAACCGACCAGCTCCGCGTCGCTCCGCTCAATCTCCTTCAGCATGATATGCCAGTTACCGTGGCGCTCAAGCATACGCGTCTTTTCCAGTCTGAGCGCCATATCCGCCATGCTGAAAATGGCGGTTACGAGAAACACGGCAATGATGATACAGGCGAGGGTCATCCGGTTCCGGCGCCTGTACACCTTCGCGGAGATGGGAACCAGACTAAGATAGCTTTTCATTCCGCGTCCCTCCCAAATCCGTCAGTATGCCGTCCGTAACGCTGAGCACGCGGTCTACGGAGGAGGTCAGATTGACGTTGTGCGTAATCATCAGAATGGTCTGCTGGTAACGCCGCGCCGCGGTGATGAGCAAATCCATCACGTCACGGCTGCTTTTGCTGTCCAGATTGCCCGTGGGCTCGTCCGCGAGAATCAGCATGGGCTTTGTGATGAGCGCACGTCCAATGGCTACTCTCTGCTGCTGTCCGCCGGATAACTGCCGCGGCAGGTGTTTCCGCCGATCCGCAAGCCCCAGAACTTCCAGGATTTCCTCGACCGCCGCCCTGTCCGGCCTGCGGTAGTCAAGGAGAAGCGGGAATATAATATTCTGCTCCACGTTCAGCTCCGGGATGAGCTGAAAGGACTGAAAGACAAAACCAATACTGCGCCGGCGGAAGATGGTCCGCTGTTTCTCCCGCATGGCGAACAGGTCATTGCCGTCCATATATACCTTGCCTGAGGTCGGGTCGTCAAGCCCGCCTATACAGTTCAGCAGTGTGCTTTTGCCGCTGCCCGATTCTCCCACGATTGCCGCAAATTCGCCCTTATTGACGGCAAAGGACACATCCTTCAGCGCGTCAACACGGCTCTCGCCGCTGCCGTAGGTTTTACATAAATGCTGTACCTTTAAAATTTCCATGTCAAAGGTCCTCCTTATGTTTTATAGTGATACCTGCCGGTCAAACCTTTCATCCGGGGCGCCTGTCCTCCCCCTCTGCCAGTTTCTCTGTCCGGCTAATACCATTATAGTCGGCGCGGCTTACAGCTGGGTGTATTTCAGCTTACAGTTTTGTAAGGCTGTTTGGGAACGAAACGGTAAACGACGTTCCCTCACCCGGCCTGCTGCTCACGGTGATGGTGCCGCCCTGGCCCTCCGCGATTGCCTTTGCCAGCGGAAGTCCAAGCCCGATCCCCTGGGTATCGAGCGAATTTTTACTGCGGTAAAAACGTTTAAAAATGTGGTGAAAATCCTCCTCTGCGATTCCCTTTCCATTGTCGGAAACGGAAAGGCGGAGCATGAGCGGCGTCTGCTCCCAGTCAATCCGAACCACGCCGCCGCTGTCCGTATGGTCCAGAGCATTCTTGACAAGGTTTCCGACAGCCTCACGGGTCCACGCAAGGTCACAGCAGACCATGCCGCTCTTGTTCCAAGGCACGATTACCGTCTTTCCCTCCTTTTCCGCCCGGTCCATCAGGTTCTCGGCAGACTGCATGACCAGTTCCGTCACCGGATAATCGGCTTTGCGGAAGCGGATGCCCCCGGCGTCCAGCCGTGTAATTTTTAGAAGCGACTGGATCAGCTGTTCCATCCGGGCGACGGCATTCTGGGATTTTTGCGCAAAGGCGGCCGCTGTCTCCGCGCTGTCCGGCTCATTCAAAATGATTTCACTGTACATGGAAAGCGCGGCAAGCGGTGTTTTGAGCTGGTGTGAAATATCAGAGACCGTATTTTTAAGAAACGCTCTGGCCTTCACCTCCGCCTCCTGCTTTGCCTTCAATGCCGTTGCCATGGTATTGATCTGCGAAAACAGCTGATAGACCGTTCCGTTGTCAGAGCAGGGCAGCAGCGCTGAAAAGTCTCCGCTGGTATAGCGGCTGATCGTTTTGGACGCCCTGCGGTACATGCTGTCCCGCCCTTTCAGAAATAAAAAAACCGCCAGAATAAGCAGAACACTGAAGATGCCTGCCCAGGATATGCTGAAAGCGTTCATGGTATCCATGAATCCGCGTACAGCAGGCACCATATACGCGTCTGTTTGTTCGGACAGGCCAATCCGGTTCATCAGCCCAATTCCCTGGGGCGTGGAAGTGCCGCAGGCCAACGCCTTTGCGGCGGCCTGCTCAGAGACGCCCTGCTCCAGCAGGCATGAGACCACCGCCCGGTCGTGCTCAATCAGCATGCCCAGTGCCATGCGTCTCTGCATGAAAGCACCGGTACAGAGGCAGAGTGTCATCAGCAGAATTAAAGCCAAAACCGCCATAAAAAAGTGTCTGGTTTGCCTGTCAACTCTCATTTGCGCACCTCGTTCCACCGATAGCCAAAACCGCGTACGGTTACGAGCCGTTCCGGGTGTGAGGGGTCGTTCTCGACCTTTTCCCGCAGGCGGCGGATGTATACAGAGAGCGTATTGTCATCCACAAAATTCCCGCAGCCGTCCCATAGCTCGTCCAGAATCACGCTTCGCGTGACCGTTGTTCCCGCGCTGCGCACCAGCAGACATAGAAGCCGGTATTCAGCGCTGGTCAATTCCAGACGCGCCCCCTTGAGCAGTACGGAACTGGTCAACAAATCAATGGAGATATCACCGCAGTGCAGTGCCGATGCGCTCTGCGCAATGCCCGCCCGGCGCAGAAGCGCCTTGATGCGGGAACAGAGCTCTCCCAGCTTAAAGGGCTTGGCTATGTAATCGTCGCCGCCGATGTCAAGCCCTCGGATCACGTTTACCTCCTCGTCAGAGGCCGTGAGAAATATAATCGGTACCTGATCCCCTTTTTTTCTCACCTGTTCACAGATTGCAAACCCCGTCCCGTCCGGCAGCGTCACATCAAGGAGCAGTAAATCGTACCGTTCTGACGCCAGATACGCGCCCGCCTCCGAAACCGTCCGTGCAATCCGAAGCGCAAATCCGCTTTTCTCCAGTGCGTACTGCAGTCCGTCAATCAGGCTGATATCATCCTCAAGCAATAAAATCTTATTCATGCTGAACCCTCCGTTCTGAATATAATTATATGCGTACTGCACCGCAATGTCAATTATGGACAGAAAATATCTGTTTGAAACCTGCTTGTCCAAAATGGGACCAGCCTTTCTGGTCCCGCACAAAAAGAGAACCGCTCCATATGGAACGGTTCTCTCTTTTAATGCGTTCAGTCCGCATTGGGCAGATATGCACCTTGGGCCTTCAGTTCCCATTGCAGTTTTTTCATATCCAGCTCTCTGAGGCAGGTCTTCTCCTTTGCGGCCAGAGCCGCTGCCGCGCCCGCGGCCATGCCGGTGATATAGCACCCCGGCATCACCCGCATGGAGCCCGCCATCTCCCGGTCCGCACCCACGCACCGGCCAGCGGCCAAAACATTTCTCGTACCCTTGGGCAGGAGCGCACGGTAAGAGATTCCATAGCTTTTGCCCCTGGGGTATCCCTTTTCATAAATCCCGGGATATTTCGGTTTTTCATCCACGGTCGCCGCGTGGACATCCACCGGATAGTTATACCGGCCGATTTCATCTTCAAAATCCGCCTGTTTAAAATAATCCTGCATACACATGGTATACTCGCACCGAAGCCGCCGCGTCTCCCGAATCCCCAGCACAGATCCGGAGGCCAGCATCTCCGCATTTTCATATCCCTCCAGGTAGTTCCTGTAATAGGTCCTGTATTCCTTCATGCGGGTTCTGGCGTCTATGATCCCGGTGGTGATGGATTTTTCATCCGTCCCGTCCACGCCGAACACATGTCCTATATTCCCGCCGCCATAACCGTCCGGCCGGTGCCACATGCCGGGCAGTCCAGGATCCTTAACCGTGAACACACCATCCGCGAACGCCTGGGGCAGCATCCTGTTGTCCGGATCCTTTCCCAGCTCCACAACCGCCCGTTCCCAATCAATGCCGCCCCAGAGTGTGCAGAGGCTTCCCGGCATCATACGGCCCGCTTCATCGCCTTTATCATACGCCGCACCAGCCCAGACCGCAAGCGTCCCGTCTCCGGTGGCGTCAATAAAGAATTTGGCACGAACGGCAAACAGATTTTCCTTTCCCATAATGACCGCGGCGTCCACCTCTCCGTCCGCCTGTTCAATGCCAATTATGTGATTCTCAAAGGAAAATGTCACATTGGATTCCATCAGCATCCGGTCGTAGACGGTTTTGAGCTTTTCGGTGTCAATGGCATATTCAATGGCCGTGTCGTCCGCGCCCTCGCCATACATCGCCTCAAAGACCCGCCGTCCGATTCCGCCGGCCAGAAAATGCTCACCATCCGAAAAACGCATGAAGGCAGGCACCATGGCCAGCGTCCCCATACCGCCGAAGCACTGTCCTTTTTCCGCCAGATAAACCCGCGCACCGGCCCGGTCCGCGGTCAGGGCCGCCGCGATGCCCGCCGGGCCGCCTCCGGCCACAAATACATCCACATCATATTTTACTGGAATTTCCCGAACAAATTTCATTGTCTCTCCTCCATTTTTCCTGTTTCCTACACTTTATCGCCTAACGCGGAAAAAGTCAAGGACCTGCGGCAAAATTTTTATTAATACCTTATTGGCGAATCTCGGAAAACTCCGGTTCCGGCTCTGCCGTCAGATCCATATCGTCCAGCAGTGCGCCGCTCTCGATCAAGGCAAGCAGTACGATTCCCACCCCATGATTATCATTGATCACGGGCTTGAGTTCATGTTTATAATAGTCTGCGTCAAACGAGTACATGGACCCCTGGCAAACGCCGTATACATTGCCCTGCCGGTCAACACACCGCGTGAGCAGAGCGGCTCTGGCCCGCCGGACAGCCCGGCGGTAGCCTTCCTTTTCCGGAAGCCATCCATACCGGAGCCCCCGGCTGAAGCCATAGAGAAACATGGCCGTACAGGAGGTCTCCGGAAACGACTGGCGGTCGTTCAAGACCTGATGCCACATGCCGGACGGCCCCTGCTGGGCAAGGATCCCCGCGCTGTGCGTCTGGAACAGGATCAGCAGTTCCCTGCGGCAGGGATGCCGCGCCGGAATATCCGGAAGGAGCTCGGCAAGGGAAAACAGACACCAGCCATTGCCGCGCCCCCAGGGAACGCCGCAGGGCGCGCCGCGCTTAAAGTCATAGACATGGGACAGCAATGAGGTTTCCGGCATCATCAGATAATCCCGGAAGCGCAGGAATTGCAGACACGCCAGATCCAGCGCCTCCTCATTTCCCGTCAGCCGGTAATACCGCTTTAAAAACGGTACGCTCATATACAGATCATCCGCCCAAAGGGTGTTTTCCAGATATTCGCCCGTACACTGCCGGTAAAAGCTCCCGTCCGGCTTTCTCTCCACCTGATGAAGCATAAACGCCGCTATCCTGTCCGCAATGGGGAGATACTCTGTCCCGGCGGCCTCCAGCATACACGATCCAAAGGATCCGCAGTGGTCGAGCATGCTCATTGCCGTCAGGCGGAAGTCAATGCTGCAGAAACCATACCGCGCATGGTCATACCGCGCATAGTCCGCAAAGCCGCAGCAGGCCGCAATGTGCGACCGCACATATTCTGTCAGTTCACGGCTGTTCAGGAACTCCCCGGCCCGGTGCAAACCGTACAGGGTTACGCCAAGGGGATAGTCCCAGCGGCCAAATGCCGTCACGCCGCCGCTGACCCACCGGGCGGAAAAGAAGGCGTTTTCATAGCACACCCGCAGTACCGTATCCCGCAGGGCTGGACGGAAATAGGACGCGCCGCCCAAAGCGTCGGAAAAGACGTGCCGCGGTTCGCTCAACTCCTGGGCAGTATACATGCTTTCCGGCCCGAAGGGTCCCGCATACAGCCAGGGCGCCGGGATCCCCCGGACCGGGAAAGGCAGCCGGAGGGCATGCGTACTGCAGGAGACACGGCAGTTCCATGGGCCGCTGCCCCGGACACTGCGCACGGTCAGCACATGACCGCCTGCCGCGGCCGCAAACCTTGCCGTCCCGCCGGCCGCAGCCTCATATACCACAGTATCATCCAGCCGGATGCTGACTGGGCTGTCCGTCTCAATTCTGAGGCACACAGCCGTTTCAGGCTCCTCCTGCACAAGCCGGGAAATAAGCCAGCAAACGCCCCCCGCCGGCACAGCAGGGAAAAGGGTCTCCAAATCCCCGCATTGCTCCGGCTTCGGCAAAAAGGCGTCAGGTTTGGCTGTCCCAAAGGCTCCTGTATGGCAGGCAAAACCAAGCTGGCCGTCCCGCCGCGGGGAGAGTACATTCATGAGATTCGCGATCTTAAACCGGCAGCCCAGCTTCGGTCCGCGCCGCATCAGTTCAACGCAAAGATCGTTCCAGCCTGGCTCAAATGCCAGCGGAAACGCCGCATCCCCGCTTCCGCAGAAGATCTCCCGGCCGTTGAGCAATACGCGGCACGGCACAGCACCGCATACAAGGCCCTCCGTCTCCATACCGCCGTCGCTCCAAACCGCGCCGACGGCACAGGCCCTTTCCCCATCCGGAAGCGACGGGAATTTCTCCGCAAGATCAAGCAGGTAAAAGCCTTCTGCGTCCTGCATAAATCCGCCAATGTGAAACGGCCGGAAGGTATAGCCAATGGGCGGATTCGCGCCGACATACCGGCCCGCGATGGTCTGCACCGCGGTTTGCAAATTTCCGGCCCACGCGCCAAGGCTTGACGACTGGGGAATATACCGCTCCATCACTCGGCCTCCTCAAGGTTCAGGGACAATGATGCGGGCGTGAGAGGCACCATTTCATCCAGTGTGTTCCAGACAAAGGCGCGGGCCGTCATTCCTCCGTCTAGATCTTCGGCCGGAATTCTCACCTCAATCAGCTGGCCCTCAGTCCTTGCATACTGTGTTTCGTCACTCTTATCCGCTTCCTCACGCATAGAGGGAACGACCCCGACCAGCTGGCCGTTCTGGTCATAGACCGCCAAAACCAGCCGCATCCAGGTCTCTTCGGCTTGCGGTTTGCGCACCGCGACCCGCGCCGCCGCACTCTGATCCTGATACCGGAACAGATCAATCCCCGTATATTCGGGCGTATTCGGCGCTAAAAGGACAGTTGTGCTGGCTCTTTCCTCTGCCAGTTCCGCCGTCACGGTCACAGAACCGCCCGGTTCCGTGCCGCGCGCCACGGACAGCCGGCCTGTCACCGGATCAATCGAAACGCCTGCCGGTCCCTCCGCGGTCCAGCTCACCCCCTCCGCCGTCTCGGCTGTGCCAAAGACTGGGTTTTCCAGTCCCGCCTGATATCCATAGGATAAAACCTCGCTGAAGTCCGGAATATAAACGGTATCCGGGCCGCTGATCCGAAGATTCTGCGCAGTTTCCGCCCCTTTTTCATAAATCTGAAGATTGTCAATGACATACTGTGCGGTCTCCTGCGTATAGGACTCAAAATTCCCCATACCTGAATTCCCATTCCGCCGCAACAGTCCGGATGTGGTCACGGTCTCGCCTCCCTCCGGCGTGACATATGCAGTCACCTCACCGCTTGGATAGGGAATTTCCAGCTTGATATTATACTTCTTTCCCGCCTGATAGTTCTCATAAATCGGTGTATAAACATTGTCCTTTCCGCGCCATGTCAGACTTCCGTCATTATATGTCACAATCATCACATCGTAATCGTGACAGGTGATGATGTTGTGCCATGGAGCGATTGCTGAAAACTGTACATCACACGACACAATGACCGTATTTCTGAGCACGGCGGGAAAGTTGACCCTATACCTTGAAGCTTCGCTTTTTGCTCCGGCGCCCTTGAGAATGGGATTCCCGCAGAGGATCTCCGCACGGCCGCCCGCCGCATGGGAAAGCATATAATCAGAGCACAGGCCGTCCGTGCCGCAGGCTTCGAAATCCTCATTGACCCCAGTCTTTCCACTGCGGATAATTCGGGTGGTAAAACTGCCTTTCGTCTGTCCGGCCGATGCGGTCACTGTCACAGAACAATCCTCTGTCAGAGTGTCCGGCAGTGTCACGGTGCCGGACTGATCAACAGCAAACCCCAGTCTCTCACTTTCCGGCGCAAGAGACCAAGCCAGCGGCTGGTCTTCCATCACAGCGCCGCACTGGTCCGCGGCCTGCGCCAGAAACCGTATAGAGCGGCCGCCCTGCGCACCTTCCGCCGCCAGCGCCTTTTTCCGGCCCGTTACAGTGACCGCGGAGACAACGGGCGTATAGCTGTCCGGGTTCTCTGCCGTGATCCGCACATTATCAATGCACATACCCCGGTTACTGCCCTGCGCATATGCCTCAATGGCGGTGATGGAATCGGCTGAATTCCAGAATGGAATATCCGCACAGGCCAGTCTGCCGTCCACATAGGCGGCGATCCGCTGTGACGCTGTATTGGCCGCCAGCTTGATGTCATACCAAGTGTTCAGCCGGTAATCCGGTACAAGAATCTGATAGGGCGCGCTGCCGGTGCGGAGCACCAGATCACCATTGCTCTCCATAACCATGCCGATATATTTTCCCGCCGCATTTTTCAGACTGAAAAACTTATGCCCATCATTGAAATTCTGTGCCACAAGCACACTCTGCTCCAGGGTCACAATTCCGGCAGCAGGGGTATTCAGGGTTTTCGTCAATTTTGTCTCCTCATTCTTCCGGCTCAGGAAATAGACATAACGGTTTCCATCTGCCTGCCGGACGGAAATCTCACTGTTTTCCCCCGGGCTTACCGCAAATCCATCGGGCACTGATCCCGGAACCATGCTTTCAAAGTCCTCGCTGTACACTTCTGCCGCCTCTGCCCGGACCGGGCCCATAAGGCCTATGGCCAGCACAGCCGCCGTCATCCATGCGATCCATCTCTTTGTCATCTTAACAATCTCCCTTCTCACGCCGCTGTACAGCAGTCTATTCCACAATCACAACCTCTTCCAGGGTTTGATAACGCAGCCGCACGAACACCATTCTCCCGACCTGTACCGCCTCTTTCACCGTCGGCTGAATCTTCCGTGCGCCGCCGGCCGCGTCGTATACATAAGTAAAGGGCTGGTATACAATGGGGAAAGCAGTCATATTGCCGTCCGCATCCGGAACTTCCAGAACCGCGTGCGTCTCCTCCGCCTCCGTCACTCTGCCGTATGCCGCGGCAATGGCAGGATTGGTATTATATACGTCTGAATAGTTATACATTCTTCCCTCTTCGGGGTTTTCCACAGAAAACAGCCGTTTCGCAACCACAATCTGCTCTATCGGCTCATCATAATGGGTGGCATAGGACATTTCCTTATAGTTCGTCTCATACTGAATTACGTTTCCGGGTGCGAAAATATCGCTCTCGTCCTCCAGCTTTTCGTCCACGATGCAGTGCTGCTCTTCGCCGTTGACATATCCGGCAAGCTCCATCACAATTTCACCGTCCTCGGTCATCGTCTTGAACGCGTCGGTTATAAGCATCACATCACTGTTGGCATTGTCGATATAGGCGGGACGCTCAGTCAGGCCATTTTTCATCCGCACATCAATGACCTTGTGATAGACCACCGCTCCGGCTTTGCCGTTGTATACATCGAACAGCTTCACCTGATAGCTGCTGCCGCGGGAGAAGTACTGTTTCGGCGCCCCGGCCGAGAACTGATCCAGGTATTTGATTTCGTCGTAAACCGCAAACACAACGGTATTGTCGTCCACCACATAGCTTCCGTCAAGGCCGGTGAATTGTTTGCCGGAATACACCCGTGCCCCATACTTTACATCCAGCGAAAGCCGGCTGTCGTCCGTGCCGTTTACAGGCAGGTACAGCTGAATGATCTCCCCGGCGCTGTTGGTCTCATAGAGCACCACATCACAGACGGACTCCGTACCAGAGGCGGAAAGCGCATACAGCGCGTCGATCACCCCCACGGCGGCAATCCGCTCCTCCGCGCCGTTATAGTCCCGGAACCCGATCTTATCCGCGCCCGGCAGCTCAAGGATCTCATTGTCCGCAGACAGGATCTGAAACTCCACATGGTCCCCAAACCCCTTGGTATCACGCACCGCCGCAACCAGATAGCCATACTGTCCATCCGCCGGGCCGCCTGTAATGCCATCCACGCAGGCAATCTTCCCGTCTTTGTTGAGCCTGACGGTCCGTTCCTCGCCCAAGGGAATTTCCGCCTTGTTCTCCCCGCGGAAATCAGCGCCCAGTTCATACTTTTCACCGTTGATTCCAATCCGGTATGGTGCTCCGTCCCGGGATTCCAGCTCGCTCAGCACACCGGTCACCGTTTTCCGGGTGATATACGCGGTCACCGCCTCCCCGTCCATACTGCGCATGGCAGTTACAACATCCCCCGGCTGTATCTCCGCCGGTGTGACCCGCTGACCGTCCAGCCAAACCGAAACGGCGCTGTCGCTGTACTGATCCAGCTGAAGACTCTTGGAAAACTGGGCATACACAGTATAGCCGTTGTTTTCCAGAATGGATCTGACCACATAGTCCTCATAGTCCTCCACCACGGCAAAGCCCGCACCGCTGCCGCGGGATATTGTGACACTGCCCATTTTGGGCTGTGTCAGTTCCTGTCTGCCGCACATCTTCCCATTGTAGACAATTTGGGCATCCGCCGGAATCCGCGCGGTCTGTATCCGCTTGCCATCCTCATAGGTGATCACCGTCGCATCCTCCCCATAGGTAAAGGATACAATGTCATCCGCGTCCACCACCGTCCTGCTGACGGATCGATCCCGCGGCTCATAGGCCAAAATCTTCCCGATGCCCGTTGCCGGATCCTCCTGATAATAGGCCGTCACCTCCTGCCCAAAGCAGGCTTTGATATCGGTCTTTCCGATCCGGTATTTCACCTCGCCGAGCTTAACCTCATCCTCGCGCAGACGGATGGCGCTGCTTTTTGAAATGTCCATATAGTCCGCGCCGCTTACCAGTTCACGCACTCGGAAGGTGCGAAACACGTCCGCAAGGAGGGTATCGCCCTTTTGATAGGTTCCGCCGCCCAGACTTTCAAACACCTCCGCCTGCAGAGACTGGTATACATAGCTGTACACCTCACCACGCCGGGCAGGCTGTTCCGTGCCCGCCAGACCATCTGTCAGATCCAGCTCATGGGCAACCGCCAAATATCCCGCAGGATATCCGCCGCGCTCCTGCGCCCGCTCCTGATATCCCACCGCGGTCACACACATCTTGAGCGCCTGTTCGCAGGTCACCGGGTCCTCCGGTCCAAAACCGCCGTCTCCATATCCTTCAATAAAGCCGATCTTCACTGCCGTATCAATGGCCGCCGCGGCCCAATGGTCCGCGGTGACATCCCAAAACGGCGTGTCAGCCGGTGCACTGTTCTCCATACCGGACAGCCCCATGGCACGGAGCAGCAGCACACTGCATTCCGCCCGGGTGATCTCCTGATCCAGCCGCAGAGAACCGTCCTCATAGCCCTTCGCGATGCCAAGCGCTGTCAGCAGCTGCACAGCGAGCGTGGACTCCTGCACCGCTGTCTCCTCCTGGCCATAAGCCGGAGACACTGCCGCAGCCAGCAAAGAAAGGGTCAGGAGGGCGGCGCAGACCGCCCGCTGAAGCTTACTTATTTTATATTTCATTTCATATTTCATTTGGTATTCCCTCCTGTGACTTCAATCAGCCGGTAAAGCATCACTGCCGTTTCCGCACGGGTCGTCATGGACTGCGGTGCGAAGCACCCGTCCTCTCTGCCGCGCACGACACCAAGGGCAGCCATGGTCCCCACCGCTTCCCGGGCATAGTCCGCCACCTGAGCGCTGTCTGCAAAGGAGTCGGGCTCCGGCTCCGGGAGCGTGATATCCAGTACCGCGTTGGAGAGCCGATACAGTATGGCTGCCATATCCTCACGGGTAATGGGATCTCCCACGCCGAACAGGCCGTTCCCATACCCGTTTATCACGCGGTATTTCCGGGCTGCAGCAAGGTATGGCGCATACCAGGCGTCCGCCTCCGCGTCCGCAAAGCCGCTTTCCTCATCCGCTGGCTCCAGCCCAAATGTTCCCACTGCCATTTTGACAAACTGCTCACGGGTGACCTTGGCATCGGGGTCAAACTTTCGTTCCTCAATGCCCGAAATTGCCCCCCGTGCATACAGGGTCTCAATGGCGCTGCGCGCCCACTCCACGGTTCCCAGATCATCGAAAGGGATCTCTGCCGGAACTTCTTCCTCCGCGCCTTCGGTCTCCCCGGTTTTTTCACCATTGCCGCCAGCCATCCCGCTGCCGCCGGCGCCCGGGCTCTCCTGCTCCGGTATGGGCGATGTGCGCTCATACACCTTCACCGGCACAGCCTTTTCCACATATCGGGTCTCTCCGCCGCTGACGATGATCTCGCAGGTACCCGGGCGCAGTCCCGTTACCATGCCGTCCACTCCGACATAGGCCACGGACGGATCGGTGGATTCATAGTTGAGTTCACCGTCCTCAGCAGTGCCGGGCACAGGATACGCATGAAGCTGCATGGAAATGCCCGCGTCTATGTCAATGGACGGCTCCATGATCTTAATATCCTTCAGATAGACCTTGGAGAGCTGCTGGCTCCAAACGTCCATATTGCTTGTGGTATTGCGTACGCTTCCGTCGTCGAACTGATAATCCCCGTGGTAGAATCCCCCTGAACCGAAATAATAGGTATCCACAAGATCCTCCCGGCCCATGGCCGCGGCCTCAATAGCCAGCAGGGCCAGCGGACGTTCATTGCCGAACCGCACATACACATCCTGTTTGCCGCCTGTCATATAGCCGTTGCTGATTCCGATTTTGAGATAATTGTCACCAATGGTCCGCGCCATTTCAAGATAGTCGTCACAGCCGGAGAGGAAATACAGGTTGACAAAGGGAAAGATCACGCTGGTGGCCGACGAACTGGTTCCAAAGTTCAGATTCACATTTTCTCCCGGTGCGATGCCTATGTCGCCATAGCCATTTGCCGCGGTTATGTTCCGCGCAAGCTCCCACAGCGCCGCATCCGGCTGTTCCTTATAGGCCTTCACATAAGATGTCAAAAATGCAATCTCACCCGGATAGGGCTGGATGATGTCACCCTTGTTCCCGAAATAGCCAAACCGCTGCAGTTCGTAATTGGTCATGTCCATACCGTTGGTCCACATGGCCTTGAAGATGTTCTTCTCCGGCACATAGGCATAGTTCGCATAGGCGATCATACCCTCCACGGCAGTATTCTTGAAATACGCACTCAGCTCCGGATCGGATTCTTCCAGATCGTGTGCCATGGAGAGCGCCATGCTGGTAAAGGCCACATACACAGTTTTATTGAATCCGCTTGAAAACAGGTCCTTCCCCTCAAGGGGCTTGAAGTCCGGTGTCTCAAGCTCGGAAAAATTATGGAGTGCCCGGTCTCCGTAAAAATAGAAGGTATACTCCGGATCGCTTTCGTCAGCCGGCCGCTCCTTGGTCTTTCTGGCCTGGGTATAGACCCAGGTACCCAGCTTGGTGTTGGGATCCCGCGCCTTCATGTATTCATCATACAGGTAATAAGCATAATTCAAGGCTCCCCGGTCTCCGGTGTACTGGTAAAGCTTCTGCGCGGCATAGATCAGGTCCGATCCCGCGTTTGCAAAGGTCATGCCGTTTGCCGGCCGGAAAGGCTCCAGCGCATTGTAATGCTCTTTTCCCATGATACTGCCGTCCGTATCCGGCCGCTGCCAGAAACCGTCTCCGCTGCCCGTCGCATAGTCCCGCGGCGTACCATGACGGTTAAAGGTTAGGTCGTTCCAAGACAAAATATGGGAATTCCAGTATGCCTTGACGAACTTTGCCGTACGTTCGGGTTCCACCTCAAAGAGAAAATCATAGTAAGGATAGCAGTCCTTAAACTCATGGGTAGTCCCAATGGGTTTTTTGGACTTGAGGTCAATAAAGTTATGACCTGCGCCCCAGGGCAACAGCCCGTATTCCGTTTGATAATGGTCAAAGAAATAATGGACAAGCTCGGCTGCCTGTTCCTTGTAATAGGGGTCCCCCGTGATGTCGGTCATGGCCACAAGATACCGCAGTACATTCTGCTGGTCGGCGAAGTTGGACATGATGACCTCCTTGCCGCCGGGGAAACGCCAGAAGACCTGCTCTTCAGTGTATACGTTCAAGCCGTCAGCCAGCAGAGGCGTCGGGTCGTCTCCATAGCGGTCGCGGCCTTTGGTAAGCATCTTGTCAATGTGGGTTTCAATGGCTTCCATGCGGGCGCTGTCCGCCCGAAAGGTCGCCCGGTCCTCAATGCGGATGACCCGCTGTCTTTCCTGACCGCCGCTCCGCACGGTCACCATAAGTTTTTGCGGCGCGGCGCCGGGCTTTACGGTAACGGCAAGCTCACTGCCCTCTGCCGCACAGCTCACGTTTTCATTTTCTCCTTCGTCCACCGTGAGCTCTGCCACACCGGTCACCCGGTTTCCATACTGGTCAAGAGCCCCAAAGGTAAGTTTGGACGTTTCTGCCTCTCCGGCAGGGACACACAATTTGGTTGGTCCATTCAGAAACACCCCCGCCAGCCGGAATGGTTCTGTTGATACCTCCAACCGTTGGGACACAGCAGGGTTCTCCGCAGAAGTGCAGACCACCGAAATGCCGTCTGCCGCCGCGCCGGGGGCAAGGGTAAGCAGGCCGCTCTTCGGATCAATTTCTGCACCGCCTTCGGCCGACCAGGTCACCTGACCGGAGATGGCCGATCCGATCTGATCCCGCACCACGCCGCGGTACTGTGCCGTAAGGATACCGGACTCCGGATTTGTCAGGTGGAGCGGGCCGCTGATCTGTATGCTCGCCGCCCGTTCCATCTCCACCCGTATGGAGAACACGCGGTTGACCTCCGGCCGGCTTTTCATAGCGACCCGTACCTGAAGGTCCATTCCGTCCAGCATCCCGTTAATATGCAGACGGCCGCCGGGTTCAAGGGTTACGCCTTCCGCCGGGCTTTCCAGCGTGTAGATCAGCTCCTCATCCTTATTCACAATGCCATCGTCACAGCTGACATAGGCGGACAGGGTTTTGTTGATTCCCTCCATCCGGTTCACCAGCAATGTCGGAATATCCTCTGCCTCAATGCCGTGGATGGTCTGAGGTGTGTAGTCATATACCCGCACATCGTCAATGAAGAAGCCCCTTCCTGTTCCCGCGGTCAGCAGTTTAATGGAGCTCAGCTCGTCAGCGGCCAGACGGAAGGGAAGGTCCTTCCCGGCCGGTGTTTCCATGTCATCCACATAAACGTCTGCCGTGCCCATGCGGGGATTGGCAATCACCTTGAAATGATACCAGCGGCCCGCCTGTAAATCCTCGACCAGCACTGTGGAAAGGTCATTGACCGTATTCCATACAATGGGGTATTTCGTCTGTGCCGGATCGCTGAAATCCTCTCCTGTTGAAATTTCCACAGAGGAGGCCGCATAGGGATCATTCCGCTCCCCCTGCACACCGAAAATCGTATGATAGGCTTTTTTATAGGGCAGCATAACGCGTGCCTCAAATACGGCCAGATTCCCGGACGGTTCAAAGAACACCTGGGCCGGAACCTGGTTTTTGTCGTTCACATCTCCCAGAAACAGAGCCCGATTTCCGTCCGCGGTCTCCAGCACCCGGCCAGTGCCGTGGGTTTCATCAATGGTCCAGAGGTCTGGCATGGCATAGGGAACATAACCCTCAAAGCCCTCGTAATACCGGTACTGTCCCGCCTCAATCAGTTCAACCCGGATTTGTTTGGTAATCCCCGCGCAGACCGCGCGCAGGGACACCATGCTCCCCGGGGCGGCAGACGCGTCCACCTTCAAGGTGCCTCCGGAAAAGCTCACGCCCGCCGGGAGCTCTCCCTCCGGCATAATCTCCACCTGCTCTGCGGCAATGGTACGCCCGAGCTGGTCCACCGCCTTTGCCGTATACCGGCTCTCGGCAGCGCCGCTGGCCGGAACCGCAATGCTCCCGGCGCCCTCAAACACAAAATCCGTGACTGTGGCGGGGAACTGCGATACCGTATATCCCTTAATGTTGTCCACATAGTATTTGGCTCCGCCCGTGTACACCGCGCCCAGACTGAGCTGTGATATGGATTCCGCCGCACCCTTAAACATCAGGTTTCCGCAGACAGGGGTGGGCGCGTTGTCCACATAGACCGCGTATTTTTTTGTTTCGGTATCCATGACAATTTTTATATGATACCATCGGCCCGCCTCCACCGCGGGAATGACATTGGTATAGGAGAGGTCGATCATCCGCATCCCAACGCCGCCGCTGCTGGTCTCCATACCTATGACACCGCCGTTGACCGTCATCAGATAGTGATAATCCTGCACCTTGTCAAACAGGTATTCCGCCTCCAAAACGACAATGCCAGTCTGGCCGCTGAAAACCTTTGTGATGTTCATGTCGCCGTTTGTAAGATTATTCATTTCCAAACATTTCTCGCCGTCCCGCTCCGCAACGGCAATGATGCCCGTCTCAGCCTTAACCGCCCATCCCTCCGGCACCTCGCCGGGGTTCAGATCCTGAAAATCCTCATAGACAAAGCAGTTCGCTCCGCCGCCGGAGGCAAGACTGACCGTAAAGTCCCGGTATACGGACGGCTCCTCTGCGGACGCGGCACGCAGAACCACAGACGCGGCTGCGGGATCTGTCACCCGCAGCACCGCCGCGCCGTCCGGCTGAGTCTCCACCGCACTGCCCGCGCCGCCCTGCACCACGGTCCAGACTACGGCGCTGTTATAAATCTCACTGCCCATCTGGTCTAACACCTTTGCGGTGTAACGTCCGCTGGCCGTGCCGTCGCCGGAAAAGGACAGACTGCTCTTGCCGCCCACCTCAATCTCTGTGATGACCTGTTCATATTTGCGCAGTACATCAATATATAGATTGTCGATATACACATCGCTGTTTCCCTTTGGGGTATAGGCGGTAAAACCGGACAGGAAACCGCCCGCCGTATGGAAGGGCATATCCGCAAGGCAGGGACTGCCGTTGAGGAATACGTCAGCCCGCTGCACGTCCAGGTCCGCCTCAATGCGCAGATTATACCAGACACCGGCCTGATAGTCCGCGACAATGGGGGTATACTCCTTTCCCGCGCGCCAGGAGATGTTGTCGCCCGCAGTCTCAATGATGAGCCCAGCGCCTGTGGTTGCCAGCACCTTGACCGCGCCCGCCTTTTCCGCCAGCATGACATCATAATCCATCAGAACCTTTCCGGTCAGCGGGGATGTGGAATACACCGCCTTCACCTCCGTCCGGGATGACTGCAGCCGCAGTCCCTGACCGCCGCCGTCCGGCAGGGGCGCCACGGCACAGATTTCACCCTCGCCTGTTATCGGTGAGAAGCCTGCGGGAAGCTGCCCCGCCTCGGTCTGTTCAAAATCTTCAAAAAGCACGCTCCGTTCCGTTGCAATTACCGAGACCGGAAGTGCCGCCTCAAAGCCCTGCGCGCTTGCGGAAACTGTCAGTGCCTGTGCCGCGGTTCCCGGCGGAACGGTCAGAACACCGGCACTGTCAATCCAGGCCGTTCCGTCACCGCCGGACACAGACCAGTCCGCCCCGGTCTGTTCCATTGCCTTTCCATCCTGGTCAAGCACCACGGCCCGGTAAGCCTGTGCAGTATCTGTCTCATTCTGGGTCCGTATGTAGGCGCGGCCTTCAATCCGGAGCCCGGATGCCACCTGCTCCGGCGGCAGTTCCCCTTGTACCGAAATGTCGTCGAGCAGATACGCCTTTGCCTCTTCGGTATAGCTGTTGAACTTGCTGACCTTTGTCATTGCCGCGCGCGGTACAAGATTCTCTGCCGCCAGGGTCCCGTCGACATATGCACTGGCCCGCTGCTGCGCGAGGTCAATTTCAAGCCGCAGGGTATACCACCGCCGGGCCTCATAGGCCTCAATAAGCGGCACATAGGCGGCGGGTTTGCCGCCGTTGCGCCATGACACATTGCCCTCATTGGTCTCTATGAGAATGGCATTGTCCTGTATGTTGACGACCTTATGATAATCCGCCTGCGTCTCAAAGTACACGCGCAGCTGAATAACCGCCTTTGTGGTGATCGCCTCTGTCTCCCGGGTCAGTCCGGTCTGGGTGCCGTCCCCGTCCGCCTTGGCTCCGTACAGGCGCACCGCCTGATTGGCCGCGTCCTCCGGATCTGCCGCAAGCCGGACACTGCCCGTCCCTGTCTCATGGACCACCCAGTTTGCCGGGAGCTCTCCCGGAGCGCCGTCTGAGAATGTCTCTATAAAGCCCGCAGCCGTATCCGCGGCCAGCACAGCCGGCACCGCGGACACCAGCTGGACCGCCGCAAGAAGCAGAACAAACAGTCTGTTTATGGTTCGTTTCATATGATGATACCTCCCCTTTTCAGCCCTTTACCGCGCCAACCATCACACCCTTGACAAAATACTTCTGCAAAAACGGATACACGCACAGTACAGGCAGTACAGCCACAATGATGGCGGCGTATTTGAGCTGTTCAACAATGTTGTCCCGTTCAATGCCCGCCGACATATTCCCAGCCAGCTCAGTGGAAGCCTGGGTGAGGATTTTCATCAGATACATCTGCAGCGGCTGCAAATCCACCGAGGGCAGGTACAGCATCGCGTTGAAGTAAGAGTTCCAATGCCCAACCGCGTAGTACAGAATCAGCACCGCTATGATGGGCTTGGAAACCGGCAGGGCGATGCGCAGGAATACAACAAAGTCGTTCGCGCCGTCCAGCTTGGCCGATTCCTCCAGACTTTCCGGCAGAGACGCGAAGAACGACTGCGCAATGATCAAATACCAGGCGCCCACAGCGGTCGGCAGGATCATAGCCCATCTGGTGTCATACAGTCCTATGTTGTTGATCAGAATGAACAGCGGAATCATACCGCCGGTAAAGAACATGGTAAACGTGATCAGAAAGGACAGCTGCCTGCGCACAAAGAACTGTCTGCGCGACAGGGCATAGGCACCCAGCAGGGTCAGCAGGACATTGACGATAGTTCCCACCGTGGTATACCACAGGGTGTTTCGATAGGCGGTCCAGATTTGCTGATTTTCAAAAACCAGTTTATAGGACGCCAGAGAAAACCCCTTCGGCAAAAACCATACCTCCTGGCGAAGCACATATTCCTGCGCGCTGATTGACATGCTGAACACATAGATCAGCGGATACAGGGTTGCGAGCCCAACCAGAAACATCACGGAAATGATGCTCCAGTTCCAAACCCGCTCTCCCACAGTTTGTTTAATCTTCATTGTAATTCCCCTCCTACCACAGGCTGACGTCGCTCATGCGCCGGCTGATGGTATTGACGCTGAACAGCAGAACCAGATTGATCACGGAATTGAACAGGCCGACCGCCGCACCGAAGCTGTACTGGGAACCGATGATGCCGCGCCGGTAAACATAGGTTGAAATCACATCCGCCGTCTCATAGGTTGCCGGATTGTACATCAGCAGAATCTTCTCAAAGCCCAGCGACATGATATTTCCCACGTTCAGAATCAGCATGATGATCATGGTGGGCACCACGCACGGAATGGTCACATGCAGCAGCTGTTTCCATTTTCCGGCGCCGTCAATCCGTGCCGCCTCATAGAGCTGCGGATCAATGCCGGACAGGGCCGCGAGATAAATCACGGAGTTCCAGCCGAAGGATTTCCAGACATCTGTGATGATATACAGAGACCGGAAGTATTTCGGCTCAACCATAAAGTCCACGGAGGTGCCGCCCAGCATACGGATAAGCTGATTCACAATGCCAAACCGGGGCGAGACAAAGTTCACAAGCATCCCGACCACAATAACCGTAGACATGAAATAGGGAAAATAGCTTATGGTCTGCACCGTCTTTTTGTACCACCCATTTTTCAGCTCATTCAAAAACAGAGCAAATACAATGGGGACCGGAAAGCTCCACAGCAGATTGAATATGCTCAGCAGCAGCGTGTTTTTCAGCACCCGGCCAAAGTAGACCGAGGAGAAAAACTCCCGAAACCATTTCAGGCCCACCCAGCTGCTGCCGAGAATGCCGTCGCGGATGCTGAAATCCTTGAAAGCAATCACCACGCCGTACATGGGTATGTAGTGAAAAATGATGTAATAGACAACGACGGGAAGCACCATGAAAATCAGATACCGGTCACGCCGTATATTTTTGCCCAGCCGCGCCAGCGGGCTGGGGAGACTCTTTTGCTTAGGTGGTGCGGCAATAGCCGTTTTCATCGAACCATTCTCCTTTTATGTATTTTTGTGCGGCGAAGCTGTCCGCCTATTTCATTTCCTGCAGGCGGTCATACTGGGTCTGCTTGATGCTGAGAAGTTCCTCAAGCCCCATGCCGTTGAGCATATCCACAAATTTGTCAAATCCGTCCAGCGGCTCCTGGCCAATGGCAAATTTCACAATCATCTCATCACAATAGGTCTTCATATCCGCCATGATCGCAAAAATGCGGTTCTCTTCCTCCACCGTTCCCAGAATCCGCGGGAAGGTTTCCTGGACATAGGGCTTTGCCTGATCCGCAAAGGCAAGCGCATCCTCCGTGTAGAGCTGTTCCCCGATCTCCCAGGGCTGATTGTACAGGACTGAGCCGCCCGCGCCGAGACTGCGCAGGGCGTTGAGCGGGTCAATGCCGTCCGGGTGGTGCAGGATCCAGTCAGAGAGCACCGGCTTGCCGTCCACCATGTTATAGCTCTTGCCTTCGATGCCCGCCGCCTGCAGCCGAAGCCCCTCTTCGCTGGCATACACATAATCAATCCATTTGATCGCCGCGGCTGAATCCTTACAATCCTTGGTAATGGCATATTCCAAACTGATCGGCAGACGCTTTGCCACCACTGTATTGCCCTTTTCGTCTCTGGGCGGCAAAACAGCGGCATACTTTCCAGCAATGCCTGCCTTTTCCAGACTGGTATTAAACCGGGTGGTAATCAAAGACCAGTGGGTATGCGCCCCCAAAATGTCCTGATTGATGAACTCCTCCTTTTTGGTTGCCCCCAGCTCCAGCTCCAGCAGGCCCTCTGTGTATAGCCGGTTTACAAAACTGAGCATTTCCCTGTATTCCTGCGTCGCGGGGATATAGCGCACCTTTCCGCTCTCATCCACCATAAAGCCGGAATCACTCATGGGTATGCCCTGTGCCGCGGCAAAGAAATCCGTCTTGGCGATTCCCTCGGCATAAAACCCGATTTCATCCGCCTTTCCGTTTCCGTTCGGATCCTGGGTTTTGAACGCCTTTAATACCTGATACCATTCATCCCATGTCTGCGGCACAGAAAGCCCCAGTTTGTCCAGCCAGTCCTGCCGGATAATCGGCATATTAAAATTGTAGTCATTCATCTGCACAGTACTCTCCGGAATGGTATAGATCTCGCCGTCCGCGGCGACAATGCACTCCTTCAGCTCCGGGTACTCCTGAAAGAATTTCTCAATGTTCACGCCGTACTGTCCAATCAAACGGTTCAGCGGCTGAATGATGCCATTGTCCGCGTACTTGACCGTATCGCTGTTCCAAAGGGGCGGCACGGCAATGATGTCCGGCAGACCCTGGTTTGCGGCCACACGGGTCTGCATGGAGGTATCGTACTGCTGCTGCGGCATGACCTCAAACTTAATTTTAATCCCAGTCCGTTTCTCAAATTCCTGCCACACCTCCAGATTGCTGGCATAGCTTGCAGAAGCATACCAGTTGTCCGGTCCGGCATAGGTCAGCTCCATCCCCTCCTCTGATATAGGAAGCGAATACCCCTCCTGGGTAACCGGTCCGTCACTCGGCTGCTGTCCGGACTGGACCTCGGTCTTGCCGCCGCAGCCAACCAGCATGGATACTGTCATCCCACAGCAAAGCAGGCCTGCAATTCGCTTTTTCCATTTGCTCTCTTGATACGTCATGAATAGCTCCTCCTTGTTTCGTTTTTTGACTATCCCGATTGTAGCACAGGAATCCCTCCCAGCCAACAAACAGTAATTGCCCCGCCGAGCATTTTTTGTGGGCGCCTTATCCTAAACATGGCGTTTCCCCGCATTTGGCGCGGGTTTCATGCGTTTTTATGCAGTCCGCTCCCGCCAAACATTCATATTTTTCCGCACCGCTCATTTTTTATATTTTACATGGTTTAACAGTCTTCCGCCTTTTCAAAGATCCCTCCGGGTATCTTCCGAACCCCGCGGCAGTTCAGGGAAACAAGGGTCTGACAGACCGATTCTGCAGGATCTTTTTCGGAGCGGCACCGACGTCCGCCGCAGGGCTTCAAAACACCGGCAAACGCTTGCAAAAAGAGGGAAAATGTGGTATACTTGTGGCCATAAGCGGCACTTGGGGGGTGTTATTTTGAAGGCGAGGCACATTTCCGCAAAGCACAAATTTTTCATTTCCTATCTATCCTTTTTTATTATACCATGCCTGATCCTCGGAACCATCGCCTTTGTATGGATCTCCGGCTCCATGAACCGAACCTCAAAGGTAACCTATGACAATATTTCTGCCAACCTGTGCGGGACCGTGGACAATAAAATCAATGAGCTCGTTTCCTTCAGCTTCCGGCTCTCTGAGGCATCCTGGGTAAAAAAACTCATGTATATGCAGGGCACCGAAATATCACCCAGCCGCATTGACATCTCCATGATCAACGAATATGTTGCACAGCTTGAAACCTACTGCGGTTCGAGCGGATTTTCCTCTTATATGGCCGTATGCTTTTTGGACAAGGATTTTGTGGTCTCCAGCATGGGCCAGGTCACCTTTGAAAACTTTGTCAACTATGATTTTCAGACCAGTCAGTTTGACCGCGATGCCTGGGACAGCCTGCTGCAGGAGGCAAACTACAAAAAACTCCTGTTCAATATGGACGTGAAACTGCTGGAATATTCCAGCAGGGGCATCATCTTTCTGCAGTCGTTTCCGGTGAACAATTTCACCGAACCGCGCGCCGCGCTGGTTGGCTTTATCCCCTATGACCGGCTGACAGAAATTATCACACAGCAACTTCCTTCACCCGACATTGCGGTTGCCATGCGCGCCGGTGAGGACACGCTGTTTTCCTTTGGCACATCTGACCGGGACGCGTATGTGTCCGAGGCCCCCTCCGACTACGGCTACTCTCTCTCTCTGGCGGTGCCCAAACGGCTGATGAACGCGGACATGACCGGAATCCGGATCATTTTCCCCCTTCTTCTGCTCGTCCTGACCCTTTTGGGCTATGTGATGTCGCACACCATGGCAGAGCGGAGCTACCGGCCGCTGGAACGGCTGGTCTCCACGCTGTCCTCCGGCAAGGATGCCCCGGAAGGCTATAGGGCCAAAAATGAATTTAACCTGCTTGAGGATGCCATCCAATACCTCATGGAACAGGAGCATAAGCTCTCCGATACCCTCGGCCGGCACGCGCCCATGCTCCGGGAGGCCTATCTTCAAAAACTGCTGACTGCACAGGATGAGTTTTCTGAAGAATTCACCAAAACACTCACTCTGTTCGGTATCCGGTTCCCCCATCCGTGGCTCAACTGTATGGTGGTTGACAATTCTACCGAATCGGGCCTGAGGAGTATAGAGCAAACGCTTGAGGCAAACGGCTGTCTCTTCTACCGTGTCCTGTTTCGGGACGCAGTGGTCTACCTGCTTAATTTTGACAGTCTGGAGACCGGGCAGACCCTGGTCAGTCATCTGAACGCCCTGCCGCAAACAGGGGCGGTCATTGGTATCGGTAGCTGCCGCAGTGATATACAGATGCTTTCCGCCGCCTATGACGAGGCAAAACAGGCCTCCAAATACCGCATTTTTAAAACCCAGACCTCAGTTGTGGAGTATGCGGAAATCAAGAACAGCCATGACTTCTGCTATTTTCCGGCAGAAATTGAAAGCAAGCTGGTTCAGGCACTGGAAAACGGTAATGCACAACAATGCAGAACCCTGCTTTCTGCCGCCGTGGAACAGAACCTGAAAAACAAAATGATCAACGCCAATTCGCTCAGCCGGTTGATCTATGGACTTTGCTTTACCGCTCTGCACGTCTGTTCCAAACACGATATTGACATGAAGCTGGAATTCAATAAAATCGGTGTATTGCTGGAAACCTCCACAGAGGCGGCGCTGGATTATCTCGTGACCTTTTATGAAAAAACCTGTGAACTGATACGGCACAAGACACAGCTGCGGACAGAAGAAAAACCAGACCAGCTGCGCGCCTATGTGGACCAGAACCTCACCAATCCCGCGCTGTCACTTTCCATGGTGGCGGAGGCGTTCCATCTCCAGCCCTCGAATATGAGCAAGCTCTTCAAAAACCAGTATCAAATGCGGTTTATAGACTATGTGTCGAATCGACGGATCGAACTGGCGAAAAAACTGCTGATGGAAAACAAACTGGATGTGGCCGCCATTGCGCGCAGCGTAGGCTATGACAGCGATGTCACCTTCCGCAGGGTTTTTAAGAAGATCACGGGCATTTCTCCGACCCAGTACCGAAGCTGAGGGGAAATGCTTGTATCTGACAGGAAACCGCCGCTCAGCCAGCCGGGATGGCATTCTGACTGCACCCTTCCTTGTATTCCGGCTGTGAAATGAAAAACAATATGAATTTGTTAATAGAGGAGTTGCATTATGTCAAAAGATATCAGTTCCCTTGACCAGAATTTAAAGGTGGAGACCTTCCTCCCGGAAAAAGACCTCAGCTTTTATGATGTCCGGCAGGCACCGTTTCAGCTCTGCGGGCTCTATGAACCGCAAAAGGAATCCGCATTCAAGCGCCTTCCGGATGCTGTGGCAAAAAATGTAAGTGAAGGCGTCGCGGCGCTGGCGCTGAACACTGCCGGCGGCCGGGTTCGCTTTCAGACCAACTCCCGGTATGTGGCCATCAAAGCGGCACTGCCCAATGTGACATATATGCCGCATATGCCGCTTTCCGGCAGTTCCGGGTTTGACCTGTATGTAACCGAGTCCGGCCGGAGCGCCTTCCACGGCACCTTTATGCCTCCCGATGACCCAAACGGCGGCTATGAATCCATCCTGTACTTTCCGGATAGCCGGAACCGGGATCTGACCATCAATTTCCCGCTGTACAACGAGGTGACGGCGCTCTATGTGGGGCTGGAGGCCTCCGCGGCGCTGTCGCCCGGGTCTGGCTACCGCCATGAGAAGCCCGTTCTCTACTACGGCTCCTCCATCACCCAGGGCGGCTGTGCTTCCCGTCCCGGAAACAGCTATCAAGCCATCATTTCACGCCGGTATGACTGTGATTATTTGAATTTCGGATTTTCCGGCAATGCGCGCGGCGAGGCGTTCTTTATGGATTATCTCGCACAGCTTGACTACAGCATCTTTGTGCTGGACTATGACCACAACGCTCCTTCGGCAGACCATTTGGAGGCCACGCACCACCGGGCGTATGAAATCATCCGCAGATACCAGCCCAACAGGCCGGTGCTTCTCATCTCAAAACCGGATTTCCGTTTTGACAGGCCAGAGGACCGAGAGCGGCGCAGTATCATCTATTCCACCTATCTCAAAGCGGTCCGGTCGGGGGACCAAAACGTCTATTTCATCGACGGATACAGCCTGTTCGGCGGCGAGGGCCGGGATGGCTGTACGGTGGACGGCTGTCATCCCAACGACCTTGGCTTTTACAGGATGGCCGATGTGATCGGCGGACTGATTGGGCGGCTGCTGGCATAATTCCGTATTCCATGAAAAGAACTCCACAAATGGGCCTTTTGCATGAACCGGCAGATAAAAATATTGCCCAGCTGTCTCCCGGCACTATCGACTGGTCTTGCCGCGGCCCAGTGCCGGCCGGCACCGTAACAATGCGAACATAAAGAAGGGCCAGACCTTGCAGGTCTGGCCCTTTGCTGAATTCCAAAAAGTCACTTTTCAGCAAGATATTGTTCTGCATTGATTATCCACGCAAAGCTTTATCCCTTTGTGTTTTACGGTTCCGGGCCATTACCCCGCCGCATCCTATAACAGTGTTATAGGATGGCCATCACAATATTTCTGGCAAGCGAATGTCCGTGTTTTTACATGTTCACCCTCTATTTCACATACCCCAGCAGGCCCGGGAGCCACATGGACAGCTGCGGGATATAGGTCACCAGCATAAGCACCAGAAAAATGACGCCGAAAAAAATGGAGAGCTTTCCAATGACGGATTCAATCCGTACGCCGCCGACCCGCACACCCACAAACAGCGTGGTTCCCACCGGCGGTGTGATGGAACCGATACACAGGTTAAAGATCAGCATAATGCCAAAATGGATTGGATTCATCCCGAGGGCTGTGCAGACGGGCAGGAAGATCGGCGTGAAAATCAGGCAGGCCGGGGTCATATCCATAAAAGTTCCCACCAGCAGGAGGATCACATTGATAATCAGCAATATCACATACCGGTTGCCGGTCAGACTCAGCAAGGCTTTGGAGATGGCAGAGGGAATTCCCGTAAATGCCATGACCCATGACATGATACTGGATACGCCGATCAGGAAAATAATGATGCCCGTCATCTCCGCACTTTCTTTAAAAATCCTTGGCAGATCCCGCCATGAGATGGATTTATAAAAAAACAGGGATAGAATGAGGCTGTACACCACCGCGACCACCGAGCCCTCGGTCGCGGTAAAAATGCCGCTGATGATGCCGCCGATCACAATCAGAATCAGCAGCAGACAGGGCAGCGCCTGCAGAACAGTGTTCATCACTTCCCGGCGGACAAAGCGCACCTGGTTCACATAGCCCCTTTTTCTGGCCATAAAAAATATAACGGTCATACAGGCAAGCCCCCAGAGAATACCTGGGATGTACCCAGCCATAAAGAGCGCGGCCACCGATGTGCCGCCGCTGACCAGGGAATAGGTTATCATCACATTGCTCGGCGGGATCAAAAGGCCGGTGGGGGCTGTGGCAATATTCACTGCCGCAGAAAAATCCGGATCATATCCCTCGTCCTTTTCAATAGGGCCAATGATGGAGCCCATGGCAGACGCGGCGGCTGTTCCGGAACCAGAGATCGCCCCAAAGAGCATATTGGCCACCACATTGGTCTGGGCCAGCGCACCGGGTGTACGTCCTGTGACCAGCTTGGCCAGATTGATAAGGCGGATGGCAATGCCGCCCTTGTTCATGATATTTCCGGCTAAAACAAAAAACGGTATGGCCAGAAGGGCAAACACGGATATACCAGAAAAAATCCGCTGTGCGCCGGTGATAACTGCAATGTCAAAATCCAGCACCGGCAGGATGGCACACACAGAAGACACCGCCAGCGCAATGGCAATGGGCACCCCCGCCAGAAGCATGATAAGCAGGAGTATAAAAATAATCAAACCGCATAGAATCGCTAATTCCATAAAGGCCTACCTGTCCTTTCCGCGGCACAGCGCGACAACGTTTAAAAAGCTGTAGATCATGGTCAGTACGCCGGATAGGGGCACTGCCATATACACCACGCCCATGGGGATCCCCAGAGAGGCCGTCACCTGAGACATGGTCAGCTTCATGATATTGATACCCCCATGAACCAGTACGATCGCCGCGAATACAAAGACCAGGCATTCTATCAGGATATCCAGTGCCAGCCGTTTCCTCTCCGGCAGCCTGTCCGCCAGGAAAGACATGCGCATATGACCGCGCTTGCCAAACACATAGGCGGAGGCCAGCAACGCCATCCAGGTAAAGCTGTAGGTCAGAAGCTCCTCTGAAACGGTGCTGGGCCGGTTGAAAAAGTACCGTACCACAATCTGATAGGTTCCCACAACGATCATCAGGGCAAACAGGGTGACACAGGCGCCGCCGAGGATTCGGTCCATCACTCTTTTGAGAACTTCCGTCCATTTCATTCTGCCTCCGCCTCCCCTTCCCCCGGTTCGGGCTGTGTATTTCTGTTAACCTCCTGAAAATGCTCATAGATCGGACGTATATTGGGATTGGCCTTCATCATGGATTCATGAAGCGGCCGGACCTTTTCCCTGAAGGCTTCAACATCCACATCAATGAACTGTACGCCCATATCCCGTTCTGCGGTCTCCCGCGCCGCTTGTACCTGCTTGTCCCACTCCTCCAGCTCCACCTCTGTGGAAATGGCGGCCGCCTCTTCAAATACAGCCCGCTCTTCCTCTGTGAGGCTGTTCAGAAATTTCAGATTTGCCACCAGCATATCCGGCACCATCTGGTGCTTGTTATTCGCAAAGTATTTTGCAACCTCTCCGTGCTTATTATTGGTAAGCGCCAGTTCATTGTTCTCCGCCCCGTCAATAACCCCCTGCTGAATGGCGGTATACACCTCGCCGAAGCTCATGGGGGCGGCCGCCGCGCCAAATGCCTGCACCATATTGACGCTGGCCGGCGACTGCTGAACTCTGATTTTCATACCTTTTAAATCCTCCGGGCGCTGAATGGGCCTTTTGGCATAAAAGTTCCGGGTTCCCGCGCTGTACCAGGTCAGAACCCGAAACCCCGCCTCATCTGTTGACGCATAAAGCTCTTTCATATTGTCCGCTTCGCCCATCGCCTTGTAATAGGCCGCCTCGGACTTAAAGAGATAGGGCATGCTGAAAATTTCATATATCTTCGCAAACGTTTCCAGATTTGCGGTTCCAGCCACCACAAAATCAATGGCGCCGGTCTGGGTCAGCTCAATGGCCTTCTGCGACGCCCCAAGAATCTCATTGGGAAAAATCTGAATCTCATATTTCTCTCCCAGCGCCTGCTCCACATGCGCTTTGAACGCCAGCAGGCCGATATGCTCTGGATGGGTCTCTGACTGTCCGTGCGAAACCCTGACAATCCGCGTCCGACCGCCGCTCCACCCACACCCGGTAAGTCCAAGCGCCGCGCAAATACACAGGCAGACGGCCAGACGTCCTCTCATGCTGATCTTCATAAAGAATATCTCCTCTCCGTGCTTCCTCCCAGTGGCTATGGATGGCATAGGATTACCATTACCGCTGAATCATACCGTCATTTGAATTTGGCAATACTGTTGACGAATCACACCGTAAACGGCGCGAGCTCTCTCCGGATGCCCGCACCGCTCTCTGCCGGGACCTCGACTGTGACCTTTTTCCCGGTACCGATCCCCACAACGCCGAGGAAAGACTTTGCGTCGATCTGATATGGCCCGGTTATGAGATAGACCGTTTCCGCATACGCAGACACCTTATCCACAAATTTGGATGCTTCCTGCACTGACCGGAGTAAAATTGTAAAACGCTCCATAACTGATTTCTCCTTTTCACACGGCCCTATGCCGGTTTCCGTAAAAACGTCAACTCGCGCGGGCAGGGCAAATACAGATTTCCCCAAATCCCTGACGGGCTCTGCAAATATATTCCATTATGTACGGAATCAACAGTTTTTATAAGTATTCACATATTTCTATCAATTAAACCTTATATTTCCTGCTCAATCCGCCTTTTTTGTAAATGGATTAGTCTGTCTGTACGCCAGCTTGAAAAATCATCAAAATAAATGGATAAAATTCACCGCATTGCAAATAATACTTTTTGTAAAAATAAATTGTAATTTGGAGGAACGTATATGAAAGCAACAGGAATCGTTAGAAGAATTGACGACCTTGGTCGTATTGTCATACCTAAGGAAATTCGCCGCACAATGCGTATTCATGAGGGTGACCCCCTTGAAATCTATACAGAGAGCAACGGCACCGTGATCTTTAAAAAATATTCGCCCATCGGGGAACTTGGTGAATTTGCATGCCAATATGCGGAATCTCTTTCCAAGGCGGCCGGCATCCCCGCCTGCATCACCGACAAGGATAACGTGATCGCCGTCTCCGGCATACCCAAAAAGGAACTGCGCGAGAAAAAGGTCTCCGGAGATCTGGAAAAGGTCATGGCTTCCAAGACCGTATTTGTTGCCAATCCCGGTGATAAAACCATCCGGATCATTGATGACAGCGACCAATATGGCGCCGGCGTTGTAGCTCCCATTGTGTTTGACGGTGACAGTATTGGCTCTGTCATTTTCCTTGCAGACTCTTCCAGCAAGGTAGGGGAACTGGAGAGCAAACTCGCTGAAACCGCTGCGGGCTTCCTTGGTAAGACCATGGAATAGCAGAACAGCACGTCTAATCTTCTTCCTATCTTATTTTCATAAAAATGCAGAAAGCCAGCAATGATAGATAATCTACCATTTTGCTGGCTTTTTCAATGACCTTTATTCTTCGCAGCCAATACCCGTTCAAAGCAGCAGCTTTACTATGTTATCCTGAATATTATT
>CBCTHE010000002.1:0-348225 GCA_965146665.1 uncultured Ructibacterium sp.
AGGTGTCGCCCTGTTTCAGGTATTGATCCAGCGTGCTCTTCGGAACATAGAAATTGGGATCACCACTATATTTTCCAACAAACGCGCCTGCGCCATTTACTATACCGGTGGTGTCAAAATAAAATTTTGTATAGTAAACTCCATCCATGGAGAGCCACCCACTATAAACATCTCCATCATTATTCACAAGATAAAAATATTCCCCCACTACATTTAGAACTTGCTCAGCTTCTGCAAAATATGAAGAATAAACTTCTTTAACCTTTGCTTCCTCATATACAATCTGATTTCCAATCTTTCCATCCACAAAGGTATAAAGCTTCTCGTCCTTTAAGGTGAGCACTGTGCTTCCGTTTGTCACCGGCACATGCTGCAGCTCGCTCTCTGTCTCCCAGTTTTCCAGATCCCGGGAGGAATAGACCAGATCCACAATCGCCTCCGGGGGATACCCGGGATGATTTGCCCTTAAACCTCGTTCATTCCAGATTCTCACGTAATACACCCCGTCTATATAGGACATCTCACGCACATACCAATCAAACTCAATTTTTTTGACCAGCTGAAAATCCGTATCAAGAATATAGAGATACCCAAATTGCTCAAACACTTTGCCGGGTTTGCCAGAATCATATGGATTGGATCTGGCCAGATACACCCCGTCCGCCCATTTGATTTCATCCATATACCCTGCCCGGCTGTGTGTACTGATGTCTGTATCCTTGAATAGCCATACCGGCCGGAAGCCGATAAAATCCTCTGTGAAATACCTTTGGTATGCACCGTTTTCATTGTAACGCCTTTGATAGCTGCCGTTTTCGTCTTTGAAATCCAGCAGCCAGCCGTTGCCAACATCCTGCAGCTGGGCCACATTGTTCCATACTTCACCGTTGATATAGGTTTCTCCTTCGTTCAAGGTTCCTGCCAGACTCATGAAGTCGATCTCCTCTGCATTGACAAGGCCCGTTCCCAGAAACACACAACACAATAGTATAGCAATTAGTTGCTTTTTCATTTTTCTCATCCTTTCTTATTGCTGCAAATACAGGCAGAATTCATTGCTGATTCCGCCGGCATCCCCAGTGGTCAGCGTAACACTGACTTTTATCCTGACGGTCTCTCCGCTTGGAATGGTCACTTCCGGCCCCACAAGCCTGGGATCCGTCCTTCCTGATCCAGAACAGCAATACGCCATCTGACCGCCGTTCACGCTGATCCCCACAACAGTTCCTGATTTTGATTCTGTTCTATACCCAAACTTCCAGTCCAAATTTGTGGGATTGTAAATTTCCAGATTATACACATGGTCTATGCTATAGTTTCCGGTCCCCACCGAAATCAGATATTTTTCCAAGCCCGCATAATAGCCTGACGGGATTGGCTCAATCGGCGGGAGAGACAGATAGGGCAGCTCTTCGTTTGGGGTGAAGCCCTCCCACGGATAGTTTACAGGGGGCCTGGCCAGAGAGGTTCTTTTGGTATCAAACCGCCAGCTTGCGTTGTCATGCGGGTCATAGTAATCATATCCCAGCACACTGGATTCGGGTATGTTATCATAGTTATACCGATCGTTTTGCGGATTGAGATGGGTGAACCACTGATTCACTGTTTTTGAACCAAACGCGTTTTCAACCTTCACTGGTATGGTATAGCTGTCGGTTCCGGGCGGCGGCGCAATGGTGTGTTTTAACAGGTCTGTTTCCACAATGGGCATGGAATCCGCCATGCCCTTCGTAGTGGGCGTCCCATCAAGTCCAGATCCAACCTCCACCCCCTGCACATAGGGTGCGGTGATCAGTTCCAGTTCCTCTCTGTTGGTATTTGTCCGATAGGCAACGGTGCTGAGCGTTGAAGAGCCTCCGCGCACTTCAAACTCCATGATAATATAGATTGGCATATCGTAGTTGTTCATTGATGGATACGGCTTTTTATACGCGTCACGATAGATATCGCTCAGCCATACAGGACCTGTATACTCCCGGGGCAAGTCAAGGGATGTGGGATAAAACTCCGAAGGATTCTGATCAATGGCTCCTTTCTCATTGTCTATGTATTCACCCAAGAAATCCGAATAGGCCTGAATCCCCGTCCAACTGAGTTTTTGTTTATCCGAAAACACCTGCAAGCCCAATCTATTGATGCGGATATTGGAACTGCCCTCGGCATTAAACAAAACGTCGGTATAGATGGGTGCTGACGTCCCGTTGTGGAACCAGCCCATATAGGTATATTTGTCCGGCGCCAAAGCCTCATAATGGTCCAGCATGTTGTGGTTCTCACCCAGATGATGCTCATCAATATATTCCGGATTGGTAGAGAGGATAAATTTCCCGCCCTGCCTTGCTTTGAAATTCAGTGTCAGTGTTGGTTCTTTGACACTCAGGGTATAGTCCGCATTGCCCTGAATGGAGTTCCAGGCCGCCATTGCAGTCTTTGGCGTAATACCGACAAAATATTCCTTGCCGGACTCCATGGCATAGGTGATGGAGAAGGATCCGGGGCTCTGGGTGATAAACTGCTGCTCGCTTAGATCATATAAAACAAGCACACTGTTTCTCTTTAACGCATCCGCTCCATCCAGGGTTATTGTTTTGGTCTGTGTTGTATTACCCACAGGAATTCTGTACCAGTCAATGTCCAGCTGGTTATCCAGGCGGCCCGTAAGGGAGGACAGAAGCGTTTCAGCAATAATGTTGCCGTTATAGGTGATAAAGTCATTGGTCAGGCTCTCGCCATACTGTTCGCCGGTTAAATCTCCCTTCACTGACGTTTTGGTTGCTGTCAGCTTATAGTCTGTGTCTTTTGCCGCACCATTTTTATGCCGCAGATAGATATAATAATCTCCGGCTGCCGGCGCGATATAGGTCATATATTTCATCTTCTCCGAGGCCTGCGGCGGACTTGGATTTTCATATTTGTTGATGGTGTACCAATAGTCTGTCCAAGTCCCATTTTCTTCCGTTCGCATATTGCTGAATAGATAAAAAGCGCAGTCGCTTGCTTTCATACCCCCAAAGGTTTCAAGACATACGGTTATTTTTTCACCCTCGCTTGCCCGGAGATGATAATAATCCTCGTCCGCCGCAGTATCAAAAGTCAGGCCGCGGATCCCGGCGGTATAACGGCTGCTGTCCCCAATCAAAGAAGGAGAAAGCGGCGTGCCCGCTGTTCCGTCATCAAAATTCTGGTTTGGTTCATAACTGTCGTGGGTGTCCACTATGTAGAAATCAACCTCAAACACTGCCCTTTTCCCGTTTGGCAATTCGCCGGGTTTGGCTGATACAAGCACGCCATAGTTCTTTGAAGAATGCGGCACATAATGGGTGGATGCAATCTGATCATCATTTTCCCAAAATCGAATATATCCATCATTCAGCGCATTCCCGTTCCCTAAATCATAAACATTCGGCACCCCTATTGTCTTGCCATCCTTTGGACGGGTAACAACCACCAGCTTTTTCCCATTGGGCACGTATATTTGAAATTCAGCCGGGGCGGATTCTGTCACCGTACACTCTTTATGGGTACCGCTGGATACCTGCACCGCATTTGCCCAGATATCCGGTGCGGTCAAACTGACCGGCGGAACATAAGAGATGCTGTTCGCAGGGGCGTCTGTAATCGAATCAGGGGTGACCGTTGTTATGTTCTGCTGCAAAGCGCTCATCTGCATCCGCAGGGGAATCTCATCTTCCGCAGATGGTACAAAATTCACCATCAATGAGAACGCCTGGCTTGCGTTTGCGCCCAAATCAGAAAACACCTTGATATAATAATTATACGGCAAAACAGATAAATTTTCAACTACTTTATTGCCGTCTTGGTCAACATCATTGATTATGACTGTTCCGGTTTCATTATAAAGCGCCATTCGGTACAGACATTCTTGCGGGATATTGCTGAGCGTAATGTTCAGTGTCCCAGCAGTCTCCGGCGTAAACCGATACCATATTTCCTGACCACGGTAATAGAGCTTATCGTTCACCGCTGTTCCGTTTCCAATCTCTTTTGCGTCCCGCTTGCTGTCATGGGGCGTCTTATAGACATAGCTGCTCCACGGGCCGTTTCCATCTGCGAACACTGCGCGGACACGGTATTGATACATTGTTCCCGCCTGAACGGTATGGGTATACACCGCTTCTGTGCCTGCGTTTGAGACTTGACCGTTTACCTCTATCTGGTATCCCGCCGCCCCAGTCATTTGATCCCAGGCAACCTTTACAGTTCTTCCGTTCGTACTTACACGCAGCTTTGGGGTCAAGACTCCAAGGTACGAAAATCCTTCCGCCGATATCTCACCGTCAAAACCGCCGTACAGCATGATTTCTTCGTTAATCTCCGCAACGGAAAATCCCGATTTGTTCTGCGGCAGATCCAGCATTTTTGTCCAAGCATCTATGGCGGGGTCATATTCTTCTACTGCGGGCGTCTGCAAGGCCGTCCAGCCATTCAACTGATTGATAATCCCATCCTTGCCATCCTCGGTATAGTTAACCTGACCGCCCAATAGATACAGTTTGTCATTGGCCTGATAAATCTCCATGTGGCTCCGTGCAATATTCATAGATGCACATGTTTCCCACTGATTTTCTGCTATGTTGAAACGGTACACATCAGACAGGCATCCGGATTCGTTGGCGCCGCCAAAGACATAGACAAACCCGTTCCAGCACGCAGCCTTGCTGTAGCCGCACTTGACCGGCAAATCGGGCAGCGTTTGCCAGACCTTTGTTTTTACATTGTATCTGCGAAAATCACTCAAATAGCCGTCATTATTTACACCGCCTATGGTATAAATATCTGCATCATCTGACGCAGCCCCCATCGCATACGCCCCCGCGGGCATTTGTCCTTCGTACTTATAGCTGGATCCATTGAAACTATAGACCTCTTTTGAGATCCCGTTATTGCCGTATCCGCCCATCAGATATGCTCTGCCAGCGACAGACACGCTGCCCTGAAACGCACGCGCCAGGGATGTTATAGGGAAGGGGTTGAGCCACTTGTTTGTTGTTTCATCATACTTCTCAATCTGTGCAACATATTGACCTTCTCCATCATAACCCCCAATCAGAACGATTCCCTCCGAGGTTTCTGCAGCCGAAGCTCCGTATCTCGGAATATTCGGCTGGGGTGTATCCAGAGATATGCTCAAGGCGCCGTAAGCATTGGCGCTGATCTTTGGCAACTGCTTGCCGTTCGCCAATTCGCGGTGACCCGCTAAAATCTTCTGCCTTATCATTTTTGCCGACAGCGTGGGAACATTGCTTTTCACCAATGCCGCAATTCCGCTGACAAAGGGCGCCGCCATGGAAGTGCCGTCCATAGCCCCATAGCGGTTTTTGGGCAAGGTGCTGTAGATATTCCTGCCGGGCGCCGCAATATCTACCCCGCTCCCAAAATTTGAAAAATCGCAAAGAAATCCATTGGTACTAAGTGCAGCCACGGATATAACATTCGGCAGATCATACCCAGACGGATAATGTGTTATTTCATCTGTACTTGCAAAATCATTGCCTGCCGCACACACAAACAGCATATCACTTTCTGCCATCACGCTTTCCAATATACTCGAATATCCATAGCTACCCCAGCTGCAGTTTACAATGGAAGCGCCCATTTTTTCTGCATACAGGATACCTTCAACGGCATCAAAAGTAAAACCTCCGTCATTTCCTCTTAAAAACTTCAGCGGCATAATCCGGATATTAGATGCCACGCCCCGTATACCTTTTCCGTTATGCTGGGCCGCGATGATACCCGCTGCATGTGTTCCATGGCTGTCCTCGTCCGCTTCTTGGAAATCTTTGGTGTCGTCATATACACTGCCGTCGCCATTCGCAAAATCCCAGCCATGGAGATCGTCTATATAACCATTTCCGTCATCATCTTGGCCATTGGCGGTTTCTGCAGTGTTTTCCCATATTGCTCCGGATAAGTCCTCGTGGGAAATATCCACACCTGTATCCAAAACTGCCACAATCACATCGTCTGAACCTGTTGTGATCTCCCACGCGGCCTCCGCACTGATGCCATAACTGTCTTCGAACGGCTGCAAACCCCATTGCTCATCATAATGGGGGTCGGAAATCACAGCAGGCTCAACTTTATAATTCGGTTCTGCGCAGATAATATTGGGATTGTTGTTTAAATCCGCAAGTACAGCTGACATATCCTGCGTTTCAATCTTTAATAGTTCGACTCTTGTGCCGCCGACAGATACGGCATTCTGTACTTCCACATCAGAAATGTCATCGCTCATCAATGCAATTCCGTCCTGTACACTCAGGGTATTCGCATAGTTATTATACATAACCATAATACCATTTTCTTGCGCAGCCTCCACAGCTTCTGCTTGAAACAGCTGCGGCTCGCTCCCGGTATCTTCCGCAAATCCAATATTGTATGTAAAGCTAATTGCCAGTATGAGTAAAAGTGAAAGTATCCTTTGTTTTTTCATTGAGATCCCCCTCTTCTAATATGCGTCCGTGCTGATTCCGGTGTTATTGGGTGTATCAAAGCTCTGCTTTACGGTAAGGGTTTGGTAATGTACTGGATTGACAACCATAAATTTTTTCTGATATGATAGGACAGCGATTTGTTTACCGTCATGGTAAGCGCAGAGCATGTTGTCCATTGCTATGACTGCCACATCCTTGCCGATATATTCTGCGGGAACGGAATATTGATTGCCGGCAAAGCTGATGAGGCAGGCTTTTTGCACCCTGCGAAGGTTCATTTTCTCTATGATGTACTCACGGCTGAGCAGATTTAACCCCTCTGCCTTTAAACGTTCAAAGGGAATCTCGTTTTTTTGCATTGACTTTATTGCACCAAGCAAGGGCTTGTCCGTTTATGTCGCTTAAGGATTTATATTTGATTCCGGTCATAAAATTGTCACGGACAAAATGAACTGTTCTTTCGATTTTTCCCTTTGTTTGCCCCCGGTTACGGTCTGCACAGAACCGGCTTAAATCCATAGAAGCCTGCAAAATCCTCAAACTGCCGGTTCAAGGCAGAATCCTCTTGCTTGAGCAAGCGTTTTATGACAACTTGTTTCATGTTGTCGTACAGGACTTCCTCCGGATATCCGCCAAAGTACCGGAATGCATTCTGATGCCAGCGTATGAGGGTATTTTCTTTCTTTAGCCCATTGTACATATGCCGACACAAATTCATCACGGTTCATAGCAACAATAACATCAGAATGCCAAAACATTTCAACAAAGTCACTAAGCTTGTTATTAGCTTCATTCCAACCCTTTAGCAGTTTTTTTGTTCCGGGCATTGTATAGTCCCAAATATGTGTTAATGCTTGCAGTGCCGCTATATGTAATTCCATATAATGCCGATACCGACGACCAAGTAATTTCAATTCAGCATAAACTTCTTCACCTTTGTATTCTTGGAGTTTATACCACTTTTCAATTCCGTAATTCGCTATAGATATTGAATCAAGCTTATCTGTTTTTGCACCTCTGACGCCATTATCTTTTACGTATTTTTTCATAGCATATGGATTTATAACAGATATGAAAAAACCTTTTTCCTGAAGAAATGTTAGAATTGGAAGATGATAAATTCCTGTAGCTTCCATTACAACTCTGATTTCTCCATCCAGTCGTTTGAACAATTCTCCCAATGCACTCAATTCCGGCTCTGTGTGCATTACTTCAAAAGGGCTGTAACAACCTCTCCGTACGGTTTTAGAATACAAACCATACTTTTTCCTTTTGACACATCAATTCCTACGCTTACCATTTAATAACCACCTTTCTCGCAAATAGTAATTGTTCCAGCCTCACTTATTACCATTCAGTTTAGTTGGTTACGCGGAAGCTAGTCCCTGCCTGCTTAACCGAATGAGTATAACAAAGGGGGGGTGACGGTTGCAAACAACCAAAAAAGACCTCGTCAGACCAATTACTCCCCTTATTATACAATAAGTGCAGCCATTAGAGTTAATTACTCTCTAACAACTACACTTTTATGGTACTAAAAAGACATACCTCAAAGTGTGTCACTCCAAAGTATGTCTCTATAGTTACACATAGTTTTCTTTTTCTGGCTTCCTGAACTGCCGCTCGTTTTTCGCTATTACCTGAAATCTTGGCAGATTTATTTGTTAGTAAAGTTGTCTCTGTATGTTTCGGTTATTCCTGCTTTCTCAATAATAAGATTTTCTTCTGTCGGCCATTCATTACATGAAAACGCGAGTGGCGCTTCAGTTATACTGCTATTTTTTCCAAATATAGCATAATCCGTTGTAGCATAATATACTGCAGAAAGGCGCTCTTCTCCAGAATCCGGCTATGACACGCTTCTATATACTCTTTATCCGTGCTATTGGCACAAATTCAAAACTTCTTTGCGCATTTCACGCTTTCCACAACACCACTTTATGAAAACCGCTCTCTAATTCAAAGAATCGTTCTGCCATAGTAAGTCCATCCAATTCCAAATCTTTATAGAAATTTCTATCAGAAACACAAAATTGGGCTTTCACTCCCTCTGGAATCTCCAAATAATATTTAATTTCTGTTTCTGAATTGATCCAGGCCGACAATAAATTGCCCCATACGGTCTCTAATTTCACCTGAACCTGTCCGCAATAATCGGTCACATAGGGCCGAATCTTGATAGGTATATTCGCCGTCATATCAATTTCAACGCCCCCCAATATTTTATAAAACTGTACATCCACACTTCCAAGCATTCCATGATTTAAGCTATGATAATCATTATTTTCCCAACGCCAGCACTCTGTAATTGTATTGTACCCTTCCAGCATATCCAGCCAACTCGGATATCCTTCCTTTAACATAAGGTCTACCGCTATATCACCACGATCAAAACGCCGCAACACTTCCATGACATACTGTGTTCCAAAAATTCCGCCAATTAGATGACCTCCTGACTCTTCCTGAATATTCCAAAGTAAATGCTCGAATACTAGATCTTCCTCGTCATCTGGCACAAGTCCGAGCAAAAGAGCAAAAGAATCCGAAAATTGATCGCCTTTCCCAAAGCATTTTTCTTCTGCATTATAATAAAGTTCAAGACACCGTTTTCGCATCAAAGCAGCTTTTTTTGCATAATTTTTCCGCTTTTCCGCATAACCTAATATATCCGCACACTTTTCTATAATTTGAAGTGCATAGTAATAAAACATTGTGTTATCATAATAGGGATCACCCCGTTGAAAGTCTTTTTTTGACGATGCCCAGTCCCCATATTTTCCACGCGGCAGAATAAAATCGTCGCTCTCTGATTCCAAATATTTTAAATATGCTTCAAATTTGTCAAAATGCCGCTCCAGAACTTTGGAATCTCCATACATACGATAACAGGCCATTGCTACGATTAAATATCCCACACACCAATCGGCCGGAGATTTTTCACACCATTGCGGCCATGGCGCAATATGGGGAACTGCACCAGTTTCCGGGTCACAATCATAATAAATATCATCCAACCACTTTTCATACACGCGCCGCATATCAAAATTATACAGGCAAGCCTCTGCCATAACATGCGCATCGCCTAACCAGCCCAGGCGTTCTGCACGCTGCGGACAATCTATCGGATGTCCCATCAGACCATTTAACTGGGTAAGCGTACAGGCTTGGTGAATTTTATTAAGTTGTGGAAGATCCGTCTCAAAACTTCCTGTAGTGCGTACCGCAGAGTGTATATGCTCCTGCAGCACACTATGTATCTTAATACTTGAATCCGATAGGGTCAATACCGCATATTGAAATCCATGATAAGTGAATTCCGGGACATACGTCTCCATACCGCCCGCAAGGATATAGACATCTGTCGCCTCCGCACCATGGTTAGTAATATAATTAGGCTCTCCGTCTTGGTCTAATTGTTCACAATGCCTGATTGTAACTTTTGAGCCCGCCTTCCCACTCACGCACAGCCGGATTCGTCCGCTGCGATTTCGCCCAAAATCATAAAGTATACCTTCCGTGCATTGCGTGACATGCTCTGCTTCATAAGAACCGCATACCCTAATTTCTTCGCCTTGCGCAGGCATCAACCGTTTCGACGGCGGCTCCACCTCCTGTGCATTCGGCCAGCCGCTGTCATCAAACTCTGGCTCATGCACTCCTTTTGGCATTCTGCATGCATCATAAATTTCTCCGCCATAAATACAGCTTTTGATAACAGGCCCCTTTTGCAGCCGAAAGCTCTTATCCGAACCGATTTCCTGCAATTCACCATCAACAGACATAAGTTCTGCTCGCAGAATGGCCCTTGGGTTTCCAAACCAGCTCATTCGCCAATCATCCCAGCGTTCCCTGGGAGCTGCATACCAACCAGTTCCCACCTCCAAAAGCAAAACATTTTTGCCTATCTTTAGCAAGTGGTCAATCGCAATGGTGTCATAAAATACTCTTTCACGATAATTGGTCTGAAGAGGGGCAAGCGCTGCCAGCCCCGCCCTCTTACCATTTACAAATAACTTATACAATCCCAAGCCGCACACTTGTATCTCAGCGCTTCGCAAAGGCCTATCCACAAAAAACGTTTTTCTGAGCAGTATGGAATATGAACGCACCGTTATCTTATCCTTTTGCTCTTCCAAATTTTGCGTTATATGTCCGGTCAGAGGCAGTATTTCACCCGATTTTTCACCAATCCATTTTGCGCCTGCTAATATCTGCATTCTCGGCTCCCTCCAATATTCTCTTTTCAACAAAATCATAATTAATTTTTCTGAACGTTATACGAGGCAACGCCTCATCCTCCAATGCTGTTTTCAGCAGGAGAAATAAACCCCGCTTAAAAAACTAAGCGGGGTCCGCTGCCTGAAGGACGGGACAAATCCTAATTTGGTTATAGCAACTTACGGTTTCCTGCAAAATATTTGCTCAAAATTTTTTCAGTCTAAGACGCCTTGCCGAATTCCGCGTTCAGCATTCTGTAAACCATAACCATCGCCTGCTCCCGCAGCGTATAAGCTTTAGGCCGAAATGTATTGTCTTCCATTCCCTGTATAAGCCCCATGGCGACTGCCGTTCCTATATATGGACGCGCCCATTCACTGATCTGTTCTGAGTCATTAAAATTCATTTTGCTTTCCACAGTTTCGACTTTTATGGAAGTCAGCATAATCTTAACGGCTTCCTCACGCGTAATCCGCGCTTCAGGGTTCGCAATGCCGCCAAAGCCCTGCATAATTCCCATATCCGCTGCAGCTTGAAGATAACCCGCATACCATTCCTCACCCAAAACATCGTCAAACGCCCCGTTATAAGGAACCGGCTGAATCCCCACAGCCTCTAAAATCATCTTTGTAAACTCTGCGCGTGTGGTTTCTTCTGTCAGGCCAAGCGTTCCATTGAAACCGTTTACAATACCGTTATCTACCAAATAAGCAATCTCCTTTTCTGCCCAATGCCCGTTTAACTCATCCTTAAACTTACCGGAAGGCGCTTCGTTCTCTGTAGGCGGCAGAACCTCTGTAGGCGGCAAAGTATTGCCGCCTCCTATTCCGCCGCTTCCGTGATTGCTGCTCGGTTTGCCGGAGTTGCCATTACCTCCTGACGGCGGAATGACGTCGCCGCCGTTTTCCATTTCTTCATCGCCAAAATATACATAGTTTTTGGACTGCTTAAAGTCAACCTCTTTTCCATTATAAGTTACTTTGGAAATCTTATAAGGCGCATAGATTGTCACCTGTGTTAAGTCAATGGGTTCAGCGTCCTTATTGCTTGCACCGTTTTCAATATCAGCCATGTCCCCGGCGCCTTCCAGCGTCAGGGCGCTGCCGTTCCATACAACAGTCAAATCACTCAAAACTTTGTTGGAACGCAACAGCTCATAGTCCCAATTACTGTTTGCAATATGAGTACCGTTCTGAATAATCGCCCGGCGCGGGATGCCGTTCTGCGCCTGTTCATAATAAACGATATCCCCATCGGTAGCATAGCTGCCAAAGGTTAAGTCAGCGCCTTCATCCTTTTTATCCGTTTCATGCAGAAGGAAATAATTGATATTATATTCCTCTTTCGCGGAAGAGCCGGAATCTGCTTTGATATTCGCAGTAAATGCAGTTGCCGCCCCCTGATGCTGGTCCGTATTAAAACCTTTTACTTCCAAAGCATTAGGCACAATGCTGTAAGAATCTCCTGACTTGGTCGGAAATAAAATGGTATCAAACCCGGTGGTTCCCACCGCATACTTATCGTATCTGCCATATGGCGCGCTGCCGTTCTTCTGATAATATCCATAGCAAAGTCTGGGTTCAATCACGCCATTTTCCGCCGCAGCAGCTTCGGCCTCTGCATTCAATTCTGTCACTGTTTTCTCGCTGCCGACCGTCTCCGCCGTGTAATTGTTTCCAATATTACCGATATTACCTACCGGTATTACTTGAATATTGGCTTCGCCGCTGAAGTTAGACTTGAACGCGCCGCTGCCCGTACCGGCAACATACTCGGTATTCTCAATCTGTTTATCCACATCGTCAAAGGATGAATGCTGCCACGGGATGACTTCGCCATCCCGAAGAACATATTGCCCGTCAATGCTGATATTTGCCTCCGGCGTCATATGCCAGTACTGACTATATTTGTTCACTTTTTTCTGATTAACCGGCTTCATATAATCCGACACAATCCAGAAATTCGGTTTGATAAACAAGATATTGCGTTCAAATTTCATACCCGGTTCCAACGGCGGGATCGTGCCGTTTCCGCCCGGAGCCATAACCGGGTCCTTGCGATATGACAAATTGGTATAAAGGCTGGTCAAATCAAGCTTGGTATAATCATAAGTGTCATGGAAGGTAACATTTTTAAAGTCGCCCTTGCTTCCGCCGCCTTTATTCAGCGCACTATCCGAATTGTTCGGCGTATCGGAGTTCTGGTTGTAATCATTGATTTCCACTGTATTATGCCCTCTGGAGGAAATCATCCATCGATGCGGCAGGTCATCCCCTACATAACCGCTAATAACTCCCTGATCAGACAATAAATAATTACCGTAGGCAGATACAATAATTCCGCCGTCATCCCAGTGGGAATGCGTTCCGTTTGCGGCATCCGCAGTGATATGCAAGAACAAATCCTTTTTATCCCATCCGCTGCGCATCGCCATCATCCGACCGTCCTCCGGATAACAATAGGAAGTATACTCCGGCTTATGACCAACCTTCCCCTCATGTGCCATCCATTGCAATGTCGGCTCTTCCAGCCAGTCGCCGACATACTCAAAGCGATCCTGATAACTGCGCGTATACTCGCCGGAATCTCCATACTGCGGATCATACCCACCCGGCAGTGCCATACGCATCATATACACAGTCACGTCTCGGATGCGGTTTGTCAACTCATCGGAATACTCAAATGGCATCTGCAACTCATCCGCCGTTGTTTTGATCCCCAGCTGTGTCCCCAGCGCATAGGAGGTATAGCTGTGCGATAATTCGTGGGAAGAACCATCTGCGTGCACGATATTGCCGGTGGCAGCCATCAAGTGCTTGCTGATTGCCTCAGACCACTCTTTTTGTTCTGCGATCTCGGGAAAGTAAGCCATAATGGCAAAGTGTCCGTTGGTCTGCGCAGTACCCCAGTTACCGCCATTCTCGGAAGAACTCCAGTAATCATTTACAAAGTGTTCTCCCATGGTGCGAAAATACTTTAGAAATGTAACAAAAATTTCCGGGGTCATGTATTCACTATTGATAATATAGTCAAAATTTTTAGAAATACCGCTGGCTCTTGCCGAAGCATCCAAAGTACACGCATATCCGCCAAAGAGCATTCGGCCGTCATTCTGATTGGTGCCGACAGAGTCATAGCGTCCCATAGTACCTTCCTCACCGCTGTAAATCAAAAAGGTTTGCCGGATAAAGTCATACAGGTAAAGCACGCACGCCTGCGCATAATCCTCATTGCCGGTCACATAATACTGCTTTCCCATAATATCCCACCAGGTACCAAAACGCAGCAATTCCTGATCCTGACGGCCATCCGCGTTACACTCCGGTGCCGGGAAGCCCCAGAATGCAGTGGGCATTCCGCTGTCCGGCAGACTTTGGAAAGAATATGCATAAGTCCGCAGCAATTCGCTGGAAAATTTAAGATCGGTTTCTATCCAAGCGGTACCGTTATCCGCAATCATCATCAGCTTCTGATAAGAAGAATCATGGCGCGGCGCGGTGGCACGGTCTTCCACGCCGCCATACAAATGCAGACTTGCCGAAGTAATTGTCCCCTCCGGAACATACTCTCCAAAGTTAAAGAGCAGATAAGTACGGCGGGTGTTCTCGTCAGTCAAAATACCCGCTGCTGCGGTATCCAAGGCAGCTTCTCTTGCATACATACGGGTATCTGTACCGCCCGAGGTATCATCCCGCATGGAGCCGGCAGTTACATAACCATCCTGATCAATCGGCACAGTATATGTCGTAGAACCGTTAATTACTACCTCAATATACGGCGCATGCGCTTTTCCGGCCTCTCTGCTGTAAAATACCGCCTCATAGTCATCCTTGTGAACTGCATGAACAATCAGGGAACCTTTGCCGGAACGGTATCTTTTCACCGCCTCGGTAACATCAACCGTTATCTCCTGTTCCTGCTGGTTCATAAAAAACATTGCCGCCAGCTTCCAGTTACTGTTAACATGAAAATTCTGCAAAAGCAAATCACTCATCAATGTCGTGCTGGTGTTAATAGTCGGCTCTTGCAAACCACGCAGATTTACCACGTTTCTGTGATACTTCAGCAATTCCTCCTTCGCCCGGCTGTAGTCAATGCTGCCGTCCTCCAGTAGGGGAGCGTTGACGACCGCCTGCTTCACATTGTACAAGGTCTCACCGTAAGCGGAAACATAATCATACTGCACCATTGGCTCATTTTCAAACGACCCGGTTTCCGCATTCCAAACACCGAAAAATTCTTCATCAGTCGGGAAAACATCATTTTCAATCTCTTGCGTAATTTGTGTTATACGTTTCGGGAATTTTGTCAGCAGCTTCGGCAATTTTTCTTTTGCCGCGGGATTCAATGCGTTCGCCATAGCATCCGGCTCATTCCAGTCCGGATATGCGTTAAAATTTAGCAACGGCTTCAATCCGGACACGGCGCTGCCGTTTGCCGCCCGTGAGAGGTTCGCCGCCTGATACCGGAGCTGCGCTTCTCCCCCCTTTGCAGGCAAGCGCCCTTCCGTCACGCCGGGGACGGGACTTGCCTCTGCCTGACTTTCTGTTTCTTCTTGTGTCTCGTTTGCAGTTTCGCCGGTTCCCGTATCGTTCCCGGGCTGCGCCGGCTTCACTTCTGCCCAGGGGACAGAAACGGATGGTTCAGCAACTTCTGTCCGGGCAAACACAGTCAATTCCAAAGGCTGCATCAAAAGGACACCCGCGGATACGATAAGCGCTATTATTCTTTTCATTCCATTGACATCCTTTCTTATTTAATAATCGCAATCGCTTTCACATTACCGTAGGAAGCGGAAATAATCGCTTTTTGATGGTCCGTAAGATAATCATCGTTTGTGCCGAGGCTTACTTCTTCTGTTCTGGAATCATACACATAGATAGGCGGCGAGCTGATAAGCCGAATATAATATACCTTTTCTGCCAATGCAGTCCCTCCGATGGTGACTGCATCACACCACTCGTTCGCTGAATCCGCAACTACTTTATATGCAATATCTGTAATCGTCCCGATAAAGAGTTCCCGATTCATATCTGTGTTGTCAAAGCTATCTTCCGGTATCGAACCGGAAGAAGCAATCAGCTCAAAGCCATCAAGCTGGTCCTTGCCGTCCAGCGAATAGTAGATGAGGTCACCGGCTCTTAATCCCTCAAAATCGAGTTCGCCCGCCTTTGAGGTATGGTCAGATACGCGTGTTTCCAGCTTACCGTCTGGGGTCATCAAGGTAATGCCCTGTATCGTTTCTCCTTCCTCATCCAAGGTGATATAGGATTCCGCAATCATGGCAACTCTGCTGGTACCGTCAATTCTGCCGGAGGTTTCATAGCTCATCGGTTCGTTGAAAACAACCACATCCGGACAATGCGTATCTTCGTTATAAGCATACGCGCCAACCGTATATACCCGCTTGTGATTCATGTCAATTCTTGCCAAATAATCCTTAGAGGAAGCAACCGTATTTTCAGGAATACAGATGCCCAATGTGGCATCGCCCAATCCAAACGCACCGTTGTTATTGGCGCCAAATGTTTTATTGTAAGCGTTATACTTCTTTTTAGCGGTCAGAACTCTCATCGGGTTGCCGCTGGGGTCCAGTTGGGCCGGCGTCCGAAGCATTTCCTCTAAAATATCTATTCGGCGAACCATCCCGCTGGAATCCGTGCTGTATGAAACAACCAGATAATTCCGTCCGGAAGAAATCATTTTCTCCTGCAATACAGACACAATCCGGTTGCCGCTGTAGCTCTGTTGATTGATCCGCACCTTGGGGGCGCAGTGAATCTCAAGCAATTCCCGATTCTGTGCGGCAATCGCCGGAACCTTATCCTGCGAAGGATCATCACCGGTCGTTTCCTCCATCTCATCACTGATGCTGCCTGGAATCGCCAAACGCAGGAGGATATCGTCCTCAAACGCACTTTGATTGCTGATACCAACAATCGCAGCATAATTGCCGGATGCCAGTTCTTTTTCAATATTCGCAATTTTACCCAGATAGTTCAGCCGTGCAATCACATTTTCACCCAGCAACTCCGATACAGCAACATCGGCTTCATATTCATACTCGGTTTCTCCGATGGTAATTACTTTATCATTGCCGCTAAGCGCGCTCACCGTTCCGTCTACTGATTCATTACTGATATAGAATTTCTGGAGATTTTCGTCCCGGCTGGCATAAGCGGTCAAAACGTCGCCTTCCTGCACGTCTGCCGCTTCAATCTCATTGCCTTCCGCGTCCAGCAAAACCAAAATTTTGTCAAAGCCATCATCGTCAAACTCAATATATCTGGAATTGAGATATCGATCGTTTTCGGACAGATAAATCCTCTGTGCCTCTGCATTGACGGAAGACACGACAAAACTCTCGTACGAATTGACAAAAACATAGTCAAATGCAGCATTCTTACTATCTGCCATCAATTTGACAACACCCTGCTGAATCTCGTCAAATCCGAGTTCTTCAAAGCTGTCAACCGCACGGCCGTTATAAATAAAACGCGCATTGTCAGCAATGGTTTTTTTCACCGTTTTTCCTCTTTTTTCGTCATAGTATTCAAAATTTGTTGCTGTAAAGGAAGCAATATCATCTACATCCAGTTCGAGCACAGTATTTCCCGAAACAGGCATAATTGCCTGCACAATACCGCAGCGGCCGGCAGATATTGTACGGATATAGGCTCTTACTTCCATCCCCAGGTAATCTTCTGCATTGGTATTGCCTTTATCACACAAAATGCCTGCAATTTCAACCTGCCACTCTTCCATATCATGTATGGGATCCAACAAATACGTTTCATAATTCGCGGTAACTACACCGGTAATTTCGGTCAAGCCGTCATCCAGTTCCCCCATCAGCAAATCACGATATGTCTTGGAAGAAATCTCTGCCGACGAACCGTCGGAACCGCCGTAAAGCGTAACCAGTCTGTCTGCGTCCAAGCTGTTATAAATCATGCGCAAAGCCTGTTCCCTAATGATATGATCGTCAAACCCGGCAGATATACCTTTGGTGACACCCAAGCGGTTTGCATGAGACATGTAACCCTCCGGATAGCCGCCGTTCGCCTCAGCTTCCATACTGAATCCGAGCATACTTACCAAAATCTTTGCCGCTTCGGTATAAGTTACGGGATTATCCGGGTAAAAATTCCCGTCCGGATTGCCATTGAGCATTCCCCTGCCGCTCAGCATAGTGATATAGGAAAACGCCCAATGACTGGAAGGCACGTCATTATAAATGACGCCGTAGTCTTCCGGATAGTGAATTTCGTCCAATCCCATAACTGCACTGACAAGTTTGCTCATTTCGGCTCTGGTCAGCGCCCGGTCAAGGTTCAAATTTCCATTTTTATCCCCCTGAAGAATTTCAAACGCTTTCAGGTCCAAAACCATCTGGTCGGAAAGCGCTCCCTCCGCTGAAACAGTGAAACAAGTGGAAAACAACACTGCCAGATAACAGATTGCTGTAATAAAAGCCGCGCCTTTTTTCCGCAATTTTTTATACATAAAATCCTTCTCCTTTGATTATTCTGTCATATTGGCAATGATATAAACAATTTTAGCTGATTCAGCCCGAGTCGCTTCTGCACGAGGAAGGAACCGGTTGTTTTCGTTCCCGTTCATAACCTGGAGTGCTGCCAAAGCGGCAACCGCGTCAACTGCATACCCGTCAACCTCCGCGGCGTCCAGATAATCGAATGGTTCGCCGTCTGCTGTAATTCCTTTCTGCTCGAGCATTCTGGCAGCCATAACCGCCATATCCTGTCTGGAAATCCGAGTTCCGATGCCAAAGGTGTTCTCATCAATCCCTTTTACGATGCCCATTTCATAAGCGGCAGCAACATACGGCGCATACCATGCATTGTTATCCGCATCCGCAAAGGAAACCGAAGAATCCTTCAGCGGAATATTCATTGCAGCCAAAATCATTTTAAGGAATTCTTCTCTGGTTACACTGCTGTCCGGATAGAACCTGCCATCACCGCTGCCGCTGAGTACATTTTTATCTGTGAGATTTTTAATATACGCATACGCCCAATGGCTCTGCGGAACATCTGTGTAAACCGCGGAACCGTTTGCCGGCTCGTTTGTAGGCTGCGGATTGATATCCGGTAAAACAACACTGCCGCCGCCCGAAACATCGCCGCCCGAACCTCTGCCGCCGCCCGAACCGCTTCCACCGCCGGAAGTTCCGGGTTCTAATACCGGTGCAACAAGCACGGTAAACTCCTTGGTTTTTGTCTCCTTTTCTTTTTTGGCTTCAGCAGTAAGAATCACTGTTTTCAAAGCATTTACCGGGCGCGTTACTTTTCCTTCCTCCGTAATATAGTGGCTGTCGGAGGTCTTCCAAGTGATTATACTGCCTTTTTCCCCGGTTTTCGGCAAGGTTAAGTCGGACTTCACAGATTTTGGAATTTCCAGTTGGTCCAGGTCATATTGCGCAATTTGCCCGTCTGCAATCAATTCATCAAACAATTCTACCGTATATAATCCAACAGTGTCCGATGATTTTTCATTCACTGTTAACCGGAAATACTTTGCAGTGGTTATGGGCAATTCACACAATTCTCGTCTGCAATCTCCTAACGTCCCTCCGGTATACAAATCATTCCACCTCTCTCCATCATCCGAAGAACTGACAGTATATTTCTGTATACCGTCGCCATGTTCTACAAACAAAGCGGAAGTCACTGTTACAGGGTCAGAAAATATCATTGTGACAGACGGCTTTGAATCTGACGGGTCACTTTCCCAGCAGCTTTCAAAATCCCGTCCTGTTGCCTGATACGGATCCCCGCTTGTCGCTTGCAGCGAAGCATGGTACTTATTTAAAACATTGCCGGCAAAGCCACGGATAACCGTAATCGGAAATTCTTTTTCCACCGATGCTTTGCCCAATTTTCCTGTAACAATCAGTTTTAAATCGGTTTCTTCCTCATTTTTGGGATAGAATACCGCTGTCCCATTCTCGATTTTGCAAACAGTTTCATCGGATACGCTCCATGTAAAAGTCACTCCGCCGGGATATAAATACTCCGGAAGCTCAATTTCCGTAACGATTCTGCCCGGGTCCTGCTCTGTAAGCATTCCAAATTCCAGCCGGTCTAAATCGTACTTTATCAAATCCTCATCTTTCAGGCCTTCTGTGTCGAAAAAAACAGTCAGCAAAAAATCCCGTGTATATGTAAGTCCGTTGCTATTCAGGGATGCTGTCAAGGTTACCTGCGTATCTTTTTGGGGACGTTTTAAAATTTCGCCGCTATTGCTTAGAATATCGGTACGGCTCGACTTCCATTCAATATTGTATCCGTTAATTTCGGTCGGCAAGGGGTTTAGACTCGTTGTAATGCGGTCCGGCGTTGGGTCATTTACATATTCATCCATGTTAATCATTTCTAATGCTTCATTTGCCAACTGCCCGAGCGTCTTTTCTCCGCCCTCTTCACTCACCAATTGCGCCGCATTTCCGTCAGGATTTTCTTTTGAAGAAACATATAACATTGCCGACCCCGAATCATTGGTAGCGAGAACAAATGTTATCTCCTCCCTGCCGGAAGCCTTTGCCCGCTTCACACAATCCGTGACATCCATGGTAACCCATACGGGACTTGAATTCGGGTTATCAGTATGTACGTTTCCGGGTTTATAAGCTGCCAGCATTTCGGACAAAATTGCCGGTTTGTTTGACCATTTCATATTTTCGTCCCATCCGGTCGAATCACTTGCATGAAGCTGTATCTCGGTATCTCCGTAAGTGTTATTTGAGCCTGATTGTGTCACATACAATTTCAGACTCACTTTTGCCAGCTCCTTCGGAAGCTCATCAATCGAAAAGGCCAGATAGCCCAAACGGTTGGTACTGCCGCCTTTGTTATAGGGCTGCTTTGCCACTACTCTCTCCTCTCCTCCGTAGGGACCGCTGTCATTGCCTTGCACATAGGTATCTCTCAATAGTTCCGCATGATAAATTTGATACGGCACCAACTCATTCACGGCTTGTTTCAGCGTTGTATATGCCGTTTCCACCTCAGCGTCCGAAGCCCCGGTATTCGCTAAAGTCTCTTTTGCAGCAGATAAAGCCTCCGCAAATACCGCAAAACTTTCTTCTTTAAAACCATCTGCCGTTTTATCGTTGTTTGCATCCACAAGGGCCTGTAAAGTCTCGCGGTTCATCGATTCAGCAAAAGCGGATACTGCATATAAGTTCGTAAAAAGCATACAAAATGTAAGCAAACAAACCACAACTTTGTTACTTCTGTTTTTCGTCATCAGATGCACTCCTTTTCACACTTTTCTTATAAAAAACGTACAATATCCAATTTTTTCTCCCGCAAAAGCGCCGTGACATATTGTGCAACCAGTTCAGAACCATATTCTGTAAAGTGAGTCCCATCTCTATACAACTCATTTGCATCCATCGTCTGGAATTCCGTCCACGTTTTTTCATTCAAATCAATAACCGGAAGTCCCGTTTCTTCAGCAACCGCTTTCATTGCCGCCGAATTTGCATACAGAGATCCTTCAGCGAGTTCCTTGCTGATATCTGCTTTCTGAACGGGCGGAGTAATAAATACAAAATGTGCCCCTTTCGAGCGCGCAAATGCAGCATAACTCTTCAAATATGCCTGATACTCTTCAATAGATGTTTTCTTTGAGCCTTTTCCGATTACATCATTATGTCCCAGCTGGAACAAAATGTAGTCGCCGGGCTGTATTTTTTCTCCGAGCGCCATAGGCCGCCCGGAACGCCACCAGGTACGGGAACTCGTGCCGCTGCGCGCGTAATTCATAAATGCAATACGCTCATTCAAATGACCAGAAAATGCAGCAGCCCAGCCCGGCCAGGTTTCTCCATTGACATAAGCCGGTCCCATAGTAGAATCACCTATCATAAACAACTGTGCCGTTTCTTTCTGCGGCGGATCGCTCAAAAATACGCTTGCCGGTGTCCAAGGATGCATATTCTCCAGGGAATTCCACACAAATCCTCTGATGTTGTCATTCCCCTTTGCTGTGAAAGGATATTCAAATGTATGAATTCGTTCATCAGACGGCAAAGAAATTTCTTTTATCTGATATTCCTCCGCCCGTCCTTCTTCTCCATACCCCTGCACTATAATCAATTCTATATTCGCTGTTGTATCGTCCGCGTTTACAGCTGAAAAAACAGCCTTAACCGTCTGGCCCGCTGCCGTCGTTGTAAGCGGCTGACCCGACTCATCCGTAAAACGTACAGGCGTATAATACATTCCATGACGTCCTGTATAAAATCCCACATTTTTTATCGTACAGTTTGCACCGTTTGGCACTTCCCATTCAATACCTGCCAAATTGCCGGCATCCTTATTCGTAAAATCAATTTTTTCTCCAACCAACACATTGTTAAAATACAAATCATACTGCCGTGTCCCGAAATCAAAGTAAATCTTAACGCTCTTCCAAGCGCTCTCTTTTAAGCCGGGCAGCATAATAAAACTCCATTCATTTCCATTTGCGCCACTGTCGTAGGGAAGTTGTTCTTCCATACCATATAAAGTGTTTTTTTCATTGATTGCGGTCATAGCATCTGCAAGGAAGTTAAGCTGAAGAACCTTTATTCCTTTAGAATCACACAACCTTAATTGCGGCCCGCTGGTGTTCCCGCTGTTGAGCATAATGTCAGCTTCAAAGGTAAAGTTCTGATTAATCACTTCGTTCTCGATACCGGAAATTTGCCAATTCTCTTTTTGTCCCTCTCCGATATAACTCTTTTCTTCCGATTGGGTATAAAAAGACTCTACAAAATTTAATACACCAAGATCAAGCGGCACGGAATGCTCTGTGCCGCTGCTGTTTCTGGCTTTCACAGCAAAATGATAGCTCTTTCCCTGTTCAAGACCTGAAACGGTACAGCTTTCTCCTGTCACTCCATCCAAAACCTTATTTCCATCCCGATACACATCATACACAGCAGGCTCTGCATTTTCCTCTTTCGAAACCGCTTCCGGCCAAAACAGCTCCGCGCTGTCCATTCCGCGCTGTCCAAATCCCGCTTCGCCATTTCCCGTCCATGCATATGACTGATAGGTATATTCCAATTTGGCAGGATTGCCGCCTGCTTTTTCTAATGCATCAATGACAAAATGAACAGAACCATCTCCGGACCCATTATTTGATGTGATTACAAGGGTTGCTTTATTCTTCCCCGCCGCCCGCTGCTGGGTGATATATTCTGTCACATCAAAATCAATCCATTGTGCCTTCGCTTCCGTGTCGTAATTGCCGGCATCGTCATGATTTATTACCGGTACCGTCCTTGCAGCTATTTCCGGTGCATTCACCTGGTCTGTCATCTTCCCTGTAAGTACAGTTGTCTCATTCCAATCTGTGTTGTCTGAAGAATGAATTACAATATTAGTATTGGAAGGATTGACATTCTTATTGGTAACCGTCCGAACCGCATATACCTTTAACAGCACTTGTGATGCATTTGAGGGAATCGCGCCGATGTCATCAAATCCGAGAAAGGTGGTTCTGGCCGTTGAACTGGTCGTACCATAAGGGAACTTTGAAATCAATTCTGTCTTTCCGGTTCCGTTTTCGACATTTCCCCACCGAACATATGTGTCTTTATCTACAACAACCGAAGCTGTCTTGGCAGTACCGAGTTCCTTTTCCAACACTCCCAGCGAAAGGAGTTCCGTACTCTTCGTTGCATCCTCATTTCTCGCACACACAGAAAAGCTGTACTTCTGATTCGGTGACAGATACGGTACCATATACTGCAGCTCTTGGGTAACCGCTATTTTTTCACCGTCTTGGTAAATCTCATAATAAACACGATCCGTGCCGCCGCTCTCCCGAACCGGTTCCGGCCATTCGAGCGACGCTCCGACCTCGGTGCGTTCTGCTTTGACTGTCGGGCTTTCCGGCCAATGATAGGCGTGTTCTGTATACGTATACGTAAGCTTTGCTGCATTGCCGTCATCGTTCTCCTTAGAGGAAATACCAGTGGTGGCTGACCCACTGTCATTCGTGGCAATGACAAAGGTAACCGCTTCCTTTCCCGCAGCTTTTGCAGCGGTAATATAATCCGTCACATCCAAATCAGCCCATACCGGAGCGGAATTTGGATTGTCCTCATGAATATTTCCTGGTTTAAAAGCAGCTAACATATCCGGCTCAATTGCGGGCTTGTTATTCCAAACGGTTTCTGTTTCACTCCACTCCAAATTTTCGCTGGCATGAAGCTGTAATTCCGTGTCCGCATAGGTTGCGTTCGTTCCGGATTGCGTAATATATACCCGCAGCGACACCTTATCCGGCTTTGCCGGCAATTCCGCGATAGGGAAAGCCAAATAAGTCAATCGATTTGTACTCCCCCCTTTATTAAAAGGTTGTTTTGCATACAATATCGGATCCCCACCGTGTCCGCCATCGCCCTGTTTTACAAAGGTATCTTTCAGTACAGAAACGCTCTCCGTTTTTGTCACATCTACCACATTTTCTGAAGCCGCCCCCGAAATCGGCAATGTCCCAAACAGTACTCCCAAACATACCAGCATTATTATTAGCTTTTTCATAATACAATTCTCCATTCTGCCGCAGTTGGCACAATAAGAAAAAAAGTGCCGTCAACAGCTAATTTTTATCATAATCCTTAAGAGAAAGATTACTATTGTGGTCTATTTTTGCTGCTCCTATGCTGCTAAACTTTTATAATAATTTTACCCACTAAACCAATTCGGCCCCCCTGATATTATTTTTCGCCTCTCACAACAAGCTTATGTTGTTGCACTACCCCTTAACAGCGCCAACCATAACCCCTTTGACAAAATATTTTTGCAAAAATGGATATACCAGCAAAATCGGAAGGGTAGAGATGACAATCACAGCATATTTAATGGTCTCGCTCACTGCCATTTGGGAGCCGGCATCCATTCCGGTCATCATAGACTGCGTATCGCTCATAACAAGTATTTGCCTCAGGACAAGCTGCAGCGGCCACTTGTCAGCAGTATCGATAAAAATCATTGCATTAAACCAGGAATTCCACTGGGAAACACCGTAATACAAAACCATAACCGCAATGGTGGGCATCGCCAAAGGCAATACAATCCGGTATAAAATCGTAATATGCCCTGCGCCGTCAATTCGGGCTGATTCCTCTAAGCTGTCCGGGATTGCCGCAAAGCCTGTCCGCATGATAATCAAATTAAAGGTGTTAATCGCAGTAGGCAAAATCAACGCCAGCAGATTATCCAAAAGTCCAACATCCTTAACAGTAAAATAAAAGGGGATCAGGCCGCCGGAAAAAAACATAGTAAAAATAATCAAAAAGGCTAACGGCTTCTGCAGCATAACATTCTTTCTGGTCAGAAAATATGCGCCAAGAGCCGTCAGGATAACACTGACAAATACGCCCCCTACCACAATCATAATCGTATTAAGATAAGAATGCATAATTTGTGGATGCACCAACGCCTTTTCATAAGCTATCAGCGTAAATCCAAGAGGCTTCCACAGCAGACCCGAATGAACCAGAAAGCGCGACGGCTCACTGAAAGAGGCTGAAATAATATACAGGATTGGATATATGGTTATCAGCATCAAAAACATCATAAACAACGCATTTAATACTTCAAAAACCCGTCTGGATTTCGTTTTCTTTATTGCCATTTTATTTCCTCCGTTACCACAGACTTGTGCTGTTCAGCTTTTTGCTAATAAAGTTTGCGCCGATTACAAATGCAAAGTTTATAACAGAGTTAAACAGGCCCACGGCAGTTGAAAAACCATAATCCCGGTTGACCATACCGACCCTATAGACATAGGAGGATATAACGTCCGCCTTTTCATAGGTCATGGGATTATACAAAAGAATGATTTTTTCAAAGCCTACATTCATCACTGATCCAAGTCTCAGAATCAGCATTGTCACAATAGTCGGCAAAATACTCGGGATTGTAATGGCCCACGTTTGACGCAGACGGCCGGCGCCGTCTATTCCGGCCGCTTCATACAGTTCCTGGTCCACCCCGGTCAGAGCTGCCAGATATATGATACTTCCCCATCCAATTTCCTGCCAGATGCCGCTGATTACATAAATCGGCAGGAAATAGTCCGCATTATTCAGCAAATTGGTCGGCTCTGTTCCAAACATAGCAAGCAGCTGCGTAACGATACCCTTGTCCGATACAAAGTTACGCAGCATCCCGCAAACTACAACCAATGAAATAAAGTGCGGCAAATAGGTAATGGTCTGCACTGATTTTGCAAACCATTTATGTTGCAGCTCGTTAATCAGCAGCGCCAGAATGATTGGCGCGGGAAATCCAAAAACAATACTTGCCAGACTGATTTCGACCGTATTACGCAAAATTCTAAAAAAATCACTGCTTGCAAAAAAAGTTCTGAAATGCTCACTCCCCACCCATGGACTTCCCATAATTCCCAATTTGGGGCTGAAATCCTTAAAAGCTATGATTGCTCCATACATGGGTTTATAACAAAAGATAATATAAAAAGCGATCACAGGAAGAACCAGGATATACAGCGTCCAATTCCGCTTAATATCCTTACTAAGTTTATTTTTCATACTAATCTCTTCCTCTCTGTTTGTTTCATCGATTGACGAAACGATCATATGCCTCCTGCTGTATTTCGATTGCACGCTCAATTCCGCGCTCTTTCATTCCCCGGTAATATGCATCTTTTTGGTCAAGGCTGAGTTGTCCCGCGATTGTCTTATACAGAATCTCCTGGCGGTACGTATCTATATCTACCATGATTTTGTTGTATTCCTTGTTTTCTTCCGCAGTCATATGTATCGTAGGTATTAAATACTTCGCTGCATCGGTATCAGACCAAACCTCCAGCGCTCTTTTCTGGGATTCCATTCCATAAAACTGATAAATATATTCCTTATCTTGAATAAAGGGACCGCTGTAACATGCTCGCTGATACTGCCCCATAGCCGCGCCAATGCCAAGTCCGCCATTTTTATCAGGGTCGGTAATAATATCTGTATAAACCGGACGCCCTTCTTCCATAGTGTAGGAAACCCCCTCTACGCCGAAATTATACAGCATATGTCCAGCTTCGCCGTACCCGTAATCCAACAGCTTAACAGCATTTTCTACATTTTTTGAATCCGCTGAAATTGCAGCACCATAGCCTGATCCAACAGCGCCTTTCTGACCGGTAAAGGGGCGCTCTCCCCGCTTCATAACCGGATATGGAACGGGAACAAACTCCGCCTCCGGCTGTGTGCTTTGAAGGGTAGGAATCCATTTTCCGAAATCCCCTCCGGCACTGCCAAATGCCGCGCCGCCCGAACCGCCTGCCATAACCTCAGTACGGCGTTTTGTGTCGGTATCCATGAAATTCGGATCCAGCAGACCGTCGCGGTACCATCCGGTCATCAGTGTCACAAAATCCCAAAAGGCGGGCTCGTACGGGCCGAACTTCACCCTTCCGTTCTCCTGGAAATAGGAACCCGTCAGATGATACGCACCCAAAAATGCACTGTGCATACCCAAATACTTATTATCCAGATTCAGCGTGAGAGGGATCTCCACGCCGCCGGCCTTAAACGCCCGCAGCATAGTATCCCAATCCTCAATGGTCTCCGGAACAGACAAATTTAATTGCTCCAAAATGTCGCTGCGCACCATCCCGCCCATAAATGTTCTGAGCACATCATCCAGTGCATACATAGGGTAAAGATACAAATCCCCGTCTTCTGTCCGCGCCTCTTTTTCCAAATCAGGATGCTGCTTATAAAACTCCTTTAAATTGGGGGATTGCTGTTCAATTATATCATTTAAAGAAAGGATAACCTCCTCTTTAATCGCCTGCGCCGGGCCGCCAATATACTTGACCCATTCGTACTCTACAATATCCGGCATCGAACCGGAAGAAATCATTATATTAAACTTTTCACTCTCCGACCCGGACGCAGGATGAATGAATTCCACCTCTATCCCCGTTTCTTTCTGTAAAGCCTCCGCAAAGGGGGTCTCGTTCAGACTCCCCGCCTTTGCAGATACATTTCCGCTCAACGGTACCCACCAAGTCACCTTTCCGCCTGCCGCTTCCTTTGTTCCCGTACTTCCGCAGCCCGTCGTCACGGCCGCGCACATTGCCGCACTTAAAATTCCAGCAACCAGTCTTTTCATAGTAGCACCTCTTCCCTTCATTTTTCATAAATACCGTTTCCGGACAAAACCAAGTCAGGATTACCAAAAACGTTTGTAATTTCCCAGAATTCTGTTCAGCGCTTCCATATAATAATAATCGCCAAACAAATTGGGTTCATTTGTCCCCTTCCAGCCAAAGCCGTATGTAGCTGCATTTAAAATTCCCATGTTTTCATCTTCACCTTTTGTCAAATACTTTTTCGTCAAGGTTTCCATGATACGAAAAGCAGCGTTCTTAATATTCTCTTTATCAGGGTCATCATCCGGAAGATGCTCACAAAGCTCAAACATTCCACATACCGCAATAGAGGAAGCCGAAGTATCCCGCTGCGTTTCATCGTCCGTATAATACAGGTCCCAATTCGCAACTAAATCTGACGGCATACGATTCAGGAAATAAAAGAGCACCGCCTTTGCCGCCTCTAAAAATGTTTCATCCCCAGTGTAGTCATAGCTGAGCGGCAATCCAGAAATAGCCCACGCCTGCCCGCGCGCCCATGCCGCATCATCTCCCCCCTTTCCCTGGGACTGATTTGAATCGCTGATCATAGAGCCCGTCTCCACATCTGCAATGCCATGCTGAACAATACGGCCGCCGTCCTTAATCATTACCTCCACACTGTTTTTCATATGCCGATATCCCGCCTCATATAAAAACGTGTCTCCAGTCTGTTCATATGCCCAGAACAGCAAAGGTACGTTATTCATTCCATCCACAATAAAAACACCGTTAAACGGATCCTCAGGATCATCGAAGTCACCGCACCGCTGGATGATTCCCGGCACGGGCCGGTATAATTGTGCCAGACGATATGCCGCACGGATTGCGGTTTCTCTTGCTTCCGTGCTTCCCGTCAGCTTATAGTCCGCCACAGCCGAAAGACTGTATAAAAAGCCGACATCATGCGTCTGCATGTGTGTGTCCGTATCCACTCTTTCCCGGTATAAAATACTATGAATTTTTCCGGCATCAAGAAATGTTTTATCACCGGTTAGCGCATAAGCCGTCCAAATCGACCCCGACCAGAAGCCATTTGTCCAGGAATCGTTCGCACATGCCTTATACCTGCCGTCTTGGGCAACCATGTAAGGGAACGCATATGTAAAAAGCTTCAAATTTTGTCTTACCTTTTCTACCGCATAATTCTTCGCCTCTCGAAACATACGATAATCGATATCAGCCTTCTGCAGCCAACGATCCTGCAAGGGCTCCGTTTCTATATTTAAATTGCTGATTTTCATCAAATATATCCCTCTCTTCCAACAAGATAATTTGATGATAGCATATTTGTTTTAAAATTTCACTCACAATAGTTGCCATATAATCGGCAAAAATTGCTCAATAAATACCATTATTATCCTCTGCTGAAACCATCATGTTTTTTCGATATTTATTCGGGGTTGTACCCGTGAGCATCTTGAATGCACGAATAAAAGTTGTTATATCTTCATATCCTACTGCCAATCCAACCTCAGAAACGTTCTGGCTTGATTGTATCAGTATTTGCTTTGCATGGTTGATTTTGAGACGGGTAATAAATTCATGAGGGGTTTCCCCATAGATATTTTTGAATTTTCTGATGAAATAGTACTTGCTTAAATGGCAGATTTGGGCCAATTCATCAACCGTGATCTTTTTTTCAATATGATTTTCTATATATTCGGTAGCTAAAGTTAAATCCAGGTTTTCTACTTCATTATTTAAAATAGACAGCTGGGTAAGCAATTCATGAATTTGATGTCCTGCCAATATTTCGAAGTTTTGCAAATGATGGGAATCCATATAGAGCAGCGTATTAATAGTTTTTTTAAAAATTGCTGTATCAAAAAAGTTCAAAATATAAAATCCATTGCTAAATAAAAAATCATAATATGCCTTTACGCCAACGCCGCTGATGAGCATAAAATAAATTTCCCAATCCTCTTCTCCCACCGTTCGGTAGATATGATGAATGCCGCCGTCCAGAAGAATAATCTGATTATTCGTAATTCTATACTCTTTCCCCTGATACAGCAATTCCCCTTCTCCCGCTATTGTATAAAGCAGAACATATTCATTTAAATCTGCACGCTCGGCAAAATATTTTTCATGGGCAACAAAATGAGAAAAGCTCCCTAATTGAAAGGGCAACATCTTGCTTTTCAAGCTCAAGGTATATACGTGGGTAAAAATGATTTCTGCATCTACATTGAATTTACGCATAATTCTCTCCATTCTGCCGCTGCGGGCCGATACAATACAAATGAAAAATTTCTTATTTTGTAGCAAAAAATGCTAAGATGCTGTCCGCACATCAACGTTTTACACCTTTATAAGAGAAGATTCCGACAGCGCAATTAGATCCACCAGAACATAACGTGGTTCTTTCACGCTATACCTCTCCTCACTTTTTGTACTGTCCGAATAAAATAGTGTAGTTTATAATACGGCATTTTTTTCAATGATAGCACAAACATTCTTTCAAATCAAATGCGGTAGTAATAATTGGGCTTATTATATGGAAATTTACTAAAAAAAAACAGAAAGAAAAAATGAATAGTATAAACTAGTATACGCATAATGAGAATTACTATATCCACAAAAAAACATGTACACATAAGAACTTAAAAAATCTATCGTCAATTTTTTTGAGTATTGTTAAAAATCGGGTATATCTTCAACTATTGTAACCTGACTGCCACGCGACAGCCAAATAAATTTATTTTTGACCATCGACTTTTCATATCCCTCTAAATTTATTCGACTATTCCACTTGCAATAATATAATATTGTATGGTATCAAGTTCAAGAATAGATAGTCTCCATAATCTTTTGATTTTACAAGTACCACGGTACGTACAAACTTAAATATTTGTCGTACAGCGAAATCTTGCTCGTTCCAAATATCAAGTACAAATTTCCCAATTTTATTTGGGTTTTCACTTCTGATTTTGTCAACGCCATAACTATAAATCAGTGAATTTCTTTCTGATATTAACCGTACAGTTTTCTAGTTCTCTTTTCTCACTTTTGCTCGGCATTTCTCACTGCATATCGCTAAAAATTGGTATGATTTCAAAAAAGAACTTTAACAAAGTACAATGAGAAAACAATTTCGCATTATACTTAATTTGCGAACAGGTGGCGTATCTGCAAAAAAGTACAGTTATGTGCCAAAAGGTTTATTTAAACTGCGGGATTGTATCAAAATTGGAGTGACAATACATGACAAACCCCCGCTTTCTATCATGGATTGCGGGTTTTTTGTATGTAAAAAAGCGCCCTGCAGGGCGCTTTTCTTTCAGTCTATTATCACCAATTTTTTATAAATTCCTGCTCCTCAATTAAGCCGCAGCATCTCATACCGCAGAGAGAGCAAGGGGCTCCTCAGCTTTGCGGAGGCAGTTAAACATCAGCGGGCGGGCCGTCCGGGGATATGCTGCCTGTCAGCGGTGTCATATTGTCCACGGAATCCCACAGATAAACCCGATAGGTATAGCTGTCCATATTACCCTTCACCGTTACGCTCTCCAGCGCCTCAGCCGGCGCATCATCCTGTGTCACCGGCACGGATATTTCCTCCTGCACCGCGATTGCCGCCAGAGCTCCGTTCTCCTTTTCAAAGGCCGCCAACACCAGCGCGGCCGGAATTGGAGCGGCAGTGCGGTTGCAGAGCCGCAGAGCCGCGGTCACCTTTGCCGTGCCGGGCGCGGCACCCGGTTCTTCCGAAAAGCTTGAGGCCATGACCTCAAAATCAGGCTCAGGCTCTGCAGCTGTAATCAGGAGATTATCAATGTACATCTTATCCGCGTCTCCGTCCGCAATCTTAAAACAGCCGCTGGACAAAGGATTTTCCGATGGATCAGTCACAATGAGAAAGGGCTTCTCCTTGTCATTGTAATAGAGCTTCATTATATTCCCCGTCCGCTCTGCCTTGAAGTAAGCCCATTTGTCGTTCATCTCAGAAAAATTGAAGATTCCAGGACCCTCCGCTGTCTGCAGGGTATCCCACTCCTCCTTGCCGTTGACCACCTTGAGGATAGAGAAGGTCCCGGTGGATGTATCAATATAGGATTTATATCTGCACTGTCCGGGATTCCAGGAGAGATTCCAGCTGATCTCCGGCCAGGCGGAGGCTGTCTCACTAATCTTAAGATTGCATTCCAGCGTAAAATTGGTCAGCTTGAAATCCTCAGAATTGTACTCGCCTTTGAAGTCATAAGCGCCGCTCTCACTCCCTGCCCCATAGCCGTCTTTTACAGCACTGCCGGCATAGGACCAGATTTCATTCCAAATATCCATTTTATGACTGCCGTTATCGTTTGTTGTCACCACCGGATTGTACGACTCAAAATTCTGCTGGTATACAGCTTTGTGCCCGGGGGTCAGCTGAGGCACCGGCGCCCTGGTATAGTCTCTGGTTACCAATAAAAAATTGTCCAGATAGAGCGCCGCGTTTGCATTTTCAAATCCCAGCGCACCGCTGCTGCCATTTGGATTCTCATACTTGCAAATCATCATTGGTTCTGTGGTGCTGTTTAAATAGAGAATAATTTTATTATCATACATTTCAAACTGCCAATAATTCCATTTGTCATTGAACACCTCATCAAAATTTTCAATGACCATCTCCGTCCAGTTTGAGCTTTGAGTTTTGCCGTTCACCTTTCTGATCTGCTCATAGATCAGTTTTCCAGAACTTTCTCCCTTGCCGCGGTAGAGCATGACCTTGGCAAATTCATCGCTCCAGCGCATCCGGAGCTTTGCGATCTGCACCCAGTCCGCGCCGTCCGCCGCCGGATAGGAAACCCGCATGTTGCACTTCATAATGCTGTTGCCCATATACCATTCGCCCCAGCCCAGGCTCGGCCAGCCATAGGATTCCGCCGCCCTGGCAATATGATTGCCGCCCGCCTCACCTACCGTTTCGACCTTTTCACCGGCTCCGGCACTCCAGCTGACGGTTTTGTCTGTCCCGCCGTCCTGATAGTGCAGGCTGGCATTTCCGTCAAAATCATCCCACATGACCGCTGTTTCACCGGCCTCAACCGCCGGCCGCAGCACATCCGGTGGAATGGCATACAAATCGTCCGCCGCATGGGCATACCTACCGCCCAACATTGTCACCATGAGCATAAGCACCGCACTGAAAGATATCATCCTTTTCATAACACGACCTCCTCTGGCCCTTGTCAGATACTGCCCGTACCTCCAGCAAAAGCCTTTTTTTTTGAAATCCAATCCGGCCGGAAAGAATCCAAAAGCTTTTTGGTATTTTCAGCCTCAGTATACCGCTGCAGATACTGGCTTGCAATCACAATGTTTTTGTATTGTGTCAATTTTTTATGGCATCGCTGAAGAGCATAAAAATTTTGGATATCCATAAAATCTTTGGATCATGGGGAGTCGGAACCCCCAAAAGACAGATTGGACACAACCTCTTGGCCGTGTCCAATCTGTCTCTATACTTATAGCACACTGTTATTGAATCACAGAGGCGCTGATAAGCTGACGGAAAAACCCATTTCTCCGATACTCCGGGAAAAGCGGCGCCTCCTCCAGCTCCTCGATCTCCTTGACCTCCCCATTCAGATACGCCAATATGGTCTCCGCCGCATAGGTGAGCCGGGCCTGCATGGCGCCGTAGCGGCTGTCCAGAACCTCCCAGCCAAAGGCCTTGTTGCTCTCCAGCCACTGCTGCTTGTGCGCACAATGCAGAGCCTCATAATCCTGCTGAAGTCCGGGCAGCAGTTCCTCTGCCGCCAGCTCCAGATAGCTTCTGTCTCCCGCGGAATAGGCGGGGTAAAGACGTTCAAGCAGCTCGCACTTCTGCCCTGCCACCCGGAAGAGCAGGGAAGCGTATTCGCACAGCTCCTGCCGCACGCTGGTACACTGGCTGAAAAACTGGTACGCCTTCTGGAAATTCGCCTTCATTTCCGTCAAATTCTCATGATATTCTGTCAGGTTGATCAGGGGGTCACACCAGATAAACCGTTTTCCCGCCTTGACGTCTCCCCGTTCCCCGTTCTGGAACACTGACATCTGTTCCAAAACCTGCCTGCCCATTCCGGTGACAAATTCGGACATCTCCCAGATTCGGTCCGGTGATGCATTCGCCGTATCATAGCAATATTCACTGTAGATTGCCAGGCATGGCAGGGTCAGCATCATATTGGTCTCTGTGCCGTCGTCACCCCACATGGTGGAAATGACGTGCTCAACACCGCATTCCCGGCAGGCATCCAAAGCGGGGACAGAGCATTCCATAGCGAACCGGTAGTTCGGCAAAAATCCGTCCCAGGACCAGCCCCCGCCCGCAAACACAACCGGGCGGCCCATGTTCTGGTGCTTTTTGATCATCCGCGTATAGGCTTCCCGGTCTGTTTGATAATAGTCCCAATATACCAGACCGATCTCCGGAATCTGACCGCACACCTCCGCGGGGACCGTGCCGTCAGGGTCATAATACTCTCCCTTCACCGATCCGAACTTAAAGAACATATCACTCCACATCATGGGAGCAAAGCCATACTGACTGCACAGCTCCTGCACCCGGGCCAAATGCTCGTTTAAAAGCTCAAACCGGTTCCGGTACCCGTGCTCGCGAAGATAGCGCCCCAGTCCGACACCCTCTGCCTCATCCATCCCAATGTGGATACGGGAGGAACGGAAACACCGGCGCATGACGGCCAAAATCTCCTCCAGAAAATCATAGCTCTCCTTCAGGCCTATCAAAAGCACCTCTCCGGTGTCTTTGATGGCATCCGCCTCATGCCATTTGAAATACTCTTCAAAATGCCCCAGCATTTGAATACAGGGCACAACCTCAACCCCCAGGGAGGCCGCATACGCGTCGATCTCTCTGAGCTCGCCGTCTGTGTATCTGCCGCGCATATGTCCAAAGTAAGGACGGTTTTCCAGCGTAAAAGTATCTTCCATATACAGCATCAAAAGATTCATGCCAAGGGCCGCCATGGTATTGAGATATTCTTTCACCGCACTCACACGCATGACGCCGTTTCTTGATACGTCCAGCATGGCACCGCAGCTCTGAAACGCCGGCCTTTGGACAATCTCACAGTCTCCTTTCCCCTCGGTGATACTGCGCGCGCACAGGGTGAACGCCCGCGCGTATTCGCTCAGGGTACTCCCTCCAACCGTGGTGCGGTCTTTCTCTATCTTCACATAGGCTCCGCTGTACGGAATCATCTCTATTTCACGGCGGTCCTCAAATTTCAGGGTACGCCAAATCACTTCCTGCACGTGTTTGATCTCTTCCATAGAAACTGACATATCTATTCCATCCTTTCAAAGTACGGCAGACTGTCAAGCGGCGCGTCCACAAGAACGGTCCGGCCGCCGTCAAGAATCTGTCCATCAGCTGATTTCCATCTTCCGGGAGGCAGGCTAACCTCCCGGGATACCGCGCCCTGTTTGAGTACGGGCGCGGCCAGTATGTCACTGCCCAGCATGAATTGATCGCTGACCCGTTCAAACCCCTCATTGGGGAACTCATATGCCATGTGACGCATGATCGGCTCACCGGTCTTTGCGGCATGCTCCGCCAGGGCGAGAATCCTCTCTCCCATTTGCCGGTGCAGTTCCGCCGCCCGCCGCACCATCTCCATCCGCGCCGTGTCCAGCACGCGCCAGGGAGCGGCCGAGAACTGCATCATGGGACACAGGGCGCTTGCCTGCGCATAACGAACGATCAAATTCCGGTCCAGGGCGTCAGACTGGTCCAAAAAGCTCTGGAACTCCCCGCCGCCGATCATATCCGGACAATGGTATGCATAGCCCAGCAGTCCCTGCGCCAGAGAGTTGGGGATCAGCATGTTCAGGCCGTCCTGGTCCCAGCTATGGCATTTGTCATTGAGCCGCATGACCAGCGCACGGCCGCCCAGATTCCACCCCGCCCGGAGTTCATTCAAGCGGAATTTTCCGGCAAACAGGGCATACTGCCGGGCATGCTCCTGGGGCAGAGCCGGCCGGTATGCCCTGTCCTCTGCCCGGTAAAAGGACGGATCGCCCCCGTCAAACTTAAAGCCGTCAACGCCATATTCCCGCATCAGTCCGCATAGCCGCTCCTGAAACCATTTCTCCGCATCCGGATTGGTCAGATCCAGCCCCGCACTCCAGCCGTTCCACCATCTGCGAACCGCCGGCTGGCCGTCCGGGCCGCAGAGCAGACAGCCCATTTTTTCCAGTGCGCGGAACGCCGCCGAATCCGGAGAGACATAAGGGCACACCCAGAGCATCACCCGAAATCCCATTTCATGAAGCCTTCTGATCATACCGCGGGGATCCGCAAACTTTCCTGGATGGAACGCAAACTCCCCATAATCCGCCGCCCAGCCGTCGTCTATCATCAGAATACCGGCAGGCAGGCCATGCTCCAGGATGCCCTCCGCATACGCCAGAATTCCCTGCTCATTTTGATCCTGCATCAGTTCAATCCATGTGTTGTACTGCGGCATGGAAAAAAAGAGCGGATCAGGGATTTTTTCTTCAAAGGGGAATCCGCGCCGCATCCCCTCTAAATACGCTTCTTTCAGGCTGTCTCCCGCCCGAATCAGCTCCGCGGCGCCTGTCACACGGACCGTTCCTTTGCAGAACCGGACGCAAAAGGGTTTCTCCCCCAGCAAAATTCTCCCCCTGCTGGACAGAAAAAAGGGAGACGCCTGATTGGGATTTTCCGGCTCCGCCAGGTCGATCACAGCCTCGCTTTCGGCGTCAAAGGGCATCTCCGCCCCACGGTGAACCATACCGCCCCACCAATATTCATCCTTCAATAATTCAAATTCCATCTGTTGATTCCTCCTGTTGACCGCATGCCACACGGCGTACAGCTTCCGGCTTATTCCTCCGCCTCCTGCCCCTCTGACGGTCCGCCATGGATCATTATGGTCTTTTTATAGTTAACCGGCGTATCGCCGAAGGCCTCTTTAAACTTTTTAATGAGGTAGGTGGAGCTGTTGAATCCCACCTTTTGCGTAATATCATTGACCGAGGCGTTTGTATTGAGCACCAGCTCCCGCGCGAGCTCCAGCCGCTTTTGCGTCACAAACCCGTTGAAGTTGATCCCCATCTCCTCTTTAAACAGCTTGCTGAGATAAGGCGCGGTGATATAAAGCTTTTCGGCGACCGATGAGAGGGAAATGTCCTGGTCCAGGTGCGTCTCAATATACTTGACGGCGCTGTCAACCAGCGCGGAGGTCTCCACCCGCTTATTTTGATTGAGATAGTCAAAAAAGACGGCAATCCGCTCAATCAGCCAATCCTGAAACGCGAAAATATCCCCCAGCTGCTCCTGCTCCGCATATAAATTCTGTTTGTACAGCTCTCTCATGTCAAGATTCTTTTCCAGCAGATACCCCGCGAAAAAGGAGACCATTTCATTCATAGCCCGCTGACAGACCTGATAAGCATAGGGCTGTTCCCGCATCTGCGCCACCAGCTTTCTGACAGCGGCGGCCGCCTCCTCCAGATTCCCGCTTTTGACTGCGGCATGGTATTTTCTGAAAACCGCCGGTGGAAGCTGGGCGGACGAACGCTCCCGCTCCGTCAGCTGGTCAATCGCCAGCACCCGCTTCTCCGGCAGGAGAAACGCGTATCTGAGGCACTGCAGGGCCCGCGAATAGGAGAGGCTGATATTTTCAATCTCCTCTGTCCAGCTGCCCAGCCCTATCACCGGTTCAACCTCGTGCCGGTCCCGGGCATAATCCGCAATCCGGCGCACCAGCTCCTCCAGGCACTTTTTGTCCGGTGACTGCGCATTGACAATCACGCCCACAATTGGATCCCGCATGGAGGCCGCATAGATCCGGCGGTCTCCGCCGCCCAAGGTCTGCAGATAGCGAATCAGGTCAAACCTGTAGTACTCCAAAAAGCTTGCGTCCATTTCCTGCGCAACCTCCGGGCTGACAGTGACCGCCAGGGCGATATAGCTGTCCCCCTCAAAAGCAATATTGCATACTTTGAGGCGGTTTTGCAGACTTCGCCGGTTCTGTTCCTGGCTGGTAAGCAGTTCTTCCACTATGCTGTTTCGGATGACCGGCATGTTTTCAGCCAGCGTCCCCTTCAGACTGTTTACCTTATCAGAAAGATTGGTGAGCGTACGGTTAATCAGCCTGTACTCATTTCCCTCCTGCCTCTCGTCCGGCGCATCCATAAAGAACCGGAGGTTTTTGACAATATTTTTCAGGGGCGTGTATATATCCCGGACAAAAAACACCGAAACCCCAAGCATTGCCGCGCCAAGCACCAGGCAGATCAGGCTGACAATCCACCGGAGAACACCGATCTTGTGATAGAATTCAGAAAACGACAGCTTCCGCACCAGGGTAAGGCCGCCAGACCCCAGATCCACCGCGGAAATGATCGCACGGTCCCCGTCCTCCTTTGCGGTGATAAAGCGGAAGGGCTCCGCGCTGTTGACCACGCTGTGAAAGTATGGCTCCTGACTGATGTCAGCCGTCAGCTGTTCCGGATCGCTGTGGCTCATCAGGGTGCCCTGCTGATCCACCACCATCATCTCGCATTTCTGATCCTCAATCGAGGAACGGATCAGCTCGGTGACGGCCTCCTCCCGCACCTTGATGGCGAGATATCCCTTCAGCGGGATGTTCTCACTGCGGATATAGGGGATTGTCCGAATCAGCGTAATATATTTTTTTCCCGCGTTTTCCGGATTGTTATCACCATCATTGGGAATTTCTCTCGGCCCGATCCACTTATTCGCGGCTGTCCCCTTCTCCACAATATCTCTGAACTCTTCCGCCGGGCCCCATTCTCCCTCCCGCAGGTACTTGATTCCCTGCGAGGAGGAGATGACCATATTGGCCTCCTTCATATAGATATCCATTGCATAGAGGTAACCGCTGTTCACCCGGCACAGCCGCTGCAGCTCCTGACAGATGTTAAAGTGCTCGACTGATGTGGTGAGCTCCGGCGTCTCGGTAAACCGGGCAATTTGTTCGTTTGACACAGCGGTCTCCATCCAGATCCGCTCCACCTGTTCAAAGATCTGCTGCCGGAGGCTCTCCGCCGTCCGGCGCACCATCTCCTCGTTGTTTGTGCTGATCTCATCCTCCAAAATATTAGAGAAAAAGCCATAGGAAACCATTCCGATTGATGCGGAGAGCAGTATGACCAACACCGCATAGGACGAGACTAGTTTGATAAAAACGGTATGAAATCGCTTCAGCAAAATGACACCATCCTTTGAAAATATTCCGGGGTAAGCCTTCTGGGCACTCCGGTTTTACGTCTGCCAGCTTTCTCTCTATTTTATCATAGCTCATACAAAAAATCCAGTGCCGCTGTGCGCCGCCAAAGCCCTCACACCTCCGGATACAGTATCATATCCCGCAGTGCATCCCAGCAAAACTCCATCATCACATGTATGCCCGGCGCGATATCGCTCAAACTCCCGGCCAGAATACGGTCATTCGCCTTGTCATAGAGGTAAACCGCTGGTTCTCCGTTCACCGCATATGCCTTATTGACCGGCTGCCCGGCAGAATCCTGTCCAATGCAAAGGAGCAGACGCCCCTCACCTGCATTGTATTTGATCACGTCGCCTTCCACAATCACCCGGTCTGTACTCAGGGATGCGTTTGGATTATTGCTGTACTGCACACCTTTCGACCGGTCCAGAAGATAGGTAACACCTGCGATTTTCCCTTTAAAATCGCGCTTGAGCAGAACCACATCCCCCCGCTCCAGCTCCCCGGCCGCACACTCCTCTGACAGGAGCTCCGTTTTATAGCTCCCGCCTTGATAGCCGCAGAGCTGATAGGCAATTTCCTCGCTGTCCCAAACCTTTACCACCTCATCAACCATAAACGGCCGGGCCAGCTTTTCTGTGGACGCGCCGGTTTTACCTTCATAGACCAGAACCGCGCCCGCCACCTCGAACTCATTCTCATTATAGCATTTTACTGTATAGGACTTCTCCCCCTGGAAATAGGCCTGCTTTGCCGCGGTATACTGCTTTCTGTCCCAGTCCTCTGCCGGGATGGCAAATACCAGCGTGCTGCCGTCGATATAGCTTCGGTTGTCAAAGGAACCGTTTGACGCGGAATAGCTGATTCCGTTCATATATTGATGCCCGTCCGTCAGAGGGGCGTCAGTTCCCGCGGGCTGTGCCGTATCAATCGAAAGAATTCTGCCCTTTTGGTTCCGCTTCAGATAAACCAGCTGTTTAACAAATGCGCCATCCTGATAAAATGCGTCCGGCATTCCGTTTTCCTTCACGGAGTAAACGGCGCCATTGAATTTTATGGTGTCTGGGAACTCCAGGATATTCCATTGATTGTCGGCACCCAGCACCTCGGCCTTCCAGCCCGCGGAAATCCCGCTGGTGAGGGCCACCGCGTTGAGCAGGGCAATATGACTGTCTCCCTTTGGCTCCATCACTGCCACGTTTCCCATCGCGTCAAAGTAAAACATGGCTGTTTCTCCAAGCAGGGCTTCCTTTACGAGCTTTTCATCCAGCAGGGTTTGATAGTAAGGCGAGGTCTGATAGCTGGATTTCCGGGTTTCCACCGTCCAGCGCCCTGCCTCCGCCGCATTGAACGCGTCCACAGACCCCTGGAGCTTGGCGGATGAGGCCAATATCCGGTAATCCGCGCCGCCGGGTCTGGCTGTCCTTGCCACAAGCAGAACATCCCGAATGCTCAGTTCCTCTATCCCAGCTTCTTCCCCGTCCCTGACAATCGTATAGGTATTTTCCGGGTTTCCAATGTCCAGCTCCAGCGTCTGATTGCGGTAATAATCACGAATTTGTCCGTTCTCCCGCGAGATTGCGCCAACCATAAGCGTGTCCCAGCGTTCGACCATGGCCAGGTCATATTGACTGCTCTCTCCCGTTTTGATCAGGGTCACGCTTCCGATCTCAGGGCAGAGGTTTTCCTCCGCATATGCGGCCGTGCCGCCGTTCACCAGGATTTTCAGGTTTTTGGAGAGGGCCGCCTCTTTCACCCTGCCGGACGCGTCAAAATAGCGAAGGGTTTCCAAACCGCCGTTCTTAATCAGATCCCCGGCGCTGATCTTGAGCGGGCGTTCGCTTTCTCTGGGCTCCGCCCAGAGAATGACCGGCTCTCCCTGCTCCCGCTTTTGATAATAAAAGTCAATCCGGCTTCCCAAATACTGGGCCGCCCCGCTGCTGCCTTCCAGATAGTTACTGCCGTCAATGCGCACCATACCTTTGGGAAGGTCCGGCACGCCGGACAAACTGCCTGCGTCCGTATCTGTCACCAGGCCTTTGCCCTTAAAAATTCTGTGGTATTCAGACAGCACGGTCCTTCCTGCCTCCTGACCATAGACAACCTCTGTGCCGGAATACGTCTGCGCAAAGAGAATGTCAGCGTCCAGGGCGTTGGACAGCAATTTCGCCGCCGCCTCTCTGGTAATTGTCTCATCACCCGACAGGCTCACGCCGGTGTTCAGGCCCTTTCGCGCGGCGATGGCGCGGTAGCCCTGAGGATAGCCGCCCTCGTATTCCGCCATGACACCATACCCGAGCAGACAGACCAGCGACTTTAAAGCCTCATCGGCCGTCACAAGCTCATCCGGCCGGTACAGGCCGTCCACATAGCCGTTCATCAGTCCCGCCGCCGAAACCGCGCCGATTACGCCGCTGGCCCAATGACTCTCCGGCACATCTGCAAAGGCCGTACCGGGCAATGGCTGAAGGTTCTGCGCCCGAAACAGGAGCTGTGCAAACTCCGCACGGCTGAGATCGTCAAAAGGATGGATGTTCCCCTCCTCGTCCCCCTGCAGAATTGCAAGGCCAATGAGCCGGCGGATCTCCTTTGCGTACGCACTGCCGGCATAGTCCGTTTTCTCTGCTCCCGCATTAAAATCCGGCAGTTTCACCTCCATCGGCAGTTCGCGCACCTCAATGTTGTCCACATATACCTGCGCGCCGCCGTCTCCAAAGCCAATACCGCCTTCTATAATGGGCGTTTCGTCTGTGACATCCACCACCGGCACAGACATATCCTCATAATAAATCCGGATATTTCCGCCCCGATAGACCGCCTTCATATGTACCCATTTTCCATCGTTTCCAAGGAACGATACATCCCCTGAGCCGATCCAGCGCTTCTGTCCGCCCTGTACGTGCTCCACATTGATGGAACCGCCCGCACTGTCAAAATACACATCATAGCGGGCACCGTTCGGCGCCCATTTGAGATAGAGGGCGGGCCAGGTGCTCCCCGCTGCGCCGTATTCAATTCTGATGTCAAACTCCGCGGAAAAATCTGTCCATCCCAGCGTCTGTTCCTCATGATCATAGCTTTGCACATGATAGACCTTGGTGTCTCCGTCCGTCACCACCTGGCTCTTATTGTCCATACTGCTCCATCCGGCCTTTCCATCCTCAAAATCACAGGCATAGATGATTTCACCGGGAATCTCCTCCTGCTTCGGTCCGTCCGCCGTTCCGCCGCCGGGTTCATCCACCGCGCCGGGCAATTCGGCGACCGTCAGATCATCCAGCAGGAAAACCGTACCGCCGTTGGAAAAGCCAATGCCGCCCTGTGCCAGGGGCAGGGCATCCTGCAGGCGCAGGATCTCCTCGCCCGCAAAGGAAACAACAATTTCATTATTTTTGATACGAAGCTCCATATCCGTCCAATGTCCGCTGTTTTCCTGAAGCGGCGCGGCACCGCGGCCCAAGGGGACGGAAAGCGTCCCCTGCCGCTTCTCCAGCTCAATGGTCTCCGCCGCCGCGTCAAAATAAATGCGATAGCTCCCTGCCTCTGAGCTCCTGAGATAAATACCCGGATAGGAGGAATCTTTAAAATCAATCTTCACCCGAAAGGCGGCTGTATAGTTGACCAGCGCTTCTGTATCCGGACGCATATCCCCGCTCCCGACCTGAAACGCCTGTCCGCCGTCCTCCTGTACCACCGCTCCCGCATCCGCTTCGCTTTTCCAGCCGTCCGTCTGTCCGGACTCAAAATCCAGCTTCAGAACGAAATCTTCACTGGCAGCCGCGCTCCCGGCAAAGGAGGAAAGCAGAAATATTAACGCGCACGCCGCCGCGGTCAGTTTGGATCTCTTAACTATCTTCATATTATCCTCCCTCCACTACTGTATTTGCAGAATTCGGTAAAGCATCTGCGCGGTCTCGCTTCTCGAAGCGGCGCTGCGGGGCCGGAACCGTCCGTCACTGCCCTTGATGACGCCCGCAGACGCCATGACTTCCACCGCCCCGCGGGCATACCCGCTGATCTCGCCGCTGTCCAGGAACTCTGCCGGCTCTGAAGCTTCGGGTTTCCACCCCTTCAGCGCCGCCGCCCGGTACAGGATAACCGCAACGTCCTCCCGCGCAATGTCCGCCTCTGGTTCAAAGAGGCCGCCGCCGGTTCCGTTCACCAGTCCCTGGGCCGCCGCCGCGGCAACATACGGCGCATACCACTGATCCTGACTGACATCCTGAAACTTCACGTCTGTGCTGCCCTCCAGCCCCAGCGCCGCGGCCAGCAATTTGACAAATTCCGCCCTGGTGACTGCTGCGTCCGGCCGAAAACTGCCATCCTCAAATCCACGGATAATCCCGCTTTTAGCCAAATCTGAAATGGCGGCATAAGCCCAATGATCTGCCGGCACATCGCTGAAGGCCGCTTTTTTCAAGGGAAGCGGCGCGGGTGTCGGCACTGGTCCGGCCTCATTGGATACAGAAACCGTTCCGTTTCCTCCCATTCCGCCGGACGGACGGCCGCCCGGGTTTCCGCCCTCACCGGGAGACGCACCGGCCTTTTTCAGCAAAGCCTGATAATCCTCTTGCATCGTCTCTGCGGTGTAATACCGCTTCTGATTCAGTCCCATATAGACCTGATTCCGGTCCTTTTGCGCAGGCAGCTTTAAAACTCCGCCGGGGTCTATGCCAAACAGCGCCGCATATTCCTCCAAAATCTCCTGCACTTTGGTATAATTGGCCTGGAAAAGCTCAGAGAGCGCAATCTGAAGAGGCAAATCCTCTGCGATATCCTCCGGCGTTTCGTAATTGACTGCGCTGCGGTACAGGCCTTCGCAGGTCTCTGTCCGGAGCTTTTCCGTCAGGGCAAGGTACTTCTCCCTGTCCTGCTCTGCAATCGGATAGAAATCCATGTGCACCCGGAGCACCTCTGCGGCCTCTGCGGCGGTCCGGCAGTCTCTCAGCATCCCAACTGCCAGGCCCCGCCTGACCAGTGCGGGCAGGTTTCCATCCGAAAAGCCTGCCTGCGGCTTTTCACGAAGGAGCAAAGCGGCCGCCGCCGCTCTGCCCTCCGTCCGCAGGCTCTTCCAGAGCTCCGGCTCCAGCTTCAGCTTTTCTGACACCGCCGCATAATCCGGCGACACCAGCACTGCCGCCAGTTCTTCCCCGGTTGCCGCGCTGTTGACAGCCGCCAGAAACCGGCTCAGCCGCTCCTCGCTGATAAAATCAAATGCGGCCTCCGCCCGCGGCAGACCAAACACACTGCCTGCCAGGGCCCGATACTGACCTTCCTCCGCGTCCTCTGCCAGGGTAAAGTCAAATGCAAAGCGATCATCCGCCGCGGGGAGCTGCCTCAGCTCCAGCACCGCCTCACGCAGGCCGGATATGTCTAAAGCCTGGGGATCAATCCCCGGCCGCAGGACCAGAAGCGACACCTCCCGTCCCCGGCCCCCGGTCAAGCTCCCGCTGACCGAAACATCATTGCGCCTGCACGCCGCTTCAATCTCAAGCGCGTGCTCCGCCTTTTCGGGCACTGTCCCGCCGGCGTCTTCCAGGGGACTGAGTACCCGCAGGCTGTCCAGATCCTGCCACAGCAGCAGCTGAATCTCGTCATAGTCAGCCTGTGTGCCCGCAAGGGTAAGGCTGAACCGGTCCGGCACAGGGATTCTGCCGTCCGGCGGGTTTGGCCGCAGACTGACCTGCTTTGCCGACAGTCCGGCCAGCCGGCCGTCTCGGTATGCGGCCAGGATCGCGGCCGCCTGCATGGGCTCAGTCTGAAAGCTGACCGCCTCCGCCTCGCACAGAATGCCCTCCGCCTGATCGCTGAACTGTTTTTGCACCTGCACAGCACGGCCCGGCCGCTTAGTGGTGATCCGCAGGTTATCCATCAGAAAGCCGCGGGTGTTTCCGCTGTCAAAACCGATTTTCCCCGGGCCCAATGCACCGGCCTGGTCCTCGGCGTCAATCACCGGCGTCTCCATATCCTTATAGTAAACCCGGATACGGCTTCCCTCTGTTTCTATCCTCAGCCGCACCCATGCCTCATTGTCGTCCATCATCCAAACCACCGGCCAGGCAAGCCAGCTCTCAGAGCCGTCCGCATTCCTCCTGACCAGAGAAAGCTCGTTCCCTCCGGATGTCAGACGGGTGTTCAGCTCCAGCCTGTAATGGGCGTCCCCCGCGGCGCGGAAATAGAGTTTTGCGGGATTGCTCTGATCAAAAATACCCGCTTCATTTCTGTAGTCCGCCCGGAGATTCAAGTCCATGACAAAATCACCATATTGATCCCGCTCTGTGAACACGGGCACGTCCGCCGTGAGCGCATGGCCGTCTTCCCTGGTCTCCACCCGTGCGCCAGCGTCCCAGCCTCTCGCCTGACCGTCCTCATAGTCCTGATACAGCAGGAGCTCCCTCTCCGTGTCGGGACCCACTGCGTCATAGCCGGCGTTATCCGGTTTCCTGGCGGTAATCAGCACATTGTCCAGATAAAATTTTGAGGCACCGCCCTGCACAAAGATCAGCTCACCGCCGGGAGGCGCGTCTGTGGCTGCTGTGGTAAAGGTCAGCGCGGGCGTCTCCTTGTCCATATAATAAATCTTAATTTCATTCCCATAGGCTTCAATTTTAAAATACGCCCAGCGGTCACACTCGTCCAGAAAGGCGGAGTCTCTTGACTCCCCCATCCACTCGGCGCTCTGGTTGTTCTTGTGCCGCTCCACAGCAATGCTCTCACTGCCGGGGATTGTATTAAAATACAGATTATACCGTTTCGCGTCCGCACTGCGGAAATACATGCCGGGCCAGCTGTTCCCGAGCACGCCGGTGCTGTCCCTGTAGTCAATCTTCATATTAAATTCGATTGTATAATTGCGCATAGATCCGAGTAATTCCGGCTGACAATGGTCGTAGCCGCGCACCGCATAAACCCGGTTGTCCGGATCGAAATCCACCCCTTCGTCCTGTACCAGCTCCGGCGCGCCCCCTTCAAGGGTCCAGCCTGAGATGTCCCCATCCTCAAAATCGCTTTGATATATGAGCGCGGAGACCTGCGGATCAAACTCCGGGACCGGGACCGGCCGCAGGGGCTTTGAGAGCATCAGATTGTCAATTCTGAGCCCGGCGCCGGATGATACCAGTCCAAAATACCCGCCGCCGTTGAGCGAATCCTCGGTCACATCCAGTACCGGTTTGGTTTTGCTGTTATAGAAGACCTTGACATTGCCGTCATACTGCTCAATCCTGAGATACGCCCACGCTCCGGCATCCTTTGCAAAGTCCACCGCCGCCTCGTAATAACCGCCGCCCCGGGTCTCCAGCGTCAGCGTGGATCCATCTGAAATATACAGATTATTTCGCTTGCCGCCGTCAATCTGAAAATAGATGCCCGGCCAGACCCCGGAATATTTCTCCACATACCAGTTCATCTCTAACGTATAGTTCTGCCAGCTGGCACCTTCGCTGTAATACGCGTATTCCGCCGCCGGATTAAAAATTTTTCCCCCGGCGGTGCCGTCTGCGGCTCCCTCCTCTGCAGCGGGATAATTCTCATCCATGTTCGGATCCCAATAGGTCCACTTGCTCACATCGCCATCGTCAAAATCTTCAAAAGCCAACACATTGACTGTGCTGTCCGGCCCAGGAACAATCGGCGCGGCCGCCGGGACGCCCCAAACAGGAACCAGCGGCGCCTGTAAACAAGAGACCGCCGCAAGCAATGCAATGATCTTTGTCATCCTCTTTTTCATAACAGATCCTTTCTATGTGCCATGCGGCAGTGCGCATTTCTCCGCACTGCCGCAGTTTCTCTCCGTCACGGCATGAGGGTTATTTTATACTCGCATACCACTCGTTTGCCTCTTTTTCCAGCGTATCCCCGCCAGCCTTTCTCCACTTATCCACAAACTCGTCAAAATATGAAATGGGCTTGTCGCCGGTGATGATTGCAATATAGGTCTCTGACACCATCTTGTCCAGATCCGCGCCAAAGCGGCTCTGGGACGGCAGGATGGTTTTCAGCTGGTTTCTCATCCCGTTTTCAAAGCTCTTGTTATCCGCCTGCCACTGGATAAACGCCTCGTCGCCGATCTTATCCCACTCCATGGACTTCAGGGACAGGAACACGGTATGCGCGCCGATCTTCGCCCGCTCCGTATACTTCTCATACTTCGGATCCAGAAATTCAATCCGCCCCTCTTCGTCAAACTTCCAATGCTTTCCCTCAATGCCATTGACGGCCTCAACCGCGTTATGACGGTCGGTAAATCCAAGCGCGTTGATGATGGAAAGAATCTTGGCAAGCTTATCCGGCTCATCCTTCAGCTGGGCCCCAAAGCCCACCGTCGAGTTGTCCACCCCAACAATATTGCCCTGGTCAATCAGCTTGTCGCCGCGGGGTCCTGTCAGGGGAACGCCCATTCTAAGGCTGTCCGCCGCCGCAGGATTCAGCTTTCTCAGTTCCTTTCGGTTGTCGCCCTCCCAGTCGTTCTTTTCTTTTCCCTTTTCAAACTTAGGTTTATAGTGCCAATCCTCGCCGCTGGCCGTAAAGCCGATTCTTCCCTCCACAAAGGGTTTAGACATATTACTGCCGCTGGTTTGCCGCTCGTCCATGATGAACTCGGGATCCAGTACGCCGTCCGCATACCATTTATTCAGGAGACTGAGGGCCTCCTTCATCTCCGGCTGGATACTGCAGTACACCAGCTTGCCATCCCGCTCAATCCAGTATTTGTCCGCCATGCCATAGGCGCCGTAAACAGCGTTGAGTCCGCTGTTGGACATGCCATAGGTGTCATCCTTTCCGTTTCCGTCCGGATCCTCCCGGGCAAAGCGGTACATCAGGTCCTCAAATTCCTCCAGGGTATCAGGCAGATTTTCCACCCCAAGCCTTTCCAGCCAGTCACCCCGGTATACCATGGGCCGCCGTGCCGGATCTGACAGGCTGGGGATTCCATATATCGTCCCGTTCACCGACCGGTATTTGAACGCGTTGGGCTCCATGCCCATATAATACGCATACAGTTCCGGCGCGCACTGCTTCAGAACCTCATCGTTCAGGGGTGCGAGAATGCCATCCTTGCCATACTTGTAAAACGAGGACAGCTCCGAGGTCCAAAGCACGTCCGGAACCTCGCCTCCGGCCACCTTCAGGCCGAGCGTCTCACTGTAATTGGAGGGATCAATGTTCCAGATATCAAACTGAACGCCGAATTTGTCACCCCAGTATTTGACCATTTCCGCGTCCTCCTCTACCGGGGCTCCGAACCACCCTGTCCAGGAGATGGTATACTCCTTTTCGTCATCCGCCTTGAAGGCAGACGCGTCCTTTGCGGTCTGTCCTTCGGGTTTCTGGTCTCCGCAGCCGGTCAAAGCCGTACCCAGTACCGAAACGGCCATAAGCGCCGCGATTCCCTTTTTGATTGCTTTTTTCATCATTCTTCCTCCTTTATTATATTTCGCTGTATCGTCATTTTTCCAATCACACGGGCCTTTGTTCCACATCCAAAGCCGGACGCCGCCTTGGTCAGCCTTTTAAGGATCCCACCAGAATCCCTTTTACAAAATACTTCTGCAGGAAGGGGTAGACCATGATAATGGGGATTGTGGTGACCATAATCGTCGCCGCCTTGATGTTCTCCGGATTTACAAACTGATGGAAATTGTTGTCCGAGGAGTTCGGATTGAGCATCTGTGCGGTCCCCTCCAGCACAATCCTGCGCATCACCACCTGCAAAACCTGAATGCTCGGCTCGGTGTTGTAAATCAGAGCGTCAAACCACGCGTTCCAATGCCCCACCATGGACCACAGGGCTATGGTCGCCAGAATTGGCATGGACATGGGCAGCACGACCTTAAAGAGCACCACCATCTCGTTTGCGCCGTCAATCTGCGCGGCCTCCTCCAGCGACTCAGGCAGAGCCATAAAGAAATTCCGCATGATGATCATATTGTAGGTGCTGATGGCGCCGGGCAGAATCAGCGCCCAGATGGTATTGAGCATACCCAGCCGCTTGATGAGCAAATAGGTGGGGATCATCCCGCCGCCGAAAAACATGGTGAAGACAACCAGCCCCATCCAGAAGGTCCGGTGCGGGAAATAGCGTTTGGATAGGGGATATGCCGCGAATATGGTCATGACCAGATTGACCGCGGTTCCCAGAACCGTCCGGATCAGCGCGTTTTTAAAGCCTGTGGCTATATCCGAATTCTCCAGAACTTTACCGTAGTTCTCCAGAGTAAAGCCCTGGGGTATGATGCTGTAGGACAGGCTGGACGCCTCAGGAGAGCTGAGGGACCGGGCCAGCAGATATAAAAACGGGTAGAGCATGGTAACGCATATCAATATCATAAAAAGAATATTGGCCGCGTTGAAAACTTTTTCGCCTCTTGTTCGTGTATTCATCATCTTTCGCTCCTTCCTGCTTACCAGATCCCGTAGTCACTGCAGCGCTTGGTGAGAAAATTCGTACCGGCGAGCAGAGCTATGGCAATGATATTTTTAAAGAGCCCCACCGCGGTGGAATACCCGTATTCATTGCTGATCAGCCCCACCCGATAAGTATAGGTACTGATTACATCTCCGACCGAATAGACCGCTTCATTGTACAGGTTGAAGATCTGGTCAAAATCGTCATTGATGACGCCGCCCACCGCGAAGATGAACATGATCGTCATAACCGGCACAAGCGACGGAAGCGTAATGTGCAGTACCTGCTTAAACTTGCCGGCGCCGTCCATAGTCGCCGCCTCGTACAGCTCCGGATCAATCCCGGTCAGCCCTGCAAGGTAAATAATACTGCCCCAGCCCAGGCCTTTCCAGAGAGAGGTAATCACCATAACCGAGCGGAACCATTTGACATCCCCCAGGAAAAAAATCGGCTGCATTCCCATGGCTTTCAAAATGGCATTGATCGGCCCGGAGGACGGGGAGAGCAGTTGGATAAACAAGCCGCCCAGCACAACCCACGACAGAAAATAGGGGAGATAGCTGATTGTCTGGACCGTTTTTTTGAACCGGCGGCACCGTAGCTCATTGAGCAGCAGCGCGAACAGAATCGGTGCGGGGAACCCTGTTATGAGTTTGTACAGACTGAGCAGCAGGGTGTTGCGAAACACCTGTATAAAGCTCTCGCTGTGAAACATCCGCTCGAAATTTTCCAGTCCAATCCAGGGGCTTCCCATAATCCCCTGTGCAAAATTGTAATCCTTAAACGCAATGATAATGCCATACATCGGTCCATAGCAAAACACGGCATAAAACGCAATCACCGGTATAAACATCAGCGTCAGATATTTATACTTCCAATATCCATACAGACCGCTCCGCCGCCAGAAGCTGTCTTTCTTCGCCAGCTTTGGCAGCGGCTGAGCCGCCGTTTCTCCTGTCTTCCCAATCATTGCTTTCACATCCTTTCCAAAATCTGATTTTGTTTGGCACGTTGCTGTCCTGCTTACGCTTCTAGCTCTATTCTAATGGCCGCCGGGCTTGTTTGCAATAGTAAACTTTTTCAATGCTATAACATTTTTATACGATTGAGGGCCTTTTTGCACGGAGTGATAAATTTTTCGGATGTTTATAAAATGTTGCTATTGCAAATCCGCCTGTTTCATATTATCCTAAAGATAACAGCAGAAGAGGTGCGCCGCAGTCCATCTGTTATGTCTTGCTTTGTTTCGGCAGCGCATCTCGAATGTCACAATCACAAAATGAAATGCAGTGTCAAAAAGGAGAGTGTTATCATGAAGGTTTCCACGCGGCTTATTGCCAGTGCAGTAAGTCTGGTTATGCTCACCGGCCAGCTCTTTGTACCGGAGACGGCGGAAGCAGCCGATTTAATTGTTCCCGCACCTGAATCCGGGCGCACCGTCTTTTATCAAACAGATTTTGAAGACGGCCGCACCGCCGACTGGACCACCTCAGAGGGCGATCCCATACTGACGGAAGACACACACGGAAAGGCCTATCAGGTACAGGGCTATGACTATCTGGAGGTTCCAAACATCAATAAGCTCACGGAGCTGCGGGTGGAGTTCAATATGAAGATCAATACGGACCCCCGCGGCGAGGCATGGCCGGGCGTTTATTTGAAATCAATGGGACAGCCCACGCGCTATGAGGTCTTTTTCGAGAGCGCGCCGGGCAAAGAGGGGGTTAACATGAAAAAGAACCTCCTGGGGATCGTGGCCTCCGCACCGCTCAGTTTCCTAGAGGATACCGGTCAGTGGGTCTATGTCAAGCTAGATATTACCGGAGACCAGGTCAATATCTACTATAATAATAAGGAAACGCCGGCTCTTTCCTATCAGGATCCCTCTCCTTTGGACAGCGGACCGCTGGGCTTTTTCCTGGGCGGCTGTCAATATTTCTATATCGACAATCTCCTGATTACCACGCCAAAGCCCTTTGTGGAGGAGGTGATCCCGCCCCACACGGACAACGTCTCCGGCGGCGTGTATTTGGACTGCGATTTTGAAAGCGGAAACGCCTCCCCCTTCACCGACGCGGAGGGGAACGCGCCCGCGGTTGAGGACTTCGGCGGCAGTCAGGCGCTGCGGGTCGATACCGCGGTCCGCGCCGGATCTCCGGACTGGCGGCATTGCTCCTATCAGTTCGACCTGACCCTTCTCGACCGGACGCTCACATCCGACCCCTTTACGCCGGTTCGTTTTAACGTCAAGGATGAGCGCAATTATTTTGCCCTGCAATTCAACAACGTGGGAAGCACCATTGAAATACAGCAGTATATCAATGGCACTGCAAAGTGGATTGCACAGACGGGCTTCTTTTTAGGGGAGAACCAGACAAAACACATTCGGATTGATACAATGGATGACAAAATCATTGTTTATGTTGGAACGCTCAGCTATCCCCTTGAACTGAACTGGCCCACAGCCATCCTTGAGGCCCCTGGGGCATCGGACGGCGGCATTGTGTTTGAACGCCACGAAACTGTGAAGAAAATGTATGTTGACAATGTCCGCGTCTCCGCCATTGAAAAACTGGGGGAGATCGGCCCGCGGCCCGACCCGGTTCCCCTGCTCACACCGGCCGCGCATCCGGCGGAGGCATGGAATGACCTTCAGGGGCACTGGTCAAAAAAGGAGGTGTCCTGCCTGGCCGACACGGGCGTGGCAGCCGGCTATCCAGATGCCAGCTTCCGGCCGGAGTCGCCGGTGGCAGTCAACGAATTTATCAAGATGGCCGTCACAGCCATGGGGCTTGAAACCGAACCTGTCCCGGACGAAGCGCAATGGGATCTCCCATTTATTCGGGCCGCGGCCGCAAACGGCTTAACCTCAGAACACGACTTTGACCAGGTTGAACGGCCCATTACCAGATATGAAATTGCCCGCATTATGGCAAACGCGCTGCGAATCAGCGGCGCCGCGGCGGCGGAGGACACCGTCCCATCGGAGGCGGACGATCCGGCCTTTCGGCAGGATGTGGCTTTGGTCCGCGCCGCAGGGATCGTGACCGGCTTTGAGGACGGTCTCTTCCATGGTGAGCAAAACGCCACCCGGGCAGAAGCCGCCGTTATGATAAACCGTCTGCTTGTTCCCGGGCGGAGATGCCGGCCTGGTATGCAAATCATGTTTCCGGAGGAATATGACAAGGCCTTTAAAAATCCCCTCAAGGGCTTTGCAGGCACGCCCGGAGACAAATATACCACAGTGACCGTACGGCATTTTAACTGGGACCAGCTTGAGGATAATGCCAGCGATGGGGTAGAAAAGTTTATCGCCGCCTCTGACGAGGCCTGGAGCGACCTCCCGGCCCAGAACGCCAAGGTCATCCCCAGCGTGGTTCTGGAGTGGCCCGGCGATCCGCACTGGCCCTCCGACCTGACGGACGGCGACTATACCAGCCCCGAATTCCAGAAACGTCTGGAAGGCTTTATTAAAAAAATGGGAGAGGCATGGGACAACGATCCCCGGGTTGCCTATATCCGCATGGCAATCATCGGTCTCTGGGGCGAAATGCAGAGTCCCTATCCCTCTTTTGAAGTACAGAAGATACTGGGCGAGGCCTTTGACAAATACTTTCAGAATAAAAAGGTACAGACCAACATTATCATCCGGTTTGGCTACATGACGGATAATAAAGTGGGGGTTGGATGGGATTCCTTTGGTCACTGGGGAAACCAGCACGTTTTTGACTTCTTTGCGGCAGAGGAAAACAAAGACCTCTGGAAATCCTATCCCGTGGGCGGCGAGACCGCCTTTGACTGGGGCGAACCCCTTGGCACCAGCCCCAATGACGCGGTTGCCAACAACCTGGACCGTCTGCTGGAGGTCTTCCGTTTCACCCATTGCAACTACATTGGCTGGCTCGCGTCCTACAACAAGACGGATCCTGTCATTACCCGGAACGCGGCTGAAATACAAAAGACTCTCGGCTACCGGTTTGTGTTGGACCAAGTCAGCTATTCCAAAACAGCAGAGCCAGGGGGCAGGCTTGCGGTCAGTTTCAGTGTAAAAAACACCGGTTCATCGCCCATCTACTACAACTGGCCGGTTGAGGTCAGTCTTTTGGACCCGGATACACACCAGCCTGTTTGGCGTGACACCTTTCAAAACACCGACATCACCTCCTGGCTGCCGGACAGCGACTATAGCTGCACGCCGCTCTACAGCGCCGAAAACACATTTAACCTGCCTGCCGATCTGCCCGCCGGGGAATATATCCTTGCCCTCTCCATTCTGGATCCGGACGGCGGAATGCTTCCGGCGGTGCGCTTTGCCAACCGAAACTATTACAGCGGCGGACGCCACCCAATCGGCAGAATCGGTGTTGGCACGGACAATCCCATGCCCATGCTGGATCCCGCAGGCTTTGACGACATTGACAGCGACACCTCCCTGCATTATCTCTGCAGCCCATCGTCCGCAAGCTAAGGCATCCTTATATGCCATAAACACATAGGGCGGGCCGCAGTACAGTCCTGCAGCTTATCAAACCTGTCCCGCGCCAGGCACAGATGTCCGAACACAGCAAAAGACCCGCTTTCCGTAAGGGACAGCGGGTCTTTTATATACGGAAACACGCGGTCAGATGTCTCGCCGGGCCTCTCCGGCCTTTTTGAACTTCCGGTAGGCGCTGGGTGTAATATGATAGTATTTCTGAAACATCCGGTTAAAGGTGCGGATACTTTGAAATCCGCAGGCATAGGCGATTTCCGTAAAAGTTTCTCCGGTCAGCTCCATCCGGGCGGCCGCACGCTCCACCCGGAAGGCCGTCAGGTAATCCATGAAGCTCATCCCGGTGGTCTCTTTGAAATAATGGGAAAAATAATATCTGGAATAACCGCAGTGCGCGGCCATGTCATCCAAGGTGAGCGGACTGGCATAGTGCTCTCTGACATAGGCTCCGGCCAGCTTTAAAAGCCGGGTGCGGCCCTCCAGTTTCTTTCGGCTCTCCGCCGGGATCGGCGTGAAGTCCAGTTCCCGCAGAAGCAAGGCGGTCAGACGGCTGATTTGCTCGCTGACCGCGAACTCATACCCCCATTCCCGCATGGTCCCCTCCGCGGCAATGGTCTGAATACAGTCCAGAAACCGGGGATAGGCGGGCTGGGTCCGGCGGAGCGGCTGACCGGCCACGCGGAGCTGGGCGAAGTTGATTCCCTCCCGGGGGGAGTGGGGCAGATATTTGATGATATAGATATGGTTCTGTTCCGAGGACTGGAAGCTGTGAATCTCCCCCGGCATAAAAAAGCAGATGTCGCCCTTGGACAGCTGAAGCTCCTGTGACTCTGTATAGACGCGCAGGGCTCCTGTCATGACATATATGATCTCAATCTCCTCATGAAAGTGGGCGATATAATTGATGTTTTCCATAGAAAAGTCCAGGTATGGATAAAACTCCCCGGCGCAGTGAATGTCCTCGAAGTAAACCTGCTCCATGTCGTTCCCTCCTTTTGGTCCAGCCATTGGGCCATGGCGCGCTGCCGGGCCGCGTCTGTTGTTTCATTATACATTATAAATCAAAAAAAAGCAATATCTGTCCGGTTTACAGCAAAAAGTAAGTAGCTTTTCAGCCGGGCTCATGTTATGATGTAGTCGAATTCAGTACAGGGCTCCGCCCTGTCATACGGCGGCGGATCCCCGCCGCACCGCGCCCATGCCGGCCTGCCATGGGCGGCGCTTTCACTCTGCGGGCCGGAAAGGCGAATGGAGCATGAAGGAATTTTTCCCCGGCATTTCAAAAATAGGGTACGAAGGGCCCAAATCCAGAAATCCTCTGTCCTTTAAGTACTATGATCCGGAGAAGGTGGTCGCCGGAAAAACCATGAAGGAGACGCTGAAATTTGCCATGTCCTACTGGCATACGCTCTGCGGCGAAGGGGTCGATATGTTCGGCGCGGGAACGGCGGATAAAACCTTCGGCGGCACAGCCGAAATGGAGGTGTATCAGAACAAGGTCTATGCGGGATTTGAGCTGATGCACAAATTGGGAATTGAATATTTCTGTTTCCACGATAAGGATATTGCGCCTGAGGGCAGAAACCTCAGGACGTTCCAGGAAAATCTGGACGCCATTGTCCCCCTGATAAAGGAACAGATGCAGAAATACGGGATCAGACTGCTGTGGGGCACGGCAAACTGCTTTAACAACCCCCGGTATGTCCACGGCGCGGGAACCTCCTGCAACGCGGACGTGTTCGCCTATGCAGCCGGACAGATCCGCAAGGCGCTGGACATCACCATGGAGCTGGGCGGCAGGGGCTATGTGTTCTGGGGCGGCCGCGAGGGCTATGAGACCCTCTTGAACACAGACATGGCGCTGGAGCAGGACAACATGGCCCGGCTTCTGCGCATGGCGGTGGACTATGCCAGAGGCAGGGGCTATACCGGCGATTTCTATATTGAACCAAAGCCCAAAGAGCCCACCAAGCACCAGTATGATTTCGATGCGGCCACGGTATTGGGCTTTCTGCGGAAATATGGTCTGGAAAAGGATTTCAAGCTGAACATTGAAGCAAATCACGCCACGCTGGCGGCACACACCTTCCAGCATGAGCTCTGCACGGCACGGGTCAACGGCGCGTTCGGCTCCATTGACGCCAACCAGGGCGACCCGCTTCTGGGCTGGGATACGGATCAGTTCCCAACCAATGTCTATGATGCGGCCCTCTGCATGACAGAGGTTTTAAAGGCGGGCGGCTTCACAAACGGCGGCCTGAATTTTGACGCAAAGACACGCCGGGCCTCCATGAACGCGGACGATTTGTTCCTGTCCTATATTGCGGGGATGGACACCTTCGCGCTGGGGCTTGAGATCGCGGACGCCCTGCTGAAAGACGGCCGTTTGGAGGAATTCACTCGCCGGCGCTACGCTTCCTTTGAGACAGGGATCGGCCGGGATATTGTCACAGACGGCACCACGCTGGAAAAGCTCGCGGACTATGCCCTGACCCTGGACGAGGTCAGCGACCATAACAGCGGCCGGCAGGAATATCTGGAGGCAGTGGTCAATTCCGTCATGTTCAGTCTGTAGCGCACAACACACACAACACACAGTACAGCGCCTTATGCAAATAAGGCGCTCAAAGTTTTTTCTGATGTCCAAAGAAAAAAAGACAGGAGGCGTCAAATGCGCTATTTAATTGGTATTGATATTGGAACCTCCGGTACAAAGAGCGGACTGTTTGACACAAGCGGCAATGCAATCTGTTCCAGCACAGAAGAATATCCGCTGTACCAGCCCCAAAACGGCTGGGCTGAACAGAATCCCCTGGACTGGTGGCACGCGGTCTGCTCCACCCTGCGGCAGATCACCCGGGGAATTGACCCGGCAGAGGTGGCGGGAATCGGCCTGTCCGGCCAGATGCACGGCCTGGTTATGCTGGACGGGGAGGGGGCGGTTCTGCGCCCCGCCATCCTTTGGTGCGACGGCCGCACAGCGGAGGAGTGCATCCAGATCACGGACAAGGTGGGCCGGGAACGGCTGATTGAGATAACGGCCAATCCCGCGCTCCCTGGGTTTACCGCCTCCAAAATCCAGTGGGTGAAAAACCACGAGCCCGCAGTCTATGAAAGGTGCAGGCATATTCTTCTGCCAAAAGATTATATCCGCTACCGGCTGACCGGAGAATTCGCGGCAGAGGTTTCCGACGCCAGCGGGATGCAGCTTTTGGATGTAAAAAACCGCCGCTGGAGCAGTGAAGTGCTGGAAAAGCTGGAGATCGACCCGGCCCTGCTCGGCCGGATGTATGAAAGTCCGGAGGCAACCGGCACGGTCACAAAGGCCGCGGCTGAAGCGACCGGCCTGCGGGCCGGCGCTGTGGTCGCCGGCGGGGCCGGGGACAATGCCGCCGCCGCGGTGGGAACCGGTGTGGTGGAAGACGGCATGGCCTTTACCACCATTGGCACCAGCGGTGTGGTCTATGCGCACACCTCAGAAATGGTGATGGATTTGAAGGGAAGGGTCCACACGTTCTGCTGTGCCGTGCCGGGGCAGTGGCACGTCATGGGCGTGACTCAGGCGGCGGGCCTGTCGCTCAAATGGTTCCGGGACAACTTCTGCCAGAGCGAGTGCGCCGCCGCGGCACAGCTGGGCATTGACCCGTATGTCCTGACTGACCAGGAGGCGGCTCGTTCGCCCATTGGCTGCAACAGGCTGATCTATCTCCCCTATCTCATGGGGGAGCGGACACCGCATCTGGATCCCGCGGCCCGGGGCGTCTTTTTCGGCCTGTCGGCCATGCACCAGAAGCGGGACATGATCCGTGCGATTATGGAGGGCGTCTGCTACTCTCTGCGGGACTGTCTGGAGATCTTAAAGGAGATGCAGGTGGAGGTATCAGAGATGGCGGCCTGCGGCGGCGGTGGAAAAAGCCCGCTGTGGCGGCAGATGCTTGCGGACGTGTTCCGATGCCAGGTGAATACTCTGGTCTCCAGGGAGGGGCCCGCGCTGGGGGCGGCCATTCTGGGCGGAACCGCCGCCGGAGTTTACCGCTCTGTGCAGGAGGGCTGCCGGGCTGTGATTGCCAGAGACTCCTCTCTGCCCTTCCATTCCCAGAATGCGGCGGAATATGACAGGTTCTACCAGATTTATCAAAGTCTGTATCCGGCGCTCAAGCCCATTTATAACCAGCTGAAATTATAGCCGCATGCAAATTGCGCTTTGCCCAGATTCTGGAAGGCACTGCCGCAGTTTAATCTCTATAAAAGTCCCTGAAGCTTGACACCGCATTGCTATCAAAAGTTTTTTGATAGCAATGCGGCTACAAATCACTCCATATTTTATCTTGAAGTTTTTATCCCCCTATTTTGTTAAATGAAAGATCAGATAAACTGTTTTTCATAATATTCCCTCTTCTAGTACCAATAAATAACCGAACTGCGGGACAAGTTTCTGCGCTCGCCCGAAATCTTCCATTACCGATAGTTGGGACGGCACAGAGACGGCCCCTATTCTCTTTGTGCAATGTTCTTATGAATCTTTGAATTAAAAATGCACCCTTACGATTTCCCCGCCGTTTAACCTTGATTTTTCCGCACAAATTCCAATCAAATGGCTTTTAACGGATTCACAAAGCGACGTTCTGTTTTGACATTCGTTGTTTAAAACAGAATACAAATTTTCAACCATTCTTGAATCGCCGCCTCCGTGGCTGCTGCGTTTTCAAGCAGAGCGCCTATGTTGATTGCCTCTTTTTTCTCTCCACAAGGCATTATCTCTATTGTATTGTCTCTTTCATCAAAAAGTATTTCCCCATAAGTGCCAAACAGGTTAATTCTCCTGCCCGCTTCTGCGGCGAACACCATTTTAGGTGCTGCAGTAACCCCGTTTTCAAATTGCATCTGTACGAATTGATGGTCTGTAACATGCGGATTTGTGTCTACATTGTAGCGGAAAACACATTTTCCGAAATATGTATTTTTAATACCATCGCAGAGACCGTCTTCCGCGGCAGGGCTTACCAGCGATACTTTGTGATACGGCCAATCAAACTTTGGGCAGCCTTCCTTTTTCCACTTGTCAATGTAAAGTTTCTTTGCGCTGTACGGACAGGTTTCCATATACTTGCAGTCCAGGCACCTTTCGGACGCCCCCTCCGATGCATTCTCTTTTCTGAAAAAGCTTAAAGCACCAATAGATGAAACCGTACTGCACTCAGAACCAGGAGTTTTTCAACTAAAATATTATAGCCAAGCTCCATTGCCCGTATACATTGGCGTGCATGTTCTTTGTCGTATGTGGCAATAACGAGTAAATCCGCGCGTTTCTCTTCAAAAAAGCTTTCCTCGTCAGAATATGCCATATCCTGAGATATATTGAAAAGTGTGCGGCACTTTTCAATTTGATTTGGATCTATATCGCAAATTGCTTTTAATTCAAATTTGTCCCCATTTTCCGCCATTTTTCCGCCAATCAGACGGCCCCTTGCCTCTGCTCCTAAAAGAGCAACCGATATTTTTTCGATCATTCTCCTTCACCCTTCTGTCAGCAATTTGCTTTACGCCTCAATTTATCATATCCTTTTTCACTTTCCACGCTCATTTCACCTCAATCATCTTTATTTACTCTTTTACAATTTCAAAATGCATTGATTCTGCCGCATCGGTTATTTTGAAGCTTATGCCGTTGCCCTCTGCGGCAGTATGAAGCTCTGTCTTTCTGCTCCCATCAGAATGCAAAGAATAAACCGTATACGCGGCAGGGCTGCTAAGTTTCAGCGATACATCACCGGTGATCTGTTCCACCATGATAGGCGCTCTGCCCGGTTTTAAAATGGTTGTACCCTCCTCTGACATAAGCTGCGCAAAATTCTGACCTCTGCCAATTGCTGTTAACAAAATCCTCTCACTGTCCTCAATATCGCTGTCAGTAAGTGAAGTAACCGTCATCACTGCATAGCTGTTCTCTACTGTAAGCTCTACAGAATCAAGGGTTATCGTTTTCCCGCCTATCAATCCGCAAACCGCCTGAGATCGCCTTGTGTTCAGCTTAAATACGCCTTTGGTCAAATCCGCGCTAAGCTCACCTGTGAAGGAGTCATAAACCTTATCGCCGCTGCCGTTATATATGCCGTCGGCATTGGCCTTCAAAACTTCATCGTTTGCCAAGCCATCGCTCTTGCCCTCTGTATGAAAGGCTACGCCGCTTTTGCCCAGCAATCCTCTATACCCTGTTTGAGGGAATGGATAGGAATCCGGCCATATGTTTCGGCCTGCGTCCATGCCGACATGTATATCCTCTTCCTCTATCACATTGTAATATCCGGTTTGGGCTTCGGTTATGTCATTTCTCAAAAAGACAATGGCGGAAGCTGGATGCGCCGCCGATACCAGGGGATTTTCAAGCCCGGGGAAGGTGGTTTTGAGCGGAAGAGCGTACCCGTTATCCACATTTTCAAAATGCGCGGCATCAGAGGTATACGCAAACTGAATGGGGTGCCACCCCCCAAGGCTCGCATAGGCCGACATCAACAGCGTGCCCTCCGCAATATATTGATTTGGGGGACAGATGTTCCATTCTGAAATCACATAAGGGTATCCATAGACACGCCACGCGGCAAGATCCCCAATCAATCCCAGCTTGTCGGTTTCAAGAACCGAGGTTTTTTCCTCTTCAAAAATATACAGCCCTTTGGTATTTAGATCCCAGCCGCCTTGGGGATGCCCGCGGTAAAGATGCACATCTATAAAATCCGTCTGTGTATTGCTGTAGAATGCCGGCGGCTGCACAGCTGAGAACGCGGTGCTGCCCGTAATAGCACACTGAACACCCATACTGCGGAGATGCTGAATCCGCTCGGTATAATACGCGCGCATGATATCCGCAAAGAATTTTTCAACATCGCTGCACCGCGCCGCGCTGTAGCATGAACGGGAATAATACTTATCGCCGGGACCTTGAAATACCTCTACATATCCCGGCGTACCGCCGCTCGGAAGAGATTCGCCGCTTTGCAATCCCAAATCCCAGCTATACCTTTCGGCCTGCCGTGTTCCCCAGCCCGCCTCAAGCGCCGCTCTTGTCTGATACTTTTTGAGCAGCCACGCGCTGAATTTCTGGCAAAGCTCGTCGTAATAATCATCGTCCCGCGCCGGGTCGTCCATCTTAGTCTTTAGGTCATAGGAGGAAATGGAGAATTCATTATTCAGCCCAATCATGGCCATGGCAGGATCCTCAGCCAATGTCATGCCGCCCATATACGGGTTTGGATAGGTCAAGAGCATCTCCGAAAAATTCTTTTGTATATCTATTGCCTTTTCATTGTAATAGGCCGGTCCCTTCAAGCCTGCTCCAATTCCAAATGCATCAATGCCGTCATCAGGGAAAACCCTGCGGCTGCAGGTTTGATCAATCCAGTAATAAACGCCCCTTTCCTTCAGCTCGTTGATCAAATAGCACAGCTTATCCATCTGAACCGGGTCAAGGGCGCTGCCGCTTGACCTTTCATACCAGCCGTTGTCCCATCCCGGATTTAGATTCCCAAATATATCTTTAATATGCGGCGACGTTCCGTCCAGATTATGAAATCGCACCAAATTAAAGCCCGCCGCGGCAACGCGGCCGGCAAGCTTTGCAGCCTCTGTCTTATAGGTATCATCCTGCATCCCAAATATCTCAGTGCCGCCAATGTTGGTACCCCAGAACTCAATTTCCCCGCCGGTATCTTTAAAGACAAAGTCTTCGCCCTGCCTTTCCACAAACCCATGCTTGCCGGCAGGCGCATCCAAAAGGAAGGACGCGTCAAGAGCGCTGCCCTCCGCTATGCTTCCCGGCTGATCGTATTCGTACCAGCCTCTGTAATCGGGGTTGTATATGCTGTTCTCGTTGATATTCGTGAAGGACAGCAAATCCTCGTCCGTTCCTTCTGCCACCTTGTAGTCAACGGGCCAAAAGCCCTTGGCGGAAACGCGCAGCGTACTGTCCGTAATATCATCGTCTGCAATAGGTCTCCCGTCGGCAAGCACAAAGCTTGCCGACGCATTCTGGGTACCGAAAATCTCTAAACTGTCAAGGAATTTTTGGGCAGACTGCCCGTAGTCATAAATCACGCGGGCATCATTATCTATGGTGTGCATATAATAGGTGTTGCTGCTCCGCAGCTCAGGCTGCTGTTCCTTTCATGAAGCGGTTAAATCCAGGCTTTTGATATTAGGCGCAATGTCTGACTTGTCCAGTAATAATACCTTAATTTTTTGGGCATTTGCGGAGGTTTGTATCTGCACCTCATGAAACGGTTCCGCTTTTTGGATGTCCCACGGAATTTTCTGAACATTGACAAGCGTCCCGCCGTCATCGTACTCCGCATAGAAAAGATTTACATCAGGTATGGCATCCGCATTTACATAAGACACATCAGCGGCAAGCACCGATAGGTCCAGCATCTCGCCGGGTATAAACTTTGTTTGGGCAATATCGGGGACCGCGGGGCCGCTTCCTTCAAAGCCCGGGGTCACAACCTCAACCTTTATATTGTCAAGCATGGTTGTGGTGTTTTCATACCGATATAAATTAAGTGTAATATTTTTGAATTCTTCAAGTCTGTTAATGCCCCGTCCTTCTGTCGCCGCCTCTTCATAGAAAGTGTCTGCGTTTAGTTCTGTTCCTTCAAAATTTGTGTCAAAGATACCGCAGAATTCCCATCTGTTCCCTTTATTGTCGCTCACAATGGTAGTCAGAGTCTGGCTATTCCGGAAGGTTTCGCCTTGAAGCGTAAAGGAGCCGTCCGCACTGCGGTCTACGGTTTTGACAATCATCTTGACATTGTACCATGTTTTATCCGCAAGGGTTATTAAGGCAGGTTCAGCTATCCATGGATTGAGAATTCTTATTACACCATTTGTAATTGCCAGCAGTTCCGCCCCTGGTTTTGAAGCCATATCTGTGGGTGTCATCTGCCGCAAATATCCCATAGACTGCAGATCGTTAAACAATATACTTATTTTCTGCACATTCGGTTTCTGCAAAGCTGTCGCGTCAAAGAAGTAATCAAAGCTCATGTGCAGCTCGTCTCCGGCGTGCAGCGGGACCGCTCCGTTTGACGGTTCTACTTTAAGCATGGCTTTTTCCCAGGTATAATCTCCGGCATCGGGCTTATGCTGAAATACTTTCCCCGTCTCTGTATTCGTTTCAACTATCTTTGCGTTGAAGCCAGCGTTTACCCATTCATAAGCACGTGAAATCCTGCCAGCGTTTGCCGCATCCGGTATTTCAACCAATGAACCGCTTTTTTGTATCACATCGCCTTCCGCCGCGCCCTCGAAATCCACATCGGCGATGGTCTTTTTCAGGTCGGAAACCAATACATTTGTATCATGCTCCAGGGTGACCGTTACATTGTCAATAAAGGTCTCAACAGTTTCTGAGGGGCTGACCGGACCGGTCCAGACCTTCAACCCGGAAAGCTTGGTATACTTGGTTACAGCGGCATCTGTACTGTCTGCATCAACCGTGGTCCTCATGACCACTGTTTTTCCCTCTGACAATTCTGTTCTGCTTGCGTCGTTATCTTTCGTATATGCAATATTTCCGCCGTCTGGAGCAGCGGCAGTCAAGGTCACCGTCTGATCCACACCTTCGGCACCCGTTTCAATCATAACCTTTATATGATACCATCTGTTATTATCAATGACAACCCCTCTTGTATAATGGCCCAGCGCTAATGTGGTTTCCCCGTTGGCTCTGTTTCCCATTTGCATAAAAGTCTCGGCAATCTCGGATCCAGAAGCCCATGTAAGATACTGATTGCTGTTGTCCACAATATTATAATTGGGAATCTTTACAGACTTGCCGTCATTCAGCAATCCCATCTTCAGTTGGTAGGCCTTCCCGGGGGTATCAACTCCATTGCCGATATTATGCTTGTAGTCCATGCTGATTGTGATAATATCGCCGGGCTTTACGTCCTGTTCTTCCGGCAGATCAAAGTATACGGTATTATCGCCGGGGGAGGCGTCTGACGGGAAGCTCTGCTGAAACACATCCGCTCTGCCATCCGCCTCCGTCTTTTCCATACTTACATTTGACCAATAGCGCTGATACCGTATGCCGTCTGAAAGTGTTTTGATCTCGCTGTCATTTTTTCCGGCGGCCGGGGTCACGGGCATAAAATCCTCGGCAAAGGTTTGATCCAGCACCGTGTCAATTCCCCACCCGCTTTCGTAGTGGGCCGCACTGACGCTTACCCCAAGTCCGCAAAGCATCGCACCCATAACGGCTAAGGCTAAAATTCTCTTTTTCAACATGATTACCTCCGTTTTCATATTTGCAAAAATTTATAATGCATTCTGCCTGCATTCATTTGTACCACAATGCTTCCGTACCACAATTCTCCGTAAAAGACGCCGGATGTCGGGGCTGCGGCTTCCAAACAGCCCCAGCAAAACAAAGTGTTTTTGTTTGACTCCCCCGAGGCCCGCCATAAGAGAGCAGAATACATATGCCCCGCGTCTTTCATACTCCCGACCTTGAATCCTCTTATGGCATAGGGCTCTTCTCATGTTTTTTGCTCAGCACAATTTCTATACAGAATCCTGTGCCAGCGCCGGCTTGGCACCGGCCGGCGCGTTGACCGCCTGCCAGCCTATTCCCATAAAACACCGTATATCATACATGCCGCCTCCGCTCTGGTCAGTGTTTTCTCAGGTTCAAAACTCACTCCTGAGAACAGACCGCTCACATAGCCCTGCGCCAGCATTCTGCTTACACAGTCCGCGGCATACTCCGAAATTCTGTCTCTGTCCCTGCAGTGTTTGAGTTCTTCTCCGGTTGCTTTCTTTACTCTTACACCGCCCGCCGCAAGTGCCCGGTCAAGTATTGTGAGTGCATCCTGCCGCGATATGGAGCCCCCCGGATCAACGCAGTCATGTTCATCCCCGTTTACCACCCCAAACGCCTTTGCGATTCCGATGGCAGTATAATTGGGATCGTTCTCGGATACATCGGCGAAGTTTTCTGTTACCGGTGTTTTAAGCCTGCATACATTAACAAGGGCCGCGATGTAATCGCCCTTTGTGATATCCGCGCCCGGCGCAAACTCTGTTTCGCTTATGCCGCTCATCTGACCCAGCAGCGCATTCCTTGTGATCTGCTTTTCCGCCCATTCATAACCCGCAAGGTCGTTAAACAGCGGCTTAACCTCTATTTCATCAAACTCTATATGCTTATTGGCAGCACGAGCGCCCGGCGCTTTCTTTTCTCTCACAATTTCATAATTCATGCAGGCATCCTCAGCCCTGAGACAGATTACAGCGTATCCGTTTTCATCTTTTTCAACCCGCGCGGTTTTATGTCTTCTTCCCGTTGATGAAATCGTATAAACCGTAATGTCATCCTTTGTTTTCAGCGTGATTCGTCCGACAATCGGCTCTGCCAATACCGGCGCTGTTCCGCCTCTTACGACCGCCGTACCGTCCTTTGAGCGGACTTCGTCCGTGTTGCGCTGATCACCGGCCGCGGTCAGCAAAAGCCTGTCCGCGTCCCATATGGGGTCACTTGTCAGGGAGGTCAGGTTAATATTTGCAAAGGGATTGGTTACCTCCACAATCATATCATCAACCTCAAAGCTCTGTCCGCTTATTCTGCCTGTTACAGCCTGTGAAAAAGCAGTGTTAATTTGAAATACCGCATTTTTTAAATCAGTATAAATTTCACCAGTATCCGAGATGAAGGGCAGCCCTTTTTTATTCGACATAAACGCCTTATATAGAATCTCATTGTCATTATAATCCCTGTCATAGGATTTTTTATCATATGCCACCCCTGTTCTTCCGATCATTCCCAAATACGGCGGCTGGGAAAAAGCCTGATGATTTGAATCAAAGTAGTTGTTTTGGGAATACCTGTGATAAAAGCCCCTGTCCGCGCGCTTTATATCGCCGCGAAGCTTCATGATCGAGGCCGCGGTGATGCATCCCATCTTAACGGGATTATTGCTCAACGACCAGAAGTTGCGTATGGCATTGGGATCACCCGTGTAGTTGTCAACATAAAGATTATATCTGGGGCCTGTACTCTGTAAAATTTCAGTCGCCTCATCCCCCTGGCTGGAAAATGCAAAGTTCATAGGAACCCAATTATGCAATGACGAATAGGCCGCCATCAGGGTAAACTGCTCAGCCATTGTGGGGTTCAAATCACACTCGTCCCACTCGGTCAGGGTATGCGGCATATCGTACACGGTGTCATTGAAAAATTGGCCGATTATGCCTAAGCTTTTATCCTCCAGCATTGATATGGGCATGTTTCCGCCCATTGCAGTGCCTTTCTGCATCATAAAGTTCTGATCGGGGTGTGACCAATAGGCGTGGCTGTCAATAAAATCGCAATCTATCAGGGTATACAGCATCGCCGGGCCCGGCCCTCCCCAGTTCTGGGTGGAAGTGATAAGCGCGCCGTAACCAAGCTCGTCTGTAAGCTTCTTCTGATTCTCATAGTAGGTACTCATGGTATCGGCTATAAAATGGAGATTGTCATCATGCCGCGGCTTCACATATTTTTCTCTCTCGCCCTGATATCCGAACGCAACTGAATAATCCTCCAGGCTTTCGCCCTCCAGGAGCCCCTCTTTTCCAAGGTATTGCCACGCTTTTCTAAGCGCCTCGTCAGATCCGTATTTCTCGCGGAGCCAAGCGCAGTAGAGCTTTCTTATATCCTCGTCATAGTATTTACCGCCCGATCTTGTCAGCCCGTAGAACGCTGTTTCGTTGTTTTGGTCACTGAAAACAATGGCCGGATCGTCCGCGAGTCTCATTCCCGTATATGGGTTATAGGTATCAAGCAGCTCCCGGACAAAAGTTTCATCAATTCTCTGAAGCTCTGAATCAAACCAATATGAATTCTTGATGTCGGTCTGCGATATAGAGGCATCTCTTGCGCCGCGTATGTTGTCGTCCTCAAACTTATTGCGCGCGGTATGCAGGTCAAGGAATATATAGATCCCCTTTTCCTTAAACTTGGAGATTGCATAGCACAGCTGGTCTACCCTCTGGGGATTGAACTCCTTGCCCATCTTCGGAGAGGCATAGAGCGCTCTGGGTCCTGCGCTTGATATCATGTAGTTATGAATACGCACAAGATTAAAACCGCACGCGGCCATTCTATTTATGATCTTATCCAGCCTATCGTGTGAAGCAAATACACCCTCGCTTATATTGGTTCCCCAAAAATTTGCCTCTGTGCCATCCTCAAAAAAGAGCCGTGAGCCGTCCGTACGCAGACGGCCATGTTTTCCTGCCGGGGCGTCCAGCAGCCAGGAACAATCGAGAACGGTTCCGACAATCGTCTCATGGGTAGGCATTTCGTATGGATACCATGTTGCTGTGTCAGGATTCCCTCTGTCCAGTTCATCCATCATATACGGTCCTTTGTCGGTAAGCGTGGCGGCAGCCACCATACAAAACGCATCCTTGCCTGTGGTACTCAGTTCAAGCCTGCTTATGGTTTTTTCGGGATACGGATTTTCCATTGCGTAAAAGTAAATCGATACGCTGGTACTTGACGCATTGCTGCCGTTCCATGCGGTCTTGCATACATCAGAGCTTCCTGTTCCCCAAAAATTAAAAACTTCAATATTGTTCCTGATTGGAACCTGGTGCCTGCTTCCGTCCTCATATACAAATGTATAGACTGCGATATTGTCTGTAACATACGCTGCCGCGTGCAGGAAATAAACCCCGGCGGCCCTTTGGTTTACCGGAATTTCCGCCGTATTTGAGATTGCCTCCGCATTCTGGCCGCTCAGGGTTATCACAGACTTGCCGTTATTTTTTTCAGGGTCAATAATATCAAAATCAACGCCCCGCAGGTTAACCCTTCCGCGCAGATCGAAGCCGCTCATATCATTGATCGCGCCTTGGTCAGTCCACCCGCCGATTCCATCGCCCGCAACCTCGTCTGCAAAACCCATATTAGCGGCTTCTTTCAGATCAAGGGGAGTGAACGTCTGATTCATATCACTGTATGATTCCTCGCTGATGACTGTCAATTCCGCAGAGGCCGGTATACAAATCATGGTGACAAGAAGCGCCGCAGCCGTCACAAATGAAGCAAATTTTTTTACCATGCCTTTTTACCTCCTTTCCGTGTGATTGCTTGACTAATCCCCGGTTATGCTCCTCTTGTCATAGATTACAATACCAACCGAGCGCGGCTCAGGCCCCCAGGTCAGCAGCTTAAACCATACGTCATCCCCTTGATTGATGTATCCTAAGGGGTTTGATCCCTTGTTTTCAACCAACTTGTTTTTGCCGCCAACGGAAACAAGCTCATATACGCATGGATACTGATTCATGGGCATCAAGTCTGTCAGTTCTCCGTTTACCATGAATTGGACGGCGTCGCCGTCTCGGTACACAATTTTGTCCGCCCGATAGAATCCTGTTGCTGCCGTAGAAGTATACGATTCATTATCGGTTTGCCATGAATCCGGATTGCCTGATAAATCATATTTTTCATGAATTCTTATAGGGTCTTCGGTAAACAAATCATAATACCATTCAATCAGCATATTCTCTTTCAGCCCGTTATTGTCAACAAACTCTTTGGTCAAATCATATGTATCCGTGCCATACTTATTGATGAACCGAACCTGAACCATATCGTCCTCAAGGTACAGAATTTCATCCACATATCCCGTCTGGGTTCCGTTTGAACGGTGGGTTTCCGCGCCCTTCCCGAACATAACATAGGAAGGCTTAGGGTTGTACATCAGATTATAGTCACTTATGATCGTAACCGGCGACTCGAATATTTTTTCCCTCAGATTATCTTCAAAATCGAGGATCTTCACCTTAAACTCTCCGTTATCATTGTAAGCAGCAAAAAGCGTGGCTGTTCTGAGATAGAGATTCGATACCCAATAATCACTGTTTTTGGCAATCGCCCCCGTATGTGTGGTTGCTGCCCCCCATAAATCCACGGGTTCCACCCTTACAATTTTGTTTTCTTTATTCGTTGTAAACCTCAAAAATGATTTCCCTTCAACACTTCCCGCGTTTGCCCTGATATAATCCATGCCAATGGGCGAGTTTTTCATCCTGTCCGCGTCAATCTCATAGATCTTTTCTCCCTGACCGCCGGTAATTTTAAAGAGTTTTATTCTTCCATTGTCGCCGCCGAAGAGATTTGTGTTTTGGGATACCTGCATTGCAACCGCCAAAAAGCTGCTTGCGTTTTCGGCATCGTCACTGATCCTGATATATCTGACATACATATTATCATCTACAAATATTTTAACGCTTTTGTTAAAATAATCAGTGAGCGCGCCGCCATGCTGGTATCTTGATTTCGTATTTGAATAAACATATAGTCCATATCTTGGGCTTATTCTGTATTCAGTTCCGTCGAGTACAAGCGACTCGCCGCGCATTTCATTCAAAATCTTTGTGCCGTATCGTGAGGACGCAGCTAAAATCACCTTGTCCTCCTTGGGACTGATATAATAATCAAAGAGCATATCAGATTTTAAATCATACATACTTGTGCGTGGAATACCGTCGATATAAAGCTGCAGATCTTCCACAGTATCCAGCGTGTCTATGACATTATCATTGACATCTCCGCGGGTATACTTAATCATTTCAGGATCCGCATGGTATATAATCCCGCCTTCGTAAAGTGAATACGCTTCTATTTTCAGAACCCTGCTGTCACGCAGGACAACCTTTGCAAACGCTTCGCAGAGAGCAGCAGGCGTATCACTTGCATCAATGTCATTGAGCGTTACAGTGATATCCGAATTCACCCGATATTCCTTATCTGCGTTCCGAAAGCATATTTTATCAAGCTGGCCGGCAGTATATTCCCCGCCCAGGCCTGACTCATTTACCTCGCTTATAAAGTCATAAAACACCGTAACCGTTCCCAAAAAATCAATATAGACCACCCGCTCGCCAAAGCGGTCCTCTGATACATACAAATCCACCTCATCCTCAATAATGAGCGCGGGATCAATCCCCGGTGCTGTGTCAAACCACTTTTCTTCATTATCAAGAGCAACGCAGATCTTTCTTTCTTTTTTCTCAACTCCCTTTATCAATACGTTATGATACACTTTTATCTTCAGATATTCAGAAAGGACACTGCCGTCACTTTGCTTATACCCGCCGTTATAAGCAGTCTCCATAACATTCACATCAAGGGTGTTGTCAATCATTTTAACTGCGTCAAACCGTGTTAATTCTCCGCTGCCGCTTGATAGTCCTTTTGTTATTCCCATTCTTGAGGCTGTAACCATATAGCCGCTTGGCCAGCCTCCGCTGTCTATGGCCGCGGCTTCATAGCCCGCTGCTTGAACCAGAATTTTGACAGCCTCGCTATGCTGTACCGGCGCATCAGGATGGAACTCCCTGGCCTCTGAGATCAAGTTGATATCACGGGCAATGTTAATATAATCCGCCGCCCAGTAATCATCCGAAACATCTTCAAAATGCTGAATCCCTGACGGCGTTTGAAGACCAAGCATCTTTACTGCCCATGCACAAAATTCCGCTCTTGTTATTTTTCCGCCCGCCGCAAGCGAAAGGTCTTGCTCGGATAATATCCCAAGCGCCTTTGTTCTTTCAACCGATGCGCTATTCATGGAATTAAGCGCCAAGGGCTGTACATTTTCTGTATCAGCCGATACAGAAAATGTACAGATTGAAACGATGATCACTGCAAATGCCAGACAAACCGCCGCTTTGTATTTCTTTACCATACTTTTAACTCAACTCCTTTCACGGCCGCAGTTATTTCAGCTTATAGAGTTCATAAATAACCTTCGCCGCCATGGCCCTTGTGACCTTGCCTGCCGGTTCAAACAGATTATTGCCGACACCAGTCACAATGCCCGCCGTTTGAAGCTGCCGTATCCCCTCTGCGGCATAGTCCGCAATCTCATCTCCATCATAAAAGATAGCTGCATTATAGGTGGGTATAAGCGCGATAGAGCATACTTCAGCGGTTCTCACAAGCATCGTACACATATCCTGCCTAGATATTGTTTCAGAGATTCCAAACCGTCCTTCGTAACCGTTGGCAATTCCTGCCGCCGCGGCGGCTGCAACAAAAGGAAAATACCACTCGTCCGCCGATACGTCCTCAAAGTCAGCTGCCGCGTCAGGGTTAGCCGTTAAAAACGCCCTTACAAGCATTGCGGCAAACTCCTCCCGGGTTACCTCGTTATCCGGCCTGAAGCTGCCATCCTCATACCCTTTCATAATGCCGTGCTTTTCCAAAAAGGCAATTGCCTCTGCGGCCCAGTGCGCGGCGCCTGCATCGTGAAATCCCGTTGTTTCACCTGTGCTTGGATATTCGCTTTCATCTGTTGCCGATACAGCGGAATTGGTTTGTTCAGCCGCCTCGCCGCGGCCGCCTCCAATGGGCCTTCCACCGCCGCCCGAACCGCCGGTATTGCCTGTTCCTGTTGATGTGTATGTTGACACACTGATTTTAGGCAGGTGTTTCTGTGTAATTTGTACGGTTTTGACAGGGTCCGCCTGTTCAACTGTTCCCTGGACCGTTACAGTGGACCCGCCTGCCTTTAATGTATTGAACGCGATGTTTGCAATGTATTCGCCAATTATATATGTTTTCTCGGTTTTTCCAAGGGTCAGTTCAACTTTCCCATTCCTGTTATCGACATTGACCGAGGCATTTTTTATGGAGGCGGGGAGCTTAACCAAATTCTCTGACGTACTGAGCACACTGGAATCATACAGGATTTCTAGCTGCATCCCGTTGACTGCCGTTTTCCCCGCCTCATCCGAGGCAAACATAATCTTTGCCTGGGCAGTATCACCCTTCTTTATTGATTGGGAAGGAAACTCGACATACTCCGTATCGTTCATCGTAAACACCATCTCGTCCGCATCATCATTGGTGAAAAAGTCATAGGCAACACCTGTAAGCACAACATTTTTCGCCGATCGCACACCATCGAATTGCAAGCGATACAAAGCGGATTTCTGAAGCCCGGCAGCGAAAGTCATGGTGAGCGTCATGGTTTTTTCATCATAGCTGCATGTGACAGGAATACTGCGCTCTGCCGTGCCCAGCTGCACATTCTCTTCAAATGACTTTGGATCCATAGCTGTATCGAATTGAACAGCCAGGCTCTTTGCCGCTGACGATATCACATCGCCGCTGGCTATCTCAGTTCCATCCTCGGTTGAGACCGAGACGATATGGGGCTGATGATACGTCACAAGCTTTAACCCATCTATATAGAGTGATTTTTCAGGGATATAATACGGTTCATCAATATAAAAATCAATTCCTGTAACCCTGCTGAATTGAAACGGCTGCGTGTGTGTATTGACCGCCAGTATAAAGCTTCCCACAGCAGGCAGCGCACTTATGGGAATGGAGGCGTAGTTCCAATACCCATACTGTTCAACGCAGCTGGCAAGCTCCACCCCTGTCCGCATGGTATATTCCCCACCATGAAATTTATCGCTGGCACAGGCAAGCCCGACTTTTACATTTTCAAGCATTTCGGCGTTCTCTGCATAGAAATAGAATTCAATTCAATCCCCAGAACTGCGCGCTCGCGCAAGATCAAGGACAGCATTCGGCATAAAGGAGATACCTTCATGTACAAAAGATCCCTGCGTAAAGCTTATTTTCCCTGAACGGCTGCCAACGGCAAACCTATCGCTGGTCATGGAATAACTGCTTGTACCGATTGCGGATATGTTATATCCATCAGAAAGCGTATCTTCTAATATTGAAACGGCGACCTCTTTATCCTTTTCATCACGTGTTATAATGACTTTTTCAGACGCAGCAGACTCCCGGCCATTTCTGCCTGCAGAGACAATATAATATGTGTATGCAACCGAGTCATGAATACCCGTATCTATGTATGCGCAGTTCTCAGCTCCTACGGCCGCTATTTCTGCTCCATTTCTGAAAATTTTATATCCTGCTGCTGCGCCAACCTTGTCCCAGCTCAAAGTTATACCCTCATCGCCAGCCGATGCTGTCACATTTTCCGGACAGCCTATGTATGTAGCGAAAACTCTTTTCGCGGCTGATGGCATAGAGCTTTTGCCATTTTCGGACACAGCTTTTACCCAGTACTCATAAAACGTGTTGTCGCTCAGACCAGCAATATCATCATACTCAGTGTTATTTCCGCTTACTGCCGCTATTTTTTTGTTTTCGCGGTATATCTCATAGCTATACGCGCGGCCGTACTTCGGCGGCGTCCACGAGAGATGAATTCTAAGGGCGTCTTCAAAGGATGAAACGCCCTTCAGATCCTGGGGGACGCCGATTGGGCTTGTCTGTATTTGTACGCTGTTTGTGTTTTTCGAGACGGCACCATATCTATCCACCGCACGCAGTTGATAATCATAGGTTTTCTGCTCTTCAATACCTGAATCGGTGTATGTCGAGGTCTCCCCGTCCACCGCACCTATTACCTCGCCATTTCTTATAATCTCATATGCCGCGGCGCTGCTGTCCGAAAGGGTCCACGCAAGGACAGCCTTATCCGTGTCTGACTGCTCGGCGGCAAGTCCTGTTGGGGCAAGAACATTACAAACCATAAGATCATCAAGATATACATCCGATGGTTCGGATACATCCCCGGAAGGGGCGATTATAAAGCCTCCCCCGTTGATTTTTGACGGGTCAAGATTTCTTTCCGGCCCCGCACTATGATAGGTATAGGATGTGCAGCCTTCGCCGCCGCTGACATAAGCAGACAGCGGTATGTTGATGGTTTTCCAGTTTCCCGCGTCCGCGGCAGAATAAAAATCAGAAAGCTTTATACCTACATAATTCATATTATTTGAAGTATCGTTAAGATACAGATACGCAAGGTCAAGCACATCCGCGCTGTCAATTCTGACCTTAGCTGATACCATGGCCGTTTCTGTAACCCCCGAGGCATCGGCGGTCCATAAGGACCAATTATTTGTGTTTCTAAAGCATACGCCAAACACCAACGGCTTATCAGGCTGAATATAGCTGTCCGTACAGACCGTGCCGTCAGACAGGTTATAGGAACCGTTCAGGCTCCACTTTCCCACATTTCCGCCGCCCGGTAAGCCTACGGAATTTCCATTTATACTTGTCGCGTGCGCCCAATGGGCAGGAATATAATTCACGCCATTCTGGACTGTTCCTTTGGTATCCGCAATCCATTGCTCACCTTCAAACAGGACCACAATCTGGGTTTCCAGCCCTGCCGCATTGGTATATTGCATTGGCATTACACCGACTAACAATGCCGCCGATATCATGCACACGAAAGCCCTCTTGAAAACTTTATTCAAAATTATACCTCCTTGCCTGCTGAAAAGACTCTCCCGTTTTTCCGCTTATCCGCATTGCCGGATCCTATTTTTTAGTTGGACGCTCTCCAGGCATCATACTGTTTTTGAACCTCTGCAAGAATTCTTTCAGCGCCAGCCGCTTTGAGCTTTGACTGATATTCATTTAAGAGTATTTCTACATCCTCCGTGCCGTTTGCAAGGCGATTTTCAAACTCCTTTTTTACATTCAGGCAAGCTCCCGCCTCTGTTTTTACGCTTTCCTGGTCAAATGTAAAACCAAGGGTTTTTGCGGGTATGAGGCTTTCGTTGAACTTTTTCATCTCCTGCGACTTATTGGGATCCTCATTTTTTACAACATAGTTTATAAATGTATTCCCGAAAGCCCATTGCATACCAGCATTTCCGTAGCCAGAATCCGCTATTGGCTCTATCATGTTATCGTCTATCTTCGTATAGTTCACGCCCTCAATTCCAAACACAATCAGATTGTTCAGATAGGGATCTGTATTAAACAGTTCCAGGAATTGCATTGCTTTTTCCGGCTGTTCGCTTGTTCTGGATATCGCCATAATAGAGCCCGTTGCATCCTGGTTTGTCATATATGCGTCCGTGAGCTCAACCTGCACCCATTCGTAATTCCGTGTTACGTTTAACTCTTTATCCTTGCCCGCCTTCAGGCCCATAATCGTCATAAAGTAGTTTTCTTTTGTCTCATCATTTTCAAGCCATGAATATCCGTTCAGGAAGTTATACCGCGACTTTTCACATGCCTCTTTATATTCAGGGGAATCTACATAGTTGACAACCTTATCCGGAGCGTCCAGATACATTCCGACAGGGAAAGCCGCCATGTCAAAGAAGTTCAAATCTTTTGTGCTCCCCGGCCCATGCTCTAAAAGCGGCTCTACGGTTGGCTCATTCGCCTTTATGACATCAAGAATCGGATATATGTCATCATAGCTTTGGATGTTGTTCAGCTTCTCTGTAAGACCGTATTTTTCCGCCAGATCCTTGCGGTACATAATCCCCGCTGAATGGCCTTTGTCCTTGTTTGCGGGTATTCCGTAATTTTGACCGTTGATCTGAGACCCTTTTAAAAATTCCTCCCCAAGCATTTCTTTTGTTTTGGGCGCATATTGATCCATCAATTCATTGATCGGAAGATATGCGTTCTTTATGGCATTGAGCTTGTACACATCTCCGTAGGTATAGCATATATCATATTTCTCACCTCCGGCGTTCATAACGTTTAGCTGGCTGTCATACTGTGCCCATGTGAGAAAATTCAGATTGAGCTTTGCGCCTATCTTATCCTTTAAATACTCATTCGCTTTTGCTTCAACATCCGCGGTGCTTGACGGGACCTGACCTGTAACAATATACCAATCAATCGTATAGAGCGCTTCGGCTGTCTCATTCTTTTGGCAGCCTGTTGCGCCGATCAGCAGCATCACGCCTGCTATGACCAAACAACCTAATTTTCCAAATCTTTTCATCATTCTTCTCCCTTTCTTCATATAAACTTTATTTGCAATGCTTATTTGATACTTTATCTGCCAAATGATTGTTTTATGTGCAATACCCTCTATCCCTTAACCGCTCCTATGGTAAGGCCCTGTATGAAGTATCTCTGAAAGAACGGATAGGCAAATATAATTGGCGCGATTGATATCACACAGATTGCCATACGGGCGCTTTCCTGCGGCAGCTGCTTCAGCACCGCTTCGCTGTTTCCCGTCTGGCCGCCCAGCGTTTGCAGCATTGACGCGCTTTTTAAGATGTTATAAAGATAGAGCTGAAGGTTTTGCAGCTTTGGATTTGTAACAAGCAGCAGGCCTGTATTATAGTCATTCCAATAGCCAAGCATTGCGAATAATGCAATGGTGGCCAGCCCGGGAAGCGCAATCGGACAAACAATTCTGAAAAATGTCTTGAATTCCGAAGCGCCGTCTATCCGCGCCGATTCTATGATCGCATCAGGCACCGAGGTCTGAAAAAATGTCTTCAGTATAATGATGTTCCATCCACTGCATATGAGCGGAAGGATATATGCCCACAATGAATTGTTAATATGTATAACACGTGTACAAATGATGTACCACGGAACTGTGCCTCCAGAAAAAAGCATTGTAAAGAAGGCAAAAAATGTGAAAAACTTCCTCAGCTTAAACTCCCGCCTTGAAATTGAATACGCATACAAACCGCACACAGCCACTGTCAAAACTGTTCCTATAATGGTAACGATTATGGTCACGCCATATGCCCTGAGGATGATTGCGGCGTTTTCCAAAAGAAATTGATATGCATAAACGGTAAATTCTCTTGGGATTACTGTATATCCGAATAGACCGATTGCATTCTCGCTGTTAAACGAGGCAGCTATCACCAGCATTAACGGATAGATACAGGTCGAACAGATCAATATGAAAAATATATTCAGGAAAACATCTGCACCAATCGATACTTGGTTTATCTCATTCAGACATTTCTGTCTTTTGCTCATCTCAAATATCCTCCGTTTCTAAAATATCGACTTCTCTTCATCTATTTTTTTGACAGTCCAGTTTGCGGCCATAACAAGAATAAAGCCAACTATGGACTGGAAGAATCCCGCCGCAGAGGACATTCCGATATCGTTGTTAATCATCAGCGCTCTGTATACATAGGTATTGATCACGTTGGTAACCGGAAGAAGCGCTCCGCTCTCCATCGGAACATTATAAAACAAGCCAAAGTCAGCATTCAATATTTTCCCAATGGCCAAGATGAGCATAATGATAATGACGCTTGAAAGCTCAGGAAGGGTGATATACCAAATCTGCTGAACTTTTGTGGCCCCGTCTATAGAAGCCGCCTCGTACAGCGAGTTGTCTATGCCCGCAATCGCAGCAAGATAAACAACCGTTGAATAGCCTACGCTTTTCCAGAGTGCCAGGAAAATCAGAAAGGCTGGCCACATGTTAACCTCGCCGTACCAGTTGACCGGATCCTTTCCAAACGCTTTCAGAAGATGATTCACCATGCCATTCTGGTACGAAAGAAATGAATAGACAATATATGTGACAATAATCCAGCTCATGAAATATGGCAGCATGATAAGCGTCTGATATACCTTACTGGTTCTCTTGCTTCTCATTTGGCTTAGGCCAATTGAAAAAATGGTTGGGATAACTGCGCCAAGCGTGATAATGACCGCGTTATATCCCAGCGTATTTTTTAGAATAACCGGCAGATCAGGACTTGCGAGCAAAAACTTAAAGTTTTTTAATCCAACCCAAGCGCTTGAAAATATTCCCTTCGCATAATCAATGTCCTTAAATGCGATCACTAAGCCGGCCATAGGCATATAACAGAATATCAGCATCAATAACGCGCCAGGCAATGCCATAATCAAAAATGACAAATTGATGCCAAGTGACCCAAAATGTGCTGAATTTTTTTGTATCTTAATTGCTTTCCTATCTCCTTGTCTTCCCAACGTATTTCACCCTTTGTATTTTTTGTTGAACATAGACTGCGGAATGTACTCTATGAACTAAAACCATAATACCAAAACAACCGCTCTAAAGTAAATCAAGAATCTGATCATTTTGTACAATTTTGTATCTTAGTTGTATTTTTTTATATCATTCATGCACGAGTTATCATTTCATAAATGATTATAAATGAAACAAATTGATATGATTTTGTAGTTGCAGAAGTTTATTGTATGGTGTAAAATATTTTTAAGAAGGGATTGCAGTGATAATTTCTGTATTTCATATAATCAGTTTCAGTTATATCCATCCATCTCTGCCGCCTATGCAGAGTGCCATTCATCAAATGTATCATATAATTTAAACCAAAACTGCATGATATTCTGGGGATATGTTCCCTTTCATGTCTAATTGCGCAGCGGAAACGGAGGGTACTAATGATGACTGTTTTGACTAAGCTTATCTCCCAAAAAAGCCGTATAGTGATTCCTGCCATTTTTGTACTTACATTAGTGGTACTATTTTTAATTGTGAATGAATTATGGATGATTTCACATACGGCACAGGATGACGGCAGCCAGGTAAAAATAAGCATATATAACAGCTTTGAAAACTATGGATCTAAAAACCTTGCACTTTCAGAAATTACGAAACAGTATACAGAGTCAAATCCTGCTGTAAGCATCGTGAACAGCTCTGTCACCTCCGAAAGGTTTTATACAAAGCTTCAGGCAGATTTTTCGGCAAACTGTGCGGCCGACGTTATTATAAGCTCCCCTTCCTATGATATGAGTCAGCTCTATAAAAGAGGATATATAGCGAAACTTGATTCAGAGCTTCAAAACGACGTTAAATGGGGGCTGAGCTTTGATAAAAGCATTATGCGGTTTGTCTCTGATAACAATGCGGCATCTTCTGATGTATACGGTTTGCCTGTAGATGTCAAGTATGTGTTATTATACTACAATGCTGATATTTTTGATGCCAACAACATTGAAGAACCAAAAAGCTATGCCGAACTCAAGGAGATCATCAGCCTGCTGGCGGGAAATAACATAACCCCAGTCGCGTTCGGGGCTAAAGACAGCGATATGTATTTTTATCAAGCACTGGTGGCAATGGTTGAAAATCCAGAGAAGTATTCCTTATCATCAGGCAGCTTACCCGTTCAATATTCAACGGCCTTTCGCTATTTAAAAGAGCTGTCTGCCTTAGGCGCATTTCCCAAAGACTATGCTGCGCTAACCGGGCAGGATGCACGCCGGCTGTTTCTGGAAGGTTCTGCAGCAATGCTTGTAGAAACCAATGGTTTTGTGAATGAAATTATGCAATATGCTAATTCTAACAGCGCCAACTACACAAAGTATATCAACAAATTTCAAGTTATAGCTTTCCCCGCCGATTACGATGATATATATAAAAACGCATTTTCTTCGATTGCTTACAATGCCGGAGATTTTACAATTTTTCTAAATAAAGCTTCCTACGAAAATGACAGCAAATATGACGAGTTGATGAAGTTTGTAAAATACCTTACTTCCCCCAATACGCTGAAATTGTATTTAGCTAAAACAAACGATATTATGGCGATTAAGGAGATAGAAACCAAAGATTATAAAACGCCGCTTACCACAAAATGCCGGCTCGCGATAGACAGCGCTACGAGATTCACTGATATGCCTTGCGATTTGACATACAGATATATCTGGTTTTCACAGTTCTGCGATAAAATGCCGCGCATTTTAAGCAATAATTTAACGGTACCCGATCTTTTTGACGAGGTAATCCGAATGTCAGATATGGCAGCGGACGATAAGGAGGAGATTCGGCGTTGAAAGACTTAAAACCAAAAACACTCAAAGGCAGCATCTTCTTCGTATCAGTATTGCAAACCGCCACCCCTGTTCTCTTAATCGGAATTATCGCGAGCATGATCACTCTCAGCATATTAAGAGTACAGGTTTTTAACAACACAAGCACTGTTTTTACAGAGGTTTCATCCGCAATTAACAATTTTTCAGATGACATTTTCGACATATCCCAAAATTTATTGTACGAAAATGACATTGTTGATATCATTGCGTTTAAACAAGATAGTCAAAGCTACTCTTCCTCATCTTTAAACAGCATTTTGATCAATAACCCGAGTATCAGTGCCGTCAAACTGGTTATTGACGATAAGGAATTCAGCCTGTCACAGGGGAAAAGCTCTATTTACCAATATGGCTCCATTGGTTATCAAAATATAAAAAGCGCTTTAGAAGATCACGGCCGCGAATCAATTTGGTATGCATTATACCAAAACGACTCCACTTCCGATATATTTTTTGCAAGGAAAATAAAAAATCCTTACACAAATGAATTCCGCGGCATGATGTTTTTCCAGATTGCGGGCAGTACCTTTTCTGATCTGTTAAACCTGCCGGACAGGTCTGCATACGGAACATTTAATATTTTATCTTCCAACGGGCTGCCAATTATAAAAAAGTTTGACCTTCCGCAGCAAACCTTGGAAAAGATCCATCATACAAAAGCCCGGCTTACAGCAGCAGATGGAAATTATTATTTTTATAGCGTCCTGCCAGCCTTAGACTGGGAGATCATTTATTGTGTTGATAAATGGCGTTTGTACCGTATTCTTTATTTGCTGGTTGGACTTATTGTTTTTTTAGGTATAATATCTGTGATTATTGCAGCATACGTTACACAGTATATCAATAAGACTGTCGTCGTCCCAATACAGTACTTGTCCAATAATATGCGGGCATGGACAGAGAATAAGACCTTTGAAAACCCCAAGACATACAAAATATTAGAAATCAATGCTCTCTATAATGATTTTGAAGGTATGACAAAAAAAATTATTACGTTAATAAATATGAATTATAAGGCAACTCTTATTCAACGAAAAGCTGAGCTTAAGATGCTTCAAGCCCAAATTAACCCTCATTTTATATTTAATACTCTAGAGGCAATTAACAGCTTTGCTTTGATTTACGACGCTGCGGAAATAAGCGAAATAACCCTGGCGTTTTCAGCGTTGATAGAGCAAAGCATCAGATACCAAGCAGACGCCGTTCACGGCTTTAAGCAAGAACTGCATCTGACTGATTGCTACCTTACAATTATCCGGATCCGATTTGGAGATAAAATCAGCGTCAGAAAAAACATTGAAAGCGTTGCCTATGGGGTTTCCCTGCCACGGCTCAGCCTGCAGCCGATTATAGAAAATGCCGTTACGCACGGGATCATTCCTTCGGGCCGAAACTGCGTGATACAAATAGATGCCAATGTAGTTGGAGGGGACTTGATTATTCAAATAACTGATGACGGAATCGGAATTTCAAACGATACGCTGGATAAGCTAAATGCATCCTTTATTGCCGGCGATAATTCGGCAGAAGAAAGCATTGGATTAATCAATGTAAACAAACGGCTTAAATTACTGTACGGCGATGCGTATCACCTTGAAATTTTAAGTGAAGAAAATTGCTTTACAAAGGTCATATTAAAAGTAAAGACTGATTCTGACTCTCTTAAAAATTCTGTTCATACGGAGGCCCATAATGAAATATAAAGTAATCATTATAGATGACGAGTTACCTATACGGAAATCCCTGAACAAAATAATAAAGCAGAGGTTTCCCGAATGTATCGTAGCTGCCGAAGCGGAGAATGGAAAGGATGGAATATCAAAAATCCGTGAACATGATCCCGATATTATTATTACCGATATTTTCATGCCGCAGACAGATGGTTTGTCTATGATTGAAGCAATTCATCCCCATGCCAAAATTATTGTCATAACCGGGTTTCGCGATTTTGACAAAGCACGGCAGGCGATAAATTTGAACGTCTTTGATATGCTGGTTAAGCCTATTGATCATTATAAGCTGACAGACAGTATTTCCAGGGCCATCAAAAAAATAAAAACAGAAAAGCTTAACTCCTTAAAAATCCTTTTTGCCGCAGCAATAAACGATTGCGATATCCAGCGTATTAATGATTATGACGAACTGATAACAAAGGAGATCAGCAAGCTTGACAATTCAGACATTCCGTATGTACAAGAATATTTTATGGAGATCTTCCCCACAATGCAAGAAATGCGCAATATCATTACTGACAGCTATGGCAGCCAGGACAATAACAAAAGTTTCAACCTTATGGTCGAAAAAACAACGGATATAAAAGATTTAGTTGATGTTTTTCACAGCTGCGCCGAGAGTATCATAAAAAATATACAAAGCAAGAACATCACCAATATATCAAAACATATTCAACTGGCAATACAATATATCAATGAAAATTACAAAAAGAACTTATCTCTTGAAAGTATTTCTATGTATATCGGATTGAGCGTGGTGCATACCAGCCGTCTTTTTAAAAAGGAAACCGGCAAGACTGTTCTTGATTACATTAACGAAATCAAGCTGGCAAAAGCAAAAGAGATGCTGGATACAGGAAAGTATAAAGTTTATGAGGTTGCTGATGAACTTGGATTTAATAACTCACATTATTTTTCAACTATTTTTAAAAGATACACAGGCGTATCTCCACGCGAATATCTGAAGAATAAACATATCCATATCCAATAATGTTTTGTTTAAATCTAATATCTATAATACATCCACTGCCAAGGTTTTAAGGAGGGTTTGTCTCAAGGAGCAGATTGTTATCCCTCTAACCGGAGGGAAAGCGATATTAGGCCAGAGCAGTTAACCCGGATAAAATAGTTCAACAAGCTATCCTTTCATAATCTTGCGCTTGATACAGAATATGATACAAAAGCTGTAACGCGAGTTTTAGAACTTTTAGAAATTACGGATTATGTAAGCCGCCGAGAAAACAAGTCTGTATCAAAGCGGATCTGTTGACACCCCCAGTTATGCGGGTTTTGGGGCCGTTATTGGTAAAAAACGGGCTTTGTCAACAGATCCAATCCGGAGGCTGAAAACTTTTTCACCGTCTCTGGTCTTACTCTTGGGTGTATACCCTCTGGATTTGCAATCAGTTTAGCCGAAGTATCTGTTGGTTTTGGGTTCAGCTGATACAGATCTTGATAACGCTGCCTGCATAATCCGCACTGCGAAAGCCAATAGAAAATTTCTTTTCCTTTCATACTCAGCTCACACTTCTTTTTCAATATCAACCCTCTAAAAACTGACGGTACCGCTCCATTTCAGCGCACATCAAAATGAACGCACCGCCGCCGTGAAGGTCATTCTTGACCTGGGCCCGGCTGATATAGTGTTCATAGGTTCCTTCATCAATACATGTACCAATACAGACCTTATCAATGACAAGACAACCCTTTTGGTCAAAATAAGAAGAACCAATGCTCCCTTCATATCCCCTTTTTACTATACCGCCGTATTCCTCATTCTCCAAAATGCCGAGACGTATTGCCTTGGCATACGCATATATAAAAAGATTGGTACAGGAGCTTTCCACCCAGTTGTCCGGGGCATCCGGCCGGTCAAGGACCTCATACCACATCCCGCATTCCCGGTCCTGAAACACGGCAAGCGCCTTTAACAGCGCTCGGACGATCTTTTTAAGCCGCGGAACGGCAGGGTGATCAGCCGGAATATAATCCAGCATATCCAGGACTGCAACCGCATACCATCCAACCGCTCTTCCCCAAAACTGACCGGAAAGGCCGGTTTCTTTATCCGCCCAAGGCGCCTCGCCCGAAGGATCCCACCCGTGATAATACAGACCCGTTTTTTCGTCCTTCATATGATCGTCCATAATAAATATCTGGTTGATTGCACGATCCCGCAGCACTTCGCCGCCAAATCTGTCCGCATACATGACAGACAGCGGCCCGGCCATATAGGCGCCGTCCAGCCACATCTGATGATGCTGGGTCATCATATGCCAATATCCGCCGTACTGGTTGACCGGCCAGAAGTACATAGATTCCCCGATTGTCTTGATAACCCGGAGGTATTTTTCATCTCCGGTTTCATCATATAGGTTATAAAATAAAATGCTCGGCTGCTTGTGATCCAGCATAGTCAATGCCATTTTCGCAAGCTCCGGGGTTTGCTCTGTATTGAGCTCATGCTGAAAACCGAAAAGCGCTCCATTCGGCCCGATCACACTGTCGACATATGCTTTGATATAATCAAAGTATCTTTTCTCCCCGCTGAGCAGATACACATTCTGCATGCCCGCGAGCAGTACGCCCTGGTGATAAAACAAAGTGCCTGCCGGCGGAAGCGCCGCCGGCAGGTATTTGTGCATGAACGCGTCACAGGCGAGTTTTCCATAATCCAATGGCGTTTTCTTTGCCATCTGTTCTCCTCCATTCGTCTTTCTTTAAACCGCAACCGCCACAGTCACAATCTTCCAAGGCGCAAGCGCAGTGGAAACAGTGCTGTCTTTTACCTCGATCTCCCCCTCAATGGGTTCCTCATTCAGGTTTACCAGCCCTGCTTTTTTAATTCTGCGGTCAAAGGCAATGGCCGCCGTGGTTGCCGTACCGGAAGCATTAAATACCCGCACAATAATTGTTCCGGCATCTTCCTCCGCACGCTTTACAACGCTGGTGCAAACATCCCTGCCGGAGACTGTAAGCAGGCTCTCCGCTTCCGTCAGCTTCACATCTTTTTCAGCTTCCCGGTAACCCGTGAGCAGTTCCGCCGCCAGTATATCCTGTTTCCTCACTAAGCCGGCATAGGTGATTTCCGCATCCAGCGGAACCAAAGAAAACTCATATTCCAATTCTCCATTAAGCTGGCACCGGGTCTCCCCGTTGGTTGCCACCGTATTTCGAAACGCCCGCAGAAGGGTGACGGCAATGGTTCCTTTTTCATCATCCTGCGCCGCGCATTCATGGAGTCCGCCTCTTGCCACAAAGGCAAGCCCGGTGCCGTCGGCATTCCGCATTCCCGCAATGCCGTTCATCGCCTTTTCCCGAACCTCCGGCTCGGCCCAGGTTTCGGTGTCAAAGTCAATGGCCGCCGGCCGCTGACAGCAATAGAATGCCTGGCCTGCAAAGTAGGTATCACGCTTCACCCCCGTAGGCATAGACAGCCGCAGGCGATGATCCCTGGCCTGATTGTCAAAACACAGCTTCACATCCACCGCTCTTGCATTTTCCTCCAGGCTTACCGTAAAGGCCGCTTTGCATCGCACCGTTTTCCCGCTCCGCCTAAGGCTTGCGGCATTGCGGAATACCGCCTCCGGCAAAATCAGCTCCTTGGTAATCCGGAAGCTGGTTCTTGCAATGCCGCACTCAATTCTCTCAATAACCGCCGGAATCCCCGCGGAGGAAACCAGTCTGTCCTCACGGCAACCCGCGTGAAACCATCCGTCTCCAATCTCCGCGTCATCCAGCAGCCGCAGCTGATTTTCATAGACTCTGCCGGTCTTTTTGTCCAGAATATCCAGCTCCCCATTCGGCATAACCGTAACCCGCAGATGTTCATTTTCCATATAATCGTCGCCGGCCGTCATGGTTTTCAGATACCGGGACGGCGTTTCGCTGGGGGCTATCTTGAACTCGCGCTTTCCGCACGCGGGAAGCTTCGCCCGGAAAGCCACCCGGTATTGATCGGTCCGCTGTGTATACTGATCCTTCACCCGGCTGGTATAATCCCGCTGGATCTTCACAATTTGATAGGGCAGTTCCCTGTCCTCGCTGTCCAGAATGCGGAAACTGTTCAAAACCTCATAGCCAAACGGCTCGGAATAGGTCGTGGGGTAGTTTCGCTTCATCAGCAAATCCGCCTCAATCACACCATCTCTGGCAAAAGTCAGCGTATTGTATACCGTCAAAATCCCCACAGTCTCTTTTGCCTCACTGTCCATCAGATAGGCTCTCTGATTCTCCCACATAAAGTCATTTTTCAGCGCATCACTGATTTCCATGACCTGGTCAAACCGATACTCCATATCCTTATGTACCTGGGTGATGGAACAGCCGCAGATGGAATCATGAGGATGATTCTGAATCAGATACCGGTAGGCCGTACTGACATAGGCCCTGGGACAGTCATATCCCGTCATGGTCCCCAGCGCCAGCATCGGCTCTATTACCTTTTCCATCTGTGCCTGGCAGATATCATTGGCTTTTTTAATCGTATAATAGCTGGACAGGGTATTGCTGATTAAATGACCGAAGGTGTTTTTCATGGTGGTATTCATCTCACCCTTCCTAACCTCCATCCGGTCCCGGTACTGCTCCAGCCGCCGTCCAGCCTCAATCAGATCCGCCTGATGCACCCGCGCCTCCGGGAACAGTCTTTCAATCTGCGCCTGGTATTTCGGGGCATCTTCGTGCATGGGCATATGGTCCAGGGCATCCATAATAACATAGATCGGTATATCAGTCAAGGAAAACAGAAATTCCATATATTCCTTGTTCTTCTTTTCAATCTCCTCCAGAGAATTCAATTCCATGCCTCTGGCCTTATCCAATACATTCAGGCAATACTCCCCGTATCCATTTTTATCGCCCATACGGAAATTCAGACACTGACTGCCGTCCGGTGATTCCCAGATGAAATACGGGGCTGTCTTGCCAGCGCCCCGGCAGAACAGAGAATAATGGATGTCAAAGCCATTGAAAATCTGGGGTGTCTGGGCGATATGTCCAAAGATATCACAGATATATCCAAACTTCCAGGCCTCTTTGGCCCCCCATTTCCTTGCGAGCCGATGTCCCATCATAAGATTTCGTATCAGGCTCTCACCCGAAAGAATAAACTCATCCGGCATCACATACCAGGGACCTGCTTTCACGCGGTCAGCGGCAATCAGCACCTTGAGCTTTTCAGCCCCCTCCGGATTGATCTCCGCATAATCCTCTAAAATAATGGTCTGACCGTCCGCATGGAACACGCCGAAATCCGCATTTTCCTCCATGTTTTTTACCACGCCGTCCAGCACCTTAACCAGCCGAAACCGGAACTCCTGAAAGGTCTGGTACCACTCCCGATCCCAGTGCGTCCCGGAAAAATAATATACATCTTTCTTTTTTTCTTCCATTTCATTCTCCCCTAAAACCAATTTCAGCCTGCCTTTTCTAACCCTTTACTGCGCCTATCATAGCGCCCTTGGCAAAGTATTTTTGCAGGAAAGGATAAACGCAGAGCACCGGTACGGTCGCCACTACGATAACCGCGTATTTAATGGTTTTGGCAATGCTGATTGCATCTGTCATGCTCGACCCCTGGGTCATGGTTGTCACATCGTTCTGAATCAGAATTTCCTGCAGAACCAGCTGCAGCGGAAACTTGCTCCGATCCTGCAGGAACATCATGGCGTTGAACCAGGAATTCCAGTGCGCCACGCCGTAATACAGCACCATCACCGCCACCGTCGCCTTGGCCAGCGGCAGTATCACCTTAAATAAAATTGAGATGTGTCCCGCCCCGTCAATCAAAGCCGCCTCCACCAAACTATCCGGTATCGCTTCAAAGGCCGTGCGCATCAGGATCAGATTAAAGGTATTCATCGCAGTGGGCAGAATCAACGCCCACAGAGAATTATACAATCCCAGATTCCGTACCGTTAAATAAAACGGAATAATACCGCCGCCGAAATACATGGTGATCATAATATATATCATAACAATTTTTTTCAGCATCAAATTCTTTCTGGAGAGAAAGTAGGCGCCGATAGAGGTCATGCTGATGTTGACAACCAGGGAAACCGCGACGATAAACAGGGTATTGCCATAGCCGCTTATGATCATCCGGTTTTTGGCGATCGCGCGGTAGGCCTCCAGATTAGGCGCGATCGGCGCCCATAAAAATCCGCCGTGCGCTGACAGGGCATCCGAGTTGCTGAATGAGGCCGCCACCACGTACCAGACCGGATAAAGGCAAATAAACGCAAAGCCAAGCAATAGCACAGTGTTCAAACCGATAAAAATTCTTCGCTGTATTGTTAAATGTTCCATATGTTTTCTCCTTTTTTACCACAGACTGGTCTCTGAGGTTTTTCGGCTGATAGAATTCGTAATGATCAAGAAGAAAATATTTACCGCTGAGTTAAAAAGGCCAACCGCGGTACCATAGCTCCAGTTAAATTCCTGCAAGCCCTTGCGATAGACATAGGATGAAATAACATCCGCCGTCTCGTAGGTTGTCGGGTTATACATCAATATTATTTTCTCATATCCAACGTTGAGGATGCTTCCCAGTCTCAAAATCAGAAGAATGATGATGGTCGGCAGGATCCCCGGCAGAGTCACCGTAAACAGCTGGCGGATTCTCCCGCCGCCGTCAATCTTACATGCCTCGTACAGCTCCATATCAATCCCGGCCAGTGCGGCCAAATAGATAATGGAATCCCACCCGGCGCCCTGCCATACATTGGTTGCAACATACAGCGGCACAAAGCATTTTGGATTTGACAGCATGGAGAGCTCATTGCCCGTGAGCTTCACGTACAGGCTTCCGACGATTCCGTCCGCCGCCGTAAACTCCTTAATGATCCCCACCATAACAACCAGAGAGATAAAATGCGGCATATAGGTAAGGGTCTGCACGCCCCGTTTCAATCCCTGGGACCGCACCTCATTGAGCATAAGCGCCAGAATAATCGGCATTGGAAATCCGAATACCAGGGACGAAAAACTGATGGTCACGGTATTTCGGATCAGCCGCCAAAAATAACTGCCCGTGAAAAAGTCAATAAAATGTTTGAAGCCAACGAATGGACTGCCCAGGATTCCAAGGCCCGGATCATAGTCCTGAAATGCCATAATCACGCCATACATCGGAACATAGTTAAAGATAAAATAATATACGATTACCGGAATAATCAATAGGTAAATCGCCCGGTTCCGCTTGAGATCACGGCCGAGACGGCGGGCAAAGCTCCTCTGCCCGCCGCTGTCGGTTTTACGCTTCAAACCACTGCCGATGGCTGCCCCCGTCCATTTTTTGCCCTTGCTCTGTAGCATTGTCTTCACTCCTGTTTTATCGTTTTAAGAATCTGTCATAAGCTGCCTGCTGCATGGCAATGGCCTTGTCAATATTCTTGCTTCTGCACTCTGCCACAAAGCTGTCAAACTGGTCAAGCGGCCTGGTGCCAATGATGAAAGCAATGATATTTTCATCCCGGAACGTGGTGAAATCGGACATAATCCTGTTGTATTCCGAAAGCTCATCCTGGGTCAGGGTAACCTGCGGCATGGTCGTCTCCTCGGCTTTGTTATCGCCCCAGATTCCCAGAGCCTTCTGCTGAGAATCCAACTGATAATACTGCTCAATATATCTTGGATCCTGGATGAAAGGCGCCTCGCCAGTCGCCCGGACATACATGGTCAAAATCTGCGCCATGGGCAGTTTATCCGGATTATTGGTGATCAGTTCCGTATACTTCGGCTCACCGTTCACCATTTCATAACTCTCGCCTTCAATTCCAAAGTTGTTCAGCATCGCGCCCTCTTCAGAATAGGAATAATCCAGGAATTTGGCCGCCAGTTCCGGATTTTTGCAGCTTCCGGTAATTGCCGCGCCGTTTAACGCGGAATAGGGCAGCTGTTTATTGCCGAATCTTGCCGGCTGTCCCTTTGCCGGGCCGGGGAATTTAACCGCAGTTAAGGCATATTTTTCATCGCCGTTATTCTTGGCGGCATTGAGCCATACGCCCATTCCGCCTCCGCCCGCGCCAAACGCGGCGCCGCCTCCGCCGTTTAGAATGTTCGTAGTAATAAAGTCATTGTCCGCCGTTGCGAAGTTCGTGTCAATCAAACCCTTCTCATACCAGCGGTTCATGGTGACGAGGTAATCCTTAAAACCATCCTCCAGACAACCGTATTTCACCTTTCCGTTGTCAACATAGAAATCGTAACCTATGTCAAACGCTCCAGAAAAGTAGGCCAGATTGCCGACTGAGCCCACAAAGGGACTCTTTGCGCCTTTCTTTTCTTTAAACGCCGTTAAAACCTGTTCCCATTCCTCTATGGTCTCCGGCGCCGCCAGTCCCAGTTCGTCCAGCCAATCCTGACGCATCATAAGGCCCGCTGTGGACAACAGCTTTTCACCATTGCGCACAAAGGGAAATACATAATAACTGCCGCTGTCGGTTTTCACCTGCCGGTCAATATCCGGGTTCTCTGTCAGAAACTGTTTCAAGTTCGGCGCGTTGTTGTCCATCACGTCATTTAGCTTGATGATGGTGTTCTTTGCAATGCTGGATTCCGGATTCCGGCTGAGCCAGTTGCTCTCCACGATATCACTCATATCGCCGGAGGCTATCATCAGATTCAGACTTTCATTCTCCTGCCCCTGTGCCGGGTGGACATAGGTGACCTGAATACCGGTTTTTTCCGCGTACTCTTTTGCAAAGGGCGTTTCTCCATAGTTCGTAACACTGGTTCCGATGTTTGGGTGAAGCCGCACCCAGTATGTAAGGGTCTCGCTGCCGCTCTGGGTCTGTTTCGGACCGCAGCCCGCCAAGCTCAGCGCAAGCGCACCCGCAAGCGCGGCGGCAGAAATATGCATAAGCTTTGTACCGCCGCTTCTTATTTTCTTTTCTGCGCGTTGTGCTCTCTTCTTTTCTTTCATGAGAAATCCTCCATTCATTATTTGATTCTGACCACAGAATCTTCTTCTGGTCAAATTATATTGCTTTTCGCTATATTTTCAATAGACAATATTGAGATTCGGCCCCTGTTTTGCAGACATTTTTCAAACCGTCATGCCTAATGCAGACAAAATCTTTGTACCCATGGACAAAATTCATGTTTCCGCCCTTTCTCTCGGTCAATAGGTATCATAAATACTTCTGACACTTACCTCGTCCAGAATGGTATCGCATAGAATCTCCTTTTCAACGCCCGGTGACATCGCAAAATAGTTGCAGCTGAATATGGCAGTATTATCATTTGCTTTCAGTTCAACAAAATTCGCAACGCTCTTAGAAACCAGCCTGATTTTTGTCCGGCCTTCCCCGTGCTCAATCCGATACGAAATCTCCGGATTCTTATAATTAAAATGCTTGTTTGGGCAAAGCAGTACAATGCCTGCCATTTGACCGTCCGCGCCGTACTCAATATACTGATGAAAGCGGTCAATTCCACTTGTATCAATCTCAAATACAGTTTTTGAAGACAGCGCCTCCACGGCAACAGCCTGATATTTCTCCTTGATAAGCCCGCCGTCCCGATCTTTTATCTTGTAATACACAATTTTTCTCACAGGTACAAGACAGTCGTTGGTGACTGCTTCAATGACAGTATGTGCATCATCGTACAGTGCGGATATTAAAATGTCACTGTAAAATTCCTTTGCCTTATAATGCAGCGCTTTCCAACGGCCGTAATAGTCAATCCCCGACCACGAGGCCGCCGGCCAGCAATCATTCAGCTGCCAATAAATCGTGCCCATGCACCGGAAATCATTGCGGTTTCTGCGCATATGCTCTACCCCAACCCGCACCGCCTCAGCCTGTAAGAGCTGGGACACATACAAAAGGCTGTCAAAGTCCTTTGGATACCGGAATTCTCTGGACAGACAAAGCAAAATATATCCATTTGCAGCTCCATCCTTTTGATGGCACTCCATCACCCGCGAAAAAATATTTCTGTCCTCTGGCTCAGTAAACTTCTTAACGCTCTCTATGGCTGGGAAGGACTGAAATCCAAATTCGCTCAAAAACCTGAAATAGTATTTGGTATAGTCCTTCAGCGGCTTTTGCTTAAACCATACATCCCAATAATGGGCATCTCCCATTGCTTCACTGTTTGTATCCTGAAAATCACCCCCGGCAGTCGGCGACGAAGGACGATAGGGTCTCGTTGGGTCACAGCGTTCTGTCACCTCTCTTAAAACCTGCTCATACTGCACCAGATAATCGTCACGCGCCGCCTGCGGCAGCTGCCAGGCTTCGCCGATGAACATTTCACATTCGTTATTTCCGCACCAGAGCACCAGACTTGCATGATTTCTCAGCCGCTTTATATTGTCCTCAGTCTCCAGCGCTATGCTTTCATAAAATTCTTCTGTCCCCGGATACTGTGCACAGGCAAACATCAGATCCTGCCACACCAGAAGTCCCAGCTCGTCGCACAGGTCAAAAAAGCAATCATCCGGAAAAATACCGCCGCCCCATACGCGAATCATGTTCTGGCTGGTTGCCGCAGCTTGCTCCAGCAGCCAGCGTGTACGTTTCTTTGAGTATCTCGCCATGATGCTGTCCTCTGTAACGTAGTTGGAGCCTTTCACAAAAACAGGAATCCCATTGATCTGAAAGTACATACTGGTTCCATAGCGGTCTTTCTTCGTGATAAGCTCTGCCCGGCGCAGGCCGATCCGGCACGTATATGTTTCTTCTTCCGCCTGATCAGCCGCTCTGAATTTAAAATCATACAGATACGGCTCACCATACCCGGCAGGATACCAAAGCCGGGGGTTTTTCACCTCAAACCGGATTTTCTCAGCAGTACTGCCAGTATAGGTCTCATTGTCAAATTCAATCATATAACTGACGCTGCCGCATCCCTCTGCCAGCTCCGGCTGTACGTCAAGGAACACCCTGCCGTCTTCCGTGTGTTCCTGACAGACGAAAACACTGTTCAATTTGAGCTTATGATAGAATAAAACAGTAATCTCCCGCCAGATTCCGCCGTCCGGCATAACCGGCGCCCAGTCCCATCCCATCATACTGTGCGCCTTGCGGATCTGTGAGAACCCCCGATTTGACACGTCAACCTGACGCAGGGGCAATGCGTCATCCCGGGCCTCGCAGTATTTTACCGGCGACTGAATCAGCACTGTAATTTCATTCTGCCCCGCATGAATCCAGTCTTTTATATCGAAAATCCAGGTGCGGTGCATATTATCCGTTTCGGCCAGCAGACGTCCGTTTATGGTTATTCGGCAGAAGGTGTCCAAACCCTTGCAGCATAACTCAATTTTCCCAAATTCCAGATCCTCTTTTTTAACATGAAAATCTCTGCAGTACAGGTAGTCATGCTCCATCATTTCCTTGCAATCGTCAGAATTGCATCGGTAATAAGGGTCAGGCATCCGCTCTGCATGGAGCAAATCACTGTATACTGTACCCGGAACCGAAGCCGAAACGGCCTCGGTCCAGTCCGTTCGTTTCATCTCCCAGCGGCCGCATAAGTCAAGCTTTTTCATAATCCTCTACCACATTTCCCCTTCTGACATCCCTTCAGAATTCTGTCTAGTACTTTACAAGAACTGCTTCTCTTAAATATTCATAGCGCCGGTAAACGAAAAGCATTGTATCCTCGTTGAGCGTATAAGAGCCATCGCTGCTGATCGTTACGGCCGGCGTGATATCGCCGAGCGTCCCGGCATACACGGTCTTTCTCTGGTTGTCATAAATGGTGACCTTGCCCGCGTTTGCGTTGAGCGAAACATTGGAAATTTTTCCATAGGCAGAGCCGCTGCTGTTAATCAGAGAGATGGCGTTGTTTGATTTTCCGTACACATAGCCGAACATATTTGTCCACTCTGATTCATACATGGAATTCCCAATCTTGACCTGAATCTGCGGCTCAGGATGATCGGCCAGAGAAATCATCTTGTCCAAAAGCCTCACTTTGTTTCCCTGCAGTTCAACACGCACAACGTCGCCCATTTTCAAATCTTCCGGGAACACGCCCTCCTCAGACTCAGTGTATTCCACCTCGGCCCCGTAGGCGATACCGCTGACCGCCTTGATTGGATTTCCCTCTTCATCAAGTGTCTCTGATACGTGCCGCACAGTGAGCAGCTGATCTTTATATACACCGCCGGGGTTTGAGCCGTAAACCACAAAGGAAGCGGTAAGCGTCTCGTCCATCTCATAAAAATCAACCGAACTGTACCGCTGGCCGTCTATCAAATCAGCGGCCGTCAGAACCCTGATATCCTCCACGCTGAAATTAGCGGAAGCATCGTCCTTATCAAGGTCCTCAAACACCACGGCATTCGGCGCGATTCCATACTGGCCTATAATTTTCACGTTATTGCCAAAGTACTTGGCGGTGCTCAGGGTCGGGCTCCTGGAAAACCTTTCGGCGTTATAGCCAAATTCGTTCAGCTCCTCGGTGGCAGTCTCCACCGCTGTAATGTCCCCGTCACCGTTGATACGCACCTTAATGATCTGCCGTTTTGGCTTGCCATCCCTGTAGAACACCTCATTGCTCATCAGCGCCGCGGATTTTATTTTTTCTCCATTTAAACTCACGTTGTCGATGGTATAGCCCTCAAAAACACTGCCGTCTGTCATGACAAGTCTGAAAACCGTGTTTTGATTGAAGGTACCCTCGCTGCGCATACCTACAAAATACGCATATTTCCAGACATTTTCGTCCATGAGCTCTGCGGCGGCAATTCTCCCGTCTTTGTCAAGCCGCAGCAGATAGGCCTTGCCAACCTCCGGGAGCGCGGCCCCTATGATTTGATTTTCAATATCCGCAAAGAGATTATGGGCAGCCTCATAACGAACTCCATTCACCTCATAAAAGGTGTTTTCTCCGTCCTTTCCAGTCCGGTCCACTGTCCCGGTGACCGTCTTGTTTGAAAGATAGATTGTCAGTACAGTATTGTGATAAGAAGGCATATAGGACAGCACACTATTCTTTTTGACCGCGTCAATTGACACAGGCTCTCCCGTATCGCCGTAGATAAAGACATAATCATACTTCACAGCATCAATACATATGCCGTTTGCTCCATAAATCTTCTGTTCAGCGGCACTGGCCGAGCTCACAACGCAATTTTGATATTCTTCAACGACCGCAGCGTCGTAAATACCGTCCCCGCTGTTATCAATCAAGGTGAGAAAGCCGCTCTCAAGCATAAGGGTATTCCGATCAAACTCCGGATACGCCGCTCCGTTATAAATCAGATTGAGATCGACAGACAGTTTTGCAGACGCTATTTTGTCGTCCTTATAGTACAGAATCGTGTCAACGCCATAGCCGCTGTCATCCACACACAGGTCCTCTGCCCGTATCCGAAGCACTTTATTGTCCTTGGCTCTTTCGCATAGATAAATCAGACGGCTCTCATTCCCGGTATCCTTGTAATAATACCCCACATATCTTCCGATTTTCCCGGCAGTATCCGCCTTTGCATCATAGGTGAGGGTACGGCCGCCGATGACGAGGCGCCCCTCCCCCGCCTTTGACGCGCCGTTTAAGGCAGTGATACCATTATCTGTAAATATTCCCTTGTCCGCCCATATGCCGCAGTATTCCGCAATAAGGGTTCTGCCCTCCTCAGTCTCATAGCGAATCTCATTGCTGCCGATCTGCTTTGCCACATAGACAAGTGCGAGCGCGGTTTTTTTCAGCAGACGCATCCCCTCTTCAACTGTGAGCGGATGATCCTTCTCAATGCCGCCGTCTAACAGCCCCGACCGGTGCGCCATGTAGATATATCCGTCCGAATACCCGCCGTGTTCTTCCTCGGCCGCTCTTTTATACCCCAGCGCCGTAACGGCAATGGCACAGGCCTGCTCAAGCGTAATCGGATCGTCCGGCAGAAACCGGTATGGATCCGCTCCGCTGACAATGCCTAAATTGCGCAGATAATGGATTTCATCATCATACAGGCTTCCCTTCATCACATCGATAAACCTGTTCCCGGCAGAGACAGAGCCTTCAACACAGCCGGCCAGTCTCGCCTGGATACCGGCAAACTGTGCACGCGTCATGACATCGCCGCCGCTGCGCGCGGCAATCTCCTCGTCCACCATGCCCAGACCCTGTAACAGCAAGAATTCCTCTGTGCGAATCGGCTCTTTGTTCTCTTCGGCACTGATGGGAAGCAACACCGAAAACGTCATGATGACCGCCAGAATCAGCGCCGCCTTTTTCTTTATATATCTCATTGAGTAAGTCCTCCCTCACTGCGATACTTCATACACCCATAAATCAGTTTGGCCGCCTGGGCCCTGCTGACCGGCTGTACTGGTTCAAAATTACCGTCTATGCCATTGATGATTTCCGCCTCTGTCAGTCTGCCCACGCTCTGTACCGCATAATCCGCGATTGCCCCGGCATCGCCAAACTGCCGGCCGCCGGATGCCTCCACATTCATCACGCCGAAATGGATAAGCAGTCTGTCGAGGATAACAGCGGCATCCTGACGGGAGATCAGCTCTCCTGCCCCGAATCTGCCGTCGCCGGTTCCGTTGACAATGCCCTGCGCGGTCACAGCCGCCACATACGGATAGAACCAGTCGTCTTCCGTCACATCCGCAAAATCGCACACCGCGTTATCCGCGGAAATTTCAAAGGCGGCGGCAATCAATTTTACAAATTCCTCGCGGGTTACTTCATCGTCGGGACGGAAACTCCCGTCTCCATAACCGTCAATGACCTGGATTGTCTTTAAAGCCCTAATGGATTCCCAGGCCCAGTGGGCCCGGCTCACATCTGAAAACAGCGCTTGCTCTACAGGCGTTTCCGTCTGTTCCTGGCCGCTCACTTCGGTGGACGGCCAGCCCGAACCGCCGCCGGATCCGCCGCCGGAAGGCCGGTTGCTGCCGCCGCTGTCATTGTTTGTATGGGAATCTCCTTTTTCCAGATTGCCTATCACATACGCCATTCTATCCTTGATCTCCGCCGCGCTGTTATAGGCGTTGCCGTCAAACTGGCGGGCAACCTTGGCCGCGTCCAGCTTTGCATACCGGCTCATCAAATCCGATATGCCCAGCGTGCCGGCATATTTCTTAAAATAAGTGTCCTTTTCGGCTACAGGACTTTTGTTAATCATTGCAACTGCAATGATCTCCGGAAATGTATTCCGCAAATCCGTCACACAGCCTATATGGTCTGGCTTTCCGCACTGCACCTGTATAATACGGCAGACCTCCCGCGTCTGGGCGATATAATCCTCCTGGGTCAGATCCAGCCCAAAGACATCATTGTGCGCGGCTATAAATTCCGGCATCTCGTTTTGCGGCATAGCGCTTAGACTGCGGAGCAGCCGCGCGTGATCCCAGGCCTCCTTCAAATCCGTAAGATTGTCAAAGTCTCCGCCGAAATCTGTTTGCCGGATCGCATAGATATAGGAATCCAGCTTTGCGGCGTTCCCGCCGTCTTCCAGCTGCAGCGCCTCGCCCGCCTGACTGTATATCAGCGCCGCGATTCCGTTTTCGCCCGCGGCGTTGACCAGCTTGAGTATGTCATCACTTGAGCTTCCGATTATCGTCACCTCTGTCTGCGCGGGGCCGCGCTCTGCGTCATAGCCGCTGGCATAGGCGAAAATTTTATAGGTACCGTCAGCAATATCTTTTCCGACAGGCAGAGAAATGCTCACGCTATTATTTTCCAGACACATTTCCTGTCCAATCCCCAGATAATCCGCGACCGACGGCGCGGTCACCTCCGGCCTGGTCATAATTGCCGTGATGTATGCCGGATACGCCAAAGGGCTGGTGTACGTAATTTCAATCGTGTTGCTCCTGTAGTTCATCTCCGCCTCAAGACCCGCATTGCCTTCCGCGGATACTCCGACGGCGGTCAATACAAGTATTGAAAAAAAGACACATAATATTTTGTCTGCTCTCATCATGATCCTTCCTATCCTTTCAGCGCTCCTGTCATGCCATCGCTTTCATATCTTTTTGCATCACCGTTGCCCTCCCCGGGCATCCGAGGTTAATTTACAACCTCAACATTTTTAATCTTCACATTGGAGTACAAATTTCCGGTAATGTACAAATCGCTTTTAAACTTACCCGCATTTGCAAGATTCATGTCCTTCAGGGTTACCTCCGCCGTTTTCCACGCGCCGGTGCCTGTGCGCAGAATATTGACGTTTGCATCCTCCCGCTTTGCCAGATCGGCCTCGCTTTTTACAGAGGAAGTATAGTGAATGTCAAGCGGCTGTCTGCCGTTATCCATATAGGTAATTCTCAGCGTCACATCTCTGCCCTGGGCGGCGTCATGTTTTTCTTCCAGATCGCAATATACGCCGCAGCCCGGCTCAGCCTGATAATAGATCTCACCCTTATCCTCCAGCTTCGCGGTTTTGCTTACTGCGTCTGGATTTGTAATCATCTCAACCCCGTCAGACAAGACGACTCTCTGGTTTTCTTTGGGATTCTGGGTGAATTCTCTGATATCCGCCCAGCCTACGCCCAGCATTCCCGTTTCGTCAATCATCTGCCAGCTCACATAGCTGCCGTCGCTGCTTATAATCGGATGCGGCTGATATGGGTGCTGGGGCGCTGACGGCGTTGCAAACTTCGCCAGCACATGCGTCTCATAAGTATTTGTATTCATCAATACGATTTCAGAGGAGCTTCCCAGCTGGGTATCCGCCGCCACCCAGTTGTTATCCGCGCTGGGATAGCAGTGCCAGTACCTGTAATCCCCGTTGATGTACTCACGCTCACCGTTTAAGTCCACCCGCACAATCCCCTGCTGGCCGATGTTCTGATTGGGAAAGTAGTATTTCACAAAGAAAACGCTCCGGCCGTCCGGCGCCCAAATCTCGTGGCCGGTGGTCTCCCCGGTCAGCGTATCGCTCAGCTTGGCCTGGCGGAACAGATTCCAGGTCTCTCCGGTTGAAACTCTGCCCAGCCAGATTCTGTCATGGATATACTGGGTCGTCCCCTCGTGACAGAACATAATCAAATCAGGATCGACCGGATTGATCTGGGCATGGCCCAGATGCGGAAACTCCGGCAGATCGTCAAATTCATGATGCACCGACTTGTTGATCTCTCCGGTTTCCAGATTGATCTGCGGCGCAATCCGATAGCGGTTTACACCGTTTAAGCTGTCCTCCGGCGCAAGATTTTCCAGCCAGTATCCGCTTGCGTACTTCAAATCATTGGTAATTGACATAACGCTGGTCGTAACGCCCTGCGGAACATCGAGAACCTTTTCCGATGCGCCCGTATTCCAGTCCATCAAATAATATTCAGAGGCGGACCGGCGGTAGAAGATCTTATCGTCCGGCGTGACCACCGCCTCAGCGCTGCCGCTGGAACCGGTGGTTTCGTCGAGCTTTTTCAGTTCTTCGGTCTCCACATCATACTCATACATCGCCTTATGTATATCATTGCTGATCAGAAATTTACTGCCATCGCTCTTCCAGTGCTGCTGGGTCACGTAAGGCCGGATGGCTCTCGCCCCGTTGAGGTTCATGTAATAGTATTCGCGCTGGGCAGTCTCGTCAAATATGGTTCGCTTTTCAATTTTAACTGGCTTTGCGTACATCGCCCCTTCAAACTCAGAACCCTTCAGGCGCTCTGCCTCTATGTTGTTATTGGCAACCATCTTATTGATCACACTCACATTCGTTTTCACATTTTTTAAATTTAAAACATTATAGGCCATAGCAGCAAAGTGATCCCGCGTCAGCGCGATATCCCCGGACAAAATAATATTCTCGTTATAAATCAATCCGATCTCATTCGCTTTTTCATATGCGGTTTCATAGAGGTTTTCGTCCTCGTATCCGAGCATCCTCAAATACACGGTCATCAGCTCTCTCGGCGTTGCCGTATCATTTGGCCGAAATTCATTTTTTTCATTTCCCACAATCCAATTTTGATCCTCGGCGTAACCAACAACGGCGGCCTGTTCATCACGCACATCCTGAAAACCGCACGACTTTTGCCGGTTCGCCGCTTTGGTCTCGGCAACGCCGTCTATGAGCATGGAGAGCATCTCATACCGGGTCACCTCTTTTTCCAGCATAGGCGCATACTCGGTTTCCGAGGCACCCCGGTACAGGCCAAGGCCGTGCAGAATATCCGCCTTTTCCTGATTGACTACGCCAATGTCGATTTCCTCTCCGCCTCTTGCGGCCGCCGCAATGTTATAAACGGTGATCTTGGAAAAGGCGTTATACGCGTTGGACACAAGCCGTATATCGGCGTTTTCATCCATCTTCCCGCCAAACTCCGCATCATTTACAAAGATTCTGGCCGTACACCACTTTTGTACCCGGCCTGTTTTCTGAATCGAAACACGCTTATTGGCCGTCCCGTCCGCACTGTTGTACTCCACGTGGAACCACCCCGGATCCGGGCCGAAGTCCCAGTACTCTACCAAAATCACAAAATCTCTGTCCGTGGGCTGGTAAAAATCCTTGTCCAGCCTGAAGTATATATAATTCTCTTTGTAAACCTTCCTCGCCTGGATTCCCTCCATCTCGAAATACTCGCTGTACAGAGGGTCTGCCGCATCCGAAACTCCATCCGCCATGCCGTCGACAAACATCATATTCTGCTCCTCTATCGGCTGGCCCAGCGCGGCAAAGGCCTGGCTCTGACCGGCCGCGGCCTCCTCCGAAAAGGAGACCGCGGGGCACAGCGCCGCGCCCATAGCGAACAGGACAAGAATTGCCGGTACCAATGATTTTATTCTTCGCATGATTCCACCTCAATCTGTCTCAAATCCTGAATTTTAATTCATGTAATCCTTTAATACCCGGATGCTGCCGCTTTCTTTTAATCCGTCCGCAATGATGTCAGCAGCCTTGGCCGCGCCCTGATCGCTCAGATGAACGCGGTCTGTCCGGGGCTTTGATTCGGTGCTCTCATCAATAAAGTATTCCTCCGCCTCAGGGATACTCAAACCGCCCAGGAAGGTCTTGAACTGTCCGCCAAGGTCAATGAACGGAACGTTCAGCTCATCTGCCGCCGCCTGAGCCGCCGCACGGTATTCGCCGATATTGTCCTCCATGCTTCCGGTTTCAGTATCGTAAATGGGAATGGAGGACAGCACCACCGGAATAGCCTGCCGGGCAAGCACGTCGGCGATAAACGCCTTCAAATTCCGCTTGTAGGTGTCAACATCCACCGCTCTGTCCCCGCCGTTCTTGTCGTTGTGGCCAAAGCTGATGAGAACATAATCGTTTTTAAAGAGTGTCTCAGAGATCGTATCAAAATGGGCAAAGGTCTTGGTGGACGCTCCCGGCGCGGCGTAATTTACAACATTCGCCCCGTTCTTTAAATGATTGGGAATCTTCATGCCCCAGCCGGCAATATCGCCGCTGGCATAGTTGGCGGCAATGGAGTCCCCCGCGATATAGACGGTGGGAAGGCCGTCGCTGTGTTTCATAACCCTATGGGATATATTTTTCACTTTCATTCCTTTGATAATCAGCTGTTCGTCAGCAGTCTTTCCCGCAAGTGACAGCCGGAAGTCTGAAGCAAAGTTCTGTGCGCCGGTAAAGCAGGCGTCATTGAGAACAAACTTCGCTGTCTTCCAGGTATTGGTCTTTGTTTGTACGCCGATACTTTGTGAAGCATAGGCATTGTCCGCCTTGTTGTAGTGAATCTGCATCTCTTTATCACTGGCATCAAAGTATTCGATTTCAAACTCCGCATAGGAATCCCGCATGCCGTATAAATACGCGTCGTCAATTCTGAAATATAAAAATGTATTCCGATTGGCGTTATTCCCCGTTGAACCGCCATGCCCCCAGGAGGCGGTAGAAAGCGCGGGAGCACCGCCCTGGGTCTCGTACACGCTGAAGCCGTCGCTGCCGTTATTCGTAACTTGCTCGAACTCAATACCATTCCCGGTATAGCTGTCCGCGTTCACGGCAAAACTGACTCCATCGGGATATGTCGTATTGGCGTTCTGCGATTTGATCTCATATCTTCTGGCCTCGCTGATTTTATCGGTTAGTTCCACCTTACACGAATGAATGTAGATGGGGGCGCCCCCGCTGCCGAGAATCCGGAAATCACATTTTCCATCTCCCAGACCAGTGACTTCGGCGCCGTTAAAATACGCATTGGTCAAAGTAAATACCGCCGTTTTCCAGGTATTGGTTCCGGTTCTCTGAACGGCCGCGGAACTCCAGGTTGGACTCTTCTTGCCGGCATCGTATCCGGTCACATAATAGATGCCGATGTTGGCGGCAGAATTGTCATAGTATTCGAGTGTAACCGTGAAATTCCTGTCAGCAGATTTAAAACCCCCGCCCAGTGAGAAATAGATAAAACCTTCCGTAAAAGGATTGTCGGCACGGTTCGGCCGGTTATAATATGCCGTCATGGCCGCCGGCTTGCCGCCGATTTCTGTTTCCATATAAGCCAGGTCGCCGGTGCCGGAATATTGATAGTATACCTCGCGGTCCTTGCTATCCTTGACCGGTTCATCAAGCTCTGTCAGGCTATTCTCAGCGAACATCTGCAGCTGCGGATCGTTATAGCGGTAGTTGCCGGAGCTTGTATTCGTATCGTCAAACGTGAACTCCGCACTGTAGAAGGGTATTTTTTCAACCTCCATATTGCCGATGTGCAGCATTTTTCCCAGGGATTCAAACCGAAAGTCAGCCGTTCCATCGTAAAGCCCCGTTTTTTCTGTGCCGTTGAAATAAGCGTCCGCAAATTCAACCACAGCTGTTTTCCAGGTATTGGTCCCGGTTCTCGCAATGTCCTTTACACCAAAATTTCCGGTCACCGGTCCATTTACATATCTGATCCGAAAGGCGTCTGTACCCTCGTCATAATATTCAAAGGTCAGCCTGACGATCCTTTCCTCCGCAAACGCATCGCCCAGCAAAACATTGATGCACCCCTGTTTACTGGCATTACCCACTTTGAATTCCGTGGTAAACGCGCATTTTTTGCCGTCGATTTCCGTCTTGCCCCAGTTCCCGTCGCCAAGTTCCTCGGTGTACTGATACGCCGCGGCCTCTTCATTGTAATAAAGGGTTCCGCCGCCGCCCAGTCTGATCTGCCGGTCATCGCTGCCAAAGGTCAGGCTATTGGGCAGGGAACCTCCCCCGGTGCCCTCAGAAACCATTTTACTCATATCATAAGCATAGGTTTGGGGCTTAGTGGGGTCCATTCCTCCCGTATCCTCTGCCTGAACCTCAGCGCTGATACCGGTAACCACGCCGTCCTGATTCAAGGCGAGAATCCGATAGAAGGGCATCACGTCCTTCTCCCCCTCAATGGTGTAAACCATTCTGTCACCCGCGATGTTCTGCGCCAGTACCGATCCGTCCTGCAAAATGGTATAGGAGGCCGTCTCTTCGTCCTGAGAGAGCTCTGTCCAGGTGAGCACGGTCTGTGCTCCGGCATAGCGGGCCGTGAGCGCCAGATTGTTCTTCTGCACAGGCGCGACAGGAATCATCGTATCAAGGCCGCCGTCCCAGATGAAATTCCGTACGGTGCAGCCGTCCATGGTTGGAATGTTTAAACTCGATTCCACATTTGCCGGTTCTCCGGCCGGCACATCAATGGTTTCCGACATGCCCACATCCACCAGACAGCCATTCAGCTCATCATAGAGGGCCGTAATCAGCCGCACCTTAGAAGGGGCAGTCCCGCCCTGTACGGAAATCCCGGCCGTAACCGTGCCTGGCGCCGGTCCTGCGGCCCCTTTGCCGTCCACGGTGTAATCCGTATACCCGGCTGTAATTCCCGCAGCCCAGCCGGTCACCGAGGTGAGACACACCATGAGCGCCAGCGTGAAACCCAACGTCTTTTTTCCAAACTTCTTTCCTTTCATTTTTACAACGTCTCCCTTCAAACCCTCTGGTTATAGTTGGAACTAATTTCTTATATTTATTCTAAATGGCTGCTTTGTGAAAAGTCAACTGATAAAATTATAAAAACGGGGCTTTTATCGGACAAATTTACGAATCAGGCGATTTTTACGGGCGTGCAGTCACCTTTACTTTGGCCGCTGACAGTCCGTCTGAGGCAAAAATTCTGAAATCTGACAGGTAGGGGGCATCCTGGGCGTTCTGAAAGCTGGTGTCCACAAGAAGGATTTTTTCGGTCTTCCAGGTTCGGCTGTCTGTCTTTTTTCCAAACAGGCATTTCTTGTAGGCCCTGGCGCCGGTATAGGTGGGGTCATTGCTGTTGTACTGCAGCATGATGTCCCCTGCGCCTTCATCAAAATAGGTGATCTCTATGGAAACACCATGCTTGGCATCGCCGCAGAGAAAAGCATCGTCCACGTCAAAATACAGATATTTTCCGCTTTCAATGGTCACACATGCTTTTCCGCCTTTTTCCCCGGCCGAAAAAGCGCTGTCGCCCGTCCCTTCCTTATAAAAATGCAGTCCGCTTCCGGAAACAGTCTCTCCCAGCAGACAGAAGGACTTCTGTAAAGCATTCATGCTTTTCACTGTTTTGTTTTCGGCCCGCATCGCATAGATATAGGTATCAGGCCCGCCCTCTATACGAAAGTCGCAGTAGGACAGGGCCGCAGCATGGGTAAAGGCCGCGTCATGGACTGTCACGCTGGCCGTCACCCATTCTTCTGTATTGGTCCGGTTTGCCAGCGGCACTCTTTTCGCCACCGTTCCGTCCATGGCGTTATATTCCATATAGACCGGCGCCGTCCCATTGTCATAATAAGTGACGGTAAACATAATCTCATGATCCGTCGGATCCACATACCCCGCGTCACAAGCAAAATAGAATTTTCCGGTCTTGGTTTTGCCGTCCACCGTCTGACTTGTGGATTTCCGGCATTGCCGGCCGCCGATTTCCGCCGGTTCCGTATAGGAATCCCCGCCCGGGTTCGTACTGTTGTCCAGAAAGGTAAGCCCCTGTCTTTCTCCGCCGTGAGCCAGGACGAAATACATTTCCCCGCTTACAGAGGTAACCGCGGTCTCAGCAAAGGGAGAAACCGTCCCCCTCGGATAGACGGCGCGCACCCGGTAGACACAGCGCGTATCCGGGACTGCGCTCACGTCCTTGAAATAGCCGTCAGATACCTGCCCGATCTTTTCATCGTTCCGCCATACCTCGTATTCAATTCCTTCGCTGAGAAGATTGACCGGCGGGAACCAGCCCAGAACCACGCCGGAGCTGCTGTTTTGAATTACCCTCAGCTTTTCCGGCGCCGAGGGCTGAAAACTCAGGGGAATCATATCATCCTTCCACAGAAAGACTGACGCATGCTCCGCAAGACCGCCTAGCCAAAGCGAACCGCTGCTTCCGGCGCTGATTTTCGCCTCTGCGGTCTTCACATCGCTCAACAGCGCCCCATCGTATTCCGCCCCGTAAAGGGTCAGCGCTGTCTCCGCGGTTCCCTGATAGTCCACGGATACGCCGCCGCTGCTGATGTCCGGCTCAGACACCAGGACGCCCGCGTCCTCGTTCGTCCTGCCCTGAAAGGTTTCGCCCGGCTTTCCTGCGGTCAGATCCGTAATGTCCATAATACCTACCTGCAGCAATTCGTCCTCATTGACGCGCGCAAACGCCACCAGTCTGCCGTCCGGCGAAAAGGCCGGGTGAGGCTGGTAGGGATGAACGCTTCCGGCGCGGATGTGCGCCAGCAGTACGGAGGATGAAGTTTTGCTGTCCACCAGCGCAATGTCACAGTTACCCACGCTCATATTGATGTTCTGCCCCGCCGCAGTGTTGGTCATCATGGTATCGGCGGTGACAAAACGGTTGTCGGGGGAGGGATGACAGTGCCAGTACCGGTAATCGTCGTTGATATACTCGCGGTTCTCTCCGTATTTGTCAATGCGGACAATGCCGTTCATTCCCACATTGGTGGCATACGGATATTTTACAAATACCATATGCTCTCCGTCAGCCGTCCAGTTCTCGTGGCCGGAGGTCTCGCCTGTTTTTACAGCGGAATCCGCGTCCACGGAATTGGCCTGCTGGACAAAGATATTCTTTTGCGCGCCGGTCTCGGTATTGAGCGTCCACATTCTGTCCGGTATCTTGGTGGTCGTCCCCTCATGACAGAAGAAAACCAGATTGTCATATTCCGGGTTAATCATAAGGTGGGTCATGTGCGGTGTCCCCGCCGGGAATTCATGGGTATAGCGCAGATCCCACGTTCCGGACGGTATATCATAGACCGGAAGCCTCCTGTTCCGCCGCTCCAGCGTCCCTGCCTCGCCTAGTTCCAAATCCAGCGGCGAAGCGTTTTCCGCAAACATTACCGTCAGCTTGGTATCGGCATTGTTGACATGAATATAGCTGGGGTTTCCATAGACACCCGGCGGATAGGCCGTAAGCACCTCCTCCTGATAGGTGTCAAGGCTGATCCGGTTTATGGTTTTTGCCGCGGTGTTGATATAATAAAAGTAATTGCCTTTTGATACATAAAAATCACTGCCGGTTCTGGCGATTTTTCTGACTGTCCCATCAGCAATATGATACGCATAAACCCAGCCGTCCGCTCCATACAGACAAATCTGTCTGCTGTCCGCCGACCACATATTTTGAGTGAAATAGGCTCTTGCTGTGGGGACCCCGCCCAGGGAGACCGCTTGATAGGAACGCCCGCTCACGCTGTCCGCGTCGTTGTATAAGGATACCTTTCCGATTGCCGTGTCCGTTCCCCGGCATTCAATCCGAAAATCACAGCTGCCGTCTCCGAGCGGGGTGGGTACTTCCCCATTAAAGTACGCATCCCGCACTGTAAAGGACTTTACCTTCCACGTCTTCGTATCCGTCCGTCCGACCTCTACGGTGTCAACTGTCTCTTCGCCGTTGACATACATGAGCTGAAAGCTGTCAGTGCCCTCGTCAAAGTATTCGATTTCAAAGGTGAGTTCCCGGTCCGCCGGTGTAAAATTTCTGCCTGCGTCAAAATAAATATAGCCGCTCACAACCCGTTTTCCTTCGGGACGGCCCGGACAATAGTGCCGGACGGCCGCCGCACAGGCGCGGTCTCCCTTTACGGTACGGCACATGGACGCATCGTTGTCCACACCGTCTATGCGGTAGCTGCACCCGCCGTTTTCCTCTGTGGGAGCTGTGGGATAAACCACATTTTCCCCCTTATAGAGCCGCATTCCTCCGATGATGGTATCATCCTCCGTATTTGTCCCAAAGGAATAGGACGCGTACAGCCATTCCGGCACCGCTTCCATAGCCGGCGCTGGTTCCGCCGCTTTGGCCGGTCCAATGCCTGCACAGACACAGGCCGCTAAAACAATTCCCGCCTTTATCCAGTGCTTTCCCCGCAAACGCAAGAGTCACGCCCCCTCAAATAGTTCTTCTGATTCTCTATCCCTATTGTAGCATTGCCCCAGAGGCATTTGCAATTTCCAAAATTGTGAAAAAGCCGTTTTTAGAGGACAAATTTATAAAAATTACCGAAACCAACCCGCCGTTTCATAATTTCGTCCGATGGAAACCCGTTTTTTTCTAATCCTGTCTATTGACATTTCTCATGGGCGCTTGCTACAATATACCTATAAAATTGACAGCCGCAGCAGATAGGGGCAGGCTGTGTACAAGGAGGATATCCAGATATGATCAAACAGAAAAAAATAATTGCACTCATAGCAGCGGCCTCGGCATGTCTGTCCGTTTTGCCTGCCTATGCGGAGCCCGGCGAGGTCATGCCTGTTCCGGAGGACGCCGCACAATTCGAGAGCGGACGGCCAGCGGAGGATACCGCATCGGAGACGGTGATTGAACCGGCCGCAGATTCGGACCCCACAGCGGCCGTGTATTCTGACTACAGCTTTGCCGGCAGCCTTGACAGCGATACAACCACAGGCAGCGTAAAATTTTACGGCGAGCTGGCCATTGAACCGGTGGAACCCAGCGAGGAAACCAGCAATCTTGCCTGGGTTACCTATGACGGAACCTCGGATATCGGGACATACCGCACGGAAATCGGCGGTTCCCCCTGTGTATTCTCCACCACCTACAGCCGTCCAAAAAGAACAGATAACCCAGTCACGCCAGGATTTATTTGTTTTGACGCCAGCCCCAACATCACGACCAGCGACCGGGAACTCACCTTTGAAATCGAATACTTCGACCAGGGCACAGAAAACTTTTCCTTTACATATGTCAACGGGCCGAACAACGGCAATTTCAAAATTGTATCCGTTCCCAGAACGGGAACCAATACCTGGAAAACCTTTCAAACCACTGTCACTGACGCTTATCTGAACCGTGAAACGTCCACCCAGCTGGTTGACGGCAAGTGCGATTACCGGATTGACTGTAAAAACGACACCTATATCCGCCGCGTCGCGGTCTATAACTGTTCCGCTGAGGATTACGCGGCGTTAAGCGATGCGGCAGAGGCGATCTCCTTCCCCTTTGATCCCGCGGAGGAAATCAACGAGAGCTTTACGCTGCCGCAAAGCAGTGCCGCAGGCGTGGACATCACATGGGAGAGCAATTCCCCCGCGGTCAGCATCAGCGGTTCCTCCGCTGTGGTCACACGCTCAGCGGCTCCGGTTCCGGTCACACTGACCGCCACCGTCCTTTTGAATCACCGCTATGTGAAACGTAGCTTTGATCTTACGGTTGCCGCGGAGCCGTTCAAAGCACACGCCCTTACCATTGGCACTGAAAACTGGCGGGCCGCCGGCGGCAAGCAGATCCTAAGCGTCCCCGTTTCGAACGCGGATCTTTCCTCTGGTTCGTGTGTTCTGCTTTTGCTGGCAACCGATAAAAACAGCGGCATGATTACAAATATTGCGACGGATTCCCACGCGCTGGGCGCTGCGGCAAGCTTCACCCTTACCGCACAGACGGATTGGGCCGAGCATCTGGACTATAGCTTTTATATTATGACCCCGGACGGGTTTTCTCTGAAAAACAGTCCGCCCGCCTCAGTCAAACCGGCGGTAACTACCCAAAACCGCAAGCTGATTCTCAGCTGGGACAAGGTTCCTGATGATTTCCAGGCCGTCTCCGAATATGCAGTTATTATGGACGGGGAAGAGCTTGGCAGGGTTTCTGAGCGAAGCGCAGAGACCGGCGCAGCCAACAGCTTTACCGTCAGCGGCATCTCCACAGGCGAGCAGCATGCGTTTTCCGTGATTGCCTATGATCACGAAGGTCTGGCCTCTCTGCCTTATACCTTTACTACCGGACTGGAGAAAATGGCGGAGATTGATCTTGCGGACTGCTCCGACAGCAGCGGCGGTATTTCCTTTGTGCTGAATGATACAATCACGGGCGGCGACTCCTATACCGAGGAGACGGAACGGGGCGGCATCGTATGCCGAAAAAATGTATACCGCAAGCCGATCACCGGCGGATCGCTCTCGTTTTTATACTTTGCGGTGGATCGAAACATCATCAGCTCGAACGAGAAAAACGTCACTCTGGAAATCACCTATTTTGATGAAGGCGCCGGATCTGTGATTCTGCAGTACAATGCCGTGGGCGGCGTGATTGCAAAGCAGCAGACCATAGCATCACTGGAAAATACCAACACCTGGAAAACCGCTGTGGTACAGCTTACAGACGCCGCGTTTACCGCACCGGTCGCCCTGACCAATTCAGACTTCAGAATCACCGCCTCCGGCTCTGCGAACGGTGAGATCTGCATCTCAAAGGTGGCCGCCATTCCCACAAGCAAGTATTGATCCGCTTTGCAGCTTGACAGCCACAGAAAGACTCTTCTATTATTGTTTTACAAATCCGGCAAGGAGCTGTTGCAAATCCGCTTTTCAGTGTTTCAACAGCTCCTTGTCATATATGTTTATAAACTAAATTACGCTCTTATCGTAAATCCTCTTTTCGGAAAGGCTGGGACATTTTATGAATTTACGCAAGGGTATTTTTTCGCTGTTTTCGAAGCATATTATCCTTTCCTGGATCGTGTCGTACTTGATCATTTTTTTGATTCCATTTGCAAACAACATCTACACCTATACCAAAACAAAAAATGAGATCAAGCAGCGCATATACCGCACTGACAACCAGATGCTGGATAATCTGATGCTTTCTTTTGATGGATCCATCTCGGGGCTTTCGGCCATGGTTGCAAGTGTACAGGGCAGTGAATATATCCAGAACCTTCTCACGCTGCATCCCGGCACACCCATATTTGAGCAGAACCGCATCAATGCCTCCAAGAGCATGGGTATGCTCAAAACCTATAATTCCGATATCAGCAATCTCTATATCTATCTGCCTGAAAGCGACTATTGTATTGGTACGAACTTCGGCGCTGACCGCAGTGCGTTCTTTTCTTATGTCTACGGCAGCACAGACGCTTCCGAAGAGAACTGGAATACACATCTCAATGAATTTGCCTATGCGTCGTATATGGTATCCAAAATACCCGGCGGAGAATCCTTTGTGGACTTCTTCTATTCCATCCCCATGCTGGACACACATGTCAGGGCCACGGTTGTGATACAGATTGCCAGCCGGTCTTTTTACGAAAGCATTGCCCGCTATACCGATACCCAGGACAAGACGCTGTTTGTACTGGATCCCCAGGGGCAAACAGTTCTGGGAGAACCGCCCGTCTCAACAATTGGCTATGATCAGATTCCCAATGGCATCTCGGTCAATGCGAAAACCAAGGACATTGTGATTTCCTGTACCTCAGAGATCAATAAATGGAAGTATGTTTCCATCACCCCCAGACGATATATCACGAATCAGCTTTCCTATCTGTATTTTCCGGTTCTAATCAGCTCCGCGGTCTGCGCCTTGATTGTGTGTCTGCTGATTCTCTATTTCTCGCTGGAGAACTATAAGCCGCTCAAAAAAATAATCAGCGTCGCAAAAAGAAATACGGATGATGTGGTTTCCCAGCAGGGCGAATATGATATGATCAACAATATTCTAAACGACTATATCACGAACAAACAGCGGCTTGAGAGCATTCAGCATCATGAACTGTCCGATAAAAGGGCTCAGTTTCTGTCCGACCTGGCAAACGGCTATTTAAATAAGCATCCAAACCCGGAACGTGAAATGGAAAACCTGGATATTCATTTTATCTCAGATTATTTTGCGGTGGTATGTTTTAATATCACCGATGCGAGCCAGCTGTTTTCCGATGACGAAACAGCCGAACAGATTGATGACGATGAGACTGCAAAGCTGATTCGGTTCATCATGACAAACGTATTCGAAGAACTGATCGGCAAATATCACTGCGGTTACATAGCCGAGACCCATGGGCGGCTCATGTGTATCATCAGCTTTCATCCAGAGAGGCTTTCCTGCTATCACGCGGATATTGCAGAGGCGGTCAGTAAAGCCAAGCAGTTTATTCAAGAGAATTTTATGTTCTCCTTCACTGCCAGCGCCAGCAGTATTCACAAAGGTCTTGACGCCGTAACCTCCGCATACTGGGAAGCAAACAAAACTATGAGCTACCGGCTGTTTATTAAAAATGAGGATCTCATTATCTTTGAAAACATCCAGAATCCAGCCTCAAATAACCTGTTTAACAGCGACACAGAACACCGGCTGATCAACTTTATCCGATTGGGGGACAGCAAGATTGCGCAGTCCATCATTGATGCCCTCTTTGCCGATGAATCCATTGACGTTGGGCAGGCGCATATTCTGACAATCCGTATTGTGGCCGCGGTCTCCGCCGCCGTACTGGATGATCCGGATTCTGATACAGCGATAGATTATTCAAAATTCATGCGCTGTATTGACCGTCTTATTCCCAGTCACGAGGGTTATATCCCCCACAGGGATACATTCCGCGAATTCATCACGATTTCCTGCGATATTATGGAGCAGCGCAGAGCCCTGCATAAGGAAAGCGAGGAAAAATCCAAAGAAGCCGATTCCAGCGCATCTGACACTCTGCTGGACAACGTGAAAAGCTATATTCAGCAAAATTACAGCGACAGCAACCTCCATCTGGCCTCTTTAGGTGAATTTTTCGGCATTACGCCCTATTACCTCTCGAACATATTTAAAAAGACCGAGGGCGTCACGCTCATGGACTATATTGCCCGTCTGCGGGTGGATAAGACCAAGGCACTCATTGACAGCTCCGATATGTCCATGTCGGAAATCGCCGCAAATGTAGGCTTTAACAACGTGCGCACCTTCCTGCGTACCTTTCGGAAGCTTGAGGGGATAACGCCCAGTCAGTACAGGGAACTGAATCACAAATGATCGTTTGACACAAATCGACAAAGGAGGATATCTATGTTTTGCAATTCATTTAAAAAACCAGTTTACAGACGCATTATGCTTGGATTGTCCGTATGCCTGGCTGTCATATTGGCGGCCGCATTCTGCGCGGCGCCGGGTTTCGCGGCGGAATCCGCGCCCCTGTCAGGCGTGCTGAAATTTTTCGAAATCTCCGAAACCGGGGATTATCGCGCACTCACCCGCGCACAGGCTGAAGATGGCGCTTTCGGAACGCTATGCGCTATGCTCCCTGTAAACAGCGATGAGGAAGCCGTTTTGACTGCGGCTGTTTATAACAGTCAGGGATGTCTGCAGAGGTTTGAGACAGATCAAAAGAAAGCCAACGCGCCGTTTCAAACTTTGTCGGTGCAGATCGACGTCGGCCAGGATGAAACCGTTCGTTTTTTCACCTTCAGCAGTCTGGAGCGCATGACGCCGGTCTCCTGCGCAGCAGAAACCCCGGTTTCTGCTGTATATGCGGACAATCACAGCATTGTCCTCACCTGGCCGGAAACCGCCGGGGCGGAAAAATATAGGATTCGCCGTGACGGCACGGTCATTGGGGAAAGTTACCGCTCCCGCTTTTGTGATAATTATTTGCAAACCGGAGTCCCGTATACCTACACCGTCACGCCGATCATTAACGGCGCTGAGGGGGACAGCCGCTCGCTGATCACATCCGCGGCAAATACCTGTATTGCCGTTTTGGGAGAAAACAGCAGTTATAAGAACATCACATTTTTGGACAGCGGAACCAATGACGGCACAGATTCTTATTCTGAAAACACGGTCATTGGGGGACGTGCATGCCGTCTGGCGCCTGCCATTCCGAAAAATAATCCGACACGCTACGGCATGATGTACTTCACGGCCAAACGGAGCATGATTCCTGAAACCGCACGGCAGGTGACGTTTGAAGTAACTTATTTTGACAATGGCACAAACGATTTATACATTGGGTATAACGCGGAAGACGGCACCCTGGCGAAGAAAGTCAAGATTGCCGCCCGTCAAAACAGCAATACCTGGAAAACAGCCAGTGTCTCAGTGACTGACGCCAAGCTGTGCGCCCCGGCGGCTCTGCAAAGCAGTGACTTCAGGATCGACGGCGGTGCCAATACCTACATTGCGTCTGTCTCAGCGGAGCAGACACAATTCTCCGGTATTCTTCCGGCTTATGCCGATTTTACGAATTTGCAGTATCCGGAGACCGGCAATCTTCTGAACTACTCCTGCCCGCAGGCTGCTGACAGCCAGGCCTGGAGCTTTCAAACAAACGATGCTGTAATGAAAAATGGCGACACGGACGCGGTTGTAACTCTTGAAATCGATCCAGCGCTTGCAAAAACACTTACGCTGACCTACCAGACCCAAAACAGCGGGTCTCAGACCGTGGACATGGACACAAACGGCAGAAGCCGCCATACCGTGGTTCTTCCCAACGCGGTTCTTGCCGATCAAACAGTGCGTCTTTCCCTTTCCGCCGCGCAGGGCACTGGCGCCGGAAATAATCCGGAGGCGCTCCGGCGTATCACCATTGGCGCTGTCATCCCACAGTATGCGGAAGCCATTCTGGCCGGAGACAATGTTGAAGAAACCGGACTTTTTGCCCGGTTAAATTCCGGCGGCGATTCCTATAATGAACCTGCTTCCATTGGCGGACGGGCCTGCCGGACCGTCCCCTTTCATGAGGAAACCCAAAAGACGGGCTATATGTATTTTGATATTGATAACAGGTACGCCATGGGCGAAAAGGATTCTGATATGACCATTGAAGTGGATTATTTTGATATGGGTACCGGTTCCATGACCTTGCAGTACAACACTTTGACTGCGCCTTACCAGGGAATTGTTCTGGCGAAACTGACAGACAGCAGGGCGTGGAAAACCGCTTCTGTCACCCTGACCAATGCCTGCATGACCGATTCTCAAAATTATGTCAGTGATTTCCGAATCACGGCCCCTTCCACATTTTATATCGGTGCAGTCAGGGCGGCCGTGAATCAAACGCACAGTATCGTCAGAAGCGCGCCGCAAATTTTCCTTGCCTCGGATTCTACCTGTGAGCCGCTGCCCGCAGTTTATGCACCCCGGGAAGGCTGGGGCATGGAAATCGGGAACTATTTTAAGGAAACCGTTCAGATTATCAATAAGGCCAAAGGCGGAAAGAGTTCACGTACCTTCTTAAACGGTCATGATCCAACCGCCAACCCGGAAATCATAAATGATGGGCGGATGGAGGCAATCCTGGCCGCGGCACAGCCCGGCGACTACCTGTTTATACAGTTTGGGCATAACGACCGTCCTACTAGCCGCCCATCCCAAAAAACCGATCCAGACAGCCTGGCGCAAGACGAGACCGCATATCGGTATAATCTCCAAAGATTTATTGAGATTGCCCACAAAAATGAAATGATTCCAATTTTCATAACCTCTATTCACGAGCGGAATTTTGCCGGCAATACGGATGTTTTGAACGAGGATGGCATCGAGCCATACCGTCAGGCTATGCGCGAGGTCGGGGCGGCAAATGGCGTCCCTGTTCTGGATGTGGGCGCCGCACATAAGGAACTGGTAGAGCGCTGGGGCAATGAAGGTTCCAAAGCGCTGTTTCTGCACTTTTCGAAAGCGGACTACCCCTCTTATCCTGCTTCGCTCCCGGATAACACACATATCAGCAAAACCGGCGCAGCCGAAACAGCAAAGCTGGTCGCCGCCGCAATCCGCGACGGCGCGGCGGAAAATTCAACACTCCGTCAACTTTCTATTTGGCTGAACCCCAATGTGGATTTAACGCCAATCGCTCCTGGACAACCATAAATGATGATCCGATAAAGCAGGTATAGCGAAATATCAAATAATACTGTCTCCACCGATAAACATGGACGAAAAAAGGCACGAATACCGATCAAAATCGGATCCTATTCGTGCCTTTCTTTTTTGCGCAGCAAAAGAAATATAAAAGCATATATTCTGCGGAAAAATATACAGATGTGAAATTTGCAGAAGCGCAGGTATGTACTCGCGAAAAGGTGGCAGCGAAGCGGAAGTGTCATGCCCGCGTTTACAAGGGCATCACTGCAGCAAACGTGACTTTTCGCGAAAGAGAAGGAACGACGGCGTGTGTGACTGATTTTTGTGCAAACAAAAATCGGAACGGAGCAAAGTCCGTTCCGATGCGGTGCCGCTGGCCGGGGCCGAACCGGCACGGGGATGCCCTACAGATGCTGGATACAGCCTCTGCCGAGCCCCATGGGTCCCTCATTGTTGCTGCCGTTTTATTTTAGAAACTCCGAAAATCCTGTTTTAGAGCTGTAAACCGTACTGCTTCCCGCATACGCGCCCGCATTCAGCCGAAAGATCATCTGGGACCGGCCATCCTGACAGGTCACGTTTTCGCCCTGGGGCAGTGTGCGGTTTATGGTGACGGTAAGCTCCCGCGGCCGCTGGCTTGGGTCCGCCGCTGTCACCCTGATCTCGTCTCCCGCTTCCTGCACAATTACCGCACAGGGCTTGTTCACCGAAATCCGCAGTCCGTCCGGGGCCGCTATCTCCGCCGCCTTATAGACGACTGCCTGGAGCATTTTCAGATCTCTGTGATAAACCGCCTGCACCCTGTCATTGTTTTGCAGAACGGAAATAGGGGCATCCTTTGCATAGGCCTTCATCTGCTCCGCGTCCGCATTCATCACCGCGGCATAGGCATAGGAGGCGTCCCGGGGATCCGTACCGTGTGAAATACCCAGTTCAAAAACCTCCTGCTTCTCCGGCATGCCGGTCCGGGCCGTATTGATGGTCTCCCAAAGCCCCTCCCTGCTCTCAATGTCCAGCTCCACAGTCTGCGCCTCCGGGAAATAGTAGCCGATCTGATTGTGCAGAATATAATCCACCTCTGCCGCCGTCTGCCGACCGTTGTCCGCCCGGACCGCAGAGCCGTTTCTTCCAATAAACACGTCGCCGCGTCGCAGCGTCTGATTCAGATTGGTGTAGATCTCCATGCCGCTGTAGGAGTTGATTCCGCTGCCCAAGGCAACCATTTCCCGGTCGAACATGAACCACGCCTTGTGCAGGGACAGCTTATCCCGGTTATAGTCCATGGCCGACGCGCCGTATCTCCCGTCGCTCACACCGCCTACAAAATCTGTGGTTCCGCGCCAGCCCTCGTCCGCTTCCCCGAACCATTCTGTCACATCGTTCAGATTTTTCAGTCCCCCCTGGGGGGTGGTTGTGCCGGGGACGCGGTTCCAGTTCCAAAGCGGGTAGATATTCTCATACTCACTCCCGTCCAGCATAAGACAGGTCACGCCGTCTCCCATATAATAGCCAAGGGTATTTTCATTGTTTACCACCTCGGAGGGCTTGGTGCGCAGAGAGCTGGTCTTGACGCCGATATGAAAGCCGGGGCGTTTATGGGCCATGTAGTCCGAGGTCCAGAAATACCGGTTCCCCGCCATGCTGTCCTCCCCCTGCAGCCGGGTCTCCCGCATGGCCTTCAGCTCCTCATAGCGCTCAAGCTGGGGGAAGTGCAGCAGCAGCTCCGCCGCCTCCATGACGGATTTCCGGATGCCCTTGCCGGCGTTTGGCCTTGAAAAGCCCCGGCCCGTCACCGTGAAATCCTTGTATTCATTGCAGAATCCCCACTGCATACCGTCCAAAAGAAAATCAGCATAAGCATTCAGCGCCGAACCGCTGACCATGTATTTTGTGTCCAGAACATAGCCCAGAATTTTGTTTACACCGTCGCAGAACACCTCGCCATAACCGCCCCACTGCAGGGAACTGCCGTGCTGGTGAAAGCTGCCGTCCGGCTTGATTCCCTCTGCGTCGTTATAGCGGTCGTTGAATTTCTTTTTGGGAAATACCCGCATTTCGTTCTGGAGAAGTCCCATGATGTCATAGAGCAGACTTTCGTCATTGATCGCAATGGAGGTTTTAAAGGTAATCATCAGCTTATCGGTCAGGTTACCGCCTGTACTGCCCACAGGCCGTTCTGTGGAATACCATTCCTGCGTCTCATTGAATATACTTCCCGCATTGGCCTGTTCATTGAGCTCCCGCAGTACGCTGTCCGGCACGCCCTCCGGCTCCATCAATAGGATATCCACAATCCGTGTGGGGTTTCCAATGCCGGCAAACCACCAGTTTGTGCTGGGTGTAATGTCTCCATTGACCCAAAAATCAAGGGACTTTACAAGCTTATCCTTCAGCTCCTGATTCTGATAATACGGATTTCCCTCCGAATAGGCGGCCAGGGCCATAACCTTGCAGTTGTCTATATGGTCTGCCGCGGGCCACATACTGCGTTCATCAGAGGCATAGTCAATGCCGGAAAAGCTGCCGTCCGGCTGCCATTTTTCCAGAATTTCTCCGGGGTCTGCGGCGGTGGAATACACGGACTCCTTCAGCTTTTTCTTGATCGCCTGAAAATCCGGATCCAGCGTCCCCGGCGCGCCGGATTCCGCACCCAGCCGTGTCAGAAGTGTCTCCATCTCCGCCTCCGCTGTCCGGCGCAGAGCGTCCTGGGTTCCGGTCCCAATGACCACCACGTCATTGCTGAACCAGACCACCGTTTTTCCCAGCGCCTGTGAAACCGCGCGGAGCGGCACATAAATGCGTCCGCCCCGCTCCGCAATGGGCCGGTCCACCGGCTGTGCCTTGCCGTTGACCCAGATCCGGGACTCGCCCGCCACCAGCCGAACGGCCGGAGATGAAAGAATCTCTGCGCTCTCCATTGCAGCATCATAGCTCACCTCGCCGCCCAGCCGCTCCGCGATGAACCTGAGGGGCGCCATCATGGTGTCCCCCTCGTAATAGGGCGCGGCCTCTGCGTTATCCGGGTCAATCTGAAACTTTGCGCCGTTGGACAGTCCGCACGGATGCCCTGACCGCATCACAATCTGCGCCTCCGGGACACCCTGCTCTGCGGCGGATCCCGGCATGGCCCCGCCGCAGGCCGCCAGCATGGCGCCTATGGTCATAATTGAACAGATTCTTTTCATTGTTTTCCCCCTTATCATAATTCTTTATAAGGCAGCGCTCCGACAGCCAGAAAAACGCCGCCGGATTCCATCACCGCCCTCCTGTATTTCCGTTTCTGTTCGGTCCCAAATTTTTCAGAGCCCCGTCTGCAGGGTCAGCGCTGACCCCAGCGGGCACAATCGTTCTATATCCCAGAGGAAAACCTTTGCCGTTTCCCCGTCGTCCACAGAGAGGGTGTGCTCCAGGTACAGCGGACTCGCGGCCGCCGCATAAAAGGGCAGGTGTGTGACGGCCTGCAAAATCCCGTTCCTGTACCATGCGCAGTACAGCGGCAGTTCCTGCCGCTGTCCATTGTAGTTGAGCATGGCCGCCCGGAAGGTAATCTTGCCGTCCTTTGGCGCCTCCGCCGTCAGCTCCTGCAATACCGCCACATTTTCGATTCGGACGGGCAGGGCCGCAAGACCGTCCGCCAATTCCGCCGACACAAGTCCGATTTCCTCCGCCGCGCCCCCGGCCGCCAAAAGCGGCCGTGCCGAGTCCGCAAGGCGCTGCAGTCCGGCCTGCTCCTCCGGGCTCAGCGCCGAAAGGTCGCTCCGCCGCAGGGTTTCCAGCTGCCGCAGCAGCCCGGTTTTGTCCACAGCCGGCGTCGTCCGCGCCGCCATGAGCTCCAGCTCATGGAAGGTGGCTGTGGGTTTTTGCCCGGGATCATTTTTTACCACAAGCCGAACCTTATCCGCCTGTACTCCACCCAGCTCAAATGTGGTCGGGACCCCCACTTTATCGTCTGTTTTGGCATCGTCCAGCATTCTGCCGGAAAAAACCTCCCGCCAGTCACCGCCGCCCACAGAGGTATATAGGGAAACATCCCGGGCTCTGGTCCTAGGCTCTGTTTTGTACTTGTATTCCCGGATGGTCATACTGTCCAGCACACAGGACTCCTCCAAGTCAATCACCAGCTCCAGCGGCTCCGCAACGTCCAGCGCCGCCATTCGGGTCGTGTAATCTCCATCCACCATTTTGTCAAAGGCGTATTTGTCAGAAAACGCCGCACGATTGGCCGTTACCGTTTTGCCCAGGGCCACATTCACCGCGCCGTCCGGCGCTATGGCGTCCGCCGGTTTGCCGACCCGTTTGCCGGAGACCGCCGCCACCTGATACCCGGCATTTTTGTCCCCCAGCTCATCCACCCAGGCCAGCTGTTCTGTCTCTGTCAAAAATCCGCCGTCCCGGTATATCCGATAGGCCTCCGCCCCCTCCACCGGCTGCCAGCTGATCTGGTTGGCCTCGCCGAAGCGGTCCAGGCATACCCCCTGCGGCACCGCAAGGGCCGCCTCTGTCACATGGCGGGTGACGCCCGGGCTCTCGGTTCCGCCGCTCCGGATTGCCGTGACCTTATAGGTCGCCTTTTGCACTGCCGTCTCAGCGTCCAAAGCAATGCTGCACGCGGTCTCTTTCACACCGTCCTTCAAAAGTTCATAAGCGGGGGCGTCTCCCAGAGCTCTGTACACGCGGTAGTGTTCTGCGTCCGCAGATGCGGTCCAGGAAAGTACGGCTGTCTGCCCCTTTGCCGTCACCTGCAGATTGGCCGGCGGCGCGGTCTTTGTGTATGCCGGGATCCCGGTAAAGGTATAGGTCTCCCCCGCCGCGGTCTCAAAGGAGCAAATGCCGTCCGCCTCTGTGAATACCACCGCATTGCCCTTGCCGTCCCGCAGGACCGCGCCGGACAGCCCGGGATATTTCACCTTGCAGACGCCGCCCCGGTTTGATTGAAACGCCAGCCGCTCCGCCCGGCCATTGGACCACTGTGCGGCAACCTCAAAGTTTCCCCTTGCCGCGAGTCCGCTGAAACTGCCCGTTTTCCATGCGTCCGGCAAGGCCGCCAGCGGCTCGATATAACCCTCATGGCTCTGCAGCAGCATCTCAGCCACACCGGCCGTCCCGCCAAAATTCCCATCAATCTGAAAGGGCGGGTGACTGTCCCAGAGATTGCTGAGGGTGCTGGTGCGCAGAAGAATCTGATACATCCGGTATGCCTCATTCCCCTCCTTGGCCCTGGCCCACAGGAGCTGCCGGTGCGCCTTTGACCAGCCGGAGGTGCCGCTGCCGCGCTGAGACAGCGTATACTTGGCCGCGTCCAGCCAGGCCGGGGTCTGGGAATTGATGACCTGCCCGGGATAGAGCCCCATCAAATGGGAGATATGCCGGTGCTCCTTTTCTCCTATGGAGCCGTAGACTGTCTCCTCGCGGTACTCCTTAATCTGTCCGGAATCCCCCACCAGCGCCGGGGCCATGCGGGGCGTCTGGGCCTCCAGTGTCGCCTTGAGACCGCTGTCCACCTTCTCCGGTGCTATGGCCTCCATCCGCTCCATCAGCTCCAGTGTTCCGCGGTGGTTGTCAAAGGCCAGCTGCTGGTCAAAGCCGCTTCCGGTCGTATAATAGTTCGCCCCATTGACGTTTTGCTCCGGGGAGGCGGAGTATTTGACCAGATATTCGCCGTCCTCATTTTCCTCCACTACCTTTGAGAGGAACCGGGAGGCCTCGCTCAGAACCGGATAAGCCTGCTCCAGGGCGGTGTCGTCCCGGGTATAGTCGTACCAGTCATAAAAGAGCTTCGCGGTCAGGGCGTTTAAGGTGGGGCCGCTGTGGTCCTTCAGCGCAACCACGCCGTCCGTTGTATAAAGCCAGCCGCCGGTGCCAATGCACCAGCCATTTTTCCCCGGTTCATTTTTCTCCGGGAAAAAGCGGTTCATATGCGTGTCCGCATTGTCCATGGCATGTTTCATATACGCCTTCTGGTAGTCCGCATACGGCTGAAACAAATCCGCCAGATTGGTGGAAAAGGCGGGCCAGTAATTCATCTGCACATTGATATTGTGCCAATAGCCGCCCGACCACTGGGCGCCGTCGCTGTCATTCCAGGTCCCCTGCAGGTTTGCGGGATATCCGCCCGGCCGGGAACATGCAATCAGCAGATACCGGCCGTAGTGAAAATACAGTTCCTCCAGATAGGGATTTGCCGTGGAGCGGTAGGCGTTCAGCTGTGCATCCGTGGTTCCGCCCGGGTCCGCCCCGCCCAGGTCAATGCTGACGCGGTTAAAATACGTCTGATAGTCCGTAATGTGGGCCTGCCGCAGGGCCTCATACGCCCGGCTTTCGTTCCCTGCCGAAAAACCCGCCGCGGCCGCGTTCAGAATTTCTGTCACCTTTTCATGGGGATGGGGAAAGCCCGCCAGCTTTTGGTTTTCTGTGGTCTCCTCAAAGACCGAGGATTCCATCCGGTAATTGGTGCCCACCGCCATGAGCAGGGTCACGCTGTCCGCCCCGCTGACAGAAATGCTGTCCTGCCCGGTCCTGTATGTCCCGCCTTCCGGGATCACCTTGATCTGTCCCTCATATTCTATCCCATACCGCTCCATTTCGCCAGACAGGGTAATGGTATCGCCCGCCGTGGTCACAGTTCCGGTTTTTCCCCGGTTATCATCCGTGCCATACGCTTTTAAAAACGGGATCTGAGGCCGGAGGCCAAAGCTGATTTTCCCCGGCTGATCTGCGGTCAGCCGCACTGCCAGCACCTTTGCGGGATAGGATGTGAAATATTCCCTGGTATAGTCCACGCCGCCGGAGGTATAGGCGACGGTCTGCACCGCCGTTTTCAGATCCAGCTCCCGCCGGTAATTGGATGCGCCGGGATGGTTAAAGTCCAAATACACCTCCGCGAAATTGTTCAGGCCGCTTCCGGCCTTTCCGGAACGGTAGGGGTTAGAAAGGCTGTTTTCCGAAATCTGAATCCGCTCCGTATCCGTCTTGCCAAACACCATGGCCCCCATATAGCTGTTTCCCAGAGGCAGCGCCTCCTTTTCCCAGCTGGAGGCCGGCTCGTCATACCACAGCTTAAGCTGTTTTTCCGCACTGGACGCCGCGGTACCGCCGTCCGCAAAAACCGTGCCGCCTGCCGGTTCCAATCCGGAAAAAAGCAGTCCTCCCGCCAAAATGACCGCGGCCAATCGTTTTCCTTTTCCAAACATTTAAATCCCTCGCTTTCGTTGACATAGTCCTGTTGTTTTCACCGGCAGCGCGCCGGTCCATCTCTGTAAAACCAAACCGGCGCCGCAATAGGCGCCGGCTGCATCAGTCTATTCCGTTAAAACGCCGCAGATGATCTTTGCGCATTCTGCACGGGACGCCGCGTCATTCGGCCGGAAATTTCCGTTTTCATCCCCACCGGCAATACCCATGGCCTGCAGCAGTTTCACGCTGTCCAACGCATAGTCCGCAATCTGTGTTTCGTCGGCAAATGCCTGATCCGGGGAATTCGGCTCCAGCTCCGGTCCCCGGAGCCTCAGCGCCCGCGCGCAGATCACCGCCAGATCCTGACGGGTGACGGCCTGACCGGCTCCAAAGACAGTCTCTGTGATGCCGGTCACCATGCCGGCGCGCACAGCGGCCGCAATATACGGATACATCCAGTCATCTGCCGCAATATCCGAGAAGGGCAGACTGCCCTCCGGCTCCGGTGCAAGTCCGGCGGCCAAAACCGCCATTTTGACCAGCTCCTCCCGGGTCACCGGACGGGCAGGCTCAAAGATTCCCTCTTGGACCCCGTTGACCACGCCTGCCGCATAGAGCTTTTCAGCATAAGGCTCCGCCCAGGCATACGCCCCGGTCAGATCCTCAAAATGTCCCGCTTCGTCAGATGGCTTCTGGGTCTCCCCGGGCTCTGCTGTAGGCTGGGGCTGTTTTGTGGCCGCGGGCTGGCTCCCGCCGCCCATGCCGCCGCTTCCGCCGCCGCCGGGACGGTTGGTTCCGCCGCCTGTACCGCCGGGCTTAGCCGTAGGTCCGGGCGTGGGCTCGGGCAGTTCACCGCCGTCAATGATGGGCTGGTTTCCAAAATACACATACCGCCCGGACAGCTTATAGTCCGTCTTTTTCCCGTTCCAGGTCAGTTCCGTGGGCGCGGAGCCCGTATCCGCCAGAACCGTGCATTTCTGCAAATCCAGTGTCTGGGAAGATGCCAGCGCCAAACTGCCGTACTCCGCCCGGAAACCCAGCTGAGAGACCTGCTCCCGGGCCTGAAACAGGATCAGATCCTTGGACAGATCCTTGATATAGGTTCCGTCCTGGATGATCAGCTGTGCCAGATTTCCCCGTCCGTCCCGCTCCACATAGGCACAGCGGGCGTCCGTCTCATAGTTTCCAAACCGGCGCACCTTTTGCTGTGACGTATCATGCACCAGATAATAGGAGATGTCAGATACCGCCCCTTTCTCCGGCTCAATGACAACACGCATGGCAGTTGCGCCATTGTCTTCCACATCGGAAAGATTCAGCTTCTCAGCGGTAATCTCCGGGCGCTCCCCCGGTTTTTCCGGATACAGCACCGTGTCAAAAGTCACCGGACCCCGGCCTTTTTTCTGATATTTGGCATAGTCGGCCGTGGTGGCAATATAATAACCATTCTCAATGGCGGCCTCCAGCTCACCGTCATCCACCGGCACCACCTGGACATTGGCCTCGTCGGCCACGTTGCTCCGGGCGGTCAGACTGGTCTCGTCCAGGGTCAGCTTCGCATCCGGCGGCATATGCCAGTACTGGTCGTACACATGCTCCCCGCTGTCGCTGTCATAAGGCTTTACATAGTCACTGACCAGAACAAATCCGGACCGCAGATAGAGGATATTCCGGGTGTGGTTCTCATTCCGGCCGGAGCCCTGACTTCCAAACGTCACATTGGCGGTATTATCATAGATTCCGTTGGTCTCCCAGTGGTTGATTTGACCCTTCTTGGTGGTAGACTGGTTCGCGCCGTCAATGGTTATGGTATTGTGGGCCTTGGCAGAGGTCAGATAGTTCTTGATGGGCCCAGTGCCATAGGAATAGAACAGCTGGTCGCTGAGCAGATTCCGGCCATAGGCCGACAAAATGATGGCGTTGTCGTCCTTATGCCCGTGATACCCTGTGCCGCCGTCCACATCCGAAAAAATATAGACCGCATCCTCGCCCCAGTCGCTCCGCATGATGGTACGCTTGGTATTTTTGTACATATAGGAGGTGTGGGGCGGAATCATCCCCTCCTTGCCTTCTGTGACAAAATACTTGATGTACGGATCGTCAAATTCCTTGTTAATGCTGGTCAGCGTGCTGATATACTGACTGGAGTACGCCGCTCCGTCGCCCCACTGATTGTCCCGCATTCCCGGCGCGCAGGCGTTGATGAGATACAGCCCGATTTTCCGCGCATCGTCAAAATAATCCTCATCCCGAAAGGGGAGATCCGGGTTTCCGGTCATGGTATTTGGCTTAATATAGCCGAGGGTGTTATTTGTGGACATCCCGGCATAGGCAAGGGAGGCTTCACCGTAGGATCCGTCATCGTTGATCAATGAGCTCTTTGCAATGGAATCCAGCTTGGTCCGCACCTTCTCCAGGGCCCGCTCATAGATCCGGAACTCGTTGAAAAAACAGTTGATGGTATGCAGCCCGCGGGCCCCCACAATACCGGCGTTGTTTTGGTCATTGAGCAAAAAGTTGTTCACCGTCATCTCATACACATTTTTCCACAGATATTTCAGGGTGGCGCTGTAGACCTCCGGGGTCATATGCTCGCTCTGGATCCAGTGGGCAAAATCCTCAGGCAGACAGATAGCCCGGCAGCCCAAATCCAGCGGAATAAAGTAATCCTTTGGCCCTCTGGCGCTGGTTCCGGTCTGCTTCAGAAAACCCACCCAATGGCGCAGGGCCAGATGGGCATAGTGCTCGTTATCGGATGGGCTGTTCACATACAGCTTCTCCATCAGCGGGAACCAGGTCTCAAATCTCTGCATTTCCTCCCGGTAGCGGTAGCCGGAATAGGTGGGCCGCATATAGCGGATGGACTCCTCTCCATCCCAGGAATAGGCCATTTGCTCGTAGTTGTTGCTGCCATCGATCTTCTCAAAGGAGATTTTGTCCTCTGTCCAGGTGTTGGTTGGCACCTTAAAGGCAAATATCTCCTTTTGGTCATTGCCGCCGGCGTTCCTTCCATATACTTTCAGGGTGGCTCTGGTAATTGTACTGTCAAGGCTCAGCTCCGAGAGGTCAAATTTGATATGGGAACGTTTGGTATTGCTGTCGGTGGGCTGGCTGCCCCCGATTGAGGTGGCGCTCTCCTCCACCCGCAGGGTGGTCTCGCTGCCAAAATTCTCCTTTGCGTGGCTTCCTGCCATGACCGTCGCGTCCGCCGCAGGAGTCAGGGTGGTCACCACGCCATTGGCCTCCACCTCCAGAATGGGCGGATTGGCCCCGGCCTCCCGGCTGGAAAAAACCGCCTCGTTTCCGTCCTTGCGATAGGCCATGAGCACAAAGGACACCAGCTTATCCTCGCTGGCCGCGATCTCGCTCCACAGCTGGCTTACATCAAAGGAAATATACTGATCCTGACCGTTTACAAAAGCATTCCCCAGCATCTTCCAGGTTGGATGGAAGTACATATTGTGCTCCAAGGCATAGCCGAAGAAAACCGCCTGTGCATTGGGCTCGCCGGGCAGGCCGATATTCTGTGTTTCCCGCTTTGCGCGGTAATATTCCAGCAATTCTTCCTTCACCTGGGTATAGTCACCGCCGGCCCGCATGACCTCCTCCTTGACGCTGTCCATTTCCGGATGGGCTTCCCAGTTGAAATATCCCTCCTGGGTCCACGTTTCTGTTTCAGGATCATATACGCCATAAAACTCCTCGTCAGAGATGCCGGTTATGGACTTGGTGTCCACAAAATCCCGTACCACCGTGTCCAGTTCCTCATCCATCACCGGTGAGGCGGCAGGCACAACCTCTTCCGCCGCAATTTCCCCGGCAGGCTCCAGGGTCTCCTGCACGGCCTCCTGTTCCCGAACGGGTCCCTGCACAGGCGGTTTCTCTTCCGTATTACCCGCCCCGGGAGTACCGGTATAGGCCGGCTCTCCCACAGGCTGCTGAAGGTCTTGCGGCCCGGCCGGCACTGCCATATCTGTCCCCGCGGTTTCTCCAGGGGGAAGCGTCGGGGTCTGCTCCGCAGAATCGGCCAAAACCGCTTTTTCCGTCTCCGGCATCTCGTCAGCGGCCGCGGCCGGCATACACAGAAGCAGCATGGCGGCTGACAGCCCCCAGGCAATCTGTTGTTTCCATTTTCTATTCATACTTGCAACCATTCGCCTTTCTGGCTCACATATCTCACCGGGGTCCGGGCGGTGCGCCTGCCGTGAGCCTGGCCTGGCGCCGGGCCCGGAAAAATCCGGGCCTTGCCGGTACGCGCTGTCCTAGCGGACCACCACAATGCCCCGGACACTGTTATTCTTTGTATGGATCATAACGGTGCCCTCTCCGGGGGTGATATCCCGTGTTTCAATGACTTCCACAGTATGATTCCTCTGGTCATACAGATAAACCGGCGGCGCGTTCCGGCTGTTGACCAGCACTTCTTCTTCGCCGCCGCTCTCAAAGCCAATGGTAAGACGGTCCACCCTCCGGTTGGCGATATCTTTGATCTTTTTGTAGGCAATGTCCTTGATCACGCCTGTGGTGATCTGCCCCATCCCCTCCGGATTGCTGTCAAGCGCATCGCCGAACTGTCCCTGTCCCCGGTCGGGCCGCAGGGCGTTGTCCACCCGAAGGATCTTGCTGATCCGGTTGGTGGTGGAGGACAGGGCATAGTAGAAGAGATCTCCGGGTACAAGCGCGCGCGCCATATCCTCCGCGCCTTCCTCCACCAGATAGCTCTTCTTTGCGCTGTCTGACCAGAAGGTAAGCTGGGTGATCTCGTCCTGCTCCTCGTCCAGGGTAATGGCCCGTTCGGTCAGAACCGAGAGCTTATCACGATCCAGAATGGCGGCGGAGCTGTCATACTTCAAGGTGGTCATGATGGTGATCACTCTGACGCATTCAGTCTCCTGATCCATGTCATAGCCGTTGATGGTATACTCCTGTTCATCATTAATTTCCACAGAGGCTAAATAGTCATCGTCTGCGGGGATGCCCTGATTGGCATAATCCGGGATCATAAGTACCTTTGTGGTCTCCTCAGCGCCGAAAGCACCCAGATTCTTGCCGCCGAATACCTTTTCCTTTGCGTTGTATTTCCGAAGCTGTTCCCGGCTGGTCAGTTCGGTTCCCACCACCTCCGGGGTCAGTATCTGCGTAATCTGCCCCTGGGAATTGGTGCGGTAGGAGATGACCCGGTTGCGCCGCGCCTTATCCCCGGCGCCAAAATACTGCATCAGCTGTTTGGCATCCATCCGTGCGCCGTCCACTGTCACCCGTCCGGCAAACTCCATCTCCTGCACGCCGGCATTCTGCCCCTTGAGCTTCAAGGTCACAGAGGTATCGTCTTCAATAGCCGATTTTTCCTCTACCTCCACAAACTCACCAGGCAGTGCGATCTTGGCAATAAGCGCATCCCCAAAGGTACCGTTGTTTGCCACCTCGGCCACATAGCCGTACCGCAGGTCGGAGCTTATCGCCGCGTCCTTATCCATGAGGGCCGCCTCGTTCCGAAAGTTCAGATAAAACACCGCCGTGTCCCCGGCGCTGAGCTTCTCCGCGAACCCCGGCTCCAGGCCGTATGCCTCGCCGTCCACCGTGATGGAATCCTCCCCTACGGCCTCAATGGTTCCCTCCAGCGTACCGCCTCCGGCAATTACCCGGCAGAAGCTGCCGTCCGCACTCTCAAACACGCTGACCGCTGTGTCCGCCTCAATCTGGTCCGGCGTGATAACCGTGCCGTCTGCGTCCAGGACCTGGTACATCTTATCCTCATTGTCTTCAAAGTTGATAAACTTCAGCTTCTGGCTGTCGCTGCGGATTCGGAAGTAGATGGTCTGCCCCCGAACTTCCGTCACCAGATAACTCTCAAATTCCTCCGCGTCCACCACATCATAATAGCCGTCCTTGTTGTTGTCAATCAGGGTGACGGATCCCCGGGCAAGGGCGATATCCTTTTCCTGATAGTCCGGAATGACCCGCATGTTCTTTACATAGAACGCGCCCGGATCCAGACGAAGGCTTTTCTCCTTTCCGTCCCCGTCCCAATAGGTGACCCGGCCGTCCTGTACACCGGCAAAGTCCCTGTCCAGAACAGTCACCACCTGATTGTCCTTGGATGCACGGATGCTCACAATGGTCTGCCGCCCGTATTGATCCTCCCGGACAAAGCATTCCACAGACCGTCCGATATAGTCCGCCGCATCTTCAGCCTCCGTTCTGTAGAGGACGCCGTCGATCATCACCTGGTCGTCCTCCAGTTCTTCATAAACATCCGCAGAGAGCCACATGGAAGCATTTGCCGTCATGACCCCCCGGATCTCATAGAGCCGGGTCTTGGCATTCCCGTTCTGAAGCCGGTCCCGGAGGGTTTCCTTGGACAGGGTCCAGTCACCCACCCGGTTATAAGAAGGGCCGCCCAGATATACGTCCAGACAGTTGTAAATCATGCCCAGCACGTCCCGGCGGGCAAGGGTATCTCCGGCCGCGTCCACGCCGCGGGTCATGCCCGCCCCCAACGCCACCTTGCGGTATCCCTCCGGATAGCCGCCGCTCTCCTGGGCAAAGCTCTCATACTCCAGCACATGAACCAGTACCTTCATGGCCTCTGTCATGGCCACCGGATCCCCGGGGCGAAAAGTTCCGTCCCCGTCGCCCTGCATCATCCCGGCCGCGCAGACCCGGCCAATATCCTGACAAAACCAGTCCTCCGCGCTGACGTCTGAAAATTCCGGGCCCAGGCCGCTGGCATCCAAGTCATCCAGGCCGCACAGCCGCCCGATCAAAGCGGCAAATTCGGCCCGGGTAAGCAACTCGTCCAGATGCAGGTCCCCCTGCCCGTCTCCCTCCACAATGCCCAGGGACTGCAGTTCAAAGACCGTTCTGTCCGAAATCTCTGTCCGGGCAAAGCCCGGCAGACAGCTTGTGATCAACAATATGGTTACAGCCGCAATGCTGCATAATTTTTTCCAGCTCATCAGTACCCTCCAATTCCTGTATTCCGCTCGGCCGCCAGCAGGTATAAGATCTTTGCGGCCTCTGCCCGTGTGCTGTTATCCTCCGGCCGGAACGCGCCGTTCTCATCACCGCTGAACAGCCCCGCCTTTTGCAGGGAGGATACAGCCGCCAAAGCGTAATCCGCAATCTCCGCCTGGTCGGCAAAATTCTTACGCTCTGCCTTCTCGCCCAGGCGCAGGCCCGCAGCCTCTGCGGCGCGCCAGGTCATAACCGCCATGTCCTGCCGGGTGATGTTCTGTCCCACGCCGAATACACCGTCCGCAACGCCGTTCACAAGCCCCGCTCTCCAGGCGCCGCCCACATAAGGCGCGTACCAGGCGCCGGCTTCCACATCAGAAAACGCACCGGTCTTTTCGGTCTCCAGTTCAAAGACCAGCGCCAGCATCTTCACAAATTCCTCCCGGGTCACATTGTCCAGGGGCATAAATGCCTTTTCTGCCTTTCCGCTGACCACGCCCTGCTCATACAGGCCCAAAATATATTCTCCGGCCCACGCCGCCTGACCAAGGTCCGCAAAGGGCGCGTTCGGGTCCTCCGGTTTTGCGGTAGGCTGAGGCCGGTCGCTGCTCTCGGGCAGACGGGGACTTGTTCCGCCGCCTCCGCCGCTGCCTCCGCCGGCAGGCCTGCTGCCGCTCCCGCTCCCGCTGCCGGTTCCGGTCACTGTACGCTGGAACCGCTTGGTCTCCGCCGCGCTGCCGCTGGTGATTTCCGCCACCAGTGTGACGTTGGTATCCTGTGCGGGATGGGTCACAGCAAACGAATCAGAGATCAGACCCGATGGGGTAAAACTCCAGGAGACCGCGGAACCAAACGCCCCTGTACTGGGCAGGGAAACGCTGTTTCCGGTGATGCGCTGAGGCACATCAATGGTCAGGCTTTCCGCGTCCGCGCTGACCCGCTGTCCGGCCGTGGGCTGGAACCGCACGCCGGCCTCTGCCAGCGCGGCCTCCCGGCCGTTTTCCTTCTGGGTCACATTGATTCTAACGTATCTGGCAAGCGCCGGGGCAAAGTCACATTCGTTTACCCGGGCCGCGGCCGTGCCTGTATACACGGTACTCCAAGTGCTGTTGTCCTCTGAAATATCAATGGTATATTCCCGGACGGCCCATTTGCCGGGCTCCAGCTCCTTTTCCTCAAAGTAGGCCTGGCTGACCGGCATGACTTTGCCCAGGTCAAAGACCAAATTGAACCGTTTTACCGAAGCTTTGACCGGCAGGGCCGTATCCTCATCCTCATCAAACAATGCCGCCAGCTGTTCTGCTGTGGCTTCAAGGCTGGCTGTCACCTTGCCGTCTTTGGCCAGGTTCTCGGAGCCCTCCGGCTCCACGGTCAGCGAGAAGGTCTTGGTAAGCTCTGCAGCACCGTAGGCAAGTCTTGCCGTCAAGGTGACAGGCACTGGATTTCCAGGATATGGCTCCCGCGTCACAGTGCCGTCCGCCGCAACCGCTTTGTCACTGCTGGTCCAGATCACCTTTGCACCCTGAAACTGTGCCGGAAGGGACAGGTCGCCGCGAATCTCCTGGGGCTTTTTGTTCTCCCCGGCAATGACTTCAAACGTCAGCGCTTCGCTGACAGTCTTTAAATACTCCGCTGTGGGAACCGCCAGCTTTTTGACCGTAAAGCTGATGGGGTTGGAGACCGTCTCCTCCCCCTCGCAGGACAGCCGCGCCCTGAGGGTCACAACAACGTCGCTCTGATTCTGCTCCGGACGGATAATCCCGCCGGTCTTTAGGTCAATCCCCGCAGTGGTGCCGGGGGGTGTGATGGAAACCAGTTCCCAGTCAAGGGTAACGCCCAGCTTTTCCGAAATCAGGACTAGGTCCTGCTCTACTGCAGAAGCGCCGGCGTTCCCGCCCTTGATATCCTCAAAGCTCAGAGTTTTCTTAACATATTCGATGCCCTCTTCCGCGCCAAGGGCCTTCACGGTCACCACAAGGGGAAGGCCGTCCGCTTTCACTTTCTGGTCACCTTCCACATTTTCCGGATCCCAGGCAGTAAATACCGGGGTCAGGGTAACCTGCTGGTCCCCCTGGTCATAGGCCGGACGGGTCACTGTACCGTCCGCCGCAATGATCTCCGGCCGGTCAGTTTTCCAGCCGCCGATGGTATATTGACCGCTGGGCGAGGACTGACCCGCCGCAAGCTTCAGATTTTCGGTCACCGCATTCTGGTCTTTGTTGGTTCCGGCTATGGCCGAAAAGGCCACCTGCTCCGCCTTCGCCTGCACCATATCCGCCAGCTGCGCGGAAAAATTATGCCAAACCTGCATACTGGTGATTTTCAGGGAGACCTCGCCGGCGCCCTGACTTCCCTTTGTGATAACCATGAGCTTGTGCAAACCGCTTCCAATGTCCGCCATTTCTGACTGGCTCACGTCCGCCGGACGGCCGTTGATCCACAGCCCCTTTAAGACAGTTCTGCCGGACTCGGACGCGTCCAGATGGATCCTGACGCTGTTTTCCCCGCTGTACAGGTCCAGGTCTTTCATAACGCCCATCTCTTTCCACTCGCCGCCGCTCCGGTACCGGAGCTGTATATCCCATTTCTTTGTCTCTTCATTATACCGCATCACATAAGAGGTGGTATAGGCGTCGCTGCCCTTGCCGCACTGATACCAGGTCATTTCCCTGGTCTTGGGATCGGTGATCCATTTGAAATCCACAAACAGGTCGTCCCGGGGCAGGACGGCGCAAATCGGGGAACCGCCGCCGCTGGCAGTATATCCATAGGTGAAAGGAATTTCAACCTGGTATTTGCTTTCATTGACGCCCTTTGTGTGGATAATCCACATGGCGCCCTCCTTGACCTCCGCCTTGCCGGTGTTGTTCGTATCCCCCCAGCCGTTGGCCCAGCCCATGGGATGTTCCTTGGCGTTATAGTCCGCCGCGTCAAAGGATTCGTTCAGCTCATATTCAAAAATGTTCTCGGGCTTGACCTCGCCGCCGCCAATGCTTTTGACCGTCACGGTTATGGGCGCCCCATCCGTGGTGATATAATCCCCATCCGCTTCATTCATGGCGTCCTCCATACCCAAAACCGGCGTCAGGGTAACCCGCAGGTCATTGCTCTGGGGCCGTGTCACCTTGCCCGCAGTGGTGACCACTGCCGTGTTGCTGGACTTCCAGCCCATAATTTTCAGGCCGTTGGCCGTCTCTGTCCTGCTGAAATCCAGATCCTTCTCCACAGCGCCCGCCGAGGCGTTCTGGCCCTTAATATCCGCAAAGGTCAGCCGGGCGCCCGCCTCCTGTGCCTTTTGTTCCAGAATCCCCAGCGCGGAGGCATAGACCCGGAAGCTGTCGATTGCCAGGGCCTCTTCACCCACATCCTGACTGCCGCTTGCAGGACAGAAGCACACCTCCCGCAGGCCATCCGCGTCCCCCTTTAAGGCCAGCGGCGCGGTTAGCTTCTCGCCGCCGTCAATCCAGAGCTGATCCAGGCTCAGGCTTCCCTCCTGTTTGTCAAAGAGCATTTTGACCGTGCATCCGCTCTGCATATTGATGCCAGAAATGCTGGAGATGCTGGTCAGACTGCCGCCGCCGGCAGGCAGATAACTGGGGGTTATGCTGCTGTTGAAAAACTGAAACTTCAGAAGATTGGTTTGATCGCTGTCAACCACATAGAATTGGGTCTGGGTGGCCTTTGCGCCCGCGCGGAAGGTAAACTCCAGATAATTCTTGCCCTGTCCCAGAATTCCCGCCTTGTTTTCATCCGTGGCCTGATCGTGCTTGGGGTGAACGCCGTTTTGCATCGGCAGATCCAGCTCATAGCCGTTGACCTTGCCGGACTTGTGCTTGAAGACCAGCCAGCCGTTTTCCGCGGCCAGCTCACCCTCTCCGCTCCACGCGGAAATACGGGGGATGGGACGGGTCTTGGCGTCTTTTACCTCCGGCACGGTGTCAAAGCGTTCATCCACAGACACGCCCTCCTGCGCCGGAGGTGTTACGGGTTCATCGGTTTTTGCCTTGACCGTGACGGTCATGGGCTCGCCCTTGCAGGCGACATATCCCTCTTTGGTCTCGCCCGCGTCCTCCGCCAGCATCAGGGTGGGGGTCAGGGTGACCGCCGTGTCCTCCGCAGGTCTTGTGACCTTGCCCTCATTGCTGATAACCGCCGGATTGCCGCTCTCCCAGGAGAGGGTCTTCAGGCCGCCCGGAGTCAGGCCCGCGGACAGGTTCAAATCTCCGGTGATGTTCTGCGCATCCGCATTGCTTCCCTTGACGGCGGCAAAGTCCACAGCCGTACCCATCTGTGCCAGCGTCTCCAGCTGGGTCTGGGCAGACTCCCACACCTTCAGGTTGTCAATGGATCCCACAACTGTACCAGCCTCGGGTTCATAACCTGCCTCAGCCCCAAAAGGCGGATAAAGAATCAGCTTGTATAAGCCTGTGCCGATATCTCCCATCTCCGCATTTTGGGTGCCGGGGATCAGGGTCTCGGTTCCGCCCTTGGGGGTAATCCAAACGCCAATAATCTTTGTTGTCCCCTGCTCTGCTGCATCAACGCCAATTTTAATTTTTCCGGAGGTGAAATCCATTCCTTCCAGATTACCAAGAGAAACCCACTTCTCATCATTATTCTGCTGCGCTTCCACAGCTGCAGGAGTTATATCCACACGGACTCCAAAGGGAAGCTGTCCTGTTGTACCCATGTTGTCGCAAACACGGACGGAAAGACCGTTTTTCCCGCTCTTGTTCAGCTCATAGTCCATACTTACATAAGTTTTCCCTCTGGGTATCACGGCGCAGGTCTTATCAGTTCCTGGCAGAAAAGGAAGGTTCACCTGATAGGAAACCTCATTCTTTCCACCATTCGCTCCTTGATGCACCATGTTCAGCTTGCCGTCCTGCGCCTCGGCCTTCACAGCGCCGCTCCAGTTGTCTGCTGTTGGGATAATCTGCGTTTGTTCATCGGTCAGCGCCTTGTCAAAGGTCTCGTTGGTTATATACTGAAACGCCGCCGGTTCCGCCGCGGTTTCAAGCGTCCCGGCCGCTGCGGCCTCCACTGCCGCCTTCTCCGCCGGGTTTGCAAATACGGCGGGCGCTCCGGTGACCATTGCCGCCGCCAGCAGCAGAGAAATGCCTTGCTTCAATCGGCTCATTATACTACCATCCTCTCTATCTCGATTTGTTGTCCTGCCCGTCCGCGCCTGACGGCATGAACGGGCCCACAGCCCTTTGGGGAAGGCGTATGCCTTCCCCGCGCTGTTCTTCTGTCTTATACTGTTTTCTTCACCGGCTTCATGCCTGTCAGGCTGTCCCACACATAGTACACAACCCGCTGGGAAGCGGCGTCTGTGATGGTAATGGGATCCAGCTGTACTGTGGTTGTACCGTTCGACGGCACTTCCTGGGTAAACGTTTTGCTTGTCATATCAGACAATACCCCATTGCTGTATACCGCCGCAATGAGCACCGCGTCTTTTGCCTCCTCGGTGCCGTTCTGCATGACAAATTCCGGCACAAACTCGCCTGCCGCCATGTCAACCTTTTCACCGTCCCTGGTGAGGTAGGCATCTCTCCATCCAAAGTCCTGAGGCAGCTTTACAGCCGCCGGCTCCCAGATCTTCAGGTTGTCAATGGATCCCACAACCGTACCGGCCTCGGGTTCATAACCTGCCTCAGCCCCGACAGCGGGATAGAGGATCAGCTTGTATAAGCCTGTGCCGATATCGCCCATTTCCGCATCCTGTGTGCCAGGGATCAGGGTCTCGGTCCCGCCCTTGGGCGTAATCCAAACGCCCGTAATCTTTGTCTGACCGCTCACGGTGGCGTTCAGGCCGACCTTGAGATGTCCGGAGGTGAAGTCCATATTCTCCAGTGTCCCCAGCGGCACATACTTAGTGTCATTGTTCTGCAAAGCCTCCGCGGTTGTTGCGGTCAGATTCACGCGGACGCCAAAGGCTTTCTGTCCCGAAGATCCCTTATTGTCACAGAGAATCAGTCCCAGGCCGTTTTTCCCGCTCTTGTTCAGCTCCCAGTCCAGACTCACATAGGTCTTTCCTCTGGGTATCACGTCACAGGTCTTGTCTGTTCCCGGCTGAAGAGGAAGATTCACTTGATACGATACATTGTTCTTTCCATTTCTCGGCCCTGCATGCCGGATTTCAAGCTTGCCGTCTGCTGCTACGGCCGCCCCTTCACCGTCCCAGTTGTCCATGGTGGGTATAATTTGGGCGGAACTGTCAGTCAGTGCCTTGTCAAAGGTCTCGTTGAGCCATGTCTTTCCTGTGACAATCACCTCCGCCACCTTTACAAGAACCGTGACGGGATAGCCTTCCGTCTCTATGGGATCCTGGCCGCTGGTCTTCTCCGGATCCGGGAATTTGACAATGGGGGTCAGGGTTACCTGCGTATTTTCCTCGGGCAGGGTCACGGTTCCGTCTGCGGCAATCACATTGGGATGACTGCTCTCCCAGCGCACGATCTCCAGCCCGTTGAGGGTGGTTTTGGCATTGGAGAGCGCAAGATTATGGGTGACGTCCTCCGGGTCGGTGTTCTTGCCCTTAATGGTGTCAAAGGCCACGGTGCTGTGGGGGGTTCCCGCGGCCTGGGCCTCTGCCGCCTCCCACACCTTCAGATTGTCAATGGATCCCACAACCGTGCCGGCCTCGGGTTCATAACCTTCCTCAACCCCAACGGCAGGATAGAGAATCAGCTTGTATAAGCCTGTGCCGATATCTCCCATCTCCTCATTTTGGGTGCCGGGGATCAGGGTCTCGGTTCCGCCCTTGGGGGTAATCCAAACGCCAATAATCTTTGTTGTCCCCTGCTCTGCTGCATCAACGCCAATTTTAATTTTTCCGGAGGTGAAATCCATTCCTTCCAGATTACCAAGAGAAACCCACTTCTCATCATTATTCTGCTGCGCTTCCACAGCTGCAGGAGTTATATCCACACGGACTCCAAAGGGAAGCTGTCCTGTTGTACCCATGTTGTCGCAAACACGGACGGAAAGACCGTTTTTCCCGCTCTTGTTCAGCTCATAGTCCATACTTACATAAGTTTTCCCTCTGGGTATCACGGCGCAGGTCTTGTCAGTTCCCGGCTGAAGCGGGAGGTTGACCTGATACGATACTTTGTTCTTTCCATTTCTCGGCCCTGTATGCCGGATTTCAAGCTTGCCTTCTGCTGCTGCGGCCGCTCCCTCGCCGTCCCAGTTGTCCACGGTGGGAATAATCTGGGTACTGCTGTTGGTCAGCGCTTTATCAAAGGTCTCGTTGAGCATATACGCAAACTCGGCCGGGGGGATGGGCTTGGTATAGGTTCCCTCCGCGGCCAGCGGTGCGCTCTTTTTGCCAAAGGCATCCACTGCCGTAATCTCCGCGGTAAGGGGCACGCCCTCTTCCATCTCACCCTTTAAGGGATAGGTCAGGGTTTTTGGGACAGGGGAATATACATTTTCCGGCATAACCTTCATGGTTCCCGCCGTATTGCCCGCCGGATCCTTGGTTCGGATCTCATAATAGCTCACTTTCCGCACATTGGCGGCCTGCGGGAAGGTGACCCGTCCCTCTTCTCCAACCGTCTCCAATACGGCCTTGGCGTCCTGTGCAAAGGCCGGCGCCGTGCCCCTTGACCCAGTGTAACGGAAGCTCTCCTTCATGGCGGTTTTATCCGCCTTCAGATCCACAATCCAGGGCTCGCCGATGACCACCCCGGTGTTGTGATACGGCGGCGCGGCAGAATAAGAGGTCTTTTTCACATCGCCCCAGTCCGCGTTCATGGCCACCCGGTCGAGCTCCACCCGGTCGTCAAAGACCTCCACAAAATAGGCCTGGGTCACCGGCATCTCAAACCGTTCGCCCACCTCGTCGCCGTAGTTCTGGCCCGTGTGGGCCCAGAAAGTTCCCGGGGACTCGATATAGCTGGACGATCCCGTGTTCAGGGCCGTGAAGTCCTTCTGCCAGATGGACCGGTCGTCCTGCATGTCAAAGTGGGTATGGCCGGTAAAGGCAAGAAGATTGGGATAGTCCTTCAGCAGGGTATCAAAACCGCTGTTGCCCTTGTTGGTGGCAAATCCCACGGTATTGATCATGGGAATGTGCATGAAAAAGAAGATGGGCTTTGACGTGTCAGTATACTTGCTCAGCGTATTGTTCAAAAATGTCTTATGGGTGGACGCGCTGTACTGGCTGTTCACAATCACAAAGGGATACCCCTCAATCTCCAGGGCATAGTCGCCGTTGCTGTCCGCCGGGAACCAGGCCGCGGCGTCTCCGGTATAGTATTCCAGCATGGCGTTATGCCCCGCGTCGTGGTTGCCGGTGACCATCTGAATCCTGGTATCCATTTTCAGCCGCTTGAGATTATCCTGAATCAGCTGCTTGACCACCGCGTGATCCGCCTTGAGGTTGGGCCGGCCGGCAATATAACTGCTGTCGTTGATCAGGTCGCCTGCAAAAACGATTGCATCCGGGTTGGGGAAGATGGAGTGAATCACATCGAATTCCTTTTCTACCCGCGCCTGCTCAGACGCATAGTCGTCAATATGAAAGTCGCTGAGTACCACAAATTGGAGTTTTGGCTCTTCAGCACCTTTTATAATGTAGGAAAAGGTCACCGGTTCGCTCTGCACTCCGTCCTTTACCGCCACCGCGCAGATATTGGTCGTCTCAGAGATCTGGATAGGGCTTGTGTATCTGGCAGAGCCGGTGTCCGGCATAAAGTTATCTGTTGTATAATAGATCTCCGCGTCCGGTGTCTCACAGGACAGGCTAACGGTCTGCGCGGCCCGGTAAAGGCCCGGGGCAACGCTGGTCTGGGGCAGGGCCGGAGCCTCCGCAGCCCAGACGGTTCCCGGAACCGCAAAGAGGGAGAAGCACAGTCCCAGAATCACTAAAAAACTGCTCATTTTAAAAACCAACTTTTTCATTATCAATCACCCTTTCATTTTTCCGCCGCCGCGCGGCATCGCTTGCGTGCTGACAATTTTGTATAGCTGTCTCTCCGCCGAAGGGGGCGGCCCCCTCCGGCAGAAAGCTCCGATGCAGTTTAGTCAATGGAATCCCAGTAGTTCTGCGCGTCCTGCATGATCTTCTGCACCTCGCTGATTTTCATGCTTTCCAGCTGTTTGATGTGTGCGTCCCACTCCTCGTCAATGCTGCCGTTGGTGATCCACTCCGCTTCCTTCTGCTTGGAGTAGTCAATAATCTGCGGCAGGACGGCCTCCAGCGTTTTGCGCTGTTCCTCATTGTACTTCAAATGCTCCACGGTCATCATACTGGCAAAGGGCAGATAGCTCTCGTTGTTGTCAATTTTGTACTGGTCGCTCGGCGTACCGGTAAAATCTACGTTTTGGGTGAACCAGCGCTCTGTCAGCCCCATAACCGGGAACTGGAAGTTCTCCTCGCCGGCCCAGACAGAATCCTTGCCCTCTGGCGTGGGAATCTTGATATACTTGCCATCCCGCTTATCCAGATTTCTGCCGATCGGCCCGACATTCCATTCGTATGACGTATCCGGGTCCGCAGTGGTGTCCATCCAGCGGATGATGGCCTCCGGCGCGTCGGTGTTGCCGGAGATATAGTTGTTGGCAAACACGCCGAACACCGGCTTAAACACATTTTGCTCTCCGTTGGGCCCCCGCAGCGGCGGCACCAGCGTATAGGTCTCTATGGATTTGTCACGGGTTCCCGCGCTGGCAATGCTCCAGATATTGGTGGCGCCGGCCACAGAGGGATCCGCTTTCTGCCGGGCTTCCACATTGGTGCGTTCCCCGGTGAAGGCGTCTTTGTTGATCAGCCCTTCGGAATACAGCTTGTGAAAATATTTCACCGCTTCCTTATACTCCTCCTGCATATTGCTGACCACAACCTTGCCGTTTTTCACAAAGAACGGGCCAGCCTCCGCACTGCCGCCGAAACCGGTATAGGCGCTGGACACGCCCCAGGAGCCAAACAGGGACGCAACGCCCGAGGTGTTGTTGTCCCAGTACAGCAGGAGCGGGATCTCATCCTCCTCGCCGTTGCCGTTTAAATCCTTCCCCTTAAAGGCCTTCAAGACCTCATAGAATTCGTCCGTGGTGGCAGGCACATCCAGCCCCAGCTCCGCCAGCCATTTTTTGTTGATAATGGTGACGCCGCGGATCTTTTCTGCCGGAGACCTGTACAGGGAGGGCACCGCGTACATATGGCCGTCCCGTGAGGTGGCCATTTTCTTGGCGTCAATATCCTCGTTCATGGCCGAATTGATATTGGGGGCGTATTGTTCGATTAAGTTTTCTACCGGGATGATCAGGCCGTCCTTGCCGTATTTATCAATGGTGTTGGACGGCATGTCTGACATCAGAAAGGCGTCGGGAATGTTTTCCTTTGAGGCAAAAGCCAAGCTGAGCTTTTCGCTGGCATCACCGGTAAAATACTGCCACTCCACATGGATGTTAGTCTTCTTCTCCAGATCCTGTACCAGGGATTTTTGGTTATATTCCTTTGTGTTGTTCCAGTTGGGGGCCATTACCTTGATGGTGAGCTTTTCATCCACAATGGGATATCCGGTCTTGTTGATGGCAACATGGTCTTTGGCGTTCTGGCCGCCATTTCCGCAGCCGCAAAGCCCTGCCGCCACGACGCCGCAGAGAACAGCGGCGGTTGCTTTCTTCCAGTTTTTCATGATGAACTCCTCCTTTTATATTTGCACGCCTACCACAAGCGCATTTTTTACAACTAAACAACCCACAATTTCACAATTCCATTCTCATTTCCTTTTCTGCCCGGCCGGGTTTTACTGAAGGGTTCCCGCTTTGGCGCAGGGGTCCTGCGCGTCTGCGCCCCAGACCATGACCTGAATCCGGCTGATGCCGGATGCCGGTACGGCAAAGCGCAGTTCCGCTTCCGTTTCTCTGATCACCTGAACCAGAATGCCCCTCTGGTCATACAGGGCGGCAAACAACTCCCTGCCCTCTGTGCCCTGCATGCACTGAACCGCAAGTTCCTTGCCGGCCGCGCCGGCCAGGGTGTCAACTTCCTGCCCGTCTGCAATAAATGCCCAATCCTTCTCTATGTTGGAAAGATCACAGTAGATCTCCTTGCCGCCGGCTGTACCCAGCATCACCTGACCGACCTTTTCCGCCTCGCCCGCCGCGTCATAGGTCAGGGAACAGACGGTTTCCGGGGTGTCTTCAAAGCCCAGAATCAGGCGGCCGTCCTTCTGATACAGCACCCTGCCCTCGGTTTCAACCTTTGCGGGGGCCGCGCCCTCCAGCATCAGATCCACCACTTTCACCTGATTGTCCTGCTTCGCGTTTTCCAAGGTAATCCTGGCCTCTTTGCCGCTTCGGGTATAGGAAATCCGCTCCACGTCCCGGTTCTTTTTGGCCAGCTCCTCCTGGCTCAGATAGGTGTCGTTTGCGGAATCCCGCGTGAAGTCCTCAGAGGGACGCATACTCGCCGGTTTTTCATACCCCAGCGTATTGAGCACGATGGCGCCCAGATCTGTGGTCTCGCCGCCGGTGAGCCTCTTTCCGCTGTCCACGGTCTGACCGCCCAGTCCAAAGTATACGATGGTGTTGTCCAAACGGCTGTTGTTGCCGTGGGCATGACCGCCGGTGGTGCCGCCGTGGTCCGCCGTGGAGATGAAAAGCGTGTCATCCAGCATATCCGTCTCCTTCAGGGCATCGTACACCCGTTCATAACAGCGGCTGCAGACGTTTTGTGTTTCATAGAACTTGTCTCCGAACCAGCCGTCGCTGGAGGAGAGATGTCCGTAGCCATCCATATCATCCAGCACATAGAAGGTAAAGGCCGTATTCTTCATCTCGCCGCTTCGAATGTAATCCGCCAGCTGGGCCGCCAGATGCTCGTCGGGCTCCAGCCGGTCTGCCCCTTCCCCAAAGCCGGTGCTCCGGCGGGTATATGCGCCGCTGTCGATTTCCGCCACGCCGTCGATGATCGAGGCATATGCGGCAAAGCCGACCAGCTTTCTGGATGGGTCTTTGTCATTGATCGTCTTGTAGATGGACGGGTACTTTGCCTCCGCCTTTCCAAAGTCCGGATAATAGTTGGCGTGGGCGCTGTCATTGTCCACCTTATACTCGCTTGGCACTGTGCCTCCCGAACCATAGGTGCCTACCCCATGAAGGAAAGTATTGTAGTTCTGGCAGGAGCTGGGCGGATCAATGGTCCGCGTGCTGTAGGAAGTGGCCATGTACTCGTTGTGAAGCCACATGCCAAAGGCGCTGTCCTTCCGTGCCTCGTCAATGGTTTTTGTTCCATTGTAATAGGGGCCGTCATAGGGCGGCTTGCCGGTGCCGGGATGAAAGCTGTTGCCCGCGCCGTCGGTCACAATGGTTACCACCCGTTTATAGGGCTGTATCTTTGCGTTGGCGGCAATGGCCTTCTGTGTCGCCTCATCCTGGGCCATGGCCGCATCCCCGGCGCCGATGACGCCGTCGCCGTTGAGATCCTGAGGATCTCCGGCATACACAGTAAAGGAGAGGGGGACCGCCTTGTTGGCGCCCTCATTTACAGGCTTACCGTCCTTGTCCAGGCAGTTGATGTTTTCAACCGTCACCTGTGCCTCCCGCGCCGCAGTTTCTATCTCCGCAACAGAAAAGTCCAGCTTTGCAGCGCGGGTGGCGGCATAGTTTTTCACCGTCCCCTTTGGCATACCCTTGCCATTGTCAGACACCTTCATATGAAGCGTTCCCTTTTCGGTTTCCGCAACAGTCAGGTCAACAATCCTATCGGCCGACCAGCTCGGCTGTACATCCAGATAGGTCAGAAGGGCAGGATCGTATTTCAGGTCAAATTCCACTGAGTCCGCCGCATCGCCCTGGCTCTGCACATGGACGTTCACATTCATCCGGCCGCCTTCCGCAATCTTACTGCCGCCCACCAGCGTCACGTCCGCCTTGGTCTTCTCCGGTATCTGCTCCCAGACCTTGAGGTTGTCAATCTCAGTCAGAGGTTTGCCCAGCAGAGAAGCCGTCTTTCCCTTCGGCGACAGAATCAGAACGGAAAAGCCAGCGCTGCCCGAGAGTGTGCTGTTGGTCACAGAGGAAATCCCTTCTTCCTGTCCGTTTACCCATGCCTTTTGAATCACAGCGTGGCCTGCCGCGTCTGCTGCCAGCGCAAGCCGCAGTTTGATTCCGCCCGACAGGTTCACGCTTTTGCCGGTATTGCTTCCCGAAGGGGTGCCGCCGTTTTTACAATACTGGTAATTGATTTTTGATCCATTATAATTGAGCCGGAATAGATTTTCCTTATTGTTGTCACGGATATAAACGCTGGTGTCGCTTTCCGCCGCCTTCCAGTCAAACTCCAGCATGATTCGGCCGGGTGTTGATTTTCCTTCCGCCTCCATTCCTGGCATCAGCGGAACATGCAGTTCAGACTGGGCAGACGCTCCGTTCTTTTGCACATAGGCCAGCCAGCCGTTGTCAAGTTCCATAACGCCGGAGGGTTTCTCCGCTCCCCAGTCGGAAATTGACGGGATGGGGCGCGTCTCTTTTTCGGATTCCTGGGGTATCGTGTCAAATGTCTCATTGAGCAAATATGTAATCTCTTCTTCCTCCTGGGCGGCCGCCGGAAGCGCCGCCGCAAACAGCTGGCATACAAAAACCAGACATACTGCCAGCGAAAAAACCTGTCTGCATTGCTTCAAACCCTGTTTCATCAACAACACATCTCCCTTTGTATGGTTTTTCTTGCATTCATCAACAACGGTGTTTCTCAGCCCTTTACCGCCCCAATCATTACGCCCTTGACAAAATATTTCTGTACAAAGGGGAACACCACCATCATGGGCAGGGTGGAAACTACAATGATACCATACTGCATGATACTGGTCAGGCTCTGCTGCTGGGCCACGTCCTCACTGCCCTGAAGCAGGTTCGCCATGGCATCGGTTGAGATCAGCAGCTCCCGCAGGACCAGCTGCAGCGGCTTCCACTTCTGCGTGTCGATGTAAAGCAGGGCCTGCATATAGGAGTTCCAGTGCATAACCGCATAATACAGGGCGATGACCGCAATCATGGTTTTGGACAGCGGCAGTACAATGGTCAGGAAAAACCGGGTGTTCCGGCATCCGTCCATTTTTGCGGCCTCCAAAAGCTCATCCGGTATGGTGTTCTCAAAAAACGACCGGGCAATGATCATATTATACACAACCAGTGCATTGCAGACAAGCAGTACCACAGGATTGTTATATAGCCCCAGGTTCTGAATCAGCAGATAGGTTGGAATCATACCGCCGCTGAAATACATGGTTACAATGAAGAAAATCATAATCGGCCGCCGGCCCACCAGATCCTTTCTGGAAAGGGAATAGGCGGCGGGCAGGGTCACAATCAGGTTAATCAGCGTTCCTGCCACCGTGTAAAATACCGAGTTGAGAAAACCCCGGATGATCATGCTGTCCTGAAAAATCTTTTCATAACCCATGGTGGTAAAGCCTTTAATTGAGAAAATTACCTTGCCCGCGCCAACCAGCTCAGGCTTGCTGAAAGAGGCGATCACCACAAAGTAAAGCGGATAGACACAGATCACCAGCAATGCCAGCAGCAGCGCGTGCGCCACCCAGGAAAAGATCCGGTCCTCCATGGATTCTTTGATGTGCGCTTTTTTTGTTCTTGCCATTTTTCTTTTCCTCCTATCAATACAGCGAGGAGCCGCTGAGCTTTTTAGAAACCGTGTTGACAATGACCAGCAGTACACAGCTGACCGCTGAATTAAAGAATCCCATTGCTGTGGCCAGGCCATAGTCGCTGTTGATGACGCCCATCTTATATATATAGGTAGGGAGCGTCTCCGACACCGCCAGGTTCAAGGGCGTCTGCATCAAATAGACCTTTTCAAAGCCGAGATTCATGATGCTTCCCGTGTTCAGAATCAACACAATGACCACCGTAGGCAAGATACTGGGGATCTCAAGATGCCATATTTTCTGAAGCCTGCTGGCTCCGTCCATGGTACAAGCCTCGTACAGCTCCGGAGAAATGCCCGACAGGGCCGCCACATAGATGATGCTGTTCCAGCCGAGGGTCTGCCACACGCCGGACCATACATAGAGGTGCCGGAAGTATTCCGGTTTGCCGAATACGTCAGCGCCCTCCGCATGGAAAAACTTTTCCGCCAGCACATTAAAGATACCGGTATCCGGCGCAAACATGATCTTCATGATGCCCACGATGACCACAACCGAAATGAAGTTGGGCGCGTAGGCCGCAAGCTGGACCGACTTCTTGAACATCCCGTTCTTAACATTGTTAAAGATAACGGCCAGCGCCACCGGAAGAGGCAGGGTAGCCGCCAGAAAATAGAGGCTTAGAAAAATTGTGTTTTTCAGGGTTGTCCAGAAGTTATATCCTTCAAAAAACCGCCGGAAGTGCTCCAAACCAACCCATGGGCTTCCCATAATCCCCTTTACCATATTGTAGTCCTTAAATGCCATCAGCACGCCGTACATAGGACCGTACATGAAGATGGCCACAAATACCACCGCCGGAACCAAAAACAAATACAGCTCATAGTTCTGTCTCGCCTGTTTCCAGAGTCCGGCGTTGGCCCTGTTTTTTGAGCGCCGTTTCGCCTGGCCCCTTGTCCGCGCCAGTGAAGTTTCAGCTCTCATTTCATCGTCTCCCTTCTGTCGAATCTTTGATCCGAATTCATTATAAGCCCCCTGTCTTTTCCGCGCAATAGACAATACCTGAACGGAACTTGCAATTCCTGCATTACTCCAAACCGGCGTTTTTACTGGGGTTTTGAAATGTGCAATTCCTGTACCGGGCTGTGCAATACCTGCAATTCCGTTGTTTCATCACGCCCGTCATGCTATAATTTTTCTATATCATGACAGGAGGTTTCACCAATGAACCGGCAAATCACATTCCGCGCCGTTGACATGGACTGGCGGGAGGGCCTGCCCCTTGGAAACGGCTGCTTTGGAAGCGTATCCTGGTTTGAAAAAAACACGCTGACCGCTTCCTTTAACCATTATGACGTATATTATCACCCCATATCTCAGCCCCCCGGGGACTGGAATCCGGATGAATACGCCGCACTGCGCGCCAAGGCCTGTACCGCATCATCAGACGCACCCTATCAGGCCGCCCTTTACGGCTCCTTTGCGCCGGCCGCCGCGCCCGGCGTCAACCTCCCCGGCGCAGGAGAGGTACGCTATGTGCTGGGGCCAGATTATCTGGCGGAAACCCGCGCGCTGACCCTGGATATCCCTTCGGCTTCCCTCCGCTTTTCCGCGCAGGGGCCAAACGGGACTCTGGACTGCACCAGCCGGATCCTTCGTGAGATTCCCGTATCCGTGACAGAGTTTACACGTTCGGGGGAATTCGGCCTGTCCGGCCTCTGGCTGTGTTATCCTGCGTTCCGGCCCCGCCGGGAATCCCGCGTGACCTTTTCGCAACCCAATCCGCGCTGTTTTATCATGGAGGTCACCCTGCCGGATACCCCAAAGGCCGGCGGCCGGGATTTCCGCTTTTCACATATCCTGTATCTGGAGGGGGCAGAGGCTGTGCTGGAGCCCCGTGAGAATGAAGCGTTCCTGCGGCTGACAGCCGCCGGTCCGGCATTCCGGATCTACAGCGGGGTCTTTACCGCTCTCCGTCCGGAAACAGGGCCGGAAGCCGGTCTTTCAATCCTCCGGGACACCGCGGCCGCTCTCCCGAAGAGGCTGGCGGAGCACAGCGCCTTTTGGCAGACCTGCCTTGCGCGGGCCGCGGTGTCTCTGCCCGATCCCTTTCTGGAAATCCTCTGGTATTTTGACCTCTACCTCTTCCAATGCAGCTGCGGCACAGGCGGCGTCTATGCCAAACAGGCCAGCGGCCTGCACGCCCTGTGGGATATCCGCAAGCCCACCCAATGGCAGAGCGCATGGTACTGGGACGTGAACATCCAAGCCTCCTACTGGCCCTTTTTTACGGCAAACCATCTGGAGCTGGCCCGGGCATTCTGCGAAGGGTTTCTGGAGCACACAGCAGACATTGCCCGCTATACAAGGGAATTCTGCCGGGCGCCAGGACTCGCTGTTGACTATCCCCACCCCTTTTACAACTGTATCGGCCCATGGTGCTGTCAGTTTCTTTGGTGGTATTATATCTATACCAATGACTTGGAGTTTCTGAAAAGGGCCTATCCGGTCTTTCTGGCGGAGGCTGAATACGCCCAAAGCATACTGGCGTGGGATGCAGACGCCCGGACTTATTCCATCTTCCCGGATATCTCGCCGGAACAGGGGCCCGTCACCAGGGACTCTACCATTACATTGGCGTGTCTTAGGTATCTGCTGCGGTTTACCCTTGAGGCAGGTGAGATTCTGGGCGAGGACAGGGCGGTACTTGACCCGCTCCGGCAAATACTGGACCGGCTGCCGGATTACCGGACAGCAGAGACAACAGAATTTGGCGCCATTCTCTGCGACAGCGCGCTGGCGCCGGCCGGAATGGCGCTCCGCCACCCCTCCCTGCTCATGCCCATCTACCCCATTGGCGAGTGGAGTATGGACAGTCCGGAGGAAATTCGGACGTGCATGAAAAATACGGTCCGGTATGTCCGCGAAAGGACAGAATACGGAACCTTTGGCTTTGGATGGATCGCCTGCGCGGCGGCCCGGACCGGAGATGGAAATTTGGCGCTGCAAACCCTCTATGACCTTGGGCTGGACCTTCATCTCCGGGCCAACGGTATGCCGGCAGAAGAAACCGGCCGCTGGCGGAACTTCTGCCTTGTCCACAAGCCGCCCCGTTATTATCCCGCCATGCAGGAGGCCGCCGGTGAAACCATGGCGGCGGTCAATGAAATGGTTCTGCAATGCCGCGGTAAACATATTCATGTTTTTCCCGCTGTGCCGGACGCATGGCGGGACTGTGCCTTCGACCGCCTTCTGGCGCCGGGCGGCTTCCAGATTTCTGCGGCGCGGCGGGACGGCGTAACCGTTTGGCTTCGCGTGGAAAGCCTGCGCGGAAATCCGCTCTGCCTGTGTCTGCCGGAAAGCCTGTCCGGCTCCGGACAGCCCGAAAACCGCCGGCTTGACACGGCGCCCGGACAAATCCTCACCTGGGGGACACCCCCTGTCCCCCGGACAACCGACGCGGTTTCAGCGCCCCTGTGCCGCCGGAGCCACACCGGAGAACAAATTTTTCTCGGCAAGGATGCACAGTCCGCCTTTTTGTCGGAGATAGACGCCTTTCTCTGTGACAAATACCTGGCCAATACCAGAATCGAGCAGCAGCTGGCGAGCCTGTACCTCTTCGGCGGCCAGCAGGCCGCCGTCCCCGCCGCCTTTTCCGGCTGCCGGACGCCTTTTACCAGGCTCCCTGTGCCAGAACTTTTCAGCTCTGACACAGGTTATGGTTTTCTTTCAAAAAAGGGGCTTGCGCCCGAAGAGGAAGCCGGCGCTCTGCCTTTTGACAGCTGGTTTCGGACAGACGGGAATATGGCCTTTTGTATGGAACTTCCCAAGGGCCAATACGCCTTTTTGATCTGCGGCCGTTTTTCCGCCCCTGCGACGGAGGTCTTGGCCGAAGCCCCCAGCTTCCGTACAGCAGCCGCGGCCGGCAGAAAAGGAGATCAGGGTGTTCTTTTATTCCTCTCTGCCGGAACAGACTGCAAGGCAACAATAAAAATTGAACGCCCCTGCAGACTATACGGCATCTTTCTGAAACGAATTTAACCATAAGAGAGCAGCGTTCATACTTACAAAATATGTTTTTTGTCTGCATAAGATCCGGATACCGAAAAAAAGAGCGGAGAAAAGGACGGGATTTGGCATTCCCGGCATGATTTACTTCACGCCCCAATGGCAGAGGATTGCATTTTGGTACAGACTATGATAAAATGATAAGGAATGGTATTGATGAAAAAGGGAGATGTACACATGGCAAAGTGGTTGAGGTCATCCATTCGGTATAAATGGACTGCCTATTTTCTGGCGGTCCTTCTGATTCCTCTGATTTTTAATACCGTTGCCTATCTGATCTATTCTGAAAAAATTGAGGACGAACTCAATACGAAAAACAGTCTGTTTTATGAAAATGTGGCAAATGAGCTGGAAACGGAGATTGCCCGCTACAGAAAAGTTGCCATAGAGCTCGCTGCAAACCCGGCGCTTCGGAACCTGGGCAGCATTTCCTCCGCAAGCGCCCCCACCGAGGAAGAGGCGGCCGCGTTTCGGAACGCCCTTAAGCAATACTATTTTTATCTTTATAACGCATATGACTTCTATGTTTCCTTTGACAATCTGGGGCTGATTGGCAGTTCTGCCGGGCTTAAGGACTGCCAGGGTTCTTTTGAGGAGCTCTGCGGCGGGCTGAACACAACCTATGACGCGTGGCGGGAATGGATTGCAAGCCCTCAGGAAATGTATCAGGTTTTGGTAAGCAAAACAACTCTGACCGACGTGAATTCGAAATTTTCCCTGCTGAAATTTCCTCTCTTCACCAATCCTCAGGGTCAGGCCGTCAACCTGATCATTGTCATCCGGGACGCCTATTTCTCCTACCAAATTGAAAAAATGGTCGCGGACGACAAGGTGGAGGCTGAGATTTATGACCGTTACGACAATTTGCTATCCACCACCTTTAACAGCGACACCGCCACCCGGCCCGCACGCAGCCAACTGTCCGGCGCCAGCGGGCTGCTTGAGGCGTGGGTGCAGGAAAAGCCGATGATCGTCCACTATACGACACTGCCCACTGAGGACTGGACCATCGCATTCTATACGCCAAAGAACCACTATTACATGGTGACGCGGCATCTCAATCAGATTGCGCTTCTGATGGTGATTGCGCTGGTTTCGGGTCTTTTAATGATACAGTTTCTGGTCAACCGGCAATACAACCCTGTCAAACAGATCATCAAGGGCATCCCCGCCAGGGTCAAAGGGAAAAATGAATACGTTCAGATTCAGAACATGATGGCGGAATCCAAGAAAGAACACAGGAAAAACGAGCTGCTGTATGAAAAACGGGAAAAAAACCAGTTTGACAGGTTCTTAATGCAGCTGCTGAACACCTCGGAACCCAGCCCGGTGCTGGATGAAATCAAGCAGGACTTTGGGCCCTTTTTCCTCTCCCCGCCCTACCAGATTTTTCTTCTGCCGCTGGACGGCTATACCCAGCTGTTTCCCGACGAGCCCATGCCGGACTATGAACGTTTTAACCTCTTGACCGATATGCTGGAAAATGTCGGGAGCGAGGTTCTCGCCCGGCACCGCGCAGAGAGTTATTTTTTGGAGAGCGGCGGAAATCTGGTGGTACTGTCCAGTCTGCCGGACGGCTGTGATTCCTATATCTTCAATGAGTATATTGAGGAATTGCTGAATCTTGTGAAACAGCACTTAAACGTTTCCCTCACAGCGGGGGTCAGCCAGCCCTGCTTCGAACTCTATGATTTGCCCCAGGCGTATCAGGAGGCCTTGAACTGTCTGGAATATATGCGGCTTAATCCGGAAAACCGAATTGTGTTCTATGAGGATATTGCCAGGGAGCAGGTCACCGTAAACAACTTTTCCGCAGAGGAGGCCGCAACTCTGATCCGCTGGATTCAGCAGGGAGATCAGAAAGGCGCCTGCGCGTACATGGAGGAGCGGTTCCGCCGTTTTGTCCAGACTGCGGGAATGCAGCCCATGGCCTTTCAGTACTATATTCATGATGTGATCAATACCCTGATGAAAAACTTTCAGGCATATATTTCAGAGGAGACACAGACTTCCATCAATGTCCTGCACCTTCTCTCCGTATCAAAGTCCCTCAACACCGCATCCATTCAGCATGAACTGAACAATCTCATCCAAAGTCTCTGCGGACGGATTGAGAGAGAGATGCGCCTGAATGCGGAGAGCGGCTCCAAGAAAAGCTCTTTGGCCTACAAAATCAGGGATTATATTGACCAGAACTATACGGATCCCTCCATCTGTACTGAGTCCATTGCCCAGGAGTTCGGCATTACCTCCACTTATGTTTCAAAGCTGTTCAGAAGCATATCCGACAAGGGCTTTGTCAACTATATCAGTACCAAGAGGATTGAAAGAGCCAAACAGCTCCTGATTGAAACAGACCTAAAAACCGATGAAATTATGTCTCAGACTGGTTTTCTGAACGCCTCCTCCTTCATCCGGCTGTTTAAGTCCCACGAGGGGATCACCCCAGGGAACTACCGGAAACTGCACCAAAAATAAATTGATAGGGCGGCGTGTGTATCATATCACAGTTCAAATCGCCATAAAGAAAAACCGGGCAGAGAGAAAAAAGGCCTCATGAAAACTGCTTTCTCAGTTTTCATGAGGTCTCAAACAAAAATTCACAATGGCTTCTTGTTGCCTGCATTCATATGCAGATTTCCAGCTGTCTTTTATTTCTCCAGTATTGCGCTCAATTCCGGATTTTCGGCAAAATGCTTGAGCATAACCAGCGGCTCTGTTGCCGAGTAATTTGTGATCCGCACACCAGCCTTTGCCGCTGGCTCTGATACAAAAAATTCATCATTGGTCAGCGCTCCGTACCGGATCAGGGCGGGCGTCTCAATCTCCCATGCCCCCATGCTCCCCCTTCCCTGCAGAAGGATCATGCCGTATGCCGCTTCATCCTTGATCAAAGCGGCTTCACCGGGCTTGACTGTAAGCCGCTTGGCACAGACCAGATCCGATTTATAGCAGATCCATTCCTCTGTGTATGCCTGATTATCTGTGATCTGAACAGGAGCCATAAAGCGGTTTTTATGAAAGTCAGGGTCCGTGTTGGCGTCCCAGTCAATGACATCCATCAAGTAGTCGAAATTTCCCTTTTCCTCCTCCGGGCAGTCCTTCCACAGCAAATCCTCAGGCACACACTGTCCGCCATACAGTACAGACTGATACATTGCGTAAACATCGCTTGCAAACTGAGGTTCATATGTACACAGACTTCCGGGGGCATGGAGTACACCCGGCGGCACATCCCAGCCGGTGTCCAGCGTCAGCTTATAGGCGCGGGACAAATCCAGCAGCTGATTGTCCCCCTTTGCAAAATACGCCAGGCTTTCCCGCACCTGTTCCCGGCTCACATCAGGGTTAATTCCAAAAAACGTGAATGGAAACTCCCCGCCGTGGTTGTTGCACTGCGCCGGAAAAAAATACATTTCCGGCTTGCCTGCCTGACCTACCCGGCGGGCGTGCTCTTCACGGTGATGAATATGATGGGGAAGCGGCCCCTGGTTGTCGAAAAACTTAGAGAACATAGGCCATCTTTGGTATTTTTTCCAGAGTGCTTCTCCAACCAGCGCACCTTTGAGTACATCCACTGCGTCACACAGCAAAATCCGGCTTTTTCCGTCCCGGGATACGGCATAGCTCAGCCCTTCATCTTCCGGGGTCCCGGGCCCGTTATCCGCCGGTGTTGCAGACGAAAGCCAGCGTTCGTCAATGCCGCCCCGCTCCAGTCCCAGAACATAGTAGTCATCGGGATGCAGCTTAATCCGCTTGGCGGGCCGGCAAAATGACCGGGGCACCCAGGTGGGCGCCAGACGCAGAATCCCCTTACCTTCTTCCAGTAAATCATATGCTTTTATCATATTTTCCTTCCTTTCCGGAAACTTGTTTCCACCTTGCACGCTTACTGACTGTAGGCAGCCGGTGCACCAAATGGCCTGATCCGCTCCAGACCGTCTATAATAAATACTTTGAGACCGCACTTTGCCGGGATTTCTATCTGCGCCCGCGCCACTGTGTCAAGACCGGTGTCCAATTCCAGCGGCACAGACGTCATCCGGACATCCTGCATTACGCCTTTTTTATCATAAACTGCACAGCACAGCAGGGCCTTTCTGTATGCCGCGTCCATGGCAGTCATCCGGACCGCCACCTCTGCGGTCCCCTCATTCAGTCCGCTTCCTGTCACCAGCCCGCCTCCCTGCTTCACTGTAATCTCTGTTGGAATCACCGCCTGGGAAGAGAAGAGAATATCATCCACGCAAACCCTCCCCGCGGTCCTTGTCATCTTAAAATTGATCCCTTGAAATTCCTTCATGGAAATGGGGTTCCCCAGCTCATCCGTCAAGGGGAATACATACCGCTCCCAAGAGTCCCGGCCGGACATAGGGATGGAAATGACCTTATAGTTGCTGTTATCCCGCTTTTTCAAATAAATATCAAAATTGCCGCTGCTCCCGTCCCCCTTGAGTGATACGCTGAAATACCGCATCTCTGACAGATCCTGCATGGAAAACGGCGCATAGGAGATGGAATAGTTGTCGGAATCTCCGGAGACCTGAAATGTCTTACAGCGTCCGCTCCGGCCTTCCGCCTCTCCCGCTGCCATATTTGAGCCATGGGACCAGGCGAAGAAGTCCGGATCAAATCCATTATAGCAGGCGGGACCGACGGCCTCCGGAACAGCCGCATATCCGCTGTACATGGCGACGGTGTTTCCCACATTGATCCGTCCCGGCAAATCCGTGCGTCTGAGACTTCTGGTCTCTCCGCCGCGCCGCTCTGTGACCACGGTTTTATAGTATTTATCCGCCGCCTGATCGGTGGCGTTGGAGTTGGAACAGAAAACTGCCGTCACATTGGAATTATCGTTCCAAACAGCCGGCACCTCCTCAGAGATGGCCTTGGTCGGATATAAAAATCCGCCCAGGAGCTCTGTGAATCCACCCCCAACCGTGCGGATACAAACCCCTTTGCGCTCCATTTTAAAGCCGAGGATCCAAAGTCTTCCGCCGTCGTTTTCGACCATGGGATAGTCATCGCTTCCCACCTCAATATTGAGCTGGCGGGCCCAGACATTTTTCTGACGAATCCGCACTCTGCCAAAAGCCACATCCTCCAGATACAGCCCCCCCTGTCCGGCGGCAGTCACCGCGGGAGAGCTGGCATTGTCATCCAGAATGTTGTGATCAGACAGATTTCTCAGCTTTACGTCCCGGTCTGCGTCAATATCAAAGTACCAGACATTGTTGATCCGTACATCATTCCGGCGGAACCAGAAATTTTCAATAACCAGAGGCTCTCCGCCGCCCTGGACGCGGAATACCGGCTGCTTCCCTTCACACAGGGCCGCGCCTATGCGGATCTTGCAGTTGGCCCCAACAATGGTTCTGATCTTCTCGGGAATGTAGATGGTCTCGTTTATGATATAGGCATTTTCATCCTTATTCTCGTTCCTGGGCAGGAAAACTGTGGATTTTCCCGCTGCCGCGGCGGCATTCAGAGCCGCCTGGAGCGCCGCGGTATCGTCCCTGGTATCATTGGGATTGACGCCGCCGTCAGCAATGACATTATACCAGTTTTCCGGACCGCCGTAACAGGCCTCCACATCCGATACCGGAAGCCCCAGAGAGGCCGCCGGAGAATCAAACAGGGTATAGGGTATGTTCACCCCGCCGCGGCCAGCTGTATTGTAGTATTCTTCCACCATGGTCCCGCTGGATTCAAAGTGGTGAGCACTGCTTGCATTGGCCGTATCGGAGAGGACAGCCCCGTACCCCACACCGGAAAGCGTACGGGCATACAGTGTTCCCCGGTCTGTCACCGAAATGGCAGAGCTCTGCGGAAAATTTCCGGAAAATCGCCCGTTGATCAAGACACCTACGGACGGAGCACCGATTTGAAAATAGGGCTGGGGCACATTTTCCGTAACCAGACCATAGATACTGAGGACATTATAGCGGTTATATATCCCGTACTGCCCGCAGTTCCGCAGGGTAATTTGCTCCAGCGTAACACTGTACTGGCTGTTGTCAGCCTTAATCCCTGTACCGAAGCCCTCCACCACAATATTTTTCAGCAGTGCCGGCCCAGGCCAGCGGTAGGTCAGATCAATCCCAACCGTTTCCGCCGTGCTGGACCCAGACACCACATGCACATTCCGAAGGCCGCCCTGGTTGTTGGTAATCAGCGCCAGTCCGGAGGCGCCGGGATTTTCCGCCCCCGTATGGATACCAATATGGTAAAAACCGGTTTTGAAGGCGTCAAAAATGGTTCCCGCGCCGCTTTCACTCTCCTCCGGCTCCGTGTGCATCAAAAACGGAACAGCTTTCGGCCCGGAAAACCCCGGTGCAGTGTCGGCCAGCCGAAGAATGGTCTCCTCTGGCCCGGCCCCCATAACAATGGTTCGTTTATAGGGGTACAGCAACTGTTTCGATATGAGATAGGTGCCTGCCGGGATATACACCATGCCCCCTGACCCCGCATACAGCGCGGCCTGAATGGCCTCCGTGTCATCGGTTATCCCATCCCCCTTGGCGCCAAAATCCACCTTGGCGTTCACCATATTGTAATCTGCCGCCGGAAACACCGGTGCTTCCTCCGCCAAGCACACTGCCGGCAGCATCAGCGCCCACAGAAGTCCCAGCAGCAATAGTCCTGTCCATTTTTTCATCCAGAATTCCTCCGTGCTGTATGCGAAACGCGCGGCTATGGGCTAGGGCCGCGCGTCCATTTTTATCCCTGACTGGAAAGGACAGCTGTTTTGGCCTCGTCATCCCATTGAACCTTGATGCCAAAGCTCTCGCCAAGGAACCTGAGCGGCACCATTGTCCGACCGTCCATCTCCAGGGCCGGGGCGTCCAATTCCACCTCCGCGCCGTCAACGTACGCAGTCTCACTTCCCACTGTAACCACAATCTCTTTTTCTCCCTGCTTCACAGCCGCAGCTTGATTTTCATCATCCCAGGAAACAGAAGCTCCCAGCGCCGTGCAAACGGGCCGAATGGGAACCATAGTTCTGCCCTTGTATATTTGGGGCTGAACGTCAAAAAACAGCTCCACCTCATTGTATACCACACGTACACTTCCGTCCTCTTTTGCCTGACAGCCGGAACGGAATACATGGTTAAAGGTTCCGGCCGACCAGTCAAAATCCTCTTCCGCGGGCTGAACCACCGGCTTCGGGATCCGCACGTCATCCAGCTGCTCCGGACTGTAGCCGGAATAGAAGCAGACCACGTTGCCGTATCCCGTTCGGCCGGGGAGGTCTCCGCGCAGAAACTTTCGTTCTGTGCCGCCGCGGATTTCGGATATGATCGTTTCATAGGCCTGGCTGGCGTTGTAGGAGTCGGATCCCAGCACCACACTGACCGCGGAGTCTACCGACTGTATCATGGCATCGTTTGGATCGCAGGCGCGCACCGGATAAATCAGCGCACCAATTACCTCTGACTTTCCGCCGTTCACCGTCTTGAGCACACAGCCGCTGCGTTCTGTTTTATACCCGAGGATACGGACCTGCCCGCCGTCATTATAGACCTTTGCCTCCGGCGTACCCCCCGCACGTGCGTCCTCTTCAAGATTCAGCTGACTGGCAAGCACCACCTTATCTTTCACATAGACACTGCCGATGCACACATCCTCCAAAAACAGGGTTCCGGATCCTGCCGCGGTCAGATCATAGCCAGTATTTCCGGCAACGTCCCCGCCCCACGCCGAGGACAGAATGTTGCGGATCTGCACATTGCGGGAGGTATCCACGTCAAAGAGCCAGGCATTGCCGACGGTGGAGTGGAACCAAATGTTTTCAAAGGTCACCGAATCAGCGCTGCCGTCCTCAAACCTGAAGAGCGGCTTCTCCCCGCTGTCCATCCCGTTGAGGACATGAAATTTTGACACACAGCCAACGATTGCTTTGACATTGCCGCGGATATGCACAGTGTCTCCGATATGCCATCCGCTCAAATCCCCATTTTCCAAACGCGGAAGATAGATCACCTCCGCACCCGAATCAATGGCCGCCTGAATGGATTTGGAGTCATCCGCGCCATCGTTCGGGTCCGCGCCGAAATCCATCACATTCACCCATTCCCCGGGAGGCCCATAGTCCACCACAGGCGCCTCTGTATAGGGAAGCATCAGCATTCTGTCGGGCGAATCCTCAAACAGCTTATACACCCCGTCGCTGGAGTATTCCTTCAGTGTATCCTCTGTAAATTTTTTACCATTGGTCTGGTCAGATAACAGGGTGTCATAGCCGAACTTTTTCAGATTGCGGCCGTAAAACCGCCCCTGCATGACAGAAACAGCGGGGACTCCGCCGCCGGCACCCGCAAGCTCCGCATTCAGCAGCGAAATGACCGCCGAAGCCCCAACGGACTGCAGGGCCGGAACGGTGTTGATACTGGCCAAATGGTCAATGTGAAGCTCGTTGTTTTCATTGTAAATGCCGCAAATCCTCTGGTTTTTGAGTCTCATATTCTCAATCGTCATACCGTACTCCGTGTGGTAGGTACGAACGCCATAATCAAAGCCTTCAACGGTGACATTTTTCAGCAAAGCAGGGCCGGGCCACTGCCGGGTCAGGTCAATTCCAATTCCCCCGGCGCCGTCCGCGTCGCTGGACCGAATGGTGACATCCCGCATGCCGCCCTGGTTATTGGCCGTGAACTTGACAGCGGTTGCGATTGGATTTCCCGCGCCCACATCAATCGTCAAATTGTAAAAGCCCAGCATAAATGCGTCAAAGATAAAGGTATCCTTATTGCCCTCCTCATTGGGATAGAGGAGCGCCTTATAGTCGCCGTCCTGAAACCCCGGCGCGGAATCGTCCAATTTAATAACGGTTTTGGACATCTCTTCTCCATGGACCATAAAGCGTTTATACCGGTATTTAATGGGACGTGTAACCCGATAGGTTCCTGCCGGGAAGAAAACGTCCATGGATTCCTTAGAATTCAGCGCCGCCTCCAGGGCGTCAGAGTCATCCGTCTTTCCGTCGCCCTTGGCGCCAAAGTCCGTTTTTACATTGAGAATGCCGTTGGTGGATTTATCCCCCGGGTATACCATCTTTTCCGCGGAAACAGTTCCCGGACAGGCCGTGGCCGCAAGCCAAACCACACAGGTCAGCAATAAACATACAAGCCGCTTCATTGAAACACTTCCTTTCCTCGTGGCTTTAATCTACGATTACCATAGCCATTCTGGTCTCAGTATAGCGGGTATACAGAAAGATTCTCGCATTGGGATACTTTGAGACCAAAAGCTGTTCCGGATCAATGGGCTCTTTGATGATTTTCGCAGTACCCGCGCTGCGGCTGTATTCCACATACCAAGTCAGCGTGGCCAGCGTATGCCATTCCGGATTGGCGGGCGCCTCTGGTGTCCCCTGGGTCCAGACCTTTACGGATCCAAACTTGTTGTTGACGATTTCATCCACCGCGCCGTATACGAACCGGTAGTCATAGTGGTAATCATTTCCCATGGTCCGGTTAAACTGGTCAATGGGATTTCCCTCCGCATCGACGGTGTCCTGCCAGGCAATGGGCTTATCAACAGAGACCAGATAGCCGCTGCTCTCGCCATAGCGGATCGCGTCGCCGATCTTCACCTGCTTCTCATCAAATACATACTTCACAGACTCCGGCCGGACCACCAGTTCCTTTTCCTCGCCGCCGTCTGCAATATAGACGGCCTTGGTCTCCACCATATCTCCATTGGAATCGGTCACGATCACATCCGCAATATTGGTTACAAAATAGGCCACCTCACCGACACTGCCGCCGCCTCCGCCTGTAGGATGAACCACAGCCTTTGCCAGGCAGTTTTCCACACCGTAGCCGTAAAGCGTGGGCCGGCCGTTCAGCACGCTGTGCGCTGCCACCTTGTAATCCTGTTCCGAATCAATGTCTCCGGGGATTTCAAATACCTTGCAGTCTGCCGGCATAATAAAGAACTCATCATACTTTTTTCCATCCAGAATACTGGTCACATAGGTTCTGTCCCGGTTGCTGGTCACAACGCCCATGTCATTGTGTGTTTCTGTGTTTTCATTGTAATATTCCGTATCAATCTCCAGCACCTCTCCCTTGCCGTTGGAGCGGTACAGAATCAGCTGATCCACGGGCGTAACCCCCTTATAGGTCTTGGGCTTGTTTTCATCCGGAACGGTCAGTGCCTTATAGACTTTCTCATACCGGTCCTGTACATCGGTTCCATAAGGAGTTCCGTCTACGGTCAGCTGTTTTCCAGAGGTATACTCCACAAAGGCGCCTTCCTGTGTGAAAATACGGAACAGAATCCCCTCCTCAAAGCCCGACTTGCGGCCCACTTTTTGAAGATACCCAAACCGCATCCCGGATACGTTGGTATAGGTAATGCCTGCGATTTCACCGTTGTAATTCAGATGGAAGGTTCCCTCCGTTCCGGCTGTCAAAGGAAGAACCCGTGACACGCCGTTCTGCCACGAATCATCATAGGGCGGATCCAGACCGGGTACCAGAGACTGCGCAGACCGTCTCAGCCGTTCCCGGAACTGGGGCGCCACCCTGTGCTTTTCCTCACCGACACTTATGTACATCTCACCGCCCTCGTCATACACCGTTGAGGCCGCACCGCTCAGGCTTTGCTTGGATATGAACACATAGATCAGGCTGTTGTCTGGGCTTGCGGCCACGGAAAGCGTATCATTTTCCCCAATATTGTTAAACCCTGCCTTTCCGCCGTCCATGGTATAGCGGATCAGATCATGCTCTTCCGGCACCAGTTTCAGGCTCTCCTTCTGGTATTTGGTGCCCACCGTGTAATTGACGGAACTTGCGGAGGTGACCACATAATCCGTACACCGGTAGACAAATACAACCTCATAAATCCCGTCCTTGTCATTGTCAATGGCGTTGATGTGTCCGGAAGAAGGCCGGAAGGTCTCCCCAGCAAAGTTGAGTGCATACTGGCCGTTGACGATAACGGAAACATGGGCATCCAGTTTAATGCTCTTCTGCTTCCCGGTTTTTTCATCTGTGAAACAGATCCGTTCCGCTGTTGTCTCAGGATCCAGCTGGTCCGGGGTAAATTTCATGTTCACACTGCGGTAGGGAAAGGCCGACAGAACCCTTTTTTCCTGGTCCGTATCTTTGACATAGGCCCGAACATTCTGCCCCAGCAGGCTGTCCGCTCCGCTGTCACCCGTCTCATAGATCCCGCCGCCCAAAAGGATTTTCCCTTCGGGCGCCTTCGCGCCGCCCGAAATCGAGGTATAGGCGTCTGCCTCAGCAATCGCCTGGATTTCATATACCTGATGGTAAACGCTCAGGAGGGTCAGCGCCTCATCCTTTTGGTACTCCTTTTTGTCCCCAAAGGTCGTCTGGTAGTTCATCGGCTCGTTCAGAGTATTAAACAGAAGGGTGATAAATGCGCTCCCATCCAGAGTGTCCTGCATACCCAGCTTAACATTCTGGATAATATTTCTGGTACAGGGGATGGTCTGGTACTGATCAATGTCAAACATACCGGGGACGTTAAAGCCCAGCACAGTAACCATCATCTTTATCGCCTGCTCCACGGTAAGCGTCATGTCAGGCCGAAAGGTTCCGTCTGTGAAACCATTGATATACCCTTGTCCCACCGCAGTCAAAACCGCGTTGTAATACTCCGTTTCCGGGGTGACATCGGAAAAAGGATTCGGCGAAAAACTGGCCGCCGCATTGGGATCAAGGCCGTGGACAGCGGTCAGGGCGGCACACATTTTTCCGCGTGTGACCGGCTGGTCCAGCTGGAGCGCGCCCTCTATGATCCCGGCGGCCCGGAGCAGCGCCAGTTCCTCCTGGAAGGAGTCGGAGGCAACACCGCCGCCTTCCAGATACTTCTTCATCTCCTCCCAGTCGTTCCAATCCTCCCAGTTATTCCAGGACTGCTCAAAATAACTGTCTTCTCCGTCCGCATTCTCCGCCGGGACGCTGTTCTCCTGCTGTTTCTCTGCGCCGGAGGGCGGAACAATACCGTCCTCCGCCTCCGCCGCCCAGACCGTGCTGAAGTCCGCAGTCATAAGCATGATAACCGCCAGCAGCACCGTCATGGTCCTTTTTGTCACTACTCTCATTCCTACACCTCTTTCTGCATCAACTGATCAATTACTCTACATGCCATTGCCCGAGTCGCCTGGTCCAGCGGCGCAAACCGTCCGTCTCCCACGCCGTTCATGACCTCGGCCTCGAACAGGGCGGAAACGCTCTCCGCCGCATAATCCGCAATTTCTCCGCTGTCGGTAAAGGGCAGCTCCTCTCCCGGATACAGGGTCAGGCCCGCATACTGCGCAATCCGGTATGCCATGACCGTCATGTCCTGCCGGGTGATAGTTTCGCCAAGGCCAAAGGTTCCGTCTCCCTTTCCCTGAATCAGCTCCAGCTTTTCCGCAGACGCCACATAGCCGAAGTACCATCCCTCCGGGTCCAGGTCGCTAAATGTGCTCTCCTTTTCATTTGCCGCAACACCAAAGGCCAGCATGGCAATCTTTAAAAATTCCTCCCGGGTAATGCTGCGGTTGGGTTCAAAGTTCCGCTCTCCCACGCCGTTTACGATCTGCTGATCAGCCAGGCGGTTGATGCTGGCTTTGGCCCAGGCCAGATCCTCTGTCAAGTCGTCGAAGTAAAGCTCTGTCAAGGGATTGTCCGGTCTGCTGGGCGTCCCTTCTTCCGGCTCGAACACGCTGGTATTGCCGCCCGAGAAACCTCCGCCACCGCCGCCGGGTCTGGAGCCGGAATTTCCATTTCCGCCGCCATTGTTCTGGTCAATCGGCAAATCATTGATCACCCTGTTTATCACCGCGCTCAGCTGTCCGTAGGAATCGGCCTTGGCATCACACAGCGCGGCCAAAAATTTGACCTGGTGATCGGGATTCTGAAAGTATTTCCCCGAAATGTTCAGCGTCTCCCGGTTGTCCGTCAGGAACTGGTGCATGGCCTCCTTATCGTTTGCCCCAATGGCATTGAAGGTGCTGTAGAGTACAGTCTGCGCAAATATGGCCGGAAACTCCGCAGCGCGGTTCAGGGCCATTATATCCTTGGCCAGCGCGGCATTGTTCGCCGCCGTATACTTCACATCCGCATAGTACGGGTTCTCTTCCGGACGCACCCCAAGCAATTCCGCGTTGTGCAGGATAATGCCGCCGATCTCACCCTCATCCGCTCCATTGAGCGCATCCATCACCTGCTGTTCTTGTACACACCGTCCAAACAGCTCAGCCGTCTGCAGTTTATCCAAAAGCGCTGTCTTTTGCTCATAGAGCATTTCCACGGCCTGATTCCGGCCGCGCTGTGTTAGGCCATTATACGCCGTCATATCCAGGCCCAGCACTTCTGTGTTTGCATATCCCTCACTCTGCTCCTCCAGCAGAATCTTTGTGAATTCCGCCAAAGCCGGCGCATCTTGAAGCCGGGTCAGCAGACCGTCTACAGCGCTTTGAAGGAAGAACTGAAAAGCTCTGCTCTCTCTGGCTATGATATTTTTTGCCGCTGGATCAATGAGACTGGCCCCGCTGTCATAGGTGATGCCCGCCGCAATTTCAAATCTGCAGGTTGGGGCCCCGGGACTTACCGCAATACTGCCAGAAGAAGGATCCACAGAGATCCCCTGGCCGCTGCCTTCCAGCACATGGAGCTGATACTTGATGGCCGCGTCCTCGAAGCTGTACCCCCATTGGTCCTGCGCAGCCGCCTTAAACGTGCAGCCGGGCTCTTCCATAAGGTAGATCTCGGGCAGTCTGATTTCCGGTTGTACCCTGAACATGGTCAAATTGTCAAAATAATAACCGCCCTCCTGGGTCAGGATGGGTGAAACCGTCACCCGCCGCTGTGTTTCAGCACCTAACTGGCTGACAGGAAGGGCAAAGACGCCGCTGAGCAGCTGCCATTTTCCCTTTTCCAGATCCACAGCCTGAGTTGTCACATTGCCCGCACCCTCAATGGCAAATTTCATCTGCGCGCTTCCGGTTCCCGGAACATAGACATAGGCATTCACCCGGTAGGGCACCCCTTCTGTCACCGTGATTCCCTTTGCGTATTTCGCCGCCATATCCGCATAGAACATACTGCCGCCTTCAAAAGCCGTAGGTGCGCCGGCCGCCTCACTTTCCACTTCAGCCGCCCCGGTGTAGTCAGCCGGGTTCTGCGTCATAAGACCGGGATCGGCGGGTGCACTTCCGATCACACTGACCGCTGCCGTCCGGCTGGCGGTCACATGTCCGTTTTTCAGGTCAGGCCCGAGAATTGGCTCCCCTGCAAACTGCTGATCCACCAAAGACGCGCGCACCAGCGCCCGGAAGCTGACCGTCCCCGCCGGAACAGTGAGGTTTCCCTCCTGATCAATGGCTGCGCCCTGGGGCAGGATACCGTCCGCACCCGCAAGGTCGTACCGGATCACCGTCTGCGCATTTTCAATTCTGTCGCCCCACTGATTGGTGATCCTGCCGCTGGAATACTTGGCTGTCTGGCCAGCCTGTACAGAATCAGGTCCGGTCAGGGTAAAGTCCGGTTTGACCTCCATCGCAGAAAAATCATCCAGATAGAACACCACATTTCTTGTCCCGGCCTGATCGCAGTCCGCCACATAAGGCGCAAACATCAGCGTATACTCCGCTTCCGGATCATCCTGTCCGCTGACCGGAACATAGTAATCCGTCACCATCTTCTGCCACACGCCCTGCTGTATGGTCATGTTTCCCATATCCATCACCGCACCGGCTTCCGCGCCCGGCGGACAGTTGGTGAATTTCAGCATATGCTTTACAGCCACAGATCCGGAGCCCTCCACATATACATAGTTGCTGATCCGGTATGTGTGTCCCGGCTTGACCGGTATACCCTTGTTCTGATATTTATACCACACGCTCTGATTGTTGTTGGTGGCGCTGCCGTCCTCTGCCCTGCGCCGCACCTTCAGGAAATGGCTTCCGGAACTGCCCTGGCGCACCGCCGGCGCGCCGTCTCTGCCGCCGGTCATCCATTGGAAAAACTTAGGCGCGGATGCGGCATTGGAGCCCTCAGTCCGGTATTGATAATAGGTGTTGGAAAGACTTTCCTCAATCTCCACATCGCCATTCCGGCAGAGTTCGCCTTCTGCAAGGGTTGTTTCCGTGGGCTTGGGCGTCTCGGTCGGTTCCGGCACGCCGCCCTTGCAGGGATCCTTCTCGCTCAGGGCAAGCATATCAATATACACATCGCAAACCTTTCCGGGGGCCGGATCAATAGAAATACTGAGCCTGTCCACGGACGCGTTTTTATCCCATGCCGAAACCGGGAAGGAAACCAGACGCCACGTCTGATCCGCTTCCAGCTTTTGTTCAAACGTTGCACCGGCAATATTGGCGTGATTATTGCCGCTTGTATTGTACCGGAAACCCAGCTTCAGCGTACTCCCCGCCGGGACGTTTTCTCCGGTCCGATACCAAAAGCTAAAGTATTTATATCCGCCGTTTTGAAGTGTACTCTGCATGGCCGCCTTAAAGCCGTCCCCATGAGAATCCACAACCCGGCTGGAGCTGATATAGTTTTTGATACTGCCTGCCGAAAACTTCAAAACGCTGTTTCCCAGCGCCTCTGCCGCTTCCGCATCCGGTCTGGGGAGCAACTCTCCCACAGCAGTCACAGAGGTCTTCGCATCCTCCAGTGTATCCCAGGAAACATGCCGGTTTCCCTCCGCTTCCGCATCTTCAAAAACAGCCTTTCTTCCATAAATTTCATCCCCGGGCTTATCTGTAGGCTTTTCCGTGGGTTCCGTTCCGCCCCCCTGCGGGTTCCCTGTGCTCAGGAGCAGGTCATCCACATAGACCGCCCCGGTCATGCTCTCCAGCTTTACATTGAACCCCTCCAGCTTGCCCATGTTTCCATTCACACCCAGCCCGCTCACAGGCTTGCTGTAATAATGCCAGTCTGTGTCCCCGGCCTTGATGCTCACTTCCGCCTGGGCCGCCGTCGTATTGCCCGCGCTCTTAAACACCAGCGTCAGTGTATTCGCCGTTCCGTCTCCCCTGTACCAGAAACTGAAATACTGATACTTGCTGTAATCAAAGAGGTTCCCGGTGCCGCTCATATCCGTTCCGTCCGTCAGCACATTTGCCAGATAGTTCTTCTCGCCGCTCTGCAGCTTCCGAACCCAGCCGTCCTCCGCCTCTGTCCGCGGCGTTTGGAACAGACTGCCGCCCCGCCAGCTTACAAAACTCTCCGCCTTGCTGCCGTCCTCATTGTTATCCAAAAGATATTCCCCTGCCGCACTCATATCCGGGCCGCCGGATACCGGCTTTGCCGGGATCTGATCCCCGGGTTTTTCCGTGGGCGTATCTGTAGGCTTTTCCGTTGGTTTTTCTGTGGGCTCTGTTCCGCCGCCGGACGGATCCAGGGGATTGAGCACACTCATCAGCAGATCGTCAAGATACACCGCCGCACCGGTTTTTCCCAGATCAAAGTTCAGTCCGGTCAGGGCCGTCAAAACCGCGTCTGACAATGGATAGCAAAAATAGCGCCAGTCTGTGTCCGTGCCAATGGGGACTGTGATTTTGGTATCCTTACCATTTTTGTCCTTCAAGGCCACACTTAGGTTCAACGCCGTGCCGCTTCCACGGTACCAGAAACCCAGATACCTGTATGCCGAAAAATCCACCGGATTGTCCCCGCTGCTGGCCGTTCCGTCCGCATGATACAGCTTGTTTGCCACATAGGACTGGGAATTGCTCTTCAGCTCCCGCACCATTCCCATGGTATCATCTTCAAAACGATTGGTACCAAAGTTCGCGTTTCCCAGCCACTGTACAAAGCGTGAGGCCGCCGCGCCGTCCTCGTTGTTATCCAGAACATAAGCGGCCTTCCCAACTCCCTCCAAATCCGGACCGCCGGCGGGCTGATCCGTGGGCGTATCTGTAGGTTTTTCCGTTGGTTTTTCTGTGGGTTCCGTCCCGGAGCCCAATGGGTCCTCCGCGCTCAGCATCAGGTCGTCAAGATAAATCCGGCCGCTTTTGTCAGCCACCTTGATGTTAAACGTTTCAACCGCAGACATATCCCGGCTGCCCGTTAAAATTTCAGATATGGGATAGGAGATATAATGCCATGCGGTATCTGCCGGAATAGCCTGATTTACCTGTGCCACATTTGTGGCGCTGTTATATTTGAAGATCATGGTAAGAGTGTTCGCTGTGCCGTCTCCCCTGTACCAAAAGCTGAAATAATTGTATTTCCCATAATCTACTGGTTTTTTATCGCCGCTTGCCGCGCCGGTCTCGTCCAGAAGATAATTGCGGACATATTCCAGCTTTCCGGCTGCCAGCTCTCTCACAGACCCGTCCCGGTCACCGCCCGACTCCCGGTCCGCCACCCGGTTCGTGGAAAAGTTACCAGCTGTGTCGCCGCCCCATTTCACAAACGCACTTCCGTTCACCTCGTTGTCTTCCAGAAGGTAAGTATGTACCTTGCTCATATCCGGAATTCCTGTGGAAGCCGCCATGGCCGCCCCAGGTGCCAAAAGATTCAAAATGAGTAAAAATACCAAAAATTTGCTGATTCTTTTCATAATTGCCCTCATTTCTATGGTGTTTAATGTTTTATGCTGCAGGCGGATAGCCTTATTATACGCTTATTGTGCAAACCGCGTCAATGGCTCCATCCACTCCATATTTTCCCATATTGTGGCTTTGACAAGATACGGGCCGGCACCGGTCAGCTCAAGCGTCTCAGAAAAGTCTTTCTGCCCGGTGTCTGCACCCGGAAGATCCATGTACACCAGACGAACCTGACCCATTCTGTTCTCAGGCCCATATGCCGCCAGAACCAGTACGCCGTTTTTCTGTGTGCCGGAAAGGTTCACAATGCTGCCGGCAATCTGATAGGTTCCCTGGGACAGCACCCCGTTTGGCACAGGAACCCCCGCCTGGGCAATGGCAAAATCTGTGATTGCAAAACCGAAAGGCTCCAAAACAGGCGGCTCAGTCAGTGGGTCCCGCTCACTGAATATGATTTTATCCAAATATACGTCACAGGTGGCGGTCTGTCCCATTGCCAGCCCCACATAGTTGAGCTTGCCCAGATTGGCTTTCCAGCTGTCAATCGGCACAGTGTACAGATGCCATTGGGTATCTGTAAGCGGAATTTCCTGTACGGTACCGGTCACATTGGCAGAGGTTGTACTGCAAAAAAGAAATTTAAAGGTTTTGCCCTTTGCATTCTCAGCACCCCGGTACCAAAAACTCAGATAGTGATAGGCGTCCGAGTTTTCCGTCAGCTCGGTGCGCACTGCCTGCGCAACCGCACTGTTCTTGGTATAGTTCCGTCCAGTGTCGGCATGGAATTTGGTGACATTTGCGCCCAGCGCTGCCGCCGCCTCACCTGCGGGCGGCTCCTCCAGAGCCGTCACCGGCACACTGCCCACCGTGGCGGCGGAATCTCCTTTCCATGTCACCCGGCTTATTCCCTCATTGTCCTCCAACACCATATAACGGCCATATTGCCCGTCTGCCTGCCAAATGCTCCCGCCGGGGGCGTCAGTTGGTGCAGCGGTTTCGGTGGACTCCGGCGGATCAACCTTGCCCGGATCCAGAGGATTGAGCCCGCTTAAAAGTATATCATCAAGGTAAACCGAGGCGCCTTTTGCAGACAGCGCGATATTAAAGCTCTCCAGAACCTCCAGCGTCCTTCCCGACACCAGAATTTCTGAGACGGGTTTGCTGTAATAGCGCCATGTGGTGTCGGCGGGTATGGCTACGGTCACCGCGGCGGCATCCGCAGCACTGTCCTTCTTGAATTTCACGGTAAGCGTATTCTCCGTTCCGTCTCCCCGATACCAAAAGCTGAAATAGCGGTATTTTCTGTAATTCACCGGAATTTTCTCTCCGCTGACTGTGCCGGTTTCGTCCAGCAGGAAGTTCCGGATATAGGCATTGGCCTTGTCGTTCATCAGCCTCCGAACCTTGCTGCCGTCTCCCCGGTTCTCCTCGATCCGCTGTGCGGATATTTGCGCGGGGTCACTGCCCCAGCTGATAAAGCTCTCTCCGCCGTCCTCGTTGCTGTCCAGCAGATAGTCCCCAGCCTTGACGCCTTCCATATCCGGCATATCGGTGTCTGCGGCCAGACCGCACAAAGGCAGCGCGGACAGAAGCTGTATCACCAGCGCTGCGGCCACCATTTTGCATATTCTCCTCATAAAAGTCTCCTCCTTTTACTCCTTCGGATTTTTTATTTTGTGCGTGTACCAGATGCTGTCCAATTTATACTCTTCCATTATACGGACAGCGCCGGCAAGCGTAAAGATTTCATTTTTATGATAATGTAACTTGCTTAACCGATTGCCAAGCAGCCCCGAATTTCCGTATTTTTGCAGCTGTAAGTTGTATGTCATGGTGAAAGTTTTTTATTCAGATTGCCGCAGAACACAGTTTTCCGTTGACATGCCCCGCGGCTGTGCTTTATACTTCGGTTAGAAACCGCCCTTTGATCCGAATTCGGAACCGGGACGGCGCACTGCCCCCAACTCTGAAGAAAATACACCGAAGAAAGGAAGAAATATGCATGCGCGCAACAAGAAAAAAATTTTACAAGTTCATGGTCGTCCTCTGTGCAGGAACGCTTGCAGTGTCCGCACAGACCGCGGCAGTTCTGGCCTCTGGCAAAACGGATCATGGCCGTTCATGGAAACCGGAGCTGTCCGCACTGTGGTCCTCCGGTGCCTCTGCCCACAGTTATCTCTGGATGGAGGCTGAGGACGGAATCCTGACCGCGCCGATGTCTGTGCAGGCAACACTGGACATCCCGGAGCCGGAAGGCCGCAACGCTCTGTCAGGTGCCTGCATCACAACGCCTGCCGCTGACGGAAAGGAAAGTGCAAGGGCATCTTATGCGTTCTCTGTACCCAAAGACGGCACCTACAAGCTCTGGCTTCGGGCCTGGATGCCCGCCACGGACCGGGACAGCTTCTTCTACAGCATTGATGGTGCCGAACCCCAAAAATATGCTGTTCAGCTCAGTAATCTGACCTGGAAAAGTCCAGTCACAACCGAACTGACAGCGGGTGTGCACCGCCTGGAGATCTCCTGTGATAAACCGAATGCGGTAATAGACAAACTGCTGCTGACCACGGATCCTGATTATATCCCCCGCGGTCCCGGCGAACCGGCCCAGCGTACCGCCGAAGTGCAGAGCGGTACGGCCGCACCGGATCTATCCGGCGTTTCCCTGGCAGTTAAAAAGGCCGGAACAGACCGCGCACTGCTGGCTTGGACGCCTGGAAGCCGCGGTCCGGAAATTTTGAAATACAAAATCTATATAAACAACCGTCTGTACGGGGAGACACCGGGCAATGAGCACAGCCTTGCTTTAGAGGGTCTCCGGCCCGGAACAGCCTATGAAGTCAGTCTGAAGGCTGTGAATCAGGCGGGCCTGATCAGCCGGCGGACACCCCGGACCAGATTCACCACACAAAAGTCCGCTCAGCCGCCCAAAGCGGTCGAATCGCTGTCTGCCGAAGGCGGCAATGTCCGTGTGACACTGCGCTGGAAAGCGCCTGGAGACAAAGATACCCTGAAATATGTGATCTGCCGGGATGGGCTGCAAATCGCTCTCACGGACCCCGAGCAGGGTGTTTTCGAGGACACCGGCCTTGCGGCCGGCACCCGGCATCAATACACTGTGATACCGGTCAGCACAAGCGGACAGCTGGGGGCAGAGGCGTCGGCCGAGGCCCGGGTGAATCCCTATATCAATGTCCGGCAGGCACCCTATTGGGCAAAAGGCGACGGCGTCACAGACGACACAGAGGCTCTGCAAAACGCATTTCACGACTGGACCGCAAAGACATCCTTCATCTACATACCGGATGGAACCTATCTTTTAAATCACTATCTGGAGTTTTCCGACTATGTGAAAAGCGCCAAACGGATGATGGTTGTCGGCCAATCTCAGGCTGGAACCATACTCAAATGGCAGGACAGCTTGCCCCAGTACGCGGATCCGCAGAATCCCCGCTCCATGCTCGATCCCTATACCGGACCTGAGGGGCCGGCCGGTGACCCGGCACGGGATGAGATCAACTACCAGGCCTTCCATAACTCCCTGCGGAATCTGACCATTGACACAGGATCCGGCAACCCCGGCGCCATTGCTGTCCGCTGGACCAACAACAACACCGGCGGCCTTGAAAATGTCACCATCCGCTCCGGCGACGGCCAGGGCGTCATCGGACTCGACCTCTCCAAGCAGTGGACCGGCCCTGGCTATATGAAAAATTTGACCATCGAGGGCTTTGACGTGGGAATCAACGGAGACAACGATGTTTACAACATGGTATTCGAGGACCTGACCCTGAAAAACCAGCGGGTCTGCGGTATCAGGAACCGCGATTATCCCATGGCGATCCGGCGGCTGCACAGCGAAAACATCGTCCCTGTGCTCATCAATGAGGACTCCCCTCTGGAGACGGAATTCGACGGCGATACCGTAATCAGTAACCGCGGCACCAACAGCATGGTCACCATCGTTGACGCGGATTTTACAGGCGGCACGGCCGAAGCGGCCATTGAAAACCCGCGAGGCGCAGTTTTCCTGCGGAATGTGCGCGCAGAAGGGTATGGCAGACTTTTGAATGATCAGGGACGTCCTTTCGATGGTCTTTACACAGAGGAGTATTCGACCCTGTATACTGTAACGGCTTTTGAGGATTCCGAAAGGGCCTCCCTCAATCTTCCCATGGAGGATACGCCGGCGTTGCCGTTCAGCCTCATTGAGGCCGCCGCCTCACCGGATGCGGCCTATGTCACCGATTACGGCGCGGTGCCCGGAGACAAGGCAGATGACAGCGATGGAATACAACGGGCCATTGACTCCGGCAAAAAGTATGTTGTGCTGCCCAACGGCACCTATCATATAGGGAAAACCCTCCATATCCGCGGAAATGTGAACGCAGTAATTGGCTTTGAATCCGTCCTGCATATTGACGGCACGGCTGCCCAAAACCAGTTTGACGGCGAGGACGAGGGCGTTTTTCAAATCGGGGATGTGTCCGCACCCTTTGTGCTCTTTGAAAATCTTTCAACTGCCGGCGGCTATCCCGGATGCCCCTATATCTTTGTACACGCCGCAAAGACACCGCTGGCCATCCGTCACATGGCCAGCCATATGACTGCGGATACCGCCAAAGCCTACCGCAATACAGTCACCGGCGGCAAGGTTTTTGCAGATGATACCAGCCTTCCCATCTGGCTCCTGGACAACCAGACAATGTATGCCCGGCAGTTCAACCCGGAATGCCGGAACACAGCTGCGAAGGTTGTTAATACGGGCGGGAACACAGTAATTCTGGGCTATAAATCCGAGGGAAACGCCGCAGAGGTCATCTCCCGCAGAGGGGCCAGAACCGAAATTGTCGGCGGAAGCGTCTATCCCGCCTCCGGCAGGCCGGCTCTGGACCACCCTGCCTTTATCACAGAGGACTCACAGATCTCGGTCAATCTGGCGGAGGCTGTGGGAGGGCAGGACGCGGTGCGCAGCTGGGACATCTGGTTCCGGGATACGCAAAACGGAGAAACGCGGGAGGTCACGGAACGAATGCTTCCGCGCCGGGGCATAGTTGGCACAGCCATAGGACTGTATACTGATTACCAGAAAGAATGCACCCTTGCAAAACTCTGCGTGGACGGCGTGGAATATCCCTATTTCGCGTTCAGCAAGCTGGAACAGGTCATTCCGGTCCCATCGGATATTGGAAAGCCGCCTGAGCTGTCGGCTGCTGCCTTTGGGCCGGATGCTTCGGTTACAATCCAGCAGGCCGCTTCCCTGTCAGAACCGGCCTATATTACCGTAGAAGAAAACGGCAAAACCCGCCGGTATACCTTGACCTTTGCCGCAGACGGCGACACAGCCCTTGCCAGCCTGCGGATTGATTTGGACGGGAAGGGTACACGGCTTGACACGCCCGCCGGCCTGCTGAACTTTGATCCGGAGCAGACCGAATATGTCTTTTACGTGACGCCTGACGAACACGGCGGCTATGCGCTTCCGCAAATTTCAGCAAAGGCCCGCGCCAGGGGTGCGTCCGTCTCCATCCGGCAGGCGGACTCCGTACCTGGGACCGCAGTGGTCACGGTCACCGCGGAGAACGGCACTGACACAAGGGAATACACCGTGAATCTGGTCGCGGCGTCCCCCTCCAGCGCCCAGTTGAAAAGCCTCCGGGTCTGGAACAACTATCTCCAGAACTTTGATCCAAACCAGTATGCGTATGAATTCGCACTGTATGACGGCCAGCTGTCCTCAGTCCGGCCCGGCATTGCCGCAGAGGCACAGAATGGGCGGGCGGAGGTTAAGGTCACCAATCCGGACAGTGTCAATGGCATAGGAACCATCACCGTGATTTCGGCCGACAAAGCCAACACCCAAACCTATACGGTTCGGTTTACATCCACAGACAACAATGTCAGACTGTCAGGCATTACCCTCGGCGGTCAGCCGCTTTCCGGTTTTGATCCCGCAGTTACAGAATACCACGCCGCTGTTTCGGCGGATGCGGAGATCACAGCAACAGCCCAGTCCCCGTCAGCCGAAGTCACAGTGGAACGCGGCAGCGGGAGAATTGACATCCGCGTGACCTCTTCCCACGGCCTGTTCCATAAGCTCTATACCATTTATACAGACTGACGCAGACAAGCAAACAAAAAATCTGCTGCCAATGGGCTAAACCCATTGGCAGCAGGTTTTTTATTTATCCTCCGGGCCGGCGGCCTCCATAAGCTCCAAGAATTCAGACGCCGCGGTGAGAATGACCCCCGTTCCGTGATCATCATTTGCAATGGTTGGGATGGCATAATAGTAGGACGCCTCCATGGCACAGCCAGATCCCATGCATACGCCGTACACATTTCCTTCCCGGTCAACACTGTGCCGCATCAAACCATTCCATGCGGCCCGCGCCGCCAGCAGATAGGACTGGTCAAGCCACCCGCTGCGTATCCCCCGCACAAATCCCAGCAAAAACATGGCGGTGCAGGAGGTCTCCAAATATGAGCCCTCATCCCGGCGGTCCAGCACCTGATGCCAGAGTCCGGAGGCATCCTGAAGGCGCCGGATACCCCCGGCAAAGTTCCGGAACAGCTCCAGCATTTCATCGAACAGTGAACCCGGTGGTAAATACGCCAGCATCTCTGTCAAAGACCAGAAAATCCAGCCATTCCCCCGCCCCCAGGGAATGCGGTTTGCCTTCTCCTCCTTCACAAAGAAGATATGTGAGAAAACTTGCCGCTCCTCTATAAACAGCCGCCGCTTGAATCCGCGTATCTGTCTGACAGCCTCCTGGAACCAGAATATGTCGCCGGTCAGCCTGCCGAGCCGCACCAGGAAAGGACAGCTCATATACACATCATCCGCCCACATGGTTTGAACCCGGCAAAAGGTTCCATCCGGGAACCGGGGGACCCGTTTTTGCAGATACTCCCTGAGCCGGTCAATCAGGGGCAGAAGCCGGGTGTCATTGCAGTCAAAATATGCGTCAATGAGGTTCATACCCATGGTGCCGATGTTATCAAGATCGTGAATATCAATGGCACGCGGCATAAAGGCCGGCATGCCTGCGCACGCGGCATCATAGGTAATATAATCAAAATACTGTGCCAGAAACAGCATATTGTCACAAAACAGCGCCTGGTAATCCAGACGCTTAAGCGTCTGGCCCGCCCGGCGGATGCCATAATACCCCACCATAAGGGCATAAAACCACTGTCCGTAAAACACGGAATCCAGATAAATCCGAAGGCGGGAATTATCCCGGAAACGCCAGTACAGTTTTCCCCCCCGCTCACTGTGCCATACTTTGGAAAAATCTATGCCGCATTCCGGCGGATGAAGCTTGTTTCCATAAAACGGGCCAAGCCATACCGCCCTGTCGCCGCATTTTCTTTCCGATGTAAGAAACGGCAGGAAATACCGGTTCTCATTGCCCAGACTCAGCCGCCAGCTCTCACCGTTCCTCACGCACCGGATCAGCAATTCATCTCCGGCATTCGCCCGCACAGGCGCCGCGGCCGGCGTACCGTTGACAAATACCGCATCCACGTTTCCCGAAAGCGCCAGCACATGCTCCGTCTGGGCCACTGTATACACATAGGCCACATCTCCTCTGCCGCAAAGCTCCTGGAAATCAAATTCCCCGCCGGACGCCGGCGGCCTTGGCCAGGCATATTCCAGCACCTCCGCATCCGCGCCTTCCAGAGCTTCGAGCCCGCTTTGGCCCGTGTGGTACAAATTGGAAAGCGCCACCCCCTCCTCGCCTTTCAAAGCTTCTATAGGGAGATTGGGCCGGCAGGCATAGATATAGTCGTTTGCCCACATGCCAGGGTATCTGTGTATGGACAGGATGAAGCTGAACCCAAATGCGCCGTGATGTTTGACACACTTAACCCGGACATCATTCCGATCCCCGGCGCTGACTGAAATAGGGATATTGAAGTGCCCGTACGCAAAGTCTGTCTGCCGGTCCGGGGTTCCCTCATAGCAGGTAAACACATGCCGTCCCCGGAACCACACCTTCACATCCCCCAGAATATTCAAATATATTTCATAGTCCTGCATGGTACGTATATCAAAATCAACATACACCGCATCGCCCTCTTTTGCCCCGGGAAAGGTCTGGTTCAGATCAACCACAAGGTTTGCGAGAGATTCGGCAAACCGCACGCCCGCAATCTCACAGAAGGGCTGATAAAACACCTTACATTTGGGTCGGGTCCGCAGGGTGTTTTCCGCCACAATGTCAATGATTTCCCGTATGTCCTGGGTGCGGCCGTCCATCTCCATGCCGTCTTTTATACGCTCATTCATATACGCCTCTTTCCTTTCCGCCCTTATGCAATGGGCTCACCGCAGAGTCTGCGGCGCATGTCTCCCCGCAGCACTTCCTCTGCCCGGCATTGGGCAGGGCCGCATATCCAGAGACCATGCTCCGGCAGCTCCGCGGTGACCGTCCCTTGGCCCTCTGTCAGAACCGGCGCCGGCAGTACGGCCTCCGGACCTGCGCACAGGGCCAGTATACAAACCGCCTTTTTCAGCTCCCGCAGACACACCGCCTGCCGGCTCCCCGAAAACAGAACCACGTCCGCGTACAGTTTATCCTCCTGCCGTTCCACTGTAAAACGGGGTGCCTGTCCGCCAAATGCCGCCAGCGGCACCGAAATGGCATAGCGCATGCCCTGGTCCTTCACCACTATGGTATTCCGCTCCCAGCGGGGCGTCTCTCCCTGAAAGCCGCCAAACTCAAAGCGGAGCCGGATATCCTCAGCACAGATGGTCTGGTCCTTGATCTTATTAAACACCAGATGCTCGTCGCCGGAGTCATCTGCAAAATGGATACCCGCCAGAACTGTGCCGCGGTTCTGTACCCCATTGATCTCCGCGGCAGTAAAATCCGCACCGTCATGAAGGACGCGGAAATGCAGATAAGCCGGTTCGCTTCGGTTTCCATAATAGCTGATCAGATTCCTCCGCTGGTTCCAGAAGTCGCTGACCGCAAAGGAGCCAAGGGTATAATCCGGATGAATCCAGCTGTATTCCGTGGTGAGATAGGTGCTTCCATCCTTCACAAACCGGCGTATATCAAAGCTTTCCCGCGGCTTTATAAACAGCGGCAAAAACCGCTCAGGGCAATGCCAGCGGCTTCCGCAGACCTCTGACAGGATCTCTTCCTCTGGCGAAAGCTGAAGTCCCGGCACCCCTTTCTGCACCTTCACAGCCAGTCCCTGTTCGAGAATGGAGTGATAACACCGGCTGTGGGGACCTGCCCACTGCCCGGTTCTGACATGAAAGTGCTCCGCAATGCACTGCCACTCCATTTCAGCCAGCCGGTTCGCATAATTTCCGGATACTGGATCTTCGATATGCGCAGCCATAGCCGACAGATCCCCCAGCACCACCAGAGTATATGTGGGGCTGTTATATTCTGCAAAGCCGCCGCTGCGCTCTGCCGTCTCCCATACCCGCCGCAGTTTACTCCGGCCGTATTCCAGAAACTCCCCGTGCCCCAAAAGCTGTCCGGCCACAATAGTGACATAGCAGTCCATCAGCGCCACATTTGTATAGGACACATCCGCATCCCTGCGCATGATCGAACCGCAGGCACAGAGAACCGCCCGCTCTGCCTTCTGCCGGGTGCTGCCGGGAAGGCGCTTTCCATATTCGTGCAGAATCACACAGAGTGATTTCCCGCAGAAATCTGCCCAGTTCCAGTCCGGGGGATTCATCTGCTCCAGGGACTCTTCATAAAACCAGGGCCAGATGCCATAGGTTCCGCTCCCGGGATTCTGGTCCTGCAATGCGGTAACAGCCTCTATCACTCTGCACGCGCGGGCAGTATACCGTTCCTCTCCTGCCGCCAGCAGCATCAGCGCATAATGCAGGGCCTCCCGTGTGCCGTGTACTGTTCCGCCCTTCAGGGTAGTGTGATAACCAGGAGAGGAAAAGGGCATACTCATTAAACAAAGGTCTTGATTATAATTGTTGTTCATCCTTTCCAGCGTCTGCTGGAAAAGCGCAGTTTGGTTCAATTCCATAAACCATTCACATCCTTTCAGTCCGCCCCGCCCTTCGCTCAGTTCGCGTGTCCTGGCACGGACGGGTTGGTATGGCATAAATCGTATCAGCGCAAAACAGATGATACGCGGGGGACTTTAACCAAGGCCGCGCCCGCGCCGTCCAGCCGGAACACCGCATATTCCCCCTCAATTCCAGGGCCGTTCTCCGCCGGCGCCAAACAGTCCTCCGCACGCAGTCCGGCCACCTCCTCCGGCGTGGGATACTGGGGACTTCCCATTCGCCGCCACCGGGCCGGCGCGTTGTTATGGGTCCGGTCTACCAGATACAGCTCCATATCTCCGCGCCGCGCATCCTCCGGCAGATTGAAGCGAACGGTATGCGGCAGGCCGCCGTCCTCCTCCGGGCGGAAACAATAGTACAGAAAAACATATTCCTTCTGACTGCGTGTGGCAATACAGCCGGTACAGCCGCCGTCAAGAACAGCGGCGGGAATCCGCTCCTCCCCGCACATGGAAAGGAGCGAAAAGGCATGGTAGGACGGTTTTCTCAGACTGTTCAGGCTCAGCATGCCATAGTTGCCATGGAAAGCCTCCGCGCCGTAGCCCCCCTGGTCGTAGACATCGGAAAGGCACCAGTAGGCAAAGCAGTCTGCACACTGCGAAACCTCTGACATGGTCTTGACAATATACCCCGCCTCGTTTGCAGACTCTCTGTCTGGGTCACAGATCCACCAGGATCTGCCCCACTCATTCCAATGTATCTCCCCCCGGAAGTGCATACGGTCCGCAAGGCCGCGCACACCCCGGATTACCTCCGCCGCAAAGTCAGCACGGCGGTTGATCTTTGCCGCCTGCGCGCCCCCGAAAGGGGACAGGGATTCGTCCTCTGAATCCCTGTTATAAATGTGTACAGCAAGAAAATCCGGCTGACAGTCCCGCTCCCGGGTCCAGTTGAGAAACGCTTCCACCCATTCTCCCCGTGCCGTCGAGGGCCCTCCCACCCGGTAATCCGGGCAGACCGCCTTCACTGCACGCCGGGTATGCTCCCAGAGCCGGAAATAATCCGCCTGGGTACCGGCAAAAAAGGGAAAGAGATTGGGTTCATTCCAAACCTCAAAGTACCACTCGGCTACATTTTTCTTTCCATAGCGCCCGGTCACATGCTCTGTATAAGCTTGAATAAATGCCTCCCATTCTGCAAAGTCCCGCGGCAGATCCGTACGCCCCTTTGTGGTAAAAACGGTATGTTCACCTGCGGCCATACAGCCCGGAACAAAGGTTGTGGTAATCATAGGCCAGATTCCCATCTCCACCAGTGTATCTGTGATATAGTCCAGTATCTGGTAGTTGGGGCGGCAGGCTGTGTTTTGGGGCTCTGCAAAGCGCCTGGGGTCAATCCCCATGGCGCGCAGTTCATCATCAAACATACCCACGGCCCGGACGCAGCGCGCGCCCAGCTCCTTGTGCGCCATCCGAAGCTGTGCCTGGACATCGCCCCGCACAAGCCAGCGAAACTGATCGATATTGACCAGTCCCTCCCAGGTATGCAGAAACGGAACCGCTTCTGCCCGCCAGTCAATTTGAAAGTCCTTCATCTCAATCTCCCTTCTCTTCCTTCTGAACCGCGATTTCATACATGGCATGCAAGTCCAGCCCTGGAACCCGAAACCCAGCCCAGCCGTCTTTCTCTTCAAACGCCACCGGCGTTCCTTCCGGTATTCTGCGGATCCCCGTGACTGACCTGCCGTCTGTACACAGATTAACCGCAATATCCGACGGCATGACAGGCGGCTCATATTCCTGCTGATCCACGAGATGCAGTATATAGCGGTCTCCGTCCTCAAAGGCGGTCAGCTCAACAGGCGCGGGCGCATTGGTGCGCAGCCGCCTGTCCTTTATCAGAAAATCCGCCGTCTCCAGAAAGAAACCGCAGCTGTCCGCATCCCGATATTTCTCAACAGGCGCCGATACCCAAAGGATTTGACCTCTCCCGCGCCGGGCCCAGACCACAGCCGGATATTCCGTGGCCCTCCCCGGCGGATTGGAGTGGATGGAGGCAAAGCGTGAGGGATCCGCAGGATCTGTATAGGGAAGCACAATCCGCGCCAGCACCTGGCATTCCCCTTGTACCGCCGCAAGGCACTGCGGGCCTTCCACGGTCAGGGGCGCACCCGGCTCAGCCCCCGCAAAAAGACCCAATGTATTTTCAACGGGCTCAATATAGGTAAAACTTTCCGCCGTGTCTCCCAAATATTCGAGACCCAAAAAGTCCATCAGCCTCCGGCTGCGGGGACACCCGCTGACATAGAGAGCCCCGCCTTCCTCCACAAAGCGGATGACGGTCCCGGCTTCCTGACTGTCCATCCGGTAAAGGGCAGGAACCACCAGAAGCCTGACATCCTTAAGACCGGACAGATTCCGCTTACTGACCACATCATAGAGAACGTTATCCCGCCGGAATGCCTCCGCCGCGCCCAGAGCGGCGTCCAGATGCGGATACCGCTCCACGTCTTCAGGTGCGGCCACAGGCTTTCCGCTGCTGCCTGGATCAAATTTGCTCTTCATGGAAAAATAAATCGCCGCATCCCGCATAGGCGTCCCTTTAAACCATGGTTCGCAGGGAATGGTCCGCTCATAGATTTTTCGCATGACATCATAATTCCTTGTGTGGATGGTACCGTCTGGATCAATGGCATCAATAAATAAAAACGCCCCGTGGTGGGCATAGGTGACAAAGGCATGCTGGGCCAGCCGCTGGGCTGATTTGTTCCGTGTGTGACAGCCCAGTCCTGGGTCACACCGCGACGTCATATACTCAAAGGGCTGGTTTTGGGACAGGTTTCGGTAGAGCTTGCAGGCAAAGGCCTGCTCCGCAAGCCCGCCGTACAAATCCCCGCCGGCGTAGTCCGACGCCTCCGCATTCCCCTCGGTGACGCCCCGACGCCAGCTGAAGAGTGCGCTGGAATACTGGTGCTCCACAGTAAGCTCTGGCCGCCGGCTTTGGATAAACCCAGTCATGTCCAGCGCAAACTCCTGCATCCATTCCTCCCGTTTATCCTGAAAATCCGTCCAGCACGGATCGTCCCAGTCAATGGTATCCGGGATTTCCCGGCCCATTTCACGTGCATACCGCCGCCGGCAGGCATTACAGGTACAGACCACCGGCCAAAAGGTCATATCAAGAAAGAACCCGTCAAAATCATATCGTTCCATAAGCTCCGCAAGCAGTGTCTTTGCATAGGCCCGGTAGTCTTTGCTGTTGACACAGACCGTTCCGTACCGCGGTCCCAGGAACAGGGCTGAATCCTCCTGCTGGCGGGTGTTTTTTCCGTATTCGTTCACATTGCGCCACTGTGGATGCCGGGCATAGCACGCATTGTCATAGACCAGTGTGAAATATACAACGGCAGAAATTCCAGCCGCCCGGCACCGCTCCAGCATCTGCCCCAGGAAGTCGCGGCCCTGCAGGCCGGCGTGCTGACGCCCGTGCTCCGTGGGCCAATAGCAAACCCCCACATGGGAATTGGCATACAGCATTGCCGTCTGCACGCCGGCTCTTTGCAGGGCTTCCAGATATTGATCCGGATCCAGCCGCGATAAAAAGCGGGCATCCCACTCCTCCACATGCATATCAATCAGATTTCTCCGATAATTCTGTTCATACCACCTTTTCATACCCTTGACTTCCTTTCCGTTCACACGTCTGTCCCTTGGACTTCCGGCTGTTTCTCTGTTGTGCTCCGGTATTCGCTGGGGGTTGTGCCCGTGTATTTTTTAAAAATCTGCATAAAGCTGTGATAGGTGGGATATCCCACCCGTTCCGCGATTTCATTGATGGACAAATTGGTGTTTACCAGCATATCCTGCGCCTTCTTCACGCGGAGATTGATCAGGTAATCTAAAAAATTGGTCTCTGTGGCCTGTTTAAACAGCTTGGACAGATAGGGCGCGCTGAAATGAAACTCCGCGGACAGCATATTGAGCGACAGCCGGCGGTCGCTGTAGTGTTCATTGATAAAGTCCAGCACCCGCTGAATGGTCTTCTCATTGATATTCTTTGTATTGCGCTTTAGCCGGATATTCTCCACAAAGCACTCAATGATATTCACCACATAGTCCCGCAGCTCCTCCAGCGTTGGAAAATCCACCAGAATGTCATAGATATTGCTGTACTGTTCTCCCAGCAGCTTTTGAATTGGGATACCCAGATCAACCACCACATAGATACTCTGCATGATCAGCTGAACACTCATCTGGACAATGAGCTGGGGCGAGAGTTTTTCAGCCTTGAAGCGCTCGTACAGGCCGTGGACTGCATCCTTGTATTCGTTCGATTCACCGACTGTCCTCAATGACTGCGCTATGCCGTTGATCACAAACAGCAGACTGTAAAGCCCGCTTTCGTCATAGCCTTCGATGTCCTCAATGGGGATGATTGCGCCGCTGCCGGTCAGGATTTCATATTCCAGTGCGCTGGAGGCCTCGCCAAAGGAGTTTTTGATGTCCTCCGCATTCCGCTTGAGTCTTCCCACACCGATGGTCACAGGAATCCCAAAGCTCTCCTGTGATTTCATACGGATGGTCTCCGCATACGAAAGCACAATGGCAGGATTCCTGACCGTATCAAAGGTTTCAAAGCTGATGATGACACATACATTGCCGTCCGCAAGCTCAAAGGCGGTGCCGCTTGTCTCACCGTTGACCTCCTCCTCTGCAAGCGCAATCAGGGACGTACGGTACAGGCTTACATTTTTCGCGGCATTCACATAATTCTGAAGAGAGCTCTCATCCGCCTTGATGACCATGACAATAAAATTTTCACACCCAAGACTGATCCCAAGGGTTTCAAGCTGAGTCCGAATATCCGCGATGTCACTGCGGCAGCCCAGGATAATGTCAGTCAGAATCCTCCACTTCAGCGCAGGCACGCTTTCCCGCACCTGTCCCAGCATGGTTTGGTGTTCGTTAAACATTCGCTCAAACAGTGCCTCCACATCCCGGACGTTTTCCACCTTCACCTCTTTGCCCTTTTGCGTAAATTTAGACGCCTCAATCACGCTTCGGAGAAATTTATCCAAAGGTTTATAGGTGAATTCTCTAAGGTAGATGTTCACTGCAAAAGCAAAGAGAAGGATCAAAACAAGGGTCAGGAGAAAACTGTTCCGCATCTGGTTGAGAGGCGCATAAATCTGATCACGGTGGGCCAGATATAAGTATTTCCATCCCAAGTTCTCCGATTTTTGGGCGTATACTAAATATTTGGAGCCCTCCAGTTTTTCTGTCAGCTTGCCTTCTTTGGCACGGTCATACAGGCCGTTCCAGTAAGCAGGCTCCACTTCCGACAGCCCCCCGCTGCTCAGAATTACATCGCCGGACTCGTCACATACCACCAGCTTATTTTGCTCCCCCTCATGGTTGTACGCCATAATCTCGTCTAGAATGGAGGCGTCGATGTTTACGACCACTCTTCCCGCGGCCCGGGAGGTATTGAGCGTAAAGGGGAACTGCCGCACCGCCGTGATAACCTTTGCCGGATTGGTGTCATAGATACTCTCTGTAATCTCACGTGTTCCGACCCAGGTTACTGCCCTGCCCTCTGACGGAGCCTTCCAGCCGTTGTCAAACTGCTCGGCCTCCGTGAGCTTATTGTCCGCGGCAATGAGGTTCCTGCTGACATGGGAATACACGTAGATAGAATGGATATAGGCATTGGTTTCCTGAATAAACCGCAGTGTCTCCTGGAGTTCCATCTGAGAGGTCTGGTACTCACTTTTGTCATTGTATGTATTATTGATAAACATACGGACATTATTGTCCGCCCCGAGAAGGGTGATCACTGTATCATCTATGGATTTAAGCTGACGGTCAATGTTGATCCGAACCTGATCCAGAAGAGAATCCGCGAACATGTTAACCTCCTTCTCCATCTGCCGGGAGGAAATTCCATAGGAGAGAACGGACATCAGAGAGATGAAGAAGACGAACAGCAAAAAGTAGATCAGCGTCATACGGGCGGAAAAATTTTTCCCGTCCCGGAGCGACTGGTTATATCGCTTAATGTTTGATTTCATATTTAAATCGAATCCGTGAACCTTCATATACAAATCATTCCTTCCTAGAACTGCATCCTGTTTCCCACGCTGCTGTCAGCCGGATTGGATCCGTATCTTTTTCCTTTGCCTGCGGTTCCGGCATTTGCTATTATAAACGATTTTCCGGCACAGCGTCAACCAATATCGCCTCCACAGGGCCAACCAGATTAAAATATTACACTAGCACTAAAAAGATACATCCGCAAACCTGTGAAAAAATGTGGTTTTGTAAAATAGTGCAAACGAATTACACTATCATAAAAAAGATATATTTACAATTTGCTGATCTGATGTAAAATGGAACTGCAGCAAAGGAGTGATGATATGGACCGCGCAAAACCAAGCTTGACAGTACATCCAGCAGGCGCGACGCACGCCGGAACCAGAAAAAGAAGTATTATGAACCGAAAGACAAAGGGGGAATTTTCCTATACTATTTTTATATGTATTTTCATGGCCGCGGCCGCACTGGTCACCCTGTATCCATTCGTAAACGTTATAGCCACCTCTTTTTCCAGCAGCCGCGCCATCATGTCCGGCGAGGTGCTGTGGCGTCCCATTGAGTTCACTCTGGATTCCTACCGGCAGGTGATTGAGGACGGCCAGATCATTTATGCCTTTAAAAACTCAATCATCATCGCCCTGTTTGGGACTGCGCTCAATATGTTTTTCACCATATTTGCGGCATATCCCTTATCCCGGAGGCGTTTGATGGGCCGGAGCCTGTTTTTAAAAATGATCACCGTGACTATGGTTTTCAGCGGCGGGATGGTACCAAACTTTATTCTCATCCGTCAGCTGCACCTCATGGATACCTACTGGGCTCTCTGGCTGCCAGGGGTGGTCAGTACGTTCAATATGATCGTCCTCAAGACACAGTTTGAAAGCATCCCAGACGCACTGGAGGAGGCGGCCGCCATTGACGGAGCAAATGATATGCTGATTCTGTGGAAAATCATGCTGCCGATTTCCCTTCCGACCCTGGCAACGCTGACACTGTTCTACATGGTCGGTCACTGGAACGCCTATATGAATGTCATCATGTATATCACAGACAGCAAAAAATACAATATGACCGCAAAACTCATACAAATGATCAATAACACCAGCGAATCGCTTCTGGAGGGACGGACAGCGGATGACATCACCGCACAGCGCATCACGCCGGAGGGGATCAAGGCCACCAGCATTGTCATGAGCACAGTGCCTATTCTGATCGTATACCCGTTTCTGCAGAAGTATTTTGTCAACGGTGTGATGGTTGGATCTGTAAAAGGATAAAATAAAAAATATAAACAGAACGCCCAGGCTCCCGCATACCCGGCCCTGGGAGAGACGGAGGTAATTATGAAAAGAATGCAAAAAGCCGCAGGGCTGATTTTGACAGCGGCGCTTCTCTGCACAACACTGGCATCCTGCGGCAGCAAGACCGCAGACAGCAGCGGAAAGGAGACCATAACCGTCGCTGTCATGGACCGGGGACAGGTTTCCGCCGCCGAAGGCACTTATGACAACAACCGATGGACCAAATGGATCAGTGAAAACAGCGGGATAAACGTGGAGTTCGTCCCCATTCCAAGAAGTGAACTGCAGAGTAAGCTCAATCTGCTCATCGCTTCCGGAAATGCCCCGGATGTCTTTTTTGACTATGACCGCTCCTTTGTGAGCAGGCTGATTATGGACAACGCCATACAGCCCATTGACGAATACGTTGACAAGTACAGCACGGCCTATAAAAAATATATCAGTGAGCACAACGAGCTTGAGCCCTATCTCAAGGTAGACGGAAAAAGCTACGCTTTCACCAGTGCCCGGAGCATGGACAGCATCGCGAACCAGGTGATTTTTATCCGGCAGGACTGGCTTGACAAGCTGAACCTGCCCACCCCCCAGACTGTGGATGACCTGATCAATGTGGCCCGCGCTTTTACCAAAAACGATCCGGACGGCAACGGTGTCGATGACACTCTGGGCGTGGCGGCTACTTCCGCTTTTCCCATCATTGCAGATGCCATGTACTTCTGCGGCTCACTCTGGTATGATGAAGACGGCCAGCTGGACTTTGCGGCCACCTCTGACCGGCGGGTAAAGGAATTTGAGTTTCTGCGCACACTCTACTCCGAAGGTCTGATGGACAGTGAATTCTTCACGGATAACAACTATACCCGGGGCAAACAGCAGTGGATCACCGGCAAGGCGGGTATGTATTTCAGCTCCATCAACAGTCACTATTATGAGGATCTGCTGAAAAATGTGCCGGACGCCAGCGTGGTGCCCCTGACCGCCCTGTCAACGGAATTTGGTACAAACGGACTTTGGCAGGAAGCTCCGCCGCGGCTCTATGTGATGATGAATGCGGAGACTAAGAAACAGGAGGCCATCGTCAAGTATATCGACTGGATGCTGGAAACAGGCTGGACCTCGCTCACCTATGGAGAAGAAGGCGTACATTATGAGATGCGCGGCGGACTTCCCCATGTCACAGACCAGGATAAATTCCAGAAGGAAGTCCAATACGCCAGCGAGTATGTCATCGTCAGCCAGGGCAACAAAACACCGGAGTATTACCGCGCCACCGCGCCGGAGGACCCGTCAAAACGCAAACATGCGCTTTTGACGGCGGACGCCATTGAAGCGGCTCTGGCCACAGAGATGCGGCGGGATATTCCCTATGAGCCGGTATTAAATGAAACTGCGAATATCTGGTCTGAATTTAACCCAATTCTGAGCGAACAGCGTGTCAAAGCTATGACAGGCGCTGACGGCACCACACCGCAGTCCGCCTATGATAAGCTGGTCAGCGAGTGGAATCGTCTTGGCGGAGAAAATGTCGAAAAGGCGATGAATGACTGGTATGCACAAAACAAGGACCAGCTGAAAAAGTAAGAATAACTCCCTGCGGTTATTCCTGGAAAGGCGGAATAAATCATGCACAATATACAACTGCGCACCAGTTTTGGCCGCAAGCTCTACCGGGACAGATACCTGTATCTGATGTTCTTCCCGGTACTGGCCTTTTATATCCTGTTTAAATACATCCCTATGTACGGCGTTGTCATCGCCTTTAAGGACTTCAAATTTACACAGGGAATCCTGGGCAGCGCCTGGGTGGGACTCAAACACTTTACCAAGCTGTTTCAGTCGGCGGATTTCTATCTGTTCCTGCGCAACACCCTGGTTCTGAATCTGTACAGTATCATCTTTGTTTTTCCTGTTCCGATCATTCTTGCCATATTTATCAATGATCTGCCGGGAAAGCTATTTAAAAAAGGGGTACAGAGCTCACTCTATATTCCACACTTTATGTCCTGGGTGGTACTGGGCGGCATCTTGGCCACCATGCTCTCGCCAAGCACAGGGATTGTAAACCATCTATTAAAAATGGCCGGCCTTGAACCCATTTTTTTCATGGCTGACAGCAAGTGGTGGATTGCCGTGTATATTTTCTCAAGCATCTGGCAGGGCGCTGGCTGGGGAACCATTATCTACCTTGCCGCAATCACCGGAATCGACAGCGAACTCTATGAAGCCGCCAAAATCGACGGCGCCGGGAAATTTCGCCAGATCTGGCATGTGACCATTCCGGGGATCCGCAGTACTATTGCAATCATGCTGATACTCCGGGTAGGACAGATGATGGATGTGGGCTTTGAACAGATTTACGCCCTGCAAAATGAAGCGGTCCGCAATGTCTCAGAGGTGATTTCGACCTATGTATATCGGATCGGCATTACAGGCGGACAGTACAGTTATACAGCGGCCATAGGCCTGTTCCAGTCTGTAATATCTCTGATTTTGGTGGTATCAACCAACAAAATTGTCAACATGATGGGCGAATCCGCATTGTGGTAGAAAAATAAATAACAGAACTGCCACCGGCAAGGTGCCGGTGGCCAGGCTGTCGGAAAACGCATGGATTTCCTTGATGAAATCCATGCGTTTTTGCATAAAATGCGAATAAAAGGAATGTTATGCGGTTAAATATGTTATGTTTCCCATCCCGCCGCTTCCACATGGCAGTTTTTTCAGGTTTATTGCAGCAAATTTAAGCCTGACCCATTTTGTCACTTGGGATAGGTCTCGGTACAGCGTGTACCGCATTTGCCAACACCCGATAAGGAAGTATCTCAAAGAAAAACAGCTAAGTATCTTCATTGATACAACGCCGTTTTCTTACTGTTGGAAACTGTCAATACAGTTTCCCTGCTTGTTACAGTATGAGATATAAGAGGTACTAATTAGAACACGGACATAACAATCTCCTGTGTTGTATGGTTCTATACAGTATTGTCTGCGTCGATGTTTATGAGGGCTATAAAAGCGATTTGACGCTATACTGAAAGAAAGTATAAAAAAATAATATCACGAAAAGCAAATATAATGTTGAACTCAAAGCCTTTTTTGTGCTATAATGTTTATTACACTTTCGCATGGAGGGTTTTATCTATGGTGTATAGTTACAACGGACTGTGGAAAATGCTAATTGACCATAACATGACAAAAACAGAAATGAGAAAACAAGCAGGCATAAGCACAAATATCCTTGCAAAAATGGGAAAGGGAGAACCCGTTGCGATGGATAGCCTTGCAAAAATATGTGTAGCCCTACAATGCTCACTTTCTGATATTGTAGATGTTTCTGAAAATGAATCACCTTATAGCACTGAAACAGAAAACTATGGTATTTCTAACGCGACATTAGTGAATTGGGAAAAACTTAATACCAAAACCGCCGGACGACTTACGACGCGGGCAAATAAGCGTAAGTCAAAAAAGCGCGTTCTACCGATGGAGTATATCAGCAACAAGGATAATATTGCTTTTGTGCAGAATATACTTGATTTTCTTGACGAAAACAGTGTTGATATATCATCGGCTATTCTTTCTTTAGGTATTAGTTTACTTAAAAGGGAAAATATCTTTAACCATCGGCATGTGGCAGATGTTTTAGAAGAATATACGGATATCACGGTTATTGATGAATTAGTAGCGGCTAATCTGCCAACAGATGAATTTGACATTTTAGGATTGATTTATCAGTCATATTTGCAGGAAGGAAAGAAAAATATTATAGGCTCATATTATACCCCGCAGAAAATCGCCTATAATATGACAAAGGATTTTGACTTATCAAACGGCGAATTGTTCTTTGACCCTTGTTGCGGCAGCGGGGCTTTTTTGTTGACCGTAACTGCAAGCGAACCTAATCAAATTTTCGGCGTTGATAATGATAAAGTCGCTGTTATGATATCAAAAATCAATATGTTGCTAAAATACAAAGATATAGAGTTTATACCACAAATCTATTGTATTGACTTTCTTATGGGTTACTCTGTAATACAACAGCACCCTATATTTGAAAAGAAATTTGACTATATTGCTACAAATCCCCCTTGGGGTGCTATGGATGACTACAGTAATATCTATGCCATAACGTCAAAAGAAACATTTTCATATTTCTTTGTCAAAGCCATTGAACAATTAAAGGAAAGCGGAACTATTAGATTCCTTTTTCCTGAAGCAATTCTAAATGTCAAGGTACACAAAGATATTCGTGAATTTATACTTGACCGCGCGGGACTTGTGAGCATAACAACCTATGATGACATGTTTTCGGGTGTCACAACAAAGTATGTTGATATCGAATGCGGTAACGGTGCTGATAAAAGTTCATTCATCGTTTACGCAGGTGACAAAAAGAGAACTGTTGAGATAAAAACGGTATATGAAACCGAAAACCTTATTTTTAATTTGCTATCCGATGACGATTTATCAATAGTTAAGATTGTAAAAGACAGGGGCAGGTATTCTCTGCAAAACAGCACTTGGGCTTTAGGCATTGTTACAGGCGATAACAAAAGCAAGCTATTTCCGGAATGCCATGAGGGAATGGAAAAAATATATACCGGGAAAGAAATTCAACCTTATGTATTACGCCCTGCAAAAAACTACATTCTGTATGACAGAGCTAATTTACAGCAAGTAGCAAAAGAGGAAATATACCGCGCACCAGAGAAATTGGTATACAAGTTTATATCAAACAAACTTGTATTTGCCTACGATAATAATGCTAGCCTTTTTCTCAACAGCGCAAATATTCTTATTCCAAATATTCCGTCAATGAGCAGTAAATCCGTTATGGCTTTCCTAAATTCTTCTTTGTTCCAATTCATGTACATTAGGCTGTTTGGAGAAGTGAAGATATTAAAAGGAAATTTGATTGAACTCCCTTTCCCAGAAATATCCGCCGCCGACAATGAAAAGATTACGTCATTAGTTGATGAAATATTAGGCGGTAATAGCACAAAGCAGGAAGAAATAGAAAATTATATTTTCTCTGTCTATGGATTGACAGATGAACAAATAACATATGTTAGGAGAATGGTAAATGGAAAAGCTGATTAAGGAACTCAAAACGCAAATTGCTACTATGAACAAGATGAACGGGAGCAAATACAACCTTAGCGACGAGGTTTTAGACGGTCTGTATTCCGTCTATCCGTTCAACAAGTTTGAGTACATCATTAGCCACCTGATAGGAACTGACACAATCACATTACAACAGTATCTTGATATCCGCAATAGGTATTTGGAACGTAATAAGTACCTGTATGTGTTTGAAATCACAGCACCCCGAACCTTTGGGGAAACATGGGCGCAACGGCATCTAAATGAAGTAGTCCCAGAATTACAGCGTCCGTCTACTTCCTATGACCCTGATTATTCGGGACAATATGACTTTTGGTATAACGGAATAAGGATTGAAGTAAAAGCGTCAAGGGCTGTTCGGCGTAAAAGCGGCGATTCTTTGATAATCAAGGCACTTTCCAGCGACTCAAAATATGGGTTTGATATGAACTTCCAACAAATCAAGCCCGCCTGCTGTGATGTTTTTGTATGGATTGCGGTATGGCGCGACGTAATACGCTATTGGGTGCTTTCCAGCGATGAAGTCAAAAACAATCGCTACTACTCTTCCGGCCAACACCGTGGAAACGTTGGCGAGGGGCAGCTTTGGCTTAAAGACACGAACATTGATGATTTTGACGAATATGAAGTAGGTGTGCGGGACATATTGGCAAAGATAGTCGAAAAGAGCAGGCGTTAAATATTCCCATATTGTCCACTATCTTTTTGTATCCGTCTGTAGATTCAAGCGCCAAATAAACATAGGGAAGCGGATAAATCCCTCTGTTTTCAAAGGGTTTATCCGTTTCTAATGTTCTCCTTCTCGAAAACAATTAGTATTGTATTGACTTATCAAATTGCTTCCTTATGTGGCGTTAGCATTCCGTGCTTTTCCTTTGCTTCGGCGGACACGCGTTACTCCTTCTATTTTTTATCACAAATATTCAAAAAAGCCCAGTATAAACTGGACTTTTTCAACAAGCTGAGGCGCAGATTTCTCCGCTGCATATTTGGAAAAGCTCTATAGAGATTTTGAGGTATATTGCAGTGCAGTTAAAGTGCTTTTAGGGTATCAACAAACTGGCTCATGCTGAGAGCACCGGGCAAAATATTATCACCTTCCCGGAACACCATGTAATAGCGGTACTGGCTCCCAGCGGCGTTTCGCCATGCCTGACCCAGCGCAATCTTATCCCGGCTGTCATCATTTTTCAGGTGTTCACCTTTGGTTTCCACAAAGACGATCTTTCCGCTTTGCGTCATAATCATCACATCGGGATAATGCTTGATAAAGCCATTGATGCAAAAGCCGTGCCGTGCAATATTCCTGTGCCACCAGCGCACATTGGGCAGGGCGGTCAGCTCCATCACCAAGTCATGCTCCAGCTGGTTCATATCTTCCTCGGCCTGATAGAGAGAGCCGCCGATGGTGTTTGTGCTTGTGGTCGGGTGGATTCGCATAGGCAGATGGAAAGAAGGCCTGCATACGATCCGTTCCGTTTCCAGCCACCGTACAAAGGTTTCCTTGCAGTGCTGCGTCAGCAGACTTTCAATTTTCGCCCGAATCTTGGCAGCATAGCCCAGCGGGGCTTTCTCCATCGCGGCAAGCTGGCCCTTGTCCATATCAGCAACAATTCTGTTGAGATAGGCGCGGAGTTCCTCAGCGTCTACCGTGTTCAGCCTGTTCAGCTGTTTGAACATCATCTCCTTGCATTGACGCACCCGGCTTTCCGGGGGCAGATTGTTGAAATACTCCTTAAAATACCGCTGGTCTGCGCTGCTCATTTTGAATACCTTGGGCAAACCGCCCTGATTTCCCCGCACATCAACCTTGGCTATTTCATCATCTGCGGCGGCAAAGTCAATATCGTATGCCTTGCCTTTTAGGGTGAACCCCTCGCCAAGCTGCTCTTTTTCCAGCAGTTCCAAACTGCCCTCGGTAAACAGAGTGTTGGGGATCACTTGGAAAAACTGCGGGATTGCCAGCGTTTCAATATCTTCCCGGTATTGGGGATTAACCTCAAAAGTGGTCACCTTGTCCCGCACCTCCCACGGCAGATTGTCTGTATAGGGGTCATTATTGGCGGCTTTTCTCGCGTCATCGTATGCCGCGCCCGCCTGTTTCGCGGCCTCCAGCATTGTATCTGCTTTCGGTGTGTTTTCCGCAGTTTTTTCCTGCTCCCGGCGGCGTTCCAGCTCGTCCCTGATCGTCTGGCTGTCCACCTCTGCAAAATTGTCTGGTTCGTCCGTTTTGAGCGGGGCTGCCTGAGATATTTCCATCTGCACCGGGGTCTGCTGTGCAGGGGCAGGAGCAGGCGGCGCGGAGAGGCGGTAATCCTTATCGCTGAATCCCGCGCTGTTCAGACCCTTTATGATGTGCCGTACTGTTTCGTCAAAATCGTTTGAGGAAGTCAGCACATAGGACATATTGAGGCCCGGGTCGGGGTGCTGGGTGGTGTGGGGCAGACGGAGTACCCTCCCTAAAATCTGCTCTACGTCGACTTGGCTCGTCCTGTTCGCAAGGGAGGCCAGTATATAGGCAAAGGGACAGTCCCATCCCTCTTTCAGCGCGTTTACCGTGATGATATACCGCACCGGGCAATCAGAGGACAGCAAGTCCACATTTTTCAGTTCGTTCACATCGGCTGTGCGGATAGCGATTTGTTCAGCGGGTATACCGGCCTCTGCCAGCCTTTCCCGCAGCTTCTCAAAGGTGGCCGCGTCCTCCTTGCCTTTTGGCTGCGCTTGGAACAGGACAATCGGACGGATATATTTCTCGCTCACCCGCTGCGCGGTGACCGCAATCTGTTCCAGCTTGTTCCGCAGATCAATCGCGTCAATCAGCACTTCGGCCTGACTGTCCCGGTTGTAGACGATTACAGGCAGTTTTACCATGTGTTCGCCTTTCAACTGAACAGCGTCCACATAGGAAATAATGTTGCTCTCGCTTTTTGGGGTGGCGGTCAAGTCCAGCACGAAACAAGGGTTAAAGTTTGCCAGCATTTCAAGGCTCAAATCTGACCGGGCATGATGGCTCTCGTCTACGATCACCAGCGGGTTAAGCTGGTTGATGATCTGGAACAGGGCGGTTTCGTCCGCTTTCTTGATGGGGTTTTCAGGCTTGCCCAGCACCTTTGCAAATTCGGCAAGGCTGCTGTTCTCCTGATAGGCTTTCAAAACCTCCTTGCCGCGGCCGCGGAAAGAATCATAGGACAGCACCATAATGGAAAGCTGTTCCGTAACGGCGGTGAGATTGAAGTTCTGGCCGTTCAACAACTCCTGCTTGGTGTAGACCTCCACGCGCCCGCTAAAGTCCACATCAATTTTCTGGCGGTAGGGGTGCTGCGGATTTTTGAGAGCCTGCACCGTCTGGCTCAAAATCGCGTCAGAGGGGACAAGCCAGACCACGGTCTTTGTCTTGGTAAAAGGCAGTGCGCCAAACACAGGGCGAATGGCGTTGCAGGCAATAAAGGTTTTGCCGCCGCCGGTCGGCACTTTGAAACAGAGGTTGGGGACGCCGGGTAAAATATCCTGATACATACCCAGCGCGGGCGCACTTTTTTCCTTCCAGAAGCAACGGTACGCCGCCGCATAGTCTTTCGTATCGTTCAGCAGTTCCAGATAGTGGTTCAAATCCGCAATCACAGTTTTCTGATAGCCTTTCATTTCCATTGCACGCCGCCTCCTTACAGTCTGCTGATGTCGCGGGGGATTTTCTTAAATGTAATGCCCATCTGCGCCAGCTTGTCCTCCCCGATGGAACAGCGGTCAGCATAGATGACCATCCCGCTGGCTTTTTCCTTGACGGTGGCAAGAAACGCATAGTCCAGCACCGTCACGCTCTGCGGCTCGTAGCAGAAATAATAGCCTGTGTCGTTGTGCCGGCCGAGGTAATAGGGGTTGTCCCCATCGGGCGGGGCAAAGGGCGTTTTGGTTTCCATGAACCACACATATTCCCGGATTTTCCCCGGGTCAACAGCTTTGTTGAGGCAATTGCCAATCAGCAACGGTTCGCCCAGATCATAGAAGCTGAAATTGCCGCCAGTGCCCGGAACATCCGAATACCCTGAGATCACTTTTTTTACTCGTTCGGCAGTAGTTGTCTCCGCATAGTCCTCCATCTCTATGAGAATAAAGGAAGTATCTGCCGCGCGGGGCCCCGCCAAAACCGCATGGGCGGTTGTACCGGATCCAGCAAAAGAGTCCAATACAATATCCCCGGGACGCACAAAAATGGAGAGGAGATATTTAACCAGATCCACAGGCTTGGGATAATCAAATTTCATTCCCATTTTTTCGATCATGTACTTATTGGTTTCAGTTGTTCCCATATTTTCCAGCACGGTTTGTATGTAATGAGACTGCCTCCCTGAGCGGTAATAATAAATCACGCCATTTTTTGAAAGATAAAACCGCAGCAGCGTATCGCCATCGGCAATGGGTTTGCATCCGTTTTCAATAAACAGTCGCAGCTTGTCCGCATTCATCCAGCCAGAAAACACCGTGCATTCCTTTTTCAGGGCATAGTGCCTAACGTTCATAGGAGTTACTCTGGCTGGATATTTCATGGAAAACTGCTGGGTCAATTCTCTTGTAATGTACCCTGTCTCTGCAGTCCTTTGGATAAACTCCATTACATCCGGCGATGCATCCATGGAGAGTGATTCCGTTTCACAGGGGAACCCGGCTGGAAGAGTAATAAATGAAGGCGGATTTTTAAATCCGTTTTTGGTGATGGAGTTTTCTGCAAAATTCCGCAGAATTTTAGAATCTTCCGGTGTGTTCGGGTCAACAACATTGTTGTAAAACAAAGTTGACTTGCTTTTTCCGTAGCACAGGATGTACTCATGCACACCAGTAATGTCATCTTGGTTGTCGGTGTGTCCATCGGTATACCAAATAAATGCTTTCACAAAGTTATGCGCACCAAATATCTCATCACAAACCGATTTTAAGTTTGCATATTCATTGTCATCAATGCTGACGAATATCACACCATCTTGGGATAGCAGTTTGTGAAGCAACTTCAATCGGGGATACATCATGCACAGCCACTTGTCGTGGCGGGAAAAATCCACATCCTCATCCCCAACAACTTTGCCGATCCATGCTTTGATTTTGGGATGGTCAACATTATCATTATAAATCCACTGCTGTCCCTTGTTTGTACTTTTTGCGGTGTTATAGGGAGGATCAATATAGATACACTTCACGCGTCCTTCATACCGGGGCAGCAGGGCTTTCAGGGCTTCCAGATTATCGCCCCGGATAATCATATTTTCGCTGCCGTTGTCAGCTTCATGCTGTCCCTGCTCGTCAAAGCTGTACTTGCGCGTGAGCACCCGGAACGGCACTTCCTGATGATGATTGATAACCTTGCTTTTTCCAATCCATTCAAGTGTCGGCATGGCCTGTTTCCTCCATTTGTGATAACATCTTTTGCCACCCTCAATTCAAATGAGAGTGCGCCCCATGCCTTACGGTTGTTGTCGTGAAAGACCTTTCCCGATTAGGCAGGACTAAAAATATCCCGCTGTAATTTGCACCCTCTGCGTGGTGCAGGGGTCATTATTTCAAGTCAGCGCCGCTGTCAGAACCGCCGATTTTTTATCGCCACACAGATACAATAATACACAATATATTATAATCTAATTAACAAATGAAATCAAGAGGCAATTTACCTCTTTCTGACAAAGCGTTTGCCAATCAGTACACAGTAAAGGAAGGCGGCCGTTGGGGAGAAGGCAAAAACCGGTCAACAACACTTCCATGCCGCTGTATGAAACAGAAGTCATTGCAGGTGCATTTTCCCCGATATCCTCGTTTTCTATGCGCTGATTTTCTTCTTTCTCGATTCTCTTGGCCTGGATTCAGGACGCTTGACAACGCCATTAGAAAACGGGGGTTCTGGCACCTGTCGAAATAAACAAAAAATAATCCGAACCCGTCCCCCACAGGGAAGAACCGGTTCGGATTATATTGCTTTGTCACAATAGCGGAAAAATGTTTTTTGTGTTAAGCAGAGGTATGCTCATAATCTCCCTGACAAACTGGAATTTAGACACCTACTGTAAAAATTTCATTACTTCTTCTAAAGAACATTTTCCTAAGGTAAATTGCTCTAATGTTATGTACCTTTTTTCTGCAATAGTGTGTTCTTTTTCACAGCATATCTTTACAATCTCCGCCTCGTGGTTTAACGGCTTGTTCACGTTTGATTTTGTCTGATAAGCCTCAAAATATCTTACACCAAATCTTCTTTGAGACTCTGCATTGATGTGAATACCGTCTGGATTTGAATACAATTTTTCTCCAGTCACAAAATAACAATTACTGTTATTTTCTGCATATCTGAGTAATTCTTGATTAACCAACTTATACTCTACACAACTCCGGCCAAAGGCAAATTTTCCCAAATAATCACCCAAGCCGCCAATAATAAACGGAACTTCTAAAATGTCCAGCTCTTTTCTAAATGAATTAACTAAGACATTAAGTTTTTGATAATAGCCTTTATATTTCCCATTGTAGCTATCACTTTCTCCTTGATGCCATAAAACTGCAATCAATTCGCTGGTCTCTACAGCAAACTTTACCTCACTAATTGCGTGGCGAAATAAAGATCCTTCAACATTCCATTCATCAATAGAACTACCGCCTTCTGCACAAGGAATTAGTCCAATTTGTTCATTTTTATTGGCATTACACCATGCCTGTGCAAATGATGCTGCCGGTCCAACACCAGCAACCGACCTGTCAAAATGAATCGGTTCTGTCAGCATCTGCCATCTACCGTTTCTTAGCATAAGAATATTCTCGTTATAAATTGGCGTAACCTCATGCAAAAATCCACGTCCTGCCATATTTGATTGACCTATAAGTAAAACTGATTTCATTTTATAACCTCCTTGTATTATATAATTATAGTTTAAATATCCATTTTTACGGATATATGCTATACTGTTATTAGATACTGTGGATTAGTTTTAACCTCCTACCACTTGATGGTTTAATTAAGGCTCTAACCACAGTCTCTTTGTACAGTTGTTAATCAGGTAGATACCGCATGACGGTTTATTTAGAACAAGGTTACAATCACAAAGTGCCCTGTGGGTCTAAACAGTATCAAAATTTAATTGAAATGAGGTAGTTTTATGATTTATGTTGGAATTGATGTTGCAAAGGACAAGCATGACTGCTTTATCTGCAACTCCGATAGCGAAATTCTTTTTAATGCTTTCGCTATCCCAAACACAATGGAAGGTTTTGTTAGTCTTTATCAAAAAATCTTATCCGTCACAGATGATTTGTGCAAAGTAAAAATAGGACTTGAAGGCACAGGACATTACTCATACAATCTGCTTGGGTATCTTCTTGATAAAGGTTTGGCGACCTACATTATCAATCCGCTGCATACCAATCTGTATCGAAAAAGTCTTACTCTCAGAAAGACTAAAACAGATAAGGTTGATGCCCATACCATCGCTATGATGTTAATGTCTGATGTGAACTTAAAGTCCTACTTAAATACATTATATCACAACGAAGAGTTAAAGTCACTAACGAGATACAGATTTGATAAAGTACAGGAAAGAGCTAAACTCAAACAATCCATTGCAAGGCTTGTTAATGTTCTCTTTCCCGAGCTTGAAAAACTTGTGCCGACTCTGCATATGAAGTCTGTTTATGCGTTGCTTTCGGAGTTTCCGTCTGCTCATCACATTGCAGACGCACATCTGACAAGGCTTACCAATTTACTTTACGAAGCCTCGAAAGGCAGATACAACCGTGACACTGCTGTTCGCTTCCGTGATGCTGCAAGAAATTCTATCGGCTCTGTTATGCCTGCAAAATCTCTTGAATTAAAGCATACAATCAAGCTCATTTGTGAACTCGATACAGAAATCAAGGAAACTGAAACTTCCATTAAATACATAATGGATGAAGTCAATTCTCCAATTCTCAGCATACCCGGTATCAGTTATCGTATGGGTGCTATGATTATTGCTGAAATCGGTGATTTCAACAATTTTTCTTCTCCCGACAAGATACTTGCATATGCGGGTTTATCACCATCGACATATCAGTCCGGTCAAATGCAGAACTGTTATTCTCATATGGAAAAGCGCGGTTCCCGGTATTTGAGATATGCTCTTTTTAATGCGACAAGATTTGTTTGCCATTGGGATTCATCATTCGGTGAATATCTTACCAAAAAGCAAAGCGAGGGTAAGCATTATTATGTTGCTGTGTCTCATGCTGCCAAGAAACTTGTGCGTTTAATTTACCATTTAGAGAAAACAGGGCAGTCTTACAAAGCTGTTTAGTCTTTTCATTTCAATATTTTTTGATGAGCAACTATCGTTGCTCTGTTTGTCATGCAATTTTCAATGTTCAACTGATTACTTTGACTAACTAAAAATATTTTTTAAATTTCAATTTTCTTCTTGACTTTTAATAGTTAGTCTGAAAACTCCAATTTATCGTGCTGTAAGATTATATAAATAACCTTGCGTTCAGTATACCACAGATTTGGACAAGAAAAAAAGACATACCTTCCCCTTGGCGGAAGATATGTCTTTGGTGCCGCTGGCCGGAGTCGAACCGGCACGGGGTTGCCCCCGACGGATTTTGAGTCCGTTGCGTCTGCCAATTTCACCACAGCGGCATGAATCTGCGTCCCGGCTATGACCGGAACGCAAATTATTATAGCATATCACAGCATAAATTGCAAGCACTTTTTTCTGTACAGACCAATTTTCCCACAGAGCAGTCCGTGCGCCTTATTTTTTCTTCTTCTGCATGGCCTTTTCAAAGGCCGCCGCAAAGATGTCATTGACCTCTTCCTTCTGGTCCTGCTGTTTCAAATAACTGCGGACATCCTGCTTTGACGCGCCCTTTCCGCCGCCGGACACCCGCTTTTTAAAGGCATCCAGCTTCTCCCTGTAGCCACAGCGGCAGATATAGGTTTTTTTGTCTCCGTCGCCATAGAGGTCCATGACCTTATGGCAGTTGGGACAGCGGACATTGGTCTTGAGGCTGACATTTTTCCGGTAACCACATTCACGGTCCTGACACACCAGCATTTTACCCTTTTTCCCGCTGACCTCCAGCAGGAACTTTCCGCATTCGGGGCAGACGTTCCGGGTCAGGTTGTCATGGGTATAACGCGCTTCACTGGCCGCCACCTCCCTGACCAGAGCGGCGGCGTACTGCCGGATCTCCTCGATGAACTTCTGCCTGCTCTCCTTTCCCCGGCTGATGGCATCCAGTCTCTGCTCCCATTTTGCCGTGAGCAGGGGCTCCTTCAGCTCGGCCGGGACCAGCTCCACGATCTGGGTGCCCTTTGAGGTGGGCACCATGCTGCTGCCCTGTTTTTCCACATAAAAGGAGGCGTATAGCTTTTCAATGATGTCCGCCCGGGTGGCCGGCGTGCCCAACCCCCCTCCCAGATACTCCTTCATTTTCTGGTCTGTCACAAACCGGGACGGATTTTCCATGGCGGACAGCAGCGCCGCCTCCGTATAGCGGGCCGGGGGGCTTGTCCTGCCGTTTTTCAGCAGGACGGAAGCGCAGGTATACTGTCTGCCCTTTTCCAGCTTCGGCAGATTCTGCTCACTCTCGTCGGCCTCCTCGTCCTCCGGGTCATAGACCTGCTTCCAGCCCTTTTGCAGTATCTCGCGGCCGGTGGCGAAAAACCGCTCCCCCTCCGCCTCAAACTCCGCTTTGATATGCCGGTAGGTAAAGCTGGGGTAGAAACAGGTTAAGAACCGCTTGACCACCAGCTGGTAAATCCGCTTCTCCTCAGAGGTCAGAAGGGTCATGCTGACCCGTTCCTCGGTTGGTATGATGGCGTGGTGGTCGCTGACCCTGGCGCTGTTGACACAGGCCTTTGCTATCTTCCAGCCGTTCCCCGCAATCTCGCTGACCGCCGCCGCATTCTCGCCGATGGCCACGGCCCGGAGCCGGTCTTTGAGTGTGGGGACAATGTCCTCGGTCAGATACCGCGAGTCAGTCCGGGGATAGGTCAGGACCTTGTGCTGTTCATAGAGCTTCTGCATGATATTCAGGGTCTGTTTCGGCGAATATCCATAGAGCTTGCTGGCATCCCGCTGGAGCTCGGTCAGATCGTACAGCATTGGCGGCGGCGTCCGCTTGTCCGCCGCCTGAAGCGAGACCAGCGTGAAGGCGCGGCCTTTGATCTTTGCCGCAATGGCCTCCGCACGGCTTCGGTCAAAGACGGCGGTTCCCTCCTTGCCCTGCCAGACGGCGAACAGGGTCCCCAGATCCGCCCGGACCGTCCAGAACTCCCGGGGCACAAACCGTTTGATCTCCCTCTCCCGTTCCACCAGCAGAGCCAGCGTCGGGGTCTGCACCCGGCCGGCTGACAGCTGGGCGTTGAATTTGCAGGTCAGTGCCCGGGTCACGTTCAGTCCGACCAGCCAGTCCGCCTCTGCCCGTGCCTGGGCGGAATCGTACAGGTTTTCATAGTCCCGGCCGGGCCGGAGCCGGGCAAACCCGTCCCGGATGGCCTTGTCTGTCTGGGACGAGATCCAGAGCCGCTTGATGGGCTTGCGGAATCCGGCCTTGTCCAAAATCCAGCGGGCCACAAGCTCGCCCTCCCGCCCGGCGTCCGTGGCGATGACCAGCTCGGATACCTCCGGGCTGTGCAGGAGCTTCTTTACAGCGCTGTACTGCTTCGCGGTCTGAGGGATCACCTCCAGTTCCATTTTCCTCGGAAGCATGGGGAGGGTTTCCATGCTCCACGTCTTATACTGTTCGCCATAGCGTTCCGGATCCGCCAGCGTCACCAGATGCCCCAGTGCCCAGGTGACAATATACTTCGGCCCTGCGAAAAAGCCGTTTCCCTTCTGCTTACAGCCCAGTACCCGGGCCAGTTCCCGGCCGACAGAGGGCTTTTCCGCCAAAACCAGTGTCTTTCCCATATCTCTTGCTCCTCTCTTGCCGCAAAGCGGCGTCTGGCTATTATCATACCATGGATTCGGTTTGAGCGCAAGGGCGCCGCGGCGTTTTCAGGGCCTAAGGAAAGCCTTCGATAACCGTAAAACAGCCGAATTTATCAAGAAAACCTTTAAAACGCGCAAAATGCCGCGTATCACCAAAACGTCATTATCATATTCCGCTTCGCCCCTACACGGTTTGTTGACGCGCAGGCCTATGTAATGCTGCCGCAAACACCCTCCTGGTACAGTAATTTTTTATTATTGAAATTTTTCTCGTCACAAACGCCATACTAACCATTGAACCGGTTTCAATCAAACGGCCATAGCAATTTGACAAATTACGGCAAACAGCCGCACACCTGCACCCCAGTCCAGCGGATGGACAGCCCGCAAATTTCAGCAAAATTTACGAAAAGTTTATATTCATCCCCCGGTATCCGTAACTTTACAGGTTGCAAAAAGGACTGGAATATGCTAAAATAATACCATCTGTGCAGAAAGAAAAAAGAGGAGCCTGAACTATGCGTGAAACTGTTGACATTCTTGGTGTTCGTATCGACAAAATCACCGCTGAGTACGCCCTGAAAAAAGCGGAGCGTTATGTGCGCACCCCCGGCGTATCAGTGATCTATACCCCCAACCCTGAAATCATCATGGCCGCCCGGGAGGATCCAGCGTTCCGGGATGTGCTCAACGAGGCCGACATGTGCACGCCGGACGGCATCGGCGTGGTCTACGCCTCCCGTATGCTCCGCAATCCCGTGCCGGAACGGGTCCCGGGCTTTGATCTCGCCTGCGGTCTGCTGGAGAGTATCCGGAAAACCGGGGAGAGCGTTTTCCTCTTCGGCTCCAAGCCGGGCGTGGCCCAGGAGGCCCAGCGGCGGCTGGAAGAAAAATATCCGGGACTGGCTGTGGCCGGAATCCATGACGGGTATTTCAAGCCCGAGGACGAGCCCGCCATTCTGGAGGAAATCAACAGCTCCGGCGCAAGCCTGCTGTTCGTCTGTCTGGGCGCGCCCAAGCAGGAAAACTGGATTCACCGGAACCGGGATAAGCTCCGGGTTAACCTCTGTATGGGGCTGGGCGGTGCGTTGGACGTGTTCGCCGGCACCGTGAAACGCGCGCCGGAATTCTTTATCAAGTGCAACCTGGAGTGGTTTTACCGCTTCTGCAAACAGCCCAGCCGGCTGAACCGCTTCGCGGCTCTGCCCCGGTTCATGCTCACCGTGAAAAAGGAGCGGTAGCCTCTGGGGCGGCGATTTGCGCCGCGCCGGCTTGCCGGACGGACAAAAATTTATACATCATAAATAAAGGAGATACCGAACCATGTTATATCTTTTATTGGCAGAAGGCTTTGAAGAGACCGAGGCCGTTGCGCCGCTGGACGTGATCCGGCGCGCCGGGCTTTCCATCCAGTCCGTCGGCGTCACCGGCGCGGCTGTCACAGGGGCCCACGGCATTACCATTCAGACCGATGTCCAGATCGACGACATCTTCGGCGGGGATATGGACGGCGTCATCCTGCCCGGCGGCATGCCCGGCACCTTGAACCTTCAGAAAAGCCTGAAGGTCACGGCCATCCTGAACCACTGTCTGCAAAAGGAGAAGCTGATCGCGGCCATCTGCGCGGCGCCCATGGTACTGGGCGGGCTGGGAATGCTCTCCGGCCGGCGGGCGACCTGCTTCCCCGGCTTTGAGGATCAGCTGGACGGCGCTGTGCTGTCTGACGACAGCGTGGTCCGGGACGGAAACTTTATCACCGCCAGAGGGGCGGGGACCGCCCTGGAATTCGGCGCCGCCATTGTAGATTTCTTCCAGCCCGGCGACACGGGGGTAAGCAAGGGCGCACGCGTGCTTGCCCAGATGCAGACCCCAGCCCATGTTTGAGAACAATCCCGCATACATACGCCGAAAATCCGCGCTCCGGCGCCATTGGCAGGCCATCCGTGACAGCATTCCGGCCGAAACGCGGCACAGGAAAAGCCGGCGGATTGCGGACCTTGTGCTGACCCATCCGGCTCTCGCCGGAGACGGCGCGGTTTTTGCCTATCTCTCCTTCCGGAGTGAGCCGGAGACCCATACCCTGATCCGTACACTTCTGGCCCGCGGCGTCCAAACCGCGGTGCCGCTCTGTGATCCCTCTTCCGGAACCATGCGCGCCGCAGCGCTCACCCGCTGGGACCAGCTCCGTCCCGGACACTATGGCATTCTGGAACCGGATCCTCAGCTTGTAAAAAGCGGTGAAATCAAAGAGCTGCCCAAGTCCAGGATCGGTCTTGTGCTGGTTCCCGGACTGGCCTTTGATCAGGACGGCTTCCGGCTGGGCTACGGCGGGGGATACTATGACCGGTATCTGGCGGATTACGCCGGGATCAGCATTGGCCTTGCCTTCGCGGAATGTCTCACGCCGGAACTGCCGCGGGAATCCTTTGACAAGCCTGTCAGTCTTGTTCTGACAGACCATACTGAAATCAAATGGGAAGGATGAAATCATGACTTCCGAACAACATACTCAACAGTCTTCCTACCGAGAGGGCAAGCACAGGCTCCGGAGCATCCGCTGGATGCTGTTTTTTGTGGTGGCCACCCAGACCGTGGTGACCGTGGCCGCAAACCTCATCGCCAGCTTTTTCACGGTGCCGCCGCCGGTCTATCTGCAGGTGCTGGTCATCGAACTGCTGGCCTATCTCCTCCCCCTGGCCCTGTACGCCAGAGAAAACCGGCTTCTGACCGCCCGGGACGCCCGGGAACGGTTCGGGCTGAAGCAGTTCAGTCCATGGCTTCTGCCGCTGGTTTTGCTGGCGGGATTCGGATGCCAGTTTATCATGATCGTGCTCGATCTGCCGGTGAGCCTCCTGCTGGGTGTCAGCGACGGATATATCCCGCAGAATCCCTGGGAACTGGCCGCCGCCATGCTGGTAATCGCCATCATTCCCGCCGTCTTTGAGGAATTCCTCCTCCGGGGGATTGTATACGGCGTGATGGCGGACTTCAATACCCGGGCCGCCCTGATTTTCACAGCCGTGATGTTCGCCCTGATGCACGGGAGCGCGGCCGGATTCTTCGGCTATCTCTTCCTGGGCGTTATGCTGGTTCTTGTCCTGCGGCGCACCGGCTCTCTGTACGCCTGTATGGCTTTCCATCTGGCCAACAACGTGACGGCCCTCCTGCTGTCGTATTTCAGCGGCGGGCTCCTGCAGACGCCCACGGCCACCATCTGGCTGTTCGTCATCGGTACGCTGGCCTTTGCGCTGGCATGTCTGGGCTTGGGCGTATTCACCCGGCGTTCCAAGCCGGCGCGGGTGATGAAGACCTCGGATTTTCTGGGGCAGAGCTTCATCAATCTCCCGGTTTTGCTTTGTATCGCAAGTGTCATTGTGCTTCTGTTCCTGCAGACGCCGTGACCGAACACGCACTGTTTCGCGGCGCTTTGTGCCGTATTCCGGCGGATTGTTGGGACTTTCCGCATCTGCTGTGAAACTAAAACCGAAGCGGATATTGCCGCCTGCGGGGCGGCGGATATTTTAATATGATTCAAACTTCCGCGCCGACCCTGGGCAGGATGAGAAAGGAAACACAAACTATGAGCAGACGCAGAAACAACGAAACCAAAAAACGGCGCGGCTGCGGCTTTAAGCTGCTGATCACACTGCTGGTTCTGGCGGCGGCGGGCGGCGCGGCCGCCGGCACGCTGATTGTCCGGGATGTCACCGGCATGAACGGCGCGGACAAGAACTATGTCATTGAAATTCCGGACGGCGCCGGAACATCCAGCATTGCCAATATCCTGCGCAACCGCGGGATCATTGACTATCCCGGCGTCTTTAAGCTCTATGCCCGGATGACCGGAGAGCCGGTCTATCAAAAGGGCCGCCATACCCTGAACCCCTCCATGAGCTACAAAGAGGTGTTTGCCAAGCTGGAATCCCCGCCTGATCAGGAGGACGTGGGCACCAAGCGGGTGGCCATTCCGGAGGGCTACGAGCTCCGGCAGATTGTGGATCTTCTGGTGGAAAAAGGGCTGGGCGAGCACGACGTCTTTATGGATGAAATTGAAAACGGAGCCTTTGACTTCGCGTTCGTGAAAAAGATCCCCCGGACAGAGAACCGGCTGGAGGGCTATCTCTATCCGGACACCTATCTCTTCTCCACCGAAGAATCCGAGCACGACATCATCAATAAGATGCTCACAGCCTTCAACGAAAGGGTCGTTCCCGCCTATGAGGCGGTCCGGACGCCCTATTCCCTGGATCAGATCATCATTCTGGCGTCTGTGGTGGAACGCGAGGCGGCCAATGACGAAGAACGCCCCACTGTGGCCTCTGTCTTCCACAACCGGATCGACCGGGGCATGAAGCTGGAATCCTGCGCCACGGTGCAGTATATCCTGAAGGAGCGTAAAACCATCCTGAGCAATGCTGACACAGCCATTGATTCCAAGTACAACACCTACAAATACAAGGGCCTGCCGGTGGGGCCGATTGCCTCCCCGGGACTTAAGTCCGTCGAGGCGGCGCTGAGCCCGGCCGATACGAAATATCTGTATTTTGTAGCCACGGCAGACGGAAGCCAAAACCTGTTCTCCGAGACCTTTGACGAACACAATCAGAAGATTCAGGAGACCCAGGGAAACTGACAGGCAAAAGGAGATAGTCCACGTGATTGACGACAATATCAGCCATGAATATATCATCCGGTATCTGCGGGATCTGCTGCCCAAGCGCGGCGGGCTCACCGGGGAGATGGAGCAGTATGCCAAAGCGCACAGCGTCCCTATCTCCCAGCCGGAGACCATGAAGCTCCTGGAGGTGCTGATCCGGCTGGGAAGAATCCGCAGTGTGCTGGAGATCGGCTGTGCCATTGGGTATTCCGCCGTGTGCATGGCGCAGGCAGGCTGCACCCGGATTGACACCATTGAGATTTCTGACGAGGCCGCCCGCGCGGCGCAGGCAAACTTTGAAAAGGCCGGCCTGTCTGACGTGATCCATCTGCATCTGGGCGACGCGAAGGAACTTCTGCCGCGGATGGCGGGGCCCTATGACATGATCTTTATGGATGCGGCAAAAGCCCAATATCACGAATTTTTCCCCCATTGTATGCGTATGCTAAAAACAGGCGGCATTCTGGTCTCTGACAACGTGCTCTACAAGGGCATGACCGCCACAGACGAGCTGGTACAGCATCGGAAGATCACCATTGTCAAACGTCTGCGCCAGTATCTCTCCATGCTTTCCGCGCATCCGGAGCTGGACACCTCCGTGCTCCCGGTGGGGGACGGCGTGGCGCTCAGTATCAAAGCGGAGCGGCCCGCCCCAGCCGAAGAATAAGAACCTGTCCCGGCCACAATCAAAGATTGTGGCCGGGTACCCCGGAACCTTGTTGTATGCACAATAAAGCCCCGCAGCCGCCGGGGCTGCCGCAGGGCGAAAAAGAAACAAAGGAGACTTCTGCATGCTTAACGATAACACCAGACTGCGGGGCGTTTTCCGCAATCTGGATCTTCCGCTTGTTTTTCTGACCTTTGTCACCGCCATGTTCGGGATCCTCATGATCTCCAGCGCAGGGGGTACACGGTATGTCATCATTCAGTCCATAGCCTTTTTTATCGGCATCTGCGGGATTGTGGCCCTGATGATTCTGGACTATGAATATCTGGCCCAGATCTCCCTCTATCTGTATGCGGCCAGCGTGGGACTGCTGATCCTGGTGCTGATTCCCGGTCTCGGTTCTGTGCACAACGGCGCGCGAAGCTGGTTTGAGCTGGGCCCGGTAAATTTTCAGCCTGCGGAACTGGTGAAGATCATTTTCATCATCACCTTTGCCAAACAGCTGTCCGAGAGCGAGGACAGCATCAACCAGCCCAAGACCCTGCTGAAGCTTCTGGCACATCTGGGCATTCTCTGCGTCCTGATCCTGATCCAGCCCGACTTTGGGACCGCCGCGGTCTTTCTGGGCATTGCCCTGGTGATGCTGTTCACCGCAAAGATCAGCTGGAAATATGTAGCCGGCGGCATAGCCGCCGTGGCTGCGGCCTGTCCGCTCGTGTGGTTTTTCATCCTTCAGGATTATCAAAAAAACCGGATTATCAGCGTTTTCAATCCGGAACGGGATCCCAGCGGCACCGGCTATCATGTGATCCAGTCCAAAATCGCGGTGGGCTCCGGAAAGATATTCGGCACCGGCCTGTACAAGGGCTCCAGCCAGGTCAACAACCTCCTGCCGGAGCGGCATACGGACTTTATCTATTCGGTGGTATGCGAGGAGCTGGGCATGGTGGGAGCCATTCTGGTGATTCTGCTTCTGACCCTGATTATCCTCCGCTGTATCTATATCGGCATCAACGCCCGGAACGCTCTGGGCACCTACATCTGTACCGGCGTGGCTGCCATGCTGATCTTTCAGGTCTTTGAAAACATCGGCATGTGCCTGGGGCTGTTTCCGGTTACAGGGATCACCCTGCCGTTTTTCAGCTACGGCGGCTCCTCCCTGCTGACCACCATGCTTGCCATTGGCCTTGTGCTCAACGTGCGATACCGATGCAGGCTGATCAATTTTTAACCCGGCGGTGAGTATATGATCCAATTCCTGATAAAAAAGCTGATCCCGGACTACCGGGATATCCATAACACAGAGGTCCGCAAAAACTATGGGGTTCTGGGCGGGATTCTGGGCATTGTCTGCAACTGCTTTCTGTTCCTGCTCAAGCTGTTCACCGGCGTGGCCATCAACAGCATTGCGGTCATTTCGGACGCCTTTAACAACCTGTCGGACATGGGATCCTCTGCGGTGTCGGTGGTGGGCGCCAAGCTCAGCAGCCGGCGGCCAGACTCCGGCCACCCCTATGGCCACGGCCGTGCCGAATATATCTCGGCCCTGATTGTGTCCTTTCTGATCATCCTCTTTGGTCTGGAACTGCTAAAGGGCTCGGTCTCAAAGATCTTCCAGCCGGCGGCGGTTTCTGTCAATCCCATCACTGTGGCGCTTCTGCTGTTTTCCATTCTGGTCAAGGTCTGGATGTGGAATTACAACCGGTATATGGGGCGGGCCATTGACTCCTCCATTCTGCTGGCGGCAGCCAAGGACAGCATGAACGATGTGCTCGCCACCGGCGCGGTGGTGCTCTCAGCGCTTCTGTCCCCCTTTGTCCCCTTTCCCCTTGACGGGCTGATGGGTGTCGCGGTGTCCTGTCTGATTCTCTGGACCGGCTACGGCGTGGCGCGGGATACCATTGACCGGCTTCTGGGGCGCAGGCCAGAGGAGGAACTGCGGGCGAGGATTGAGAATCTGGTGCTGGACAACAGCATGGTTCTGGGCATGCACGATTTGATGGTTCACGACTACGGCCCGGGCAGAACCATTGCTTCGGTCCACGCCGAGGTGCCGGACAATCTGACCCTGGTGGATGTTCACGCGGTCATTGACCTCATTGAGCACAAAATCCTGTCCGAACTGAATGTTGATATCGTGATTCACATGGATCCGGTTCCTGCCGGTTCGGTGCGCCATTCCCGGCTCTCCACCCTGCCGGAGGAAAACGAATATCCGCGCAACAGCCATCTGCCGCCAGGCAAATAGTCTAAAGACGCAGAAGAGCCCAGCTCCGCATGGAGCCGGGCTCTTGCATATTTTCGATCACTTTTCGCCGTTCTTCCGGTACCGATACAGCATATCGAGATCCTGCCCCTCGGCGTCCAGAATGGCTATTCTGGTAATCTCCTCCGGGTAGAAACAGGTCCTCCCATTCTCCCGTCCGAACTCATCCACCTGAAGGACGCAAACCCGTTCCTGGTCGCTGAGCTCCACATAGCCGCCGATGATACAGGAGCCCTCCTCCAGACAGATGGAGGTGTTGATGTGGTTGTCCGCGGCAAACTGAAGAAGATCCATAAGCGGTTCGTCAATAAAGGGGGTGTCTTCCGGGACCGCGCCGCCTTTTAGCTTCCACAGGAGCTCCACCTTCCGCAGATACGCGCCGTCGGTCTCAATCCGGAAGATGGTGTCCACCCGGCAGACCGCATAGCCATCGAACTCTCCGCGGGGGCTGATCCTCGCAAGAAGCATCTCCTCCTCTGTCACCGCCAGAACATATCCCACCGAAAAGCTGTCATAGGCATTCCGGTTGTTATATACCGCAGTCAATATCTTGTTGTCTTCACATTCCCTGAGCAGTTCAAGCATAGGTCATCCCGCCTTTTTCATTCTTTTTTCAGTCCGCCAGCCGGAGCTCCACTGGGCAGTGGTCGCTGCCCATGATCTCCTGATGGATGGCGGCGCCCTCCAGCCGGTCTTTTAAAGCGCCGGACACGATAAAATAGTCGATACGCCAGCCTGCGTTCTTCTCCCGGGCCTTGAACCGATAGGACCACCAGGAGTATTCTCCCTCCGCATCCGGGTAAAAATAACGGAAGGTGTCAATCCGCCCTTCCGCCAGCAGGACCGTCATCTTCTCACGCTCCTCGTCGGTAAATCCCGCGTTCTTCCGGTTGGTTTTGGGATTTTTCAGGTCGATCTCCTGATGGGCGACATTCAGATCCCCACAGTAGACCACCGGTTTCTTTTTCTCCAGCCCGGCCAGATATCCGCGCAGGGCGTCCTCCCACTCCATTCGGTAATCCAGACGCCTGAGTTCGTTCTGGGCATTGGGCGTATAGCAGACCACCAGATAGCAGTCCGGATACTCCGCCGTAATCAGCCGGCCCTCCGCGTCATGGGCGGGAATCCCCATGCCATAAGCCACAGAGATTGGTTCCTCCCGGGTGAACAGCGCCGTCCCGGAATATCCCTTTTTCTCCGCGTAGTTCCAGTATTGATGATAGCCCGGAAGCTCCATTTCAATCTGCCCCTCCTGCAGTTTTGTCTCCTGCAGGCAGAATATATCCGCATCCAGCTTCTGAAAGCTGTCCATAAACCCCTTCTGCATACAGGCGCGGAGCCCGTTTACATTCCAGGAAATCAGTTTTCGCATGGCTTCTTCTCCTTTTCTAAAATTATAACCAGAGTATAGCACAGTTTTCTAAAAACAGCAAGTGGATACCTCTGGCAGCAGGAAAGTCTCTTGACCATTTTGCCTTCTTGTTCTATAATGGTTGAGAAAATGTTTTTTTATGAGGTAAACTATGAAACGACTGATCGTATCCATGCTCCTGACAGTACTGCTTCTGTCCGGATGCCAGACATCCCCCCAGTCCTACAGCGAAACCCAGTTCCTGCTTGACACAGTATGTACCATTCAGGCCGGAGGCCCGGATGCAAAGGCCGCGGTACAGGCCGCATTTTCCCGGATCCGCGAAGTCTCCGACGCGGTGGATTTTTACAGCGATACATCCACGGTTGCGGCTTTTAACCGTGCCGGCGCCGGGGAGGCCGTGCCGCTGGACACGCACACCGCCGCGGTGCTGGATACGGCGCTGGCAGTCAGCCGGGCCTCCGGCGGGGCGTTTGATGTGACCATTGCGCCGGTACAGGCCCTATGGCCCTTCCACGGCGAGGAAAATCCCGCGCCGCCCGCACAGGAAGAGATCGCGGCAAGACTCCCGCTGGTTGGCTATGACAAGCTGGACTTTGACCCGGCTGCCAGCACTCTGTCCAAGACCCGGGCCGGGGTGGAGATCGACCTGAGCGGCGCGGCCAAGGGCTATGCCGGAGACCAGGCGGTGCAGGCGCTCCGGGAGGCAGGCGCTGTCTATGCCCTTCTGGATCTGGGCGGGAACGTCATGGTGCTGGGCAAAAATCCGTCCCGTCCGGACGGCAGCTGGCAGGTGGGAATTCAAACGCCTTTTGCCCCCGGCGGCACTTATGACCGCACCCTCTCTGTGTCCCAGGGCGCTGTGGTTACCAGCGGCACCTATCAGCGGGGCTTTGACTTTGAAGACAGGCACTATCACCACATTCTGGACCCGGCAACCGGCTATCCGGCGGATTCCGGTCTGTCCGGCGTGACCATCACCGCGGAATCCGGCCTGCTGGCCGACTGCCTGTCCACAGCCTGTCTGGTGCTGGGAGAGGAGAAGGGCCGGGCGCTGGCAGAGCAGTTCGGCGCAGGCATCTATCTGAACAATGAAACCACAAAGGAGAATCAGCAATGAACGAAACGCTTTATCTGATCCACGGAAACCTGATAACCATGGAAGAACAGGACTATGCGGACGGGTATGTGATCATCCGGGCCGGAAAGATCGAAGCCCTTGGAAACATGGAGGACCTTCCGGAAATTCCGCTGGATGCGGGCATCCTGGACGCGGAGGGCTCGATTGTGACCCCCGGTCTGGTGGACGCCCACTCGCACCTTGGCATGTGGGAGGACAGTCTGGACTTTGAAGGGGCTGACGGCAATGAGGACACCGATCCGGTGACCCCCCAGCTCCGCGCTCTGGACGGGGTAAATCCCCAGGACCGAGCCTTTTCCGAGGCCGCAAACGCGGGCGTCACCACCGTGATCACCGGGCCGGGGAGCGCGAATCCCATCGGGGGCCAGCTTTTGGCCATGAAAACCAGCGGGATCTGCGCGGACGACATGGTCATTGCGGAACCGGTTGGAATTAAGGCCGCTTTTGGGGAAAACCCCAAATCCGTGTATCACGAAAAAAATCAGGCCCCATCGACCCGGATGGGTACCGCCGCCATCATCCGCGAGGCCCTGTACAAGGCAAAGGAATACCTTGCACAGCTGGAAAAGCATCGGGACGACCCGGACGAGACGGACAGGCCGGAATGGGATTTCAAATGCGAGGCTCTGCTCCCCCTTCTCCGGCGTGAAATTCCGCTTCACGCCCACGCCCACCGGATTGACGACATCTTCACGGCCATCCGGCTGGCCCGGGAATTCAACCTGAAGCTGATTCTGGTCCATGGCACGGAGGCGCACCTTGCGGCAGAGCGGCTGAAGCAAGAGGGGGTCCCCATTCTGTCCGGGCCAATTCTGACCGACCGAAGCAAGCCGGAGCTGAGGAATCAAAACGAGGCGGCCCCGGCCATTCTGATTGGCTCCGGGATCCCAACCGCCCTCATCACCGACCACCCCGAAACACCGGAAAAATATCTCCTGCTCTGTGCCGGGACCGCCGTCAGGGAGGGCCTTGCCCCGGCCGCGGCCATGCGGGCCATCACCAGGGTTCCCGCCGAAATCTGCGGTCTGGACAAAAGAGTGGGTTCGCTGAAACCGGGAAAGGACGCGGATTTGGTGATCTGGCGGGGAAATCCGCCGGAGATGACCGCGCGCCCGCGGCTGGTGCTCTGCGGCGGCGCGCCGGTGCACGGCCGGCTCGTATGAGCTGAGAATCAGAGAGCGCAGCATATTTTTAAGAGAGAAACAGGGGCGGCCAAGGGATTTCAGGCGCAGCGCATTGACACGGCGCAGAAAGGAGATTAACGTGAAAGTTCCTTTCACGTTAATCCTCCGGCGAAGCAAACTTCACCTGTTTGCTTTTGCGAAATACGCAAAAGCAGCACCTGTTACGTTGCTTCTCCTCTTTCCCGCAAAATTGCGGCAATGCCTTATTTTGCGGGAGCCCTATATATACGCGTGCGAAATTTTGCTCACCTTCGGCTCGCAAACGCACATGCGCTAAAAATCTCCTATCATTCCTTACTCCGCAGATAAGAGATTTTTTAATTACTATTTGTGCCGATGCGGAGCGGCGGAATGGAGATTTTTATGAATCTGCAGCAAGCAATACAGGAACGGCACGCAGTGCGGGACTATATGGAACGGCCGCTGGAGGCGGCGGCTGTATCGGCGCTGGAGGAAGCGGTCAGGAACTGCAACCGGGAGGGCGGACTTCACATCCAGCTGGTCACCAACGAGCCGGACGCCTTTGGCGGATTGATGGCCCGCTATGGAAAATTCAGCAATGTACGGAATTATATCGCCCTGATTGGGCAAAAGGGCCCGGAGCTGGATGAAAAAATCGGCTATTACGGGGAACGGCTTGCCCTGACGGCGCAGATGCTCGGCCTGAATACCTGCTGGGCCGCCATGAGCTATAGCAAGGGAAAGACCCGCTGTGACATCGGCAGGGATGAAAAGCTGGTCTGCGTCCTCTCGCTTGGGTATGGAAAAAGTCAGGGAACGCCCCACAGGAGCAAGCCCATGGAGGCGCTCTGTGTACTGGACGGCGCCATGCCCAGCTGGTTCCGGGCTGGGATGGAGGCCGCCATGCTGGCCCCCACCGCCATGAACCAGCAAAAATTCCGGTTCACCCTGTCAAACGGAAAGGTCAGGGCGGAAGCCACCGGCGGGTTTTACGCCGCTGTGGATCTGGGCATTGTGAAATACCACTTTGAGGCGGCGGCCGGACCGGAAAACTTTCAATGGATATAATGGCCCCCTTCAGCGGGCCGGGACGGCAGATGCCTGAAAAACCGCAGGGGCGGCGCACCTATGTGCGCCGCCCCCTTTTTGGTATCCCTCTCCTACGCCAGCTCCTGTGTGCCGACCTGGCCGATGATGTAGTCCAGAATTTTCTCCCGGTCAATCCGAAGAACAAAGGCGAACTCGTCATAGAGAATCCGTTCCGCCTCCTTCAGAAAATGCTCGTCGCAGACATGGATCTTCTTTCCCGCCGCCTGCTGCTTCTGCCGGTACAGATAGAGTGTCTTGATCATTTTCACCAGCTCCTTCCGGTCGCCGGTTTCCATGATCTCCTTATAACGCCGCTTCCGCTCTCCCTCATCCACGATCCAGGCGGTCTTTTCCTCCGGCATGGCCTGAATCAGCGCGTCAATGGCATCCGCGGACAGGACCCGGTGCATCTTTCCGGTCAGCGTCTCGTTGGCCACCGGCACAAACAAGGTGGATTTTTCATCATAAACCGGCCTCAGTTCATAATACTCATGCTTGCCGCCGTCAAAATTCCTTTCCATGATACCTGTAATCCTGCATACGCCCTGTGTCCCGTACATGACAATGTCGTCCTTCCTGTACATGCAATTCCCCCTTATTTTTATTTATCTGACCGCCAAAGGGCGGGTCATTTCTCTTTTGTCCGCCAGTCCGCCACAGTCTCCGCATAAAAAAAGCGCGCAGAGACAGGAGCCGGGTTTACGTCCCGCAAAGCAGACTGCACGCTGTATTCTTATTTTACCACATATCCCGCAAAAATGACATAGGCAATTTTCATAAATTTATTCCCGGACGCAAAGTGATGACTTTTCCCCGGTTTTCACGCAGTTTTTTGTTGATTGTTGCAATGTGAAAGTATTGACAATCAACGGCGTATCTTGTATAATATTTAGAATAAATAAAAGGCGGAGTTCCGGAATATACGGCACATTTTTCCTGCCGGGAGCTGCGCTTTTTGGACCTTTTGTTGAGAGATTCACACCGTAAAGGAGCGTATTGGCTATGAAACTCACAGGCGCGGATATCGTAGTGGAATGTATGCTGGAACAGGGTGTTGATACCATCTTCGGCTACCCGGGCGGCACCATTCTAAATATCTATGATTCCCTCTACAAGTACTCTGATAAAATCCGTCATATCCTGACGGCCCACGAGCAGGGCGCGGCCCATGCGGCGGACGGCTATGCCAGAAGCAGCGGCAAGACCGGCGTGGTTTTCGCCACATCCGGTCCCGGCGCCACCAATCTGGTTACCGGAATTGCCACCGCGTATATGGATTCCATCCCCATGGTCGCAATCACCTGCAACGTGGCCACACCTCTCCTGGGCAAGGACACCTTTCAGGAGATTGATATTGTCGGCGTAACCATGCCCATCACCAAGCACAACTTTCTGGTGAAGCGGGCAGAGGATATTGCCCCCACCATCCGGAGAGCGTTCCGGATTGCCAAATCCGGCCGGCCCGCGCCGGTTCTGGTGGACATCACCAAGGACGCCACCGCCAACATGGCGGAATATGAGCGGGTAATCCCCGAAAAGATTGACAACTATAAGATTGAGTCCCCGGTCTCTGATTTTGACACTGTGGCACAGATGATCGAAGCGGCAGAACGGCCTGTGATCTATGCGGGCGGCGGCATCATTGCGGCGGACGCCGCGCCGGAGCTGAAGAAATTCCAGGCCCTGGCGGACGCGCCCGTAACCCTGGCAACCATGGGTCTGGGCGGTTTTCCCGCCAGCGACCCGGCCTTTACCGGCATGATCGGCATGCACGGGACCAAGACCACCTCTCTGGCCGTCAAGAACTGCGACCTGCTGATTGCGGTGGGAGCCCGGTTCTCTGACCGGGTGACCTGTGACACCTCCACCTTTGCCAGAAACGCCAAAATCGTTCAGATTGACGTGGACCGGGCGGAGATTGACAAAAACGTCAAAACCGATGCCAGTCTGGTCGGGGACGCGAAGGCGGTTCTGGCTGAGCTGATCAAGGTTTTGAAACAGCAGGACCACAAGGACTGGATGGCACAGATCGCGGCTTGGAAGGCCGAATACCCCCTGGTCCATTCCCAGGGCGAGGTTCTGACTCCCCAGTGTATTTTAGAGACCCTGTACGACTTTACCCGGGGCGACGCCATTGTCACAACAGACGTGGGCCAGCACCAGATGTGGACCGCGCAGTTCTACAGCATTGAAAAGCCCCGTCACTTTGTCTCCTCCGGCGGTCTGGGCACCATGGGCTTCGGCCTGGGCGCGGCCATCGGCGCGCAGGTGGCCAACCCGGACGCCACAGTCATCAACGTGACCGGCGACGGCTGTTTTCACATGAATATGAACGAGCTTTCCACAGCCGCCAAGGAATCCCTTCCCATTGTTGAGGTCATCATGAACAACAACGTGCTGGGCATGGTCCGGCAATGGCAGAGGCTCTTCTATGAAAAACGGTTCTCCAATACTACCCTGAACAAAAAGACCAACTACAACATGGTGGCAGAGGGGCTGGGCGCGAAAGCCTTTACCGTGACCTCCAAATCCGAGCTTGAGGATGCAGTCCGGGCGGCGCTGGAGTGCAGAGATACCCCCACGGTGATCAACTGTATCATTGATCCTGATCAGACCGTTCTCCCCATGGTTCCGGGCGGCTCATCCATTGAAGATCCGATTCTGGAAATCGAAATTGACTAAGGAGGGGAAAGCAATGACAAGCACGCACGTTTTATCCGTTCTGGTGGAGAACCACGCCGGTGTCTTAAGCCGGGTCTCCGGGCTCTTTTCCAGACGTATGTATAACATTGACAGCCTGTCCGTGGGCGTCACCGAGAATCCAGACGTCTCACGCATGACCATTGTGACCCAGGCTGACGACGATACCCTGAACCAGATCAAAAACCAGCTGGCCAAGCTGGTCAACGTGATTGAAATTACCGAACTGCACAAGGATACCGCGGTTCTGCGGGAGCATGTGCTGGTCAAGGTCAGCGCCAGGGATAAAGCCGGGGTCATGCAGATCTGCGACATCTTCCGGGCGAATATCGTGGATATTTCCCTGGATTACATGACGGCCGAGCTGACAGGCGCACCCAATAAGATCAATGCCTTTATCTCCCTGATGGAGCAGTATGAGGTGCGCGGGCTGGTGCGCACCGGTCTCACCGGGCTGGTACGCGGATGACGTCGGCGCAAGGGCAACCCTGCGCGCTTTGGGCGACCGGATGCCATTCCGGCGATCTGGCAGACTGGACCGTACTTTTGGGAATCATGGTGTGCTTCTTATATCGAAAAATAATAATTTTTACATAAATATTGGAGGAATTTAAAATGGCTAAAATTTTCTATGCGAGTGATTGTAACCTGGGTCTGCTGAATAACAAGACAGTCGCGATTATCGGTTACGGAAGTCAGGGCCACGCACATGCCCTGAATCTGAAGGAGAGCGGCGTCAATGTTATCGTCGGCCTGTACGAAGGGAGCAAATCCTGGGCAGTTGCGGAAAAGGCTGGCTTTGAGGTTTATACCGCCGCTGAGGCCGCCAAAAAGGCTGACCTCATCATGATTCTGATCAACGACGAGAAGCAGGCCAAGCTCTACAAGGAGAGCATTGAGCCGAATCTCACCGCTGGCAAGATTCTGGCATTTGCACACGGCTTTAACATTCACTTCCAGCAGATCGTCCCGCCGAAGGATGTTGACGTCATCATGATCGCCCCCAAAGGCCCGGGCCACACTGTCCGCAGTGAGTATGTCGCAGGCAAGGGCGTGCCCTGTCTGGTGGCTGTTGCACAGGATGCTTCCGGCAACGCCTTTGACATTGGTCTGGCCTATGCGGCAGGCATCGGCGGAAGCCGCGCCGGCGTGCTGGAGACCACCTTTAAGATGGAGACCGAGACCGACCTGTTCGGTGAGCAGGCAGTCCTGTGCGGCGGCGTCTGCGCCCTGATGCAGGCAGGTTTTGAGACCCTGGTAGAGGCCGGCTATGATCCTCAGAACGCCTACTTTGAGTGCATTCACGAGATGAAGCTGATCGTTGACCTGATCTATCACGGCGGATTCACCGAAATGAGAAAGTCCATCTCTGACACCGCAGAATACGGGGACTATGAGATCGGCAAGCGGATCATTACCGAGGATACCAAAAAGGAGATGAAAAAGGTTCTGTCCGAGATTCAGGACGGCACCTTTGCCCGGAACTGGATTGCAGAGAATGCGGTGAACCGTCCGCACTTCAACGCCACCAGACGGATCAAGGCTGAGCACCAGCTGGAAAAGGTCGGCAAGGAACTGAGAAAGATGTATTCCTGGAACGACGAGAAATAATTGATGGGTTTTCCGGAAAGGGGCAGAGCACACCGCTCCGCCCCTTTCGGCGTACAAAAAGGAGAATTGACTATGAACAGTGATAATATCAAAAGCGGTGCAAACCGCACGCCCCACCGCTCGCTGATGAAGGCGCTGGGGCTGACTGACGAGGAGATCAGCCGGCCGCTCATCGGTGTAGTGAACTCCCAGAACGAAATCGTCCCCGGCCACATCCACCTGGACAACATTGCCCGGGCGGTCAAAGACGGCGTCCGATTGGCGGGCGGCACCCCCATTGAGGTGCCTGCCATCGCGGTCTGCGACGGCATTGCCATGGGGCATGAGGGAATGAAATACTCCCTGGTCTCCCGGGAGGTCATCGCGGATTCTGTTGAGATCATGGCCAAGGCGCACCAGTTTGACGCGCTGGTCCTGATTCCCAACTGCGACAAGGTGGTGCCCGGTATGCTGATGGCCGCGGCGCGGCTGAACATCCCCGCCATTGTGGTCAGCGGCGGCCCCATGCTGTCTGTGAAATTCAAGGGCTGTTACCGGGATTTCAACACCGGCATGGAGGCTGTGGGCGCCTATCAGGCGAAAAGGATCGACGAGGGCCAGCTGGCGGAGCTGGAAGATGCCGCCTGTCCCACCTGCGGCTCCTGCTCCGGCATGTTTACGGCCAACAGCATGAACTGTCTGTCCGAGGTGCTGGGTATGGCCCTGCCGGGGAACGGCACCATCCCGGCTGTGTACTCTGAGCGGATCCGGCTGGCCAAGCAGGCCGGTATGCAGATCATGGAGCTTTTGAGGCGGGATATCCGGCCCCGGGACATCATGTCGCCGGACGCCATCTACAATGCCCTGCGGGTGGATATGGCCCTGGGCTGTTCCACCAATTCCATGCTCCATCTTCCGGCCATTGCCCATGAGGCGGGCGTGTCCTTTACCCTGGACTTCGCGAACCAGATCAGCGCGGACACCCCCAACCTCTGTCACCTGGCGCCGGCCGGCGATCACCATGTGCAGGATCTGTACGCGGCAGGCGGCGTAACCGCGCTGATGAACGAGCTCTCTAAGAAGGATCTTCTGCGGGAGGACACGCTGACTGTCACCGGAAAGACCCAGGGCGAGAACATTGCCGGGCACCCGGTTCTGGACTATGACGTGATCCGTCCCATTGACAATCCCTATTCCGCCACCGGCGGTATCGCGGTGCTCAAGGGCAATCTGGCGCCGGACGTGTCCGTGGTAAAGCGGAGCGCGGTAGCCGAGGAGATGCTGGTCCATGAAGGCCCGGCCAAGGTCTATGACAGCGAGGAGGAGGCCATTGCGGCCATCTATGACGGACAGATTGTCAAGGGCGATGTGGTGATTATCCGCTATGAGGGACCCAAGGGCGGGCCGGGTATGCGGGAAATGCTCTCCCCCACCTCCGCAATCTGCGGCATGGGCCTGGATAAGGACGTGGCCCTGATCACAGACGGCCGGTTCAGCGGCGCCACCCGCGGCGCGGCCATCGGCCATGTCTCCCCCGAGGCGGCGGAGGGCGGAAATATCGGCCTGGTGAAGAACGGCGACATCATCTCCATTGACATTCCCGCCGGAACCATCAACATGAAGGTCTCGGACGAAGAATTGGCAAAGCGCCGCAAGAGCTTTGTTCCCAAGGAACCCAAAATTAAGGACGGCGTCCTGCGGAAATATGCGGCCCTGGTCACTTCGGCCTCCACCGGCGCGGTGCTGAAGGCCTGACACCCACTGTCCGCAGATACATACAAACCAGCAGAACGGCTCTATCAACCTATCATAAAGGAGGCAAAATCCATGGGAATGACCATGACACAAAAGATCCTTGCCGCACATGCGGGCCTGGACAGCGTCAAGGCCGGACAGCTGATCCGGGCAAACCTTGACATGGTTCTGGGCAACGATGTCACCACCCCGGTGGCCATCAAGGAATTCGAGGCCAATGGCTTTGACAGAGTATTTGACAAGGACAAGATCTCCATTGTCCTTGACCACTTTACCCCCAACAAGGATATCAAATCCGCGGAGCACTGCAAATTCTGCCGCACCTTTGCGGAACAGCACAATGTGACCAATTTTTACGATGTGGGCGAGATGGGGATTGAACACGCGCTCCTGCCGGAAAAGGGCCTGGTCGCCCCCGGGGAAGCCGTGATCGGCGCGGATTCCCACACCTGTACCTACGGCGCGCTGGGCGCCTTCTCCACCGGCGTGGGGAGCACGGACATGGCGGCGGGCATGGCCTCCGGCCAGGCCTGGTTCAAGGTTCCGGCCGCGCTGAAATTCAACCTGACCGGAAAGCCCGGCAAGTGGGTCTCCGGCAAGGATGTGATCCTGCATATCATCGGGATGATCGGCGTGGACGGCGCGCTGTATCAATCCATGGAATTTACCGGCGAGGGCCTTCGGCACCTGTCCATGGACGACCGCCTCGCCATGGCCAACATGGCCATTGAGGCCGGCGGCAAGAACGGTATTTTTGAGGTCGACGACATCACCCTTGCATACCTGAAGGACAAAGTCAGCCGTCCCTTCACCGCCTATACGGCGGACCCGGACGCGGAATATGAGGCGGTCTATGACATCGACCTGAGCCAGATCAAGCTGACCGTGGCCTTCCCGCACCTGCCCGAGAATACCCGCACCATTGACGAGGCAGGCGAAGTAAAGATCGACCAGTGCGTAATCGGCTCCTGCACCAACGGCCGGATTGAGGATCTGCGGACGGCGGCCGAGGTCTTCCGGGGCCGGCATATTGCCAAGCATGTCCGGGCCATCATCATCCCGGCCACCCAGAAAATCTACCGCCAGGCCATGAGGGAGGGACTGTTCGATATCTTTATGGATGCCGGCTGCGTCATCTCCACTCCCACCTGCGGCCCCTGTCTGGGCGGGCATATGGGGATTCTGGCCAAGGGCGAGCGCGCCATTGCCACCACCAACCGCAACTTTGTGGGCCGCATGGGCCATCCCGAATCTGAGGTCTATCTCTCCGGTCCGGCTGTGGCGGCGGCTTCCGCGGTGAAGGGCTATATCGCTTCACCGGACGAGATCTGAACATTCTTCGGGACATATACCCAATGCAAAAGGAGGATTTAGCCATGCAAGCAAAAGGTAAGGTTCATAAATATATGGATAACGTGGATACGGACGTGATCATCCCCGCCCGGTATCTGAATACCTCCGTGCCCGCAGAGCTGGCGGCGCACTGTATGGAGGACATTGACGCGGCGTTCGTAAAAAATGTAAAAGAGGGTGACATCATGGTCGCCCATAATAATTTCGGCTGCGGTTCATCCCGGGAGCACGCTCCCATCGCCATCAAGGCCTCCGGCATCTCCTGTGTCATTGCGGCTACCTTTGCCCGGATTTTCTACCGCAACGCCATCAACATCGGCCTTCCCATTATGGAATGCCGCGAGGCCTCTGAGCGGATTGAAAACGGAGACGAGGTTGCCATCGACTTTGACACCGGGATCATAGAAAACCTGACCAAAGGCGAGACCTATCAGGCGGAGCCCTTCCCGGACTTTATCAAAGAAATCATCAGCAAAAACGGCTTGCTGAATTCGATCAAAGGAGCATAGTCATGGATATTAAATTAGCTGTAGTCAAGGGCGATGGAATCGGCCCTGAAATCGTAACGGAAGCGGAAAAAATTCTCGATAAAATCGGCGCGCTGTACGGCCACACCTTTGCCTATACCGATATTCTGGCGGGCGGCTGTGCCATTGACGCGACCGGGGTTCCCCTGCCTGAGGAATCGGTCGAGACGGCTCTGGCCTCTGACTCTGTACTGCTGGGCGCGGTGGGCGGACCGAAATGGGACGGCCTGCCCGGAAGCATGCGTCCGGAAAAGGCTCTGCTGGGCCTGCGGAGCAAGCTGGGGCTTTTCGCCAACATCCGCCCCGCCCGGCTCTACACGGCGCTGGCGGATGCCTGCCCCCTGAAGCCGGAGATCTCCAAGGACGGCATTGATCTGGTGATCGTCCGGGAGCTGACCGGCGGCCTGTACTTCGGCAAACGGGGCCGCAAAGACGGCGGCGAGCTTGGCGAGACCGCCTTTGACGAGCTGGAATACTCCAAAATGGAAATTGAACGAATCGGCCGCGTGGCCTTTGATATGGCCCGCAAACGCCGGAAAAAGGTGACCAGTGTGGACAAGGCCAATGTGATTGAAACCTCCCGGCTGTGGCGGGAAACCATGCACGAGCTGGCAAAGGAATACAGCGATGTGGAATTTGAGGACATGCTGGTGGATAACTGCGCCATGCAGCTGGTTCGCAATCCTGCCCAGTTTGACGTGATTGTCACCGAGAATATGTTCGGCGACATCCTCTCGGACGAGGCCAGCATGACAACCGGCTCAATCGGCATGCTTCCCTCCTCCTCTCTGGGCAGCACCACCCGCGGCATGTACGAGCCCATTCACGGCAGCGCGCCGGACATTGCGGGCCAGAACAAGGCAAATCCCATTGCCACCATTCTCTCCTGTGCCATGATGCTCCGTGACAGCTTCAATCTGCTGGATGAAGCCAAGTGCATTGAGGACGCGGTCTCCAGGGTCTTGGACGAGGGCTGGCGGACCGGCGACATCATGGATGAGGGCGGCAAGCTTCTGGGCACCCGGGAGATGGGCGACAAGGTCGCAGAATATCTTATCAGGGCATAGGCATAGGCATTTGACTGCCTGCCGGAATCTCTCACAAATGTTTGCCGGCAGAGCACATCTTCCCCCTCTATTCTGGCAGCGGATTTGGCTTTTTGCCACCCGACGTCAGGATTATTGGAGGGAAGGCGTTTTCTACCGCAATAATGAAAAAAGGAAAAAACGTTATGGAGCCTTTGCCTCCATAACGTTTTTTATTCCATGAAATCATAAGAAAACTGCCCTATTCCAATATTGAGCGTATAAAAGACCGTTGTTTTTCATTACGCTATTTTCCCTTGTCATTGTGCTTAATCACAGAGATCAAATCAAAAAGCAGTTTGCGCTGTTTCGGAGACAGCTCACGCAGCATGCCGGACAGCTCAGGCTCAAGATACTCGGCCGTTTGAGAGGAAGCGCCGGCCAACAGCTCCGCAGCATCGCAGGAAAGATAATCTGCCACCTGGGCCAGAGTATCCAAATTGATTTTCGTAATGCCCCGCTCAATCTGACTGATATACCCCACCGTGACCAGCAATGCCTCCGCCATGTTTTCCTGTGTCTTCTTCTGAGCCTTGCGCCGGGCTTGGATCCTGGAACCAATCAGTTTATAATCCATCGACATAGTATCACCTATAATCAGTATAATACAAACAGCAAAACTTATACACATAGTTATATATAAATATTTAGTTATTACTGTTGATTTTTGCCGATTCCTGTGCTATAATGTCAATGCTTAAAGCAAGATGTGCGGTCTGATCCCGTGCACCGGATCCGCCGAAAAAATACAGGGAGGTGTTGGAGGCATGGCACTTTGGATGGAGGTACTGACCCCGTGGATTTTCATTATTCTGTTTTTTGCCTTTGTAGCGCTGGCGATTTATATGGGAATTCATAAATAAAGGATCTCCCGGCTAATGCCGGGAGATCTCAGATATGTCTATTTCAGAAGGAAGGCGGCATATTTTTGCCAGTCCTCCCGGCTGAAATGATGAATGCCGCCGCGCAGGTGATATCCGATGTGTCCGGTCTGAAAGCAGTCGCCGGGCACAGGAGGGCGGTCCGGTGCGTCCAGCCCGGACAGTCCCAGCTTCTCATAAATCTCATCTGCCAGCACACAAGCGCCAAATTCCTGCATGGGTCCTGCCCAGGCATCCTCGGCCGCGTTTCCTACACAAACTTTTCTGGGTGCAATGGCACCCAGAAGGAAATGCTGGTCAAAGGGAAGATCCTCCTCGTGATCCGCATATTGCTGAAAACTCTCACAAAACCAATATCCGAACTGCCTGCAAATGTCCCGGATGGTCTCCCCCTCCTTGCCGCGGGAGACAGCGGCACCGCAGCAGCCGGATTCATTGGCAAATACATGGGTGAAGCGCTGGTCCGCAGCTCCGGCGAGCAGAGCCGTTTTTCCCAGCCGGGAATGGCCAGCCACACCGGCCCGGGCAAAGTCCAGAACTTCAAGGCTCCTGGCATAATCCATGACCCGCTGTGCCGCCCAGGCCCACAAGGCGATCTTGCCGGGGCTGTCCGGATTCCGTTTGCCATCCGGGAAGAGCAGACCGGCCAAACCGTAATGTCTGCATAAAAAACGGACGTATGATATATTTTATTTCGAAATAGGGGCCGGTAAACAGTTTCTTTTCCATGTTTCCTGTTTTCACAGCGTCCCATCCTCATGCTTGCCTGAACATGCCGCTTCAGAAACTGCCAGCTTTTGCGGAACAGACACCGTGATGGTATAAACTATCTGTCCGTCCTGTTCCTCGGTGGACTGCTGTGCCTCAAGAATTCGGAGCTCCTTGCCCTCCAGTGCCGCAAGCAGGCTTCCGCTGTCCCCGGCTTCCGTGCCGCTGTCCCCGTTCGGCTTGCCTGCCCCCTTATTTCTGGGTGTCATGTGCAGGATAACCTGAATCATCAGAATAATGAGAGCCGCTGCGATGCCCACAACGTACATGCCGGCGCCGATGGCCATACCGATCCCGGAGGCAGCCCACAGCCCTGCGGCCGTGGTCAGGCCGGTCACCGTCTTTTTATGGACCAGAATCATCCCGGCGCCCAGGAATCCAATTCCGCTGACAACACCGGAGGCCACCCGAGAAGGATCCAGCCTTACAAATTCGCCCAAAACATCACCATAGGCATACTTTGACAGTACCATCATCAGCGCTGAGGCGCAGGCCACCACACAATGAGTTCGCACTCCCGCTTCCTTCCCTCTGTTTTTCCGCTCGTATCCAATTAAAATTCCGCATACCGCCGCGAGAACCATCCTCACAGCATACTCCAATTCCGCCGCTTCAAACATGATTTCTCCTTTCTAACGCCACAATTCTGACTGTCCTGTGGAGACCGCAGAAGCCCCGGCCGCCAGGGCCGCACGGACCTCTGCCTCTGTCTCCACCAATCCGCCGGCAATCACGGGAATCTCCGTCATGGCCGCCAGCTCCGCAATCACCTTGGGAAGCAGGCCCGGCATGATCTCCACCATATCCGCCCTGGTATTTTTCAACGCTTCCGCCGCAGTCCTGACCGACTGGGTATCCACCATAAAAAACCGCTGAACTGTCAGGAGCCCAGCCTCTCTCGCCAGCCTGACCATCCCGGCCCGGGTGCTGATGATTCCATCCGCCCCCTGTTCCCGGACATAGGCCGCCCCCGCGGCGTCCTTGCCAATTCCCTCAGCCAGGTCCATGTGCAGAAACAGCCGTTTTCCGGCCTTATGGGACCGTTCCGCCCGCTCCCCCACACACTGGATACTGGGGGTCAGATCAAAGATCAGCGCCGATTTTTTCTCCAATGCAAGCGCAAAGGCCATCTCTGACTTCACTGCCGCAATCACCATAGGATTCCTGAACCGCACCATACTATATCACTCTTTCCCCGTTTTTGCCGCTATCAGATTCGCACTGGTTCCGGCAATATGCTCAATTATAACACATCCGGCCCGAATTGGCAATTCCACGCGAATCCGGTTTACCTCTGCCATACAGCGCAACAGGCTGTCTTTTGGCACCGGCCGGTCGGTCCGGACCGGAATCACACCGCCGCCCGCCACAGCTGCCGTGGTGGTCAGCACCCGTTCCGGACAGGTACATTCCCGGGCCGCGTATTCCGCTCCTCTGGGACAGCCGTTCCCGGTGACGTCCGTCACGCTGCCTTCCTTGAGTTCCGCCGTCAAAGTGCATCCTATGGGGCAGATAATGCAAGTCAATTCCCGCTTCATCATATGCGCCGTTCCTCCTCCAGATGAATTTCCAGTGTTCCTCCCCCGCAGGCATTCAGTGTCTGCTGGGTAAGCGTCACCGTCTCCATACCGCCCGGCGTCAGCACCGCCCGCCTTTTGGCATACAAAATGCGGCCGCCCTGCGTGACCTGGACCTCCGCGTTTCTGTATATCCGGTCCACGCGGAAATAGACCTGAACCCCCGCCGCCGTGCCGCTGATCCGCTGGGGCACAGTATAGCGGATACCTTTCCCAGCAGACAGACAGACCGAAGCCGGCGGCGCGCTCTGTCCCTGTATGTACTGTGCGGCGCTCTGACCCGCCAGCGCCGCCTCTTCAGACACAAAATCCACCAGGTCATGCACATGCAGTACATTGCCGCAGGCAAAAACCCCAGGGCAGGAGGTTTGCCTTTCCTGATCCACCACTGCGCCTCCAGTCAGAGGATCAAGTGTAATTCCGGCACCTTTAGTCAGCTCATTTTCCGGAATCAGTCCCACGGACAGAAGCAGGGTGTCACAGGCGATTTCCTCCTCTGTTCCCGGAATTGGCTGGAGGTCTTTATCTACCCGGGACACGGTGACACCGGTTAGCCGTTCCCGCCCATGAATGGCTGTCACCGTATGGCTCAGCCGGAGCGGGATGTTAAAGTCTGTCAGGCATTGCTGAATATTCCGGGACAGTCCTCCGGCATGGGGCATCAGCTCACAGACCGCCTTGACCCTGGCCCCCTCCAGCGTCAGCCGCCGGGCCATAATCAGTCCAATGTCGCCTGAGCCCAGGATCACAGCCTCCCGGCCCGGGAGACATCCCAGGCAGTTCACAAATTTCTGGGCGGTGCCGGCCGAGAAAACGCCGGCGGGACGGGTTCCGGGAATGTTCAGCGCCCCGCGGCTCCGCTCTCGGCAGCCCATGGCGAGAATGACCGCCTTGGCACAGTATTCCGTGATTCCGGCCTGGCCGCTCACGGCGGTGATCCGCCTGTCAGGCGTCAAGTTCAGAACTGTGGTATCACAGCGTACCGGAATTTTGCGTTCCGCCACCATCTGTTCATACCGCATGGCATACTCCGGACCGGTCAGCTCCTGCCGGAACCGATGCAGACCAAAGCCATTGTGAATACATTGCTGGAGAATCCCGCCGAGACCACTGTCCCGCTCAAGTATAACCAGATTTCTGATACCGCTGTCAAAGGCACTGACCGCCGCCGCCATGCCGGCCGGACCGCCGCCGATCACAGCCAAATCCACTTGTTCCTGTCTCATTCTCCGCCGCCTCCTTTGGTATTTCTGCAGATAATGAAGGACCCGCCGCCGCTTTTGGTCACCTGGCAGATGGGGATCTTCCGGGCCTCGGCAATCAGCTCTGTGACGCGCGGTGTGCAGAATCCCCCCTGACATCGGCCCATGCCGCTTCTGATCCGCCGTTTTACACCGTCCAGATCCAGCGCCTCCGGCGCACGCTCCAGGGTCTCCAGAATCTCCCCCTCGCTCACCCCTTCGCACCTGCACACGATTTTGCCGTAAGCCGGATGGGTGCGGATATATTCATCCTTTTCCGCCAGAGGCAGATCCCGGATCCAGTGTGCCGAACGGCGGAAGGGATTATAATTTGTCTTTTGCACCGTTTCCAGCCCAAGGGTCCGGAGCAAGTCCAGAATATATTCCGCTGTGGCCGGCGCCGCGGACAGGCCTGGAGACTCTATGCCGGCGGCATGGACCATCCGGCGTCCCCAGGGCCGGATGATAAAGTCTCCCGTACTGCCCACAGCCCGAAGTCCTGCAAAAGAGGCAATGGCCATACTAGTGCGGATCTGCTCCACCTCTGCACCGGCCTGCCCAAGGATTTCCGCCAGCCCCTTTGCTGTGGTTCCGGTGTCCTCCCGGCTCTCCTGTCCCTCTGCAGTGGGACCCAGCAAAAGGTTCCCGTCTGCCGTAGGGCTCACCAGAATCCCCTTCCCCAGCTTTGCAGGCGTACGAAAAACCGTACACTGAACCAGGCCGCCGCATTCTTTATCCAGCAGGAGGTATTCTCCCCTTCTGGGCTGTATGGAGAAGCTGCTGTCCCCGGCCATTTCCGCAACCCGGTCCGCATAGACACCCGCGGCATTGACCACATACCGGGCCTCAACCCACCGGCCGTCCCGGGCATGGATGCGCATACCAACACCGGTCTCCTCCATGGCAACGACGGCAAAGCCGCGGAAAAACGCCGTACCGTTGTCCATGGCATTGCCCAGCGCGGCAATGGTCAGGCCATAGGGACATACCACCGCGCCAGTGGGTGCGTACAAGGCACAAACCGCCCGCGCAGCCGCATTTGGTTCAAGCCTGTGCAGCTGATCCGCGTCCAGAATCTGCAAGCCGAAAACGCCATTTTCCTGTCCCTGCCAGTACAGTCTTTCAATGGCGTTCCGGTCCCGCTGGTCAAATCCCAGAACCAGGGATCCGTTCTGCCGGTATTCCACACCCAGTTCGGCGGCGGTGCGGGCCATAAGAGCCGCGCCCCGGACGCCCAGCCGCGCCTTCAGACTGCCCGGTCTGGCATCAAAGCCCGCGTGCACAATCCCGCTGTTCGCACGGGAGGCGCCGGCCGCCGCGTCATTTGCCCGCTCCAGAACACAGACCGAAACCTCATACCTGCTAAGAACCCGGGCAGTCATACACCCTGTGACGCCAGCCCCGATCACTGCCACATCATACATATATCACATCTCCTTTTTGCCGCGGACTGACGCTATGCGTCTGCCCTGTCTCAGACATGCAAAAAGACGCACCAAAACAAAAGCCTTACGCTTTTGTTTTGATGCGTCTCCAATTCTCTGCATCTCAATAATGTTTAGTTTACCATCATCTCCATGAAAAGTCAAGAGGAATTTATAATTTTTTCCGGTTACTGTGGATCCCTTTCCGAGAAAACTGCGGAGGCGGTCCGCGGCTCTATGGTTTCCAGATCTCTCCACACAAAAGCCGCCGCCCGGCTGGTCCCGGCGGGCAGATCCAGCGCCGCCGATTCCCCTTCGCTGACAGAAACGGCCAGCAGTCTATCCCCGGCTCCATAGGCGGCCAGAATCAGTTTCCCCTGGGTTCCCCCGCGCTTTGCATAAACGGTTCCGGTCAGTTCCGCAAGCGGAACGGTGCAGGCCGAGTCTTGATACAGCGTCACAGAGGTATCTGAGGGCGTATCAGGCTGGCCAAGCACCAGATCATCCAGATAGAGCTTCTGTCCCGTGGCGGCATTTGCGTGCTTGAAGCCGAAGGTGAGTGCGGTCTCCTGCGTGGCCATGGCCTCTGCCAGGACTGTGCTCTCCTTGGTGCCGGCATTTTCACCGTTCAGATACAGGGTATAGCGCCCGGCGGCAATGTCATAGACAATTCTGACCTGTATCCAGGTGTTCTCTTCCAGCGTCTTTCCAGTCCACATATTTTCCGGTCCTTTTACATTGCCCTGATTGTCGATATGAAACAGGCTGATTCCCTGCTGAATGGCATCGTTGTCCGGAAAATATCCGTGATAGTTCCCGTCCTTGACAAAGACATTGAAAAGCTTGCCCGCATTCTGTCCCATTCCGCTGGCCATCACCCGGAATGCCAGCTCCACCTGGCTGGAGGGCTTGTTGATGATTCCCCGTGCCAAAGCGCCATAGTTCGCCTCATTGGAGCCGTTTCCCCGCTCAAATTTGAGAACCTGATTGGATGGGTCGGCCGGATCCGCCGCCACCTGCATATCATATGAGATGTTGGTGGGCCGGATCTTGGTGCCGTCCGCAAGCTCCACGTCCCGGCCGCCCCGGGACCAGTAGCTCCCTGTCTCAATACAGTCGGCCTGGGGCATCAGTCCGGGTGTTTCTTGTTCAAAATCCAGACTGCAGCTATTTCGCACCGTCCCGCTGGGCGCATAGGTCCGGATGTCGTCAAGATCAAAATACGCCCCTGCGTCCGTGCCGTAGGAGATGCTGAACCGCAGCTGTGTATTCCGGCTCCAGTCCATTTTGCCCAGCTCCAGCTTATCCAGCAATCCCCCCAGCTCAAAGTGTGCCTTTTCAAAGGTCGGCATGCCGCCCGCAATGGGCGTACCCGCAAAGGGGGTGTAGTTATAGCGGCCCTGCCAGTAAAAATCCATGGTTGGCTGATCAGTTCCCAGACCGTGGAAGACCATCCCCACCGGGGTCCAAACATCGGCAAAGGTCATGCCGCCGTCCAGGCTGGGATCAATGGCCTTGGCCGCATTTCGGTTTTTTGCCATAAGCCCCACTGTATTCCAGACGTCAACCCCCAGTATGGGCTGGACTACATCGCCGTTCACCAGTTCCACCACAGCATTGGATCCCTTTCGGATCATCTTCCACTCCACGGCCAGATCCCCTTCCACCTGCCCCAGATCCACTGTGACAGCGGCAGTTCCTCCGTTTCCCTCTCCCTTTGCGGCTTTCAGCACCTTATTCTGGGTGCCCTCCGCATTGGCAAGATACGCCTCACCACTGGTGAAATACACAAAGGGCGGATCATGCGGGGATTTTTCTGCAAGGACTGTACTGTCTCCCGCTGTGGTCACGGTCAGGCCGTCGGCCTGGGGCGTACTGCCGATTTCATCTGTCTGGAACTGATAGACGCGGGCCGCACTGAGCGGGGTGGGCTTTGCGGAAACAGCCGGTTTTTCGGTCGGATTTGGCGTTTCTGTGGGCCCGGCAGTCTCTGTCGGCGCCGGTGTGCCTGTGGGTACAGGCGTCTCAACCGGCACCGGGATATAGGTGGGGCCGGGCCGGACTGTGTCGGGATCTACCTCCTTCACCTGCCCTGCAGGGATCTCCACCGGCCCGCCGTCAACCAGGGTCCAGACAGCGGTGTTGCTCCGGGTGTTGTCAAACCGGATCGCGCCGCCGTTCCCCTTGCTCATCTCCAGCAGCTTTGCGGCGTTTACATAGTCCACAAACTCTTGACAGGTGGGATTCCAGATAATCTGCAGATTGTCCCCCAGCGCCTTGCAGTACCGCTCTATGTAATCCCATTGATTTCCTTCACTCTCCCAGTTTCCAAAATCCGTGGCATGGCCCCAGACAAACATTACCCGCATGGTATCCCTGGGATCAAGATCCAGAAATTCCTGGGCCTTGTTCAAAATCGCCGGGGGACCGCCTGTGGTGTCCGCCCGGAGCACCCACATGGTGGGATTCCAGTTGTAAAAGCTCTCCGGAATATAAAAATGTTTGGAATCATCTGTCCGCCGGGTGTAGAGATATCCCGCCTCCCGGATCATTTCCAGCCGCGCGGTGTCGGCGCGGTAATAGTAGGGATAGGCCAGTCCGGTGACCCGCTCATGGCCCGCCAGTCCCTCTACAAACGTCTTGGAATTTTCGATTTCCGCTTTGAATTCCCCGTCGGTGATCTGGTCAAGATGGGGATGCGTAACCGTGTGTGACGCCAGCTCCTGCCCGTCATACTGGGACAACCGGCTAGAGAACAGCTTTGCATCATTCACGTCACATTGACCGGAAATGACATTAAAGGTGCCCTTGAGCCCGTTTTTGGAAAAAATATCGAGCAGATGCTTATCCGCGTTCACGATAAAGTCCGCCGTATCGTCAAAGTTCAGCAGGGCCGCCTTCATCTTCCCCTCTGGATAGCAGATCACAGTCCGGGCCGCTGTCTCCGGATCCAGGGGCTCCGGCTCCGCCGTGGGCAGAGGCGCGGCTGTACCGCCGGTCAGGCTGACCGGAATGTGGATGGGCGCCGAGGCCTCATTGACATGCTCCGCCGTATTTTTCTGGAGCCAGATATACAGGTCCAGGTGATCCGCCGGCCCGCCGCTTCTGGGCCAGCTGTCTGTGGGGACGCTGAGGCTGGTACCGGTTCCCGCCGGATTGACCGGGCCGCTCTGGCCATAGGCCACAATGTGCCGCTTTCCGTTTGCGGCCATAACCGCCTTATAATTGATAGAATATTCCGCGCCGCTGTGGCTGGGATCCACGGTCTGAAAGGCCAGGCTCTCACCCTTTTCCACTTCCAGCACACTGCCGGGTGTGATTCCCTGAAGGCTCATGGAGTACGGATTTTCGCTCCCGTCGCTGCCCAGCACAGTCAGTTTGTAATTGGGGTTCCATGGCTCTCCTTCAAGCAGGATCGGGGCGACCGCCGCCGTCTGCGCCGCATTTTCCGGGCTTCGGCGGATTTCGGACGCAAAGACCACCGCTCCCGGGTCCAGTTTCATAACCGGCCGCATGCCGATCTGTGTGCCGGTGCCGGCCTTGAAGACGCAGGCGTTCGGATTATTGGCGCTGACCCCCAGAACGTTGCCGGTCCCGCCGGATGCGGGAGAGCGGAGCATATACTGGATCCGTGTGCCTGTGCTCTTTAATGTCCCGGCCTGGCCGCGCATGGTATCGGCTATTTGATTTCTGCCCTGGACCGGTTTCGCGGACCAGTATACGGTGCGCGGTTCGCCGTCCGTGCCGGGATATTCCACCGTCCCGTTCGCAAGGCCGCTGTATGTACCCCAGGGGAGATACAGCTTCTGCTGTACGGTCTTGGGCCAGGTCTGCCCCGCGTCCGCGGTGAGCTCTGTGTTTTTCCCGTCGCAGGAATAGTTCGCTGTGACAACCTCGGTCAAAGGGACCGCCTGGTTCTCTGCCGCGGAGAAGGCGCTCTGTACAAAACCGCTCTCCGCGTCGTTCAGCCAGGCCGCCGCCGCGGACTGTGTATAGTCGTTGCTTATCCCTCCCGCCGCGTCGCTGAATTTCAGAGAGTTGAGGATATGCTTACTCAGCAGAGTCACCCTGCCGTCGCCGTTCCCATCCGCATCCTGCTCCTCGCCCTTGCACTCCCAGAGAATTGGCGTGGCCGTTTCCTCCTTCTTGGTCACCGGTCCGGTATAGAAGAAGTCCTGTCCGTTCAGCTGCAGCGGATGCCTTGCGGTGCCATAGTACACATTGCCTTTTTCCAGCGCTTTGAAATCCACGCCGTCCGCCGCGGTCCCGCTGCCGAATTGAATCGCTGAACCGCCGTCTGCCGCCGTTTCCACATTGGTCCGGACCGCCGCCCCTGCCGGCATTACAGCGATCAGCATAAACAGGGCCAGCCAGCCCGCTATTTTCCGTCTCATCATTGAATCCTCCCCCGCTTCTCATAATTTTATTGCTGTACTCAGCATAGCACGCGCTGGAAACCGGGTAAAGGGCCGACTTTGAACCTTTCAAGACAGAATTTAACCTTCTGCCGAAACCGGACGTATGATGCAGATTTCCCGGCTTTTTTCCCACCGCCTTTGGCTTGCATTGCGCAGCGTAAAATGGTATACTGATAACAAAGGAGGGATTTTCATGCATGAGACAGAAGAGGCCCCGGCCGCCTTACAGACGATTGTGGACGAGAGCAAAAACATTGTGTTTTTCGGCGGCGCGGGTGTGTCCACGGAGAGCGGAATCCCGGATTTCCGGAGTGCAGACGGTATTTACCACCAGCATTTCCGCTATACGCCGGAGCAGGTGGTGAGCCACAGCTTCTTTGTGGAACACACCAAGGCGTTTTATGAATTCTACAGGGAACGGATGGTCTTTCCAAAAGCGGCCCCCAACCCTGCCCATCTTGCACTGGCCCGGCTGGAGGAGACAGGCAGGCTGAAGGCGGTGATCACCCAGAACATCGACGGGCTTCACACCATGGCTGGCAACCGGGAGGTGCTGGAGCTTCATGGCAGCGTCCACCGCAACCACTGCCAGAAATGCGGGAAATTTTACGGTCTTGACGCTGTACTGGCTGAGCCGGGCATTCCGCGCTGTGACTGCGGGGGCGTCATCAAGCCGGACGTGGTCCTCTATGAGGAGTCTCTGGATGACCGGCTCTTAAACCGGGCGGTCAGCCATATCGCGGAAGCGGACACGCTCATCATCGGCGGAACCTCCCTGATCGTCTATCCCGCGGCGGGCCTGATTCAGTATTTCCGGGGCCGACACCTGGTTCTGATTAACAAATCCGCCACCCAGGCCGACGGCCGGGCGGACCTCGTGCTCCGCGGATCCATCGGCGCGGTTCTGGGCGGACTGCGCACCGGCTGACCCGAGCCGGAGAAAGGAATCAAGCATTATGATACAAGTGACCATTGTACTTAACAAAACCGAGGTTCTGGACGAGCTGATGCAAAAGCTGGCCCAAAAGGGCATTGGCGGCGCCACCATTCTGGACAGCCGGGGCATGGCCCGCTCCCTGTCCAGCCAGCAGGATGAATTTCCGTTTCTGTCACCCCTGCGGGAACTTCTGGACCTGGATCACGAGGGGAGTAAGACCATCTTCATGATCGCGGAGGAATCCCAGGTCCGAGACATCTCCCAGACCGTGAATGAGGTCACCGGCGGACTGGAAAATCCCAATACCGGGATTCTGTTCTGCACCCCGGTGGTCTTTATTGAGGGCCTTCGGAAGAACAAGCGCGCGAAATAGTTAACGCCGTGTATCAACCTATAAAAAGGAGGAAACCATTTGCATATCATATCAATCCGGGAAAGCCCTGAATTTTTGGACAAAGCCATCGCATATTTTCAGAAACAGTGGGCCAGCGGGGACAGCATGATGGTCTATGACGACTGTCTCCGCCACTGTGTGCGGGCAGAGGCACCGCTGCCCAGTGGTATCTGCTGGCGGACCGGGACACAGTCGCTGGCTGTGCCGGGCTGGTCACAAACGACTTTGTCAGCCGGATGGATCTGTATCCCTGGCTCTGTGCCCTGTATATCGAACCGGAGCATCGGGGCCGCGCCTATGGGTCGCGCCTGATTGACCGGGCAAAGCAGGACGCCGCCGCGGCCGGTTTCAGCAATCTGTATCTGTGCACCGACCATATCGGCTATTATGAGCGCTATGGCTTTGCATATCTGGGGACAGGCTATCATCCCTGGGGGGAAACCTCCCGCATTTACGGCGCCAGCCTCATATAGAAATCATCCACAGCAAAGGAGCATCACAACTATGCAATACCGAATCGACCCCAAAAGCGGAAACAGGCTTTCCGTTTTGGGCTATGGCTGTATGCGCTTTACCAAAAAGGGTATGGGCATTGACCAGGCAAAGGCGGAAAAGGAGATGGCCTATGCCATAGAACAGGGCGTAAACTATTTTGACACCGCCTATATCTACCCCGGAAGCGAAGCGGCCCTGGGAAAATTTCTCGCCAAGGGCTGCCGGGACAAGGTATATATTGCCACCAAGCTCCCGCACTATATTGTCAAGAGTCTGGAAGACGCGGACCGGATATTTGAAGAGGAGCTCCGGCGGCTTCAGACCGATCATATTGATTATTACCTGATGCATATGCTCACGGACATTGGCGGCTGGGAACGGATGTGCGCCCTTGGAATCCGGAACTGGATCCGCCGCCGGAAGGAAGCCGGGCAGATCCGGCAGATCGGCTTTTCCTATCACGGCGGCACCCCCGGCTTTCTCAAAATTCTGGAGGCCTATGACTGGGAGTTCTGCCAGATTCAATTCAACTATATGGACGAGCATAGCCAGGCCGGCCTGAAGGGACTCCGCCGGGCCGCTGAACTGGGGATTCCCGTGGTCATCATGGAACCCCTGCGGGGCGGCCGTCTGGCCGGCGGCCTGCCGGCCGGCGCGGCCAAAATCTTTGAACAGGCAGAGCCGCGGCGCAGTCCGGCGGAATGGGCCCTGCGCTGGATCTGGAACCACCCAGAGGTCAGCGTGGTCCTGTCCGGTATGAACGACATGGCCCAGGTGCGGGAGAACGCTGGCATTGCCTCCGCGGCAGAGGCAGACACTCTGACCCAGGCGGAGCTGGACGTCTTTGACCAGGTACGGCAGGAGATCAGCCGGGTGACAAAGGTGGGCTGCACCGGCTGCGGCTATTGCATGCCCTGTCCGCAGGGTGTGGATATTCCTGTGTGTTTCCGATGCTATAATGTACGGTTTTCTGATGGCTGGTTCAATAGTCTGCGGGAATATCTCATGTGCACCACCCTGCGGCAGGTCAAAACCAATGCCTCCAAGTGCATCCAATGCGGCAAATGCGAAACCCACTGCCCCCAGTCCATCCCCATCCGGCAGGAACTGGCAAATGTAACCCGGACACTGGAGCGGATTCCCTACAAAGCGGCCAGCCTTGTCTCCCGGGTGGTCAAGTTCTGATGCTGTCCGGCCCGGCCCAAAAGGCCGGGCTCAGGCTGTCGAAAAAGTATGATTTTCACGCAATTTGGAATGATTTTGTTCTGACTTGATTGCCCAAAGCCCATAAATCCGTCGCCGGGCCCGTACGGCGCAGTTCAAAATCATTCCAAATTGGGGTTTATCGACACACTCGGCCCGGCCCAAAAGGCCGGGCTTTATGCTTGTCCGCAGTCCGGAACCGTGCTCTGCCTCCGTTTTTTCCTATGCCCCTTGCGTTTTTATGAATTTTGGGGTACAATACAGAAAATATGATTTTTCGATTTTGGAGGTGTTCGCTATGGTACGTCTGGCAAAGCCCGGAGACCTCGGCTTTCTCAAACACGCGTGGACGGTCTGCTTTGACGACGCCGCATCCTTTGTGGACTGGAACTTTTCCCACAATTTTTCCTTTTCCGACACCGTCGTTGCGGAATGTGACGGCGTGCCCGCGTCCAATATGCAGCTGATGCCGCATCGAATCAAACTGCGGGGTATGGAATATGATATCAATTATGTATCCGGCGTCGCCACTTTGCCGGAATTCCGTATGCGGGGCTTGGTCCGGGAAATGTTCACCTTTGCCTTTCCGGAGATGCTGCGCAGGCATCAGCCCATCAGCCTGCTCGTCCCCTTCAACTATGGCTTTTACGAAAAATTTGGATATAAGCAATGCTATGAAAAAACTTACCGCTTTGCGGACTCCATTCCTGCAGAAGGGCTGGCAACCGCCCAGGATCTGGGCCCGGAGCTGACCGCGCGGCTGGACCGGATCTATCTGCGGGCCATGGAATCCAAAGACGGCTATGTCCTGCGCACCCAGGAAACATGGCAGCGGATTTTGGAGGATCTGCTGATTCTGTCAAAGGGCCGGATCCTGTTTCATCATACAGACGGAACTAAGGACGGCTATGCCCTGATCACCGCCGGAAACGGCAGCGGCTGGGAGCTTCATGAGGTCTGCGGTCCATGCGGCCTCTCCCTCCGCGAGGAGACAAAACCCTTTGCCATGGCGCGTATTCTGGACCCCCAGCGGATCCTGGGTGATCTGGCGAAACACTTTTCCGGCGATCTGCGGCTGAAAATCACAGACGGGAACCTGCCCGAAAACAACATGAATCTCCGGCTTGCCAACGGACAGGCCCTTCCCTGTGAGGGATATGACTCTGAGGTGGATATCAGATATCTGGCCCAGCTGGTCTTTGGCTTTGCGGAAGACTTTACGGGAACTGGTCTGTTCTCCCAAACCGAACCCTATTTAAACATGATATTTTAGGCGCAGGAAACCGACTGTGCGAAGCTCGCCTGCGGCAAACGCGCATGAAGAAATATCCCTTCTGCTCCCTTTTCCCTGCTATTGAGAGCTTCTTTCAATCTATTTGTGCCGGCGCAGGGCGGCGGAACGGAGATTTTTATGCTTTCCACCTGTTTTTATCCATCCCCAATCGGCCCCCTTGCCATCACAGAAGAGGACGGCTTCCTCTGCAGTATTGAGTTCGGCACGAGCACCTTCCGGGGCGCCGCGCATCGGGAAACACCCGTGACCGCCGAGGCGTACGCGCAGATCCGCACATACTTTGAAGGCACGCGCCGGACCTTCTCACTCCCGCTGCGTCCCCATGGAACCGCATTTCAAAAAGAGGTTTGGGACGCCCTGCGAACTATCCCCTACGGTGAGACCTGCTCTTATGGAGAGCTCGCGTTCATGGCGGGAAGGCCCGGGGCCGCGCGGGCTGTGGGCATGGCCGTCAACCGCGCCCCCATTGCGCTGGTCATCCCCTGTCACCGCTGTATTGGGGCGGATGGCTCCCTGAAGGGTGACGGCGGCTGGCCGGAACTTCAGCGGAAGCTTCTGGATCTGGAACAAGGTATGCGCCCCTTTGGAGAATGGGAAGCGGACAGCACAGAGCTCTGACAGCCCCGCGGGTCATTTGGCCCAGGCATACCCCAAAAAGGAAAAAGGACCGGACAGAAAAATCTGTCCGGTCTCTTTGATACAATCCATTTACTGTTCCTTGCGGTCATTGGGCCGCAGGGCTCTCGGCTGTGCAAAACTGTACACGTCCGCATAGTTTTCCAGCTCGTCCTCACATTCCGGGGGCACCTGAATCAAACCAGTGCATTCCGTCGCGCACGCCGCATTGGTTAAGTCAAAAACGGGTTCTCCGTCCTTGCTCTCCAGCTCAGCCGGACCGACGGGCGGATGCTTTTCTTTGATGATTTTATTGACATTGTCCATGTTACCAACTCCTCTTGTTTAGTATGGCAGGATGGACTTTTTTTATAATGTCAAAAATTCGCTTTATGACTGTCAATTTTAAACTTTTTTTCAGCGACCCCTAAAGCCGGACCGGGATTTCACGGTATGCGCGGATGCTGTCCGGCGTGACGCGGCACTCCAGAGCAAGTATCCGCACACCCCTGTCCCGGGCACGGCGAAGCGCGTCCCCAAAAGCCGGATGCGTCCTGTCATTGGAGGTAAAATAGAGGACGTCATCCATCTGCACGATAAATACGGCCCAGGCCTCCATTCCCTGCTCAAGACAGGCGCACAGTTCGCCTAGGTGCTTGACGCCGCGCTCTGTGGGCGCATCCGGAAACAGCACCACACCGTCCTCCTCCAGCGTGACGCCCTTGACCTCGGCAAAGATCTTCCGCTCTCCGGCCTCCAGATAGAAATCCAGCCTTGAGTTACCGAATTTCTGCTCCCCCTTCAGCAGTGTGAGCCCCGGCAATCCGCCCTCCTCCAGCCACGCCGCAAAGACCCGGTTGGGGATCTGGCTGTCCATGTTGATCAGCCGGCTGCCCTTCTCAACCGCAATCAGGTCATATTTAGTCTTACGTTCCGGATTGGAGGCCTCCTGCACATAAACCACAGTTCCCGGGATCAGCAGTTCCCGGCATCGGCCTGTGTTCTTCACATGGCAGACCGTCTCCCTGCCGTCCAGCTCCACATGCGCAATAAAGCGGTTTGGGCGGGAACGGAAGATGCCCTGCCGGATTCCTTTGTACTGCATCAGCCCTCTTCCCCGTCCTTCAAAAATCCCAGCTCCCGGGCAGTGATCTCCGCCGCGCAGCCCACCAGCTCCGCACAGGGGCGCTTTTTGTAATATCCCTCCGTCCGCTCTGCAGGCTTGGGATCATCCGGACCAGAGGACAGACCCAGCAATTCCCGGCAGACAATGGACGGGTTCTCCTTTTTGAATTCCTCCGCCAGATGCTGAATCCGCGCATAATGGGCGCGCTTGCCCTCCTGGTCGTCCGGCTCACTGTAGCCCTCCTTCAGGCCAGCCACCATGAACATCCCGCTGACCGCGCCGCACACCTCCCGCAGGCGTCCCATCCCGCCCCCAAACGAGGAGGACAGCTTCAGCGCTGTGTCCCGATCGATCCCAAGCTCGTCACTGAATGTTAAAAATACCGCCTGAGAGCAATTATATCCCTCCTTGAACAGCGACATGGCCTTTTCTTTATAATCCATTTTACTTCACTCCTTTATCAATGCTTTGATTCAGTATAACACAGAATGAAAAAAAAGAAAAGGACGGAATTTCCGTCCTTTTGAGGTCACTGACAAACCGGCCCATACGCAAAATTTGGAATGATTTTGTTTGAATTGATTGCCCAAAAGCCCATAAATCCGTCGCCAGGCCCATACGGCAGTGTCCAAAATCATTCCAAATTTAGGTTTATCAGCGGTCTGAAAAGGATAGCAATTTCGTCCTTTTGCGTAAATTTATCTAAAGAATCATGGATACCGGCTTCTCCTCTTCACCGGTGTTATAATACTTGATCTCATCCATTCTGCGGAATTCATACCCCTGTTCCTTGAGATATTCGATGATAGACGGCAACGCCTCCGCTGTGGTTTTCTTCGCGGCGGCGTCGTGCATCAGCACAACAATGTTTTTCTGCGTGGCGGTGGCCTTGAGTCTCTCCAACAGCTGGGCGGCGGAACGGCTGGAGCTCTCCGCATCCCCGTTCAGCGCATTCCAGTCCGCATAGTAATAGCCCTTTTCCTGCAGCAGGGTTTTGTACTGCTGCTTTTCAGCGGCATGGTCCCCGGCATTGTAGCTGCCGCCCGGAAACCGGATCAGCTTGAAGGGCTCTTCGCCTATGATTCCCTGTATCAGACCATTGGTTTTTTCAATCTCTCCCATAAAGCTCTCGCCTGTGGCGTAAAGAGCCTTATAGTCATGACTGTAGCTGTGATTGGCCAGCAAATGTCCCTCGTCATAGGCCCGCTTCGCCAGATCAGGGTTCTCCTCAACCATCTTGCCCAGCATAAAAAAGGTCGCCTTGACCTGATACTGCTTCAGCGTATCCAAAATGGCCGGTGTCACCGCTGTTGTGGGACCGTCGTCAAAGGTCAGGTAGCAGACCTTGCTCTCTGTCCCCTGCGCTTCCGCCGCAATTTTCAGCAGATCGTTCTGCTCTGACGCAGGCGGGATCTGCGGCGCGGGCTTGGGCGTTGCCGCAGGCTCCGCGCTGGCGGCCATGGACGCCTTATTCTGGTTGCGGTTCTTCACGGCCGAAACCGAAAAGCCAACGGTCACCGCAACCACGGCAACCGCCGCAATACAGATCAGCAGAAACCGAAACCGCTTCCGCCGCAGTTCCATTTCATGCTTGTGCCGGTTTCCCGTCCGCATATTTCTCTGAGGTACTCTCTGCCCCATCATATCCCTCTCCTTCTATATTGTTCAGCCCGGTCTCCCCGCGCCTTCATCCTTTGGCATAGTCTGTTTTTATTATACCGAACCTCTGCCAAAAGTCAAGTTTTTTCGCGGTTTGCCGCGTTTGTAACAGAATTGTAAGCTTTGTCTTACACTTTTTGCGTTGGCGATGGTGATATTCGCTGGTAATGTCCATGCAATGCAGCCATTGCGGCGCACAAATTCCTATCCAGGGGAAAGTGATTGTATTCATGCGCTCATAAGCTTGTGCCAAGAAGAACCGCGTAAAACAATACGGATCCTGACATTAGACACAGCACGGTATTCCGGCAGTCTCTGCGGAATCAAGGTAATGCGTCAGCGGGCAATTCGTTTTTCGCCCCCTACAAGACAATCAGTCCGTTCGAATTCAAAAAGGGAGACTGAGGATCCACGCAAACTTGTCTCTAGTAAAATAAACCGCATGCTTTGCGTATCAGCTTTTTCAACACGTCAAAAAGCCGCGGACAGACGTCCGCGGCTTTTTTCAATCGCTTTTTTTGTCTTACAGCTCAGCGAAATACTTGATGGTTCTGACCATCTGGCTGGTGTAGCTGTTCTCGTTGTCATACCAGGAAACAACCTGAACCTCGTACAAATCCTCTGCGATCTGCGCAACCATGGTCTGGGTCGCATCAAACAGGGAGCCGTACTTCATGCCGATTACATCGGAGGAAACGATGGGATCGGTGTTGTAGCCAAAGGACTCGGAGGCAGCCGCCTTCATTGCCGCATTGATGCCGTCAGCGGTGACGTCCTTGCCCTTAACAACAGCGGTCAGGATGGTGGTGGAACCGGTGGGTACCGGAACACGCTGTGCAGCGCCGATCAGCTTGCCGTTCAGCTCCGGAATAACCAGGCCGATTGCCTTCGCGGCGCCGGTGGAGTTGGGAACAATGTTGGCCGCGCCGGCTCTTGCTCTTCTCATATCGCCCTTTCTGTGGGGGCCGTCCAGGATCATCTGGTCGCCGGTGTAGGCATGGATGGTCGCCATAATACCGGTCTGGATGGGAGCGTAGTCGTTCAGAGCCTTTGCCATAGGAGCCAGGCAGTTGGTGGTGCAGGATGCCGCGGAAATGATGGTGTCATCCTTGGTCAGGGTGTTCTCATTTACGCTGTAAACAATAGTGGGCAGGTCATTTCCAGCCGGAGCGGAGATAACAACCTTCTTTGCGCCGGCGTCAATGTGCGCCTGTGCCTTTGCCTTGGAGCAATAGAAACCCGTGCACTCCAGGACAACGTCAACACCGATCTCACCCCAGGGGAGCTCGGCCGCGTTAGCCATTGCGTAAATCTTCAGGGTTTTGCCGTCTACGGTAATGGTACCGTTCTCATCATCAGCTTCGACCGTGTGCAGATTCTCTCCGATTCTGCCGCAGTAACCGCCCTGCGCGGTGTCATACTTCAACAAGTCTGCCAGCATGGTGGGTTTGGTCAGATCGTTGATTGCAACCACCTCATAACCCTCAGCGCCGAACATCTGTCTGAATGCCAAACGGCCAATACGGCCAAAACCGTTAATCGCTACTTTTACTGCCATAGTAAAGTACCTCCTGATAAAATGTATAAATTTTAAATTATTTTTTCATTGGTGCCAAGACATCGAAGCCCCTTTTCAGCGGCCCTATCTCTTTATTATTTTACCGCATAAGTTAAAAATATACAAGTGTTTTTTGCAATTTTGTTAAAAATTTAACTTTACGGCATTTTCCATGCTATTTATCGTTCAGTTTTTGTAAAAAACTCCGGGTACGCTCATTTTTGGGGTTGTCAATCACATCCGCAGGTGCGCCCTCCTCCACCACAACGCCGTCCGCCATAAAGATCACCTTGTCGCTGACATTGCTTGCAAAATCAATCTCATGGGTGACAATGACCATGGTGATGTGCTCGGCCGCCAGCTTGCGGATCACCTTGAGGATCTCCCCTGTGAGCTCCGGATCAAGGGCAGAGGTAGGCTCGTCGAAAAACAGGATCCGGGGCTTGAGAGCAAGAGCCCGGGCGATTGAAACCCGCTGTTTCTGGCCGCCGGAAAGCTCGCAGGGATAGCTGTCCAGCTTTTCGGACAGCCCCACACGCTCCAGCAGCTCCTTGGCTGTCTGTTCGATCTCCCCATAGATCTCCCGCCTCTTTGCCTTAAAATCCGGCCGTTCCTTGGCCAAAAGCCGCGGGGCGAGCATCACGTTGTCAATGACATTGTACTGGGGAAACAGGTTGAAATCCTGAAACACAAGGCCAAAGTTGAGCTGTTTCCTGCGCAGCTCCTTTCCGGACGCCCGCTTTTCGCTCTCCCCGTCGAACAGGACCTCGCCGTCCAGAAGGACCTGACCGCTGTCTGCCCGCTCCAGAAAATTCACACAGCGCAGCAGAGTGGTCTTTCCGCTTCCGGAGGCACCGATGATGGACACGACCTCTCCCTCCTCCATGGAAAAATCTACGCCCTTGAGTACGCTGGTCCTGCCAAAGCTCTTATAAAGGTTCTTGATTTCCAGTATCTTCATGTGAACACCCTTTTTATTTAAAATAGTCAAGCCGCTTTTCTATGTATCCAAACAACAGGGTCAGGATGCCGCAGAACAGCAGATAGTAGGCGCCTGTATAGAACAGCGGCCATAAAAGCCCGTCGGACTTGATGAACTTCTGGGCATTCCAAATGATCTCATAAACCATGATGATCCGCGCCAGAGAGGTATCCTTGACCAGGGTGATAATCTCATTGCTCATGGGCGGCACAATGTGCTTGACCACCTGCAGGAGAACCACCCGGAAAAAAATCTGAGGCCGTGTCATGCCCAGGACCTGTCCCGCCTCATACTGGCCTTTGGGGATCGCTTCAATCCCGCCCCGGTAGATCTCTGAAAAATAGCAGGAATAATTGATGACAAAGGCAATAATCACAGCGGCAAACCGGTCCGGCACAGTCCAGGACGCAATCGCGTCAAAGACAGCATTGCCGCCGTGAGCCGCCGCCCACGCGGCGATCAGTCCCGGCCCATAGTAGATCACAATCAGCTGGAGCATCAGCGGGGTACCGCGGATGATCCAGATGAAAGTGCGCACCAGCCACCTGATCGGCCGGACACGGGTCATGGAGCCAAAGCTGATAATCAGCCCCAGCGGCAGGGCCAAGGCCAGGGTCAATAGGAAGATCTTGAGGGTCATTGCGAAACCTTCAAGAAGACTGAGCGTTACCTGTATAAACATAAGACTCTCCATTCCGTCGCTCCGTATCGGCATAAAGGTTTGCAAAATGCCCGCTGAGCAAATGGGGAACGCCGGCACAGAACGGCCTTTGCGCACTTTCTTCCATTTTCATGGGGCGCGCGGCCCCTGCCGGCAGGCATTCAAATGGCCTCCTATTTGCGGAGCAGGAAATGAATAAGAGGCCGTTTTTCCGCCGCGCGGTCCGCGCGGCGGAATGATTTATGTACTATTTCGCCAGGGTGAGCTGATAGGTCTCCGCCAGCTTATCCAGCGTTCCGTCTTGCATCAGCGTGTCAATGATGCCATTCACCTCCTCGGTCAGGTCAGAGCCCTTCCGGAAACCAATGCCGTATTCCTCGCTGGTCAGCTCCATCACAGGCCCCAGAGCGGCATAGCTGGTGCCCTCGCCGGTCATGGCCTTTGCCATGGTGTTGTCGATTACACAGGCGTCCACAGAGCCGCTCATAACCTCAAGCATGGCGTCAGACTGTGCCGCCACCGCGGTATAGCTACCGTCCAGCCCGTTCTCCGCAATCGCTTTTTCGCCGGCGGAGCCCGCCTCCGCGGCAAACTTCAGATCCTTCATGGACTCTGCTGTGGTATAGTCCTTGGCTTTATCCGATTTCATCACCACCACCTGGGCGTTTTTCACATAGGCCTTGGTTACGCTGGTGTTCTTGGTCACCTCATCGGTGATGGTCATGCCGTTCCAGATGCAGTCAATGCTCTTGGAATCCAGCTCCAGAAACTTGTTGTCCCAGTCGATCTCCACAAATTTAGGGGTAACGCCCAGTTTCTCACAGACCGCCTCGGCAAACTCTGTGTCAAAGCCGACAAATTTCCCGCTGTCATCGGTGTAGTTCATGGGCTCATAGACCGTGTAGCCGATCACCATCTCGCCCTTGTCTTTCACATACGCCACATCACTGCCGGAAGCTGTCTGGGCCGCGGTGCCCGCAGGCGCCGACGCCGACTTGTCCGGATTCGCGCCGCCGCATCCCGCCAGAGATACCGCCAGCATGAGTGCACAGATCGTTGCAAATAACTTTTTCATGAATAAAACCCTCCTATAGGAAATATCGCGGCTTTGCCCCGGCTGACATACCTGTCTGCCGTAAGCTGAAAGGAACGGAGGGCGGCCGCGGCGCCCCTCGTCCCTTTAATTTAGTTCAGATTCTGTCCCGCTGTTCAGCGCAGATGCCAAATCCCGCGGTTGTAGTCCTCAATGGTACGGTCGCTGGAGAAGAATCCGGCCTTGGCCGTATTCAGCACCGCGCTCCGCATCCAGGCATCCTTGTCCCGGAATTTATCCATCACCTTTTGAGACGCCTGCAGATAGGAGTCAAAGTCCGCCAGGATCAGATAGTTGTCCGCAAAGCCGCTTCCCATCACCAGAGCGTGGTACAGCTCATAGAACAGATTCTCCTGGTTAAACGTGCCGTCGATCATGGTGTCCACCACCTGCTTGATCACCGGGTTGGTGGCATAGATCTCCGGACTCGGGGATTTTCCGTGGGCATATATATTCAAAACCTCCTGAGAGGACAGGCCGAAGATGAAGATATTGTCATCCCCCACCTGCTCCCGGATCTCCACAATTGCCCCGTCCAAGGTGCCAATGGTCAGCGCGCCGTTGAGCATGAGCTTCATGTTCCCCGTGCCGGAGGCCTCCTTGGAGGCGGTGGAGATCTGCTCGCTCAGGTCCGCCGCGGCCACAATCTTCTCCGCGATGGAGACGCTGTAGTTCTCAATGAACACCACCTTCAGCACGCCGTTCACCCTTGGATCATTGTTGACAACCTCGGCCACATCGTTGATAAACTTGATGATGAGCTTTGCCATATGATACCCCGGCGCGGCTTTGGCCGCGAAGATATAGGTGGTCGGGAGCAGGTCCGCCTCCTGGGGATTGTGAATGATCTGCTGATAGCGGTAGATGATCTGCAGTGCCTTTAACAGCTGCCGCTTGTATTCGTGCAGACGCTTGATCTGCACGTCAAACATGGAGGCCGGGTCCGCCTCAATGCCGTTGTGCTCCTTGATATAGGCGGCCAGCTTCTTTTTGTTGTCCAGCTTGATCTGGGAAAATTTTTCCCGGAACGCCGGATCATCCGCGGAAGGGACCAGCTTTTCCAGCTGTCGGTAATCCTTGACCCAGCCGTCCCCAACGGCGCCGGAAATCAGCTGTGCCAGCTCCGGGTTGGCCTTATACAGCCATCTTCTGAAGGTGACGCCGTTGGTCATATTCTTGAATTTATAGGGATAGATGCTGTAGTAATCCCGGAAGGTCTCCTTTTTCAAAATCTCCGTGTGCAGGGCAGCCACGCCGTTGATACTGTGACAGGCGGTCAGGCACAGGTTTGCCATGCTCACCTGTCCGTGGGCAATCACGGCCATATACTCAATCTTGCCGTTGTCACCGGGAAACCGCTCCCACAAGGCGGCCCGCTGGCGGCGGTCAATCTCACGGATAATCATGGCCAGCCGCGGGAGCAGGTGCTCCACCATCTCAAAGGGCCATTTCTCCAGCGCCTCACACAGTATGGTGTGGTTGGTGTAGGCAAAGGTCTTGCCCACAATGTCCCAGGCCTCGTCCCAGCCCATCCCCTCTTCATCCATCAGAATCCGCATCAACTCAGGGATCGCAATGGTGGGATGGGTGTCATTGATATGGATCTGGATATACTCGGGAATCCTGCGGATGGATAAGCCCTTCTGCTTATGCTTGCTCAGGATCCACTGGATGGTCGCGGAGACAAAGAAATACTGCTGCTTGAGCCGCAGGAGCTTTCCCTCATAGTGGTTATCCTCCGGATAGAGGATTTTGGAGATGACCTCTGCCAGATCCTTATTCTCGGTGGCCTTGATATAGTCGCCGCGGTTAAACTCGCTCATATCAATCACTTCCGGCGAGCGGGCGCGCCACAGGCGCAGGGTGTTTACCGTCTCGCTGTCAAAGCCGGTAATCGGCATGTCATAGGGTTCCGCCATAACTGTGTTATAGTCCAAATGGCGGAATTTCAGCTGGCCGTCCTCCATATACTCCTCAATCCGGCCATTGAAGCGGACCTCCTTGATGTCCTCCGGTCTGGCAATGTCCCAGATATTCCCGCTCTGAAGCCATGGATCCGGCATTTCAATCTGATAGCCGTCCACAATCTTCTGCCGGAACAGGCCATACTCATACCGGATGCCGCATCCATAGGCGGGCAGTTCCAGATTGGTCAGGGAGTCGAGAAAGCAGGCGGCAAGCCGGCCCAGGCCGCCGTTGCCAAGACCCGCGTCGGTCTCGTATTCCTCCACCTGCTCCAGAGATACGCCCATGTCGGTGAGCACGTCCCGGTACAGGTCTGTCTCCATGAGGTTCATCAAGTTGTTGCCCATGGCACGGCCCATCAAAAACTCAAAGGACAGATAATACAGCTCTTTTTGGGGCTTCATATCGGTTTTTTCTTTATAGGAGACCCATTTGTCCATGATCTCGTCACGGATTGTCATAGAAACGGCAGTGTATATTTCACGTTGTGTTGCCTGCTTCACTGTCTTTCCAAAATAACGTTTCACTTTGCCGGAGATCTCTTCTTTGATAAACTCTTTTTTCTCTTTGTAAGCCGCAGAGTTCTTGCTCGGTTTTTTCAATTTATATCCTCCTAACAGTTGTGAACTACTGATTCGCACAAATACGTTTATTATTTTACCACAAATCCGCAGGTTTAGCAAATCATTTTTTGCACAAAAATCAGGGAGAGAAACTGGCAGGTTCTCTATTTTTGAAAAAATGTATACAAAGGACAAGCTGTGCGGCACCGTGCAGGGGATTTTGCCTCATATGAGCTGTCCGCAAACCATATGTGCACGGACAGCTCTGCTGCATTTTGACGCTTACATGCAAAAAAGTCCGGCCTGTGCCGGACTTTTTTGACAGCGCGGGCCGCGGAAAACGCGGTCATTCGCCTCTTTTTTACTTTAGTCTTGCAATCATTCCTCCAAAGCGCCGCCGCCCGAGGAGGAACTGCCTGATCCGCCGCCTGTGCTGGTTCCGCCGGAGGTGCTGCTCCCCGAAGTTGAACCGCCGCCGGAGGCAGAGCCGCTTGAGCCGCCGCCGGAACTGCCGGAACCTGTATGACTTCCGCCGGAAGTTCCGCCGCTGTTTCCTGACCCGCTGGTGCCGGAGCCGGCCCCGCCGCCGGAGCTGCCGCTGGTGCCCGCAGTACCGGAGCCGGCTGTGGATGCGGGCTTATCCGTGGCGCCTGCGTTGCCGGAGGCACCGGAACTTCCGGCGTTTCCGGAGCTCTTGGTATCCCCCGTGTTTTCGGGAACATATCCCGCGTGGTTCGAGTTACAGTACGCGGGGATGTTATCGCTGGAAAAATAGTAGCTGGAGGCCGGACAGCTCGAGGTGGCCCGCAGGCCTGTATAGGTACAGTAGCTGGCCCATACCACATCGCTGGGTTTGGTGATCTCCCGCTTCTCTTTGATTCCCTTGTGAACCTTGTCCATCACGTTCTTGAACACAGGGATACATGGGTTGGAGGACATGGTAATCTCCTCCGGAATATCATATCCATACCAGACGGCCGCCGCATAGTAAGGCGTATAGCCAATGAACCAGCGGTCGTTGTTCTCCGAGGTGGTACCCGTCTTGCCGGCGGTGAAAATACCGCTCGAAAGTCCGGCGCCCCGCCCGGTTCCGCTTGTGACAACATCCTCCATCATCTTGCTCATGATATAAGCGGTGGAGGGTTTCATGGCCTCCCAGGATGAGCGGTCAGAGGACACGATCACATTGCCGTCCTTGTCCTTGACATCCGTATAGGTATAGGGCTTACGGTAGACACCCTCGTTGGCAAAGGAGGCAAAGGCCGCCGTCATCTCCAGCACGGTCGCGCCGTCCGTAAGACCACCGAGCGCCAGCTGGGAAAGTCCGATATCCGTATAGATATCGCCGTTCACATCCCGGCTTGCCACCAGGGTGGTGAGGCCCATTTTCTGGGTCAGGTAATCAAAGCTCTCCTGTGCGCCCATCTTGGACAGGATCTCAACCGGAACCGTGTTGAGAGAGGTCCGCACAGCCCGGCGCACGTCCACCAGACCGCGGTATTGGTAGTCATAGTTTCTGGGAACCCATCCGTTATAGGATTTCTTTTTGTCATCATACACAGAGCCGGCGGTGATCACATGTTTATCCAACGCCGGCGCATACACGGCAATGGGCTTGATGGTGGACCCTGGCTGCCGCGGGCTCATGGAGGCCCGGTTCAGGGTCAGGCTTCCGGGTTTCTCCCCGATGCCGCCCGCAATGCCAACCACCTGTCCGGTTCGGACATCGGTGATGACCATGGCCGACTGTGCCTTGGTATTGGGGAAATTTTTGGCGTTGGCATAGTATTCCTCCACCGCCGTCTGGATCTCCGGCACATAGGTGGTGTATACCTTCACACCGCCGGAGTACAGGATCTTATTGGCCAGGCTCTCGGAATACCCCTGCGCCTGCAGGTCCCGCAGTACGTCACGGATCACCTGATCCACAAAGTACGAGGTGGTCTGGGTGACATTCTCCTGGGCTTTCTTGCTCGGATCCGCGAATTTGAGCGGTTCGTTGATGGCCTCGTCATATTCCTCCTGGGTGATATAATCCAGCTCCAGCATTTTGGTCAGAACAAGCTCTTGGCGCTCTTTATTCTTTTCCGGATTCACAAAGGGGTCGTACATGGCCGGATACTGGGTGATTCCCGCCAGGGAGGCACACTCCGCAAGGGACAGAAACGCCACGTCCTTATCAAAGTACAGATTGGCGGCTGTCTGAACGCCGCTGCACCCCTGAGAGAGATAGATACAGTTCAGGTACAGCTCCAGGATCTGGTCCTTGTCCATCTTTTTCTCCAGCGCGACGGCCCGGGAGATCTCCTGAATTTTCCTGGCGGGCGTCTGCTCATCCTCGCCGGTGATGTTCTTGATCAGCTGCTGGGTTATGGTACTGCCGCCCAGGGATGCCGCGCCGCTCTTTCCTGTGACCTTGTTCACAAACCAGGTCAGGGTTGCCTTTGCCGTCCGCTTCAGGTCATAGCCCCTGTGCTCATAAAACCGTTCATCCTCAATGGACACAAAGGCATGCTGCAAGTTTTCCGGCGTGGCCGGAAGATCCACCCAAATCCGGTTTTCCTCGGCGGTGAGCTTCTGCAGTTCCCGCTCCTCGCCCGTGGCAGGATCCAGGTAAACAATGCTGGAATTCTGCCGCAGGGTCAGGCTGTCCAGATCAATATCGTCCACATTTCCCCAGTAGCCCAGCACCGCACCGCCGAACGCAACGCCAACGGCCATGAGCCCAATCACCAATGTGATGCTGAAAATGATGAGAAACTTTTTAATGTAATGTTTCATGTCACATTCCCCTCTAGTATTTTGCTCTCATTCAGTCAGAATGATCTGTTAAAATACAACACTTTATTCAGTATACCATACTTTTAGGTATAAAAAGACCCAGACCTGTTAATAATAGGTTAAATTAGTGTTACAAATTTCAAATACCTACAAGATATGGGGGCATTCCTATGGCAAAAAAAATATTCAGAAGTCTGATGCTTGGTATTATTGTCTTTTCCGTGGCTATTTTAGCGGGCTATCTCTCCTATGTGGTGACCTACCACTACCAGACCGAAAAGCTGGCCGAGACCGTCATGCCTCAGGATGTGGCGGAGGCCGCCCCGGTCTACCAGAACACGCAGCCCCTGCAGGACAGCCAGGTGACCGCCGTGGACCACTATGTCGCGCGGTTTGAAAACAACGACATCTCCATCTACACCTCTTCCGGCGGCAAGGAGTCCTTTCTCTACAGCCTGGACGTCTATGCCGGCGATCTGCCGGCAGAGGACATGGTACGCCTCCGAGAGGGTATTATTTTAAAAACAAAGCAGGAGCTGGCATCCTTTGAAGAGGATTTCACCAGCTGACCGCCGCCCGGTTCCGCTGTCTCAAAAGCGTTATATGAAAGCAGTATAACATAACAGAGAAACAGAAAGCAAGCTTTTCTCTATTTATTAGGAAGAATACCGGATCTTTTTGTTGAAAACGCACGGATTTACGCATTTCCCCCTCCTGTTTTTGTCTGTTTCGCAGAGGTTTCATCCAGTATTCAAAGGGCCTTGCGCGCCGCGGCGGCATTGGCCCTTTTTCTGCTGTCCATCCTATAACAGCGCTAAAAGCGCAAAAGAGGGACAGCAGAAGCTGTCCCTTAACAACCGCGCGCGGCAATCAGCGGATGATGATATACGCGGTGTAAATCAGATAAACCGCCAGCATCGACGCCCCCACCGGCCGGCTGATTCGCTTGGCGGGCGCGGTGGCCGCATAGACCGCAAGACTTACGCCCAGCAGGATGACCATGTCATAGATGGACAGAATATCAATGGCAATCGGGTGGAGCAGGGCTGAGAGGCCCAGCACAAACAGGATATTGAATACGTTGGAGCCCACAATGTTGCCCCATGCCAGATCCACCTCTCCCTTGCGGCATGCCACCGCGGAGGTCATCAGCTCCGGCAGGGAGGTCCCCAGGGCCACAATGGTCAGTCCGATCAGCGTATCGCTGACACCCATCATCCGGGCCAGGCCGGTGCTTGAGCTGACCACCAGCTTGCCGCCGATCACCACACCCGCGATTCCCACCAAAAACAGCAGAAGGCTCTTCCAGAAGGAGAATTCTGCCGGCGCCTCCTGACCGTCGCCCTGCATACCGTCCCTGATGTTGATATACATAAAAACACCCATGAACAGGAGCAGGATCAGCCCGTCACCCCGGCTGAGCAGCATGGTTTGCCCGCCGCCCAGTACCGTATCCAGACACAAAATCAGCAGGGCCGCCGTGATGACCAGATGAAAGGGGTAGTCCCGCGAGACCGCAATGGGTTTGATGGGAAGCGGCTTAATCATGGCGCAGACGCCGCCCACAACCAGCAGGTTGAACAGGTTTGAGCCAATGGCGTTGGAAACCGAAATGGCGTTGTTTCCCTCCAGCGCGGCCGTAATGCTGACCGCCGCCTCCGGTGCGCTGGTCCCAAAGGCCACAATGGTCATGCCGATCACCAGGGTCGGGATATGAAATTTCCGCGCAAAGCCCACCGCGCCGTCCACCAGCAGGTCCGCGCCCTTCAGCAGCGCCACAAACCCCGCCAGAAGCAGCAGGATATTGATCAATACTGTCATGTCTTTAACTCCAATCTTCCCGGGACGCGGTCCCGCGGATTTTCTTTTGTATGCGAAATAAACAAACGAACGTTTCCATTATAGTACAATACCCAATCCATGTCAATTCATACATTCAGATATTTTTCAGCGTAACCTGCCGCTTTTCAATTTCCACGGCCCCTTCCCCGCGCATTTTCTTGATTTCACGCATCATGGCGCTCCGGTCAGAGCTGATATACTCCGCGAGAGAGCTCATGGAAAAGGGCAGGGTAAAGGTATTGCTCCGGGCCAGATTGCGGCAGTACTGAAAATAACAGAGCAGTTTGTCACGTATGGAACGCTGGCTCAGAATTTCGATCCGGGAACTGAGGTAGACCGCCTTGGCAGAGACCAGTTCCAGCAGGTTTTCCACCAGCAGGCTGTGACAGACACAGGCCTTCTGACACCGCTTGGTCACATGTTCCTGCCCAATCAATACCACCCTGCACCGCTCCGTGCAGACCGCCGTCACGCTGTCCTCTGCCCGGGAGTAAAAGGTGAACAGCCGGCCGAACACCCCCCCCGCCTCCAGCGCCTCCAATATGGTCCGGTTGCCGTTAATGTCAATCCGGACTACCTCCGCCTTTCCGGCGGTCAGAATTCCCACACAGTCCCGGTCCTCGGCAAAATCATAAACCACCTGTCCGATGCGGAATTCCTTTTCCACCGCGTCAAAACACTGTACCATCCGCGCACACTCCTGCTCCGATATGCCCCGGAACAGGGATGTCTCTGCCAGTTTCATCGCTGCACCCGCTCTCTGTTCTCATCTTCTCCGCCCGCACAGCTGCAAGCGGAGGAAATTTTTTCTCTTTTCTCAATATTTTGTTGCAAATGCAACAGTTCTTGCATAAGTTTTATGCTACAATAAACACTAAGAAAAGTCAAGCCCATTTTACTATAAGGAGGAAATATTTTATGAAAAAGTATGTATGCACAGTCTGCGGTTATGTTTATGATGAGGCGGCCGGGGATCCGGACAACGGCATTGCGGCGGGCACCCCGTGGGAAAACGTGCCGGATGATTACGTCTGCCCGCTCTGCGGCGTCGGGAAAGACCAATTTGAGGAGGAGTAAGCATGGCATCCTGCAAGATCACCAATGACATCTACTCGGTTGGCATTTTAAACCCTGCCATGCGCATCTTTGACGTGGTCATGCGCACAGATTTCGGGACCACTTACAATTCCTATATTGTGAAGGGCAGCGAAAAGACCGCCCTGATTGAGGTCAGCCACGCCACCTATTTTGAGCATTATTTGAACAATATCAAAGAGGTGTGCGACCCGGCTGAGATTGATTATATTGTCCTCAACCACTGTGAGCCGGACCACTCCGGTGCGCTGGCAAGCCTTTTGTCCCATTGTCCCAGGGCCACCATTGTGGTCAGCCGGGCCGGCTCCATCTATTTGAAAAACATCACCAACTGCCCGGATCTCAACATGCAGGCGGCCAAGGACGGGGATACCATTGACCTGGGCGGCAAGACCCTGTCCATCATCAACGCCCCTTTCCTCCACTGGCCAGACTCCATGTTCACCTGGTGCCCGGAGGAAAAGACCCTGTTTCCCTGTGATATGTTCGGCTCCCACTACTGTGAGCCCTATGTCTTCGACTATAACACGGTCTATCCGGACAAGTATGAGATCGCCTTCAAGGGATACTATGACGCGATCTTTGGCCCCTTTAAGCCCTATGTCATCAGCGGACTGGATAAGATCAAGGATCTGGATATCCAGCGCATCTGCACCAGCCATGGCCCGGTCATTACCAAACAGGGCCGTCTGGACTATGTGATGGAGCAGTACCGGATCTGGAGCACACCCGTCCCCAAGGAGACGAGACAGATCCCGCTGTTCTACTGCAGCGCCTACGGCAACACCGGGCTTATTGCACATGCCATCCGGGACGGAATCCGGGAAGCTCTGCCTGAGGCCGACTGTGAGACCTATGATCTCAACAAGCATGAACTGGGCGACATGGCGGCTCTGCTTAACAGCGCCGACGCATTTTGTGTGGGATCTCCCACGCTGAACGCAGACGCGGTGGCCCCCATCTGGATGCTGCTTGCCCATGTGGACGCCATCAACAGCAAAAAGAAGCCCGTTCTTGTCTTTGGCTCCTACGGCTGGAGCGGCGAGGCGGTTCCCAACCTGACCGCACGGCTGAACGGCCTGAAGATGAACGTGTTCGGCGAGGGGCTCAAGATTACCTTTGTCCCCTCCGAGGAGGACCTGGCGGCGGCCAAGGAATTGGGCCGTCAGTTCGCGCAGTCCCTGTAATACAACATCTTGTGTGTGTAAAAAAATTTTAACACAATATCTATTGACATATGTGTGCCGTGGGTGTATACTATGGTCAGTGTGATAAAAAACCATAGATATTTTAGGAGGAATGAAAAGTGACAGTCAATGTTGTAAACGGGACCATGAGCCCCAAAGAAGTTTCCTATTACGCCCAGCACATCCGGAAGAACAATCCCGGTATGGATATTGATTCCCTGACCCTGAAGATTTGTGAGGACGGATATGTAGACGCGGCGTATAACCTGAGTCCCATTCCCTTTGAACGGATCCGGCGGATCACCGGATATCTGGTGGGAACGGTTGACCGTTTCAACAACGCAAAGCGCGCGGAGGAACACGACCGCGTGAAGCATATGAGCTGCTGCAGCTGACCGGGGCTTTTGACATTTCACCCAAGTGCCGTCCGCCCCGGCATCTGTGAATGCGCGCGGCACTGTGCCGCGGTTTCATTTACCAACAAAAAGACCGCCTGGCTGTGATTGCTCACAGACAGGCGGTCTTTTGCGCTTCCGGCCGCTTTAATCGGCCAGACGTTTGTTATAAAAAAACATGGCCACGGACACAGAACAGATGATTACATAGCCTAGAATGCTGTATTGATCCGGCACCTGGCCGAACAGGAAAAATCCCAGAACAGCCGCAAAGATGACCTGGGTATAGTCATACACAGAGATCTCCTTGGCCGGGGCATGGGAATAGGCGGCTGTGATGGAGAACTGTCCGCCCGCCGCAGAGAGCCCGGCCAGCAGCAGAAACAACAGCTGACTCCAGGTCATGGGATGGTAGTCGAAGATCAGGAACGGCAGGGTCACCAGACAGGAAAAGGCCGAGAAAAAGAACACGATAAAGGGACCGCGCTCCCCGCGCTTGCTGAGGATGCGGACGTAGGTATAGGCCACACCCGCGCCGAAGCCGCCCAATACACCCGCCAGCGCGCCCGGAGAGAGCAGTCCCTGGCCGGTGGGCTTGATGATGAACAGGCTTCCCCCAAAGGCCAGAAGCACAGCCAAAATCTGTACGGGCTTCATCTTTTCCTTGAGCAGGAAGAAGGAACAGATGATGGCAAAGAAGGGGGAGAGTTTATTGAGCATGGAGGCGTCTGACAGCAGCAGATGGTCCGCCGCGTAAAAGTTGCCCAGAATACCGACTGTGCCAAAGCCAGCCCGCATAAGCAGACCGCCCAGATTGCTCCGGTCAAACCGGAATTTGTCCTCTGTGCGGCACAGGACTGCCGTGGCAAAGGTGAGCGCCACCAGATTTCGGAAAAAACTCTTCTGGATGGACGGCAGATCGCCGGACAGCCTGACAAAGGCGGTCATCAGCGCAAAAAAGAACGCTGCGCACAAAATCGCCGCGATACCCTTGGTCTTTTCATTCATTCCCCTTATGTGGCTTTTCTGCATGGCTATCAAACTCCTTTATCAGTTTTACGCCGCAATCCGCCGGCTCTGTGCGGCTCAGACAAGGCCAGAGCACAGGTTCCTCCGGATTGGGCATCCTTGACAAAAATGCAGGACGGTCTTCTCAGCCCCGGCACTCCATGATATTGTACCATTATACTCCTTTTTTATGTCAGAGGCAATAGAAAAAGCCGCCAAGCAGACGGCTTTTCAGTTTGCGGCTATTCCCCTGCCTGGGCAGCGGCGCTGAGGGTATCGAACAGCTCGTTCAGCGTTGTCTTGAGAATGGTCAGACGGGTTCCGGTGCTCCGCTCCGCCACAAAATACCGCTCATCATACGCATAATACTTCATGGTATCACTGCGGCCGTCCTTAAACTGATAGGTGATGGTCATAAAGGGCTCGCCGCTGACCGCGAAATCACCCTGGTTTACAAACAGAATTCCAATGACCTGCTGGTAGATCTTTTTAAAGCTCTCGGGCTTTGTGGTCTGGCCATTGATCTTGTACTTATCCGGATTTTCCTCTTCCTCACCGTCGCCGATCTCCATGAGATACGGAGCCCCGTCCTTGGTGATGGTAATGGAGGCCATATCCTCAATGTTGGCAATGTGGACAAATTTCTCCAGATAAAGCATGGGATCCATATTGGCCACCGCATCCAGATATGCCCGGTTGCCCAGATATACGGACTTTCCGCCGCCCCACTGCATATATACGCCGTCGCCGTCCGCCGCGGCCTTGCCCAGCCGCAGCTCATAGCTGGCCTCCGGGGTGGTAAAGGCGATGGTATAGGCGTCGGTTCCCAGACCGTAGACATTCAAATCCGCCGGATTGTCGTCCACAAATTCCAGGATGCTGATGGTCTGAAAGCTCTCGATCAGCTTGCCGACACGATCCTCGCTGGCCCCCTCGCCCGGACAGGGCGCTTCCATGATCCAGCTGGCGCTGAAGGTGTTCTGCGGGTTCTCGCCCTCTTCTGCCGGCCGGATTCCCATGAGCTTCTCGCCGCCCTGGCTCACCGACATATGGCTGATGGTTGTCCCCTCCAGAGACAGCAGTTCTGTGCTCCGGTAATCGTTTGTAACCTTGAAAAGTGCGCTCGCCTTATAGGAGGAGAGGGTATAGACCGCACTGCCGCCGTCCTCCATGAAATAGTAGGTCTGCTCCCCCGGCAGAGGATCGCCCACAATAAACCGCTTAACCGTTCCATCCTTGAGTGTGACCGTGAAAGAGGCGTCCTTCCGGTCCAGGCCAAACTCCGCGATTCTGTCCATATCACGGGTGATCTCCTTGTCGGCGCTGACGCTGACAAAGCTGGATAAGGCGCTTTTCAGGCTCATCTGCCGGAATTCAATATCCGGAATCTCAGGGATGGAGACGTTCCCCTCGTCATCCTGTACCAGGGTATAGGTCTGTGTGGGATTCTGAATGCCCACAGAGCGCACCTCGTCGGTCTTGGCATTGAGCAGTTCAATGGCGGCGGCCGCCGTGGCCGCAGGCGTATTTTCCGCGGGATTGGCGCCCGGCTCCCATTTGACGGCAAAGTAATAGCCGCCCGCCAGGATTCCCAGGGCCGCAGCGGCAATGACGCCGTTGCGGACCAGCTTGCCTTTTGCTGTCATCTACAGATACCTCCTTCTCAGCCATACCACCAGTCCGGCAATCAGAATCAGAACCGGCAGTACATACTGGAGCACAATGGAAAGCACCTTGACCTGGGTCTCGGTCATGGTCAGGCTCTCGGGGCTGATGACCTTGGCGCGGATATTCAGGGCGTCGCCCTTATCGGTCAGATAGGAGAAGGCGTTGAGCATCAAATCGCCGTTGCTGTAACTGGCGTTGTCCAGAACGCCCTGGGTCTCTACCGCCTGCAGGGAGCCCATCACAAAGACGGAGCCGCCGGTGCCGTCGCTCTTCTCTGATATGGCCGCCAGGGTCAGCGGTCCGCTGATATCGCCCTCCGCCTTTTCGGTGGTGGCGCGGGTCAGGTCCGTGATCCCCCAGGAATTCTTGGAGGTCTTGAGCAGCGCGGTCAGGTAGGTGTGCTGCAGGTTGTTCTCGTTGAGTCCAAAGGAACAAGAGGCCGGCGCGATAAAGGAAATGTCGCTGTCAATCAGCTTTTCCGTGATGGTATGCTTCTGCATCTCAGGCGCCGGAACCGGTACGCCGTAATTGGACCGGAAGGCCTTTCCTGTGTCCCCCTCAAAGGCGAAATCGCCGTTGACCGTAATGCCCCATTCCTCCAGATAGGCGTCCAGACGTTCCATGTCCGGATTCCCGGCTGTGAAGATAAAGGCCGCCTTGCCGCCTTTCATGAGATAGGCGTCCAGCGCGTCCCGCTCCTCAGCGGTGAAGTCCACAGACGGTGCCATGGAGATGAGCACAGACGCGTCCTCAGGCACGCTTGCGGTGGAGAGGTTCACGCTCTCCACAGTATAGCCCTCATTGGTCAGGGCGGCCTTCAGCTCCGTGCCGGCATATTCGTTGTGACCCTCTGTAAGATATGCTTTGACTGCGCTGCCAGTACCCGCCACATAGCGGATTGCGCTGGTCATCTGTTTTTCCAGATCAATGGATACCTCGCCGGTGATCTGGCTCTCCCGGTACAGCTGGTTCAGGGGAATGACGCGGAACTTTTCGCCCCGCTGAATGACCACCGAGCCCACGCCCACATCGTCGCCGTATTTCCGGGCAAAGGACGGGTCAGTATAGGGATCAATATAGGTGAGCTTGAACTTGTCGCTCATCTGCTCATACATTTTCAGATACTCCTTGACCGCGGTGACCAGTTCGCCCTCCACACCGTCCGGGTACAGGGCATAGACCTCGATCTCAGAATCCAGCGCGCCCATGACCTCCTTGGTCTGGTCGGAGAACTCATAGACTTTGTCACGGGTCATATCCACCTTCATGGGCATTTTCGCGCCGATGGTGGTCACAATACCGTTCAGCAGAAGCACACCCACAATCACAGCCGCCGTGACCAGTCCGTTGTTGATCCGGAACTTGGTATCGCTGTACTGCCGCCGCCGGATGACCTGTACGGTCAGAAGCAGGAACACGCCGATAAAGCTTAAGTAATATACAATATTCACCACATTCAGAATGCCGCTCTGGAACTCGTTATAGCGGCTCATAAGGGAGAACCACTGCACGATCTTCTGTATGGCGGCATTGGTGATATTGGCCGCGATCCAGTCAATATAATAGACCAGAAGCAGTACGCCGAAAGTCACCACCGCGGCGATCATCTGGCTCTCGGTCAGCGCGGAGATGAACAGGCCGATGGCGATAAAGGCGCCCCACAGCAGGACGAACCCGATATAGGACCCCAGCATCTCACTGCCGCTGGGATGTCCGAAGATGGACAGGATCAGCGGGAATACCAGAGAAACGGCCAGGGTCACGCCAAAGGCTGCCAGGGCGGCCAGATATTTGCCCAGCACCACCTTGGTCACGCTCACCGGGGCGGTGAGCAGCAGCTGGTCCGTCCGGCGGCTCCGTTCCAGAGAGAACAGACCCATGGTCAGAATAGAGACCAGAAACAGATACACCACATTGATATTGGCGAACATGGATTTCAGATCCGCGCTCTGATACAGCAGGGACCCGCTCACAAAGAACATGGCGCAGAGCGCCAGAAACACGCCCGCAAAAATATAGCCGATGGGAGACTGGAAATAGCTTTTCCACTCCTTCATCAAAATCGCCTTCATCAGTCCTCCACCTCCTCTTTCACGCTGTCAGCCGCCGGTTCCTCCGGCGCCTCCGCCGCTTCCCCGGGCACGGGCTCCGCGTCCGGGCTCAGGGTTTCCGGCATATCATCCCCGGCGGTTTCCGCCTGGGTATCGTCCGCACTGATGATCTGCATAAAGAGCTCTTCCAGAGACGGGGTGGCGGAGCCAAAGGCCAGGATCGGACAGCCGGCTTGGGCAAACCGCTGGAATACCCGCTCGCGGATATCCGTATGGGGCAGGGCGGTGACCAGAACATCCACGGTTCCATCCTCCATACAGCCCCGGTCCTCTGCGCTCTGAAGGCCTTCCACACCCTCCAGAAGCCGGTAGGTCTCGTCGATGGAACCCTTGACCCGGAGCAGATACCGTTCGCTCCCGATCTCCTGATCCAGCTCGTCCATCCGGCCGGCGGCCACGATCTTGCCCCGGTTGATGATGGTATAGCTGTCACAGACCGCGCTGACCTCCTGCAGGATATGGGTGCTCAGGATAACGGTCCGGTTTTTGCCCAGCTCGCTGATGACCTCACGGATCTCCAGAATCTGCTTGGGATCCAGGCCCACGGTGGGCTCGTCCAGCACCAGCACCTCCGGGTCGCCGATGAGCGCCTGGGCCAGGCCCACACGCTGGCGGTAGCCCTTGGACAGGTTCCGGATCAGCCGGCCCTTCACGTCGGTAATCCGCACCTTCTCCATCACCTTGCGCAGATGCGCGCCCTTGTCCGCCCTTTTGATCCCCTTGAGGTCATAGACAAAGCTCAGATATTCCTTCACGGTCATCTCTGTATAAAGGGGCGGCTGTTCCGGCAGATATCCGATCTTGCGGCGGGTTTCGTTCGGGTTTTCCGAAATATCCGCGCCGTCGATCCGCACCCTGCCGCCGCTGGCGGCCAGATACCCGGTCAAAATGTTCATGGTGGTGGATTTCCCGGCGCCGTTTGGCCCCAGGAACCCCATGACCTCGCCCTTTCTCACCGTAAAGCTGATGGCGTCCAGCGCCTTGTTGGCACCGTAGGTCTTGGTCAGCCCCTCAATCTCAATGGCCGGACACTCCTGCGGCTCCGCCGCGGCATCCGGCGCCGGTGTCCCTGGCTGGGATTCCGGCTCCATGCCGGGATTCGGCTGTGTTTCCATTGTCATCTCCTGTCACTCCTCTTCTGAATGTTTAGACTCTCTTATGTCTAATCCTTTTAATTCCTTATAATAATATAGCACGATTCGACCATGATGTCAAAAGGATTTCAGCCATGATTTGTAAACATATTATGAACGTTCTAAGCGCTCTGCGCTCCGCCGGCCTTCCCCGCCCGCGGACTTCCGGTTCCGGAGGAATACGGCCGCCGCACAGCCGAGCATAAGCACCACCGTAACCCAGATACAGACCATACCGGCCGACATGGCCACATTCTGCGCCACGAACCCAGTGACGGCGGGCATCACAATGGAGCCCACGCCCGCGCCGCCCATAGCCAGTCCCATGCCAAAGGCCGAAAAGTCCACAATGCGGTTGATTGCCGACACGGAAGTGGGGTAGATCCCCGCCAGAAACAGGCCGATGCACAGGATCAGAATGGGAATCAGCACCGGGCTGTGGGTCAGGGTAAAGAGGCCGTATACCACCGCGGCGCCTGCGGACAGGATCAGCAGCATCTTATAGACGGATATCTTTTTCGATACGGCCGCCACAAGGATTCTGCCCGCAATCATGACCATCCACATCAGGGAGACCATAAGCGGCGCGAATTCGGCTGCCATCAGATCCGCATCCTTCAGATAGGAGGTCAGCCAGCCGTTGATTGAGGTTTCGGAGCACAGGTAAAACAGCATGATTCCAAAGACCAGATAGAAATCCGGCTTTCGCAGGAAAGAGGCGTCCAGCTTTTTCTTCTCCCTGCCGCCCGGCTTTTTCGCGGGCTGTACGCTGTCAATGTCGATCACCAGATATGTGATAATGGCCAGAACACTGAGCACCCCAAGGGAGATCAGCGCTGCCTCAAAGCCCAGATTCAGCTTCAGGAACAGGGCCACAATGGCAGGGGCCAGGCACCCGCCCGCGGCAAAGAAGGAGTGCAGGATGTTGACCGGACCCGCGTCGCCGTCCGCGAGAGTGGACACGGTCACATTGTTCGTATTGTTCACAACGCCGCGGCCAAAGCCCGTAAAGAGCAGAAAGACGAACAGCCATACCGGATTCTGGGTGAACGCCAGACCGAACAGGGCCACCGGGATGAGCACAGAGATGGCCACCACCGTCCTCTTGCGGCCCAGAAACTCCGCAATCACACCCGTCAGGGTACTGCAGATCAAAAAACCAATGGAATGGGCAGACAGCAGGAGCCCGCCCTCCGCATAGTTTAAATCACATTTCTCCATCAGGGACGGAAGCACCGCCCCAATAATCAGGGACATGGCCCCCACAATGAAATAGGTGTAATAACACCCCGCCAGAATCGACTTTTTTCCCAGCATACTGCATACGCTCCCTTTCTTCAATCAGGGTCTTGGCCCCGTCATTTTTTGGCCGCGGCTTTGCCGCCGCCGGAAAAAGCAAAAAGGAGGGGGCTTTGCCCCTCCGGCGCGTTTCCGGTTATTCTCCCGATTCCCGGAAACACGCTAGTTCCCGCATTCAATGCTGATCTCATTGAACACCTTCAGATAGTCGTCAATGCTCCTGCCCTGCTTATCCGCACCGCGGATGTCCAGCACCACACCGCCCTCATGCATCATGATGGTCCGGTTCCCATACGCCACGGCATGGCGCAGGTTATGGGTGATCATCAGGGTGGAGATCTGCTTCTCCTCCACGATTTTTCGGGTGAGCTCCATGACCGTGTCGCTGGACTTCGGGTCCAGGGCGGCGGTGTGCTCATCCAACAGCAGGAGGTCCGGCCGCACCATGGTCGCCATAATCAGAGCAAGTGCCTGGCGCTGACCGCCGGACAGCGCGCCCGCGGCGGTGCCCATCCGATTTTCCAGCCCCATGCCCAGCAGCTCCAGCTGCGACCGGTAAAATTCCTTCCGCCTCCGGTTGAGGCCAAAGGACAGGCCAAAGGTTCCGCCCTTGTGATCTGCAATGGAGAGGTTTTCCCAAATGGTCATGGTGGGACAGGTACCCATGGCCGGATTCTGAAATACCCGGCCGATATGCCTCGCCCGCCGGTAGTTGGGCATACCGGTCAGCTCCCTGCCGTCCAGCACAATCCGGCCGCTGTCGGGCTTTAAATCCCCGGCAATGAGATTGAGCAGGGTGGTCTTTCCGGAGCCGTTGGAGCCGATCACCGTGACAAACTCCCGGTCGCCGATCTCCAGGCTGAAATCCGAAAACAGGACCTTCTCGTCTATGGTCCCGGCATGAAAAGTCTTATGTATCTTTTCCACGCTAAGCACGATGCTTCACCCCGCCTTTCCCGCCGCGCTCCAAAACAAACTGGTTGATAAACAGGGTGACAATGAACAGAACCGTAATCACCAGATTGGTGTCCATGGCCTGCAGGCCGGAGGCCAGGGCCGCATAGGTACACGCCTTGTAAATCATCATGCCGAACAGCACACCGGTGGTCACCCGCACAAACCTGACCCTGCGGAATACAGTGGCGCCGATGATGACGGCGGCCAGCCCCATAACCACGGTCCCGGTGCCGCCGGACACAGAGAACTGCCGGGTATACTGGGCGTTCACCGCGCCGGCCAGGGCCACCAGCCCGTTGGAGATCGCCAGGCCGAGGATCTTCACATTGCCGGAGTTCTGCGCCAGGGTAATGACCAGCCCCTCATTGTCACCCACGCTCCGGAGCAGAAAGCCTGACTTGGTCCGCAGATACCAGTCCATTAAAAATTTTGCCGCCAGGGCAATGACCGCAGCCACTGTCAGTTTGGCGGCGGCAGGGGGCAGAAAGGTCCCCGGCCAGGTGAAAATGGTGGGCTGTGTCATATCCAAAAACACATTGGAGGCCCCGGCGATCCGGTAGTTCACCGAATACAGAGCCGTCATGGTCAGAATGCCGCACAGAAGATTTTTAATCCTGAGATGCACGTTCAGAAGGCCGGTGAACGCGCCTGCCGCACAGCCGCACACAAAGGCGGCCAGCAGACAGAGCCATGGATTCCACCCCAGGGTCACCAGCGCCACGCAGACGGCCGTTCCCAGCGGGAACGTCCCGTCCACGGACAGATCCGGAAAATCCAGAATGGTATAGCTGATATAAACGCCCAGGGCCATGATCCCATAGATCAGACCCTGCTCCAAAATACTGACCACTGCATCGGTCATACCTCTTACCCCTTTCCGCTGCATGGAAAATGCAGATTTCCAGAGGAAATCCGCATTCTTTTCATCTGTTTCAGGCTTCGCATACCCTTATTTGCCGGACTCCTTCACCTCGGCCCGGGCTGTCACGGCCTCCGGGATCTGAATGCCCAGTTTTTCGGCCGCGGCCGGATTTACCGTGATTTTGCTCTCCGTGATGGTCTCGTAGGGCATATCGGAAATATTCTCGCCCCTGAGCACCCGCGCCGCCATGGCGCCGGCCTTTTTGCCCAGCTCAATATAGTCAATTCCCGCGGAAGCGATACAGCCGTTGCCCACCTGCTCCTCCTCGGAGCCGAACACCGGAATGTTCCGGGCCCCCGCCTTTTCCAGCACCACCGGGAGGTTGTTGACCACCGTGTTGTCGGTCATGTTGGAAATGCAGTCCGCCTCGCCCGCCAGAATGTCCATTGCCTGGGGCAGCTCGGCCGCATTGGAGATGCCCTTTTCCACGATCTCAAACCCATACTGACCGGCCAGATTTTTATAGGTCTCAATGGTGCTGACCGAATTGGCCTCGCTGGTTGTATAGACAATCCCGATCTTTCCGGCATCCGGAAGAATCTCCCGGATGAGCTGCAGCTGGTCCTCCACCGGCAGGGCGTCCGAAATGCCGGAAATGCCGTCCAGCGCCTCTGTCCTGCTCTTGGCCAGCTTGGCCTGGACCGGGTCGGAAACGGCGTTGAACACCACCGGAATCTTCTTCTCAAAGCAGACGTTGTACAGGGCCATGGCCGACGGCGTGGCCACACCGCAGACCAAATCCATTTTTCCGCTGACAAAGCTCTGGGCGATCTGGATGTTGGTGGCGTCGTTCCCCTGGGCGGACTTGGCGGTCAGCTCCAGGTTTTTGCCCTCTTCCAGTCCGGCCTCCCGCAGGCCCAGCACAAAGCCCTCCCGGCAGTTGTCAAGGGAGGGATGGTCCGCATACTGCACCACGCCGACCTTGTAGACCGTATCTCCGCCGGCTGTTTCCCCGCCGGATGCGCCGGGGGCTCCGCACCCGGTCACACAGCCTGCGGCAAGCAGGGCCGCCATTCCCATTGCAAAAATTCTCTTTGTGTTTTTCATTTTTTCAACCTCTCTTACAATAAATTTGAGAGACAATGATAATCCGCCGAAGCGCCGCGGCCCCGCCCTCTTCCTCCGCGGTCTTCACGGACGACAGCCTTTCTTAACAACTAAAAAAAGCCTGAGGACAGAAGGTCAGCCAGGCAGTTTGCGCATATTTTCATTTTGGTGGATCCGCTCCGCTCATCTCAACTCTGCTCAAACTCTGCTATTCTCATCTCTCTTGACGGGATTATACCACAGCCGCCCGCTGTTGTCAACCCTCTTTTGCCGATCTTCCAAGGTTTTCCCCTGCCGAATCAATGCAAAAGCCAAAACCACGGAAGTCGAGTTTTGTCTATGATTGCTGTTTACTTTTTCTGTCAGATGTGCTATACTGGGGCGGTATGTGTAAAAGGAGTGAAGCTCATGAAGAGAGAAGATTTGAGAAACATCGCCATCATCGCCCATGTCGACCACGGCAAGACGACCCTGGTGGACGAGATGCTGAAGCAGGGCGGTATCTATAGAGAAAATCAGGTGGTGGAGGATCGGGTCATGGACAACAACGACCTGGAGCGGGAACGCGGCATCACCATTCTGGCCAAGAACACCTCGGTATACTATCAGGACATCAAGATGAATATCATCGACACCCCCGGCCACGCGGATTTCAGCGGCGAGGTGGAGCGCATTCTGAAAATGGTCAACGGCGTCATCCTGCTGATTGACGCGGCAGAGGGGCCCATGCCCCAGACCCGTTTTGTGCTCCAGAAGGCGCTGGAAATGAAGCACCGTGTCATCATTGTAGTAAACAAGATCGACCGTCCGGACGCGCGGCTGGACGAGATTCCGGACGAAATTCTGGACCTGCTGATCGATCTGGAGGCCAGCGACGAACAGCTGGAGAGCCCGGTGATCTTCTGCTCCGGCAGGGCGGGCACCGCCTCCCTCTCCCAGTATGAGGAGGGCGAGGACCTGAACGTGCTCTTTGAGACCATCAAGAACTATATTCCGGCGCCGGAGGGCGATGAGACCGGTCCTTTGCAGATGCTGGTTTCCTCCATTGATTACAACGAATATGTAGGCAGGATCGCCATTGGACGGATCGAACGGGGCTCCATCAGACAGAACCAGGAGGTCATGGTCTGCGACTATCATCAGAAGCACAATCCCTATAAATCAAAAATTGTAAATATCTATCAGATTGACGGACTGGGCCGGACTCCGGCTGAGACCGCGCAGGTGGGCGACATCATCTGCTTCTCGGGCGTGACCGACATCACCATCGGCGACACGGTCACCGCAGTGGAAGCGCCGGAGCCGCTCCCCTTTGTCAAGATCAGCGAACCGACCATTGAGATGACCTTTTCGGTCAACGACAGCCCCTTCGCAGGCCGGGAGGGAAAATTTGTCACCTCCCGCCAGCTCCGCGACCGTCTCATGCGCGAACTGCTGAAGGATGTGTCACTGCGGGTCGTGGACGGCGATACCACCGACAGCTTCAAGGTCTCCGGCCGGGGTGAGATGCACATCTCCATCCTGATCGAAACCATGCGCCGGGAAGGCTATGAATTCTCGGTCAGCACCCCCAAGGTATTGATGAAGGAAGTGGACGGCACCCTGTGCGAGCCCATTGAACGGCTGATGATTGACGTGCCGGAGGAATCCATGGGGCCGGTCATGGAAAAAATGGGAACCCGAAAGGGCGAAATGGTACAGATGACGCCCCAGGGCAGCCGGATGCGGCTGGAATATCTGATTCCCGCCCGCGGCCTGCTGGGCTATCGGAACGAATTTTTGACCGACACCCGGGGCGAGGGCATTATGAACTCGGTTTTTGACAGCTATCAGCCCTTTAAGGGCGAAATCAGCCGCCGCCATACCGGTTCCCTGGTCTCCTTTGAAACCGGCGAGGCTGTGGGCTATGGCATCTTCAAGATTCAGGACCGCGGCACTATGTTCATCACCCCGGGAACCGCAGTATACGAGGGGATGATTGTAGGCTATTCCCCCAAGAGCGAGGACATCAATGTCAACGTCTGCAAAAAGAAACAGCTTACCAACACCCGGGCTTCCGGCAGCGACGAGGCCCTCCGCCTCACGCCGCCGCAGCAGATGAGCCTGGAGGCATGTCTGGAATTTCTGGCGGACGACGAACTGCTGGAGGTCACCCCGGAGAGTCTGCGTCTGCGCAAGCGGATTTTAAACAATCAGCTTAGGGCCAAGGCAAATTCTAAAAATAAAGCATAGTTAAATGAAAAAAAGCGAAGAGGGCGGTCCGCAATGCGGACCGCCCTCTTTTGCCGGATGCCGGGACCTATCCGGCAAATTTCTGCCAATAACCCAGAATGAAAATAAACAGTACAATCAGCGGCAGGATATAGGTCACATAAAACCGGAGCTTTACAGGAAACTTCAGCCCTTTGCCGGTGTTTGCCTCATGGATAAAGTTCTTCCACCCCCAGCCATACCGAGATGTACAGAACAGCAGGAACATCAGGCTTCCCAGAGGCAGGAGATTGTTTGACAAAACAAAGTCCTCGAGGTCTTGAATGGTGCTCCCGGCGCCAAAGGGCGCAAATCCGCTCCAGAGATTAAAACCCAGCAGACATGGCAGTGACAGCACTGTGATCAGCACCGCATTGATCAGCACCGCCTTTTTGCGGCTCCAGCCGAACATATCCATGGTACAGCTCAAAATATTTTCAAACACAGCAATGATAGTAGAAAGCGCCGCAAAGCTCATAAACAGAAAGAACAGCATACCCCAAACCCGGCCGCCCGCCATCTGGTTAAAGATATTGGGCAGGGTCACAAACACCAGCCCCGGGCCCTCCCCCGGATTTACCCGAAAGGCGAAGCACGCCGGGAATATGATCAGCCCGGCCAGCAACGCCACCACTGTGTCCAGCACACAGATGCTCAGGGATTCCCCCATGAGCGCCCGTTCCCTGCTGATATAGCTGCCAAAGATCGACATGGCCCCAATGCCCAGGCTCAAGGTGAAAAAGGCCTGCCCCATGGCCGCAAACACCGCGTCGGCCAGGCCGTTTTCCGCCATTTTCCCGAAATCCGGAACCAGATAGAACCGGATCCCCTCCATGGCACCCGGCAGAGTGACGCTTCGGACGCACAGCGCCAGCAGAATGACGAACAGGCAGCTCATCATGACCTTGGTGATCCTCTCCACGCCCTTTTGCAGGCCCAGACTGCACACCCCGAAGCTCAGCACAATGGTCAGAAGCATCCAAAACAGCATATAGCCGGGCCGGGCCAGCATATCGCTGAACACGCCGCCCACCGCCTCGGCAGACAGACCGGTGAACGCACCCAGACCCATCTTTGCCACATAGGCGAGCATCCAGCCGCCCACCGTGGTGTAAAACATCATCAGCAGATAGTTACCCGCCACAGCCGCATAGCCTGCCCAATGCCATTTTGCGCCCTCCCGCTCCAGCACGTGATAGCTTTTCGCAACAGACCTCTGACTGGCCCGGCCGACTGAAAATTCCATCACCATAATGGGCAGGCCCAGAATGGCCAGAAACACAAGATACATCAGCACAAAGGCCGCGCCGCCGTATTTTCCCGTGATATACGGAAACCTCCAAACATTCCCCAGTCCTACGGCACATCCCACAGAGATCAGAATAAACCCCAGCCGGGACGAAAAACGTTCTCTCTTCTTCATACAATCTCTCCATTCCTTGCTCCGCACCGGCAAAAGCAGCTTTAGCCAAAAGGACCGGAGCAAAGCACGCTGCGACGCGCCGCAGCTATAGCGGCGCACCGGCAAACTGGCTGTTATACAGTTCTGCGTAGAATCCTTTGTTGGCCAGAAGCTCCTGATGACTGCCCTGCTCAATGATATGACCGTCCTTCATGACCAGAATCACATCCGCCTCCTGAATGGTGGAGAGCCGGTGGGCCACAATAAAGCTGGTTCGTCCCTCCATCATCTTGGCAAAGGCCTTCTGAACCCGGATCTCGGTTCTGGTATCAATGGAGGAGGTGGCCTCATCCAAAATCAGCATCTGCGGCAGACAGAGCATAACCCGCGCAATGCACAGAAGCTGTTTCTGTCCCTGTGAGATATTCCCGCCGTCCTCAGAGATCACCGTGTCATAGCCCTGCGGAAGCCGCTTGATGAACCCGTGGGCATAGACGGCCCGGGCCGCCTCGGCCACCTCCTCCGCGGTGGCTTCCGGCCTTCCATAGGCGATGTTCTCCCGGATGGTGCCGGTCTTGAGCCAGGTATCCTGCAGGACCATTCCATAATTGCCCCGCAGGCTCCGGCGCGTAATATCACGGATGGGAATACCGCTGACCCGGATCTCACCCCGATCCACATCATAAAACCGCATCAGGAGGTTGATCATGGTGGTCTTTCCGCAGCCGGTCGGCCCGACAATGGCAATGCGCTGTCCTTTGGCCACCGCCAGATTCAAATCCTCGATCAAGGGCGCGTCCTTTTGGTAGGAAAAACTGACATGGCACAGCTCCACTGTGCCGTCCGGCCGGGTCAGCACTCTGGCATCCGGACTGTCGGGTGTCTGGGGCTCCGCCCCGATGAGCTCAAACACCCGTCCGGCAGAGGCCAGCGCGTTCTGAAGCTCCGTCACTACGCCGGAAATTTCATTAAAGGGCTTTGTATACTGGTTTGCATAGGTCAAAAAGCAGGACAGCTGTCCCACGGAGAGCCTTCCGTTCAGGGCGGCTGCCGCGCCGACGATCCCCACCGCCGCATAGACCAGACCGTTGACAAAACGTGTACAGGGATTGGTCAGGGAGGAGAAGAACACCGCCTTCTGGCCATAGTCCCGAAGCCTCTGGTTGATCTCCTCCATCCGCGCCTCTGCGTCATCCTCATATCCAAATGCCTTGACCACCTTTGCATTGCCCACCATCTCCTCCACCAGCGAGGTCATCTCACCCCGGACCTCCGACTGTTTTCCGAACATATGATAGGTTCGTTTGGCAATAAAGGCGGCCACAAACAATGACAATGGCGTAATCAGCACCACGGCCAGCGAGATCCATATATTGACCGAAATCATGAAGCCAAGGGTGCCGAAAATAGTGATGATCCCGGTGAACAGCTGGGAAAACCCCATAAGCAGGCCATCCGAAAACTGGTCCACGTCTGTGGTAATCCGGCTGATGATATCTCCGTTCTGGTGACTGTCCACATAGCGCAGGGGCAGCTTCTGCAGTTTGTCAAAGGCCTGAACCCGCATGTCATGAACCACGCCGTAGGTGATCCGGTTGTGAACCAGATTCATGAGCCACTGCGCCAGAGAGGTCAGCGCCACAATGACGCCAAGCCTGACCAAAATGGGGACCAGCCCGCCGAAGTCCACCCGCCCCGGCGCGGCGATCAGATCCACGCCGTTGCCGATAAGCACCGGCGCGTAAAGGGTCAGCGCAACCGCCGCCGCGGCCAGAACCAGAGAGAGGATAAACTTCGCCCGGTAGGGCCGGATCAGCCGGAGCACCTGCCGCACGGTCTGCCTGCGCTGTTCTTTTTCTTGCTGTTTTGTTTTCATGCCCGGCGCACCTCCTCCTCGGAAAGCTGGGACAAACAGATCTCCCGGTATACCGGACAGTTTTCATAGAGCTGGTCATGGGTGCCGCTCCCCACCACCGCGCCGTCGTCCAGCACCAGGATCCGGTCCGCGGATCGGATAGAGGACACCCGCTGGGATACGATAAACACAGTCATGCCGCGCGTCCGCTCGGCTATGGCCCGCCGGAGCCTGGCATCCGTGGCAAAATCCAGGGCCGACGCGCTGTCATCCAGAATCAGGATCTCCGGATCCCCCACAAGAGCTCTGGCAATGGTGAGCCGCTGACGCTGGCCGCCGGAGAAATTTCTGCCGCCCTGGGCGACCCAGGCGTCAAGACCGCCCTCCTTGCCCGCCACGACCTCTTTTGCCTGGGCGATCTCCAGCGCCCTGTTGATCTCTTCCTCTGTGGCATCCTTTTTCCGCCACCGCATATTGTCCCGGATGGTCCCCCGGAACAGCACGGCCTTCTGGGGCACAATCCCCATTTTCTCCCGGAGCTGGGCAAAGGGGTAATCCCGGACGTCCACGCCGTCCACCAGCACCGCGCCCCGGCTCACATCATAGAACCGCGGAATCAGATTTACAAGTGTGGACTTGCCCGCGCCCGTCCCGCCGATGATACCAATGGTCTCGCCGGGCCGGGCTGCGAAGGAGATGTCTTCCAGAGCCGCCGACCGGGCCCCCTGGTAGGAAAAGTCCACGCCCCGCATCTCCACACGCGCCGCGCCGGGCACGGGTTCGTGCGTCTCTGCGCCCCGGTCGCTCACGGTGGGCCGGACCGCCATGACCTCATTGATCCGCACTGCGGACGCGGAGGCCCGGGTAAAGGTAACAATCAGCTGGGCCAGCGCGATCAGGGCCAGCAGGATCTGGGTCATGTAATTGACCAGGGCTATGACCTCCCCCTGGGTTATGACGCCGCTGTCCACCTGTCCCGCGCCCTGCCAAAGAATTAAAATGATCGCGGCATTGACCAGAACATAGGTCAGAGGATTCATCAGTGCGGAAACCTTTCCCGCCAGAAGCTGGAACCCGCGCAGGCTGCGGCTGTGTTCACCAAAGCGGGCGGCCTCATCCTCCTGTCTGGAAAAAGCCCGAATCACACGGATTCCGGTCAGGTTTTCTCGGGTGATCATTGAAACGCTGTCCAGCTGTTTCTGGGCCTTCTGATAGATGGGCATACCAACCGCCATCACCCCGTAAATAACCAGCGCCAGCACCGGAACCGCCGCCGCGAAGATCCAGGCGATCCGCACGTTGATGCCAAAGGCCATAACCAGCGCGCCGATCACAACAAAGGGCGAGCGCATAAAGAGCCGGAGCACCAGGTTCACTCCGGACTGTGCCTGGTTGATATCTCCGGTAATCCGGGTGATCAGGCTGGCGGTTCCCACCTCGTCCAGCTCAGAAAAGGAGAGCCGGTTGATGTGGGCGAACATATCCCGCCGCAGTGCCGTCCCAAACCCATAGGCCGCCTTGGCGGCAAAGTATTGGGCGGTCACGGAGCTGCAGAGCCCCAGAACGCCGAAGAGCACCAGCAGTCCGCCCATTGAGAGAATATAGCCCACATCCCGGTTTTGGATGCCCCGGTCAATGATGGCCGCCATAACCATGGGGACCACCAGCTCAAAACACACCTCCAATAATTTGAACAGGGGGCCGAAAACACTTTCCCTGCCATAGCCCCGCAAATATGGTATCAATTTTCGCATCGTTTTTCTCCTATTTCCAATTTGATCCGTCAGTTTTATATGTTTCCTCCGGCCGTATTCCAAGCCGTCCCAAATCAGACCAACTGATCTTATTATAGCATATTTTGGCTTTCTTATCAATGATTCCATATGGCTTTTTCTTAGATTCCATATGGCTTTTTCTTAAAAAAACGTAATATGTGTATGAATATTCTGTTAAGAAACAGACAGAAAAGTTGAAAAATGTTTGAAACTGTGTTATACTAATTCTGTATTGTCTGAAACGCCCTGTGATTCAGGCAAAAGAAATCCAAAAAAATTTTGAGGTGAATCCCAATGAAACGTATTCTGATTTGTTGGATCGCGGCGCTTGCCCTGCTCAGCACACAGCTGATGCCGGCCTTTGCCTATGACCCAAGCGACTGGGCCGCCGCCGCGGTAGAAGGCGCCATGAAACTCAGCATTATCTCAGATGAATATTCCAACAAGTCCTACCAGAGCCCGATTTCCAGGGGCGACTTTATCAACGTGGCCGTGAATCTTTACGCCACCATTACAGCGGAAAATGTCTCCACCCATTCCAAGAACCCGTTTACAGACACCTCCGACCCCTTTCCCAACATGGCGTACTATGCGGGACTGGTCAGCGGCGACGGCGAGGGGCATTTCTTCCCGCAGGGAACCCTGACCCGGCAGGAGATGTGCAAGATCATCACCAGCCTTCTGGACGCGGCGGGTGTGCTGGGTCCCTATTTCCCCTCTGAAAACGTGTTTGACGGTATGCCGGATGCCGGCGAAATCGCCCCCTGGGCTCAAAACCATGTGGCCTTTATGCTGGACAACAACCTGATGGCCGGCGACTATGAGACCGGCGCCTTCCGCCCCAATGACAATGTCACCCGGGAGGAGGCTGCCATCATCGCATACCGCTGTTTCATCGCCTTTGGCCGTGACTTTGACGGTCATATCAAAACCTCTCTGCGGCAGACCCGGGACTCCAAGGGAAACACCATCCAGACCCTGATGAAGACCATCACCCTCAGCAACGGCGCCACGGTTGCTCTGGTCAACGCGGACGATCCCAACGCCCCGGACATGAACCAGAATCTTGGAACTGGAACAGCGGCCGGGACGGCCTCCGGCGGTTTCGCCCCCAGCGGCACCCCGCTCCAGGCCGCGGATGAAAACGGCCTCTACCGGCTGAAAACCTATTCCGAAACCCTGGCCTCCGGCGAGGCGGCGGAAAAAGAGGCCCGCATCTTCGGCGACGGCGGCCGGTACGGCTCTGCGGCCGAGGCGGACGCCCACATGAGCGAGGTCACCGTGAACGTCTGGAAACTGGACGGCTCCGGCAACCCCTACTCCTCCACGCTGACCTTCCGGATCAACTCCGTTTTGAAAGATGACGTCGTCGCCATCTTTGACGAAATTTACAACTCCCCGGTGAAAGCGCCGCTGAAGGACGTCACCGCCTATGGCTGGCGGAACGCCATGTCCAGCGGCACCTATTCCGATCACAACTACGGGACGGCCATTGACCTGAACTATAACGAGAACTACTGCGTCTACCCCAGCGGCTCTGTGGTCGGCAGCTTTTATGACCCAGCCTCCTCTGTGTATTCCTTCCCGCAGGATGGAATCGTGATCCAGACCTTTGCCAAATACGGCTGGCTCTGGGGCGGAAACGCATGGGTGAGCGGAACCGTGGACCATATGCACTTCAGCTATCTCGGCAAATAGCACTGAACTTTTTGGGAGATCCTCCGGGCGGAGGGTCTCTCTTTTTTAATCCGGCCCCATCCCTTACGCGCGTATCACGACAGAGCAAGTTATATCGCTTGCTCTGATTTTCTACAAAAATCAGAGTTCGCTCATTCCGCTGCTCTTCCTCTTTCGCAAAAAGTCATGCCCGGCTCACCTGTTCGTTTGTAAACGTACGCACAACGGTTCGCTGTCGCTGCCAACCTTTTGCGATATTACACACTTCGCGCGCCTAAAAATTCTTGATTTTACTATGCTTTTCATTAAGTTCTGCAAGAATACTCGCCCCATACAAAAGACGGCCGCCTGTCAAAACAAGCCGGCCGTCTATCAATTCTTTTTACAGCCTCTCCCGCTGGGTCCTTTCCTAATCCAGAATAAGCTGAATGGTTTGGATTTCAAAACCGCGGAAGGGAATACAGGTCAGGTCTGCCGTCTGCGCTTCCTCCTCCATCAGATTCACCAGATATGCCTCCTTCACAGGACGGCGCACAGTGAGGGCCGCCTCTCCGGCTATGCCCGCGCTCTCGTACAGACGCACAATCACCGCTTCGCTGTCCTCCGCCTTCTTCACACTCTCTATAATGATCCTGGGATTGTCCACCGTCATCAGCTGTTCTATCCGGCCGCCAATCCGAAGCTCCTGATTAAATTCGTACGACTTCCGTAAAACATCGCTGTGCAGAACATCTCCCGGGTGGGGATACAGGGCATACCGGAAACTGTGTCTGCCCCGGTCCGCCGCCTCGCCGGGATAGTTCGGACTGCGCAGAAGGTTCAGATCCAGCATCCCATTCTCCACACAATACCCATACTTGCTGTCATTCAGCAGGGCCGCGCCATAGCCGCCGTCCGAAAGATCCGCGTATTTATGCGCACAAATCTCACACTTCGCCATGTCCCAGCTGGTGTTTCGGTGCGCGGGCCGGCGAATATTTCCGTACTGGATGTCACAGGTCACCTCATCTGTCTCAATGTTCGTATAGAACGCCGTCCTGAGCATCTTCTGGCTCTCCTGCCAATCCGCTTCTGTGTCAAAGGTCACAAGCGGACTTCCCTCTGTGATGGAGATCGTCTGACGGATGGTGCTCTTGCCGTATACATACTCCTGCACCACCTTTTTCACCGGGCCGTCCGTCCTGCCCTCCGAACGCACCAGACGGAAATACCGCGGTGCACGTTCACGGTAGGTCTCGTTGAAGTCCCAGCAGTCCCCGTCGTCATAGTACAGCGCCAGACGGTTGGACGGTGCGGAAAGCACTTCTCTGCGCGCCCGCAGGTCATATACCGAAGTCACCGCGCCGCTCTCGTCAAAGCGCACCCGCACACAGCCGTTTTCCAGCAGGTCCGCCGGTGCCGCCGCCTCTTTACAGGCCCGGCCCCCGCCCAGCTCCGCGCTGCCCATGGCCGGCACTGTCACATAATACCATTTTCCCTGCTCCTTAATCCAGGCCTCACGGTCCCAGGACAGGGAGTTGATGGCATAATTCCCATCACCATAGGCCGATTTCACAAGCGCCTCTGTCTCCTTATACAGGGCCGCATACCGTTCCAGTGATTCATCATACACACGCTTGATGGAGGAACCCGGCAAAATATCGTGGAATTGATACAGCAGTACCTCTTTCCAGATCCGCTCCAGTTCCGCCTGGGGATACGCCGTCCCGGACGCTATGGCCGCAAACTCTGCCTCCCGGAGCAGATTTTCCATCCGCCGGTTGTATTGCTTGTTCCGCGCCTGGGTGGTATAGGTCCCCTGATGCTTTTCCAGATAAAGCTCCCCGCGGAAGGTCTTGTATCTCTCTTTCCCAGTCTCCAGCCGGTGGAAAAATGCCGCCGCGGGCCCCTGCTCCACCGGTATCAGTCCGGACAGGTTCTTTTCCCGGGCCAGCGCCTCCAGATGACTCTCCCCGGGACCTCCGCCGCCGTCGCCGATGCCAAACAGCATCACCGCCTCGCTGCACACCGCCTTATCCAGATAGTTCCGTTCCGTTTTCTTAATTGCCCACGGCATTGCCATGGAGTTGTACTCTCCCTCCGGCGGCATATGTACCAAAACCTCGCTCCCGTCTATCCCCTTCCACCGGAAGGTATGATGCGGATGCGTGTTATGCTGGCTCCAGGACAGCTTAATCGTCAGGAAATACGGCACATTGCTTTTTTTCAGCAGCTGCGGCAGCGCCCCGGTGTATCCGAACACATCCGGCAGCCATAGTATCTCCATCTCCTTTCCAAATTCCTCCCGGAAAAACCGTTTTCCGTACAGAATCTGCCGCACCAGAGCCTCGCCGCCGGACACATTGGTATCCGCCTCCACCCACATGGCTCCCTGGGCCTCCCAGCGGCCCTCCCGCACCCGCTCTTTGATCTGGCTGTACAGCTTCGGATGTTCGTCCTTTACCCACTGGTACAGCTGGGGCTGGCTGGCACCGAACACATAGTCCGGATATTTCTCCATATTCCGCAGCACGGTCGCAAAGGTTCGGGCGCCCTTCCGCTTTGTCTCCCGAATGGGCCACAGCCACGCCAGATCTATGTGCGCGTGTCCAACCGCGGACAGCCTCAGGTCAGAATCCCCGCCCTGTTTCGCCAGTTCCTTTGCCAGAATGTTCCGGGCGTTCTCCACCTCTTCATCTGTCAGGTCCCACAGCTGACAGGAGGCCTCAAACAGGCTCTGCAAAAGCCGGTGGTATCTCGCCGTGTCCTCCGGTAATTCCTTCATTAAATCAAACAGGATATACGCGTCATAGTACAGCGCCTTCACGTTTTCCCTGCAGATGCTGATGTCCGCGTATTCTACCAGCCCTAAGTCTCCGCGTGCACCGAACAGATCATTGCACCCGGCGTCCGCCCACAGGTCAACCGTCTCGCCGCCTTCCGCTTTTTCCGCAATCACATACTCGCGCTTCTTCGGGCTTCCGCACATGGGATTCATGGAGGAGCTTCCGCTGGTCAGCCCCTGCACCGGCACGCCCTCCCGGTCAAATACGCACAGCTCCCCGTGCACATCTATGTAAAGCACCGCCTTTTTTCCCTTGGCTGCTTCCGGCACCCTGCCGGTGATATGGAACCAGCCGCAGTCCCACAGCTTGCCCCAGTATTCTCCTTTTCTGACCGTCTTCCGCGTCCCTGTGTCCCGCGCCGCATACGGCACCGGCTCCGGTGTTACATATACTTCAAGCTCCGCCTCGCCCACCGGCACATAGATCCCCTGTTCCAGCCGGCTCAGCATCCCCTCTATCGCTTCTTTCTGTTTCCTCTCGTTATATGGCATTTCCCTTCTCCTCCTTCTTTTTTCTCTCTTTCATCTACCACAATTTTTCTCTTCTCTTTTAATGATTTTATTATACACTTTTTTCCTGAACTTGCAACCCCTCCTTTTCAATTTTTCCTCGGACGCAATTCCAGCATTCTCTCATTATAATATGCGTATATTCGCCTGAGCCCGGATATTTTTTATCGGACAGGCACCGGAAACCCAGAAAAACAGTCGGTGTCCCATTTATTGGACACCCATTATGTTATAATGTATCATACGAAACATACAAGACGTTATCTTGGTGTTCCGTATAAATTCTTCTCGATCCCCGTTGCGACGATCCGCGCAATGGGGTCTTTTTATATTTTCAAAAAAATTTTCTATCTGGCCAAAAAGAAATGACTGCCGTGCAAGCCTTCCGGCCTATATGAAAAAAGCGTGATGCTTTCCGGCCTCAGCTCTATGCTCTGCTGACGGCGGACGGCGAAGCATGTCTTTTGTATATTTTTCCGGCAATATGTTTAAACTAATTTCGGTAGGCGCATTTTGGAAATTTGCACTTTACTTACGGCGCGAGATATACTATACTGGAGGTAGTCTGTATGGAAAGAAATCAAACAAAAGATAAAAAAATATTGTGGTATACCTTGGCATTTATGGCCTTTTCCACGGTTTGGGGCTTTGGCAACGTGATCAACGGCTTCGCCTCTTATGACGGTCTGCGGTCCGTCATTCCCTGGATTCTGGTCTTTGTGCTGTACTTTATCCCCTATGCCCTGATGGTAGGCGAACTTGGCTCCGCCTTTCAGCACGCCGAGGGCGGGGTGAGCTCCTGGGTCCACGAGACCATCGGCCCGCGCATGGCGTTTTATGCCGGCTGGACTTACTGGGTTGTGCACATGCCCTATATCTCCCAGAAGCCCACCACTGCGCTGATTGCCGCGGGCTGGGCCATCTTTGGGGACGGCCGGGTCAGCCAGATGGGGGCCGTCGCCCTGCACCTGGGCGGACTGGTTCTGTTTTTCGTATGCCTGTTTATGGCCAGCCGCGGGATCTCCTGGATCAAAAAAATTGCCTCTCTGGCCGGCACCTCCATGTTTGTCATGTCCATTCTGTTCATCCTGATGATGCTGGCCGCACCGGCTGTCACAAGGGGACAGGGCATGAATCACATCGACTGGTCATGGAATACCTTCCGGCCCAGCTTTGATATGAGCTTCTGGATGAATCTCTCCATTCTGATCCTTGCGGTGGGCGGCTGTGAAAAGATTTCCCCCTATGTCAATAAAATGAAAGAGCCCGCCAAAAACTTCCCCAGGGGCATGATTGCTCTGGCCGTCATGGTCATGGTCTGTGCCATTCTCGGCACCATCGCCCTGGGCATGATTGTGGACTCCGCACACATTCCCGCCGACTTCATGACCAACGGCGCCTATTTTGCATTCCAAAAGGTTGGGCAGTTCTACGGTATGGGGAATCTGCTGATGATCGTATATGCCATCGCCTATTTCATCGGCCAGGTGTCCGTCATTATTATCTCCATTGACGCGCCGCTCCGGATGCTTCTGGACAGCGCGGACACCAGCTATATTCCGCACAGGCTTCTGAAAAAGAACAAATACGGGGTCTACACCAACGGCTATTTGCTGATCGCGGTGATCGTCACCGTCCTGATCGTCCTTCCTGTCTTTGGAATCGGCAGCGTGAACGACATTGTGAAATACCTGATCCGGCTCAATGCCATCTGTATGCCCCTGCGGTATCTTTGGGTATTTGCCGCCTATATCGCCCTGCGCCGGCTGGGCAACCGGTACCGGCCCGCATACCGCTTTGTCAGGAGCCGGATGTTCGGCATCGCGGCAGGCATCTGGTGCTTTGCCCTGACCGCGTATTCCTGCATCAGCGGGATCCTGAATGTGGAGTCCCCTTTCCAGCTTATCATGAATATTCTGACGCCGTTTATTCTGGTTGGTCTGGGCGTGATACTGCCCCTGATCGCCAGAAAGAGCAACGGCCATCTGCCAAAGACGCCGGAGCGCTGACCTGCGGCCCCGGCTGCCCGGCGGCATTTCTATCCAAATCACAGGAGGTTTTACCATGTATCAGAAAATAACACAGGAACTGCTGGACTTTATCGCCAAATGCCCCAACTGTTATCATACGGTTCAGACCGTCACCGGAATTCTAAAGGATGCCGGGTATACAGAGCTGTCTGAGGGCAGTCCGTGGAAGCTTGCGGCGGGCGGCCGGTACTATGTCACCCGAAATCTTTCCTCTGTCATTGCCTTCCGCGTACCGGCGGGGGAATTCCAGGGCTTTATGCTGACCGCGAGCCACAGCGAATCCCCGGCCTTTAAGATCAAGCCCGACCCTGAAATGCCGGCCGAGGGCTGTTATGTGAAGCTCAATGTGGAGAAGTACGGCGGCATGATCCTCTCCACCTGGCTGGACCGGCCCCTTTCCGTGGCAGGACGTGTCATGGTCCGGACGCCTGAGGGCGTGACGGCACGGCTGGTCAATGTGGACCGGGATCTGCTGGTGATCCCCAATTTGGCCATTCATATGAACCGGAGCGCCAATGAGGGCTATGCCTTTAACCCCCAGAAAGATATGCTCCCCCTGTTCGGGGACGAGACCGCTGCCGGGGGCTTCTGGCCGCTGATTGCCCAGGAGGCCGGTGCGGCGGCAGAGGATATACTGGGGAGCGACCTGTTCCTCTACTGCCGCACCCCTGGCGCCATTTGGGGACACCACAACGAGTTTGCCTCCTCGCCGCGGCTGGATGACCTGCAGTGCACTTTCGGCACCCTGAAAGGCTTTTTGTCCGGCGGACATAGCCGGACCCTGCCGGTCTACTGCGTCTTTGACAATGAGGAGGTGGGATCCGGTACCAAGCAGGGTGCAAAATCCACCTTCTTATACGATGTTCTGCGCCGCATCAATGACGGCTTGGGACGGGACCACGGCCAGTACCTTCAGGCGCTGGCTTCAAGCTTTATGCTGTCTGCGGACAATGGGCATGCCGTCCATCCCAACCAGCCGGAGAAGGCGGACCCCACTCACCGGCCCAGGCTCAACGGGGGCGTGGTCATCAAATACAACGCCAATCAGAAATATACCACGGACGCGGTATCAGAGGCGGTCTTCCGCCATATCTGCGAGCAGGCGCAGGTACCGGTCCAGGAGTACACCAACCGGAGCGATGTTCCGGGGGGATCCACCCTTGGAAATCTCTCCACTGAAAAGGTCTCTATCAACACCGCAGATATTGGCCTTGCCCAGCTGGCCATGCACTCCTCCTATGAGACTGTGGGGAGCATGGATACCCAGTATCTGTGTCAGGCGGCACAGGCCTTTTATGACACCTGTCTCACCGCCGCGGCGGACGGTGTCTACCAGATCGAAAACCGTACGGCTCTGTAATCGCACAGGAGCGCCGGGCGGGTAACCAGTGCGCTCCCCCCATAGCACAGATCCTTCAGCGGGCGGTCCCATTTTTTCTGTAAATATAATATTATTGCGCACAAGGGTGCTCGAAAAATGGAGGCTTAAGCCTCCATTTTTCAGGAAAGAGGTGCGGCAAGGGAGCAAGCAGAATTTATACGTACAGCCAAAAGAAACGCCGCGTACTTTAACGCGGCGAAACCGCTCCTCAATTCCATTTATCTGCTGATAATATAATATACGATAAGATTACATAATTTAATACATGTAATGCACTTGTAATCGCTTCGATTCGTGTGCTTTTTCATATAATAAATAGCAGTCAAATGTCATGCCGTCAGTATTTCTTCTCCCAAAGAATCAGTGATTGTTCATATGAATTCTCCGGTAGGCCTCCCGAAAAGCAGACGGGCTTTTGCCCTCGTGGTATTGAAAGAAATTGATAAACAGGTTGGAGGTTTCAAAATTCATAATACCGGATATCTGCTTGATGGAATAGTTGGTATTGCACAGCAGTTCCTTCATCTTCTTTATGATCTCACCAGCAATATACGCCTTGAGCCCCATGCCCATGCTCCTTTTGAAAACCCGTGAAAGATGCTCCGCGCTGTATGAAAAATGTGCCGCAATCTGCCCCACGCTGGGCCGCCGGCAGATGTGGAGGCGTATGTATTCAAACACCTCATTGAGGAGCTTGGACTGGTCCAGCGTGTCCTCCGCCTTGACTCTGTACATTTCCGAGAGAATGTCGAGCACCTGAACATCCCCGGCATATCCGGGCATCAGCCCGGAACAGGCAAAGTGCAGGAGCTTTCGAAAGGCGTGCTGGTAGGCAAACTGCCGCAGAAGCCGGCCGTGGGGATACAGGCTTTGGAGGTCCGCGCATTGGAAGTGCACCCAGTAGAATCCGGTCCTGCCCTGGCTGTACCGGGCTCCTTCATGGACCACGCCCCGCTGAAGCAGGATCAGATCGTCCTTTTGCAGTTCATACGCCGCGTCCCCTTCCCGAAGGCAAACCGTACCCTGGGTGACATAGATGAGTTCATAGTCCCGTTCCGCAATTTTGGGATGGATCCAGGGCTCGTCCGTCAAAAACAGTCCGGCCCCCTCATAGGAAAGCGTTACGCCGTCAATGGAAATCATATCAGATTTTCACACCTCTTATCTTCTTTTCAGTATTGCTTTTATCATAACATACCGATACAATATATGCAATACAAATCAGGTATACAGGAGGTATCAGGATGAAATCCATTGATTTTTCAAAGGTCCGGCTCAACGGCGGACTGCTTGGGGAAAAGTATGTGCTGAATCAAAAAATCACAGTTCACTGCGTCTGGGAACGTTTTGCGGAAACCGGCCGGACAGCGGCCTTTCAATGCGTCTGGCGGCCGGAGGACGGCGGGGAGAAAAAGCCGCACATCTTCTGGGACTCGGATGTGGCAAAGTGGATGGAGGCCGCCGCATACCTGCTTCGGCTGGCGCCGGATCCGGAACTGGAGGCGCGGATTGAGCTGATCATTGACGCCATAGAGGCCAATCAGTGGGCGGACGGATATATCAACAGCTATTATACGGCCATCGAACCGGAAAACCGGTTTACAGACCGCTCTGCCCACGAGCTTTACTGCGCCGGCCATCTGCTGGAAGCCGCTCTGGCCTATCAGCAGGCCACAGGGCGGGAACGTTTTCTGCGGCTGGTCCTGCGTTATGTGGCGCTGATTGACCGATGCTTCCGGCTCGAAAAGACGGCCGCCTTTGACACCCCCGGCCACGAGGAGCTTGAGCTGGCCCTGCTGAAGCTCTATAAATGGAGCGGCGAACCCGCGCACCTGGCACTGGCGGAATACTTTCTGGAAACCCGGGGGAACAGCCAGAGGGACATGGCATTTTTTGAGCACGGAGACAACTATACTCAGTCCCATCTTCCCATCCGCCGGCAGACTTCAGCTGTTGGCCACAGCGTGCGCGCGGTTTATCTCTACGCAGCCATGGCCGAGCTGGCCAGAGTGAAGGGGGACGCGGCCCTGCGGCAGGCGTGTGAAGCGCTGTTTGCAGATATGACGGCGCATAAAATGTACATCACGGGCGGACTGGGCAACTCCTTTGCGGGCGAGGGCTTCACTGTGCCCTATGACCTAACCAATGAACATGCCTATGCGGAGACCTGCGCCTCCATCGGAATGATCTATTTCTGTGACAGAATGTGGCAGATGACCGGAGAGGCAAAATATGCGGATGTGATAGAGACTGAACTTTACAACGGTATGCTCTCCGGGCTGTCCCTGGACGGCACCTCTTTTTTCTATGAAAATCCGCTGGAGATCAATTTGGCTAACCGGAAGCGGAAGGAAGCTCTGCCTTTCTTCTGCGAGCACGAACGCTTCCCCATCACCCAGCGGGTGCGTGTGTTTGAATGTTCCTGCTGTCCCCCCAACCTCAACCGGATACTGGCCTCGCTGGGCGGCTATCTCTATGGCACGGACGGCGGCACGCTGTATGTAAACCAGTTTGCGGACAGCCAGGCCCGCTGCGGGGACATGGAGGTGATTCAGCGCACCGATTATCCCCGAGGGGGCGCTGTTTCCCTCCGGTGCAGGGGCGTCCGGGAGCTGAGAATCCGAAAACCCGGCTGGTGTGACCGCTGTACTGTCAGCATGGATTACACACTTGAAGCAGGGTATCTTGTCATCAAGGAGCCGGAGGACGAGGTGCGGGTTGACTTTGGCATGGAGCCCTTCCTGGTCTCCGCGAACCCGCGGGTCTGGGAAAACAACGGGAAGGCAGCGCTCCAGCGGGGGCCGGTGGTCTACTGCGCGGAGGGAATCGACAATCCGGTGCCGAATTTGAATGCCTTGTATATTGACCGGCATCTGCAGGCAGAGGAACATGGACATCCGTCTTTTGCCCTGCCTATGCTCTCGGTCAAAGGCTTTGCGGAAGAGCCCTCGGATGTGCTGTACCGGAAATTCGCTGATACGCTTGTGCCAGTTACCCTGGAATTTATCCCCTATCACGCATTTGCCAACCGCGGCGAAACGGACATGCGCGTCTGGTTCAACTGCCGCTGACCGCTTTAATACAGCCGAAGCCCCGCCTGCACAGGCGGGGCTTCGGCTGTGTCTGTGTCCAGACGGCGGGCTAAAAGCTGTTTGCATACTGCAATGCCGGATTTGTCAAGCGGATCATTCGGTCAGGCTCGGCGGCCGTGCAGGATGGGAGAGAGCCGTTTATAGAGCAGAAAGGTCACCACAGAGACCAGAATGCCCTTCAGCAGGTTAAACGGGGTAACGCTGAGCAGGATTACCTTGAATTCGCTGTCCACAAAGGGCAGAATTTTCTGGCACATGGCCACAATGGCCTCCATGGGAATGCCGGAGACCTTTGTGTAAAAGGGAAACATAATGCGGTAATTCGAGAATATGCCCATCAGAGAGAAGCACAGAGTTCCCGCAAGCATGGCCAGCAGCGCGTTTTTCCGGGTCTTGCTGCGCTTGTAGATCAGCCCGGCGGGAATCACAAAGGCACAGCCCAGCAAAAAATTGGAGAGCTCGCCGACGCCGGCGCTTTTGGTGACAAACAGATGGAGCAGGTTCTTGACCAGCTCGGTCAGCACGCCTGTCAGAGGACCAAAGGTAAAGGCCAGCACCAGAGCCGGGATGTCGGACAGATCCAGCTTGATAAATTCCGGCGCTATGGGAAGATGGAATTCCAGCAGCATCAGCACAAAGGACACCGCGGCCGCGACCGCAATGGTGACCAGCTGGCGCACCCCAATCTTCTGGGTGAGTATGTTTGTCTTGTTTTTTGTTTGCATTGCAAAAACCTCCTTGAAATAAAACATAGAATGATATGATATACTTCAAACTGATGGAGGAAGCCGTGTCCGCGCCCGATTCGGCGCCGGATGAGACGAAAAACCCCTGAAGCATAGGCTTCAGGGGTTTTCAACACAAAACCGGCCGCGCTGGGGCGCAGACCTGTACTTCTTTCATCCAGACTTTACTGTCGGCTTCGGAGTTTCACCGAATCTGCGAGGATTTCCCCGCTCGCGGGCTATACCGCCGGTACGGAATTTCACCGGTCCCTGAAGTTATTTAATTTTTTTCAAATGGAATTACGGCGTCTTCGGCTTGGGCGTCTCGGAGGGCGCCGGCGTCTGATAGTGGCTGGAGGTCATCTGCTCCCGCGCGACCTCTGCGCCGTCCTTTTTCACCACGCGGGTGACATAATAGGTGTTGCCGCTGCCGCTCCGCAGAATTTCCGCGGAGTAGTTCTCCGGATTATACCCCCATATGGTAAAGTTCACAACGCCGCCGGAGGCGTCCGCCGAGATCTTGATGGGGTAACCGGTGTTGTTTTTGAACCGGAGATCCAGATAGCCCTGGGCGATGGTGGCATCCAGGCCCGGGGGCATATAGCCGACTTTGAGGCTGTGGTTGTGCCGCTCCAGAATCTCCAGATTGGCATACAGGGCCGCCGCGTATAATGTGGACGAGGGCTGGCAGATTCCGCCGCCCATACCGCTCTCCACCTTGTTCTCCACGTAGACCGGGGCCGCCTGATAGCCGTTGGCCGCAGTCCGCGGAAGAATGGTCTTGTCATAGGAAAATTCTTCATCCGGCATGAGCTCATAGCCGTTGATGCGGTTCACGGCAAGGCGCACATTGTTGATCCGTGCCGCCGTGCCGGTGTAGTTGGTGCTGTAGCTCGCCAGTTTATCCTGATAGAGAACCTCCTGCAGAAAAGAGGCCGTGATCTCCGGCTCCGCGGTGGTAACGGCAAACACGGTGGTGTTCTCCGGCGCGGTGTCCACCGCTTCCAGTGCGGCCTTGACCGTCTCCTTCTCCACTGTGCATCTGAGCTTTTCCGGATGAATGCCCACCTTGCCGTCGTCGCCCTTTACATAATATGCGTTCTGGGCCTCGCTGGTGAGCCAGGTATAGAATTCATTAAAATCCAGCGGCGCGGGCTTGGTGTCCTTGGGCACCATAACCACCTCTGAAAAATTCATTGCCTTGATCTGGCGTTCCACCTCGTCAATGACAGGCTGGCGCGCTACCTTGATACCGTCCACCTCGCCGTACAGAGTCACCTGATCGGCTTCGATCTTAAAGGTGTAGCCCACGGGCTCCACCTCATAGGGGCCGGTTATGGCGTCAATGGCCTGGTTCAGCGCCACGGTGTGATAGCTGATGATGGGCTCAAGCTGGGTCCTGTGGAGTTTGTGGGCCACAAATGCTGCGGCCTTGGTCAGCAGGTTGCTCTGACTGCCCTTTGCCAGGGCATTAGCCACCACCTCCTGATTGTGGTACGCCACCTCCAAGTCGTTGACTGGGATTTCCTCTCGGGAATCCTCACAGACAAACGGGATGGTAAGATCCTTGATCTTCTCCGGAAAATATCTGTCATTGAGCAGGGCCAGCGCCTCATCCGCCGTTTGGCCGCCAAGCTCCAGATCCCCCACATAAATATTCGGAAAAATGGTATCATATCCATTGACATACGCCGCGAAAAAACATACGGGAATCAACAGAATCAATACAACTGCTGCAATTATGATGACAGGCTTCCTGCCCCTGCCTGTCTTTTGTTCCTTGCCGGCGCGGGGATCCCCGGCGCGGTAAGTCTTTTCGTTCCCTCCCTGCTCAGGATTTACCGTATCCTGTCCTGCGGCAGAAGAGTTCTGGTCTTTTTTTCCGGCCATGTACTCACTCCTGATCTGTTATCATTGTATGAGAACAGCATACCACATATTTCATGAAAATGCAATGAAATCCGACAAAATCATGAAAATATCTCTTGCCCCCATGGCTGTTCTCTGATAAATTATTTCTCGGCTGGAAATATGCGGTTTTGAATCCACATACTGGGCCGAAATTTCGGATATCTCTGTTTTTTTGCGGCCGGGCCGTGCAGAAAACAGAGACTGTGATATACATGTAGTATATGTTTATTGTTCGCTTAAAATGCTGGCAACAAATTGTTTTGCGGTCCGGCCGGAAAAGCCGTTGTAATTGATTTCCCAGGTAAGCGCCCGGGCGCGGATTTCATCGTTCATGGCGATGCCGCCGGCCTGCAGAAGATTTTCCACAATATTCAAATATTCATTTTGCGTGGGCGTCAGGAAGCTGAGGTTGATGCCAAACCGCGCGGACAGAGACTTGCGCTCGCTCAAGCCCTCGCTGCGGTGTACCTCGTCGCCCAGATAGCCCTCCCGTTCCGACCAGGTCTCCTTAATCAGACTCCGGCGGTTGGAGGTGGCGTAGATCAGCACATTGCTGCCGCGCATCTCCGCCTGGCCGTCCAGGGCGGATTTGAGCAGTTTATAGCTCATGTCATCCGGTTCAAACGAAAGGTCGTCTATGAAGACAATGTACTTCAAAATGTCATTTTTGATGGTGCCAAACACCTGGGGCAGGTCGTTGAGGTGGGATTTTTTCAGTTCAATCAGGCGCAGACCGCGGTCCTTGAACAGGTTCAGGCAGGCCTTGACGCAGGAGGATTTTCCCGTCCCGCTGCTGCCGGTCAGAAGCACGTCGTTGGCGGGCCGGCCGCAGACAAAGCTCTCCGTGTTGCCGATCAGCACCTTTTTCTGGTGCTGGAGCCCGGTGAGATCCTCAAATTGGATGGGGTCCGGCCGGTTGATGCCCACAAGGGTCTCGCCGGTCCATTTCAGGGCCGCGTATGCGGTGGCCGTCCCGGTCCCAAAGCTCTCCGCATGGGCCAGAATCGCCCCGCCCAGCGCCTCGTTGGACTCGCATTCGATCATGCTCTCCAGGGAGCTCACATAGCTCTGCAGTCCGGTATGTATGGTGTCCGTGCAGATGTCGCACAGGGGCACCAGCCCCTGCCGCCGGAACAGCGCGTCCCAGTCCACGTCCATGATCCCGCTGTAGATCGCTTTCACATCCTGACGGAGAAAATTGCGCAGGTTCGCGATGTCTGGCAGGCCGTCCTGCTCCAGCATGGCGCGCAGGACATATTCCTTGATGATGTTCTGCCCGGTCAGCCGCTGGCCGGCGTAGTCGATCAGTCCCCGGGCCGCGGTGTAATAGGCGTCCGGATCCCCGGTCTCCTGGAACCGGAGCAGGGCGGCCACAACCGGATCCTCTGTGATTTTATCAAAGATAAATAAATTCATGTTTGTCAAGCCTTTCTTTCATACTCTGTAGACGGCCGTCTCACGCCTGGTCCAGCAGTTCCAGCGCCAGCCGCGTATTTTCTATGGCCTTGTTCTCTGACTCCTGTCCGGCGGATTTCAGCGCGGCGGTCAGGGTGTCATGCTCCGCCACAATCCGGTCCACATACCGGCAGATGGTGATGGGGTTCACATGCTCCACCGGTTCGGTGAATTCCTGGCCAATGTATCGCATGGTGGCCTCCACCTTGGGGTCGTAGGTCAGTCCGATCACCGGGGTGCCCATCTTTGCCGCATAGATCAGGGTGTGGAGGCGCATCCCCAAAATGAACTGGGCGCCGCCCACCACGCCCAAAAGCTGGGACGGGGTGGGGTGACCCTCCAGCAGATAGCCCCGCTCCTGCATCAGGTCTAAAGTCTTCCGGGAAACGGGCAGATCCCGCGCCTCCTGCATGGGGATAAACAGCACTTCAATGCCATGCTTCTGCCTGATGTAGTCGGCCACCTGCGCCACCGTCTTTTCCAGATCCCGGTCCGCGTACCGCCAGGGCCGGATGGCAATGCCGCAGTACGGCTTCCCGGCGGGAAGACCGGTCTTTTCCACCAGCATGGCGGATTCCTCCGGGCTGGCGGCCACCAGATTGAAGGCCGGGTCCGCCGTGACCCGGATCTCCGGGCCGTCCACGCCAAAGCGCTTGAGCTCCGCCAGGGAGGAGGGCTCCCGCAGGGTGATCAGATCCACCGCGCTGAGCACCTTCCGGATTTTTTTGTGATTGCTGTCGTGCCGGATTGGGCCAATCCCGTTGGCGTAGAGCATCACCTTGGCGCCCATCCTTTTCCCCATGCGGATGATCCCCAGATAATAGGTCAGGGATTTGTCCGAGGTGATATCCTGAATCAGACTCCCGCCGCCGCTGATCAGCAGCCGGGTCTTGCGCATATTCCAGAGGATCCGGGGGATATTGAACCTGTGAATGGCGTCAATGCCATAGATGGCCTTGGTCTCCGCCGGGTCGTTGGACAGGGCCAGAATCCGTATATCCGGGCGGTGCATGCTGAGACTGTCCACCATGGCCTTGAGGATGGAGTCGTCCCCGCTGTTGTGGAACCCGTAGTAGCCGGAGATCATGACGTCGATTTTGCCCCGGGATTCCCGGATGGGGTTGGTCAGCAGATAAGAGTCAATGTCGTCAAATTCCTTGATGGAAACCTCGTTGATCCTGCTGTTCTTAATGATGGAAATATACATTTTGATGGCGTCGTCCGCCATGGTGTCCACAGAATAATAATTCCTGACCGTCTCCCGGGCATAGGCACCCAGCTCCGCCTGCCGCTGCGGGCCAGCCTTTAATACGGCCAGCACGTCGGTCTTTAACCGCTCCGCTGTAGTGGGACCGCATCCCCGGCAGCAGAAGTTGGTGTCAATGGCCGCCTGGAGCTTGTCCTGGTCAAAAATCCCGATATAGCCCTCGTTCCCGGCAATGATGGCGGGCTTTTCACAGGCCATGGCCTCCAGCGCGGCCCGGCTTACGCCGATAAACAGGTCGCCGCTGGCCGCAAAGCGGTTGATGTCGGTCCGGCTTCCGGTGGTGATGATCAGCCGCCGGCCCGCGGCGGAATTGACCGCCTCCGCCTCGGCGCGGACCGCCTCAAAGTCATTGCCGCCGCCCACAATCACAATCTCCAGCGCCGGTATCTCCCGGGCCAGCTCCTCTGCGATCTCAATGAGCTTATGTGCCGCCAGGCTCCGGTCCAGATCCATCCGGCTCACATATATGATCCGGGTCCGGTCCGGCTGGAGTCCGAACTCCTCCGCCACGGCGGAATAGTCTGTGTCCTTGGAGAACTTCTCCAAATCAATGCCGTTGATGGTCACCCGGATATGATCCGGCACAATGCCGTAGTTGTCCGTCAGATACGCCTTGATGTCGTCGCTGACCGCCAGGCTCCGGTCGCCCCAGCGGGTCAGGAGGTTATAGGGGAAGCGGGTGGTGAATACCCAGTGGGCCGTGGTCACAAACCGGAAATGGTACCGGCTGTGCAGAAGCCCGCACAGAAAGGCCGGAATCCGGGCGTGGGCGTGGACCACGTCGATATGGTTCTCAAAGATGATCTGCTTCAGCATCCGGTAGGCGCGGCGGAGGCAAAGGGGATTTTTGCTGTGAAAGGGGACCTTGATATGGCGGATGCCCGCCTCGGCCAGCTCCGGCTCATAGGCGCCGCCGTTGGAGGCCACCAGCACCTCAATCCCCCGCCGGGCCAAAGCCTTGGAAAGCTCCACAATATGCGTCTCCGCGCCGCCGATGTCAAGCTGCATGGTTGCCATTAAAACCCGCATACTCATTCTCCTTCTCTCAAACAGGGATTCGTTTTTGCACTTATTTTATCATTGTATAACAGTTCCCCGCCGGTGTCAATAAAAACCTTCTGCGGCCGCCGGATGGCCCAAACAAAAAATTTCTAAATCTCCTGGAGGATTTTGGCGAAAGCAGTTGACGTTTTCAGAATTTCAGTATATAATATATAAGTTCATTCTAAACAGAACGTACCGAAGTTATGTTGTCCCCGCATGCAGTCGGGCATAGAATATGATGGTTGGGCGTATCATGAAAGTATCAATGAATTTGGAGGAATTTATCATGAGCAGAGTTTACAATTTTTCAGCGGGTCCTTCCATGCTTCCCCTGGAGGTTCTGGAACGGGCACAGAAGGAGATGCTGGACTGCAACGGCAGCGGACAGTCCGTCATGGAGATGAGCCACCGCTCCAAGGAGTATCAGGCCATTATTGACGAGGCGGAGGCACTGCTCCGGGAGATCATGAACATCCCGGACAACTATAAGGTACTGTTCCTGCAGGGCGGCGCGTCGACCCAGTTCGCAATGATACCGCTGAACCTGGGGAACAAGAACAGAAAGGCTGATTATGTCATCACGGGCCAGTGGGCGAAAAAGGCTTTTGCAGAGGGCAAGCGCTATCTGGAAGCCCATGACATTGCCTCCAGCGCGGACAAAACCTTCTCTTACCTCCCCAAGGTTGATCAATCCATGCTGACCCCGGGCGCTGACTTCGTACATATCACATACAACAACACCATCTACGGCACCCACTTCAACACCATGCCGGACTTCGGCGACGCCGTGGTGGTCAGCGACATGTCCTCCTGTATCCTCTCTGAGGAGGTGGATATCAGCAAATTCGGCCTGATCTATGCCGGCGCCCAGAAGAATATGGGCCCCGCCGGTGTGACCGTTGTCATCATCCGCGAGGATCTGATTGGCGGCGCCATGGATATTACGCCCACCATGCTCAACTATGAGACCCATTCCGCCAACGGCTCCATGTTCAACACCCCGCCGACCTATGGCATCTATATCTGCAAGCTGGTCTACGAATGGATTAAAAATATGGGCGGTATCCAGATGATGCATGAGAAGAACGTGGAAAAGGCAGAGATCCTGTACAGTTTCCTGGACAATTCAAAGATGTTCAAGGGTACCGTGGTGCCTGAGGACCGCTCTCTGATGAACGTACCCTTTGTGACGGATTCCGAGGAGCTGAACGCCAAGTTCATCGCCGAGGCAAAGGCAAAGGGCTTCGTAAACCTGAAGGGCCACAGAAGCGTAGGCGGTATGCGCGCCAGCATCTATAACGCCATGCCCCGCGAGGGTGTGGAAGCGCTGGTCGCCTTCATGAAAGAATTTGAAGCCAATAACTAATCTATGAGGAATGGAGATTGTGAAAATGTATCAGATTCAAACGTTGAATAAAATTTCCAAAAAGGGCTTGGCCCGGCTGGGTGACAACTATACCTGCGCGGATGAGGTTGCCAATCCGGACGGCATCATCCTCCGGAGCTTTAAGATGCACGATATGGAACTCCCCGACAGTCTGCGGGCCGTGGCCCGGGCGGGCGCGGGTGTGAATAACATCCCCATTGACAAGTGCACCGATAAGGGCGTGGTGGTCTTTAACACACCGGGCGCCAACGCCAACGCGGTGAAGGAGCTGGTTCTGGCGGCGCTCCTGCTTTCCTCCAGAAAGATCGTGCAGGGTATCGCGTGGACCAAGACCCTGGCCGGCCAGGGCGACGCGATTTCCGGTCTGGTGGAGAAGGGGAAGTCCAACTTTGTGGGTCCGGAGATCGAGGGTAAGACCCTAGGTGTTGTTGGCCTGGGGGCCATCGGCGTGCGGGTGGCAAATGCGGCGCACCATCTGGGCATGGACGTTGTGGGCTTTGACCCGTATCTGTCCGTTGACGCGGCATGGCACCTGACCCGGTTTGCTCACAAGGCGAACGACCTGCAGACCCTGCTGGAAAAAGCGGATTATATCACCGTCCACGTTCCCGCCACCCCCCAGACCAAGGGGATGTTCAACTCCGAGGCCTTTGCTTCCATGAAGCCGGGCGCGCGCCTGCTGAACTTCTCCCGGGATACGCTGGTGGACGAGGACGATGTTCTGGCGGCGCTGGACAGCGGAAAGCTGGCCTGCTATGTCACGGACTTTGCCAGCGAGGCCCTGCTGAACCACGACAGCGTGATCTGCATGCCGCACCTGGGCGCCTCCACCCCGGAGAGCGAGGAAAATTGTGCGGTCATGGCCGCGGACGAGATCAAGGACTTTTTGGAGAACGGAAATATCACCAACAGCGTGAACTTCCCTGCCTGTGACATGGGCAAGGCGGTCGGCACCCGGATCACCGTCCTGCACCGGAACGTTCCCAATATGCTCAAACAGTTTACCGACGCGCTGGCGAGCAAGAGCGTGAACATTGAAAATATGCTCAACAAGAGCAAGGGCGACAATGCCTATACCATGATTGACATTGCCGGAAACTGCGGATCCGCCGTGGTAGCCGACATTGAGAAGATTGACGGCGTCATCAAGGTGACGGTTCTCTGATTTGCCGTCAGGCGGCAGTAAACCAGATGGTCGCGCGTATAAGGAGTAATCCTGTATGTGAGGAAAGTCCGGGCTCCATAGGACAGGGTGCAAGCTAACGGCTTGTGGAGGCGACTCTAAGGAAAGTGCAACAGAAAGATACCGCCCGCGTCAGCGGGTAAGGGTGGAAAGGCGAGGTAAGAGCTCACCCGTTTGTATGGTGACATACGAACGCTGTAAACCCCACCTGGAGCAACGCCTGAATGGGAGGTTAAGCTGGTCCGGCGGCTCCCGAAAAGGCGGCTTGAGGCGTGTGGCGACATGCGTCCCAGATAGATGACCATCCAAGACAGAACCCGGCTTATGGTTTGCTGCATAAAATTGTACTGGAAAGCGTTCCGCAGATTTGCGGAACGCTTTTTTGCGTCTTTGTCTTTGATTAGCCTTCTAATGATACTTTTCTTTTTCAAATGTATAACATCTCCCCTGAAAGAAGTAACGTCAACCTTCTTTGAACTTTCCGGGTACGTCAGAAATGTGTTATCATTGATTACAGAAGCGGAGCCTGAAGATGTCATGCGGTGGTACACAAGCGCAGTTTGCTGTCCGGCGTCGCGGCAAAGTTCGCTTCGTTCGCTTTGACCAAAAGCGTCAAAGTCTCACACGCTTTGTTGCTGCTCCTTTTTCCCACAAAACGCCGCGTACCACGCTCCGCTTTGCGGGAGCCCTTCGTTATCCGCAAGCCTCAGCGGATTTATCCGCCAAACCAACAAAAGAACAGGCGCCAAATGCCTTAGATAACCAGCATTTGGCGCAAGGGGGATGTCAAAGGGGGTGTCCCCCTTTGATGGCTTTTGGTTTCTTTTCTCCATAGAAAAGAAACTTGCGCTGACCGCCGTAGGCGGGTACGCAATAAATAACCGAAAAAATGAAATATACTATAAAGATCTAAAGAAAGGAAAGACAAACATGTTAAAAGTAGAAAACAATCGGTTTTATTACGGCGGTATCTCTTTCCCGGTTCCCAACGGTCTGTACATAGATTCTTGTCCGCCGTTCATTCCACGGAATGGTCTCGTAGTCTATTCTGAGGACCGAAGCATCTGTATTGCACTATGCTTTTGCGAATACGAAGAACCTATTCCTCTCTATATGGATAATGCGGACTATAATCATAAGGATTATGTGACCATGCCCATTACAAAATATGAAGTCAACGGCATAACATGGTATTGCAGAATCTTCACCTATAAGAAAACTCAAATGTTTGAAGCTTATCTCGACACCAACCAAAAAGACAATCAGATTTATCTTGATATTACGGTTGAAATCCCAAAGGGCCGTTACTCTATGCCTGACGTTTTTGAATTACAAAGTATAAAAGCTCTTTTCTCTGACATCAGAAAAAGCCATTAAATCATTGATTTGCAAAAAACTACGATTGTGCACGCCGTCTTGAATCATCCCGCTGTGTGAAAATCCCGCGGTGCTGTGCACCGCGGGATTTCTCATACGTCATATTATCTTACGATAACCATTTCCTGTACCACGTCGTCATAGATCTTCACAAACAGTCTGGCTTCATTGCCCTGCTCGTAAATCTCAATGTCAGCCGCGGATACCACCTGGATATTGGCCTTGTTCCGGGTGGAGTCATACAGGTAAACCGTGGCGTCGCCGGTGGCGTAGTTGTGCACGTCGCCGTTCACGCTCATGTTGATGCTGCCGCTGAACTTCTTGGTTACACGCCCGTAGACAGTGGTCAGATCCGTGGTTACTTCCTTCACAAATTCGGTGTCTTTGGCGCTGCTGTCAAACAGGAGGTTGATACCGTCGATCTCGCCCTTGGTGTTGGTGCGGTACTGGATGATATCACCCTTTGCAAGCGGCTTACTGCCCTTGACCAAAACGGACTTGTCGGTGGCCAGAATGTCGACCTCCTTGCCGCCCTGCCAGCCGTATACGCGGTCGGTGTCCTCATATTCCTCATTCTGGGTGGCGCTGATGTGGTCAACCACCAGGATCGGGGATTCAGGAGCGGTCACACCGGCAGAGCTGGTGATCACGACAACGTTTGCGGTATAATTCTCCTGCAGGTCATAGATGATGGCGTCGTACTTGGAGTCATTGGACAGGGTGGACTTGTTCCGAATCGAATACTTATCCGTATCCAGCGCCGCATCCTCCGGAATATCAAAGATTACGGTGTCGTCGGTGATTGCCACGTTGTCCAGTTTGCCGGACGCACTCTTATAGGTCATCTCGTCCTTCTTCACATTCATGGTAAACTCGCCTACATTGGGCGCGCCGGTACCGGTGTTGTCCTTTGCGGTCTCAATGGCGGTGATGTTGTTATTGCTGTTGGTCTCGTATACCACAATCTGCGGGGTCAGACTTGCTCCGCCCAGAGTATCTACCACAGTCTTGGGATCCTGGCCGTACTTGTCATTGAGCCGCATCTTGTTGGAGCTGTTCAGAATCTGGGTTTCACCGGACATGGTGAACAGCTTGAACTGCGCGGTGGTCTCAAAGCCGTCATTCATGGCGGCGCCTACCAGATAAGCGTATTTCTTGTTCAGGTTCTGGCCGTTGTCAACTGTTGCATTGGTATCCACAGCCGCAATCTTGCTCTCAATGTCCAGATAGAAGTTGCCTTTATCCCGAAGCTGAATCTCATTGGGATAGCTCTCCGCCTTTTTGTGCAGCTCAGTGCTGTTGCCAATTCGGAAGCCGTCCTCTGTTGCCTCGGTCACCATACCGTTGATGGAAGCGTCGGAGACATAGCCCTTGATCAGAGTCTTGTCATCACTGATGGTGTAAGAAATGACATTCCACTCCTTCAGCTCGGACAGCTCAATCTCTGCGCCGTCCTTCACCAGACTGTACATGATCTCAGCATTATCCTTGTCAAATACCAGCGAGCCGTTGAGATACTTGTCGGTTACCCGGCCGGTCACCGTAGAGATGGTGTCAACAACCAGATTTGTGAAGTGGTTTACAAATACGATTTCATAGATACCGTTGGTGTCTGCGTCCAGAAGGGTCACGTTACCGGATGTGGGTTTCAGATCCTGGTTGGTCACGCCCTCCTTGTACTTGCCGTTATAGATATAGGCCGCGTCCGCCGCAATGGCCACGGTCTTGTGGTTTCTGTCGTTTCGGTCTGCCCAGTATTCAAAGGACTTGTTCTGTCCCGCGTCGCCGGTAACATCCACGATGTCATCGGAATTCACCTTGACAACCTTGTTCTTGTTCTGCTGGGGTCTTACGTTGATCAATGTCTTTTCGTCGGTGGTTTTGTCAATACGCGCATAGTACAGTACATTGTAACCAAGATACTGCTTCGCGTTGGTGTCGCCCTCTAAGAACTGGTTCTTGTCGATTACGATACGGTCCTCATCGGTGGTGCTTCCGCCGGTCAAAGCGGTCTCGCCGGTTCCGGTGATCTGGCCGTAGCCTTTTTCTACATTCAGTTTGTCATAGAGCAGGGTCTTGTCAACCACCTCATAAGAGACGTTGGTACCAAAGCCCACCTGCTCCATCAGGTTTACAGTCAATGCGTTGAAAATCAGCTGTGCGATGTCCCCTCTGGCCGCGGGCTCTGTGGCTGAACCGGAAAGACCCCGGAGCAGCTGGTTGCTGGATGCGATATACAGGTATCCGGAAGGATAGCCGCCCTTGTCCTCTGCCGCAGGCTCATAGCCCATAGCCCGGACAATAATGGCAACCGCCTCCTGGAGCAGAACGTTGTCATCCGGACGGAAGGTTCCCACATCGTCACCGATGACCATACCCTGCTGGTCCGCTACGTTAATCGCGCCTGTGGCCCAGTGGTCCGCCGGTACGTCCGGGAACTTTGTGGGACCCATGGAACTTTTTGCGATATCTTCCAGTCCAACAGAGTAGACTGCAACTTTTGCCATTTCACTTCTGATGATGTTGTCGTTGGGACGGAAAGCGCCGTCTTCGGCGTCGCCGACCATGATGCCCAGTGCGCCCAGAAGCTCTGCGGCTTCCTCATACTGTGTGCCGGAAATGTCCGGCGCCAGGGTGACTCTGGAGGTGCTGTAACGGGAGAGGGCCGGCTGTTCCGGAACCGGAACAGAAGCCATGCCGTTGTATTTGGAGCTGTTCTCAACCAGGTTAGTGTTGATGCCGTCAGCGGCATTTAATGTCCCGTCCGCATTGGTTCCGTCAAAAGCCTGACGGCCCGCGGTCTGCGGTGTCTGTGCGGCCGTTCCGGTCTGCGCCGGTCTGACAGCCGAACGGACAGCGGAGTTATCCACCGCGCCGGGTGTGGTTTCATCCATGGTATTGTTGTCGGCCTCTGGGGTGGCAATGCCGGGCACTGTCACATTCTCAGCAGGGCCGTACCCCTCGCCGTCGCCGGAAACAGACTGGCTGTCTTCTATATAAATAGAAGTCTCGTCCACGGGTTCTTCTGCGAAGACCGCGGTCACGCCAATGCCCGATACCAGACAAACAGCGATCAGCAGGGAGATGCATCTTTTTAACATATTATTTTCCTCCTCATGTGAATTGCTTTTGTGTTTGTTGATTTTTGTTTATTTACGCATTTATTTTGTGCGGAGGAAGAAAAATTACACGGCTAACATTATGGCAGGTATGGCAAAAAAAGTTTGTAACGGTATTGTAATAATTTAATTACAATTTTTTTTCAGAACCGGTTGAATTCTAAAGGCAGATATGGTATATTTAAGTTGAATAGATAGGATATTATGTGGTTTTACCGGAATTTTCCGATTTTATCCGGCGAAACCGGTGCATAACAGACAAAATCAGAAACAGGAGGAACTATTATGAAAAAACGCAGACTACTCTCTTGCGCGTTGAGCCTCAGCCTGGCCCTGACCTCAGTTTCGGCTTCGGTTTTCGCCCTCAGCTTTAATGACGTAGACAACGACGCGACCGTTTCCTGGGCAAAAAGCGCCATCACACAGATGACCGAGGCGGGATATATCAAGGGCTATGAGGATGGCACCTTCAAGCCATACCGCGCCATCTCCAAGATGGAATGCCTCCTTCTCATGTCCAGAATGCTGGGCGCGGAAGAGGACGATTACGCCGATATCGCCGCGGCGGCCAAATCCATGTACAGCGCCACCGTGGCCAAGTACAACACCTCTTATACCAATGAGCTCTGTTTCCTGCTCTACACGGGAATTCTCACTGAAAACGACCTGGTGGACTATGCCTCCACGGCCAATGCGAATACGGAACTGCTTCGGTATCAGGCCGCCATTTTGATGGCCAAGCTCCTGGGCGCCGGCACAGAGGCCAAGAACTTTACCGCGGCCAAGGCCACCTATGCGGACGATGCCAAGATTCCAGCCAATGCCAAGTCCTATGTGGAGTATGTGACCAAGCAGGGCATCATGAACGGCATGGACAAGGATGCCAGCGGCAACCCCCAGTTCTCGCCCACCACATCCCTGACCCGTGCGCAGATGGCCACTCTGCTGGCCCGGATGATTGACAAAATTGATAAAATGACCTACACCGGAACCATTGATTCCCTGGATCTGGACAACAATACCATTTCCATTGACCGGGACGGCGACGTGAGCGACCGAACCCTGAACGCGGACACTGTCGCCCGTCAGGACGGCAAGGCGCTCAGCCTCAGCAAGCTTGAGGAAGGCAGCGAGATCGCGGCCGTCGAAATCGCGGGACATGTTCAGCTGATCGATGTGCTGACCGAGGGCAGCGGCTCTGTTGATGACAAAAAGGGCACGGTTGTATATGCCAAGATCTCTGCCCTGAACGAGAACTCCAACGGCAAGCGCATCACGCTGGCTGACACGGAGGATTCGGAGAACACCGCGTCCTATGACGTGGCCTCCAACTGCACCTTTACCATCAAAGGTTCAAAGGGCAACTTCAGCAGTCTGAAGAAAAACGACTTTGTCAAGGTGACGGTCTCCGGCGGCAAGATTGTTTCTGTCTCCGTGGAGGAGAAGAACCTCACCGTTTCCGGAAAGCTCACCGAGGTGGAGTTTGACGAGGACGACCACGTATACCTCCATGTCGCGGACACAGACGGTAAAAACGAACAGCAGTATGTGGTTTCCAACAAGGGCGCGTCTGTGTCCCGGGACGGAAGCAGCGCGGAGTACCGCGACCTCTCCGCCGGGGACACCGTGAAGCTGGAGCTGACCTCCGGCAAGGTGACCCGCGTGACCGCCACCAGCTCTTCTGAGCGGTTCACCGGCGTGCTGAGCGAGATCATCATTGCCACACAGCCCTCTGTTACCATCCTGATTGACGGCAAGGCAAAGACCTATAAGCTCCGTTCTGACGCGCGGATCCTGATTTCCGGCGTGGAGTCCACCATCTATGACCTGCGGCCCAACATCACGGTTTCCGGTACGCTGGACAGCTCAGAGGTCAAGACGCTGACCGCATCCTCTGTCTCCACCAACGAAAAAGGGGAGCTGACCGGCACGGTGACCGGCCTGAACACCAGCTATAAGGTCATTACCGTCAAGGATGAATCCGGGAACACCCAGAGCATCTACTACAACGCCAAGACCACCTTCTTAAAGAGCTCCGGCGAGACCACAACGGCCAAGTCCATTGAGAAGGGCGCCACAGTCTCCATTACCGGCGCGGATAACAACGGCGTCTTTGAGGCGACCATTGTCATTGTAAAATAAATCCTGATACATTTCGCGTCAGGCAGTATCACTAGTATTTGATGAAATCGAAAAAGAAATGCGTCCGGCCGGCGCTGTGCCGGATCGGATAACGCAGGCTTCTTCCATCCCGCTGTTTGATCAACAGCGGGATCTTTTTTTATAGCCGGTTCCGCAATTTTTCTTCATTTAAATATATTGTTTTTACGGCTTGATTTATTGTTTCATAGACTATATAATCTTGTTAAAACGTTCAAAAGCAAACAAAGGAGGCCAACTATGAAAACCACCAGCCAGATACCCGGCGCCGTGAAGGCACATATGGAAGAGATCTGCGGCAGGCTGAACGCCCGCCCCAGGCTTCGGCAGCTCTTCCGCAGCTGCTATCCCAATACGCTGGAAACCACCCTTGAGATTTTAGAGGACGGCACCGTCTTCCTCCTGACCGGCGATATCCCCGCCATGTGGCTCCGGGATTCCACCGCCCAGGTGACCCACTATGTCCCCCTTGCAAAGGAGGACGCCGAGGTGGCCGGCTTGATCGCGGGCCTGCTTCGGCGCCAGTTCCAGTATATCTCCATTGACCCGTATGCCAACGCCTTTAACCGGGAACCAAACAGCCGGGGCCACCAGTCCGACCTGACGGATATGAATCCGTGGATCTGGGAGCGCAAATATGAGGCGGACTCCCTGTGCTATCCCCTGCGGCTGGCCTGGCTGTACTGGAAGGCCACCGGCGACACCGCCGTGTTCGGCCAGAGCTTTCTGGATGCGGCGTCCAAAATTCTGGAGGTTTGGACCAGGGAACAGCGCCACGGCACTGACTCCGGCTACCGTTTCCAGCGGCCCGGCCGGGACTGGAAATCCAATCTGCGAAACGGCGGCCTGGGTATGCCCTGCAGCTACACCGGCATGACCTGGTCCGGTTTCCGCCCCAGCGACGACGCCTGCACCTTCGGCTATCTCATTCCGGCCAATATGTTTGCCGCTGTGGTACTGGGATATCTGCATGAGCTCCTGACCCATCTGGGCCAGCCGGAGCTGGCCCAAAAGGCGGCTGTGCTGGCAGAGCAGATCCGGTTTGGCATTGAGACCTACGGCACGGTTCTGCACCCGAAATACGGCTGGATTTACGCCTGTGAGACCGACGGCTTCGGCAATTACCACATGTTTGACGACGCCAACGTCCCCAACCTGCTCTCCGCGCCCTATCTTGGATACTTTGGGCCGGACCGGGAGATTTATCAGAACACCCGCCGTTTTATTCTCAGCGAAGACAACCCGTATTTTTACCGCGGCAAATATGCCGAGGGGATCGGCAGTCCCCATACGCCGGACGGCTATATCTGGCACATTGGCCTGTCCATGCAGGGGCTGACCGCGGACAGCGGCGAAGAGATGCGCCGGGTGCTTCACATGCTGGAGCAGACGGATGGGAACACAGGCTTTATGCACGAGAGCTTTGACCCGAACCGGCCGGAGGTCTTTACGCGCCCGTGGTTTGCCTGGTCCAACTCCCTGTTTGCCGAATTTGTGGAGAAGTGTGCCGCCATGGATGTTCTGTAGGCTGTCTGCCGCAGACACTGGGGGCGCAAAACAAAATTAGCCTTTGAAAAATCTTTATTTTATGCAATTCCATCATTATTTTCTATATTGATTCTAACCGAAAAATGCGATAAAATCCCCTTAAACTAAAAAAGGCGGGAATGACATGTTAGAACGAAAAGAAAAAAGAACTCCAAAAATCGGCGTTTTTGCTGTGGCTCATGCGGCATACTGGGACCAGTTTGAGGGGCTCTATGAAAGTATCATGGGATATCACCGCGATTTTCTGGCGCTGGTCCATGAAAATGACGCGGATACTGTGGATTTTGGGATGATTGACAGCTCAGAAAAGGCGTATGCCGTAATTCCTAAAATTCTGGCGGCCGGGGTGGATTTGCTGTTCTGCAACATGACCACCTATGCCACCTCGTCGGTCTTTGCGCCCATCATACGGGAGATCAATCAACCCGTTGTTTTGACTGCGCTCCAGCCGCGTGCCGCGCTGGACTACACAACGGCCTCCACATGGATGCAGCTTGAAAACGACAATATCTGCTCCGTTCCGGAATTCACCGGCGTCGCGGTGCGCATGGGAAAAAAGGTCAGCGATGTCATCATCGGCACGCTGTATGATGACGAGAATGCAAAACAGGAAATTGCAAAATGGTGCGGCATCGCAAGGGTACTGCACGGCCTTTCCGGGGCGCGGCTCGGTCTGATGGGCCACGTGCTGGAAGCCATGTATGACATGCACGCCGACCCGACCGCTGTTTCCGCCGCGTTTGGGGTGCACGTTCCGCTTCTTGAACTTGACGGCATGCTCGCGCTGTATCAGACCGTGACCGAAGATGAAATTCAGGCAAAGCTGGCGCAGATTGACGCGGAATTTGACACGCCGGAACCGGAGTCTGATCCTGTAACCACCAGACTTACCCCCGGGGACCGGTATCAGGCGGCGAAATCTGCCGCCGCGCTGGATAAGCTGGTTGAACAACATCACCTCGACGGACTTGCGTACTATTACGAGGGTCAGGCGGGGAGTCTGCACCGAAAGCTCGCGGAAACTCTCATTGTGGGCAACTCTCTGCTGATCGCCCGGGGGATTCCAATGTGCGGGGAGTATGATATCAAAACCTGCATTGCCATGCTCATTATGGACCGGCTGGGCATTGGCGGTAGCTTTGCGGAATTTCACCCTCTGGATTTTAAGGAGGATTTTGTGCTTGTGGGCCATGACGGACCGCATCATCTCGCGGTCGCGGAGGGAAAACCCGTGCTCAGAAGTCTGAAAAAATACCACGGGAAACCCGGAAGCGGCGCGTCGGTGGAGTTCAAGCTCAAGAACGGGCCCATCACCATGCTTGGCATCACGCAGAACGCCGCAGGGAAATTCAAGTTCGTCATTGGCGAGGGCATTTCCAAAGCCGGGCCCATCCCGCCAACCGGGAACACCAACACCAGAGGTTTTTTTGAACCCACGACAAAGGCCTTTCTGAAAAAATGGGTCATGGAAGGGCCGACGCACCACTACGCGCTCGGCATCGGCCACCATGCCGAAACCATTGCGAAGATAGCGGAAATTTTAGGAATTGAGAGTGTGATTGTAAAATGATAAAACAATTTACTGAAAAGCTGCGCGCTGAAAATTCGGTATGCATTGCGTGTCTCGGCGACAGCGTGACGCACGGGTATTTTGCCTCCCATGACGGAATGCATTCCAATACGGACTATGAGGCGGTGTACCACAATCGCCTCCGGCAAAAGATCAATCTGTACTTTTCCGGAAAGTCCGTCAACATCATCAACGCCGGCGTCGGCGGGGACAGCGCCGCGCAGGGCCTGGCCCGGATTGAACGCGATGTGCTCCGCTATGCGCCCGACCTCACCGTGGTCTGCTTTGGGCTGAACGACGTGAACGGAACGCTTGATGCATATACAAAAAATCTGGAAGATATATTCGCCGCGCTCCGCCGCCATGGTTCGGAGGTGATCTTTATGACCCCGAACATGCTCAACACCAGGGTCACCTCTCCAGAGCTGGCGGACTATGCGGCAAAGACTGCGGAATATCAGAACAGCGGTAAAATGGACCAGTTTATGGAGTCCGCCATAAAAACCGCGCAGCAATCCGGCGCGGCCGTCTGTGACTGCTATGGGAAATGGAAACAGCTGTACAGGCTGGGCGTGGACACAGACCAGCTGCTGGCCAACCATATCAACCATCCCATCCGCGCGCTGCACACGCTGTTCGCAGACGCCCTGTTTGATACAATCTTTTGGGAGTGACACGCATGCTGAAAAATATTACACTGGAAATGAGCTTAAAGCCCTTCAAGCAGACAGACGGCGCGTATATCGCCGGCGTCTGCCAAAAGGTCTTTGAACAGTGGAAACCCCTTGTCCGGACAGTCCCCTGTGTTTCCGTCCTGCTCTGGACAGCGGACGGCAGCGAGCTTTTGGACTACAAGCGGGACATGGAGGAACCCTTTGACTGGGGCCGCTATGTGGGCGGCGCAAACAACTGTGAGGAAGACCACAGGGCACACGACCCCGCCGGAACCGGGCTCCACTCCCGGTGTTACCTCTATATGGAAAATCCACCGGAGATGACCTATGGAATACTGAGAAGGATTGTTTCCGCCCTGAAAGAGACAGGCCGCGCCATGCTTCCCGGCAAGACCATCCGCGTCGGGACCGCCTTTGACCCCGGTCCGGAATTCGCCAAATCCCCGTTCAAATATGAACGGCACAAGGAAATCTGTCTCGGCAACGATATGGGCGCGGCCTCCATGGTCTGTTCCTATGCGCGGCTTACAGGAGACACAACGCCATACGCGGGATTTCCGGACGGCATTCCGGACGGGCTCCCCTTCGGCATATTTTTCGGCAGACAGGCGAACCTTTTTCTTTCGGACATGGGTTTTGATTATCTCTGGCTCTCCAACGGCTTTGGCTTTGGCCGCGAGACCTGGTCCGCCACCGGCGCGGTGTTTGACGGCAGGCAATTTCACACAGAGGCCATGCCCGGCGTGAAACGGGAGGTCCAGGAATTCTGGGACCTGTTCCGGCAGGAGTGCCCGGACTTTCCCATTGAAACCCGCGGCACGAACCTGTCCGCGGGGATTGACCTGGCCTCAGACGGGGTGCCCCTTTGGGACATATACCGGCGGGTCCCCGGTCTGCTTCCGCCGCCGAATTCACCCTGGGCGGCCCTGAACGGCGATTTTGGACTGGAACTCATGGGCCACATGAGCCGGATCGCGGAACTGCCGGGAGAAGACTATCCGTTCCGGTACTATATCCACGACCCATGGTGGGCCAATTCGCCCTGGTACGACCGCTACGGCGGACAGCCTCACGACATTTATCTCCCGCTGAGCATCTCGCGGATTGATGAGAACGGCGCTGTCCAGCCGCCCACGCACATGAACCTCCTGTCCATTGACAACTCCTTCGGAGATCTGCCGGACGCCTGTGTAAACGAGACGATTCCCCATCTGCTCAAAGCTCTGAAGGACGCCCCGGATGACGCCGCGCCCGTGGTCTGGGTCTATCCGTTTCGGGAATACGCGGAATGCACAGCGGAGGACGGGGCGATGGACATGTTTTCCGGCGACTGGTTCATCCGCGGCGCAGTCAACAGCGGCCTGCCCCTGTCACAGGTGGTCTCCACAGACAACTTTCTGAAAACCGACCGGGCCATGTATATGAACAGCGTACTCGTGACACCGGTTCCGCTGGCGGGAAGCCTGTTTGAGCAGAAGATCCTGGCCTATCTTGGTGACGGCGGAAAGGTGATCTTTTACGGAAGTACCCGCCGCGCGGGGAAACCGTTTTTAAACCGCATCGGCGTGAAAAACGGGGATACGGTCTCCGGTGAGCTTGCGCTGACCGTATGCGGCCGCGCCGCCGGCGTGATCAGGCATCAGCCCCTTCTCTGCGGCGGGGGGATTACGGAAGAGCTGGCCGGAGGAAAGCCGTTTGTCACGATTGGCACCAAGACGGCGGGAACCTTTGGGGAAAATTTTGTATGGCTCCGGGGCACCTGCTCCTGCGATTATATACAGGGCAGTTCACTGCTTGTTCCGCATCAGGAGACGACATTTTTCATTGGTGAATCGCTGATGCTCCGCGCCTTGGCAATGCTGGGCTTTTCCATCAGCTTTGCGCGGCAAAAGGGGGTGAAGCCGCCGGTGCTGATGCTGCACCGCAGTGACAATGCCTATCTGCTCTCCTGCTATTCCCCCAGCACAACCGTCCGGACAAAAATGCGGTTTCCGCTGGGCGCGCCTCTGCTGATGGGCTATGAGGCACAGCTAGAAAACGGCTGTGCAGTCTATCACTTTCCAAAGGCGGACCACAGGGAGATCCGGGCCTTTGTGGTACAGGAGGACGGCATTGCCGGATGCCGGGAGCTTCCGCCTGTCAGTATGGAGTACCGGCGCAGAATTGAGGTTTTTGGCCTGAGACACGCGACGGTCCGCTTCTTTGCCGAGGCCTGCTGCAAAGAGAATATTCACGTTGTACTCAATTCCAAAACCGACTTCTATGCGGTGGGCGACGCCTTTGAGGGACACTATGTTACACAGGGAAACCTGACCTATTATGAGGCGGCGGACGTCACCGGAAGTATGGTCTTTTCCATGCCCTTCCGCCCATAACACAAAGAGGGGACCGCAGAAGCGGTCCCCTCAGGCTGTCGAAAAAGTATAATTTCCACGCAACTTGGAATGATTTTGTTCTGAATGGATTGCCCAAAGCCCATAAATCCGTCGCCGGGCCCGTACGGCGCAGTCCAAAATCATTCCAAATTTGGGTTTATCGACACGCTCAGGGGACCGCTTCTGCGGTCCCCTCTTTTCACTTTTCCTAACACTCCACAGCCGCAGGGTCTCCCCCATGGCTCCGGTAAAGCGCCTCGATTTCCTCCTTCGGCCGGATGCTGAGATAGGAGAACGGCTTGGTCAGAGACTGCCGGATCATCTCCAGCCCTTCCTCCGTCTTTCCCTGGGCAATCAGCACCTTGCCATAGCCGTAATAGGCCTCCGGAAACCTGGGCTGGGGGTCCCGCTCCATCAGATCCGCATAGATCTCCGCCGCTTTGTCATACGCGCCGCAGATGGCATAGGAATCAGCCAGATTGTCACAGATGATATGGTCGTCCTTGTTGTACTCATAGGCCTCCTGATTGAATTTCAGGGCCTTCTCATGATCGCCGCTCAGGTTATAGAGGATCCCCAGATTCTGATAGATCACCGTGTTTTTATATCCGGTCTCCACCACCTCTTCCAGCTCCTCAATGGCCTCGCCCAGATTTCCTTCTTTCCAGCTCACCAGCGCCAGCAGATTCTTAACCTGGTTCCGGTCAGCGCTGTCCCGCTTGGTCAGGGTGATGCAGAGCCGCAGATGCTTCCGCGCCTCCTCCAGCGCGCCGCAGCGCAGACAGACATAGCCCAGCAAAATCTTATTGCCGACGCTCAGGTTGCCGATTTTGTCCGCCGCCTTGAAGATCTTCATGGCCTCAGGGAACTGCCGTTTGTTGTATTTGACCTTGGCAAAGCCCGCCACCAGATCCGCGCGCTTGACCACCAGAATAATCAGTACCACAATCAATATGATACGCCAAATCGGAATACCAAATAGCATTTCTTTCTCCTCATTTCATGATAGTATGAAGGCCCGTTTCAGCTGTCAGCCAAAACGGGCGCGGTTTGTCAATACAGGTTATTCACGGTTCTGGGATAGGGCAGTACGTCCCGGATGTTCCCCATGCCGGTCAGATACATGATTGCCCGCTCAAATCCCAGGCCATAGCCCGCGTGCCGGGTTCCGCCAAAGCGCCGCAGATCCAGGTAATGGCCGTAATCCTCCTCCTTGAGACCCATTTCAGCCATGCGCCGGCAGAGCACGTCCAGCCGCTCCTCCCTCTGGCTCCCGCCGATGATCTCGCCGATGCCGGGCACCAGGCAGTCCATGGCCGCCACGGTCTTTCCGTCGTCATTGAGCCGCATATAAAAGGCCTTGATCTCTTTGGGATAATCGGTGACAAAAATGGGCTTTTTGAACACCTCTTCCGTGAGATACCGCTCGTGCTCGGTCTGGAGATCCATGCCCCAGGAAACCGGATACTCAAATTCCCGGCCGCTCTGTTCCAGAAGCTCCACCGCCTCGGTATAGGTCACGTGGCCAAACTCGCTGTTTACCACGTTGTCCAGCCGCTCCAGCAGGCCCTTGTCCACAAAGCTGTTGAAGAACTTCATTTCCTCCGGCGCCTGTTCCAGCACATACCGGATGATGAATTTGAGCATGTCCTCCGCCAGACGCATATCGTCCGCCAGATCCGCAAAGGCGATTTCCGGCTCGATCATCCAAAATTCCGCCGCGTGGCGCGTGGTGTTGGAGTTCTCGGCCCGGAAGGTGGGGCCAAAGGTATAGATGTCCCCAAAGGCCATGGAAAAGTCCTCGCCCTCCAGCTGTCCGCTGACTGTCAGAGAAGTCCGGCGGTCAAAGAAATCCTGTGCATAATCCACTCTGCCCGCTCCGTCCCGGGGCGGATTTTCCATATCCAGCGTGGTCACCTGGAACATCTCACCGGCGCCCTCGCAGTCGCTTCCTGTGATCAGCGGCGTGTGCACATAGACAAAGCCGCGTTCATTGAAGAACTTGTGAATGGCATAGGCCACCAGAGAACGCACCCGGAACACCGCGGAAAAGGTGTTGGTCCGCGCCCGCAGATGGGGGATGGTCCGGAGGTATTCAAAGGAATGCCGCTTTTTCTGAAGCGGGTATTCCGGCGCGCTGGCGCCCTCAATCTCCACCCTGGCGGCCTTGACCTCAAAGGGCTGTTTCGCGTCCGGGGTCATCACCAGCGTCCCGGTGACCCGCAGGGCCGCGCCCACGTTCTGTTTTGCCACCTCGGCAAAATTCTCCAGTACGTCCGCCTCAATGACAATCTGCAGATTTTTGAAATAGGAGCCGTCATTCAGCTCAATAAACCCAAAGTTTTTGGAGACCCTAAGGGTCCTGACCCAGCCGTTGACAGAGACCTGCATCTGGTCCTGTGGGCTGCCGGCAAACAATTCTTTTATTTTCATCGGTATCTTCCTTTCTCTGTCGTATACATATAGAATCCCTCAAAATATGGAAATCTATGTATGGCCGGTTCTGCGTTTCTCAATAGCGGCCCGACATTTCACTGTATTCCTTGATGAGCTCCGCCCGGGGATAGCCGCGGCTGTTTTCCACGCCGGCGATATAGAACCCGCGCCCGTAATAGAAGCGGATCAGAGCCGCAACCTTGGACGCGGTGTGCAGACGCAGGACCTTGACATGGTTCTGGGTCATGACCTTGTCCACCACATTCATCAATATCTTGCCGATACCGTTGTTCCTGTGGTGGGACGCCACCGCGAACCGGCTGAGATAGGCCTCGCCGTCAGGCAAAAGCTCCACCCGGACCGCCCCCACAGGGTCATCGTCAATGCGTACCACAAACACGTTCTTCTCCTCAATATCCCTGCGGATATCCTCATAGGTTTCATTCAGCGCCTCAATGTCATAGTCCAGGCCTGCCATCTCACAATACTTCAAAAACGCGTCCTTGGTGATCTTGTGAATGGCGGGGATGTCCTCCTCCGTGGCGTGCTTTACCTCAAATGCGTACAGACTTTCCATTTCCTTCTGGCCTTTCTGGCTCACAAAATCGCTCTCCCACGCGTTCCGCCGCGAGCCCTGCGGAACGTCCGCGCAAGGCGGGCGCCGTGCTCCGGCCCCGCCGCACTTTCATAACGGCCTGTCAGTTCTTCTCTGCCATCAGGGTCGCCAGGACCGCCTTTTGGGCATGGAGCCGGTTTTCCGCCTCGTCAAAAATCACGGATCTGGGCCCGTCAATGACCTCCTCCGTCACCTCATAGCCGCGGTAGGCCGGCAGGCAGTGGATAAACAGCGCGTCCTCACTGGCTTTTCCAAACAGCGCCCCATTGACCTGATAATCCTTGAAAATCTTGACCCGCTCCGCCTTTTCGGCCTCCTGGCCCATGCTGACCCAAGTGTCGGTGCAGACCACATCCGCGCCCGCCGCCGCCTCGGCCGGGTCGTTGGTAATCAGAATGCTGGCGCCGGACGCTTTAGCATCCTCTCTGGCGTTTGCCACCACCTCTTCGGCACAGCCATAGCCCTCCGGCGTGGCCACCGCCATGTCCATTCCCGCCTTGGCGCAGGCATAGAGCAGGGAATGCGCCACGTTATTGCCATCGCCCACATAGGCCATTTTCAGTCCCTGCAAACGTCCCTTGTGCTCATAGACCGTCATCAGGTCCGCCAGGGCCTGACAGGGATGCAGATAGTCGGTCAGGGCATTGATGACGGGAACGCTCCCGTACTTCGCCAGATCCAGCACATCCTGATGGTCATAGGTACGGATCATAATCCCGTCCACAAACCGGCTCATGACGTTGGCCGTGTCATAGATGCTCTCGCCCCGGCCCAGCTGCATGTCGTTGGCGTTCAGGAACAGGGGATGTCCGCCCAGCTGGTACATGCCCACCTCAAAGGAAACCCGGGTGCGGGTTGAGGATTTAGTAAAGATCATGCCCAAGGTTTTGCCCTTCAAAATCGGATGCGGAATCCCCTCCTTGGTCTCTTTTTTCAGTTTCAGGGCCAGATCCAGCAGACTGCTGAATTCATCCCCGGTAATATCATGGATGCTGATAAAATGCTTCATACTCATGGCTCTCTTTCCTTTCTGTGGCCCATTGGCATGCGGCGCCTTGTCTTTCACAGGCCCGCACCCTGCCGCGCACGCTGCCCGAAAATGCCGTCCATGGCAATCTTTTTGGTGCATTTTGCCGGGCCCTGGTTATCAAATTCAGAATTTCTGTGAGCTGGCTGCGGCATCCGGCCGCATCCGCTCTACAGATTTTTTAAAACCCCGTCCAATGCCGCGAGGAATCCGTCAATCTCCTGTTTTGTCAGAATCAGCGGCGGAACGATACGAAGGACCTTATCCCCCACAACGCCCACCAGATAGCCGCGCTCCCGCAGGGTTTCGCCCACCTGACGGGCGATCCCGTCATGGAACACAACGCCCAGCATGAGACCCTTGCCGCGCACCGTGCAGATCTCGCCGCTGGCCGCAGCCAGCTTTTCAAGCCCTTCCTTAAAATAGACGCCCATCTCAGCGCTGTGGCTGAGCAGGCCGCCCTGCAGAAGTTCGTCCATAACGACCAGTCCGGCCCGGGCGGAAAGGGGATTGCCGCCGAAGGTGGTCCCGTGGTCGCCGGGATGGAACGCCGCGGCCACGCTTTCCTTTGCCACAAATGCGCCGATTGGAATTCCCGCGCCCAGCCCCTTGGCCAGGGTGATAATATCCGGTTCAATGCCGTACCATTCATAGGCGAACAGCTTGCCGGTCCGGCCGATTCCGGTCTGTACCTCATCCACGATCAGCAGAATGTCCCGCTCATGGCAGAGGGCGGTGATGGTATCCACAAACTCCCGCTCCAAAGGCAGAACGCCGCTCTCGCCCTGGATCAGTTCCACCATGATGGCGGCCGTGTTGGGATTGGCAGCCTGGCGCAGCCCTTCACAGTCATTGGCGCCCACATGCACAAACCGCTCAATCAGCGGCCGGTATGGTTTCTGGTATTTCTCCTGTCCGGTGGCGGCCACGGTGGCCAGCGTCCGGCCGTGGAAGGAGTTGCGCAGGGTGATGAACTCCCGCTTCTCCGGCATACCCTTTTCCACAAAATATTTCTTGGCCAGCTTGATGGCCCCCTCATTGGCCTCCGCCCCGGTATTGGCAAAGAACACCCGGTCGCCGCAGCTGTTTTCGGCCAGCAGCTGCGCCAGCCGGGCCTGGTTTTCCGTATAATATACATTGGAGACATGGGTCAGCTTCGCCACCTGGTCCTGAAGCTCCCGGACCAGCCGGGGATGGGCGTAGCCCAGACAGTTGACGGCGATCCCCGCAAAAAAGTCCTGATACTGCTTTCCCTCGGTATCGGTCAGGGTGATCCCCTCCCCCTGTGTGAAGCACACCGGGGTCCGGCTGCCGAAGGTGTTCATATAGTATTTGCTGTCCAGCGCCTGGACCTGCTCAAGATTCATCCGATCATCCCTTTTCAAATTTTCCAGTTTTGGTATATATGGTATTGTACCTTATCCATTCCAAAATTGCAAGTCTATCGCCGGGAAATTCCACCAGCGAATGACACAATTTTTCCCTGTTTTCACCGTCCTGTTTTGACTGCCCGAAGCCGGATCCGCACATAGTCGGCATACCAGCTTCCGTCCCGGTACAGCTCCGGCCGGAGCCGTGTCTCCGCCTCCCGTATGATCGCCTTCCGCATATCCGGCGCAACCCCTTCAAAGGGGAGCTTAACAAACATGCGGATCCAGTCCCGCAGTCCGTCCGCGCCGCTGAGGCGGGTGGGCCGCTCAAACAGCACTGCATAGGTCACCATCAGTCCGGCGGCCTCCATTTTTGGGGCGTATTCCTCTACAGTCGGGAAATAGAAAGTTCGCCTATATTTGATCCCCCGCGCTTCAAAGCCGGTTTGCAATGCCCGGTGGATCCGCTCACAGCAGCCCCGGCCGCCGAACTCGCAGACCAGCTGGCCGCCCTCCCGAAGCATGGCCGCAATATTGCGCAGAAGGCCGTCCTGATCGTCGATCCAATGGAACACCGCATTGGAAAACACGGCGTCCGCAGGCGTGTCCGGCCTGTAGTGCAGCGCGTCCCCCAAGACGAACCGCAGCGACGGGTGCAGGGCCTTGGCCTGTTCCAGCATTTCCGCGGACGCATCCACCCCGGTCACGGCAAAGCCCGCGTCCGCAAGCCGCCGGGTCAGTGCCCCGCTGCCGCAGCCCAGGTCAATCACCCTGCCGCCGGCGGGCAGGTCCAGCAGGTTCAGCACATCCTCGCCGTACTGGTGGACAAAGCTGAACGCCTTGTCATAGATATCCGCTTCCCATTTGATGTTCATGCGTCATCCTCCTGAAGCCGCCTTATAATATAGTCATAGCCTTCCGGCCGATGAGGCACCAGACAGCTGCTGCAGTCCTTGACCCTCCGGCCGTCCTTCCCCGGAATCATCACATAGTTCCCGCCGCAGTCAGGTATCCGGTAAAGGGGGCAAAAGCAGAACAGGCAGTTCATGTGTTCCAGCTTATGGCATGGATAATAGGGACAATCCCGGTTTTCAAAATAGCGGAAGCTCATGCGCACACTCCTCTCGTTTGTCACAGCCTGGCGCGGCGGCTGGGCATCAAAAAGCGACGAGGCCGCAGTCCTCCCCAAAAGGAGAGAGCCGCGGCCTGATCCACTTTTCAATTTTTCTCCGCCCGGACCTACTGCTCGTCAATGGGCGCGACAATGACCTTGCGGTTGGGCTCCTCGCCCACACTATAGGTTTTCACCCTGTTGCTGTTCTGCAAGGCCGCGTGGATGATCCGCCGTTCATTGGGGGACATGGGCTCAAGCGCAACCGGCTTGTATTCCCGGATCACGCGGCGTTCCAGGCCCTTTGCCAGCTTTACCAGCGTCTCCTCCCGCTTGGAACGGTATCCCTCTGTGTCCACATTGACCTTAATATAGGAATTCTTCTCCTTGTTCACATACAGACTGGTCAGGTACTGCACCGCGTCCAGGGTATCGCCCCGCTTGCCGATCAAAAGGCCCATCCGGGAACCGGAAACCTTCACATTGACCGCCTCGCCGCCGTTGGTCACCTCTGCCACCGCGTCCGCAAGCCCCATTTTATGTACCAGCTCTGTCACAAAGTAGGTCGCGTCCGCCAAAGATTTCTCCGTCACCTCCCGGCGTTTCCGGGAGCCGCCCTCCTTAGCCCTGGCATCTGGCGCCGCCGTACCCGCCGGGGCTGGCGCCTCTGACGCCTTGACTGCAGGCGCGGTCTGCTTTGCGGCGTTCTCCGCCGCTTTCACAGGCGCTTTTTTGACAGGCGCGGACGGCTCCTCCGCCTTTTTCTTTTTTCTGCCGTCCGGATCCACGTAATCCTTAAAGGCCGGATCCTCTTTTGGGGCGTAAGGATTGGCCGCACCGGCCTGCTTGGCCTTCTCCGCCTGTTCGGACGCGGCCCGCTTCTCGGCCAGCCGCCGGAGCTTGGCCTCCTCTTCCTCCGCCTCTTTGGTGATCCAGGCGGAGATGATGACCTCCTTGCCCAACAGCAGTCCCATCAGGCCCTTGCCGACCTCACGCTCCACCTTATAGGAGAGCTCCTCCACCGGAACGCCGAACTCCGCCGCCGCCAGCTTCAGGGCCTCTTCCTTACTTTTTGCGTTTTTTTCGATTTTTCTTAACATTGACGATCTCCCCTTCGATTTGTTCTTCGGTTAAATCAACTTTTACAATTTTCATCAAAACAAACTGCTGCACCAGCTGGAGAATATTGCTGACCGTCCAGTACAGGCCCACAGCCGCGGGGAGCGTAAACGCAAACCACGCGGAGATGAACGGCATAAACAGCATCATGGACTGCATGGGATTGGCCTTTTCTTCGCCGTTGGCGTTTTTCTGGGGCGGAGGCGCCGGCTGCATCTTCTGGGAGAGCTTTGACACCACAAACGAGCTGAGACCGGACAGCACCGGTATGGACCACAGCGCAATGGTGCCTGGGGTCAGACTGCTGAACTGGCCCACAAACATGCCAAAGAACGCGCCCAGACTCGGGGTCTGGGAAAGATCCAGACCCAGGAAGTTGAAGTTGACAATATCGTAATTCTTGCCGGTCTCCAAAATCCACTGGCTGTTCATGATCTCCGGATGCACATGCAAAAACCGCGCGATCTGGATCTCATACATACCGAACATCTTATAGCCGTTGGCCGTCAGGGCGTCCATGTTCTCAATCCCCAGCGCGGAGAAGAACTGACTCAGCCCGTCGGGGCTGCCCTGGGCCCACTCCGTAACCGCGCTGACAATCCGCCATACCTCGTCATCGCCAAAGCCCATCAAATACACGACCGGCTTTTTCACGACCCAGTACAGGGCCATCAGGATCGGAAGCTGGATCAGAAGGGGCAGACAGCCGCTCATGGGGTTGATCTTATACTTCTGATAGAGCTTCATGGTTTCCATATTCAGTTTTTCTTTATCGTTTGCATACTTCTGCTGCAGCTCGTTGAGCAGCGGCTGAAGTTTTTGTGTCTTGGTCATTGAGCGCTGCTGCTTCACCATCATGGGAAGCAGGATCGCTTTCACGAGAATCGTAAACATAATGATGGTAACACCATAGTTACCCACCAGCATGTTACATAGTTTCAGTATCCAGCCCAGGGCCAGCATGATATAGGACACTTGCGTTCCTCCTCTTATCCTTCGATTCGGCGGACAGCGCCGGAGGCGTTCCGCTCAGGGGTTACGGAAAGTCAATTCCGCCTTTGCAGAAGGGGTTACAGCGGAGAATCCGCCAAACCGCCTTAAAGCCGCCCCGGATTACGCCGTATTTCTGGATCGCCAGAACAGCGTACTGGGAGCAGCTCGGATAAAACCGGCAGCATGGTTTTTTCAGGGGCGAGACCCGCCTCTGATAAAACCGGATCAATTTAATCAACAGCCGCTTCATGGTTCCACACTCCCAGCTTTTCAGCTGCCATTCGGAAGTCCCGCGCCAGTTTTCCGTAAGGCGCATGCACCGTAAAGGTCCGCGCCACGATACAGAGGTCATAGCCCTGTCTGAGGTGTCCCTGCGAAATCCGGTAAAGCTCCCGGATTCTGCGCTTGGCCCGGTTCCGCTGAACCGCGCCGCCCACCTTTTTTCCGGCGGTGATCCCCAGCCGCCGCTCCCCTTCCCGGTTCCTGGCGGCATAGACCACCATGGTGGGGGTGACAGCGGATTTCCCGCGCCGGTAAAGCCGCAGAAACTGTGAATTTTGTGTTAAACTAATAATCTTCATGAATAACGCCTTATCTTCCGGTATTACGCCATAATAGACAAAAAGACGCCCGCGGCGTCTTCCAGACTGTCGAAAAACTCTGCTGTATTCAGTTTCCCGATGTTTGCAGACTGCCAACTGATCCGCGCCCGGCAGCAAAGACCGCCGGGACGCATTGTTGATGGATTGGCAACGCCCGCGGGGATTTCCCTTAGGCTGACGAGAGCCTATGCAGACAGTCTCTTTCTGCCTTTCAGTCTTCTTCTCGCCAAAACTTTACGGCCGTTCTTAGAGCTCATTCTCTTTCTGAAACCATGCTCCTTCGCCCGCTGTCTTTTCTTCGGCTGGTATGTTCTCAGCATTGCTATCCCTCCTTCAATCCACATGTATCGTGAAAATGATTCACATCATATTTCATAACAAAATCTGTAATATTTTATCATGGTATTTCCCTGTTGTCAAGCCCCTTTTCACAGAAAAAAATTTTTCTCAGAATTTTTGACAGGAAAACCGCATATCTTGTTATTTGAGTTTTGGGGCCGCTCCACATTTTGTATTCCAATAAAAAAAGAATTTTTTACCGTTATTTTTCAAGTTTTTTAGTGTTGAATTTTTCTTTCTTTTCTGGTATGATAAGTATTACCGCGGAAAGCCGGGCGAGGGGGCACCCTGCCGGCCGGACCGCACTTTCGACATACGCTGCCAGGTTTCTACATTATTATTGTATGGGTATTTAGGAAAACATGCTTTTCCTAAATATTTTTGCGCACTTTTTTCCGCAGGCAGTTTGTCCCGCTATGGCTTGATATCCATGGGTCAGCGGGATTTTGACCGGACGCTAGTCCCGAAGTATTACCAGACAGGAGGCTCCCAACCTTGGATCAACTCACAAGCATTTGGAATCAAGTATTACAAGAACTCTCCCAGGAGATCTCCGGCGTGTCCTTTGACACCTGGATCAAACCCATCCGGCCCGTGGCCCTGACCGAGACGGCCATCCGGCTCTCTGTTCCGGGAAACCTGAACAAGAACATGATTATGACCAAATTCCGCTCCATGCTGGAGAGCTGTATTGAGCTCGCCGCAGGACGTCCCTATGACCTGGAAGTGGACTGCGATACACCGGAGCCGGAAAAAGCGGCCTCCTCCGACCCCATACGGGATCAGAACACCTTAAATCCCAAATACTCCTTTGAGACCTTTGTGGTGGGGAACAACAACAATCTGGCCCACGCGGCCTCACTGGCTGTGGCGGAGGCCCCCTCCCAGAAGTACAACCCCCTGTTCATCTACGGCGGGAGCGGCCTCGGCAAGACCCATCTGCTCCAGGCCATCGGAAACTATTTTCTGCAGAATTACCCGGAGCGGCGCGTGCTCTATACCACCAGTGAAAAATTCACCTATGAACTGGTTACCGCCATTCGGGAAAAGACCAACCAGGACTTTCGGAACAAGCACCGGACCGTGGACCTGCTCCTCATGGACGACATCCAGTTTCTGGCTACCAAGGAGCTGGCCCAAGAGGAATTTTTCCACACCTTCAACGCCCTGTACGAGGCAGGCAAGCAGATCGTCCTGACCTCTGACCGCCTTCCCTCTGAAACCCCCCACCTGGCGGACAGGCTCAAAAGCCGGTTCCAGATGGGCCTGCTGGCCGATATTCAGCCGCCTGACTATGAAACCCGGCTGGCCATCCTCCGCTCCAAGATCGAGGAGGAGTATTTCACCTTTGACGAAGAGATTGTGGAATATGTGGCCAACAACATCAAATCCAACGTGCGGGATCTGGAGGGCGCGGTCAAGCGGATTCTGGCCTATGCTGGGATTGAGCGGACCAACACCATTTCCATGGAGCTGGCCCAAAAGGCCCTGAAGGAGATCCTCTCCACCCTGCCCCAGCGGGATATTAACACCAAGGTCATCATTGACGAGGTGGAGAAATACTTTCATCTGCCCAGCGGCTCCCTGGTCACCAAACGCCGGTCCAACGACATTGCCTATCCCCGGCACATCGCCATGTACATAGCCCGGGAGGTGCTGGACGAATCCTATCCCAGGATCGGGGAGGAGTTCAACCGGGACCACACCACCGTCATGACCGCGGTGAAAAAAATCCGCCAGAACCTGAGCGGCGACACAGAGCTCGGCGCCATCATCCGGGAACTGGTGGAGAATATCAAGAAGAATTAGAGGGCTTCCCATGAAATTACACGATACCATCGCCGCAATCGCCACCCCCATCGGAACGGGTGGCATTGCCATTTTAAGGATCAGCGGTTCCGAGGCCGAGGCCATTGCCCAGCGGGTCGCCGCGGCTCGGAGCGGGCTGCCGCTCCGCAGTCTGGAGAGCCACAAGCTGACCCTCTGCAATATCCACAAGCTGGACCAGCCGGATGTCCTCATTGACGAGGCGCTGGTGGCGGTTATGCGCGCGCCCCGCTCCTATACCGGGGAGGACGTGGTGGAGATCAACTGCCACGGCGGCTTTTTCGCGGCGGACCGGATCCTGAACGAGCTTCTGGCCGCCGGCGCACGGCTGGCGGAGGGCGGGGAATTCACCCGCCGGGCCTTTTTCAACGGAAAGACCGACCTGACCGGAGCGGAGGCCGCCATGGATATCATTGATTCCCATTCCGGACTGGGCCTGCAAAACGCGGCCCAGTCCCTGACCGGCGCTCTGGCAAAAAAAATCGGTGCCCTGCGGGAAGAGGTCATTGCCATCACCTCCCACATCTCGGCGGCGGCGGACTATCCCGAGGAGGTTGACGCCCCGGAACGGACGGCTGCAGAGCGGTCCCTGGCAGAACTGCAGACGGGAATACAGGCGCTCCTCGGCACCTTTGAGACCGGAAGGATGCTCCGGGATGGAATTCTGACGGTAATCGCGGGCCGGCCCAACGTGGGAAAATCTTCGCTTCTCAACGCGCTTGCACGGAGCGACCGGGCCATTGTAACAGATATTCCGGGCACCACCCGGGATGTGATTGAGGAGTATATCAATCTGGGCGGCGCGGCCCTCCGGCTTCTGGACACAGCCGGGATCCGCACAGGCGCGGACGAGGTGGAGCAGATTGGCATTGACCGGGCAAAGGCCCGTCTTCGCGAGGCTGATCTCTGCCTCTTTGTGATCGACAGCGCGGCAGGAATCGCGCCGGAGGACATCCGCATTGCCGAGGAGCTCCAGGGCAAAAACGTACTGCTGCTTCTGAACAAGACCGACCAGGAGGTCCGGGTCACCCGGGAGCAGGCCGCAGAGGCACTGGGCATCCAGCCGTCGCGGGTGATTGAGACCGCCACCCCCAAGGATGGACCGGCGTCCGGGATCGATACCCTGGAGGCAGCCATCTCCAGTATGTTCCTCAGCGGACACATGCGGTCCGGCGAGGTGTATCTGAGCAATACGCGCCAGCGGGATTCCCTGCGCAAGGCCATGGACGCTCTGACGCGTGCCATGGAGGCCAACCGGGCCGGTATGCCCTATGATCTGCTGTATGTGGATCTGGAGGACGTGCTCTCGGCTCTGGGCGAGGTCACCGGCGCCACCGTGCAGGAGGAGATCATCGATCAGGTGTTCGCCCGGTTCTGCGTAGGGAAATGACACAGGTGAAAAACCATCTTTTTCCGGGAACCCGATTATCAGCACAAAAACGGCATACAGCCCCAACAATCACCCTTGTACATATTGCTAAGCCGCACAAAAGGAGGTCCGCAGACTTTGGAAACGTTTCCTGTCTCGTATGAATTTGCCGAAAAATATGTCCGGTTTTCCAAGCCGGAGTACATACAGCTCTATCTTTACCTCAAATACCAGGTAAGCAAAAACGGCGGCTTTCCAAAGCCGGACGCCATTGCCAGGGATCTGGATATGACGGCAGACCGTGCGATCTATATTCTGGATTTCTGGGTGAGCCGGGATGAGCTTGTCTATGACGAGACCGGCTACCATTTTCCAGAGGAGGTCCGCCGCGGCCGTCCGGCCCAGGCCGCCCCGGCACCAAAGGCGGGCCGGGACAGCTCCGGGCGGAAGCAGGTGACCAAGCCCTCCTATACCATGGCGGAGATCGACGCTGTGGCGTCCAGCAACAAATCCGTATCCGGCCTGTTCTATCAGGCGGAGACCGTACTCAACAAGATACTGACCCCTTCCGACATGGAGATGCTCTATTCCTTTGTGGACTGGCTGGGTCTTCCGGTGGAGGTCATCACCATGCTTCTGTCCTATGCGGCAAAGCGCGGCAAGACCAACCGCCGGTACCTGGAGACCGTGGCCATTGACTGGGCGGAGCGCGGGATTGATACCTTTGAGGCGGCCGAGGCCCATGTTATGGAGCTGGAGGCGCTGGACAGCGCGGAGCATAAAATCCGCGGGATATTGGGCATTTACGACCGGGCTCTGACCCCGACGGAAAAAAAGTACATCAGGCTCTGGATCGAGGATGACCAGATCTGTCTGGATCTGATCCCCCTGGCCTATGACCGGACGGTGGAGCACACCGGCAAGCTCAGCTGGGCATATATGAACAAGATTCTGCAAAGCTGGGCGGCAGAGGGCTTTACCACCCCGGAACAGGTACGGGACTGGGACGGAAAGTTCAAACAGCAGAGCAAGAGCCAGTCTGCACAATGCCTGCCGAAAAAGAGTAAATTCAACAACTATGAGGACACGAACCAGACGGATTATGCAAAGCTGGAGGAACAGCTTTTGGATATGATGCTGGACCATGAGGGGTGAGTCATATGGAATCAGCATACACTTTGGCCAACCGGGAACTGGCCCGGCGGCGGGAGGAAAACCAGGCCGAGCAAGCGCGCCGGACGGAACAGGTCCGGGAAGCCGCGCCCGCTTATGCCCAGCTGGAAGCCCGGCTGCGTCAGGGCGGAGCCGCCCTGGCCCGATGTGTTCTGGACGGCGGCAAAAACTATCCCCGGATTGAGGCGGCAATCCGCGGCCTGCAAGCCCAAAAGGCAGGCATACTCAGACAGCTGAATCTGCCCGAAGACTATCTGGATGAAATATACTCCTGTGAAAAGTGCCATGACACCGGCTATGATGACCGCGGCGCCCGCTGTTCATGCCTGCGTCAGCTGGTGACCAAATACATTGGGGTGAACGCAAACCTCACCGAGTATATGAAGGAACAGACCTTTGACCGGGTGGATTACAGCCTGTTCGCGGACCAGCCCGCGGAGAACGGCCGTCAGCCCCTTGTCTATGCCAAACAGGCCTATGCCAGGGGGCTGCAGTTCGCGGAGACTTTTGATGCCACCCACGATAACCTCCTGCTCATGGGGAACGCGGGCACGGGCAAGACCTATCTCTCCAGCTGTATTGCAAACTATGCGCTGGCACGGGGCAAGACCGTGTATTACCAGACAGCCTTCCAGCTTTTTGACCTGCTGGAAAAGCTGAAATTCGGGCGCTATGACGGGGATGATCTGGAACAGGCCGAATACACATCCCGGTATGTTTACCAAACCGATTTGCTGATTATTGACGATCTGGGCACAGAGTTTATCTCCGCCTATTCCACGGCGGCCCTGTTTGACATCATCAACACCCGGCAGATTCAGGAGAAAAGCACCATTCTTTCCACCAACCTCACAGCCGCCGGGCTGGAGCAGATCTACAGCAAGCGTCTCACCTCACGGCTTATGGGAAATTATACGGTCCTCCCCTTTGTGGGCCGCGACCTGCGGATGCGGAAATTCCAAAGCCCAAACAAATAAACAGGGCAAGTATGTACTTAACACATTGGTTCATCAAAATTCAACAAGGGGTTTGCCCCGTCATGTAAAGCGGCGAAGCCGCACACCTTCGTCGGGAGACTGTACTCCCGCCGAAGATATAACCACCCCCGCCTGTACCGGCGGGGACATTTTCTTGCCTAAGCTATAATGAAAAGACCGGCGGTTCTATGACTTAAAAAGCCATAGAACCGCCGGTTTCCGTTTATGGATATAATCTTCCTATGACGCACTATCTTTAAGCCGCGTCCGCAGGCTGTTTATTTTGTATTTTTCGAATAATTTAAAACCGCCTCACAATCTGACAATCCACGCAGATACATATATGTTGATTGTTCTTTGCCGAATTCCAGTATTCGATCCACCAATTCTTCAACATATTTGGTTTGCTTTTCATTTAGTTCCGGAGGTTCTCCAAGCCACTGGTTCATCTTTTTTTGTAATATCTCAAAGGCTTCTGTTTTTATGAAACTGTGAGCTGCTTCCTTGTAAAGGTTTTCCAAACGTGTATCATCAAAAACTGTTTTCATTATTAACGCCTCCATAAAATTATACTAATATAATCAGATCTATTTTCGCAAAACAGCACTTATAGTATATATTATTTTTATTTAAATGTCAATAGTCTCTTGATTAACTTGAAAGATACTTATAGTATAGACTTGGTGATAATCAATGAAAAATATATCAGTTTTATTAGGACTGCGCATCAAGAATTTAAGAAAAGGAAATGGATGGAGCCAGGAGGAACTCGGCCACCGTTCCGGGCTGCATACAAGTTATATTGGTCAAGTCGAAAGAGGTGAAAGGAATCCTTCGCTTGACAGTCTTCACAAAATTGCTGCAGCCTTTCAACTTTCTCTATGTGAATTGTTTTACGGCATAGATCCGATTCCAGCCAATAAGTCACTGCCCATCAATCAACAATTATACGATTTCATAATTACATGTTCGGAAGAACAGCAGCTCAAAATTTTAGATCTTTTAAAATTATCTATCACGATAAAATAATCGTGTCCTGCCCGAGGGAATATATATTTTCCTATGCGAATAATCCAAGCTTACTGAAACATTTTTGGGCGGTTTGAGAATCGTCCCGCGTCATTCGGCCCATGCATGGCGCGTTTTATATGAAAAAGGGCGGCGTCCATGCGGACGCCGCCTTGTCAATCCTCTTTTCAGCGGCTATAGCCGCCGCTGTAGCCGCCGGTCCCATTGCTGACACCGTTGCCGCCGCTGTCCGGCTTTGCGGGACCGCCGCCCGCATTCTGCGGCGGACTCTGGGGGCCGCCGGAATTGCCGCCGGGCCCCTTCTTTCCGCTTCCGCCCCTGCGCCGGGGCCGGGAACGCCTGCGGGGTTTATTCTCCCCGTCCTTCCCGCTTCCGCCGCGGTCCTCCGGAGGCTTTCCCTCCCGTCCGCTGGTTCTGCCGTCCCGGTCCTCTTTCCTCCGCTCCGGCCTGCGCCCGGACTTTTTGGGAGCTCCGGTCTCGCTGCCGGAGACCTCCGCAAGCTCTGCCGTCAGTTCCGGGGTCAGCTCCTCAAATTCATCATTGCGAATCTCCTCCAGAATTTCCTCAGGCTGGACCTTGGGCGCCTCCCGCTCCAGCTTGCATTTACAGCGCTTGCCGCAGGGCTGGAAATCGCCCAGCACATAGTTCTCAAACTTCACCAGATCGCCCTTATCGTCCATAAATTTGACCTTGACCTGCCCTTTCAGTGTGGCGGTATCCACCACGGTTCCGACCCCGTCCGGCGTCTCCACCTTATCGCCTCTGCGGGGCATCTTCCGGAGCATGTCGTCATAGGCGTTCTGCTCATACTGCAGACAGCACATAAGCCGCCCGCACACGCCGGAGATCTTGGTGGGATTCAGGGACAGCCCCTGTTCCTTGGCCATCTTGATGGACACGGGATGAAAGTCGTTCAAAAAGGTACTGCAGCATAAAAACCGGCCGCAGATCCCAATGCTCCCCAACTGCCGTGCCTCATCTCTGACCCCGATCTGCCGGAGCTCAATCCGGGTCCGGAACACGCTGGCCAGAGATTTGACCAGATCCCGGAAATCCACACGCCCGTCGGCCGTGAAATAAAATAGGATTTTGCTCCGGTCAAAGGTATACTCCGCACCCACCAGCTTCATGTCCAGCTTATGCTCCGCAATCTTCTGGACCGCGATGTCAAAGGCTTCTTTTTCCTTCTCCTTGTTTTCCTCTTCCTGCCGGAAATCCGCCTCTGCGGCGATCCGGATGATGGCCTTCAGCGGCGGCACGATCTCCCTGTCCTCCACCATCTTATTGGGGGTGACCACCTTGCCCATCTCCACGCCCCGGGCCGTCTCGACCAGAACCCTGGTCCCGGCCTCCAGCTGGTTTCCCTTGGGGTCAAAATAATAGACCTTTCCGGCGCTGTTAAATCTAACTCCTATGATCTCTACCATGGATTTCCTCCCAGTATTCTGTCGCCATGCAGAGCACGGCGACTGGATAATTCGCGTTTTGACCGATGATGCTTCGGTATTTGACTGTGATCTCGCTGAACCGGAAGGCCGCTGTCCGGGTGAGCCTTCCGCAGAAGGCCCGGAGCTGTTCCTCTTTGTCCGCATTGATCACTGCAAACTGACCGCCGCCCAGCTTCAGATGCATCAGGTCCCGGCTCCAGGAGAGCAGGATCTCCAGAATAAAGTCCGCGCTTCCCCGGTTCTGTTTCATGAATCGAATAAAATCGTACATTGTTTTATAGTTTCCGTCCATCATGGCAAGCATATGCCCCAGCGTTTCCTCCCGCAGGGCGAACACCTCATCATCCTCCAGCATGTCCAGCGCCTTGCCAATGGCGCCGCCGCTCAGAACGGCGAGCTGTGCCGCCCGCTCAGGCGGTATGCCCCGCTCCTCTGTGAGAAACGCCGCCACCTGGCTGTGCTCCAGCGGGTGGAGCCGCAGAACCAGCGCGCGGGATAGGATGGTGGGCAGAAACGCGTTTGCATTCTCCGCCAGCAGGATGATGGTGCAGTATCCAGGCGGCTCCTCAAACACCTTCAAAAGGCTGTTCTGGGCCGGCGCCTGCATGGTGTCCGCCCTGGGTATGACGTAGAGCTTCCGCTCTCCGGCATAGGGGCGGATGTATACGTCCCGCTTCATGCTCCGGATGGTGTCCACCAGCACATTTTCCTGCTTTCTGGAGGGATCATAGAGCTGGTTGGTGACCACCGCGAAATCCGGGTGGGACTCCGGCTTATCCGTCCCCAGCAGAGCCCCGGCAAAGGCGCGGGCCATGGTCATCCGTCCCACGCCCCGGATCCCCTCCAGAATATAGGCGTGGCCGACCCGGCCTGATGCAAGGGTATGCCGCAAAAGCGCCTTGACTGTCTCGTTGCCCCTGACCTGCTCAAACGCCATACTGCCACCTTCCTTCCATTATTCCGCGACGATTTCTATGGTATCGGCAATCCGGCCGGCCCGGATATACTCCACGGCCGCCGCGGAGATCCGCTGGCCCGGAATCAGAACAGCCGCGCCGGGCGGACACGCCGCCACAATCCCAGCCGCAGTCTCTCCCGCCGCCTCCTGCAGCGGGACCTGTACCCGGGGCGCCGCCCAGGCCGCCGCCGGATTCATTGCCATCTCCGCATCCGGCAGGGGCAGAGGCTCAGGCCCCGGCATTGGTTCAAGCCTCGTCCGGGAGAACCGAATCAGCGCCTCCCGCAGAAGCGCCAGCTCCGCCCGGGTATTGGCCGCCGTGATGACAAACACAACATGGTAATGGTCCGCCATTTCGGGGTAGATGCCGAACGCCTCCTTCAAAATGCGCGCGGCGCACTGGCCGCTGATCCCGGTTTTCCGGAAGTCAGCCACAAGCCGCAGGGGATCCTGGGGCCTGTCCAGCCTGCCGCCGTCCACAAAATCCAGCACACCCAGCCCGCGGACAGCGGCCTTCAGTTCTGTGACCTCCCGGATCAGCCGGTCCAGAGACCGGCGTCCGCGCCGTTCCATGTCCAGCACCGCCTCGTCCAGCGATGCCATCAGCAGATAGGACGGGCTGGTGGTCTGCAGAATCCGCAGGGTCCTGCGGATCTCCTCCGGCTCCACAGCCGCATTCCGGCCGACGTGCAGAAGGGAACACTGACCCATGGCAGGCAGGGTCTTGTGCGCGCTCTGGATACACAGGTCCGCCCCCTGTTCCAGCGCGGTCCCGGGCAGGGCCTCATGAAAGGCAAAGTGTGCGCCGTGGGCCTCGTCCACAATCAAAAATTTTCCGCTGTTGTGCAGACACATGGCGATGCCCCAAATGTCTGAACAGATTCCGTAATAGGTGGGGCTGGTAATGACCGCCCCCACAATGTCCGGATCCCGGTCCAGCGCCCGTTTCACCATCTGGGCTGTCACACCGGTATAGATTCCCAGATCCCGGTCAAATGCCGGATACACAAACACCGGCTCCAGTCCGGCCAGCGTCACAGCCGCGGCAACCGCCTTGTGGCAGGTCCGGTCCAGCAGGAGCTTGTCGCCCCGCTTACAGCTGCCCAGGACAGCGGCGTGGAGGCCAATGCTGGAACCATTGGTCAGATAAAAGCTGGTGCCCGCGCCAAAGGCCCTGGCGGCCCGCCGCTGGGCATCCCGCAGAATTCCCTCCGGCCGCTGAAGATCGTCCGTCTCCTCGAATTCGGTCACATCCAGCCGGAAGGCATCCGCCTTAAAGCTTCGGCTGAGCCCGTTTCCCGCCTTGTGTCCGGGAATGTGAAAGCTGGCCCTTTCCTTGCCGCTGAATTTTTTCAGTTCGTGATAGAGCGACATCCGCGCACCCCGTTTCTGCCCTATGCTGTCTGTATTAGAATTTCACCGCCCGGCGGATATATTCCACCAAATCCTCAATTTTAACCCGCTCCTGCTCCATGCTGTCTCTGTGGCGGATGGTCACGCTGCCGTCCTCCTCGGAATCAAAGTCATAGGTGATACAGAACGGCGTTCCGATCTCATCCTGCCGGCGGTAACGCTTTCCAATGCTCCCGGCCTCGTCATATTCGCACATAAACTCGGACGCCAGCATGGAATACACCTCTCTCGCCTTGTCCGAGAGCTTTTTGGACAGGGGCAGAACCGCGGCCTTCACAGGAGCCAGCGCCGGATGGAAGTGCATGACGGTCCGGACGTCGTTCTTCTCCGGGTCAATCACTTCCTCGTCATAGGCCTCAACCAGAAACGCCAGCGTCACCCGGTCCGCGCCCAGGGAGGGCTCAATACAATAGGGGATATACTTCTCGTTGGTCTCCGGATCATTGTATTCCATCTTCTCACCGCTGTGCTCGCTGTGCTGCTTGAGGTCAAAGTCCGTCCGGTCCGCAATGCCCCACAGCTCACCCCACCCAAAGGGGAACATGAACTCAATGTCCGTGGTGGCGTTGCTGTAGTGAGAGAGCTCCTCCTGCTCGTGGTCGCGGAGTTTGATGTTCTCCTCCTTGATACCAAGGGACAGCAGGAAGTTTTTGCAGTAATCCTTCCAGTACAGGAACCACTCCATATCCGTGCCGGGCTTGCAGAAGAATTCCAGCTCCATCTGCTCGAATTCCCGGATTCGGAATATGAAATTCCCCGGCGTGATCTCGTTCCGGAAGGATTTCCCGATCTGGCCGATGCCAAAGGGAACCTTTTTCCGCGAGGTCCGCTGTACGTTCTTAAAATTCACAAAGATGCCCTGGGCTGTCTCCGGCCGCAGAAAGAGCTCGTTCTTGCTGTCCTCGGTCACACCCTGGAAGGTCTTGAACATCAGATTGAACTTCCGAATATCCGTAAAGTTATGCTTGCCGCAGTTGGGGCACGCAATCTCCTTTTCCTTGATGAATTCCATCATCTTTTCATCAGACCAGCCGTCAGCAGTCTCGCCGGCTGCATCCTCAATGAGCTTGTCGGCCCGGAACCGCTCCTTACAGTCCTTACAGTCCATCAGCGGGTCCGAAAAACCGCCTACATGGCCAGATGCCACCCAAGTCTGGGGGTTCATGAGGATCGCCGCGTCCAAGCCTACATTATAGGGACTTTCCTGAACGAATTTCTTCCACCATGCACGCTTTATATTGTTCTTGAACTCCACGCCCAAAGGGCCGTAATCCCAGGAATTTGCCAGTCCGCCGTAGATCTCGGAGCCCGGGTATACAAATCCCCGGCCTTTGCAGAGGGCAACGATCTTATCCATAGTTTTTTCGGTATTTTTCATGTTTACCAACCTTTCCCGATACGGCCGGACCGCCGTATCCTGTATATACTTTTTCCGCCGCCGTGTGACCGCGGCATACGTGTCCAGACTATTACCCTTTATTATAATATAATTCTCTCCGAAATTCAAGCATTATTCCACAGTTCCAAGAAAATTCATTTTTGTCATCATTTTGTCCGGTTCCCTGCATAGATATATAACAAAGCGCGCGGACAAAGGGAGCAATGCACGCTGTGACGCGGGCAAAAACGAGCGGCAATGGCCGGGTCCCTTCCTTGAAGCCAATAAGAAAAATCGTTCCGTCCAAACACGCGCCCAGCGGGCTTAGGGCTCCCGGAAAACGCTGGCCTGACGACAGCGTTTTTTGGGAAGAGGTGAACCCGGCCCAAACGTGAGTTTTTGCCCTTTTGGGGCAAAAACGAACGCCAACGGCCGCGGTCCGATGAAGAAAGGATGACATTATGCTGAATTATATCTGGGGAGGCATGATCCTGATTTCCCTGATCGTCTCCCTGTTTACGGGGCAGGTGGAACAGACTGCCGCCGCGGCCGTGACCGGAGCCGCCAGCGCGGTGGAAACCTGCTTTGCTCTTTTGGGGATTATGTGCCTCTGGACCGGGCTTGCCAAAATCGGGGAACGCGCCGGACTGGTGAAGGTCATGGCCCGCCTGCTCCGGCCCCTGACCAACCTGCTGTTTCCGAAGCTGGACCCGGACGCCCCGGCCCGGGGCAGTATCATCATGAATGTGGTGGCCAACCTCTTTGGCATGGGCAATGCCGCGACGCCCCTGGGCATCAAGGCCATGGGTGATCTGCACCAGCTCAACCGCCGCAGGAGCACGGCCTCCAATGAGATGTGCATGTTCGTGGTGCTGAACACGGCCTCCATCCAGCTGATCCCCACCACTCTGATCTCTCTGCGGCAGACATACGGCTCCGCGGCCCCCGGAGAGGTCATTGTCCCAATCTGGATCGTCAGCGTCTGCGCCCTGACCGTGGGGATCACAGCCGCAAAGCTGTTTGAGAGGAGGAAACGCCTGTGACCTATATCTCCATGCTGGCCGTCCCGGTCCTGATCGCCTCTTTTATCGGCTTTGGACTTTTCAGAAAAGTGGGGGTGTATGACTGCTTTGTGGAGGGGGCCAAGGATGGACTGCAAAGCATGGTGGGAATCATCGCGCCTCTCATCGGACTGATGGTGGCCATCAACATGTTCCGGGCCAGCGGTGCGCTGGAGCTTCTGGCAAAGGGATTGGCCCCGGCTCTGGATTTTCTCCGGCTTCCGGCGGACGTTTTGCCGCTGGCATTACTCCGTCCAATTTCCGGAAGCGCCTCCACGGCCATTGTCACGGACATCTTCAAGAATCTGGGACCGGATTCTCCGGCGGGAAAAATCGCGTCGGTGATGATGGGGTCCACAGAGACCACTTTTTATACTGTGGCGGTCTATTTCGGCGCGGTGGGAATCAAAAATACGCGGCATACCATTGCCGCCGCGCTGCTTGCCGATTTGACAGGCATCCTTCTGGCCACAATATTGACACGGATGATGCTTTTGTGAAACAAAATACACACAGACAGCCGCATGGCGCTGCTATGCGGCTCGCGTGTCAGAAATTTGATTTGTGAAGCACACAATTTATTTTGCCGGATACAATTTCGCGGAGGGCCCCATGGCTCTCTTTTTTATTCCGAAGGAACTGATTGTCTTGTAGGGACGATTCACTTTTTCCAGACTTTTTTGACATTCCGCAGCCGCGCAGCAGTGCTGCGCGGCTGTTTCGTCAATGATATAGCGGCAAAGCGCGGAATCTTTTGGCGGTTTCGGCCAAAACCACCCGTGCGCAGCACGTAGACCGCCTTTAGGCGGCAGGGTTCCCGCAAAGCGGAGCGCGGCGCGCGGCGTTTTGTGGGATAAAGGAGCGGCAAGGAAGCGAATTTAAGGTTCAAGTCCTTGCAGGGCTCCCGGAAAAGCGAGGCTTTAGCCGAGGTTTTTTGGAAAGAGCAGTGCCGTGAAGAAAGGTGCCGGCGGCACGTTTTAGGCACGAGTGAGGCGCGGGGGCGCCGGACATGAAAGGCAACGGCGCGTTGCGGCGCCGTTACAGCGTATACAAAACCTCGTCAAGGCTCCGCTTGGGAACCTGCAGCGTCCCGTTTTCATCCAGATAATACTTCACATTCCCGTCCCGCATTTCCACAGCCCTGCTCTCCTGCGCCGGATAGCCCAATGCAATCAGGTCCAGCATCACCAGATACTCCGGCAGTTCCAGAATCCGGCCCAGCTCCGCCCGGTCCAGCGCGCCCAGCCAGCAGGAGGCAATCCCGCGCTCCCGGGCCGCAAGCAGAATCGTCATACCTGCCGCGCCGTTTTCAACCTGTAAATCGCCGCCCTTTTTTATAGTCCGGTCCCCCAGAATGGCAATATAGGCAACCGGCCGGCTCCCCGGCTCCGGCGCGCCGTTTTCCAAATAACCGGCCCACCTGGTACAGGCAAACACCCGCTCCAGCTGACCGGGTTCATCCAGAACCGCAAACTTCAGGGGCTGGACATTGGCAGGATAGGCCGCCATCCGGGCACAGTCCGCCAGCGTCAACAGATCCTCCCGCAGAATGGGGGTCTGACTGAATTTCCGAATACTTCTCCGGCTCATAACTGCGTCATATACATTCATCCTAATACCTTCCTCTCTCATCTCATATTTCACTTTTTGGTATGGAAAACGGGCGGCACAAAGGCCGCCCGCAGTCATATCATCTATTTATTTTCCTTTGCTTTTGCCTGTGCCGCGGCCAGTCTCGCAATCGGAACACGGAACGGAGAGCAGGAAACATAGTTCAAACCGGTTCTGTGGCAGAATTCAACGGTAGAGGGGTCACCGCCGTGCTCGCCGCATATGCCCAGCTTGATATCCGGACGGGTCTGACGGCCCAGCTTGGAGGCCATTTCGACCAGCTTGCCCACACCGGTCTGATCCAGTTTTGCAAACGGATCGGACTCAAAGATTTTCTTCTCATAGTAGGCGTCCAGGAACTTGCCCGCATCGTCACGGGAGAAGCCGAAGGTCATCTGGGTCAGGTCGTTGGTACCAAAGGAGAAGAACTCCGCCTCAGCCGCAATCTCGTCCGCGGTCAGCGCCGCTCTCGGGATCTCGATCATGGTACCCACCTTATAGTCAAACTTCATGTTGTTCTCAGCCAGAACAGCCTCCGCGGTGTCAACCACAAACTGCTTCACATATTTCAGTTCTTTGATCTCACCCACCAGCGGGATCATGATTTCCGGAACAATGTTCATGCCATCCTTGTTGCAGGCAACCGCGGCTTCCATAATGGCACGGGCCTGCATCTCGGCGATCTCCGGATAGGTGACAGCCAGACGGCAGCCTCTGTGGCCCATCATGGGGTTGAACTCAGCCAGATCCTCAACAGTGGCCTTCAGGTCCTCAAAGCTCAGGCCCATTTCAGCGGCCAGCGCCTTGATGTCCTCGTCACTGTGGGGAACAAACTCGTGAAGGGGCGGGTCCAGCAGACGGACGGTAACAGGCATGCCGTCCATGGCGCGGAAGATCCCCTCAAAATCGCTTCTCTGCATGGGCAGAATCTTAGCCAGCGCGGCCTTTCTCTGCTCCACAGTCTTGGAGACAATCATCTCACGGATGGCCGGAATACGGTCTTCCGCAAAGAACATGTGCTCGGTCCGGCAGAGGCCCACGCCCTGGGCGCCAAACTCCTTGGCCTGCTTCGCATCCCTGGGGGTATCCGCGTTGGTGCGGACCTGCAGGGTGCGGATCTCGTCAGCCCAGCTCATGAATTCCGCGAAGTCACCGGCCAGCTTGGCCTCCTCGGTCTCGATCTGGCCCAGGTAGACATTGCCGGTGCTTCCGTCAATGGAGATATAATCACCCTGCTTTACAGTGGTGCCGTTTACATAGAAGCAGGCATTATCATAGTCAACTTTGATGTCGCCGCAGCCGGCAACACAGCAGGTTCCCATACCGCGGGCAACAACTGCAGCGTGAGAGGTCATGCCGCCTCTTGCGGTCAGGACGCCCTGTGCGGCCTCCATGCCCTCGATGTCCTCAGGAGAGGTCTCAAGACGAACCAGAACCGCCTTTTCGCCTCTTTCCTTCACAGCCTCCACGCAGTCCTCCGCGGTGAAGTAGACCTTACCGCAGGCAGCACCAGGGGAAGCGGCCAGTCCCTTTGCAAACACCTCCGCCTTTTTCAGCGCGGCGGCAACAAAGGTCGGGTGGAGCAGTGCATCCAGCTGTTTGGGATCCACCTGAAGGATGGCCTCCTCTTTGGAGATCATGCCTTCCTTTACCAGATCAACCGCAATCTTGATGGCCGCGGCAGCAGTTCTCTTGCCGTTTCTAGTCTGGAGCATATAGAGGGTGCCGTTCTCAATGGTGTACTCCATGTCCTGCATGTCGCGGTAGTGCTGTTCCAGCTTGTTCGCGATCTCAACAAACTGGGCGTACACAGCGGGCATATCCTCTTCCAGCTTGCTGATGGGCTTGGGGGTACGGACGCCTGCGACGACGTCTTCGCCCTGTGCGTTGATGAGGTATTCACCAAACAGAACCTTTTCACCGGTTGCGGGGTCACGGGTAAACGCAACGCCAGTGCCGGAGCTCTCGCCCATGTTGCCGAATACCATAGCCTGTACGTTGACAGCGGTGCCCCAGTCATAGGGGATATCGTTCATTCTTCTGTAAACGTTGGCTCTGGGGTTGTCCCAGGAACGGAATACGGCCTTGACCGCTTCCATCATCTGTGCCTTGGGCTCCTGCGGGAAGTCCTCGCCCTTCTCGTTCTTATAAAACTCCTTGAACTTGACCACCATTTCCTTCAGGTCTTCGGTTGTGAACTCAGTATCCAGCTTAATGCCGCGCTCTTCCTTCATCTCGTCGATGATTTCCTCAAACCGCTTTTTGGAAAGTTCCATGACAACGTCGGAGAACATCTGGATAAAACGGCGGTAGCTGTCATAGGCAAACCGGGGATTGCCGGTCAGCTTTGCCAGGCCCTCAACCACCTGGTCATTGAGGCCCAGGTTCAGGATGGTATCCATCATACCGGGCATAGAAGCTCTCGCGCCGCTGCGGACAGAGACCAGGAACGGATTCTCCACATCGCCGAATTTCTTGCCGGCGATCTCCTCGGTCTTGGCCAGGGCGGCGTAGATCTGCTCCTCAATATCAGGGGCGATGGTACGTCCGTCTTCATAGTATCTGGTACAGGCCTCGGTGGAAACCGTAAAGCCCTGGGGAACCGGGAATCCCATTCTGGTCATTTCGGCCAGATTGGCGCCCTTGCCGCCCAGCAGGTTTCTCATTGTTGCGTCACCTTCGCTGAAAAGGTATACGTATTTTTTTGACATTGGTGTTACCTCCATGTATATTGATATTTATTTTTAGCGTTGGTTTTACTGGTCTTTTTTCCTTGGTAAGGATGCGTTTTCCTCCCGTACATGACTGAAAAAACAGCGCAGAAGTGCGCTGCATTCCTCCTCCATGATACCGCAGTAGTATTCAATCCGGTGCATCAGTCCGGGATGTTCCAGAAGTCCGGCGTTTGAGACGGCAAACCCGCCCTTTGCGTCATATGCCCCAAAGTAAAGCCGCCTGAGCTTTGCCTGGGCAATGGCGCCGCAGCACATGGCGCAGGGCTCCAGCGTAACATACAGGTCACAGTCCGAGAGCCGCCAGGTGCCGAGCCGTGTACAGGCCTGTCCGATCGCCGCCACCTCCGCGTGGCAGAGCGCATTCTGCGCCGCCTCCCGCCGGTTGCGGCCCCGGGCAATAATCTCGCCCGACCTGACGATCACCGCGCCCACTGGGATTTCCCCGGCCGCAAAGGCGGCGCGGGCCTCCTCCAGGGCGGCCTGCATATACCGATTCTCCATGACTGCCTCCCGCCGTTCCAGACACGACAAAACCCCCGCCGCGAACTGGCGGCAGGGATTTGAACTGTCCATTGTTACCTACTGGATATAAGGAGCCAGCTCCTCAAGCAGCTTGTCACAGTCAGCGCTGTGCGCTTCAACCTTAATGGGCTTGGTCAGATCCAGACTGAAGATACCCATAATGGATTTCGCGTCTACGACATATCTGCCGGAAGTCAGGTCAATCTCAAAATCATATTTTGTAACGATATTCACAAAGTTTTTGACATCATTGATAGAGCTCAAAACTACGGTAAACGTTTTCATTTCATTCAACCTCCTAAAATTTTAATACATTTCTACCTTTAAAATTATATAATTTTTTCTTGCATTAGTCAATTAGAAATTATATAATTATTCCATAATTTTATTTTCTGGAATTTATGCAACATTGATAATAGAAAGCAAAAACCGGCGCGGCAAGTCTGTAAAATGCACCGAACCTGTAAGGATGTGTCGAAAATTACTGTCAAATTTATTACTCTTGGTTGTAAGACGAATCTATACGAAAGCGAAGCCATGGCCTCTCTGTTCCGGACGGCGGGCTATACAGTGGTCGGCGCCAGAGAGCCGGCGGATGTCTGTGTGATCAACACTTGCACCGTGACCGGCACCGGCGCACAGAAAAGCCGCCAGCAGATCCGCCGGGCCCGCCGGGAAAATCCCGGCGCGGTTCTGGCTGTCACCGGCTGTCTGGCCCAGACCGAGGCCAACCGCCTCAGGGAGGACATGGACGTGGATATCCTGCTGGGGAACAAATACCGGAACCGGATCGTGGAGCTGACGGAGCTGGCCCTGCGCGGAATCAAAACCGACCAGGTCGCCGACATTCTCAAGGAGGACACCTTTGAGGAAATCGGCATCACCCACGGCCAGAGCCGGGTGCGGGCCAACCTGAAGATTGAGGACGGCTGCGGCAACTTCTGCGCCTATTGCATCATCCCCTATGCCAGAGGTCCGGTGCGTTCCCGTCCCCTGGTCCGGATCCGGGAGGAGGCCGAGGCCCTGGGCGAGGCCGGCTATGGCGAGGTGGTGCTCACCGGGATCCACATCGGCTCCTATGGCCGGGACCTTGGCGGCGGCACCGGGCTGATGGACGTGATTGAAACCGTCCACCAGACGGAGGGCATCCGGCGGATCCGGCTCGGCTCTCTGGAGCCGGTGCTCATCACCGAGGACTTTGTGCGCCGGGCCGCACAGCTTCCGAAGCTCTGCCCCCAGTTCCACATGTCCCTGCAAAGCGGCTGTGACGCCACCCTGCGGCGGATGAACCGCCGGTATACCACGGCGGAGTACCGTCACGCCGCGGCCCTGCTGCGGAAAAACCTGCCGGACACGGCCATTACCACGGACCTGATGGTTGGCTTTCCCGGGGAGACAGACGGGGAATTCCGGCAGTCCTATGACTTCTGCGCAGAAATCGGATTTTCCCAGATGCACGTGTTCCCCTATTCCATCCGGCAGGGCACGGCCGCGGCCGGATTCCCGGACCAGGTGGACGAGGCTGTGAAAACGGAACGGGCGCACAGGATGCTGGAGCTGGCGGCACAGCTGAAGGCGGATTTCTGCCGTCCCTATACAGGACAGATCCTGTCCGTGCTGATTGAACAGGAAAAGGACGGCCGGTATCACGGCACCACTGCCAACTATATGGACGTTTTGGCCGCCGGACCGCCGGACATGACCGGCCGCCTGGCCGACGTAAGGATTGACGGCTATGCGGACGGGCATCTGACCGGAGAGGTGGTCTGACCATGGAATACAGACGGATCACAGAGAACAAACGGGACTTCCTTCCTCTGCTCCTGCTGGGTGACGAACAGGAGGACATGATCGGCCGGTATCTGGACCGCGGCGCGCTGTTCGCCCTGTATGACGGCGGCCTCTGCGCGGTCTGCGTCGTAACCCGGGAGCCGGGGAACGTGCTGGAAGTCAAGAATCTTGCCGTGGAACCCCAGCGGCAGCGGCAGGGCTGCGGCCGTGCCATGCTGGCCTTTCTGGAGGAGGAATACCGGGGCACGGCGGAGAAATGGATGGTCGGCACAGGGGACAGCCCCCTGTCTCTGCCCTTTTATGAGGCCTGCGGCTTCCAAATTTCCCACCGGGTCAAAAACTTTTTCACAGACCACTACGACCACCCGATCTATGAGGATGGCGTCCAGCTGGTGGATATGGTATACTTGGAGAAGCCGGCAAAATAGAAAAATGAATATCAGGAGGAAACCTATATGAAAAACCAGGTACTGGACAACCCTGTAAAAAACCAGACTGCGGATTCTTTTACCCCATTGACCGTGATCGCCTGCCTTTTGGCGGCGTTTTACCTGACTGCCAACATCATGGCGGTCAAGGTGATCTCCATTGGCGGCGTCGCGCTCTTTGACGCGGGGACCGTGACCTTTCCCTTCGCGTATATGCTGGGTGACGCGCTGACCGAGGTCTGGGGCTTTCGAACGGCAAAAAAGGTCATCTTTCTGACCTTTGTCTGCAACATCATTCTGGTGGCCGCCACCGCGCTGGGACTTGTGCTTCCCGCGCCGGATTACATGGCGGAGACCACGGCGGCCTATGCCGCCGTCTTCACCTATGTGCCCCGGATTGTAGCGGCGTCCCTACTGGCGTTCCTGGGGGGCGAGCTCTCCAACGCCTGGGTCATGGTGAAAATCAAGGAAAAAACCGGTGAAAAACATCTGTGGCTCCGGACCATTGGAAGCTCCGCGGTGGGCTATGTGTTTGACACGGTGATCTTTGTGCTGGCCGCCTTTGCCGGCACCAGTCCCGCCCGGGACCTGCTGACCATGATCGCGGCCCAGTATTGCATGAAACTGGGACTGGAGGCCATCGGCGGCACACCCCTCGCCTATGGGCTGATCGCCCTGCTCAAGCGCAGGGAGGCCGCGCAAAAGGCCCGGATATGCCCATAACCGTTTCGGACCCGCACCGGGAGCCGGCTTTCTGTGCCCGAATATGAATAGTTAACCAAATACATGGCAAAAATAGACTGGAAAGGAGCCTGACATGGCTGAACTGGAACGCTATGCAAGGATAGAGACCGTCATGCCCAGAGAATTTCTGCTTTTGCAGGGGCGGGGCTGTGTCTGGAAAAAGTGTACCTTCTGCGACTATCACACCGATACCAGCGGCGATCCGTTTTCTGTCAACCGCCCGGTTCTGGAGCGGGTGACCGGCGCCTTCGGCGTCCTGGATATCATCAACTCCGGCTCCGCCATGGAGCTGGATGAACAGACCCTCGCCCTGATCCGGCAGACCGCGGACAGCAGGGGGATCCACACCCTCTGGTTTGAGGCCCACTGGCTGTACCATCAAAGGCTCGCGGCCTTTGCGGCCCGGTTCCCGGGACAGATGGTGAAGTTCCGGTGCGGGGTGGAGAGCTTTGACCCCGCCCTGCGTGAGGCGTGGAACAAGGGAATCCCCCCGGCCGTCACCCCGGCGGAGATCGCCCGGTATTTCAGCGGGGCCTGCCTGCTGGCCGGGGTGCAGGGCCAGACCCGGGCGGGGATCTTAAAGGACATTGAGACCGCCAGGGCGCACTTTGAATACGTCAGCGTCAATGTGTTTGTGGAGAACTCCACCGGCCTGAAACGGGACAGGGCGCTGGCGGAATGGTTCGCCGACAGGGTCGCTCCCGGGCTTGCGGGCCTGCCCGGCATTGAGGTCCTGCTCAACAACACGGATCTGGGGGTCGGCTGACCGGCGGCTTCCGGCATGTCTCTGCCGCCCCGCGGCGGGCCGCGCCTGCTGGCGGACGCAATCTGTGCCAACCATGTGTTTCCTGATCTCTGCCCACACTGGGAAACGCTGTCTCATTTTGATTTTGTGGGCGGAAAGGCTATGGTATTCTATGAAACACGGCTTCATCAAGGTTGCGTCCGCCACGCCCGAGGTGCGGGTGGCGGATGTGAAATTTAACACGGAAAAGACCATTGAAATGATCCGGGAAGCGGACCGGCACGGCGCAAGGCTTGTGGTCTTCCCTGAGCTGGGCCTGACCTCCTACACCTGCGGCGATCTCTTTTTCCAGGCCTCCCTGATACAGGCGGCGCTGGACGCAGTCCGGCGCATTGCTGCCGAAACCGCCGGGACTGAGATCATCTCCGTGGTTGGCCTTCCCATCGCGCTGGGCGACAAGCTCTACAATGCCGCCGCCTTTCTCAAAAGCGGCGATATTCTCGGCTTTGTCACCAAGCTCCACCTGCCCAACTACAGCGAATTCTACGAGGCCCGCCACTTTTCCGTCCTCCACGAGAACACAACCGTCCCCATAGACGGAAAGGAAATCCCCATTGGGCCCAACCTCCTCTTCTGCGCGGAGAACCTGGAGGCATTCCGGGTGGGCGCCGAGATCTGCGAGGACCTCTGGGTCCCCATTCCGCCCAGCACCCAGCACGTGCTGAACGGGGCGACCGTCATTGTCAACCTCTCCGCCAGCAACGAGATCATCGGCAAGGACGCCTACCGGCATATCCTGCTGGAATCCCAGTCCTCCCGCGGGGTCTGCGCCTATCTGTACGCGGATGCCGGCCAGGGGGAATCCACCACGGATCTGGTGTTCGGCGGCCACAACCTGATCTATGAGGACGGTACCCTGCTGGCCGAATCCCGCCCCTTTCAGGAGAGCGTCATCTATGCGGACATTGATCTGGAAAAGATCGTTCAGGAGCGCCGCCGGATGACCACCTTCCAGCCGGAGACCGTCAGCGGCTACCGCCGGATCTATTTTAGACTGACAGACCTTGAAACCAAACTGGAGCGGGAGTTCGACCCCCTTCCCTTTGTGCCGCACAACACGGAGATTCTGGCCGAACGGTGCGAGGAGATTTTTGCCATCCAATACCATGGCCTGAAAAAGCGGCTGTCCCATATTGGGTTGAAGACCGTGACCATCGGCATCTCCGGCGGGCTGGACAGCACGCTGGCCCTGCTGGTAACGGTGCGGGCCTTCGACAGCCTCGGTCTGCCCCGGTCCGGCATTGTGGCGGTGACCATGCCCTGCTTCGGCACTACGGACCGCACCTATAACAACGCGAAAAAAATGATCGAGTGTTTGGGCGTGCAGTTCCGTGAGGTGAACATTCGGGATTCTGTCACCCAGCATCTCGCGGACATCGGCGCAAGCATTGACGAGCACGACGTGACCTTTGAAAACGCCCAGGCCCGGGAGCGGACCCAGGTGCTAATGGACATTGCCAACAAGACCGGCGGCATTGTGGTGGGTACCGGCGACCTTTCCGAGCTGGCCCTTGGATTTGCCACCTATAACGGAGATCACATGTCCATGTACGGCGTGAACGCCTCCATTCCCAAAACGCTGGTGCGGTATCTGGTCAAGTATGTGGCTGACACCAGCGAGCCGCTGCTGAAGGAAACCCTCTATGATGTGCTGGATACGCCGGTGAGCCCGGAACTTCTGCCCCCCCAGGAGGACGGGACCATTGCCCAGCAGACCGAGGAGATTGTGGGCCCCTATGAGCTCCACGACTTCTTCCTCTACTATATGATCCGCTGGGGCTTTACGCGGGACAAGATCCTGCGGATGGCAGAGCGGGCCTTTGCGGGGACCCATGACCGGGATACCATCAGCAGGTGGCTCGGCATCTTCATCCGCCGGTTTTATAACAGCCAGTTTAAACGCTCCTGTATGCCGGACGGGCCCAAGGTGGGAAGCGTTGCCCTGTCGCCCCGGGGAGACTGGCGGATGCCCAGCGACGCGGTTATGCCGCAGTAGGCTGTGGTTTCAGCAGAAAGGAGACCGCCGCGGACGGTCTCCTTTTTTCTCAGTATTTTTGGTGTTTTTTCGGCTGTTTTGCACTTGTCAAAGAATTTTTTACATCCGTCAATGCGGACATTCGTTTCTGATGTCAGACAAAAGGGCTTTTACGCTTTGTAATTCAAAAACATCACGCATAGAGTAACGGCCTTTTGGAATTTCAACAGTAAGATCAAGATGAATCTGATTATCTTTTTGGTTGGTGTCGAGGTACGCTTCAAACATTTGTGTTTTCTTATAAGTGAAGATTCTGCAATACCATGTAACCCATTCACTTCATATTTTTTAATGGGCATGGTCAGATATTTCTTATGATTATAGTCCGCATTTTTCATATAGTCCGGTGTAGGTTTTTCATATTCGCAAAAGAATAGCTCAATACTGATCCCCCGGTCCGCAGAATAGATTGCCAGACCATTTCGTGGAATGAGCGGCGGACAAGAATCTATGTACAGACCGTTGGGAACCGGGAAAGAGATACCGCCGAAATAAAACCGATTGTTTTCTACTTTTAACATGTCTGTGCTTCCTTTCTTTGTATTATTTATAGATCTAAACTTCATGTGCCTATTATAATATAAGAATATATAAAATGTTAAAATACATACGAAAAGTTTTTTTAATAATTGGCGCACACATAATTCGTGTGTGTTATAGGACGAAAAAAGAAATGTATCATAATTCTGATTTATTGCGCACCGCCTGCGGCGGTCGGCGCAAGCTTCTTTTCTATGGAGAAAAGAAGCCAAAAGCCATCAAAGGGGGACACCCCCTTTGACATCCCCCTTGCGCCAAATGCTGGTTATCTAAGGCATTTGGCGCTTGTTCTTTTGTTGGTTTGGTAGTAAATCCGGCAGTTTTGTAATTTATAGAAGGCTTTTTATTGAACAAACGGGGTTTGAGGCAGGGCCCCAATCTTTTTCCCGAAGGGGAAAAGACGCCGACCGGGTCCGGCGGTCGGAACCGGGTCTGGCAAAGGGCTCCCGCAAAGCGGAGCGTGGTACGCGACGCTTTGTGGGAAAAAGGAGCAACAACAAAGCGTGTGAGACTTTGACGCTTTTGGTCAAAGCGAACGAAGCAATGTTTGTTGCGACGTGGCATTGCGCAATTTTTCCATGTCTCCGTCGACTATCTTCTGGGAATCACCGATAACCCTCTGCCCCGGGACCGGGAAACAGACGAAACCTGGGTTCAGTTTCCCGCGGGCCTGTCTCAGGAAAAGAAAGAGCTTCTACAGGAATTTATCGCTTTTCTGGCAAAATAAAATTTGATTCTCATAAATATCAAGCCCGGCGCGGAACTATTCCGCGCCGGGCTTTGCCGTCTTTGATCAAACCGCCGGCCGTTACCGTGTTATCATGGTCCCGATACCATGATCTGTGAAAATCTCCAGGAGCAGACAGTGCGGAACACGGCCGTCCAGAATATGAACCGAGTTGACCCCGGCCTCAATGGCCGCGATGCCGCCCTTGACCTTGGGAATCATGCCGCCCACAATTTTACCCTCGTCAATCATCCGGTAGATCTCCTTCCGGGAGAGAACCGAATAAAAGGTTTCGCTGTCCGCAGAGTCCTTGATCCCCTCTGTGTCGGTGAGCAGAATCAGCTTTTCGGCCTCCAGGGCCTCCGCCACCGCGCCCGCAGCCGTGTCCGCGTTGATGTTATAGCTGTTTCCGTCCTCGTCCACGCCGATTGGCGCGACCACCGGGATATAATCCTGCCGGGTCAGGTCCGCCAGCATCCGGCCGTTTACATTCACAATATCGCCCACAAAGCCGATGTCCGTCTGCTTTCCGTCCACCTCAGCATAGCACTTTTTGCACTCGATCAGCCTTCCGTCAATGCCGGAAATCCCCAGTCCCTTACCGCCCTTGGTGCCCAGCAGAGACACGATCTCCTTGTTGGTCTTTCCAATCAGCACCATCTGCGCCACCCGCATGGTCTCCTCGTCCGTCACCCGCAGGCCGTTGATGAATTCGCTCTGGATGCCGAACCGGGTCAGGGCCGCCGAGATGTCAGGGCCGCCGCCGTGAACCACCACCGGATTGATGCCAATGTATTTCAGCAGGGTGATATCCTCCATGACCCGGTTTTTCAGATCCTCATTGATCATGGCGTTGCCGCCGTATTTGATGACAACGGTTTTTCCGTTGAATTTCTGGATATACGGCAGGGCTTCTATGAGCACATTGGCCTTGCCGATCACCTGTTCCATCTTGAATTCCATAATAAACTCCTTTCCGGCGTACCGCTCACAGATACATGCCCGGGTCCGCCAGCGCCGTATCCTCCGGCAGGCCGAAGAGCAGATTCATATTCTGCACCGCCTGTCCGGCTGCGCCCTTGACCAGATTGTCAATACAGGAAACCACGATCACGCGGCCCAGACGTTCATCCACCACAAGGCCGATTCCGACATAGTTGGAGCCCGCGATGTGCTTGACCTCCGGCAGGGTCCCCGCCGGGTAGATGCGCACAAATTTCTCGTCCCGGTAAAACGCCCGGAAGAGCTCCACCAGCTCCTCGGCGGACTTCTTTTCCTTCAGGCTGGCATAGCAGGTGGCCAGAATACCCCGCTTCATGGGGGCCAGATGGGGCGTAAACGAGAGCATGATCTCCTCTCCGGCCAGAAGGGAGAGCTCCTGCTCAATCTCCGAGGTATGGCGGTGCGCTGCTACCTTATAGGCCTTCATGGTCTCGGTGCACTCGCAGAACAGGTTGGGCAGGTTCAGCCCGCGGCCCGCGCCGGTCACGCCGGACTTCGCGTCAATGATAATGGTCCGGTTGTCCACCGCGCCCGCATGCACCAGCGGCGCAAGCCCCATGATGGAACATGTGGTATAACAGCCCGGATTGCCGATCAGCCGCGCGCCCCGGATCTCGTCCCGGTGGAGCTCACACAGGCCGTAGACCGCCTGCTCCAGCAGGGCCGGGTCAGAGTGGGGCTGGCCATACCATTTTTCATAGACCCTCACGTCATTGTACCGGAAATCACCGGACAGGTCAATGATCCGAAGGCCCTTTTCAAACAGGGAGGGAATGACCTCTTTTGACGCGCCGTGGGGCAGTGCGGTAAAGACCACGTCACAGCTCCGGGCAATATCTTCCGCGTCCAGCGCGGAGCAGGTCACATCACAAATCCCCATCAGGCTGGGATAGACCTCCGCGATCTTCTTGCCCGCATAGGACTGGGAGACAATCCGCTCCAGACTGACCTGGGGATGTCGGAGCAGCAGGCGGACAACCTCAATCCCCGCATATCCTGTACCGCCTAACACACCGGCTCGTATCATTTGAATCACTCTCTTCCTTATAATATTAAATTTCATTTGCCGCCGCGCATCACGCAAAAGCGGACATTGGTTTACATTATACTATTTTTTCGCCTGAAATGCAAGTGCTTTCCCCTCTTGAAATTCCACAAAACCCCATATCCCGGCGCCCGGGTTTCTGTGCGCTTTCCCACCCTGTCCGAAGCGCGCCAAATAAACGTGCGTCGAGACGTATATTTTTAGAAAAAGTCACTAAGCCAGTCGGCAGAATAGACAAGAAGCACCGCGCGGTTTTTGGGCATTATGTACGCAAAAACCCACTAAAATGGCCCTTTAGACAATTTCACTAAAAAGAAAAATTTAAATTTGTATAAATAGGCTCTAACAATCCGAAATGTTTTGTGATAGAATAAGAACCATAAACGATGAAACTTATTTTTAGGAGGGTTTAAATTATGGCAAGTTTGAGTCTTAGAAATATCACCAAGACTTATGCCGGTGGTTTTACGGCCGTAAAGGATTTTAATCTGGAAATTGAGGATAAAGAGTTTATAATCTTCGTTGGTCCTTCCGGCTGCGGTAAGTCCACCACTTTGAGAATGATCGCGGGTCTTGAGGAGATTTCTGAAGGAGAACTTTACATTGGCGACCAGTTGATGAATGACGTCGTTCCTAAAGACAGAGATATAGCAATGGTGTTCCAGAACTACGCTTTGTATCCCCATATGACCGTTTTTGAGAACATGGCATTTGGCCTGAAACTGAGAAAAGTTCCCAAGGATGAAATCAAGAGAAAGGTAACAGAGGCCGCTCAGATCCTGGGCATTGAGCATCTGCTCGACAGAAAGCCGAAGGCTCTGTCCGGCGGTCAGAGACAGCGTGTTGCTCTGGGCCGCGCAATCGTCCGTGAGCCGAAGGTCTTCCTGATGGACGAACCGCTTTCCAACCTGGACGCGAAACTGCGTGTACAGATGAGAACGGAGATCGGCAAGCTGCATAAGAAACTGCAGACCACCTTTATCTACGTTACCCATGACCAGACCGAGGCTATGACCATGGGTTCCAGAATCGTTGTTATGAAAGACGGTATTATTCAGCAGGTGGATACGCCTTCCAACCTGTACCTGTATCCCTGCAACGTATTTGTCGCAGGCTTCATCGGCTCTCCGCAGATGAACTTTATTAATGTCACGGTTGAGTGCAAACCGGAGGGTACTTACCTGAGATCCGGCGACTTCTCTGTCAAACTGCCGGATGGCAAGGGCAAAAAAGCAGAGGTTCAGGCCTACAACGGCAAAGAGGTGCTCATGGGTATCCGTCCTGAGGATCTGTACGACGACGAGGCTTTCATCTCCACGGTTCCGGAGTGCGTGACCGAGGTTGACGTTACGCTGACCGAAATGATGGGCGCTGAGACGTTCCTGTACTTCCAGATCGCCGGTGTGGACGTGACCGCGCGTGTGAATCCCCGTACAACCGCAAAGCACGGCGATCACATCAAGGTTGCTCTGGATGCCAACAAGATTCATCTGTTTGACAAGGAAACAGAGGGCGTTATCATCCACTAATTTCGAAGTCAAGGCCCCCCGTTCCTTTGAACGGGGGGCCTTTCTGTCCCCGGCGGAACCGCTTAGGCATGAAGGAGCTTGTGATGAAACAAAAACCAGTCATCCCCACCCACTGCTTTTTTCAGGGCTGCTATAACCCACAGCTTGAAAAAGAGCTTAAAAAATGTAAAGAAAAATGCCATCAATATAACCAGCTGTCGCCAAATGATAAAACAGCACAGCGGGAAATTCTGTCCGGACTGATCGGCAAAATGGGCAAGGAAGTGGTTATAACGCCGCCCTTTTGGTGCGACTATGGCTGCAACATCACCCTTGGAAACTATTTCTATTCCAATCACAATATGATTATAACAGACGGTGCCCAGGTGACGTTTGGAGACCATGTTTTTGTGGCGCCAAATTGCTGTTTCACCACGGCTGAGCACGCGATCGATCCAGAACAGCGAACGGCCGGGATAGAAATCGCAAAGCCCATTCTTGTTGGCAATCATGTATGGATTGGTGCGGGGTCAACCATTCTCGCCGGGGCGGTCATCGGCGACAACACGGTCATCGGCGCCGGAAGCGTTGTGAAGCATACGATACCGGCAAATGTGGTCGCCGCCGGGGTCCCCTGCCGGATCCTGCGGGAAATCACTGAGGCCGACAAGCACCGCTATCCCATGTATGACGGGCTCTATTGACAGGAAACCGGCCACCGGCGCGCGCATACCCAATTATAAGAACCTCACCCGACGACACAATCAAAGATCGTGGCCGGGTACCCCAGAATCTTGTTGTATGCACAATAAAAAGGGGAGACAGCCGCACGCCGTCTCCCCTTTATCTTTTTAATTCCGCACAAGGCGCTCTGTGTCCACAGGCCCGCGCCGCATGCCGCGGACGCTTCCGCAAAGGAACCGCAGAGCCGCCAACGTTCATACTGTCCCTCTTATGAGGACAGGGCCGCCAATTACTACTGCTGGCCCATTTCAGCGATACAGTCTTTACAAACTTTTTTGTCTTTAAAATTCACCACATCTCCTGCATTGCCGCAGAAGATACAAGCCGGTTCGTATTTTTTCAGGATGATCGTATCACCTTCCACATAGATTTCCAGCGGATCTTTCTGTGCAATGTGCAGCGTGTTCCTGAGTTCCTTCGGCAGGACCACTCTCCCTAATTCATCAACCTTTCTCACGATACCTGTTGACTTCATTGCCATTTAAGCCACATCCCTTCTCTAAAATATATTGAGATTTAAAATCTGACATTATAATATCATAAATGGTAAAATAAGTCAAGGAAAAAACGCGAAATATTTATTGTTTTTGTAAATTTTCTACATTTTCACCTATTTTTATGCTTGTTTTGGTGAAAATTGTAAAATTACTAAATTTTTGCTCCCAGTTTAATTTTTCCCAGTCGGATTCTGTCAAACATTGTAGTCTTGCATAACAGCCAATTCCCAAAATATCAGCAGAATTCCGTACATTGTCCTGTAAAAACTGTGTCATCTCCTCCTCCAGCTGGGCGGCCAGAAGTTTGCCGTCATCTGCCGAACCATAGATCAGATCCGCCTTCAGGGATGTACTGACCGTAATCCGGGGCGGTTCCTCCTGCCAGCTGATCTGGATCTTCGGCTTCCGGCGGCTTGTGACAGAAAAGGAGGATTCCCCAGCCCGGACCGCCACGTGCCGGGCCTCGCCTGAGAGGAGCTTATACAGCAGGGCCTGCTCCGGCTCTGCCTCAGCCACCAGCTTTCCGTCATGGAAGATTCCCATACCCATCAGCTTTTCCTGATCCGCGATGGGCAGAACCGGATCCTGGGCGGAGTCCATGCCCCGGGACACAAACTCCCGCAGTTCGGTCACCGGCGCGTAAGGGGTGTTCTGGTTCTGGAAAAGGAGCTCATAATACCGGGACGTGCTCTGCTCCAGCGTGGGCTTGACTTGGGTGAGAAACGTCTGGGCGGATTCCGCCAGACAGAGATTGGTACTGGGCCGCACCTCCCGTTCCCGGAACAGGAGCGACGCGTGTTCCAGCAGTCCCTCCCGGGCGAGGTCCTTGGAGAATACAATCACCTTGAGATGGGACAGCTCCGGATGCTTGCTCAAATGGCTTTTCAGCTGGTTCTCGGCCAGATAAAAATCATCCGCCTCAATGACCATATTGTTGACCGTCTTATTCTCCTGTTCGCCCCCGGCCTGCTCCGGCTCTTCCGCCTCTCCCTCCCCTTCCTTCCGGCCGCCCATGCCGGTCGCGTCCAGATTGTCTCCCGTTTCCAGAGGGTTGGAAAGCTGAAAGGTATAGCGGTAGGCGGCCGTCTGACCCTTGTCCACACCAAGGGCCACCAGATAGGCGCCTTCTTCAATTTCCCGGCCGTCATAACAGCTGGACAGGGAGATGCACAGCAGAGCGCAGAGGACGCCCGCGGCCGCTTTTTTGCCGCCGGAGTTCATTTTCAGCCCCTTGGCGCACAGGGCGATCAAATGAAGGGCGAGGGCCAGATACAATATCCCGGATATGATAAAGGCGGTGAGATACACCGCGTCCATCCGGGACCAGAATTTGCCGAAATAGGCCGCTTTGGTCAGGGGATAAATGGGAATCCCCAGGGCGCCGGCCATCTCATAGGGCTGGGCCATGGAGGAGACCAGAATCAGTCCCACATTCACCGCCACAGCCAGGGCAGCTCCGGCCATAACAGTCCTTCTGACCTTGATCTCCGGTCTGCGCCAGGGCGTCAGCAGGAATACAAAGATCACATCCGTATACAAAAACAGGGTGGAGAGCCCTTTTCCAAAGACATTTTGAGGGCCGGACCCCAGCACCGGCGCCAGATAGAGCGGTTCCGCATATTTGAGGCCCAGCACGGCCACGGCCGCCGCCACCAGCCCCACGAAGAGCACGGTCAGGGAGTGCATCCGGTAAACAGCCCGCGCGCCGCAGACCGCCGTGGCCGCCGCGCCCAAAATAAAGAAGAACATCAAAAACCAGGCCGGAGACTGGGCATAGGAAACGGTCCGCAGTACGGTGGTACATTCGCGCAGGGCATAGACCGCGGAGGCGATCCAGTAAACGGCCAGCGCTATCCGGATCAAACCGCCGCCTGCCCGGCCGCCCCATTTTTCGCCCAGCCCGATCAGGCCCAAATCCTCATGCCGCCGCAGAAGGGTCAGGAGAAGAAACAGAACGGCCAAAAAAATCAGGCCGGTATAGAGCGCGGTGAGCCAGCCGGCGGATCCGCTGATCTGGCCGAAACTGCGGGGATATGTGGTAAATATTTTATACAGGCAGGAGTTGAACACCATACAGCCAAGCTCCCATTTTCCAAGGTACTGCCGCTTCTTTTCCATATTGCTGTCCATCAGCCTTTCCGGCCCACAAGATGTACCTTCCGCCGCGCCGTTATCGTGAGCCGGATAGGGCGCGGGCGGGCACAAAACCCGCCTCCCTGCTTTGCTGTTTACGGCTGGCCGGGGCCTGCCGTCTTTTCAGCCCTTTTTTGTCCATTTTCTGCTGATATGGGGCTGTTTGACCGGATCCTGGGTCCGAAGGCTTCTGGGCCGCCGCTCCTTTTTCCAGATGGGCTTGATCAGCAGGGTACCCCAGACCGAATCCCCGTTCTTGGGCGCCAGCGGGGACAAAAACGGCACGCCGAAGGTCTCGGAGGCGGCCAGGGCGCCGCCCGCCACAAATACTGCGCAGATCAGTCCCAAAAAGCCTGCCGCCGCGCCGAAGATGATAAACAGAAACCGCATCAGGGCCAGCGACCGTGACAGGGAAACCGAAGGAGTGGCAAAGGTGCCCAGCCCGGCAATGGAGACTACGATAATCAGAATAGGGCTGACAATATTGGCTTCCACGGCGGCCTGTCCCAGAATCAGGCCGCCGATGATACCCAGCGTAGAGCCAACCGGACTGGGCACCCGGATGGAGGCCTCCTTGATCAGCTCAAAGGCCAGTTCCATGAGAATCAGCTCCGCCACAAGGGGAAAGGGCACCTTTTCCCGGCTTGCCTCAATGGCCAGAAGGAGATCGGTGGGCAGCATTTCGTGGTGGTACAGCATAACCGCCACAAATATGCCCGGCAGAAACAGGGACAAAAACATGCCCATCAGACGGACCAGCCGCATAAAATTGGCCTCCGGCACCCGGACATAGTTGTCCTCCGAAGCCTCCACAAGGTCTGTGGCCGTGGTGGGCAGAATGAGCACAAAGGGGCTCCCCTGTACGATCACGGCCACCTTTCCCTCTGAGAGCATGGCCGCAGCCCGGTCCGGCCGCTCCGTCTTGAGCGTATGGGTCATTGGGAAAAAGGTACTCTCCTCAATGAGCATCTCCACATCGCCGGTGGAAAAGATATAGGAGGTGTCAATCCCTTCCAGCCGCCGGCGCACCTCCGCCACCAGCCCGGGATTGGTCACCCCGTCAATGTACAGCAGGGCACATGGGGTCTGACTCACAGAGCCGACCTTGATGTTCTCCGCCACCAGATCCGCGGTTTTGAGAATCTTCCGCACCAGCGCCAGATTGGTCATAATGACCTCGTTGAACGCCTCCTGGGGTCCGGAAAGGCTGGCCTCCTGAATGGGCTGGCCCACGCTCCGGCCGCCCCAGTCCTTGACATCCGCCGCAAAGGCACACGCACAGCCGTCCACAAACACCAGGCAGTTGCCAAAGGTTACCGCCTCAATTACCGCCTCAAAATCACGGACCACGGAAAGTGGGCCAAAAGGCGTCATCTTTTCAAAAATGGTTTCCTCCCGCGGCGCGGACAGAGACTCTGGAATACCGCTTTGCAGCAGGCTCCGCATAATATCCCGGTTGATAAAGGTCTTGTCGGTCATACCGTCATAGAAGATCAGGAAGCCGTCCGCATATCCATCCTCAAACCGAACCTTAAAGTCCCGGATCATAAAGTCAAAATTGGCAGGCACCTGAAACCGTCGTTCAATGAAGCTCCTGCTCTCTTGTATATTTTGTGTTATTTGCATCTTATTCTCCATGCTATCACCCATGGTTATTGTTCCCGGAACATGGGATTCTATACCATTTCCCGCATGATTTTCATATATATGGCAAGCTTTGGGCGCAAAAAAAGCGCGCCGCATCTCACGGCGCGCTCTGTATGCAGCTGGTTCAGCCGCTGTGTACCTGCTTTAAAAAATTTTCTGTCTCCTGTCTGGTCGGAATGGAAGGGCCGGCCCCCATTCTGCTGACCGCCAGCGCCGAGGCCGCCGCCGCAAACCGCACCGCCTCCGGTATGGCCATGTCCCTGCCCAAAGCCGCACAGAGCCCGCCGAGAAAGCTGTCCCCGGCCCCGGTGGTATCCACCGTCTCGACCCGAAAGATGTCCTGATGCAGAATCCGGCCGTCATGGCGAAATACGCTCCCTCTTTTTCCAAGGGTGATGACCGCCTCCCGGAAGCCCAGCTCCTCCAATCCGGCAATGGCCCGGCCGGCGTCCTCCAGAGAGCAGATCTCCCGGCCCAAAAGCTGTCCCGCCTCAAATTCGTTCACCACCAGAAGACCCACCTTTGGGTAAAGCTCCGGCCGGAGAGCCTTCATGGGCGACGGATTTAAAACCACCCTTGTCCCGTACCGTTCTGCAAGCTCCATGGCAGTCTCCACCGCGTCCATGGGAATTTCAAACTGCAGAAGCAGGGTATCCGCCCAGGCGATCAGCGCCTCGCTCCGCCGTACAGCATCCGCGTCCAGCTTCCCATTGGCACCTGGGTCCAGAATAATATGGTTATCGCCCTGGCAAACGGTGATAACCGCCACACCGCTGCTGCTATCCGCCCGGAGGATACTGTCTGTGAGAACCCCGCTGACGCGCAGATGCTCCAGCAGGACATCCCCATAGACGTCGCGGCCAAGACAGCCCAGCATCTTCACCCGGCTGCCCAGACGCGCTGCCGCCACCGCCTGGTTTGCACCCTTTCCGCCCGGGACCATGGAAAAGCCCTGGCCCATGACAGTCTCCCCCAGCTTGGGCAGCCGGGCCGTTTGAATCACCAGATCCATATTGATGCTTCCAATGACAAGCGTGTTCTGCATGCCGCTCTCCCCCTTTATTTTTCTTTCAGTCCAGCCAGATAGTCAAACATTTTGGCACAGGCGATGGTATCCCTGTGGGGAATAACCGGACTCTCCGTCAGACCGGCCCGGATACACCGCATGGCCTCCTCCACCTCATAGACAAAGCCGTTGCCGGTCCTGTCATCCACAAAATGAACCGGCTCCTTGCCGTCCTCATAGAGCCAGCACTCCGAAGCCCGGTGGGCGCCGGGAACCACAATGTACCCATTTTCACCATGGATTTCCGCTCTGTCGCCCGCCCGGCGCATGAAGGTGGTTCGCAGGGATGCCAGCGCATCTTCCAGCTTCAGCACCAGAATTTCCGTCTCGTCCACTCCGGTTTGGTGCCAAACCGCCTGCCCGGAAACGGCTTGGACCTCCTGACCGATCCACCATGTCATCAGCTCATAGGGATAGACGGTCAGATCATAGGCCGCGCCGCCGCCCAGTTCCGGCGAAAAATAACGGTTGTCCGGATCCCGCGGCATGTCACAGCAGAGCATCATGTCGCCCATGATTACCCGGCCGATTCGGCCGGTGCGAATCCAATCCCGCACCTGCGCCGAGGCCGGCAGGAACCGGGACCACATGGCCTCCATGACAAAGACGCCCTGCTCCTGCGCCCGTCGGAATACCGTTTCCGCATCCCGGCTGTTGGTAAACATGGCCTTCTCACAGATCACAGGAACTCCATGGTCCAGACACAGCATTGTCAGCTCAAAGTGGGCGTTGGTTGTCACACCAATGTACACGCAATCCGGCTTTTCCTGCTCCAGCATACGGACATAGCTGTCATACGCGGCTGGAATACCGTTTTGCTCCGCAAAACGCTGCGCGCGCTCCAGACTTTTACTGGCCACAGCCGCCGTATACGCCCCGGGGGTCAGCGCCGCCGCGCCGCAAAATTTCCGAGAGATATGCCCGGCCCCCATTACGCAAAATCGAAACTCATTTCCCATTGCCATTGCCTCCTGTTCTTAATCGTCTTTTTCTGTTATTGTACCATTTCCCGGAAAAAATAACAACTGTATTTTCAAAAGACAGGCAAACCCATGACACCTTCCTTCTGGGGGGCAGACAAAAAAGCGCGGGACCACATTCATGCGGCCCGCGCTCCTGATCCAACCCGCTTAGAGCAGGCTCTTTCCTTCCCAGTCCTTTCCCGGCGCAACGCCCAGAAACGCGGCGATTGTCGGCGCAATGTCCATAATATTCGCGGCCGCCTTTTGCTCCGCGTCCATTCCGCAGAGGAAGAGTGGAATGGTCATATCTTCCGGAATATCCGCTCCATGGCTCCGCTCATGCCCGCCGTGGTCTGCGGTGACCACAATGGCATACGTATCCCGGACCGCCTCGGCAATGTCCTGTATGCAGTCCCAGGCATTGCTTACCCGGTCCATGTACGCCGGGGTCATCCAGCCGTGTCTGTGTCCGGCTTCATCCGTCTCACCCAGATATAAAAAGGCGAAGTCCGGCCGCTCTTCCAGCAGGCACGTCTTTGCCGCCCTGGTTAGAGCCCGGTCTGTCTCCGCCTGGTAATCCATGCTGAGACAAAGGCTGTGGGCCATACAGCCCGGCCTGCCCAAATCCCGCAGCGGCTCCCAGTTATAAAATGCCGCACAGGTCTTTCCAGCATTTTTCAGGACCTCAAACAATCCGTCCAGCGGTCTGACCATGGGCACATAGGTATTGGTGAGAATACCATGCCGCTCTGCCGGAACACTGTGAAACAGCGACATATGACATGGCAGAGTCACAGACGGCATAACGGTCTGTGCCGCCGGGTAACAGCATCCCCGGGCGGCCATGGTATCCGGATAGGGATGCCCGCTTTCCTGCGCGGCGTCCGGGCGCATCCCATCTACAAGTATCAGTAAAACTTTTTTCTTATTCATCATACTCTCCACTCTTTCATGCAAATAATATTGGGCCATACTCCTGGACAGAGCTCAGCTTCACGTTGGGCCGTCCTATTTTTTATCAATCCAGAGACATTGCATGGGCCGGAGTGTCACCCGTGTACC
>CBCTHE010000003.1:0-297813 GCA_965146665.1 uncultured Ructibacterium sp.
CCTTGTCCGCCAGTTCATTACGGATGATGAAGTCAATGCAGACTTGACCCGTGGATCTCCCCGGCGGCGGACAGCAGGTTCCGGCCGGAGGACGCGGTTATCCGGGAGGAATTCGTGAAGCTCCTGACAACCGCCCTTGGCGTAACGGCGGCGGAGACCTGCTCCTTTACGGATGCGGAGAGCGGCGCATGGTATGTTCCATATCTGGCGGCCGCTGAGGCGGCCGGGATCGTGCAGGGAAATCCGGACGGTACCTTTGGCGTCGGCCAGGAAATCGCCCGGGAGGATATGGCGGTTATGGTTTGCCGGGCGGCCGGACAGCTGGAAAAAACACTGCCGGAGCAGGTGGAAAAGCAGGCATTCACAGACGATACAGCAATATCCGACTATGCCGCTGAGGCGGTGTACACAATGCAGATGGCAGGGATTCTTTCAGGGATGGGCGACGGTTCGTTTATGCCCAGGGAAACTGCCAGCCGTGCGCAGGCGGCCAAGGTGATAGCCTCCCTGATGGCCGCACTCAGCTAAGGAGGTGGTTTCATGAAGCAAATAATGAGAATATTTACACTGATTTTGGCACTGGGCCTATTGTCAGCCGCCATACCCGCCGCGGCCGCAGAGGATGCAGGCGTGAATGCCGCGGGGACAGCGGCCTATGAGAAGTTAACCGCGCTGGGGATAATTTCCCCGGAGGATACCTTTGAGACCGGAAAGCCCATCAGCAGGAGCATGTTTATCCGGCTGGCCATGGAGGCGAGCGGGGATGCCCCGGCGATTCTGTATGGACAGGAACAGATTTTTGCCGATGTGGATGCGTCCACAGCCAATGCCGACTATATATCCGCGGCCTATACCCTTGGGTATATCAACGGGGATCCCAGCGGGAAATTTTATCCTGACGCGGATATCGCGTGCAGTGAGGCTTTGAAAATGGTCGCCGGGATTTTGGGATACCGGATCTATGCGGAAGAAAACGGCGGTTATCCCGCGGGCTATATGAAGACGGCGAACCGCCTGAGTCTGCTGAACGGCACCAGCCTTGGCGCCGGAGACGCCGTTACCTATGACGACGCCATGGTCATTCTGGATAACACCGTGGATGCGGATCTCATGGAGATCAGCAAAATTGGGGAAACCGTGGAGCTGGCGGCACAGAAAGGTGAGACGCTTTTGAGCAAGCGGTTCTCCATTGGAAAAATGGAAGCCGTAATCGAGGCGAACGCCTATACAGACCTGATGTCTGAGGAGAGCGGGCTGGAGAAGGACGAAATTCTGGCCGGCGGTACAAGATTTTTGGTTGGGGAGACCGCCGCGGCGGACGCCCTGGGACTGTATGCAGAACTCTATTATCAGGATGACAAATCCGGAGGTACGCCTGTGCTCCTCTATTTGGACACGGATCTGAAGGATAACCGTATTTTATCGCTGCGGCCAGACGAAATAGGCGGCCTGCAAGGCCGAAATTTGTCCTGCTATCCGGCTGACGGCAAAGAAAAGAAGCTGATGCTGGCGGCCAAGGCCAGCCTGATCCGCAATGGAAAAATGGCCGACCTGACGGAAGAGAACCTCCAGCCGGAAATCGGCAGCGTGGTTTTGATCAGCAACGACGGAGACGGGCAGTATGACGTGGTCAAGGTGATGGACTACCGGCCGATCATTGTGACCGGTGTCAACACGGACACAGGAACCGTGACAGGCAAGCGCCCGCGGACTGACCGGGAAATTCTGGCCGAGGAGAAAGCGGCGGCAGAGGAAAAAGCCGGTCAGGACAGCGGGGAAACAGACGGGACGGCGCTCTCCCCGAAATACGAGAATGTCAGCATTACGCTGGATCCGGGGGATGCAAGTTATGATACGGTCATCCTTCAAAACGGCACGGCTGTGGACTTTGGCGCCATTGGGGTGTCCCAGGTACTGTCCTATGCGGAATCCGGCGGCTCCACACCGCTCAAGACAGTTTTAATCAGCGGCAAAACCGTAGGCGGGACCGTATCCGTGATCGGACAGGACCAGACGCTGACTGTGGGCGGAACAGAGTATGACGCCATTCTGGCAGTACACCGGTTGGTGAAGCTTGGGACAGAGACCACCTTCTATCTGGATGCCTTCGGGAATATTGTCTATACGGGCGGCGGCATTGACATCGTATATGGATACCTCAATGGGATTGACATCGGTACTTTTGGCACGGTTACCTGCCGTATTTTCACGGAAAATAACCGTTGGGTCACCTTGGAGATGAAGGGCAAGGTCAGGTATAACGGACAGTCGCCCGCCATCCGAGCGGAGGATCTGGTGGGGCGGATGGGCGGTACGGCGGGCTTCGCTTACCGTCAGCTGATCCGCTATCTCGTGGATGAATCGGGCAAGATTTCCGCGCTGGACACGGCGCAGGAATTTACGAATCCGGACGCGGAAAAAGAGGCCATTGATCAAAATACCTTCCGCAAGACCTCAGCGGCAAACAAGAATTACCGGTCCTCCTCACAGTCCTTTGACGGTGATGTGTCCGTGGCCGGCAATGCCATTATTTTCTCCGTTCCGGATCAGGGAACCTCCACCAACGAGGAGGGGTTTTCGATTCTGCCCGCCAGTGAGCTGGCCCATGACACATCTTATAACTATGAGGCGTATGAAGGCAATCTGGTGCGTACTGCCTCCGTCTTTGTGATAAAGAATCCGCCGAAAGCGATTAACAGCGGAAGCGGTATAGGCAGTATGATGCTGGTGGAGAGCATCGGCCGCGCGCAGGACTCTGAAGGAAGCGTGTCAGATGCCATCTTCGGCTACTGGAAGGGCATAGAATTCTCACTTCCTGTGGAGGAGAGCGCTCTGTCCAAAAACCACTCTCCGATCCTGGACATTCAGACCCTGCGGGCCGGGGATTTGATTCAGTTTTCCTATAATGACAAAGGGAACATTGACTATATTGACTGCAAGTATTCCCGGGGCCAGGCCTATCAAATTACCAGTCTGTATCATGCGAACACATTTATGTACGGGGAAATACAGCATCTGGATGCCACGGAGAAACGCGCGGTGATCCAGTATTCAGACGACGGCAATTCCGCTGTATTTGCATTCAGCAGCGGGCTTCAGGGGATTTACATCTATGAGATTTCCGGAGAGAGGTTCACTGCGGCTGATATTACGGATTTGATGGAGGGAGATCAGGTGTTTGGCTCCTTCCGGTACCTGCAATGCAGAGAGCTGTTCGTCATCCGGGATTAGACATCGGGAAGAATGGGGGAAAGAGGAATGAAGAATCAAGCAACAAGTGGTATCGCCGCGGTGGCGGCGGGAAAGCGGGAAAAGAACATGAAGGAACCGCTGGTCAGGCGGATGAAGAAGGAACTGGTCCGAAACAAGTATCTGTACCTGCTGGCGATCCCCGTGATCGCGTTCTACGCGATTTTCATGTACGGTCCCATGTTCGGATTGGTCATTGCGTTTAAGCAGTACAACATCGGGCAGGGAATTCTGGGAAGCAAATGGGTTGGACTGCAGTATTTCCGGGAGTTTTTCCAGAGTATCTATTTCAGCCGGACCCTGATCAACACGTTCATCATCAGCTTTGCGGATATTTTGTTTGGTTTTCCGCTGCCGATCATCTTTGCCCTGCTGCTCAACGAGCTGCGGGGGAACCGGTTTAAAAAGACGGTGCAGACCATAACATATCTGCCGCACTTTATTTCCATGGTGGTTATATGCGGCATGATCACGGATTTTTTCACCACGGACGGAATCGTCAGCAAGCTGATTGAGGCGCTGGGCGGCCAGAACATGAATTATCTCAACAGCGCGAAATGGTTCCGAACCATCTTTGTCGGGACAAATGTGTGGCAGTCCTTTGGCTGGAACAGCATCATTTATCTGGCGGCACTGACGGGTGTGGACGCGCAGCTGTATGAGGCGGCGACCATAGACGGCGCGGGACGGTTCAAACAGCTTTGGCATGTGACCCTGCCGGGCATACTGCCCACAATCATGATCATGCTGATTCTGCGTCTGGGACAGGTGCTGTCGGTGGGCTATGAGAAGATCATCCTGCTGTACTCGCCGGCCACCTACGAGGTTGCGGATGTGATCTCGTCATACGTGTACCGGATGGGAATCGGGGGCAGCCGTTACAGCTACAGCGCGGCGGTCGGCCTGTTCCAGTCCGTGGTCAACGTGCTCATGCTTCTGCTTGCAAACCGGCTGTCGGCTAAGTTCAGCGAAACATCGCTGTTCTAGGGGGTGAAAAGATGATACATAAAAGAAATATAGGAGAAAAGATCTTTGACATCTGCAATGTGCTCATCATGCTGCTGCTGGTGTTCGTGACGCTGTACCCGCTGTACTATGTGGTGATGTGTTCGGTGTCGGACAGCAGCCAGCTGATGGGGAGCCGCGGCATGATGCTCCTGCCGAAGGGGTTTAGCCTGGCGGCCTATGAGTCGGTTTTCTCAAATCCGAATATACTGACAGGCTACCGTACGACGCTGATTGTGGTGGTGGGCGGAACGGTGCTGAGCGTGTTTATGACAGCGATCGGCGCGTTTCTGATTACACGGAAGCAGTTTGCCATCAAAAAGGTCATGTCCTACATGATGGTGTTCACCATGTTTTTTGGCGGCGGCATGATTCCGACCTATTTGCTGGTATACAAATGGCTGCATCTGGGCGATACGCTCTGGGCGCTGATCCTGCCTGTGGCGATCAGCACCTACAACATGCTGATTATGAAATCAAATTTTGAGTCTCTGCCGGACAGTTTGGAGGAGGCGGCAAAAATAGACGGGGCAAATGACATCACTGTCCTGTTCCGGATCATTCTGCCGCTGTCCCTGCCGATTCTGGCGGTCATGGTTCTGTTTTACGGCGTGGCGCAGTGGAATTCCTGGTTTCAGGCAATGCTGTATATTCGGACGCGGGCAAAATACCCGCTGCAGCTGATCCTTCGGGAGATCCTGCTGATGAACGACACGAGCGGCATGAGCGGCGCGTCGGCGGCGGCCGGGGACCAGTATATGATCGGGGAGAGTATCAAGTATGCGACCATCATGGTGGCGACCCTTCCCATTCTGTTTGTATATCCGTTCATTCAGAAGTATTTTGTCAAGGGTATTATGATTGGCGCCGTAAAAGGTTAGGCATGGGTGTAAATTTATAGAATTGGCTTGAAAAATGTGAGCAATTATATTATAATTTTAGGAGGGTTACTATGAACAAGAAAATATGTGCTGCGGCATTGGCGGGGGCGCTGGCCCTGATCACGCTCGGACTGACAGGCTGCGGAGACGGAAACACGGCAGAGAGTACGGAAAAGGCGGCCTCGTTTACCTATTGGCTGCCTGTGGATGCCAACATTGCAACCCGGGTTCAGACCTATAATGAGGTGGAGATGTATAAACAGCGGGAAAAGGACAGTGGAATCCATATAGAGTTTATCCATCCGTCCCTTGGACAGGAGGCAGAGCAGTTCAACCTGATGGTTGCCTCCCGGGACCTGCCGGATATGGTGGAGTATGGATGGCACAGCTATCAGGGCGGTCCGCAAAAGGCCATTGACGACGGCGTGATCATTGCGCTCAACGACTATATTGATCACAATGCCCCGAACTTCAAAAAGGCTATCACAGACAAGAACGAGCTGTCTCCCATCTACGATAAGGGGAGTAAAACGGATTCCGGCAAGTATTTCGCCTTTCCTTGCTTTAACACCGGAAACTACCGGACCTTCGGCGGACCAATGATACGGAAGGACTGGCTGGATGATTTGGGCCTTGCGGTGCCTGAGACCATTGATGAATGGACAACCGCCCTGAAGGCCTTTAAGGATAAGAAGGGGGCGACAGCGCCGCTGACCGGGATCAAAAACTTTTATATTTCCGGAAGCAATGCCTTTAACGGCGCCTTTAACATTGGACAGCGGCTGTACTTAAACGGCAGTAAAATTGAATTTGGCCCATTGCAGAGCAGTTATCGGGATTATCTGACCACAATGCATCAGTGGTATCAGGAGGGTCTGCTGGATCAGGATTTTTCCACCAATAAGAACACCATTGTGGACGCCAATATTACAAAGGGAAAGTCCGGCGCCATTGTCGGTTATCTGGGGAGCGCCATGGGGCGGTATCTCAAGCAGATGCAGACAGAGGATCCCGGCTATAATCTCGTCTGTGCGCCCTATCCTGTGAAGAATAAGGGGGACAAAAACAATTTCTACCTGTTTGAGGGAGATGTGTGCAACCGCTATCTGGCCATCACCACGGCCTGCAAGGATCCGGCCACAGCCGCGGAATGGATTGACTATCTGTACAGCGACGAGGGCTATTATATGGTGAACTTCGGCGTGGAGGGCAAGTCCTATAACATGGTGGACGGCAAACCGGTGTATACGGATGAGATACTGCACAACCCGGACGGACTGAGCATCAATGAGGCGCTTTGCCTGAACTGCCGCGCAACCGCCCAGGCGCCCGGCTTTAAGCAGGCGCCGGAATATCTGGAGCAGTACTATGAATTCCAGCAGCAGATCGACGGGTTTAAGATGTGGGCCGAGAACGTTGAGGGCGTCAGAAAGACCTCCATTCCCGAGGGCCTGAGCGCGGAGGCGGACGAGAGCGAGGAGCTTTCCGCACTGAACACTGACATCAATACCTATGTGGAGGAAATGAGCCTGAAATTTATCACTGGGGAAGAATCCTTTGACAATTACGATAAATTCATAGAAACGCTGAAGACAACATTTAATGTTGACCGCTATCTTGAGATCGAACAGAATATGTACGATCGGTATTTAAAACGGTAAGCGCTGCGGCGGCCGGATGACAGATAGCATCCGGCCGCTTTTTAGTTCATTGGGGAGAGGTGGAGCCTGTGATCATACAAAGACTTCTGGGGCGTTACGGCAAGAGCCGTCAGTTTTACTGGTGGCTTTGCAGTTATGCAATCATATTATTTCTGGCCATTGTGATCAATACGATCGGCTATTTTGTTACCCTTCGGGTTCTGGAAACAGAGGTGGAGAAGAATAACCAGCATGGGCTTCGGAATATCAGTACAATTTGTGACAACCACTTCAGCGAGGCCATGACCAGCACCTACAGCTTGCTGCGCTCCAGCTCGGTGGAACAGATGAGCCGGGAAAACCTTGTCCTGTACGAACGCCCGCTGTATGCGGACAGAGTTCTGCAGGATATCAACACCGGTGTCATCAGCCACAAAGAGGTTGAGGATTGTGCCGTAATTTTTAAGGACAGAGATACCTGCATTCATTCCAACATTGGCAGGAGCTCTCTGGAAATGGCCTATGAAACCTATTTTTTTCAGTGGTATGATTCCAAAGAAGCCTGGTTGGAGCAGATGTTTTCGGTCTCCGGCTCGGCGTTTATCACCCAGACGAATCGAGGGGACAAAAAAGATATATTTGTTATTTATAGAATACCGAATGTGAACCGCAACCTTGCGATCATGGCAAAGATCAACACCGATCAGGTAATACACCTTTTGCAGGGCAATGATGAACAGAATGAAAAGGGATTCTTAATTGACAAGGAGGGCGGCGTGGTATTTTCCGGAACCGAGGAGGCAGATCTGAAAGGTCTTGAGTTCAGCGATACCAATGGCAGCGTACAGCGGTTTCATGGACGTGAATACTTTATCAGTTATCAGGATTCTGAGGTGACGCCCTTTCGGTATGTCCGGATGATATCCAGCGACGTATATTTGAAAAGTGTCAAGAACGTGCGCCTTGCCTTTATTCTCGGCTATCTTCTCAGTGTGCTGCTGGCCGGCGGCGTCGCCTGGTGGTTCTCTGTGATCAATGAGCGAAATAAGCGCAAGCTGGATGCGGAACTGGAGAAACAGAGGGAATATATCAGGGAGGATATCTTAAAGCAGGTTCTGGATGGCAGAAAAAAGCTCTCCGGCGCGGAACTGGCGGAGCAATACGCCTTTTTGGGTCATGGTTCCTTTGTGGTTATGCTGTTTGATTTTTTGCCCTTGGAAACAGAGCGGGAAAACGACAGCTTTGATTATCATTTGTTCTGTCAGTACATCGCAAGCCAGTTCCAGGAGGTGTGCACCAAAAAGGATATGTATTTTTGCACAGTCAATGAGATGTGCGCCGGAATTTTGAGTGCAAAAGAGGAGGCGGATATACAGCAGCTGAAGCATATGGCCCACGGCATCTGCACCTCGTTCAATCAGGAGATGAATCTGGAGGCCAGATGCTCAATCAGCCAGATTGCGGACCGGCCGGAACTGCTGCATGAGAGCTATGAGCAGGCGCTGGAGATCATCAATCAGCGGTATCTCGGCGATCAGAAGACTGTCTTTTTATACGACGACATTGCGCAGGAATATCCAAGCTATGCCTATACCGCGGAAAACAGGGAAAAAATTATTGCCATGCTGCTGATCGGAGAGTATGAACCGGTCCGGGCGGCCGTGGAGCATATGTTTGAGGGAAGCGGGCATAAAACGACCCTGAGCATCCAGCGGGTCCTGGTTTCCGAGCTGGTCAGCACCATCCTCCGGGCCGCGGCGCAGATCGATATGGAGGAGACCATTGATTTCCGCGAGCTGTACCGGGATTCCATGCAGATCAATAATTTCCATCAGCTGCAGGCCGCAAAGGAGACCATTCTGCATTATATGCAGAAGCTCTGCCGGCTCAGCCTGCAAAACGCACCGGATAACAGCAACGCCAAATACCAGAAGATTGTGGAATACATTGAAGAGCATTATATGGAACCGATGCTCAACGTCAATATGCTGGCTGACATTTTTCACATCAACCGCTCCTGGCTGTCCAAGAATTTTCGGGAGGAGGTCGGCGTTTCCCTGTCGGAATACATTGTCAAATGCCGGATTCGAAAGGCGAAAGAATTACTCAAGACCAGTAAATCCATTGCTCAGATTGCATTAGAAGTGGGCTTTTCCAGTGAGGTCGTGTATTACCGTGCGTTCAAAAAATGTGAAAATATCACCTCGCTTCAGTACCGCAAGCTGCTGCAGCGGGAGAATAAGGAGGCCGCTGGACCGGGGCAGGCCGGTTAAAAGAAAACGCTGAGGCGGGAATTTTCCTGCCTCAGCGTTTTTTAATTTCTGTTTTACAGCTCGGATGCCGCTTCGCGGTCTACGATTACGATGACATTGGGATGACAGGTGAGAACCGTTGCGGGACTCTGCGGGTCAACCTGATTGCCCATGAGCGCCTTGATAGCCGGGGCCTTGGCTTTGCCGTTCGCCACGAGCAGAATGGTCTTTGCCTTCATGATCGGCGCGATGCCCATGGTCAGCGCCTTGGTGGGAACATCCTCAATCTTGTCAAAGAACCGGGCGTTTGCCTCAATGGTGTTCTGGGTCAGACCGGTCATATGGGTGCCGGCCGTCAGGGTTTCGCCGGGCTCATTAAAGCCGATATGTCCATTCTGGCCAATGCCAAGAACCTGCAGATCAATGCCGCCGTTTGCTTCAATGGCCGCGTCATAGGCGGCGCATTCCGCCTCCGGGTCCGGTGCGGAGCCATTGGGGATATGGATGTTTTCCGGACGGAGGTTGACCTTGCTGTAAAGGTGCTGGTTCATAAAGTAATAGTAGCTCTGGTCATTATCCCGGGTGATGGGATAGTATTCGTCCAGATTGAAGGTGGTGACCTTGGAGAAATCCAGCCCCATTGCAGTCAGGTTTTCATACATCCCAATGGGGGAGGAACCGGTCGCCAGACCAAGGGTGCAGTCCGGCTTCAGCAGAACCTGTGCGGCCACAATCTCCGCGGCCTTTTTTGAAATTTCTTCATAGTTTTCGCAGACAATTAGTCTCATGCAGAACGCTCCTTTTTCCTTACCTCATAAAATATTCCGGACGCGCCAATGGCGGCCGAATGACACAATACTCTTTTATCATAACACAAAAATTTTCTTTTGTAAATACTTCCAAAACAATATGATAAAAGAAAAACAGCTCAGACATAGGAGAGCCAAAGCCATATGTGGTCGGCTCTCTTTTGGCTAGAATATAGGAGTGCCGCAGTAGTATTTCTGCACAATCTCCTGCATTTTCCCCATTTTGGCCTCCATATCGGCCACCAGTTTGAACTGTGTGCGGGCACGGTCCAGGTTGTGTTCCGGCCTGTGAATCCGGAAGTAGTTGTCTCCGTCCAGATAGTCGGTCAGAAAACGCGTGCCGCACTCCAGAGTCATCAGCTTTGCGGAGAAGGGCAGAAGCTCTGCTTCTTTGGGCGTCATGCTGTCCTTGAGTTCCTCCAGATAGCCGCGCGTATACTGTTCAAAGAGCTCCAGATCCATCCAGACCGCGCTGAGGTCCTTCTCATCCTCTGCCGCGGAGCTGGCGCCAAACCGGATGGAATCCCCGTAGTCAAACAGCATGGAACCGGGCATAACCGTGTCCAGATCAATGACGCAGATGCCCTCGCCGGTGTTTTCATCAATCATGACATTGTTCAGTTTTGTGTCGTTGTGGGTCACCCGCAGGGGGATTTCCCGGCTCTGGATCGCGTCCATAATAACCGACGCATCCGGTTCATGGTCGAGAACGAACTGTATTTCCTTCTGTACCTCGGCACAGCGGCCCATTTTATCGGCGGCCACTGCGTCCCGGAATGCCTGATACCGCGTGACGGTGTTATGGAAATTGGGGATAGTCTCTTTCAGTTTATCCGCCGGGAAATCCCGGAGCATATTCTGAAAACGGCCGAAGGCCTTTGCCGTCCGGTAGAAAATTTCGGGATTTTCAACGGTCTGATAGCAAAGGGCGCGGCCAATGAACAGGTACATCCTGAACAGGTCCCCGTGCTCTGTCACCAGATAGCGGTTTCCGTCTGTGGTCGGAACCAGCGTGAGGGTCTCCCGGTAGGGATCGCCGCAGGCGACTATGATCCGCTCGTGCAGGTAATCCGTGACCAGAATGATATTGGCCATCACATCCTCGGGATGCTGGAAGACCGTGTCGTTCACTCTTTGCAGGACATAGCGGCGGCTGGTTGTATTGATGAGATAGGTGTCGTTGATGTGCCCCTCACCATAGGGAAGCGCGCTGATATAGCGCCCTTCCAGCTGAAACCTGGCGCAGAGCTCCTGGCAGTCATAGGCCTTCATAATATCCCTCCTGAATCATTTGGTTCATGGCTTCCCGTACAGCGGCAAGATCCTCACGGTAGGTCATGCCATACCATTTGTCCCGGCAGTTGAAAACCTTTACCTTGCCCTCTTTTTCCTGAATGAAATGGTCCACAGCCAGAGGAATGAAGAATTCATCCTTCAAAGGATCACGCATCTTCTGCTGAAAGGCCGCGAACTGTTCTTCCAGAATGTCAAATACCTTTGGTGTAAAGCCCCACAGGTTCATGGATACCTGTGTATCCTTCGGCAGTTCGATCCAGTTTTCGCCGTCCTCTGTGTATTTAAAATCCTGAATTTTGGTCCGTTCGGTGATGGTTTTCAGATAGCCGTCCTCAATTTCACAGACCCCGCGGGCCACCGTGCCGTTTTCTGTCAGGGTATTTTTCAGGTCAAAGGCCACCATGGAAAAGTCAAAATCCTTGGCATGTACCAGATGGTCATGGATGTCCTGATAGGCGTGACGGCCATAATAATCATCCGCGTTGATCACGGCAAACGGGGTGTCAACCTTATCTTTACAGCAGAGAATGGCATGCCCGGTGCCCCAGGGCTTGGTGCGTCCTGCGGGAAGAGACTCCATTTCCTGAAAGACATAATCCACTTCAATGTTTTTGATCCGGCTGCCGACGATCTCTTTAAAATCCTCATACATCTCTTCCTTGATGATAAAGACCACCTTGTCAAAGCCGGCGGCTGCCGCGTCATAGACCGAAAAATCCAGCAGCACGGCGCCGTTGTCCGCGACGGGCGCCATCTGCTTCAGGCCGCCGAAGCGGCTGCCCATACCGGCCGCCAGGGCGACCAAAGTTGTTTTGCTCATAAACGTTACCTCCTGTGTATTTTGCATTCCCGTGTTTTCGGGCGTGAATCCAAATGATCCGAACCAGTGCTGTGTTTTGAATTGCCGTTCTATAAATGCAAAGTTTTAAGTGTTACGTGATACTAGCCTTCATAGCCGTTGGGGTTTTGCTGCTGCCAGCGCCAGGTGTCCTCGCACATTTCGTCCAGACCCCGCACAGCCACAAAGCCAAGCTCGTCGCGCGCTTTTGCCGGGTCGGCATAGCAGGCCGCAATGTCCCCGGGACGGCGGGAGCAGATCTCGTAGGGAACAGCCCTGCCGGAAGCCGCCTCAAAGGCCTTTACCATGTCCAGAACGCTGTAGCCCTGTCCCGTACCCAGATTGTAGATGACCACGCCCACATGATTCTGCAGCTTTTCCAGTGCTTTTAAATGACCATTTGCCAGATCCTCTACATGGATATAGTCCCGCACGCCGGTTCCGTCCGGTGTGTCATAGTCATTTCCAAACACGCGCAGGTGGTCCAGCTTTCCAATGGCCACCTGAGAGATATAGGGGACAAGGTTGTTGGGGATTCCCTTGGGATCCTCGCCCAGCATGCCGCTTTTGTGCGCACCTACCGGATTGAAATAGCGGAGAAGCGCAATATCCCATTCATTGTCTGAAACATAGAGATCCTGCAGGATCTGCTCAATCATCAGCTTTGTCTGGCCATAGGGATTGGTACAGGAGAGGGGAAAGTCTTCCCGGATGGGGACAGTTTCCGGTTTCCCGTAAACCGTTGCGGATGAGCTGAACACAATCTTTTTCACATTGTGCCGGGCCATGGTTTTGCACAGCGTGAAGGTGCTTCCAAGATTGTTTTCATAATAGGCGAGGGGCTTTTCGACGGACTCTCCCACCGCCTTCAGACCGGCAAAATGTATGACCGCGTCAAATTGATGTTCGGAAAAGATTTGCTCCATAGCTTCCTCATCCCGCAGATCTGTCTCATAAAAAACAGGGTCCTTGCCGGAGAGCTGCGCGATCCGGCGCACAGCCTCGGCTGAGCTGTTGCAGAGGTTATCCACAATGACGATCTCATAGCCGGCTTCCAGAAGCTGAATGCTGGTGTGGCTCCCGATATACCCGGCGCCGCCGGTAACCAAAATTTTCATAGTACTGCCTCCTCAAATAAGTTTTCTTAAGATCAATATAGCATGAAAGGATGGGAAATGATTTAACAAAAGAGACGAAAAATTTGCATATTTGGTCAAAGTGTGCTATACTGAAAAAAAGGAGGGGAGCAGATGGAATACCAGGCGACAAATCTGAGAAAAGTATTTCATATCAATAAAATTGTAACGGTGCATTATTTTGAATATGAAAAGAACTATTTTTTCATCGGCGAGCGACACGACTTCTGGGAAATGGTCTATGTGGACAAGGGGGAGATCGAGATTGACATGGATGAACAGCGGGCGAGGCTTGAACAGGGAAACGCGGTTTTTCATCAGCCCGGCGAGTATCACAATCTCCGTGCCAACGGAGTTGTGGCCCCGAATCTGGTGGTTCTGTCCTTTGTATGCCGTTCCCCTGCCATGGATTTCTTCAAAAAAAGGATCCTGCCATTATCTGATGTGGAAAAGCACCTTCTGGCCGTCATTGTGCGGGAGGCGGTGCAGGCGTTTTCCTCGCCGCTTGAGGATACGTTTCTAACCCGGCTGGAGCGCAGGGAGGCGCCGCTGTTCGGCGCGGAACAGATGATCAGCCTGTCAATGGAGCAGCTTTTGATCTCTCTTTATCGGAACTTCGGCGGCAGCCGGAGCAACAGCACCACTCTGAAGCGGGGACTGGGACGGGATGTTGTCAGCGCCGCGCTTAGCTTTATGCAGGAGCACATCCGGGAAAAGCTCACCTTTGACCAGATCGCAGACGCGGCAGGCGTAAGCGGAACGGGGCTGAAAACCGTGTTCAAGGAACGCATTGGCACAGGCGTCATGGCGCATTTTGCCCAGATGAAGATGGAGATTGCCAAAACCATGATTCGGGAGGGGAATTTTAATATTTCACAAATTTCCGCCTATCTTGGGTTCGACTCCATCCATCTGTTCTCCCGGCGGTTTAAACAGCTTACCGGCATGTCCCCAACCGAATACGGGAAATCCGTAAAGGTTGAGTTTGAATGGGAAAAAGGGCCGGAAACATTTGGAAGATAAGCATATTTGGTATATTTCTCTTGATTCGGGACAGCCTAGAAGCGAAAGGAAATTATTCTATAGTGAAAAAGGAGAAATATATTATGAAAAGAAAGATCAGCTCTCTCATTCTGGCGCTTGCCTGTTGTATGATGCTCGCGTCCTGCGGCACAGACGGCTCCACTACCATGGATAACGGCAAGGACACGGACGGCGTACAGGGGGAAACTCCCACGGCTACATCCGGTATCCATAACGCCACGTCCGGGGAAAACGGCGAGGGCGCCCAGGAGGCGGCCGAAAATGTGACCGGCGGTGCGGAAAACGCGGCGGACGACGCCAAACGAGCGACGGAAGATGTAGCGGAAGGCGCGGGTAAAGCTGTAAAGGATGCGGCTGACGGCGTTGGAAATGCCGCAAAGGATGTTGTGGACGGCGCAGGCAATGCGGTGAAGGACGCGGCTGACGGGGTGACCGGCGCTGTGGACGAAGCGACAGGCAAAAAGGACTAGATTTTGGATTTTGGAAAAGACCGCCGGAAACCCAGCGGTCTTTTCCTATTGTCAATCCCATGGGACAGAGGGCGGCGGAGGGGATAGCATAAACGCTTCTGCCAAAGGGATTTCTTACATAAGTATAGAATCAGAGTAAAAGAAATTTAATGGTTATGCCTCTTGTAATACAGGGGCAAAACTGCTATAATGTCCAGAGGTGATGAAAGATGAAGGTTTTGGGAGTCACCGGCGGGATTGGAGCCGGTAAGAGCACGGTATCTGGAATTTTTGCAGAGCTTGGGGCGGCTGTGATTGATGCGGATCATATTTCCCATCTGGTCATGGAGCCGGGCGGCTGTGCCTATATGCCGGTGCTGAAAGCCTTTGGCGGGGATATCCTCACACCCGGCCATACCATAGACCGGAAAGCGCTGGCGGCGGTGGTGTTTGGGGATGATCAAAAGCTCAGGCTTCTCAATGAGATCACCCACGCATGTATATTCCGGGAGATGGAGCAAAGGCTCCGGCGCGCGGAGACAGAGCTGGTTTGTCTGGATGTCCCGCTTTTATTTTCCTGTGATTTTCCCATCCGCTGCGACGGCACTGTCGCGGTTCTTGCCCCGCGGGAGCTTCGGATACGCCGGGTCATGGTGCGTGACGGCTGTACCAGAGAGCAGGTGGAGGCGCGGATGGCCAAACAGCTGACAGACGCGGAACTGCGGGAACTGGCGGACTTCTGTATCCTCAATGACAATGGGGAAGAGAAGGTCAGGCAGCAGGCCGCGGATGTCTATCAAAAAATGATGGAGTAACGACGATTATGAGAGAAATCCAACCTGGCACATACAATCAGCGTAGGAAAAAGCGCAAGCAAGGGTGTGGAGGATGTCTGGGGAAGCTTATATTTTTTATTGTTATTTTTTCAGCATTGGGGTTTCTGGGCTATCAGGCATTTCAGAGCCTTGGATTCCAGAACCGGATTATGCAGACACAGTATCCGGTTAAATATCAGGAATTTGTGGAAGAATACGCAGGGGAATTCCATTTGGAGCCCGCACTGGTCTATGCCGTGATCCGGACGGAGAGCAAATTTGATCCATATGCGGTCTCCTCAGCCCAGGCCAAGGGGCTGATGCAGCTTCAGGATGAAACGGCACAGGACTGCGCGCGGGCGCTGAAGCTGAAGAATTTCACCGCGGACTCCCTGTTTGATCCTCAGATCAATATCAGGCTGGGATGCTATTACCTGGGCAAACTGATCAAAAGCTATGACGGAAGCGTCGAGACCGCGGTTGCGGCCTACAACGGCGGGCCCGGAAACGTTGAAAAATGGCTCAAGGATAAGGAGCTGATCAACGAGAAAGGGGAGCTTGTCCATGTCCCCTTTACCGAAACCAGAAACTATGTTGAAAATGTGATGAAGGCTTATAAAATTTATCAGGAGCTTTATGCTGCAGTAGAATAAAAGAAAAAGGAGTGTTGCTTTATGGCAAAAGACAGTAAATTACAGGAGAAACTGACCTATGAGAATCAAAGCGCATTCGCCCAGCTGGACGAAAAAGAGCGGGGGCTTTTGTTTTCCTTCTGTGAGGATTACCGGAAATTTATCTCCGAGGCCAAGACGGAGCGGGAGTTCTGCGACGATTCCTGCCGGGTTCTGGAATCAAACGGCTTTGTGCCGCTGGAGGACAAGAGCAGGCTGAAGGCGGGGGACCGGGTGTATACGGTCAACCGCGGCAAAGGTGTGATCGCGGCTGTTATCGGAGAAGATGATATTGAAAACGGCGTCAGCCTGGTGGGGGCGCACATTGATTCGCCGCGTCTGGACCTCAAGCCGAATCCGCTGTTTGAGGAGCAGGGCATGGCCTATTTCAAGACCCACTACTACGGGGGTATCAAAAAATACCAGTGGACGGCAATTCCTCTTGCGATTCATGGTGTGGCCGCTCTGCAGGACGGGACACAGATCAAGATTGTCATTGGAGAGGAAGATGGGGATCCTGTATTCTGTGTCTCAGATCTTCTGCCGCACCTCGCCCAGGACCAGATGACCAAAAAGATGGCAGAGGCGATTCCGGGCGAAAGCCTGAACGTGATTTTGGGCAATCTCTGCTGTGAGGAGCCGGATGTGAAAGAGGGCGTCAAGCTGAACATCCTGAAGATGCTCAATGAAAAATATGACATCACAGAGGAGGACCTGCTGAGCAGTGAGATCGAGGTAGTTCCCGCGTTCGGGGCCAGAGACGTGGGCCTTGACCGGAGTATGATCGGCGGTTACGGTCAGGATGACCGGGTTTGCGCCTATACTGCGCTGCGGGCCATTCTTGATGTGAAAAAGCCGAAAAAGACGGCGGTCTGCCTGCTGGTGGATAAAGAAGAGGTCGGGAGTATGGGCGCCACGGGAATGCAGTCCCGGCATTTTGAAAACGTGATGGCGAAGATCTGTGCAAAGCTCCGAAAGGACTACACGGATTTGGTCCTGCGCGAAGCGCTCTACAACTCCACCTGCCTGTCTGCTGATGTGGGCGCGGCGCTGGACCCCAATTATCCGGAGGTCAGCGAGAAGCGCAATTCCGCAATCATCAACTGCGGTATCATGCTGACAAAATATACGGGCTCCCGCGGAAAAGGCGGCGCAAGCGACGCGAGCGCTGAACTGGTGGCAAGGATCCGTAAAATATTCAATGACAGCAAGGTGGAATGGCAGATCGGAGAGCTCGGCAAGGTTGACGCGGGCGGCGGCGGTACCATTGCCCAGTTTGTGGCCAATCTGGATATGGACGTGATTGACGCGGGTGTCCCCCTGCTCTCCATGCATTCTCCTTTTGAGATTGCCGGAAAGCTGGATATTTATATGACCTATAAAGGATATCGGGAGTTCTATCTGAACAATTGATCCGCTGAGTTTTTGAGGGGAAAACGCATGGGCCCTGCGGGCCGGAAAGGAAAGGCTTATGAAATTAAAAAGCTGGATGGCGGCTGTCACAGCCTGCACAGTGTTTTTGTGCGGTGCGTCGGGAATACAGCCGTCGGTTCTGGGGGCGGAGGAAGTCATCGGACTTCCCAGGCCCTCGGAGACGGAATATAAGATCACGGCAGGGGTTCCGGTGGATGATCTCCATGTCAGGGACGAGGTCTATGTGACCTATCAGCTCTCCGAACCGGTCCCGGTTTACGGCCTTGAGGCCAGGCTTACATATGACAGGGACAAGCTGTCCTTTCAATCCATTGAGGCGCCTTTTGATGCAGGGGATGGAGCAGTCCGGTTCCTGGAAAGCGGCGGGGACGGCATCTGGTATGCCTGTTCAAGAAAAGGCCAAACTCGGGTGTCTCCCGTTACGGACATTTTGAAAGTCACCTTTACGGCGAAGCAGACAGGTGATGCGTTTGTGACGCTGGATTCGGCGAAAATTGTGCAGGACGATATGTCCTACCGAAAATTTGACACGGCCGCGCTGCGGTCCGTGATCACAATTAAGGATGATAAACCTGTGATTCCGCCGTCCGGCGGCGGTGGAAGCAGCCGGCCCGGCGGCAGCGGCGGCGGGAGCGGAATATCTGTCCCAGGCGGCACGGTGACAACGGGCAAGACGCCGGAGCCGACGGAAATACCAGAGCCGGAAGCCCAGATTGAGAATGGAGTTTTTCATGATCTGGAATCTGTTCCGTGGGCCGAGGAGGCCATCTGTGCCCTGGCCGAATATAGGGTCCTCAGCGGCTACGGGGACGGTTGCTTTCGTCCGGAACATCCGGTGACCAGAGCGGAGACGGCACACATGCTCTTAAAGGCCTTTCAGGTGGAAGACACCGGCGGAGAGCAGAACGCCTTTACCGACGTTCCGGAGGAGGCGTGGTATTATGCCTCTGTGACCGGTGCGGCGGGCGCAGGTATCATTAACGGAAACGAGGACGGCACTTTTGCACCAGAGCGCAGTGTCACCCGGGAGGAGTTTGCCGCTATGCTGGCGCGGGGTGCGGCTGTACAGAAAATTCCATTGGAAGACAAAAGGCTGAATATCAACTTTGCAGATGAAGCCGAGATCGCGCCCTTTGCTGTGGGTTATGTGGATCTTCTTTATATGTCCGGGATTTTGAACGGGGACGGAGACGGCGCGTTCCGTCCAAAGGCATCGCTGAGCCGGGCAGAGGCGGCAGCCAGCATCTATAGGCTTCTCACGCTCACAGCGGAAGAAAATGGTACGGATGCAGGCGCGGATGATAAGGAGGTATGACGGCGAAATGAAGCGAATAAAGAGCGGCAGGCGGCTCAGAATGGCCGGTACGATCCTTCTGTCAGGCAGTCTGCTTTTCTCCCAGCTCACAGGCTGGTCGCGGGTGATGGAGGTTTCTCCGGCCGCGGCAGAGCCGCTGGCGCCCGGCGCGGACTGGGTCAATGAAGGGGATAATCTGGATCAAACGGCCGAGGTACATAATATCAACGTCTGGAAGGTGGAGGACTACGAGCTGGAGACCATGTATGACGATCCCTATGTCCTGCGGCGGAAGGACAATACCCAGGAGGCATGGGTTGTGTTTGAGCTGCCCTATGTTGAGGAAATCAGCGTTTTGGGCTATGCCTGGCCGGAGCATGAGGGGGAATTTATCTTCTCCCTGTCCGCGGACGGTGAGAACTGGGAGGAAGCGAAAACAAAAGTCGCCCGTACACCGGATGCAGAGGGGGGCAAATGGACCCAGTACCTCTATACAATGCAAGGGCTGGACCGGGTTCGGTATGTTAAAATCCAGTGGCCGGAAACTGCGGCGGAGAGCAATGACTGGTGGAATCCGTATCTTGGATGGATTCATGCCAAAATCGGCCAGCCGGTGGAGGACCACATTACCGTGTCTGTTCCGTCCCAGCTTGAGATTCCCAGGTATGACAGCAACGCCTATACCCTGGATGCCTATGTGACAGACCAGCTTGGAGAAAAGATGGAGTATCCGATCCTATGGTCTGCGGAGCAGGAGCTTCCGGAAGGGGTTTCCCTGTCTGAGGAGGGGACGCTCACAGTGACCAGTGCCTGTCAGGACAATGCGGTGATCCAGCTCTTAGCCCAGGCTGAAGTGCCGGAATATACCGAAGCGATTCTTGGCATTGATCAGGTGGGACAGGAGACAGTTTTGATAAAAAAGAAAGTTCCTACCGGAAATACAGTTATGATGCAGGCCGAAGCTGAGGTCACCTTAAAGGCCGCCCTGCTTGGCGACGTCAACCATGACATGAAGCTGGACGAACAGGAGCTTGCTTTCGTCTGCCAGTATTATGGAGCGGATGAAGCCCATGGGGACTGGAAACAAATCCGGCTTGCTGACATTGACGGAAATGGGGAAATTGACATCATTGACATGGCCTATCTTGCTTTCCACTGCGGGGATACGGCTGAAATGCCGGAGGAACCGGAGGAAGGAAACCCGGCGCCGGAGGAAAAACCGGATGCGGGCGGTCAGCTTCAGCCCTTGCCTGACGGCGGGATAAAGGTACAGCTGACGGATAGAAACCGGAGCTGAACGCTGCGGGGCACGCCGGAAAAGTAAAAGAGTTCACAAAAGGAGAGGATTGCAGGGAATGAAACGTTTAGGGTGCCTTCTGCTGAGTTTTTTGATGCTCGCAGGAGGGGGATGTGTGTTTGGAGAAGAGGAGGCCGGTTCCCCGGGCGTATCAGTGCCGGACGGCATTCTTCTGGATGACTGTGTGGATTTTTCTGTGACCTCTCATCACAGCGAGGGGCTCTACACCGATGTGACAGCAGAGGAGAACCGCTATGCCTTTGACGATTACACCATGTTTATGCGCCGGGAGGCAACCTCGGAATGGGCGGAGTATGCCATCCCGGAAGGGCAGTATTTGATTTTCCATACCTATTTCAGACAGAATGAGGAGATTTCCCATTTCACATTTTCATGGTCCGCGGACGGTGAGAGCTGGTCAGCGGCTGAGCCCTCTGTCCAGGTATTGTCTGTGGAGGAATGGAAATGGATCCCGGTGATCTATACCTTGAAGAAGCTTGACGATTCAGCCAAATACCTGCGTATCACCTTTGGCAATGTTGGGGGGACAGAATGGTCACCCAGCATTGCGGGCGTTTACAGCAAATATAAGTCAGGGGCGGATGCTGGGTTTGCAGACTGTATCGGCACCCCCTATTACGATGTGACCGCTCTGTTGAAAAATCTTGGCTTGATCTCTGGCTATAACGCGTATGAATACGGACCGGAGGATGCCATAACCAGGGCGGAGTTTGCCAAGCTCACCGCCTCTGTGCTAAACCTCAATACCGCGGCATCCGGACAGGAAAAACAGCTTTTCTGGGATTTAAAGAAGGATCATTGGGCCAATGGCGCGGTCAATGTGCTCTATGGCATCGGCGTGATTCAGGGGGATGAGAATGGATTTTTCCGCCCGGATGATCCCGTTGCCTGTCAGGAGGCCGCCAAAATTTTAGTATCTGCCCTGGGTTACACAGTGCTGGCTGAGGAAAAGGGTGGCTACCCGGCAGGTTTCTGGCAGATGGCGTTGCGGCTGGATCTGCTCAAAGGGGTGGACGCCCCGCCGGAGCAGGCTGTGAACCGCGGCAAAGCGGCCATGATGTTTGCCAATACCCTGGAGGCGGAGGCAATGCATCAAACGGGCTTTGGGGGGGATGAGAACCAGTTCCAGCGGGATGGGAGCACAGTGCTCAACCAGTATCATCAGATCTATGAGGTGAACGGCGTTTTAAGCGACGTGGGAGCCATGTCGATTGTCAGTGACAGCATACAGGGGGCGGGCACCGCGGTTATCAGCGAGCAGATCTTTCAAGCCGGCGCCTTTCCTCTGGAGGAGATGCTGGGACAAAAGGTCAAAGCCTATGTGAACTATGCGGACCAGTCCGGCAGGGGAAAAATTCTGTATGCCGCCCCAGTGGCCGGCTCCCAGAGCGTGGAGATTTCCAGCGATGCGTATGAGGGGCTTGACAGCGGGAGAATCGTGTATGAGGATGCCGGCGGCAGAGAGGTTAAACGCGCCTTTACCAATAACACCCGCGTGGTTTACAATGGACGCTATGACACTCGGATGGGGGTGACGGACAAGCTTGACTTTTCCTGCGGCTTTATGAAGCTGATACAATATCCCGGCAGCGCCGGGGTGGATGTGATTCTGATTGAGGACTATCAGACCTATCAGATGGCTTCGGCCGGACGGCTGGGCGGCAGCTTGACAGACAGGTCAAAGGGCGCTGTGAATCTTGGCCTGGACAGTGCGGAGGCGGTTCGCGTGTTTTGCTGTGGTGAAGAGACCTCATACACGCCGGAGCTTATGGTACAGGAAAATGATCTGGTGCAGGCTGCGGTGAGCAGGGATGGCAGGGTTGCGGCCGTGCAGATTTTAAGAGACCGGGTTTCCGGTGTTCTGACCTCCCTCAATGCCGATGCGGATATCTGTACGGTCGGCACACAGGAACTGCGGTGCGCGGCAGTTTTGGAGACTGCGAAATTGTCCGGTATGCTGGGCAGAGAGGTCACGGCCTATCTGGATGTCACTGGCGCCGCGGCGGTTCTGGAGGCCGGCGGCCTTATGACGCAGTATGGATATTTGCAGGCGGTGTCCGGTGCGGACAGCCTGTCGGGCGCGGTTCAGCTCCGAATTGTGACAAAATCCGGCACGGCGGAGGTTTATACCGCGGATGCTAAAACGCGGGTAAACGGCAGCAGAGGTTCCGTTCCGGTTCTTGCGGGGCTTATGCCCCAGCTGGTCCGCTTCAGTGCTGGAGAGGACAAAACCATAGTCAGACTGGAGACTGCCGGCGAGGCCGGCGGCCAGATTGGCTTGGACAATTTTTCTAAAAATTTTCAGTCGGACAGCTGTAAGTATTACGGCGACCAGATGAAGCTGTTTTCCTCGGTTTACCAGCTGGACAGCGATACAAAGGTTTTTCTGATCCCCAGGGACAGGAATGAGATCAGGGATTATCAGGTACGCGACTATAACAGCCTCATGACGGACAAGAGCTATGCTGTGACGCTGTATGACGTGGATGCGAATTATGTGGTTGGCGCCGCGGTGATTGATCTTTCCGGCAGTGACGCCCGCAGACTGGAAAACTATGATCCGGTGGCTGTGGTGGAAAGCACGGCCAATTTGCTGGACGCGGAGGGAAACCGGTGTCTGGCTGTATTTGCCAAGGTCAACGGCCAGGACGCGCAGATTTATTTTGACGCGGACGGCGGTGAGGATCTGACAGGCGCATGGATTCCCAATTACCAGATACGCAGCACAGCTGAAGGCAATGACCCCTTCCAGCCCGGCGAGGTATTCCAATACTATATGGACGACGAAAGCCATTGTAAGTATTTCCGTATGCTTCTAACCGGTTCAGTGCTGGAGCAGGACGGATGGTATGAGAGCCATCTCGGGGATTACGGCGCTTTGAATGAGCAGAGCTATTTCAGCGAGCTCTATTCCATGTATGGTGTGGTGACGGATAAATTTGCCGGCAAGGTGATTGCCAGAGCCGGCGACTCGGGTTTTTCAAGGACTTTTTCGCTGGACGGCGCCGCTGTTTACCGCTGTCAGCCCAAGGGCCAAAGGCTTCTGCCAGGGGACGCGGCAGACCTTGTGCCGGGCAGCAGGGTCTTTGTGCGGATGAATTTCACGGCGGTCAAAGAAATTCTTGTGATAGAATAATCTGGTTTTTTTCTGGGTATGCTGAAACTGAGGTGAGAAAACTATGTTTAAAGGAAAAATTACAGTAGTTGGCGCGGGAAACGTGGGATCTACCATTGTGTATACCATGGTGCTCAGCGGCCTGGTTTCTGAAATCGTCCTGATTGATATTAACAAAGACAAGGCCGAGGGGGATGCCATGGATATGAATCATGGCCTCTGCTTTGTCAGCCCGGTCAAGGTTGTGGCCGGAGATTACAGCAACATCAAAGGCAGTGATATGGTCATCATCACCGCAGGAGCCAGCCAGCGTGAAGGGGAAAAGCGGACTGACCTGCTCAAGCGGAATACGGCGATTTTTAAGGATATTATTGATCATGTGCTCAAATACTGTCACGATGACACCATTTTGCTGGTGGTGACCAATCCGGTGGATATTCTGACCTATATTACCTATAAAATATCCGGATTTTCCAAGAAAAATGTAATCGGATCCGGGACGGTGCTGGATACAGCCCGGCTGAAGTATCTGCTGGGTGAGCATACCAATGTAGACGTCAGAAATGTGCACACCTATATCATTGGCGAGCACGGAGATTCCGAGGTGGCCGCCTGGAGCGTCACAAATGTGGCCGGCATGGGGATTGAGCAGTACTGCTCCAGCTGTGGATGCTGTAACTCCCTTGAGATATGCAAGGATACCTTCTATGACCGAACCCGGAACGCCGCCTATGAGATCATAGACAAAAAGGGATCCACCTATTATGCCATTGCTCTGGCGGTCCGCAGAATCGTCGAGAGCATTATTGGAAATGAAAATTCGATCTTGACAGTATCCAGCCTGTTTGAGGGTGAGTACGGGATCTCAGATGTGTGCCTGAGCGCGCCGACCATTGTGGGCAGTGACGGGGCGGAGCAAATCCTGGAGATTGGATTCTCCGACAAGGAGATTCAGGGGCTTCGGGATTCTGCGGACAAACTGAAACAACTGGCAAAGGAGATTGGTTTTTGATGCGTAGTCTTAGAATTTCTGGAATTGAGCCGGAGTCCATCGTGGATGGACCCGGCATCCGCTATGTGATTTTTGTGCAGGGATGTCCCCATGGCTGTGCGGGCTGTCACAACCCGCAGACCCATGATTTCAAAGGCGGACATGAGCAGGCGACCGAGCAGATAATGGATGAGATCCGCAGAAATCCGCTGCTCAGCGGTGTGACCTTTTCCGGCGGGGAACCTTTTTGTCAGCCTGAGGCACTGGCTGAGCTGGGAAGGGAAATCAAGCGGACAGGCCTTAATCTTATCTGTTACAGCGGCTATACCTTTGAGGAACTCCTTGCGCGCAGCGGGACGGAACCCGCTGTGCTGGAACTCCTGAAGCTGACTGATATTTTAATTGACGGACGCTTTGTGCTGGAAGAAAAGAGCCTGATGCTGAAATTTCGGGGCAGCCGGAATCAGCGCATTCTGGATGTTCCTGCCTCGCTGGAAGCCGGACGGCCCGTGGAAGCGGAGCTCTGATCTACATAATCACAAGATATGGGGAAATAGGTCGGCTTTTGCTGACCTATTTTGTGTGTTGATGGGAATCCGCCTTGACAAAGAGATTGCGTGGGTGTACAATAGAAAAATAGCGGAAATACCGCGGAGAGGATGTTTTTTTATGTTTATTGACGAAAAATATATGAACGACCTGCTGAATACCGCGCGCCATACAGAGGATGCTGAAATCACCCGGATTCTGGATAAGGCGGACCGTTTTGAAGGCCTTACCCATCAGGAGGTTGCGGCGCTTCTGATGATGGAAAAACCGGAGCAGCTGGAGCGGATGTTCCAGATTGCATATAAGATTAAGCAGCATATTTATGGAAACCGAATTGTTATGTTTGCGCCCCTTTATGTCAGCGACTATTGTGTAAACCAATGCAAATACTGCAGCTATAACTGCCGTCATCAGTTTGACCGCCGCCGGCTGACCATGGACGAGGTGCGGGAAGAGGTCAAGATTCTGGAATCCATGGGGCATAAGCGCCTGGCTTTGGAGGCGGGCGAGGATGATGTCAACTGTCCTCTGGACTATATCATCGACTGCATGAAGACCATCTATGACATGAAGTTTGAGAACGGCGAAATCCGCCGGGTGAATGTCAATATTGCCGCAACCACGGTGGAGAATTACCGGAGATTGAAGGAGGTCGGCATTGGCACCTATATTTTATTCCAGGAGACCTATCACAAGCCCACCTATTTGGAAATGCATATTTCCGGGCCCAAGCGGAACTATGAGTACCATACCACAGCGTTTGACCGCGCCATGGAGGGCGGCATTGACGATGTGGGCGGCGGCGTACTGTTTGGCCTGTACGATCCGTATTTTGAGGTTTTGGGTCTCATGCTTCACAATGAACATCTGGAAAAGGAGTTTGGCGTGGGCTTTCATACCATTTCCGTACCACGGATCCGGAAGGCTGAGGGCGCGCTGCAAACCGAATTCAAATACGCGGTTGATGACGAGACCTTTAAAAAGCTGGTTGCCGTCATCCGTCTGGCTGTCCCCTTTACCGGCATGATCGTCTCCACCCGGGAGAGCGAAGAGATGCGGAAGGAGCTGATTCGCCTTGGTATCTCTCAGATGAGCGCCGGATCCGCCACCGGGGTCGGGAGCTATAAAACCAATAAGAACAGCAGTGTACAGTTCAAGGTCATTGATGAGCGCGACGCCATGGATGTCATCAAATGGATTATGGATGAGGGCATGGTGCCGAGCTTCTGTACGGCCTGTTACCGCAGCGGCCGCACCGGAGACCGGTTTATGTCTCTGGCAAAGTCAGGCAATATAAAAAATGTCTGTCTTCCCAACGCGCTGATGACCCTTGCGGAGTATATGCTCGACTATGGAGATGCGGAGTTTCGTGAAAAGGCCCAGGCGCTGATTGAACAGCAGATTCCGAACATTGGCAATGAGAAGATTCGGGAGCTGGTCAAGGGCAACATTGAAAAGATCAAGCAGGGAGAACGCGACCTGTTTGTGTAAGGAACGCGTGATAAGCGTAAGAGACGGGAAGTGTGAATATGGAAAAGACACCGCTTTCCATGCGGAAGCACATTGCGATAGCGGGAGAGACCAACGCCGGGAAATCCAGCCTGTTTAACCGGCTTTTGGGACAGGAAACCGCCATTGTGTCAGAGGTGCGCGGCACCACAACAGACCCGGTGGTCAAGGCCATGGAACTGATCCCCTATGGGCCGGTGGCGCTCATTGACACAGCGGGGCTGGGAGATGAGACAGAACTTGGCCGCGAACGTATGAAAAAAACCGGCGGAGCTTTGCGGCGGGCGGATCTCATACTGTATGTGACAGATGCGCGGAAGCCTGAGACGCCGCACTTTCCGGCGGGAGGCGTTCCCTGTATACCAGTGTATACCAAATGTGAACTGCTGACCGGGCAGGAGCGGAAGACCCTGAAAAAGAAGGAGCCGGGAGCCGTGTTCCTGTCCAACTTTGGTCAGGATGGCCTGGACGGGCTGAAAGAACGGATCATCACGGAACTGCAAAAACTGGACCGGGATGACGAAACCCTGATCGGAGATTTGCTTCCGGCTGGAAGCAGTGTTGTGCTGGTGGTTCCCATAGACAGCGCGGCGCCGAAGGGGCGTTTGATCCTGCCCCAGGTTCAGCTGATCCGGGACTGCCTTGACCATGACATGAAGGCGTATGTCACCAAGGAGACAACTCTGACGGAGGCGCTGGAGGACTTGAAGCAGGTGGATCTTGTAGTTACGGATTCACAGGCATTCCGGCTGGTGGATCAGCTGGTGCCGAGAGAGATACCTCTGACCTCGTTCTCCATGCTGCTGGCGCGGCAAAAGGGGAATTTTGAACAGTATCTCAAAGGCGCGGAGGGGTTCTCTGCCTTGAAAGATGGAAGCAGAATTCTGGTCATGGAAGGATGTACCCATAATACCACCCATGAGGATATCGGGAGACACAAGCTGCCGGATCTGATTCAGAAGAGAACCGGGGCTCAATGCGTGTACGAATTCTGTACGGGTTATCAGTTCCCGGAGGCGCTGGATCCGTTTGACCTGGCCCTGTCCTGCGGTATGTGCATGATTAACAGACAGGAGATCCAAAGCCGTCTCCTCCGGCTTGAGGAGGCAGGGATCCCGGTGGTCAATTACGGAATCGCGCTGGCATGGCTCAATGGCATTCTGGACCGGGCGGCAGAGATCTTTGGCCATACACAGAAATAACGGCGAGAGAGGACTGCGATGCGAACACAGAGCGAATGGAAGGAATTGATTGAACACTATTGGGAAGGCCCGGATGCCGGACTGCGTGCCGCGGCCATGTGTGCCCGGCAGGCTGTCTATGGTTTGGGAATCTATCTGCGGGGGCTGATTGAATTTACCAACCATTGCAGAAATAACTGCTATTACTGTGGCATTCGTGCGGGGAATACGGCGGTGAAGCGTTACCGCCTGTCAAAGTCCGATATTCTGGAGGCCTGCGATACGGGATACCGCATTGGATTCCGTACCTTTGTTCTGCAGGGCGGAGAAGATCCGTGGTTCACGGATCAAAAAATCTGTGAAATTATTTGGAGTATCAAAGAAAAATATCAGGACTGTGCGGTCACCCTTTCCATCGGAGAGCGGGAAAAGGAGAGCTATCAGGCCTTTTTCTCTGCCGGAGCCGACCGGTTCCTGCTCCGGCACGAGACAGCGGATCCATGTCACTACAGCAGGCTTCATCCGCCGGAGCTCACCCTTGCCCACAGACAGAAATGCCTCTACACGCTGCGTGAAATCGGCTTTCAGGTGGGGGCAGGCTTTATGGTGGGATCCCCATTCCAAACGCCGGAGACGCTGGCGCAGGACATGGTGTTTCTTGAGGACTTGAAGCCGCATATGGTTGGACTGGGGCCGTTTCTGCCCCATCGGGATACACCGTTTGGCAGCGAACCGCCGGGATCACTGGGACTGACGCTCACCATGCTCTGTCTGGTGCGTCTGGCGCTGCCGAAAGTGCTGCTCCCGGCCACAACAGCGCTTGCAACGCTGGCACAGAACGGGCGTGAACAGGGATTTCAATGCGGGGCCAATGTGGTGATGCCCAATCTGTCACCGCCCGGTGTCCGGAAGAATTACTCCCTGTATGATAACAAAAAGTGCACGGGCGACGAAGCCGCGGAGGCGGTAGAGGAGCTGCGGCGGCAGGTGGAGGCGGCCGGCTATTTTCTGGATTTCAGCCGTGGTGACAGTAAAATGCATGAAATGTAAAAAGGGGCCTGCCATGGCGCATACAGACCATGGCAGGCCCTCTTTTGTATTGATTTCCCGTTTGAAACTATTCCCCGCTGGTGTCTGCTGCTGGTTCCAGTGCCTGCGGCTCCACGTACAGCGTGTTATAGTGGTCATAGATGACCATGCCCGGCTTGGCGCCGTTTGGCTTTCGTACGTTTTTCACTGCCGTATAGTCCACAGGAACCTTTGAGGAATTCTGCGCCTTGCTGTAATAGGCCGCAAGCTGTGCCGCCTCCAGCAGCGTCCGGTCGGGCACGGTCTCTCCGCCCCGCGTCCGGATAATGGTGTGGGAACCGGGAATGATCTTGGTGTGAAACCAGAGATCCGTGGAATAGGCCATACGGATGGTCAGTTCATCGTTTTGCCGGTTATTCCGCCCCACTAAAATTTCAAAGCCGTCAGAGGAGAGAAAGCGGAGGGGCATAGATTTCTTCTGCTGTTTCTTTCCCTTGGATTTCACCTTGGGAACATAGCCGCTGTCCGCCAGCTCGTCCTTGATTTCCGAAAGCTCTGCGGGGGTTTCAGCCTTTTGCAGGGAATCCAGCACGGATTCCAGATAATACTGTTCCTCTTCAGCCTCCGCGATTTGCTCCACGGCATATTTCTCCGTCATTTTTGCTTTGGCATACAGCTTATAGTACCGCTGGGCATTCTGAGAGGGCGGAATGTCCGGCTTTAGCGGGATGCTGACGTCCTCCTGTGTCTCGGAATAATAATTCTGCGCCACAAGCTCTGTCATGCCAGGCTCCAGCCGGTAGAGGTTTGCCGTGATCAGATCCCCGTAAATTTTATAGGTTTCCCGGTTCCGGGACTTCTCCAGATTTTCCCTGTGCAGAGCAAGCTTCTTTTCACAGCGGTCGATATTGTTGCTGACCAGTTTGAGCAGGAAACCGGCTCGCTGGTTCATATGCTCCCGCTGGGCCCGTTTTTCGTAATAGCTGTCAATCACGCGGCTGATGGAATCACAGGATTCCAGAACCCCTGTGTCCTTGTATTGCGTCAGCCGGATACAGGAGAAAGCAGAGGGCTTTTGATCTGTGTTGGAAATCACCAGTGTGGGCTCGTACCGCTCCGCGCAGATGTCCTTGAGAAATCCGTCCGCAAAGGTCAGAAAGGCGGCGGTATCCACCTCGCTTCGGGTCATCTTGGTGTTGCCGGCAAAGCGGCAGACAATTTCACGGGCCAGAAGGGGACTCATACCCATAAAGGAAGAGAGGAGAAAGTTGTCAAGCAGGGTATCTTCCGGCGCCTTGTCCAGCTGATTTAAAAGTTCAATCAGGGAATAGCTGTCCGGCAAGAGCTTATCCTGGGCAGGCGGCGCTTCATAGAGCAGCCCCGGCAGAACCTGCCGCACGGCGCTGACCGTGAAATCCACATGCTTGGCGCTGTCCATGATCCGTCCGTTTTCGTCAATCAGGATGATGTTGCTGTGCCGCCCCATAATTTCCGCGACAATGGCCTTTTCGCAGACATCGCCCAGCTCGTTTCTTCCCTCCAGCTCCAGGCGGATGACCCGGTCAAAGCCTTGCTGTGTGATCCGAAGAATTCTGTTCCCCAGCAGATGCTTGCGCATAAGCATACAGAGCATGGGCGGTGTCATAGGGTTTTCGCGGGCGACCTGTGTCAGATGCACACGCGGATTGGAGGCGCTGGCCGAGAGCAGGAGACGGTGTGGGCCGTCAGGTGTGCGGACGGTGAGAATGATCTCATCCCGTTCCGGCTGATAGACCTTGTCAATTTTTCCGCCTGTTAGGACCCGGTTTAATTCTGAGACTACACAATGTGTTACCATACCATCGTAAGACATAAAAACTGCTCCTTATCATTTTGTAGCGTGTTTTCTTAAGATAAAAACCGCAGAATCTAAATGCCTGCGGTTTTTCTTTTTTGTTTTTACAGCATGTATTTGGGCGCTCTGATGGACTATGCCTGCTTCAGGGCCTCGATCTTGTCCAGCCGCTCCCATGGCAGATCCAGGTCATTGCGTCCAAAATGGCCATAGGCCGCAGTCTGCTTATAGATGGGACGCCGCAGGTCCAGTGCGGAGATGATGCCGCCGGGGCTCAGGTCAAAGACCCTGGCCACCTTTTCGGCCAGTATGCTGTCGCTGACAATCCCCGTGCCCCGCGTGTCAATGCGCAGGGAAACCGGCTGGGAAACACCGATGGCATAAGCGAGCTGAACCTCACAGGCCTTGGAGAGGCCTGCCGCGACAATGTTTTTCGCCACATATCTTGCGGCATAGGCAGCGCTCCGGTCCACCTTGGTGGGATCCTTTCCGGAAAAGGCACCGCCGCCGTGGCTGGCATAGCCGCCATAGGTATCCACAATGATCTTCCGGCCGGTATGGCCAGAATCCCCCTGGGGCCCGCCGATTACAAAACGGCCCGTGGGGTTGATAAAATATTTGGTCTCCGCATCCAGAAGCGACGGATCAATGACAGGAAGAATGACCTCCCGCTTTATATCCCGCCGCAGTTCTTCAATGGAGACCGCCTCATCATGCTGCGTGGAGATAACCACAGTGTCAATCCGTTTGACGGAGCCGTCCTCGTTGTATTCCACAGTAACCTGTGACTTTCCGTCGGGACGGAGGTAGTTCAAACCACCGTTCTTACGGACTTCCGTGAGCCGCCGTGTCAGCTTATGGGCAAGGGAGATGGCCATGGGCATATATTCCTCGGTTTCGTCACAGGCAAAGCCAAACATCATCCCCTGGTCGCCTGCGCCCAAACCGTCCCCGCCGTCGTCAACACCCATGGCAATGTCGCCGGACTGTTCGTCTATGGCGGTCAGAACCGCGCAGGTGTCACAGTCAAAGCCATACTTGGCCCTGTCATAGCCGACCTCCCGGACCGTATCCCTTACAATTTTTTTGATATCCACATAGGTGGTTGTGCTGATTTCGCCTACCACCAGCACCAGCCCGGTGGTCACGGTTACCTCGCAGGCGACCCGGGCGTTTTTGTCCTCCGCAAGAATGGCGTCCAGAATGGCGTCCGAAATCAGATCAGAAATCTTGTCCGGATGTCCTTCCGTGACGGATTCAGAAGTAAATAATCTCTTATACATAGTTTAAAATCTCCTTTGCTACTTCATCCAGACCCATGTTCGCGTCAAGGACCGCAATGTTCTGGGTGCTTTTGAGTTTATCAAATATATCCAAAAAGTTCTGCCGGATCTGTCTCATCAGGGATGCGCTTTTTTCATACAGCTCAGGCCGCTCCCGCACCTGGTCGATCCGCTCCTTGCAGGTGTCCGGGTTTACATCCAGAAAGATGCAGAGATCAGGGGTGAGAATGCGTTCACATTCCAGATTGATCTTCATGACCCACTCCACATCGCTGGCAGTGCCCTGATATGCGAAGGAGGAATAGTAATAGCGGTCGCAGATCACAGTATAGCCCTCATCCAGATGCCGCTGTATCCCAAACTCCGGATGGGTGATATGCTCCAGCCTGTCCGCCAGGAACAGCGCCGCCTGCAAATACATGTCCTTTTCCCGGCTCTCTGCCAGAATCCGACGGATATAGGCGCCGGTTTCAAACGCGGTGGGTTCCGCTGTTTTATATACCCGCTCGCCCCGGGCTTCCAGCGCGTCCGCAAGGCGCTGAATCTGTGTGCTTTTCCCGCAGCCGTCAAGCCCTTCAATCACAATAAACTTACCCTTTCTCATGTCTCTCCCTTACCATTTCGGGCACCGGCCCGTATTCTTATAGCTTTTCCGTCAATACTATCATTATAGCGAAAGAGCCGGGAAAAAGCAATATCAAATTCAAGAAAAAAGATGGTTCAGCAGAGCTTTTTTCTCATTTGGCAATTTTCCGTCGATTACAAGCTCCAAAAGCAACTGTAAAGTCTGTCCAATCTCCGGGCCGGGCGCCATGCCGCAGGCGATCAGGTCAGTGCCGGTCACAGCAAGCTCTGGAATGGAACAGCAGAGATCCCCTTCGGCAATGTCCTGCATATATTGCCGGGCGCGTTTCAGGCGCATATCGTCCGCTGATTCGGCCTGATCCAGCCAAAATTTGTGCCTGGCTTCCCGCCAGCCAAGGTAGTCAGAAAATCCATCCCGTCCAAGCGCGCCGGTCATACGCCGCGCCGCGGCCAGACTGTCCGGAAGGGGGAGCCCCTGTGCCTCAATCAGCTGGAGCGTCCACCTGCGGGTGTGGTTGTCCAGCTTCAGGGAGCGCAGGAGCCGGCTCCAATCCGGAGAGGAACCAGGATAGGATAAAGTGTAGGCATAGAGGAGCGCGGTCAGACGGACAGCGGGGACAGCGGGCAGGGTGTCCATGGCATCCATCAGGGACTTCCAGAGCGGCGGGCGGAACCCGGCGCCTTCCAGGAGGCCTGGCTGGCCGGGAAAGAGGAGGCCAGCCAGAATATCCGGATAATCCGTAAGGATCCCGCCGGGCCGGGATGCCTGAAGCAGCCGGGATAATTCCACCCAGATCCGCTCAGCGGCCACGGCGGTGAGCCGGCTCTTTTTTTCGTGTATGGCCCGGGCGGTGCCGGACGCCAATGCCAGATTGTAAACCGCGGCAAAGCGCAGTGCGCGCATGATGCGTAAAGCATCCTCTTCAAACCGCCGGCCGGCGTCCCCGACACAGCGGAGAATATGCTGCGCCAGATCCTCCTGCCCGTGGAAGAGGTCGATCAATCCGGATTTGGGTGAGTACGCCATTGCATTGATGGTAAAATCACGGCGGCTCAGGTCTCCCTCCACAGAGGGGAGAAAGGTCACATTCTCCGGATGTCTGCCGTCCAAATATCTGCCGTCGCTGCGGAAGGTGGTAACCTCCGCTGCATAGCCGTCCAAAACCACGGTCACCGTACCGTGAGCCAGTCCGGTAGGAATGACCGCAAAGCCGTCAAGACAGGCGAGAACATCTTCCGGCCGGGCGGCAGTGCAGATATCCCAGTCGTGCGGCTCAAGTCCCAGAAGTGAGTCCCGCACACATCCGCCCACAACAAAGGCCTCGAATCCAGCGGATTCGAGGTGGAACAGCAGTTTTGAAACATATGGCGGCAAACGCATCGCAAACACCTGCCTGTCGTGGTTCTGCAGTCACATCATATTGTCTTATCAATCATATCACAGGCAGACCGAAAAGTAAAGCGTTCCTTATTTGCAGTAAATATTGATATAGCGGATTGGCTTGAGGTCAATCAGGGACAGACTGCCGCTGCCGCTGTCCCGGATCACCAGGAAATTCTGACCGATCTCGGTGAGGACTCCGCATTTTTTTATTTTTAAATGTGTATTGGACCAAAGATCAAGGCAGATATAAGCGCCCCGGAACTGATTCAGGTATTCGGTCATGCTTTTGGTTGCCGAGGGTGTTTCACATTTTGGAACAGATATCACGCCGGTCCTGCCGCTCATGGAATGGGGGACAGCGCCGGGGAGAGATTCACTCTGGCTATAGGGCCGGTATGAAGCCGGGGTGTATGTATAGACGGGTTCCCCGCTGGAGTGGAGCATAGGATTGTCACAGCCCGGCGGGATAATAATTCCGGCTTCGGCTTCACCGCAGGCTTTGTATGGGGCGGTCTTTATGTTGTCCTGCGGCTTGGTGCAGTCATCCGCCTGATCCGCAGTATGATATCCGGTCTTTTGATTCGGTCGCATCAGCAACACCTCCTTGCAATATATTATTCAAAACTGCAAAAAAGTAGCATTCAAATTGTATATTTTTTTGAAATCAGAGTAAAATAAGGTTGTACAAAAGAAAAGACATACGGTCTCCTTTTAAAACAGGAGATCAAAAAAACCAAATCTACAAAATTTAGGAGGAACAAAAGATGTCTAAAAACAACAATCAGAACAACAATCAGAACAACAATCAGAACAAGAACAACAATAATAACAGCAATAGCAATAACAACAGCAATCAGAACAAGAACAGCAACCAGAACAACGACTAATCAAAAGACAGATATTGTCTTTGAACGGTCAGTGCCGGCCTTGCTTCAAGGCCGGCCGCTGATTTGCACGTACATAAAGCATGATATTGTTAGTAAAATCCGGACCGATATGGGAATGCAAGAAGGGGAACCCGCCCCTATCAGAAACTGTCAGGCTAAAACTACAGCTTTCGTCCTATACTAATTGTTGAGAGGAAACCATCCTCTCCGAGAGGTATAAGCTATGGAAAATTTTCAGCAAAAGCGAAGGCTTTGGGCCGTGGGGCTTCTGGTCTTCTTTCTGATCCTTGGACAGACCTCTGTTTTCGCGGAGGGCAGAACACTTGTTCCGGTGGGCCAGACGGTCGGTGTGACTCTTGATATGGAAGGCGTAACCATTGTGGATACGGCCGATGTTGAGAGCTATGACGGCAAACGGTATGCTCCGGCAAAGGAGGCGGGCCTTAAGGCAGGCGATGTTGTGGAGGAAATCAACGGAACCGTCATAAAGTCTGCACAGCAGCTGGAGGAGCTGGTCAACGATCAGGGCGAATCAACCCTTGAAGTAAAGGCAAAACGCCAGGGCGAGGAAAAACAATTTCAGGTTCAGGCGGCGCTGTCCAGCGCGGACGGCCACTACCGCATGGGTGTTTGGATCAAGGATGCCGCATCCGGAATTGGAACCGTCACCTACTTCGATCCCCAAACCCGTGAATTTGGCGCGCTGGGTCACGGCATATCCGAAAATCCCGATCAGGAGGCGATTCCCATTCAGGGCGGCAGCATTCTGAAGGCCACCGTTGTTTCCATTCAAAAGGGCGGAAAAGGCCAGCCAGGCGAGTTGGTGGGTGTTTTTACGGAAGGCAAGGAAAAGCTTGGCTCCATTGCATCCAACACAGTGGTCGGACTCAGGGGTTCTCTGGATGCCAAGGCGGAGCTGGACACCATCATGGAGCCTGTGCCGGTGGCAGACCGGTCCGAGGCGCAGGAGGGACCGGCGGAAATTCTCTCCAACATCGAAGGCAATAAAGTGGATACTTTTTCCATCGAAATCCAAAAAATCAACAAGGATGCGGACAATACCAAAGGCATGGTGGTAAAGGTCACGGATCCGCGACTTCTGGAGAAGACCGGCGGGATCGTACAGGGGATGTCGGGAAGTCCCATTTTGCAGAATGGAAAGCTCATCGGCGCAGTCACCCATGTGTTTTTAAACGATCCGACCCGGGGCTACGGTATTTTTATGGATTTGATGCTGCGCTAGTAATTGGATTATGATGGAAGTAAGAGGCAAAAAGGCGGAAATTCCGCCTTTTTGCTTTTTTAGTGCGGAAAAAGTTTACATACTTTTACATGCGAAATGAAAAGTGACAGAATACTGATTTAGGATTATAATATAATTATATTAGTGCGATTGGAATTTAAGGAGATTTTAATATGAACAAGAAACAGTGAAATCCTGGGCCGGCGTACTCTGCTGCAAAATTTATCACGATTCTGCGTCCTTTATATAGTCTGTTTTGAGCGTATTGCATACGCATACATGCCGCTGTTTGGATGCCGGCAGTATGCCGTACTCTCTTTTTGTGCAGAGAATGACAAAATATGAACGAAATCCTGTATACTATCTTTTGCGTCCGATATATTGCCCGTGTGATTGACGAATGGTTTTGCCAGTGATAAAATGAAAGAAAGGAAGTATTTTGACGGAAAAAATCGAATTATATCAAAGAATCTGCAAGCAGGAAAATTATGTTAAAAAATTCCAATTTTTTTCTTAAAAAGTATTGACAAAATTTGTAAGTTAAGTTTATAATCTAGTCATAAACGAAATTTAAACTTGAAAAAACAAAGGAGTGCAAAAAATGCAGGAAAAGGGAGTTCAAAAGATACGTGTACTGATTGCAGATGATAACAGAGAATATGTTGAGGTCCTCTGTGAGTATATGAAAAAAGAGTCCAAGATTGAGGTCGTCGGCTGTGCATATGATGGTCTGGAGGCCATGAATATGATTCGTATGACGGAGCCGGACTTTTTGATTCTGGATATGGTTATGCCAAATCTTGATGGGATCGGGGTATTGGAGCGGCTTCAGAATACCAAGCTGAACAAGGTCCCAAAGGTGCTCATGGTCAGCGCCGTGCTCAACGACAGTATTGCCGCCAAGACCATTGCACTGGGGGCTGAGTATTTCATGCTCAAGCCAGTAGACTTTGACGCATTGATCAACCGGATCAGTATGTTCGGCGCGGAGGAGGAAAAACAGCCGAGAGAGCTCCGTGGTGCCGCAGAAATCAAGTCCCTGCCTATGCGAAAGAAATCCATGGATATGGAGACCATGGTGACAGACATTATCCATGAAATTGGAATTCCGGCGCACATCAAGGGTTATCAGTATTTGAGACACGCCATTATGATGGTGGTGGATGATCTGGATATCATCAATTCCATAACCAAGGAGCTGTATCCCACAGTAGCAAAGGATTTCAACACCACACCCAGCCGTGTGGAGCGCGCCATCCGGCATGCCATTGAGGTGGCGTGGGACAGAGGGGATACAGATGTTTTGAATTCCTTCTTTGGCTATACCATCGCAAACTCAAAGGGCAAGCCAACCAATTCGGAATTTATTGCCATGATTGCGGATAAGCTCCGTCTGCAGACCAAAAATGCTTCCTGATACACTCCTAATCTCTTAAAATTTGAAAAAGATTGTCCCGGCGGCAATGCGGAAGTTTCTTGCTCTGCCGGGGCGAAAAGAAGGACATCCAGCCCTAAGCGGGGGCTGGATGTCCTTCTTCGTCGAGGGCAATGAATTTTTTCCGAAACTGTTTTGGGGAGATTTTCTTATACAGTTTAAATTGCTGAATAAAATAGCTGCTGGTGGAAAACCCGGTCTGCATGGCGATGTCCGTGATGCTGAGATCTGTGGTGGCCAGCAGAAGCTCAGATTTTGAGATTCGGATGTAGTTCAGATATTCCCGAAAACTGCGGTGGACCACCTTCTTGAACATCCGGGAGAAATAGCTATAGCTCATATGGCACAGCGCCGCCATACCAGAGGCGGAAATATCCTGGTCATAATTCTTGTTGAGATAATCCAGAACGTGCTGGAACTGTTCGATCAGTCCGCTGTCCTCCACAGCTGTGTGCAGGGTAATTCCGCTTTGATTCCAATAGCGCAGAACCCACAGAAAGATCCGGCAGATATTGGTGCGCAGAGCAAATTCAAAGCCATAGGGCTGGTCTGTATAGTCCCGCAGAAGCTCATAAAATATTTCGGGCAGAAATGTATCCTTGATTTCCTCTGCCTGAAACACCTTTTGCGGTGTACGCTCGTTCAGCGTGAAGGGGAGCATATATTTCAGTTCAAAGGCGTTTTGATAGGAGGTATACAGCAGCTCCGGCTCAAAGCGCACGACAATGTAACTGCTGGTCCCATGGGAGACAGCACGGATCTGGTGGATTTCCCTGGAGTTGACCAGGACCATGTCCCCTGTGGTAAAGGTATGGGATTTCCAGTTCAGCAGGATCTCGTGTGTGCCGGAGAGGCAGTAGAGCATTTCGATATATTCGTGGGCGTGCGCGCGTGCGCATGTAATCGGCGCGGGCAGGGACTGGATATGGACGACAATATGGCGCTCCTCCCCGTTGACCACGACCTTTGGTTCTTCATACCAGGTTTCCATTTTCAACACTCCATGACAAATTATTGATATTTTTATCCTTGAGTATAGTTCAATCTTACCGCAGAATATGCCGGCTGTCAATACCTTTGTTTTTTAATTCATATCAGAATAAAACAATTATATGTATATGAAAGTACCGAGTGTACTTTCTTTTTTGATGGTGAAAAGCGTTTCAAATTTATGGCAGAGAACAAGGCATATAGTTTTACAGGAATTTTACCTTTTTTTAACCCTCGCTTGATTGATAGAAAAAATGTCCTGTGCTAAGATTTATATGTTGATTTCGTAAAATCAGGAAGAGAAAAGAAAGGATGATAGCAACCAATGCTTGAACTCAAGAATCTAAGAAAATCCTTTGGCCGCAGCGAGGTTTTAAAGGACATTACGCTGGACGTCCGGGACGGGGAGATAGTTTCGGTTCTGGGGCCCTCCGGCTGTGGCAAGACAACGCTTTTGAATACCATACTCGGCATTACAGAACTCAGCGGCGGAAAAATTCTGTTCAACGGAGAGGATATTTCCAGCAAGCCCATGCAGCAACGGGGGTTTAATATCGTGTTTCAGGATTATGCCCTGTTTCCAAACCTGAACGCATATAAGAATATCACTTACGGTCTGCGGAACAACCCATCCATATCCACAAGGGAAGAGGTGGAAGAGCTGATCGATCTGCTGGATTTGCGGCCGCACCTGCAAAAGAGCATCGGAGAACTCTCCGGCGGGCAGAAACAGCGGGTGGCTCTGGCACGGACCCTGGCGGTAAAGCCTCGTTTACTGCTTTTGGATGAGCCGCTTTCCGCACTGGACGGGGTAATCAAGGAATCCATTAAGGACAGGATCAGGGCCATTGCAAAGGAATTCCATTTGACGACGATCATTGTGACGCATGATCCGGAAGAGGCTCTGACACTGTCTGACCGGGTTTTAATCCTGAACAAAGGGATGATTTCGCAATATTCTGCCCCTGCGGAGATCATTCATAAGCCAAAAAACGCCTTTGTTCAGGAGTTTATCCTGAATCAGCTGATGATTAAGCGGAATAATATCTACGGCTTGTTCGGAGAGTGCTATGCATAAAAATGATAGAGAAATCAAGGCGGTATTTGTGTTTGTCACTCTTTTATTTGCACTTTTTCTGATTATGCCCATGTGCATCGTTCTGCTGCAATCATTTCAGATGGAAAAGGGCGGCATTGGATTTGCACAATACGCCAACATGTTTGCCTCCAAGGGCTTTCTCAGATCCGTGGTGAACAGCTTCCTGGTTGCCGGAACCAGCGCGGCCGTAACCGTGGTCCTGGCTTTTATACTGGCATACGCAGTCAGCCATACCAATTTGCCGGTGTGGATGAAAAAGGCAATTTCCGCACTGACTGTGTTTCCTATGCTTCTGCCGACCATTACGTATGGCTTCGCGATCATCTATTCCTTTGGCAAGGAGGGCCTGATCACCCAGCTTCTGGGATTCCGCCCTTTTGACATATATGGCTTCAAGGGACTGGTGCTCGGCTATGTGATTTATACACTTCCCATCGCCTTTCTGTTAATCAATAACACCTTTCAGTACATAGACAGAAAGTTCAACATTGTCTCCCGGGTGATGGGAGACAGCAGGCTGAGCACCTTTCTGACCACCTGTATCAGGCCCATGATCGGAACCCTGGGCGCGGCTTTTATTCAGTCCTTCTTCCTGAGTTTTACGGATTTTGGAATTCCCGCCGCAATAGGCGGGGAATTCAGTGTGGTGGCCACGGCGCTTTACAACGAGATGCTGGGATCGGTGCCCAATTTCAGCAATGGGGCGGTGGTGGCTGTGACCATGCTGCTGCCATCCATTCTGAGCATCCTGCTTCTGAACTACCTGGATCGCTATAACTTCAGGTATAACAAAACCGGCGAGGCAGAACTGGAACGCGCGCCGTTTCGAGATAGTATGGCCGGGATTCTGGCGGGGCTGATTTTGTTGGGGGTGCTCTCGGTATTTGTGGTCATCCTGGTGATACCCTTTGTGGAGATGTGGCCCTACAAACTGCGGTTTTCCCTGTCCCATATCACGAAGCTGTTCGCAGATGCGGGTATGCTCAGGATTTATATCAATTCCCTGACCGCTGCGGCTTTGACCGCGCTGTTCGGGACGCTGCTAGCCTATGGCGCGGCACTGGTTACCGCCCGAAGCAAAATCAACGTAAGGTGCAAACGGATTGTTGAGAGCATTGCGCTGATCATCAACACCATACCGGGAATGGTGCTGGGGATTGCATTTATGCTTGCTTTTTCCGGCACCTGGCTTCGCAATACCATGTTTTTAATTGTGGTGTGCAATATTGTCCATTTTTTCTCAACGCCATATCTGATGATGAAAAATTCTCTGTCTAAGATGAACGAATCCTGGGAAACCACAGCCATGCTCATGGGTGACAGCTGGATGAAAACCATTGTCCGTGTGGTTACGCCGAATGCGGAATACACCATTCTGGAGGTGCTCAGCTATTATTTTATCAACGCCATGGTCACCATCAGCGCTGTCATCTTTATTGCGGGCGCCTATACCATGGTTATAACGACCAAGATCAAGGAATTGCAGCATTATGCGAAATTTGACGACATTTTCGCGCTGTCCCTGCTTCTGCTGCTGACCAACCTGGCAGTCAAAGGAATTTTTGCGGCGATTTCAAAGCGAAGAAAAATGAAAACTAAAATCTGAAAGAGGAAGAACATATGAAATTATTTAAGAATTTATTTATGACTGCGATGCTTGCCGTACTAATCTGCGGTCTGACCGGCTGCGGCGGGAACAGCCGGCAGGTAGTGCTGTACACCAACGCCGACGACGAGGCGGTGACCGCCATGAAGAACGCTCTGGACAGCAACGGCTATGGCGGCCAATATATTCTGCAAAGCTTTGGAACCTCGGAGCTTGGAGGCAAGCTTTTGGCAGAAGGAAAAAATGTTGAGGCCGATCTGATTACCATGAGTTCTTTCTATATTGACAGTGCGCAGGAACAAAAGCAGATGTTTTTGGATCTGACCTTTGAGCGGAAACCTCTGCAGGAATATCCGTCCTATTATACGCCGATTACCTGTCAGGAGGGGGCGCTGATTGTAAACACACAGGCCCTTCAACAGGAGGGGCTGGCCGCCCCGGCAGCCATCAAAGAGCTGGCAGATCCGTCTTATCAGGGGAAAATATCCATCCCGGATATTGCGGGCTCCTCCACAGGCTGGCTGCTGGTGCAGGACGTGCTGAGCGCATACAGTGAAGGCGATGCAAAAGATATTATGACCAATGTGCTGGACAATGCCGGCCCTCATCTGGAAAGCTCTGGCTCAGGGCCGATCAAAAAGGTCCGTTCCGGCGAGGCGGCGGTGGCCTTCGGGCTTCGGCATCAGGCGGTGCGGGACAAAAATGACGGTCTGCCCATTGACTATATTGATCCGGCGGAGGGGAATTTTTCTCTGACAGAGTCGGTGGCTGTGATTGATCATGGGGAGAAAACCAATCCGCTTGCCATGGAGATGGCGGCTTGTATTGTACAGAATGGAAGAGCGGAATTGCTGGAGACCTATCCCACACCGATTTATGAGGGAGAGAGCACAGACGGCGAGGCCAGATCAAAGTATCCCAAGGTATTTCAGGAAAAACTGACGGCGGAGCTTTTGTCAGAGCATAAGAAATTCGTGGATGCCTGCAGATAGAATTGAAAAAAACACTGGAAAGGAAACGAGAAAGATGGTAAACTATAAATTGCTCACCCCGGGGCCGCTGACAACTACGGCCACTGTAAAAGAGGAAATGCTGACCGATCACTGTACCTGGGATGAGGATTACAAAAAAATCACCCGGAATATCTGCGCAAGGCTTTTGAAACTGGCCCATGTCCGGGAGGAAGATTATGCGGCAGTTCTGATGCAGGGGAGCGGTACCTTTGGGGTCGAATCCGTAATTTCCACCGCGGTCCCCCGGCAGGCAAAGCTGGCCGTTCTGGTCAATGGTGCTTATGGGCGCCGGATAGCGCAGATTGCGGAGTATCACGGGATCAATCTGGCTGTTTTGGAGATTCCCTATGACCGCAGACCGGAGCCCGAAGAGGTGAAAGCGCTGATTGCGGCAAAGGGTATCACTCATCTGGCTATGGTTCACTGTGAGACAACCACCGGAATTCTGAATGATATTCAGGCTGTAGGGGACGTGTGCCGGCGCCGCGGCGTCACCTTCATTGTGGATGCCATGTCCAGCTTTGGCGGCATGGACATTCCGGTACAGGATTATGGAATTGATTATCTCATCAGCAGTGCCAACAAATGTATTCAAGGGGTTCCCGGTTTTTCGTTTGTGATTGCCAAAAAGGAGAAGCTCATGCATACAAAGGGAGACGCGCGCAGCCTGGCGCTTGATCTGTACGATCAGTGGGAGACCATGAGAAAGGATGGAAAATGGCGGTTTACGTCTCCGACCCACGTTGTTCTCGCGTTTTACAGGGCGCTGGAGGAACTGGAAGAAGAGGGCGGTATTCCGGCACGGTGTGCGCGCTATACCCAGAACAACAGGCGGTTAGCAGAGCGGATGCGGGAAATGGGCTTCCGTCCCTATATCGCGGCGGAGCTCCAGTCCCCTGTCATTACCACCTTTGCATGTCCGGAAGGGGCGTTTTCCTTTGATGAGATGTATGCGTTTGTCAAGGAGCGCGGGTATGCCATTTATCCGGGTAAACTGGATGGCATGAACACCTTCCGGATTGGGAATATCGGGGAGATCTATCCGGAGGACATTGAAAAGCTCTGCCGGATCATTGGCACATATATGGAGGTGAAAAACAATGGGGAGAATTGAGACGGTTATTTTCGATTGGGCAGGAACGACCGTGGATTATGGATGCTTTGCCCCGGTTCATGCGTTTGCAGAAGCCTTTGCCGAATTTGGCCTGCATCCAGCCATGGAGGAGATCAGACAACCTATGGGAATGTTGAAAATCGACCATATCCGCACCATGATGGAGATGCCAAGCCTGAAGGGAGCGTGGCATACAACCCACGGACAGGAGTGTACAGAAGAGGAGATTCAAAAGATTTACCGGACGTTTGAGCACCGGCTTCTGAAAAGCTTGGAGCAGTTTGCGGCGCCAAAGGAGCATGTTCTGGAAACCGTGTACCAGCTCCGGAAAACCCATATAAAAATTGGTTCCACAACCGGATACACCAAGGGCATGATGGATATTGTGAAGCCGGCGGCAAAACGGCGGGGCTATATGCCGGATCTGTGTATCACGCCCGAACTGGTGGGTGGGCGCGGCCGGCCCTTCCCCTATATGATATTTGAGAATATGCGCCTTCTGGGAGCCTCATCCGTGAAAAATGTGATTAAGGTTGGGGATACCAGATCCGATATGCAGGAGGGCGTCCATGCGGGCGTCTGGTCTGTGGGTGTGCTGGAGGGGAGCTCTCAGGTGGGCCTGTCTAAGATGGAATTTGACGCTTTGGCTCCCGATGAAAAACAGCATAGGATGGAGGAGGCGCGTACAGCGTTTTTCGATGCAGGGGCGGATTTTGTACTGGATACCCTGCAGGAGCTCCCGCGGCTTGTGGACCAGCTGAACCGGGAGCCCTGATGGGGCAGCCGAAAGCGTTTTGAATAAAAACAGTGCGCGTCTCATTCGAGACGCGCACTGTTTTAGGTTTATTGGTTCTGTTGTGCATGAAACCGCCTTGCGGCGGTAAGCGTATTTCGCATCAGCATGGCGATGGTCATGGGGCCGACGCCGCCGGGAACCGGTGTAATCGCGCCGGCAATGGGCTCTACTTCTGCAAAGTCAACGTCGCCGCACAGCTTTCCGTTTTCATCCCGATCCATCCCGACATCAATCACAACTGCGCCAGGCTTGACCATATCCGCTTTGACAAACTTCGGAATCCCCACAGCCGCCACCAGAATGTCCGCCCGTCTTGCAGCTTCCTTCAGATCCTTTGTCCGGGAGTGACAGATGGTTACCGTCCCATTCTGATGGAGCAGAAGCATGGACATGGGCTTGCCTACAATGTTGCTGCGTCCGATTACCACGCACTCCTTGCCTTCCACGGTGACGCCGCTCTCCTTAATCAGCTCCATAATACCTGCCGGCGTACAGGGGACAAAGTCAAAGTCGCCGATCATGATCTTGCCGACATTGACCGGGTGGAAGGCGTCAACATCCTTCTCCGGGCGAATGTGATTGATGATGGTCTTGTCATCCAGATGCTTGGGGAGGGGAAGCTGAACCAATATGCCGTGGATTTTGGGATCCTGATTCAGCCGCTCCACCAGAGCCAGCAGTTCTGCCTCGGTGGTCTCGGCGGGAAGGGCGTGTTTTTCCGAATATATATCCAGTTCAGCACAGGCCTTTTCCTTGTTGGCCACATATACCTTGGAGGCGGAGTCATCACCCACGATCACTACGGCCAGGCCTGGCCTGGTTCCAGCGGCTGTCAGAGCGGCCGCCTCTGCCTTGAGTTCTTCCTTTACCCTTGCGGAAACCAGCTTTCCGCTTAAAATTTTTGCCATACTCATAATCTCCTTTTTTCTTTTTATTTGGTATTAAGCAGTTGGGTCCTGGGCCGATGAGGTCCGGCCTTCCGGCCTTTATGAGCGCCTGATATACCAGATCGTAATTTTCCGGGCGCCGGTATTGCAGCAGCGCCCGCTGCATTTGTTTTTCCTCATAGGTTTTTGGGACATAGACAGGTTCCATGGTGCGGGGATCCAGTCCTGTATAATACATACAGGTGGAGAGACTGCCTGGGGTTGGATAAAAATCCTGGACCTGTTCAGGATTTAAGCGGTTGTCCCGCAGGAACTCCGCAAGCTTTACCGCGTCCTTCAGCCGGCTGCCGGGATGGGAGGACATCAGATAGGGGACCAGAAATTGCTTTTTCCCCAGCTGTTCATTGATCTCATAGTATTTTTGCGAAAACCGCTCATAGACAGCCTGTCCGGGTTTGCCCATATATTTGAGTACATGGTCTGAAATGTGTTCAGGCGCCACCTTGAGCTGACCGCTGATGTGGTATTGGCACAGCTCTTTGAAAAAGGTATCATCCCGGTCATAAATCAGATAGTCATACCGGATGCCGGAGCGCACAAATACTCTTTTGACACCCTTGACCTTTCGCAGCTTCCGCAGGAGCGCAAGATAGTCCCGGTGGTCTACCGCAAGGTTTTTGCAGGGCTCTGGAAAAAGGCACTGTTTGTTTTTGCAGACGCCGTGCGCCTGCTGTCCTTGACAGGATGGTGCCCGAAAGTTAGCAGTGGGGCCGCCCACGTCATGAATATACCCCTTAAAACCCCTTTGTCGGGTCAGGAGCTCCGCCTCCCGGAGCAGCGATTCGTGGCTGCGGGAGGTGACGGTTCGCCCCTGGTGAAAGGTCAGGGCGCAGAAACTGCAGGCGCCGAAACAGCCCCGGCAGGAGGTGAGTGAAAAGGCCACCTCAGTGATGGCGGGAATTCCGCCCTGGGATTCATAGACCGGATGATAGGTTCGGGTATAGGGCAGCGCGTAGACCAGATCCAGTTCCTCGGTGGAAAGCGGCCTTGCCGGTGGATTCTGGACTGTGTACAGGTCACGGTCCAGCTGGGCCAGCGGTCTGCCGCGTACGGCATCCTGCTCCTGATACTGCCGGATGGTTGCTTCTGCATAGGCGCGTTTATCTGTGCTCACCGCGTCAAAACCGGGCACCAGAATGCAGTTTGCCGGGAGCTGTTCCCGGTTTCGTTCCAGGTACATGGTGCCGGGCACAAACTTGATGTCTCCCACTGGTATCCCTGCCCGGAGCAGGTCTGCCACCTCGGCAATCTGCCGCTCTCCCATGCCAAAGATCAGCAGGTCCGCACCGCTGTCGATCAGGATACTTCGGCGGACCCGGTCAGACCAGTAGTCATAGTGGGCGAACCTCCGCAGGCTGGCCTCAATCCCGCCGATGACAATCGGCATCTGCCGCCCATAGGCCTCACGGATGCGGTTGCAGTAAACCACGGTGGCACGGTCCGGCCGAAAGCCTGTTTTCCCGCCGGGGGAATACAGGTCTGTGTTCCTGCGTTTTTTTGCCGCGGTGTAGTGGTTGACCATGGGATCAATGTTTCCCGCGGACACCAAAAAGCCCAGACGGGGACGCCCGAGCCGTTGAAATGCGTCGCAGGAATGCCAGTCCGGCTGGGCGATGACGCCAACCGTATAGCCATTATGCTCCAGAACCCTGGAGATGATGGCGGGGCCAAAGCTGGGGTGGTCCACATAGGCGTCCCCGGTCACATAGACAAAGTCCAGCGTGTCAATGCCCTGTCTCTGCATATCTTTCTTTGAAATAGGCAAAAATTCGTTTTGTGAAGTATGCTGCATATCCATGCAATAATCATACATGATTTGTATGGAAAAAGCAAGGGTTGGTGTTGCTTTTTTTGCAAAATAAAATTATAATACAAAGAGAAACAAAGGAGGTTGCAGAATGAAGCAATATAAGGGCGCGGTTTTTTTTGATGTGGATGGTACGCTGGTGGATGAACGGCTCAAGATATACCACCCAACGCCAAAGACGGCAGAGGCCATTGGGAGGCTTCGGGAAAACGGATATTTGGCAGGGATCGCCACCGGCAGGGCGCGGTGTTATATCCCGGAGACCGGCATTGACTTTGACTGTTATGTCAGCTGTAACGGCGCAGTGGCAGAGGTCGGGGAAGAAGAGGTTTTCAATGACTATATCGCTCTGCCGAAGCTGCGGGAGATGGTGGACTTCATGGAGCAGGAGGGGATTGGCTATGAACTGGAGAGCTCTGACCAATGCTTTTTTCAAAAGGAATCCAAGGCGGAATTTGACGCGCTTTTGGCGCATTTTCATATTACGGCTGACTGTTTTTTTCCATTGGAAAGTCTGGATCAGCTCAAAACCAATAAAATCCTGATTACCTTTCAGCGAATGGAGCAGTTTGAAAAAATGTGCGAAAAATTTGGATCGGAATATGCGATCATTCAGCATCATCGGAATCTCTCTGCGGATATTGGAAAGCGGCATATCAGCAAGGCATCCGGTATTCGGGCTGTGATCGACCGGCTGAATCTGGATATAGCAGACACCTATGCCTTTGGAGATGATGGAAACGACTTTGAAATGCTGGCGGCAGTGGGACACGGCGTTGCCATGACGCCCCATGCGGCCCGGCTGGACGAGGTGGCTGACAGCATTACCTGCGGGGTGGCGGAGGATGGTGTTTATCACGGCTTGAAAAAACTGGGCTTAATATAGAAACTAAGGCACGGCGCATCTGCTGCTGACCGGAGCAGTCCATTCCCGGTTCCAAAGCAGAGGTACTGCGGCCTGCCGCGTAGAATGAGGAGGAAATATGGAACAGTATATCGGTGCGGTCTTTTTTGACATAGACGGGACACTCATTGAAGCAAAACGGGGGATTATGCAAATTTCTGCCAGACTGGAAAAAGCGCTTCCGGTTCTCAGAGAAAAAGGGTATCTGACCTGTGTGGCCAGCGGCAGGTCAAGAGGCTATCTCCCGGAGCTCGGCGCGCATTTCGGCGGTTATATCACTTGTAACGGCGCGGTGGCAGAAATCGAGGGAGAAGTGCTGTTTGAAAAATATGTGGAGCCGGAAAAACTCAGGCGTTTCACGGATTACATGGACAAGCACGGCTTTGGTTATATCCTTGAAAATTCGGAGGAGTGTTTCACGACGGAATTTGGAAGCCGGACCTATCAGGGACTGGCGGGCAGACTTTCCAAGAATTACGACTGTTTTTATCCCCTTGCTGATTTGGAGCATCCGGAGTCTCTGCGGGTGACCAAGCTGCAGATCGCCTGCGACAATGAACCGGAGTTCCGGCGGATTCAGGAGGTCTTTGCCGCGGACTTCGACATTATGCCCCACCGGTATGAAATGGCGGCCGACGTGGAGCCGCTGGGTACCTCTAAGGCATCCGGCATCCTGGATGTGCTGGAGCGGCTGCATATCCCCCGGGAGAATACCTATGCCTTTGGAGATGACAACAATGATGTGGAAATGATCCGGACTGTGGCGCACGGCGTGGTCATGACGCCGCATGTGCCTGCCCTTGACGGATTGGCCGCATATGTCACAGGAACCGTCGAGGAGGATGGGGTATACTTTGGCTTGCGGCATTTCGGTTTGGTGGATTGAGGGACAAATAGGATGCCCCAAGGCATCCAGAGCATGTCGAAAAAGCTGATATGCAAAGCATGCGATTTATTTTGCGGGGAGCCTCGGGCTCCCTTTTTTATTCTGAACGGACAGGTTAGATTGCAGAAGCGATAAACCCAAATTTGGAATGATTTTGGACTGCGCCGTACGGGCCCGGCGACGGATTTATAGGCTTTGGGCAATCAATTCAAGGCAAAATCATTCCAAAGTTTATGGAGAAGTTTACTTTTTTCGACACGCTGAGGATGCCGCGCGGCATCCTTTTAAGTGACTTAAGTGACCTATTTGATTTTCATATGTCACGTCTGTGCAAAATCACCGTGCTGGCTATTGTAAACAGCCCAATGTAGAACAGACAGATTAGAATAAACTGTACATACCCGCCCGCCAGGAGCTCTTGGGGCGCATTTGAGTTCATGCCATAGGCCATAAGGGAATACGGCCAGATATGCCCCAGATTCTTTGCCAGAAAAAGAAGTCCTGAAAGTCCGCCGCCAAGCGCGATGCCAACGGGAAGTGCAAAACTCTTGACAAAGAGCGAGGCCAGAAGCTGAACCGAGGCCATGACGATACCGCCCAATGTGCCGAACGCACACCACACTGCTATTTTCCCAAAAGGGATGGGTGCCGTCATCCCAACAAGCTTGCCGGACACTACAAACAGCACAGCAATCCATATTTCACTGAACAGAATCATAAATCCAGCGGTGATCAGCTTTGAGAGAAAGACCATACTGCGGCTCTGCGGCATGGTTAGAACTTTATTCCAGTTGCGGTTGTTCTCTTCCTCATGCATAATATAAGAACAGTAAACGCCGAGCAGGATGGGCAGAAAGAAATAACAGGTAAACAGGGTGTGCTGGGTCCAAAGACTGTACCACTCGCTTTTTAATAGTTCGATATTACCCATATAGTTGATTGTTCCCAAAAGGGCGGGAACGATTGGCATCAGCACAAACGCGATCCATATGGGTGAGCGTTTTAATTTCATCCGTTCTGCTTTTAACATTCTGAATAACATATGCTCAAACCTCCTTTTTGATAAACAGATATCGGCCAATAAAGTACAGGGCGACGCCTGCCGCAATCAGTGCGCCGAACGAAAACCAGTCAATGGGAAGCACGTCGAAATGTACCGAGGCATACCGTGTATCCTTGCTCCATCCAAACATACCGACAAACTGGAGCGTTCCGTAATATCCCCATAGAACGCATTTCCGCAGCAGCGGAATCTGCGGCAGGAACATGGAAAATAGCCCCGCAAATTCACCCAGGATGCCCACAGAAAACGGGATGGCCTGATTTTTGAAAACCAGAGACAGGGTATACTGAAGTATAAAGATTACCATGGTCGGTATCAGGGTGAACAGCAAATACAGGAGATAGAGCCTGACCGGGAAATCTCCTTGAAAGCCCTTATAGATTCCGAAAGCAACGGTGACACTCCACATGATCACGGTACAGACGGTCAATATCCCCAAACCGTACAGCAGCTTTGCGTGATAGAACTTTCCCCTTGGAACCATACAGCACAGCCCTTTGAGCATGTCTCCTTTATGCTCGATGCCGCAAAGCCTTGAGGCCACCAGCATGGCCAAAAGCGGGAGAAAGATCGCGTTAACAAGCGGAAGCTGGTATAAAAACATGCGCCAGCCATGCTTGAGCAACACGTCTGTATAGTTTCCGTACAGCCCCCAGCACAGCCCCAGGACGGTGACGGCAAGCGAAGTGAGCAATACATGGCAGTGACGGGTCTTTAAAAATTCGCATTTCAGCAGTGTGATCATAAGCTCTGCTCCTTTCCCGTCAGATCAAGGAATATTTGCTCAAGGGTTTTGGAACCGTCCATCCCGTGGAGCAGGCTGAGAGTTCCCTGGTACATCATCTTGCCGTTGGCAATGATTCCAATATCATCGACAATCTGATCAATTTCTGACAGCAAATGGCTTGAAACAATCACGGTCATCCCATATTTTTCAGGGAGTGACCGGATCAGCTCGCGCATTTCCTGTATACCTGCAGGATCCAGTCCGTTCGTCGGCTCGTCAAGGATCAGCAGTTTTGGAAACGAAAGCAGTGCGGAAGCCAGTCCAAGCCTTTGTTTCATCCCCAGCGAAAAGGCCGATACCTTTTTGCTCTGCTGTCTGTCAAGACGTACAATTTTCAGCACCTCGTCAATATTGCGCTCCGGTACATCTAAAATAATTTGACAGATTTGCAGGTTTTCTCTTGCGGTCAGATGTCCATAATAGGAAGGCGTTTCAATAAGCGAACCAATGTCCCGCAGTGTTTCGATTCTGTTTTTCTCTGTAACCCGCTTTCCAAAAATGTCTATTTCGCCCTTTGTCGGATGAACCAGCCCCAAGAGCATTTTCAGGGTGGTTGACTTCCCTGCCCCGTTTGGCCCCAAAAATCCATAGATAGTTCCCTCCTTTACGCATAGATTCAGATTGCTGACCGATAGGATTTCTCCATATTTTTTTGTCAGCCCGTTTGTCACGACAATTTCTTTCATGGCGTTTTTACCTCTTTTCTTTTTTGATAGGTGTATTCTAACAGCCCGGCCTTTCATAAAGCTTAACCCAACCTTACGCAAACCTTAAATTTCGGCAAGCTGAACAGTCAGGCTTTCCTTTCGCCCATGGCTGTGCTATAATGACCATGTAAAAGGTGAAACCCTACGACAAACAATGTGCGGATTTATTCTCTGGAAGTCAGATGGAGGTGCCGTAAGTTTTTGTGCCAGCGTATGGCGGCGGAATGGAGATAAAAATGCAGGAATTGAAAAATAAAAAAATACTGATTGCAGATGATGAAAAAGACCTTCTGCGTTTGATACAGGACATCCTGTGGGCGGACGGATATTTTCATGTGTACACCGCGGAAAACTGTAAAGAAGCGATGCGCGTCATCCATCAGCAGCCGATTGCGCTCTGTATTCTGGATGTAAACCTGCCTGATGGGAACGGTTTTTCACTGTATCAGGATATTCGGGAATGCTCTCAGGCGCCTGTGATATTTCTCACGGCCCGAGGCGAGGCAGATGACAAACTGCAGGGACTGGGCCTGGGCGCGGACGATTATATTGTGAAGCCTTTTTTAACAGGCGAGCTGCTGCTGCGAATTACCGCGCTGCTGCGCCGCACCTATGCCACAAAACAGGAGGCGGCTGGGTTTCGGTTGTCGGACCGGACAGTTGATTTTGAAACAGCGGAGGTAAACTGTCAGAATAAAAGAATTTCCCTGACTGCCAAAGAGTTCATCCTGATCAAAAAGCTGTGGGAGAATAAAAACCGCATTGTGACAAATGACGCACTGTGTCTGGCGGCTTGGGGCGATCAGTATTACGGCTATGAAAATACGCTGATGGTGCATATCCGCCGTCTGCGGGAAAAAATTGAACAAAATCCGTCCAAGCCCAAACATCTGATAACGGCAAAGGGGCTGGGATATAAGCTGGTGGTTGAAGATGAATAAAACGGTTTGGAAAATATTTATACAGTTTACAGTATTGTCCGTGGCCATTTCCATGATTCTGCTATTCATCAATTTCTTTGGCATTGCCTATTTGTGGAGCGATACGGGAAATGTTTATCCAAACACCCAAAAACACATTTTGGAGCAGATCAGTGAAAAAATGAGTATAACCAATGGCAATATAACCTTGATGGACAGCGGTGTAATTCCGAAAAACAACTGGTGTATTCTGATTGATGAAGGCGGAGCGGTCATCTGGGACTACAATAAGCCAGACGATGTCCCAACCGCTTATACCATCAATGATGTTGCAAAAATGACGCGCTGGTTTTTGAAAGACTACCCTGTCTATGTCCGTGCGGAGGATTACGGACTGCTGGTGATGGGGATGCCCAAAAATGCTGTCGGCAAATACGATTTGGAATATTCCATGGACTGGTTTGACTCGCTTCCCCAGCGGACGCTGAGCATTTTCCTGATCAACCTGATTCTGGCCGCAATGCTGGCCTGTCTCTTTGGAGTTACGCTGTACAGGCGCTTGAAAATGCTCACGTCAGGGATTCGGGATTTGCGGTGTGAAAAAAGGGTACAGCTCAGAGAAAAGGGAATCTTTAAGGAGCTCTCGAAAAATATCAATGAGACATCAGAGGGAATTGCGCGGAAAAACGCGGCACTGCTTTCACGGGATGAGGCGCGCGCAAACTGGATCGCCGGTATATCACACGACATACGAACGCCGCTGTCCATGATCATGGGATATTCGGAAGCGCTCACGAACGCGCCCGGACTGACGGAGGAGGAGAGACAGCAGGCAAGGCTGATCACAGCCCAAAGTCTGAAAATGAAAAAGCTGATTGAGGATTTGAACCTCATTTCATCCCTTGAATACGATATGCAGCCCTCCAGAAAGAAAATGGTGCGGATCTGTCCTCTGCTCCGCAAAGTCGTGTCAGACCTGATCAATAACGGGCTTTCCGAAAAATATGAGATAAATCTCGGTTTTCAATATGAACAGGCTGTTATTCTGGGAGATGAGTTCCTTTTGGAACGCGCATTTTTTAATCTGCTGAACAACGCTGTCACACATAATGAAAACGGCTGCAGCATTGACATTGCTGAATATGAGGAGCGGGGTGCGGTCTGGATTAAAATATCGGACAATGGACGCGGTGTTCCCGCGGAGGTCCTTAAGTGCATTGCCGTCATGCCGAAAACGGCCCACGGTTTGGGACTGCCCATGGCCTATAGGATCTTCCAAGTCCACGGCGGAAACATGCGCTGTCAAAATGAAAACGGCTTTTCCGTTCTCATTCAGCTGCCGCTGAAATGATGTTTTGATCAGAAATGGATATCGGATATGAGAACAGCCCATCCCCTAATTCTACCAGGGAATGGGCTGTTTGATTGTGAATGCAGATGGTTCTGGGGTACCCGACCACAATCTTTGATTGTGTTGTTGGGTCAGGTTCTTATTTATTTTGCAGGCGTGTCATTGTCTGCCGCGTCCTCCGCAATGTCATTGCATGCGCTCATATGTTTTACGCGGTCGGATTCCTCCGCGCGTTTGCCGTTGTTGAACCGGTCCAGGGTTCCAACCAGATATCCGGTGATCCGGCGGATCCGCTCAAATCCGGGCTGCTGGCCGTGCTCGTCGGCAGAGCGGCCGCACTGCGGGCAGACGTCGCCGATGATACCTGTGTATCCGCAGACCGGGTCACGGTCAACCGGATGGTTGACACTGCCATAGCCCACGCCCTGTTCCTTCATGCAACGAATCACCTTTTCAAAGGCCTCCAAATTGGTGGTGGGATCACCGTCCAGCTCAATATAGGTGATATGTCCGCCGTTGGTCAGCGCGTGATAGGGAGCCTCCAGCCGGATTTTATCAAATGCACTGATGCTGTAATAGACCGGGATATGGAAGGAGTTGGTATAGTATTCCCGATCCGTAACGCCGGGGATGTTTCCATATTTTTCGCGGTCCAGACGGACAAAGCGCCCGGACAGTCCCTCTGCCGGCGTGGCGATCAGAGAGAAATTCAAACCGTATTTTTCCGTTGCCTGATCCATACGCTGGCGCATGTAACCGACAATTTCAAGCCCCAGGTTCTGGGCCGTGGTGGATTCGCCGTGATGCTGTCCAATCAGGGACTTCAAACATTCCGCCAGACCGATGAAGCCGGTGGTCAGCGTGCCGTGCTTTAAGACTTCTTCCACAGAATCATCCGGGCCCAGATCCGCGGAATCAATCCATACGCCCTGTCCCATCAGGAAGGGATAGTTGCGCACCTTTTTCGCACACTGAATTTTGAAACGCTCCAAAAGCTGGTCAATAACCAGGTCGATCTTGCGGCCCAGATCCTCAAAAAACAGCTCCACATTCCCGTGGGCCTTAATGGCGAGCCGGGGGAGGTTGATGGAGGTAAAGCTCAGATTGCCGCGTCCGTAAACGATTTCACGGGTGGGATCATAGGCGTTCCCGACCACACGGGTCCGGCAGCCCATATAGGCGGCTTCGGTTTCGGGGCGGCCCTCCTTGTAGTACTGGAGATTAAAGGGGGCGTCTATAAAGCTGAAGTTCGGGAACAGGCGCTTTGCGGATACCCGGCAGGCCAGCTTGAACAGGTCATAGTTGGGATCCTCTGGATTATAACTGACACCTTCCTTCACTTTGAAGATATGAATGGGGAAGATAGGGGTCTCGCCGTTTCCAAGTCCGGCCTCCGTGGCCAGCAGAACATTTTTGATCACCATTCTGCCCTCGGGCGTGATATCGGTACCATAGTTCAGCGAGCTGAAGGGGATCTGCGCGCCCGCGCGGGAGTGCATGGTGTTGAGATTATGCACAAGAGCCTCCATGGCCTGATAGGTGGCGCGGTCGGTCTCACGCTGCGCGGCTTTTGTGGCAAAGGCGCAGATTTGCTTTGCCTTGTCCTCATCCGGGGTATAGGCGGTCAGCTTCCCGCTGAGCAGTGCCTGGTAGGTTTCGCCGTTTGCAAGGCAGGGAGACTCGCCGGTTTCCTCCTGAACGCTGGCGATCAGCTCCTTGGCAAGCGTCTGGCCGTCCTCGTGACCGCAGTCCAGTTCCAAAGCACGGCCCAGATTTTCGGTAAACCGGCGCTTATAGGTTTTGGCAACGCCGGGCGCCATGCTGTAGTCAAAGTTTGGAACGCTCTGGCCGCCGTGCTGGTCATTTTGATTGGACTGAATCGCGATACAGGCCAGCGCGGAATAGCTGGCAATGTCATTGGGTTCCCGCAGAAAACCGTGTCCGGTGGAAAAGCCGCCTTCAAACAGGGTTTTCAGATCAATCTGACAGCAGGTGGTCGTCAGGGTCAGAAAATCCAGATCATGGATATGGATGTCCCCATTCCGATGGGCTTCGGAATGGCGCGGATCCAGAATAAACATATCGTAAAACTGCTTGGCGCCCTCTGAACCGTATTTGAGCATGGTTCCCATTGCGGTGTCTCCGTCAATGTTGGCGTTTTCCCGCTTTACGTCATTCTCGCTGGCGGGTTTAAAGGTGAGGTCCTCATAGACCTTCATGAGCCGGGTATTCATTTCCCGGACGCGGGTCCGCTGGGAGCGGTAGAGAATGAATTCCTTGGCGGTTCGGCTGTGGCCCTCCTCAATCAGCACATGCTCAACGGCATCCTGGATCTGCTCCACGGTGGGACGCTCAATGTCCTGGGATTCGATATAATCGCTGACCTGGGTAGCCAGGGCCATGGATGTCTGGTAGTCCTTGCCGCCAATGGCTTCCGCGGCCCTGTAGATCGCGCTGGCGATCTTTTCAATGTCAAAGCGCACTTCGCGGCCGTCACGTTTTACGATGGTTTTGATCAATTTGTCCAACCTCCAATTTTTCAAATTTGCAAAATATAAGCGCAAGGAGTTTGGTAGACTGTCCCCAAATTGTTACACTCTCTTGCGCCAAATACCATATATTGTGATTTGTTCTGAAAGAATGGTGCAGATATAGTATAGTCCTGTTGTGCCAGAAAGTCAACAGGAAATGCAAAAATCTTTGTTACATTTGTGTAACAAAGAGGGCGCTGTATTTTAGGTACATGCAAAGCTGCCGTCTCAGGCGCGGGAAAGCTGGAGAACTCTGGGAATCTATGGCAATGGAATGCCATCCGAATTTGCAGAGGATGAAAAACTTGACGGATTTCGGAAAAAACTCGTGACAAGTAATATAGTTTATGCTATACTTGATTATTAGCATGTCCGTCTGCTGTCCAGACGGAAAAAACATACGAAAACACGATGGAAGAGGATAAAAGATATGCGGCTGAAGAGTATCGAAATGCAGGGGTTTAAGTCCTTTGCCGACAAAATTTACCTGGACTTTAATCCGGGAATCACCGCCATTGTCGGACCAAACGGCTCCGGAAAAAGCAACATTTCTGACGCCATCCGCTGGGTCATGGGGGAACAGAGCGTCAAGTCCCTCCGCGGCAGCAAAATGGAGGATGTGATTTTCTCTGGTACGGAATCCCGGAAAGCCCTGGGCTTCGCGGAGGTCACGCTGGCGCTGGACAATTCCGATCACTATTTTTCTCTGGATTTTCCTGAGATTACGGTTACCCGGCGGGTGTACCGCAGCGGCGAGGGGGAGTATTATATCAATAAAACCCTTTGCCGGCTCAAGGACATCCACGAGCTTTTTATGGATACGGGACTGGGACGGGATGGATACTCCATCATTGGCCAGGGAAAAATCGACAGTATACTCAGTACGAAATCTGAGGACCGCCGCCAGATCTTTGAAGAGGCGGCCGGCATATCCAAATATAAATACCGGAAAATTGAAGCGGAGCGCAAGCTGCTGCAAACCACGGACAACCTGACCCGCGTGGAGGATATATTAGGGGAGCTGGAGGCGCAGCTCGGGCCCTTGGAGCGCCAATCCGAAAAGGCGAGAAAATACCTGCTTCTGCGCGATGAAATGCGCGGGCTGGACATCACGGTCTCTGTGATGAATGCGGAAAAGGCCAAAACGGAACTGGCGGAGCTGAACAGGAATATCGCCATGCTTTCTGAGCAGATAGAGGGAATCCAATCAGAGCTTTCCGAGACGGACGCTGAGATCGCGCGGATGTATGACAGCCTGGGGGATTATGACCGGAAAATGGAGGCCTGCCGGGAGCAGGACAAGCACACGGTGGCCTCCATCAATGCGCAGAAGAACCAGGTCAATCTGCTTGTCAGCGATATGGAGCACAACAGCCAAAACATCAGTCGGCTGGAGGAGGAGGTCCGCGCGGGCACAGAGGAGACTGCCAGGATTGACCAGTCCATCGCCGGCCATCTTCAAACCCTGGAAACCTTGAATGCCCAGAATCAGGGGACGGCAAGGAGCCTGGATGAGCTTACGGCGGAGTCCAAGCGGACAGATCAGGATGCGGCCGCCAAGAACAGCGCGCTGGAGGCCATTAAGTCAGAGATCATAGAGTTGACGGCCGCTGTGAATGCGCTGCGGGCTGGCTGTGCCAATTTGGACGTGCTGGAGGAAAATTTTACTGCCCGCCGGTCAGTGGTCGAAAACGAGCTCTCGGGAAAGTCGCTGGATAAGGAGGGACTGCTCCGGGCCGCGGAGGAGCACGAGAAGCGGTATAACCTCTGCGGTGATGAAATCGGCCGCTGTCAGGATTCCATCCGGCGTCTGGAGGAGCAGGCCGGGAGCATTGAGACTGGCCTCCGTCAGCTGGCGGAGCTGAGGAATCAGCATATTATGGCCCTGAACCAGCGTCAGTCAAGGCGGAATATGCTTGCGGACATGGAACGGGAATATGAAGGGTATGCGCGGGGGGTCAAGGGCGTTATGACCGCCTATCAAAAAGGGGAGATCCCGCGGGCTAAAATTTTTGGACCGCTGGCACAGCTCATCAAGACCGACCGAAAGTATATCACAGCCATTGAGACCGCGCTGGGGGCGGCGAACCAGAATATTGTCACAGCGTCGGAGGAGGATGCCAAGGCTGCCATTGGATACCTGAAATCCCGGCGGCTGGGACGGGCCACTTTTTTGCCAGTGAGTGCCATCAAGCCCCGGAGCTTTGACAGTACGGCCGCGCAGAAGCTCCCGGGCTTCATTGCGGTGGCGTCGGATCTGGTCCGCTGTGAGGAAATCTATCAAAGCATTGTCAGCAGTTTTCTGGGCACAACCGTCATTTGTGATAGTCTGGACAGTGCGGTTGCCATGGCCAGAAAAACCGGACACCGGTTTCGCATTGTCACCCTGGAAGGGGATGTGATTCAGGCGGGCGGCGCCATGACAGGCGGAAGCGCGGCCAAAACCACCGGTTCCCTTTCCCGCGCCGGAGAGATTGAGAGCCTTGGAGCCGAGATACAAAAGCTGAAAGAGTCGGTGGCAGCTGAGGGTGAGGAACAGCAGAAGCTGACGTCCAGTCTGGAGAAAAAACAGGCGCAGGTTCGGGAGGAAAACCGGCGGCTTCAGGAAAAACAACAAGAAATGGTTCGGTTACAGTCCGAGCTTCAGCATCAGCAAGTCCTGCTGGAGAATCTGGAGACCTCTGCCGGACAGCTGGAGAACGAGCTGGCCGGGATCCGGGAGCGGATCGCGGAGATTCAGCGCGAAAAAGAGGAAAAGTCCCGGGAGATCACGGCCAAATCGCAGGCATGCGAAACGCTGGAACAGCAGGTGTCCGCGGTACAGCGGGAGTATTCCGAGCTCTCCGGCAGAAACGACCAGCTGGTCACCAAGCTCACAGAGCTGAATATCGCGCGCAATACCATCTTGAAGGATATTGAACTGCAGAACGACCGGATTTGCCGGCTGAATTCGGAAAAGGCGCATACCCTGGAGGCAATCACCGCCAAGCGCGGGGGAATCCAGATGCTTCGGGACAGAAACGCGGGAATTGCCGGGGAGATCGAAACACTCAAACAACAGACCGGAGCGTTGGAACAGGCGCTTTCCTCCTGCCAGACAAAACTGGATACCCTCGCCCGGGAAAGGGCGGAACTGGAGGAACGGCTGAGAAAACGGCAGGCATCCGTGAAGGATGTACAGGAGCAGATGTTCCAGCTGACCCAGCAGCAGGGAAAGATGGAGTCCCGGTCCGCAAAGTATGAGCTGGAAATTGAGAGCATTGTCAACCGCCTGTGGGAGGAATACGAGCTTCCCTACAGCGAGGCGGCCGCCATGAAGGCGGAGGAGGATTTTGATTTTAAAACCGCCTCCATACGCATTCGGGAGCTCCGGGAACAGATCCGGGCTTTGGGGAATATCAACATTGACGCCATTGAGGAATATAAAAATGTCAAGGAGCGGTTTGATTTCCTGACCATTCAGACGAACGATCTGGAAAAGGCAAAAAAAGAGCTGGAATCGGTCATCGATGATATGCTGGCCATCATGCAAAGCCGGTTTGCGGAGCAGTTCAGGATCATCAATGAAAATTTCAACCGTGTGTTTTCCGCGCTGTTCGGCGGTGGCCGGGCGAATCTGACTTTGACAGAGCCGGAAAATATTCTGGAGAGCGGCATTGAGATTGAGGCACAGCCGCCGGGGAAAAAACTGCAGAGTCTGACCTTGCTGTCAGGCGGTGAGCGGGCTTTTACAGCCATTGCTCTGCTGTTTGCCATTTTGGACGTCCGGCCCACGCCCTTCTGTATTCTGGACGAAATTGAGGCGGCTCTGGACGATGTGAATGTATACCGGTATGCGGATTATCTGCGTCACTACAGTGACAAGACCCAGTTTATTGTGGTCACGCACAGACGGGGCACCATGGAGGCCGCCAACATTCTCTACGGCGTCACCATGCAGGAGCGCGGAATTTCAAAGCTTCTGTCCCTGAATATAGATGAAGTACAGCAGTAACGGAGGAGAGAACATGGGATTATTAAATAAAATCAAAGAAAGTCTGAGCAAAACCAGAGAGTCCATCAATGAGAAATTTGAAACTGTCATAAAAACCTTCCGCGCCGTAGACGAGGAGTTGTTTGAGGAACTGGAGGAGGCGCTGATCACCGCAGATCTTGGGGTGAACACCTCCATGGAGATCATTGAACGGCTCCGTGCGGCAGCAGAGGAAAAGCACATCACCAACAGCGCGGAGCTCAAGGGTGAACTGGCACAGATTCTCAAAGATATTTTAAATGAAGGGGCTGACAGCAAGCTCAATGTATTCGGCCTGCCGGCAGTCATTATGGTGATTGGCGTCAATGGAGTCGGCAAGACCACATCCATTGGCAAGATTGCCAATATGTATAAACAGCAGGGAAAGGAGGTCGTGATCGCGGCGGCAGACACATTCCGCGCCGCGGCCATTGAACAGCTGGAGGTCTGGGCGGACCGGGCGGGCGTCCGGATAATCAAGCAACAGGAGGGATCTGACCCTGCGGCGGTGATCTATGATGCCATCAACGCCTGCAAGGGCAAGTATGTGGATGTGCTTCTCTGCGACACGGCCGGCCGGCTTCATAATAAGAAAAATCTGATGGAGGAACTGAAAAAAATTTACCGGATCCTGGATCGGGAGCTGCCCATGGGCGGTAAAGAGATTATGCTGGTACTGGACGCCACCACGGGACAGAACGCAGTCCAGCAGGCCAAGGAGTTCAAGGAGGCCGCGGACATCACCGGAATCATGCTGACAAAGCTGGATGGGACCGCCAAAGGCGGCATTGTCTTTGCCATCAAAAATGAATACGATATCCCGGTCAAGCTGGTGGGGGTGGGCGAGGGCGTGGATGATATCGCCCTGTTTGACCCGGACGAGTTCGTCAATGGAATCCTGGATATTGAGGCGGAACAGAAAAATTAGGAAAATTTTTGAGAAATATCAAAAAAAGACTTGCCAAAGAGAAAAGTTTATGGTATGATGATTCAGTTAATTACGGGTAGTCCTCTGTTGCCATGCTGCGGCAAGAATACCTTAGAAAGAAAGGAAAGAGCTATGGACATCTTAACACAAATTACACAGGAACAGATCAGAACTGACCTTCCGGTTATGGAGATCGGTGATACCGTCAAGGTATACGTGAAGGTCAAAGAAGGAAACAGAGAAAGAGTACAGATGTTTGAAGGCACTGTCATCAAGAAGAACCATGGCGGTATTCAGGAAACCTTTACCGTCCGCCGCGTCTCCTATGGTGTCGGTGTGGAAAGAACCTTCCCTGTCAACTCTCCGAAAATTGATCGGATTGAGGTTGTACGGCATGGTAAGGTACGCCGGGCGAAGCTCTACTATCTGCGTGACAGAGTTGGTAAGGCGGCCAAGGTGAAAGAAAAACTTAAATAAGAAGCGTGGGACAGTGGTGGTTATGAGACATAATCACCACTGTTTGACATTTGACCCCAAATTCCCAGATAAGGAGTGAATTCTGTATGGATGAAAAGAAATCCTTGCCCATAGATGGTCTGGATCCTGAAGATGCAAAAAAGATCCTGGAGGATCTGCAAAAGAATAAGCCTGTGTTTGATACTGCGGTGCTGGACAATGACGCCATCTTTTCGGCCACGGATGAAATCGCGGACCAGGCGTCTGCCGCTCCTGCCGGACCGGGAAAGGCGGTACAGAAAGAGACACAAAAAGAAGTGAAGGAAATGACAGAAGCACCTGCTCCCCAGGCGAAGAAAGAAACGGCGTCCGGGGCCAGTCAGAACAGACCGAAACAGAGCGCTCCTGTCAAAAAGGAGGCGGCAGCTGTGAAAACATCTGAGGAAAACAGACCGGAGGGGAAAAACCCAATGGAGGAAATGCAGGAAAAAGAAAAGGTCAACTGGGGCAAAGAGCTCCGGGACTGGGTGATTGCGATCGCGGTTGCGGTGGCGCTGTCCCTGGTCATTCGCAATTTTGTCTTTACACTGGTTAAGGTACAGGGGCAGTCCATGGAGCCGACCCTCCAGAATGCGGACCGCCTGTATGTGAACCGGTTTTTCTATACGCCCAAAAAGGGTGACGTGGTCATTTTTGTTCCGGAGTCCGATCCGAAGCGTCCTTATGTAAAACGGGTTATCGCCACAGAGGGCGATTCTGTGTACATCGACTTTAATTCGGGAGATGTATATGTTAATGACCAGCTGGTGGACGAACCCTATATCAAGGAAAAGACCGCGCGAAGCGGCAGTTATATCATGAGCCTTGTGGCAAAGGGTGAATATGGCCGTGAAACGCCCATTGTCGTCCAGCCCGGACATATCTTTGTCATGGGTGACAACCGGAACAACAGCAAGGACAGCCGCGAGCTGGGGCAGGTGCCTCTGGAGGAGGTTCTGGGCGGTGCGGTATTCAGGTTCTGGCCCATGGATAAATTCGGTTCTGTCCACAGGGACGCGCTGGCGACCTCCTGTCTGCCGGAGGATATGCTTCCCTTGCCTGAGGACGGCGAGTACGCGCTGGGATAAGGAGAAGTGAACCTATGAATTTACAGTGGTTTCCCGGACATATGGCAAAAACCCGCCGCATGATCTCAGAAAACCTGAAGCTGGTGGACGTGGTGGTGGAGCTGTTGGACGCCCGCCTGCCGCTGTCCTCCAGAAATCCTGAAATTGACAAGCTGGCGGGCGTCCGGCCCAGGATTTTGGTGCTTAACAAAGCGGATATGGCAGACAGCGCGGCAACGCAGGCTTGGCTGTGCTGGTTTGCGGACCAGGGGTATACCGCCATCGCTGTGGACAGCCAGAGCGGAAAGGGTTTTTCCGCGCTGGGCCCCGCTGTGGAACAGGTCATGCGGGAAAAGCTGGAACGTGACCGCGCAAAGGGAATCCAGCGGCACAGCATCAAGCTGATGGTGGTGGGGATTCCCAATGTGGGGAAGTCCTCGTTCATAAACCGCCTCGCCGGCCGCAGTGCGGCCCGTACCGGTGACCGCCCCGGTGTAACAACCGCAAAACAGTGGATTCGCATTGCGGGAAAGTACGATCTTTTGGATACGCCTGGTATCCTCTGGCCTAAATTTGAGGATCCTGATGCCGCAAAGCGCATTGCCTTTACAGGCGGCATTAAGGATGAAATTATGGATGTGGAGGAGCTTGCCTGTGAGCTCTTGACCTATCTGGCGGCGCGGTATCCGGGCGCGCTCTGCGGCAGATATAAGCTGGACGACACCGCGTTGGCGTTGGAGCCGTTTGAACTGCTGGAACAGATTGGACGGAAACGGGGCTGTGTGGTTTCCGGCGGGAATATCGATACCTTCCGGGCCGCATCACTGGTTTTGGATGACTTTCGGGGGGCGCGCATCGGCGCCATAACGCTGGAGCGGTCCGGCGGCCAGAGTGACTTGAGATAATACGGGGCCGGCTTCTCACAGGAGGCCGGTCTTTTTATTTGAATAGAGCAGAGGAGGAAACAGCATGGGGATGCTGGAGATTGAAAAGCGCTGTTATGAACAGGGTCTGGAAAGACTTGCGGGGATTGATGAAGTGGGGCGCGGCCCCCTGGCCGGGCCGGTTTGTGCGGCCGCGGTGATCCTTCCGCCGGGACTGGTGATTGACGGGGTGGATGATTCTAAAAAACTTTCAGAGAAAAAGCGCGAAGCACTCTATGACATCATTGCGGCAGAGGCTTTGGCGTGGGCGGCCGCTTTTGTGGGGCCGGAAGTCATTGATGAGATCAACATTCGCCAGGCAACGCACCGTGCCATGGAAATGGCGGTGGCCGCGCTTGCGGTCCGGCCCGACTTTTTGCTGGTGGACGGGAATGACAAGATTCCCTTTCCCATATCGGGCGAATATATTATAAAGGGGGATGCGAAATCCCAGAGCATTGCCGCAGCCTCCATTATGGCAAAGGTGACCCGGGACCGATATATGATGAAGATGGATACAGTCTATCCGGGGTATGGCTTTATAAAGAATAAGGGCTATGGAACCCAGGCGCACATGGAGGGAATCCGGACGCTCGGCCTTTGTCCTCTGCACCGCAGAAGTTTTATCACCGCAAAGGTGCTGGGCCGGGCATGAGCAGGTATCAGAAGGACCTGGGGGATTTTGGAGAGCGGGCCGCGGCGGTGTATTTACAGCAATGCGGATGCCGTATTCTGGCGCGGAACTTTCACGTGTCCGGCGGTGAGCTGGATCTTGTGGCCGAGACGGAGGCATATCTGATTTTTGCAGAGGTCAAGACCCGGAGCAGTGCGCGCTTCGGCAGTCCGTCAGAGGCTGTGGACCGGCGCAAGCAGCTGCATATGCGGCGGGCGGCGGAGGCATGGCTGCTGCAATATCCCACGGACAAAGAGGTACGGTTCGATGTGCTTGAGGTCTATGCCTCCTTTGTGCGCGGAGAGCCGTTCCTGCGGCAGATTCATCACATTGCCGGCATGATAATGGAGGTATGACCATGAAAAAGATGATTTTTGACGCCCACTGCGACACGGTCTATGAGCTGGCGGAACAGGACAAAAAGCTAGCCTGCAGCGATCTGCATTTGGATCTTTCAAGGATGGAGGAATACGACGGCTATATCCAGGTATTTGCCGCCTTTGTGGACCGGACTGACATCCGGTGCTCTCCCATGAACCACTGCATCGCCCTGCTGGAGCGTATGCACCGGGAGATTGCCGCAAGCGGCGGACGGATTGCCCTGATTCAGAATGTGGATGAGCTGGCTGCTGTGGCGGAACACAGAGGGCTGGGAGCAATTCTCTCCCTGGAAGGGGGAGAGGCGCTGGAAGGAAATATTTCAGCCCTTTGGATGTACTATCAGCTGGGAGTGAGGCTGATAACCCTGACCTGGAATCACGCCAATGAGCTTGCGGACGGGATCACAGAATCCCGCGGGGGCGGACTGACGGAGTTTGGACGGCGGGCAGTTGCCGCCATGGAAGAGATGGGAATCGTGGTGGACGTATCCCACCTGTCGGCGCGCGGGTTCTGGGATGTGGCGGAATGTACCCGGTATCCCTTTGTGGCCTCCCATTCCTGTGTGAAGACGCTCTGCGGCCACCCCAGAAATCTGGATGACGAACAGATAAGCCTTTTAATCAGCCGCCGGGGCGGGATCGGAATCAATTTCTACCCGGCCTTTTTGACGGACGCGTCCGCATGTACCGTGGAGGATGTGCTTTGCCATATGGAATATATTCTGGGGATGGGCGGAGAGGAATGCGTTGGGCTCGGTTCAGACTTTGACGGTATTGACGCTTTGCCTGCGGGGCTTGCAGGGGTGCAGGATATGGCCCGGCTGCCTGAGGCCATGAAGGCCCGCGGTTTCACTGAAAAACAGGTCACAAACATTTGTTTTGACAACTTTCGCAGGATATTTCATGAAACAATGTCCAGAAGATTGTGAAAAATTATGAAAAATAACGTTGCATTTTAGGGATATATATATTAAAATATTGAGTAATATGATTCAATGGAGGTTTAAAGTATATGGAATTGCGGATTTCAGAAAAGGCCAAGGCCATCAGCCCGTCACCGACTTTGGCAATCGATTCAAAGTTCAAGCAGATGAAAAAACAGGGGATTCCTGTGGTTGGATTCGGCGCTGGGGAGCCGGACTTCAATACCCCTGAAAATGTGAAAGAGGCCGGAATTCAGGCTATCCGGGACAACTTCACCCGGTACACCCCTGCATCCGGTACGCTGGAGCTGAAGCAGGCCATCTGTGACAAGGTGAAGCAGGATACCGGGCTGGATTACACCACAGCCAACGTCATCATCAGCAATGGCGGCAAGCATGCCCTGACCAACACCTTTATGGCAATTCTCAACCCCGGCGACGAGGTTATTATCCCCGCGCCCTACTGGGTGAGCTATCCCGAGATGGTGAAGATGGCGGATGGCGTTCCCGTATCCATTGAGACGCAGGAGGAAAATAATTTTAAGTTCACCATGGATCAGCTGGAGGCGGCGCTCACCGAAAAGACCCGTGCTCTGGTGCTGAATACCCCCAGCAATCCGACCGGCATGATTTATACCCGGGAGGAACTGCAGAAGATTGCAAACTTTGCCGTGGAGCATGAGATCTATGTGATATTTGACGAAATCTATGAAAAGCTGGTCTATGAGGGAGAGCATGTAAACATTGCGACCCTGGGCGACGAAATCCGCAGGCTTACCATTATTGTCAACGGTATGGCAAAAACCTATGCGATGACCGGCTGGAGGATCGGCTATGCTGTGGCGGAGGCGCCCATTGTCAAGGCCATGAGCAATATGCAGAGCCATGCAACTTCAAACCCCAACTCCATTGCCCAGTGCGCTTCTGTGGAAGCGCTGAAGGGCGACCAGTCCATCATTGACCAGATGAAGGCGGAATATATCAAGCGCCGGAACTATATGGTGGAGCGTATCAACAGCATTGAAGGCCTCAGCTGCCGGGAGCCCCACGGCGCGTTTTATATTTTCATGAACGTGAAGGATGTACTGGGCAAGGAGCATTACGGCCGGATGATCCATACGGCACATGAGCTCTGTGAGGATATTCTGGACCGGGCGCTGGTCGCCATGGTGCCCAGCGAAGGATTTGGCATGGAAGGCTATGTCCGCCTTTCCTATGCAGCCTCCATGGAGGTGATCACCACCGGACTGGACCGGATCGAGGAATACCTTCAGGGCAAGAGCGAGAAGATCGTATATTCTGACAACAGCCTTGATTAAGAAAAGAGACACGGCACATCGCCATTATCATCCCTGGAGATGATAATGGCCTTGCGTTTTTCATACAAAAATTATAGATACAAAGGAGTACTGACATGCGTAAAGATGTTTATGAAAGTCCGTTGAATTCCCGTTATGCCAGCAAAGAGATGAAATATATCTTCTCCCCAGACAAAAAGTTCAAGACCTGGCGGCGGCTCTGGGTGGCGCTCGCGGAGGCTGAAATGGAGCTTGGGCTCCATATCACGCCGGAGCAGGTGGCAGAGCTGAAGGCGCACGTGGATGACATCAACTATGATGTTGCCGAAGCGCGGGAAAAAGAGGTGCGCCATGATGTCATGTCCCACGTCTATGCCTATGGCCAGCAGTGTCCCGAAGCTAAGGGGATCATTCACCTCGGGGCGACCTCTTGCTATGTAGGCGACAACACGGATATCATTATTATGTACGAGGGGCTTTCTCTGATTAAATCCAAGGTGGTGAAGGTGATTTCTCTGCTGAAGGATTTTGCCATGAAGTACAAAGATCTCCCCACCCTTGGTTTTACCCATTTCCAGGCGGCTCAGCTGACAACTGTCGGCAAGCGGGCGTCCCTGTGGCTGTGGGAGCTGCTGATGGATCTGGAGAACATTGACTTTCAGCTGAACCGGGCCGCGCTCCTGGGATCCAAGGGAACTACAGGAACCCAGGCCAGCTTTATGGAGCTGTTCGACGGCGACAATGAAAAGGTCAAGCTCCTGGACAAAAAGATCTGTGAGAAAATGGGCTATGGCAAATGCTATCCCGTCTCAGGGCAGACCTATTCCAGAAAGCTGGATTATCAGATGCTGTCCGTACTCAGCGGCATTGCCCAGAGCGCCTATAAATTTGCGAACGACATCCGTCTTCTTCAGCATTTGAAAGAGGTGGAGGAGCCCTTTGAAAAGTCACAGATCGGTTCCTCTGCAATGGCCTATAAGCGGAACCCCATGCGCAGTGAACGTATTTGCTCTCTGGCGCGGTATGTGATTGTGGACGCCGTGAATCCAGCGATTACCAGTTCAACGCAGTGGTTTGAGCGTACGCTGGATGATTCCGCAAACAAGCGTATCAGCGTAGCAGAGGCCTTTTTGACCGTAGACGCAATTTTGAATATCTATATGAATGTGGCGGGGGGCCTTGTGGTCTATCCCAAGGTCATCCGGCAGCGGATCCTGTCTGAGCTGCCCTTTATGGCTACGGAAAACATTTTGATGGACGCTGTGAAAAAGGGCGGCGACCGGCAGGAGCTCCATGAACGGATCCGGATTCATTCCATGGAGGCCGGCAGAGCGGTGAAGGAAGAGGGCAAGCCCAACGACCTGATTGAACGGATTGTGGCAGATGAGACGTTCCAGCTCTCCATGGACGAAGTACAGAAAATACTGAAGCCCGAAAACTTTATCGGCAGAGCGGATCAGCAAGTTTCGGATTTTGTTGCGGAGTATGTGGAGCCGGTTTTAGCTGAAAACCAGATCGCGGCGGATGAGGTTGAACTCACTGTATAGCGGCGGCGGGAAGGAAGGAAACGATATGAAAATTGGATTCATTGGTGCCGGAAACATGGCATCTTCTCTGATCGGCGGCATGATTCAGTCTGGTATGGTGTCCCCTGGCGATGCCGCAATCTCTGACAGGGATATGGAAAAGCTGTCGGTCTGGAAGGAAAAAGGTGTTTTTGTCACCGCGGATAACGCCGAAATTGAAGAGCGCAGTGACCTGATTGTATTTGCGGTCAAGCCCAATGTGATTGCCGCAGTGCTGGACCAGATGCAGGGCGGCGGGGAGAAAATCTATGTCTCCATTGCGGCGGGAGTCAGTCTGGGATTTTTGGAGAGCCGTCTTGGCAGTGATAAAAAAATTGTCCGTGCCATGCCCAATACGCCAGCCGTGGTAGGCTGCGGCATGACGGTGGTCACCCCAAACGCCAATCTGAGCCAGGAGGAGCAGGAGATGGTCCTGAGACTGTTTAACAGTATTGGCGCCGCCATGCTGCTTCCTGAAAAAGAGCTGGAAATTGCAACAGCCATCCATGGGAGCAGTCCGGCCTATATCTATATGATGATCGATGCCATGGCGGATGCCGGCGTGCGGTACGGCCTCACCAAGGCAAACGCCCTGAAGCTGGCCGCCAAGGCGGTGGAGGGGAGCGCAAAGATGGTGCTGGAAACCGGCATCCATCCGGAACAGCTGAAGGACAATGTCTGTTCCCCGGGCGGTACAACCATTGCGGCGGTCTGTGAGCTGGAGCGGACCGGTTTCCGCGCCTCCCTGCAGACGGCCATTGATGCCTGTATCAGACGCAATGCTGAAATGAATCAGTGAATAAAAAAAGCGGCCCCGCATATATTCTGCGGCGCCGCTTTTTTACTATACAGTCATGGGCTGGCGCATCATCAGATCCAGATACCGAAGCAGGTCCTCTGCCGTATAGGAAGCGTCATCCTCCAGCCATTTCACCATCACGCTCATACAGGCACCGGTGTAAAAAGTGGCCAGGAACTCGGGCGGCACGGGAAATGATATTTCATCCCGACACTTTTTCAGCTTTTCCAGTATCAGCCGTTCCAGTTCCTTGTGAAAATTCTGCATGATAGACTCCTCCTGATTTTTTTTCAGGATGGTCTGGTATAGTTTTTTATTGGCTTGAATCTCTGCGGCGATTTCACGCGCAACCTTGAGATAGTATCTGCGGTAGCCCTCCAGGCTGTTTTCAGTCAGGTCTGTCTTGTCAAAGACCATCTCAAATTCACCCAGGCAGTACTTTAAAAGCTCATACTTGTCATTGAAGTGCGTGTAGAAGGTCGAACGATGGACCATTGCGGTCTCACAGATATCCCTTACGGTTATTTTTTCAAAGGGTTTCTGGTTCATAAGCTCCACCAGTGCACCGGACAGGAGCTTATGGGTGCGCCGGATTCTAAGGTCTTCTTTTTTTTCGGACATAACCTTCCCTCCTTATTGCTTTGCTGATACCATACCGCATTTTCTGTCATCAGTCAAGCGTTTCTTTAACTTTATTCTTGTACAGTTTGTGGATTGTGTCTATTATCTATACAGTTTAATTGAATTGACGGTTGTATTCTTATCACTGCTGTCGTATACTCCATTATGACAAAATAAAACATATGTCCATTATCTTACATCAAGGGCAGGAGGACATGGATATGAAAAAAGAGAATAATGCCATGGAAAGGGTTTCAAAATTTATTGTTGACAAGCGCAAGGCGGTTTATATCGTCTTTGCGCTGGCTTTATTTTTCAGCATTATCTCCATTCCAAAGGTACAGGTAAACAATGATATCACATCGTATCTTCCTTTGGATACCGAAACCCGGCGGGGGCTGGACATCATGGAAAAGGAATTTGTGACTTATGACACGGCCCAAGTCATGCTGACCAATACCACAACAGCAATCGCAGAACAGGCGGCTGAATCCCTGCGGCAGATGGAGGGCATCAAGGAGGTCAAGTTCGAGAGCAATTCGGACTATTTCCGGCGGTCCTCCGCACTTTTGGAAGTGACGCTGGAGCCTTCGGACGACAATGAGGAAAAGCTTGTACTTTTGGATCAAATCAAGGAATCCCTCCGGAGTTATGACAGCTATATCTATTCCGCCACCGTGGATAACAGCAGCCGGAACATTGAGAATGAGATGAATATGATCCTGATGTATGCGCTGTTGGTTATCATAGCGGTCCTGCTGTTTACCTCACAATCCTTTATGGAGGTCCCCGTCTTTCTGACTGTATTCGGGGTATCGGCCCTGCTGAACATGGGCACCAACTACATATTCGGAGAGATTTCCTTTATCACAAAATCCATTGCCGTGGTGCTTCAACTGGCGCTGGCCATTGATTACGCCATTATTCTTTCCCACCGATTCTCTGAGGAAAAGCAGACAAAAAGCGCATATGATGCCATTGTGGCTGCTCTGTCTAAGGCCATTCTGGAGATCAGCTCCAGCAGTTTAACCACCATCGCGGGGCTGGCGGCCCTGATGGTGATGCAGCTTCGGATCGGTATGGATATGGGGCTTGTCCTATGCAAGGGAATTCTGTGCAGTCTGCTGACGGTATTCTTCCTGATGCCCGGACTGCTCCTGATGTTCTCCAAGTGGATTGACAAAACTTCGCATCGCTCCTTTGTGCCGGATATATCCCGGTTTGGACAATGGATGCTCAAGGCGCGTTTTGTGGTCCCGGTGGTTTTTGTAGTGGTGACAGCGGGGTGTATTTATTTTTCATCTCAGTGTGACTATGCCTTTGACACCAGCTCGGTCCAGGCGACAAAGCTCAATGAGGACAGTTTGGCCAAGCAGAAGATACAGGACACCTTTGACACGGACAACACACTGGCTGTTATCGTACCAAAGGGGGAGTATGAGAAGGAGGCAAAAATTCTGGAGCTGGTGGAGCAAAAGCCCGGTATCACCTCTGCGCTGGGACTTGCCAACACAAAGATCAACGATGACTTTAAGCTGACAGACGCCATCACGCCAAGACAGTTCTCAGAGCTGACAAATATGGACATTGAGGTCTGCCGCCTGCTGTTTCAGGCCTATGGCGCATCGCATGAACAGTATCATGCCATCTTTCAGAATGTGGATGACTATAAGATCAGGATTCTGGATTTGTTTCTGTTTGTCCACGAGCAGATTGATCTGGGTGTGGTATCCTTGGATGAGGACATGACAAAAACGGTCAATGACCTGTATGATACGCTGTCTGATGCCCGTGCCCAGCTGGAGGGAGAGACCTACGCCCGGATGATATTCACCTATTCCGGTGAAATTGAGAGTGAGGAGAATGTACAGCTTCTGGAAGATATCCGCAAAGAGGCGAAACGGTATTACAGCGATCCGGTTCTTGCCAGCAATACAACCAGCAGTCTGGACCTGAAGAATTCCTTTACTGGTGACAATAATAAAATCAGTCTGCTTACACTTCTGGCAGTTATCATCATCCTGCTGTTTACCTTCCAGTCCTCTGTGGTTCCCTTCCTGCTTGTCTTGACCATTCAGGGGAGTATTTGGATGAACTTTTCCGTTCCGTACCTGACAGGGAACAAACTGTATTTTCTGGGGTATCTGGTAGTCAGCTCCATTCAGATGGGAGCGACCATTGACTATGCCATTGTGTTTGCCAACCGGTACCTGCAGCTCAAGCAGGAGCTTGGTCCAAAAACAGCGGCCATTAAGGCCTTGAACGAGGGCTTTCCCACCATCTTCACCTCGGGCAGCATTATGACTGTGGCGGGCTTTCTGGTGGGCTTCAAATCCTCCGATCCAACCATTGCGTCTCTGGGAATCTGTCTTGGGCGCGGCACACTGATTTCCATTCTGCTGGTCATGCTGGTACTGCCTCAGATCATGGTGGTCTGTGACAAGCTGGTGGAAAAGGGCGCCTTTGCCCGGAGCAAGGAAAAACTGCCCCAGGCGGATGAGAGCGGACTTATGTATATCAACGGCAGAGTTCACGGCTATATCAATGGTTATGTGGAGGGTTCCCTCCGTGGAATCATACGCGGGGAGATTCATGCCAGAGTAGATTCCGGGACGACTGTGGAAAAACCGCCGGAGCTCACCGAGGGCATGCAGACAGAGCGTGAACGCACACAGGAGAAAGGAGAGGCTGTTCATGAAAAAGTGTAGAAAAAGGTTTGGACAGCTTTTTGCCGTCTTTGCGCTGGTGATCAATCTGGTTTTGAGTACAATTTCATATATGCCGGTTTTTGCGGAGGAAAGCACCATTTCCATCAGTACGGCCGAGGATTTGAAACGGCTGGCTGAAAACTGTGTCTATGACGCTTTTTCCAAGGATAAGCAGGTCGTTTTGCTCAATGACATTGATTTAAACGGCGGCGTGCTGAAGCCCATTGCCGTATTCTGCGGTGTTTTCGAGGGGAATAACCATACAATCCGAAATTTCAGGCTGGAGGAGAAGGGATCGGAAAAAGGCTTTTTTATCCGCGTAGCGGAGGGGGCTGTGGTACGCGGCCTCAATCTGGCCGGAGAAATTTCTGTCGCAAACGAGAAGAATTCCCAGACTAATGCCAAGGACACCATCGCAAACCTGGCCAAGACCTTTGGACTGAAATTCAATGATGATACTGAATATGCCCGGATTGCCGGAGGGATTGCGGGAAGCAATTACGGTACCATACAGGGCTGTACTTTTTCCGGACGCATCACGGGTGAGATCAAGGTGGGCGGTATTGTGGGCGAAAATCGTTCCGCAGGCGTTGTGGACTATTGCATGAATACTGCGGAGGTCTCCGGTGATCAGGCGGTCGGAGGCGTTGCGGGAAGCAACCAGGGACGGATTGAAAGCAGTCAGAACAAAGGTGCGGTCAATAAAAACGCCGATGTTTCAAGCACTGACACGGGCGGTATCGCGGGTGAGAATATTGGTGTAATCCGCGGCTGTACCAATGAAGGGGAAGTCGGTTGTCTCCATATTGGGAACAGCGCCGGCGGAATTGCCGGGAAGCAGAAGGGGCGGATCAGCGCATGCACGAACTATGGAACTGTGCTGGGACGCAAAAATGTGGGCGGAATCGCCGGGAGATTCGAGCCATATACAGATATTGACCTGTCAGCCGAGGGAATCCGGGATTTTGTCCAGACCGGCGCGGACTCCATTCGTTCTGATATTCAGGATACCAAGGACAAGGCAAGCTCCTATGCGGATGCGCTGGTGGGGGATGTGGATCAGGTGACCGGAAAAGCATCCGGAATTTTGGATGATCTGCATGAGGCTGCCAGCGGAATCGCGGATACGGTATCTGGACTGCGGGGCGGCTCCGGCGCAGGGGAACTGAAGGATGGCATCTTGGACATGACCAGCTCTCTGGAGCGGCTTACTGACCGTCTGGGGGGCGAGGGAATGGATACGCTTCATGATGTCCTGGACACCTTCCAGAACTCCGCGGATAATCTGGATGGCATGCTGGACGGACTTGGGGCGGCCGCGGATGAAATTGGCGATGCGGCGAAGGGGATAGATGAACTTGCCGGAGATTTGTCCGATGCGGTCGGTGAGGGAAAAACGGATATCCAGGATGGCATAGATGATCTGCAATCCAGACTGGAGGATTTGAAACGGCTGGAGACCGATTATCTGGAACCGCTTCAGGACAATCTGGCCCAAACCCATGAGGAACTCCAGCGGGTGCTGCGGACGCTGCGGCGCAGTGCCGCAGAGATATCAGGCGCGGTCAGCGATCCGCTGGAACGGATTGACCGTTTTGTGGAGGATCTCTCTGACAAGATACAGGATATGAAGGATGATATTGACCGGATCCAGAAAAAGGTTGAGGAGCTGATTGAGGAACTGAAGGAAAAGCTGACGCCTAAGAAGAAAACTTCGGTTTTGGGCAGACTTTTGCCCAGGACAACCAGCACGGTTTATGCGGAGGATGAGAAAAAGGTTATCACCATTGAGGCGCCGATCTACCGCAATGTAGCCGGAGAATGGGTGGATATGGCGGTCATTGACCAGTGCTATAACAGCGGCCGGATTGAGGGCAGCAGTTCCATTGGCGGTGTAGCTGGAAATGTGGGCGTGGAATCATCAATCAAAGAAGGGGAAAATGCCAATGTGACCGACAGCGCTCTGGCTGATCTGAAAGGCTATGTGAAGGCGACCATACGGGAGTGCATCACAGAGCAAAGCGTGACCGCCAAGGACGGCTGCGCGGGGGGCGTTGCCGGAAAAGCAGAGCTTGGATGGATCTATTCTTCCATTGGCACCGGCGATATCAGAGTTTCTGACGGCGGGTATGCGGGCGGTATCGCGGGAAGCACGGCCGGTACCATTACCCAGTGCATCTCCATTGCGGATATGGAGGGAAGGAATTACATTGGCGGCATTGCGGGACAGGGGCGGGATATCTCCCTGTGCTACAGTTTGCCCAGATATAGTGAGGGCATTGAACATAGCGGGGCCATAGCCGGAACGGTCACCGGAAAGGTGACCAGCAATTATTTTATCCAGGAAGGGCTCTCCGGTGTGGACGGCGCGGATTTTCAGGATGCCGCAGTCGCCGTGCCGCCCCTTGATATGACGGGCACCGGAACTCTGCCGGAGGCATTTTCCGGTTTTCGTGATGAGGACTGGGTGATGGGAGATGATGATATTTATCTCCCGCAGATCCGAGCTTTGGCCGAGATGCAGAACAGTCATAACAGCAGTTTTCTTCAAGGAAAATCCAGTGACCTTGCCCGCTTTCATTTTCGGGTTACTTTTTACCAGGATGAATCAGAGCTCTCCGGGCTAACGGTTGACTATGGCACGGTTCTGCTCAGCAGTATGATTCCGGCCATGGAGCCCAGAGACGGTTTCTACCCGCAATGGGATCAGGATGTGACCCAGCCCATTGTTCGCAATACGGATTTTCATGCCAGGTATCACGATGCTACCACCACCATTGCAACAGGTGAAAATCCGCCGCTTTTGCTGGTGGAGGGGAACTTCACCGAACGTACTGCCCTGACGGCCCAGCCCCTGGAATGGGATGAGGATTTTGGTTACCGCTGCAAGCGGCTGGCCGCATATTCGTTTTCGATCTCTCCGGTGTATAACGGAAAGCTCCGCGTGCATATCCGGGATGAATCCGGAAAGGGAAATGTGATCGGCATTGTCAGCGGCGGCGGTAAAAAGCTGATTTCCTGCGAACGGGATGGAAGCTATCTAATTTTTGAATTGGATTCGGAACAGGACTTCATGGTGCTCAGACAGGGCCACACGCTCTGGTACTGGCTGGCAATTTTCGCTTTTGGGCTTTTGCTGCTCGCGGCGGCGCTGGTTCTTCTGCGGATTTGGAGGATGCGCCGGCCCAAACCGCCGGCCCGTCCGCCGGAATCAGAAATGGAGCAGGCAAAGCTGGAGGAACTTCAGCCGCCGGCACTTGCGGAGGCGAAAGAGCAGGGGCCCCCCATTTGACCGAAAAAAATAACCCATACACATTGCAGTTATATGCAATGTGTATGGGTTATTCTATTTTTATGCACGGAGGCAATCCTCTGTTCTCTGTCAGTATTTCTTACAATTATTTGCCGCAGGCAAAGTGAGCTGGCTTTTCCGCGCCTTTGCGGCCGCATAGTCCAGGTATGCCTGACGAATCGCCTTGAGCTCCCGCTGGCGAATATGTATGATATCACCGGATGTCAGCACAAATTGTTTATCCGCCTGCTGGATATGGTCCATATTCACAAGATAACTTTGATGACAGCGGAGAAAGTGGCTACTGTTCAGTTCTGCCTCAATATCGTCCAGACGCTTATAGATGTTATAGGTGCTTCCATTACAGCGGTGGAGAATACATTTTGAATTTTTGCTCTCCACATACAGGATCTCGTGCAGAGGGATACGGATTGTTGCTGCCCGCTGCTGTACCGGATAAACACTCAAATCAAACTTTTGCATGATACGGTTTAAGACCTGACTGACCTTTTCGTAACAGTGCGGCTTGAGCAAATACCCGGCGGCATCCACATCATAGCTGTCAACTGCAAAGTCGGCTGAGGCGGTGGTAAATATAATTTCACCGCTGTAGCCGTTAGCGCGCAGCCGGTACGCAACTTCGATCCCAAGCAGGATATCCATATAGATGTCAAGAAAAATGATATCATACCAGAGGCCTTCCTCAATGTCGCAAAGCAGATTGGTTCCGTTGTCATACTCAATAGATTCAATGTCAATGAATTTTTCGGTGAAATAGTGAGTGAGCAATTCAATGATGAGCCCGCGGTCAATGGCGCTGTCGTCACAGATTGCAATGCGCATACGAAACATCCTTCCTTAATTAAATACTATGCGGATAAAAATAATCCCACAAAATTTGCTAAAAGGGTTTTTTTGACAAATTCATCAAAATTTATGACATTTTCAGCATAAACCTCCCAATGGGAGAAAATATGTTATAGTTTAAGTAACAGTGATTTTAATGTAATACCACCATCACATAGTATGGAGTAGGGTTCACACGAGAGATTTAAAAATCAGGAGTTGAGATGGTGTATCACATAGCCTTCGGACAAAGAGGGGTTTTTCTGCAATGAACACTCAGCAGGAAAGGAGTGTACCCCCAACAGGTAAGCTGACATTCAATACAACGATAGGCTTATTTTTACATAATATTGGTTATTATAGCAGATAAATGGAATAAAAGCAAGGGGAAAAGAAAATTTTGTAAAATTGTATTGCCGATTTGGTGAATTTTAATCCAGTTTTATAAATGATCGTTTGGGTCAGAAATCATCTCCATATAAAAAAATAAATGTAAAAAGTAAAAAAGCATTGACAAAATCCAATAATTGTAATATAATGTAAATGTTTCAATAATATTACAGATGGATAACATTTTGAACATGGGGTATCAATTATACTATATCAGGAGGATGAATACTGAGATGTATCAATATCAATTAACAGCATCAGAGTCAGCCGCAGAAGAAAACGGGAAAGTTACTTATGGAATCAGCATTACAGACAAAAATGGAATATGTGGCAAGATCGAGGATATTTCTCCTGACAAAGCGGAAATGGAAAAGTTGGTTTCCCTTTGCAATGAGCTCCAACTGGACCCCATTCATCTCGAGGACATTGTGGATGATTTTTTGTCAACCCTGACAGTGCTATAACATCGAAGTGTTGTTAAATCCGAGGAAAGAAGATCACTTTCACGGAAGAACAGAAAAGAAGAAGGTTGTCAGTCTGGCAGCGGCAGAATTCAAAAGCAATATATCTCATACATATAGAGGTATATTGCTTTTATTTGTAAGAAAAACAGATCCCCAATTATGAAATAAAATCTGTTTCATAATTGGGGACCACTTCAATCACTGCTCAATTTGAAAAGCATATTCCTATTTTATAAAATCTCTCATAAGCGATAACTTTTCAGCAAAAAAGATGAGCGGCTGCTCTGACTATTTTTTACCGAAGGCCATGTTGGAATAGGAGACAATCAACTCGGCTGCCTGGTCCAGACTGACCTTTGAGGTGTCAATGGAAATCTGATAATTGTTCACATTTCCCCATACCTTATTGGTATAGAAGTTGTAGAAAGAGCTCCGGCGTTTATCGGTTTTTGTGATGGTGTTTTCCGCCTCTTTCTCCTTCATGTCATACAGGTCCATGACCCGTTTGATCCGCCATTCATCATCGGCATGGATAAAGACGTTTACCAGCTTTTCCTGCTCCCGCAGGATATAGTCAGAACAGCGGCCCACAATGACGCAGGATTTTTCCTCCGCCAGGTTCCGGATGACCTGAGACTGAATACGGAAAATGCCGTCCGAATTCAATACGTCGCCATAGCGGTAATAGGTGCCCCGCCCGGACTGAATCCCCATGACCAGAGAGTATAAAAGGCTGTTGGTCGGCTTTTCCTCAATGCCTTCAAATAACGTTTCGGACAGCCCGCTCTCCTTTGCCGCAATGGCGATCAATTCCTTATCATAAAAATCAATTCCCATTAAGTCCGCGACTTTTTTCGCAACTTCCCGTCCGCCGGAACCAAACTGCCGGGCGATTGTGATGATTCTGTTTTGTGCCATACTAACACCTCCTGAAGTTTGATATTTTTTAGATAATCTTATCATACCACAAAAAGTCAAAAATTTAAATAGATTTTTTTGAAAAATCACCGTGATTTTTAACAAAATCCACAAAAGATTTTTATGCTTTCTGATAAAGACATGCCAGCATAACTCCGGTATAGTAGTGGTCCAGGATCTCTTGATAGCTTTTGCCCTCGCCCGCCATGGCGTTTGCGCCGTATTGGCTCATGCCGACCCCGTGGCCATAGCCCTTTACGTCAAAGACGACCTGATTGTCCTGTATGCGGAGTGAGAAATTTGCGCTCCGGAGCTGGAACATATTTCGTATTTCTGTACCTTTGAACAGCTCGCCTCCAAGTTCAATGGAGGCGACGCTGCCGCCTTCGGTGTAAGTAACTTTGCCAAGCATGGTGTCCAGGCTTTCGTCGGTCCGGATATGGGGCCGTGCGCCCTTGAGCACGGTGCAAAAGGCCTCCTTGGGATAAAAAACCCGGCTTCGGTAACCGTCTGCGCGGCTGTCACCTTCACTGGGAACGGACTGCAGATACGGAAGCGCGGATCCCCATACGTCAGTGACGTTTTCTGTTTTTCCGCTGCTGATGGCATAGAAAAAAGTCTTTGCCACCTTGTTGTCATAGACCAGGTATTCCCCGCGGGTATCTTGAACCGCTGTCTTGATTTTATCCGCATAATCTTCGGCAAAACGGGCATCCCAATGGGTCTTTGCGTCCTCAAGAGAAGCCCAGTTTTTACAGTGGCTGTAGTCGGTGCAGAGCAGGGCACCGTGGTGCTCCGCGGGAATTCCGTCCTGCAGGTATGACGCAATTTTGCTGAGCATATAGCTCCGGGCGGCCACCGCCTGGGCCTTCAGGGCCTCAGTTTGATAGGTGGGCGGCATTTCGCCGGCTACGATTCCGGCGATATAGTCCTCAAAGTCCAGATTTGCGGTTTCTCCGGTCGATGTGATATAGAGGCTGATCTGATATGGCTCCTGCATGGATGCGGTGGTAATTGCATCCCCCGCATTAGGCGTGACAATCTCCGCCGCCGCTGGGACGGCCTTTTCCTCTTCAAAAAGCATGGAGACCGGGACAATGACGGCGGGAATCAGGAATACGGCAAAGCAGGTCAGCAGAAATCCGGCAAAAAATTTTTTCATATGAGTGACTCCTTTCCAAACAGCTTGTCTTTCGATGATGTTACAGTTCCATGTCTATGAAAAAAATTTGGAAATTATGCTTGACAAGTTTTCTAATTTATAATATAATATCAAAGTTGCAGAAGCAACAATCCTTACTCCTGATCAGGTCAGGGGTCAAAGTCCAGAAGGAGGTGACTTATATCATGGCAGAAACCATCAACAAGTATGAAACAATCTTCGTGATTGACGCTGCAAAGACCGAGGAAGAAATTACGGCTTTGGTTGAAAAGTTTAAGTCATTGATTGAGAAGTATGGTGAGATTGAGAGCGTTGACGATTGGGGAAAACGCAGACTCGCTTATCCGATCAATGATTTGACTGAGGGTTATTATGTTTTGGTCAACTTTAAAGCCAAATCTGATTTTCCCACTGAGCTTGAGCGTGTGTACGGTATCACGGATGGCATTATCCGGGATATCGTTGTGAGACGTGAGGAGGACTAGTCTATGATCAACAAAGCGATTCTAATGGGCAGACTCACACGTGATCCTGAACTCCGGCATACGGGCACAGGCACGCCTGTCTGCAGTTTCAGCATCGCCATTGACAATGGTTATGGCGAGAACCGGCAGACGGATTTTATCAATTGTGTTGCTTGGAATAAGACGGCTGAGTTTGTCAGCAATTATTTCACAAAGGGCAAGATGATTATTGTGATTGGCCGTATTGCGACCAGAACATGGGAAGGCCAGGACGGCAAAAAGAATTATGTTACCGAGGTTGTAGCAAGCGAGGTCAGCTTCGGAGAGAGTAAGCGCAGTCAGGATGGAAATACCTATCAGGCGCCAGCGGGCGGCAACCCCCCCCGTGCGGCGGCTCCTGCGGCGCCCCCTTTCCCGGATAACGCGGCGGATGACGCCTTTACGCCTCTGCTTGATACCGATGACGACCTTCCGTTTTAATTCGATTTAAAGGAGGCGAATTCAGATGGCTGAAGAGAGAAGAAATGACAGACCCAGATCCAGACGGGCAAAGAGAAAAGTTTGCTCCTTCTGTGTCGATAAGGTAGATCATATTGATTATAAGGACGTTGCAAAGCTGAGAAGATATGTGACAGAGCGTGCAAAGATTCTTCCCAGAAGAATCAGCGGTTGCTGCGCAAAGCATCAGAGACAGCTCACGGTTGCGATCAAGAGAGCGAGACAGATCGCACTGCTGCCCTATACTTCTGATTGATCCACAGGCCCCGCGGCCCACGCGGGGCTTTTCTTTTGCAAATTCCGCGCATATTTTTCCGCATTTGTTCCATACTAGGAATATGCTGATACGATATATTATTTATGGATTTTTAGGATGGAACATTGAAATTATCTGGACCGGGTTTACCTCCCTGACCAGCGGCAGTAAAAACCTGATGGGACATACTTCCATATGGATGTTCTTTATCTATGGCGCCGCTGTGTTTCTATTTGAGCCCGTACACGCATGGATCAGCCATTTTCACTGGTTTTGGAGAGGCTGTGTCTGGACCATGCTGATCTTTGTCATTGAGCTGGTGAGCGGACTGATTCTGAAGACCATCGGGATTCAGGCCTGGGAATACACCGGCCCCACCTCGGTGCTGGGCGTGATCCGTCTGGATTATGCGCCGCTCTGGTTTATGGTTGGACTTATTTTTGAAAGGATTCATAACCTTTTGCTGAGCTATCATGTTGGGATCAAATAAGGGATTGTATCCGGCCCGGTTCAAAGAATCCGCCGTTCCTGCAAGGGACGGCGTTTTTTTTGTAAGGACACAGAACCAGCAAAGGAGGTCCTGCATAGGCTGTAATAGGGCCGTAATACGCGTCCCTTTGATTTTCGTCCAAGAAAGGAGGAGCGCAATGCAAAAGCAAAACGAACTGCTGCTGTCTGCCGAGGATGATTTCCCTGCGGAGGCCAGCCTTTGCCAGCAGCTCACCGTGCTCAAAACCTCACAATCTTATATTCTTCTGATTATCATAGCGGTTTGTCTTTCCTATTATGTCACAGAAATACAGAAGGAACAGCTGTGCTGTGCCCTGAGCGGGAGGCATACAGGGCGCTGTGCCTGCCTGCCGAATACCTTCCCTATCAGCTTTGTCTCCAGTGCGCTGGTGCTGACGGCCCTGATTTTCTTTTTCAATCTTACCTGTCAGCCCGCGGGAGGAGTGGAGGAATCCTGTGTCCAGCGGCAGGTCAACAAGCGGAATACCATTGCGAGCCTTCTCGTTCTGCTGGCGGCTCTAATCCGTATGTCCAATCTGTTGGGTATACCGCAGAATAATTTGTAAATGAAAATCGAAGAGCCTCCGCAGGACACCTGCGGAGGCTCTTTTCTGCCTAAAGACCCGGAAACTGCGGGTTATCAATGATGGTGTACTCGTTGTTGAGTACCACCCAGTTCTGCGGGAATTTTCGCATGGAGTTCCAGTAGCCGATGCCGGCCAGCCCGAATTCCCGAGCAAGATCCAGCTTTGCCTGGATGCTTCTGGCGTCCTCAAACCACACCTCATGCAGATTGCCATCCGAATCAGTATAATGGAACCACGGGGACTGTGCGTTTAAATCGTACTGAATTTCCGCGCCGTACTGCCGGGCCAGCGCCAGCGCCTCAACCGGAGAAACGGAGGGTGCGCCCGGGTTTCCCTGCTGAAAGGGAAGCGTCCAGTCATAGCCATAGGTTGGAATCCCCAGCATGATTTTGTCTTTGGAAATACGGGTGACGGCGTATTCCACCACCTGCCGTACATTGCGGATCGGCGCCACCGCCATGGGCGGACCATAGGTATAGCCCCATTCATAGGTCATAAGCAAAACCGCATTGACAGCCGCCCCTATGCCCGCATAGTCATGCCCCTCATAGAGGACGCCTCCCTGGGTATCGCTGGTTTTGGGGGCCAGCGCAGAGAAGAGCGGATAGCCTTGCGGATTAAGCCGGAGCCGCAGGTTTTGCAGAAAAGTGATATAGTCATACCGCTCTTCAGGGTAGATGAACTCAAAATCCACATCTAATCCGCGGTAGCCCTTGGCGCGCAGGGTGTCCAAAATTTCTCCAATCAGCCGTTCCTGCTTGACCGGATCGTTAAATATGAGACTTGCCCTGTCGTTGCTGAAACCTCCGTCCTCGGTCAGGGTCGAAAGATGCATCAGGGGCTGAGTGCCGTACTCGCCGGCCAGCGCCAGAAGCTCCTCGTCCTGGAGTTCCACCAGTCCGCCGTCAAGATTGATGCCGTAGGTAAAGGGAGTAAAATAGGAGAGATAAGATAGCTGTTCCCTCAATAGCTCCGGCGATATGTAGGGATAAGCATAGCTGTTTGTAAAAAAGGCGCCTTTGGTGCCCTGATCCTGATAACGGATCACGAGCTGAGTTCCGGGCAGAAGCTCTGGTCTGCCGCCCAGCTTATAATTGTTCCGGTAGAGCTGGCGGACGGACATCCCATAGGCACCGGCGATGGAATATACGGTGTCTCCCGGCTGTACGATATGGGTCTGCTCCGGTATCTGAACGGCAATGGCCTCGCCAACGACCAGAGGATCTCCGGCGTTCAGGCCGTTGTCAGCCAGCAGATTGTCTGTTTCCACTCCATAGCGGTCAGCGATTGAGGTTATGGTATCTCCTGCGGCTGTTACATGGATAATCATGTCTTTTCCTCCTGTAATCATGTATGAAAGTTCATTCTTATTATTTTTATGTATCTGAGGGGTGAAATATACATGAACTGTGCGGACAAAAGACAAAAGCTGAATGGGGTGCATTCGGTTTCAAAAAGCACGGCAGAGGCAAATCCGCAGGAATCCTCAGATAGCTCGGATATGTCCGACCTTATGACGGGTGCAACGATGGAATCATCTTTTCAGAAGGACAAAAAATTGATATTTTTCTGCAAATTCATGATAGCATACCCGTCTGGGGTGTGTTATACTTTGGGTGAAATGGATTAATATAATTTTCTTGTTTTGGGAGGAATGGAAAATGGAAAAGGTTAGAGTTGGTATAATTGGCTGCGGCGGGATCGCAAACAATAAACACTTGCCATCCCTGAGCAGACTGGAAACGGTAGAACTTGCCGCGTTTTGTGACATTATTGCGGAAAGGGCGGAAAAGGCGGCCGCGGAATACGGTATTGAGGGCGCCGGGATCTATGAGGATTACCGGCAGATGCTGGCAGAGGAAAAGCTGGACGTCGTCCATGTTTGTACCCCGAACAATGCCCATGCGCCGGCCTCCATTGCCGCCATGGAAGCGGGCTGTCATGTCATGTGCGAGAAACCCATGGCCAAGACTGCGGCAGAGGCGGAGGCGATGCTCGCAGTGCATAAAAAGACAGGAAAAAAGCTGACGATTGGCTATCAGAACCGATTCCGGGCGGACAGCATGTACCTGAAGAAGGTGTGTGAACGGGGGGATCTGGGAGAAATCTATTTTGCAAAGGCGCACGCACTGCGACGGCGGGCGGTTCCAACCTGGGGTGTTTTTCTGGATGAGGAAAAGCAGGGCGGCGGCCCGCTGATCGACATCGGCACCCATGCGCTTGACCTGACCCTCTGGTGCATGGATAACTATGAAGTCAAAAGCGTCAAAGGGTCGGTATACAAAAAGCTGGGCGATCAAAAGGATACAGGAAACGCATGGGGAGACTGGGATCCGGAGAAATATACCGTGGAGGATTCCGCCTTTGGTTTCATCACCATGGCGGACGGGGCCACCATCATTCTGGAGAGCAGCTGGGCGATTAACATGCTGGATGCAAAAGAGGCACGGACCACCCTTGCGGGTACCCTGGGCGGTGCGGATATGAACGACGGACTGCGCCTGAATAAGGCAGATTTGGGACGGTTGGTTATGACCAAGCCCGCACTGGACGCGGCGGGTGTTGATTTTTATGACGGCAAGGGGGATGACCCGGCGCTCAATGAGGCATCCCAATGGATTGATGCGGTTCTGTATGACCGGGAGCCAGTCGTCAAACCGGAGCAGGCCCTGCTGGTGACAAGAATTCTGGAGGCCATTTACGAGAGCGCAAAAACCGGTAAAACCATTGAATTTTAAATAAGTTTAGGAGGAAATCATTATGAAGCTCGGTGTTATGAACCCAGTACTGAATGAATATACCTTTGAAGAAGCCCTGGACTATCTGCAGAGTCTGGGCGTACAGACCATAGAGATCGGTGCGGGCGGATTTCCGGGAAACAGCCATCTCAAGCCGGAGGAGCTGCTGAAGAGCCCGGAGCATGTGCAGGCCTATCGGAAGGCTTTGGCGGACCATGGTCTTGAGATCTCAGGAATCAGCTGTCATGGCAATCCGCTGCATCCACAGAAGGCCGTTGCCCAAAAATTTCATGAAGAATTCAAAAATGCCATTTTGGCGGCAGAAGCGCTGGAAGTCGGCACAGTGATCGGGTTTTCAGGCTGTCCGGGTGACAGCGACGGCTCGAAGTACCCCAACTGGGTCACTTGTCCCTGGCCGGAAGATTTTACTGAGATTTTAAACTGGCAATGGAATGAAAAGGTCATCCCCTATTGGAAAGAGATGGCCGCCTTTGCTGGCGCGCATCATATTCAAAAAATTGCTTTTGAAATGCATCCGGGCTTTGTCGTGTACAATCCGGAAACTTGTCTGCGGCTTCGTGACGCGGTCGGGGAAATGATCGGCGCAAACTTTGATCCAAGCCATTTGTTCTGGCAGGGGATTGATCCGGTGGAGGCCATTCGCGCCCTGAAGGGAGCTATTTACCACTTCCATGCCAAGGACACCAGGATTGATGAAAGAAATTGTCAGATCAACGGCGTGCTGGATACCAAAAACTACGGCGATATCATCAATCGCTCCTGGGTGTTCCGTACGGTGGGCTATGGACACGGCAAAGAGGTTTGGAACAATATCATCAGCATGCTCAAGACCGTGGGCTATGACGGTGCCATCAGCATAGAGCATGAGGACGGTCTGATGTCGCCCAGAGAGGGATTGGAAAAAGCCGTTTCCTTCTTGAAAGACGTATTGATTTATGAAAATGCAGGAGAAATGTGGTGGGCATAATGAGAGTTTACACAGCGGGAATCATTGGATACGGCGGCATGGCCGGACATCATGAAAAGGTGATGCGGGTTGACTATGACCGCATGAAATTAAAGGGAATTTTTGATCTGGATGAAAGACGCCGCCGGGCGGCAGAGGAGCAGGGGTATTATCCATACACCTCCAAGGAGGAACTGATTTCCGACCCGGAGGTTGATGTGGTGATCATTGCCACGACCAACGAAGCCCATAAGGATCTGGCCATTGAGGCCCTGCGGGCCGGCAAGCATGTGATTTGTGAAAAACCGGTCACCATGTCGGCCGCTGAGCTGGAGGAGATCATGGCGACGGCAGAACAGTGCGACGCGGTGTTTACCATTGATCAAAACCGCCGGACCAACCGGGATTTTGTTCTGATGCGCCGGCAGGTGGAGGCGGGAGCCATAGGAAAGCCCTATGTGATTGAATCCCGTGTCGAGGGATCCCGCGGGATGCCGTCGGGCTGGCGTACCATTAAGCGTCTGGGCGGCGGCATGATGCTGGACTGGGGCGTGCACCTCATTGATCAGATCATGTATATGGTCCCCGAAAAGGTGACCAATGTATTCTGTAAAATGTACAGCATCGAATATCCGGAGGTGGATGACAACTTCCGGCTGACCATGACCTTTGAAAGCGGTCTTACCGCTCATATTGAGGTATCTACCAACAATTATATCACCCATCCCCGGTGGTATGTTCTGGGTGAGAACGGGACGCTGGTTGTAGATGACTGGAACTGCACAGGCCGGATCGTCCGCTGTATTGATAAGGAAAATGTATGGGAAGAGGAAATTGTATACACCAAGGCGGGCCCCACAAAGACCATGGCGCCCCGCAATCCCAATTCCACAGAGACCATTGAGCTGTCAGAGCCCACGGATGTGGTGGATAATCTGACCGTGGTCTATGACCAGCTTTTAAACTGTGCCGAGGGCAAGGCGGAACTGACCATCAAGCCGGAGGAGGCGCTCCGTGTTATGAAGGTCATGGAAGCGGCCTTCCGCTCCCATGAAAACAGTGAGGCTGTGAAAACAGAGATATAATGACGGGGCAAATCCCTTATTGAACAAAGAAGTATGTTGTTCCGGCGGCGGAATTTGCCGCCGGAATGCTCAATGACGGCATGGACACTGTAGAAAAGGAGAGATCTATGCGATACGCACTTCAGCTCTATTCCGTGGTGGAAGCCATGGAAAAAGACTTTAGGGAGACCGTGCGGCACACTGCGCGGATCGGTTATGACGGCGTGGAGTTCGCGGGGTTTTATGGACTGCCCCCTGAGGAGGTCAAAGCGCTTTTGACGGAATCCGGACTGTACTGTTCCGGCTCTCACTGCGGCGCGGACCAGTTTGGGGACGCATTTGCAAAGACGCTGGCATACCATCAGGCACTGGGCTGTCAGTATATCATTCTGCCCTATTATGGGTTCAGTTCCCAGGAGGATCTGGACCGGGTGATCGCGCTTTTGAACCGTGCAGGCGATCAGGCGGCCGCGGTTGGTATGAAGGTGGGCTATCACAATCATCAGCACGAGTTTGCAGAACTCGGAGGGAAGGTGATTCTGGATGAGATTGCGGCCCGGACCAATGACAGCGTGGTGATTCAGCTGGATGTCTATTGGGCGGCCTATGCAGGGGTGGAGCCTGTCTCCTGGATTAGAAAATGGGGCAGAAAGGTAGAACTGCTTCATCTTCGGCAAATTGGGCCGAAAAAGGAAAATGTGGACCTCCCCGACGGGGATTTGGATATGCGCGCCATTCTGGAAGCGGCCTCCTTTGTCAAGGAATTCACTGTGGAGCACGAATGTCCTGGCGCCGCCGAATCAGAGCTTTGGAGAAGCATGGAACGCAATATAAACTATTTAAAGGGATTGGTTTGACTTGTAAAAAGACTCCGGCGGTTTGATTCATGCTTCCGGAATCTCCATACCATAAGGTGTGGAACGGCGAGGCGTGTTCCTCTCCTATCATTCCTTTGCTCCGTGGATGGGAGATGTGTCAATTCGATTTGTGCCGGTGCGGAGCGGCGGAATGGAGATGAAAATGAGAGTTCTTATATGGAATGAATTTATTCATGAAAAACAGCATGAAAACGTCAAGGAGATCTATCCTGACGGCATCCACGGCGCCCTTGCGGCGTTTTTGTCACAGGAACCGGATATGGAGGTCACAACCGCAACCCTGGACGATCCGGAGTGCGGTCTTACGGAAGAGGTTCTGGCCCAGACAGATGTTCTGCTCTGGTGGGGACACATGGGCCATGACCGGGTTCCGGACGAAACCGCGGCCAGGGTCAGAGATGAGGTGCTTAAGGGAATGGGCTTTATTGCACTGCATTCAGCGCATTTTTCAAAGCCCTTCCGGTATTTGATGGGAACCAGCTGCCGGCTCACCTGGCGTGAAAACGGAGATTCTGAGCGCGTCTGGGTGGTTGCTCCGTCCAGTCCTATCGCACAGGGGCTCGGCCGGTACTTTGTGCTTCCCCACGAGGAGGCCTATGGTGAACACTTCGACATCCCAGAGCCGGACCGGCTGATCTTTATCGGTCACTTTGACGGCGGCGAGGTATTTCGGAGCGGCTGCTGTTATCACCGCGGAAATGGACGGGTATTTTATTTTCAGCCTGGACATGAGACCTATCCGACCTATTACATACCAGAGGTACAGACTGTAATCAAAAACGCGGTCCGCTGGGCCGCGCCGGTCCACAGGATTGACGCTATCACCTGTCCCCAGGTGGAGCCAGTCATTCCTATGGATTAAAACGGATCCATCATTGCCCCCTGCCCTTTGCGGCAGAGGGCATTTTTTTATGTGCAGGGGTTTTTTTCGGCGGCAAACTGTGATATAATTTGGGAAAACACAATAAAAGAGGAATCCATATGAATTATGAAGAAGCGCTTCGCTATATCCATGAAACACCAAAGTTCAGCCGGGAGCTTGGCAACCGGCTGCTGAAAAAACTGCTCGGCTGCCTGGAAAATCCCCAGGAGGGTCTGCGCTTTATCCATATTGCCGGGACCAATGGAAAGGGGTCTGCTGCCGCAATGCTGGCGGAGATCCTGCGCTGCTCCGGGTTTCGTACCGGACTGTTTACCTCGCCTTATATTGAGCGTTTCAATGAGAGGATCCGTGTAGACGGGGCGGAGATCCCCGATACGGAGCTGGCCCGGATAATCACCAGGCTTCGGGATACGATAGAAAAAGCAGACGCGCCGGTATCAGAATTTGCGCTGGATACAGCGGCGGCTTTCTGTTATTTCCAGGCTTGCGGCTGTGACGTTGTGGTACTGGAGACCGGACTGGGCGGCAGACTGGACGCCACCAATGTCATTCGGGAAAATCTGGTTACAATTTTAACGTCCATTGGCCTTGACCACACGCAGTATTTGGGCGAAACTATACAGGAGATCACGGCCGAAAAATGCGGTATCTTCAAGCCCGGCTGTCCGGTTGTCACGGCGCCCCGGCAGACGGCAGAGGCGATTGCTGTCATCCGGCGCCGGGCGGCGAAGATGGGGATTTTGCTGTATGAGACAGAACCGGCAGAAAAGGTGTCCGGCGGCGTGTGCATCCGCGGAACGGTTTATCCTCTGGGACTGCAGGGGAGTTTTCAGGCGGACAACGCGGCCACGGCGGTGGAGGCGGTCCGTGTGCTTCGAAAGAGGGGAATGAACATCCCGGAAAGCGCGGTGCGGCGCGGCCTGGCACAGGTGAAGCATATGGCGCGGTTTGAACGCTTTGGAGATAAGGTTATTTTAGATGGCTGCCACAATGTCCAGGCGGCTGTGGAGCTGTGCAGTTCGCTTTCGGAATTGGAAAGACCCGTGTATCTCTGCACGGCCATGATGGAGGACAAGGATTATCAGGGGTGCGCCAGAATCCTGGCCAGAGCCGCGGCAGGTGTAGTTGCGACCCAGCTGGAGATGCCGCGGTGCTGTCCGGCGGCCTTGCTTGCACAGGCTTTTATGGCGTGCGGGATCCCCGCGGCGGCGGAAGCCAGTCCGGAGGCCGCCCTGGAAAAGGCGCTGGCCCTGGCCGGCAAAGAGGGCGTGGTATGTATCTGCGGATCCCTGTTTCTGGCCGGACGCCTTCGGCCTCTACTGAGAAAAAATATTGAGATTTAAGCTATTTTTAAACCAAACCGCGTATACTCATTATGAGGTGATACCATGAGAGGATGGAAAAAAATAGTCTGGCTTATATTGTTCTGCATGTTGTTCAGCGGCTGCGCCAGTCAAACGATACAGGAGCGGACCGCGGCCACACCCTTGGGAGAACTGCAGGCGGTGTTTCTGAAAATTGGGAAAGCGGATGCCGCTGTTCTGGTGACAGCCCATCATACAGTTCTGGTGGACACTGGTGAAGAGGAGGATGGCAAAGAGATCCTCTCCTATTTGAAAAAGAGAAATATCAACAGGATTGATGCGCTGATCCTGACCCATTTTGACAAGGACCATATGGGCGGAGCAGAGAAGGTGATGCGAGGGATTTCTGTGGATGCGGTATATCAGCCGGATTATATCAAGGACAGCGGCGCATACCGGAATTATCAGACCGCCTGTGAAGCGCTGTCTCTGGCCCCAAGGGCTGTGACACAGAGAGAGACCCTGACCATGGACCAGGTTCAGATTGAAATTTTTCCGCCGGAACATAAATACAGCGGTCAGAACGCTGACAGCAATGCCATGAGCCTGGTGGTGAATGTGACCCATGGCAGTAACCGTCTGCTTTTGACGGGAGACGCCTCTGGGAAAAGACTTTCGGAACTGTTGGCGGAGGATTCGCTGGCGTGTACCCTGTTAAAGGTTCCGCACCATGGACGGGAGGAGGAACAGACGCGGGACTTTCTGGCGGCAGCCGCGCCCACGTGCGCAGTTATCACTTGCTCACAGAAAAATCCCCCGGATGAAGCGGTGACACAACAGCTGAAGGCGCAGGGCTGTGCGGCATATCTGACCATGGACGGAGACATCGCCTGTATCAGCGATGGTTCCGGCCTCCGGATGATCCAGAAGGACAAGGGTACGTATTTTAAGTCCGGGAACTGAGTTGAGATGACTGCTTTTACCATGGACAGAATTACAGCTTTCACATATGATATAAAAAGGGAATGAATAGAGTGGAAGGTAAAAATGCTAAAAAATGAAATAGGGGTTGACAAATCCGGAAAAAAACGCTATAATAACAAAAAATTAAATAATACTCATACTTAAGGGAGTAGTTGAAAGCATACTGTCAACATCACGGCTTTTGCCTGGCAGGATGCACCGAAGCGGTAACAAGACTTTCGTATGATCGTACATTGATGCGGTCATACTGAAAGTCTTTTTTGTTTTAGGCAGCTCCCGGCAAAAGCGTAGGAATGGGTAACATTTAATACATAAATGGAACCTTGTGCATATGTCCCTGTCCCCGGCGGGCAGTATCAGTATGAGGAAAAGGTGAAAGGAGCAGCATTATGGAGGAATTCAAAAAAAGCGGTGAAGCGGTCTTAAGAGACTTGAAGACAAACAGCGAGGGGCTGTCCGGTCAGGAGGCCGCCCAAAGGCTGGAGCGGTATGGAAAAAACGGTCTAGCGGAGGGAAAACGAAAGGGGATGATTCAGGTATTCCTGGAACAGTTCAAGGACCTGCTGATTGCCATTTTGATTGTGGCCGGTATTGTCTCAATGTTTTCCGGACAGTTTGAGAGCACCATCGTAATCTTTGCCGTCATTGTCCTCAACGCTGTTTTGGGTACGATTCAGCATTTCAAGGCGGAAAAATCCCTGGCAAGTCTGAAAGAACTGTCCTCTCCCACAGCCAAGGTTATGCGCGATGATATCAAGCTTGAAGTGCGCTCAGAGGACCTGGTGCCAGGGGATATTCTCATTCTGGAAGCCGGCGATCTGGTGACGGCGGATGCCAGAATACTCGAAAACTATTCACTGAAGGTGAACGAGAGCTCTCTGACCGGTGAGTCTGAACCCGTGGAAAAAACAACCGGCGCCATAGACGGAGAAAAGGTGGCGCTGGGGGATCGGAAAAACATGGTCTTTTCCGGCTCTCTGGTCACCTATGGGCGAGCCGTGGCCGTGGTTACGGCCACCGGCATGGAGACAGAGCTGGGGAAGATTGCAGGCTTGCTGAACCGCACTGCGCAGCGTCGGACGCCGCTGCAGATCACTCTGGATCATTTCAGCCAGAAGCTCGCCTTGGTGATCATTGGAATCTGCTTTGTGGTCTTTGGCCTTTCTCTGTATCGGCAGATGCCGATTCTGGATGCCCTGCTGTTCGCCGTGGCGCTGGCTGTTGCCGCCATTCCGGAAGCACTCAGCTCCATTGTGACCATAGTTCTCGCCATGGGAACACAAAAGATGGCACGGGAGAACGCGGTCATGAAGGATCTGAAAGCGGTGGAGAGTCTTGGCAGCGTTTCTGTGATCTGCTCGGATAAGACCGGCACGCTGACCCAGAACCGGATGGAGGTACAGGAGATGTACGCAGGCGGCCGCCTGTTTCGTCAGGAGACGCTGGATCTGAAGCATGCGGCTGAATACATGCTGCTCAAGGAAGCCATCCTTGTCAATGACGCCACAGTGTCTGACGGCAAGGAAATTGGTGATCCTACCGAGACAGCCCTGGTACAGCTGGCCGCGAAATTTGGCGTTGACGCGCCCTCCTATCGGAGCCAGCATCCGAGACTGGGTGAACTGGCGTTTGATTCGGACCGAAAGCTCATGAGTACCGTTCACCGGATGGAAGGGGAGAATGTGATCTGTACCAAAGGCGCCATGGATGTTTTGATGGGACGCATCACACATATTATGACTGCGGATGGAGTTGTGCCGTTTAACGATACCCACCGCCGTGAAATTGAGGATACCAACCGGATGTTGTCCGAAAAGGGGCTCCGGGTTCTGTGTTTCGCGGTATGTTCGCTTGGGGAACAGGAGGCGGTTTCCCTTGCCGACGAAAAGGATTATACCTTTGTGGGGCTCATATCCATGATGGATCCTCCCCGGGAGGAAGCTGTTCAGGCTGTGGCAGACGCCAAAAAAGGAGGCGTCAGAACGGTCATGATAACCGGGGATCACAAGATCACAGCGGCGGCCATTGCGGCGCAGATCGGCATTTTAGAGCCAGGAGACCTAGCGGTGGAGGGGACGGAGCTTGACGGTATGACGGATCAGGAACTGTCGGAAAAGCTTGAGCGCATCCGTGTCTATGCCCGGGTGTCTCCGGAGCATAAAATCCGCATTGTGGATATGTGGCAGCGAAAGGGCAATATTGTGTCCATGACAGGGGATGGGGTCAATGATGCCCCCGCTCTGAAGCAGGCGGATATTGGTGTTGCCATGGGGATTACAGGGACTGAGGTGGCAAAAGACGCGGCTTCCATGATTCTCGCAGACGATAATTTTGCCACGATCGTGAAGGCTGTGGTCAATGGACGAAGCGTGTATGAGAATATTAAGAATGCCATTCAGTTTCTGCTCTCCGGCAACGCCGCCGGGATCCTCTGCGTGCTGTTCACCTCTCTGGCTGGGCTTGCCGTGCCTTTTATGCCGGTTCATCTGCTGTTTATCAACCTGCTGACCGACAGTCTTCCCGCTATTGCCATCGGGATGGAGCCCGCCCGGAAGGGTCTGCTGAACCGGCCGCCCCGCAACCCAAAGGAATCCATTTTAAATCGGAAAACCCTTGCAAGAATTGGTGTTCAGGGAGCCTTGATCGGAGGCTTCACCATGGCCGCGTATTTTATTGGCCTGCAAACCGGCACGGCGGCCGCCAGCACTATGGCCTTTGCCACGCTGACACTGGCACGGCTGTTCCATGGCTTTAACTGCCGGGGCGAGGAGTCCATTTTCCGGCTGAAATTGCACACCAATCAATACAGTGTCGGCGCTTTTCTGCTCGGCGTACTGCTTTTGGCGGGGGTTCTGTTTATTCCAGCCCTGGAAGGGCTGTTTATGGTAAGTCCGCTTTCTGGGCCGCAGACCGGATGGATTGTACTGCTGGCCTTTGTGCCCACCGTGCTGATTCAGATTTGGAAAGTTCTGCGCGCGAACAGATAACGCATTTGAAAAGGACCTGCGGTCTATTCCGCAGGTCCTTTTCAAATGATCGTTTACCGGCTGTAGATTTGACAGAGGCGGCGCAGTTTTTCGGCCAGTCCGCCGCTGAGGCAGTTCATGTCACGCATACGCCACTGCCAGTTTCCGCCAAGGGTTGAGGGGGTATTCATTCTGGCGCCGGTCCCCAGCCCAAGAAGATCCTGCAGGGTGAAGATCACCGTATCGGCGGGCGAGGCCAGCATGGTTTGCACAAAGCCCCACTGAATGCTCTGATCCTGGGTCCGCATGTAATCCAGGGCAAATTCCCGGACCGTCTGACTTTCCTGTTCGAACCATCCGCGCAGGGTATCGTTGTCATGAGTTCCGATATAAGCCACAGCGTTTTTCGGATAGTTGTGGGGGAGATACTCGCTGTTCTCTCCAGGAGTCAGCCCAAACTGTACGACCTTCATACCCGGAAATCCCGTCTCCCGCAGAAGCTCGCGCACGGCATCGTCCAGAGAGCCCAAATCCTCGGCAATGATGGGCAGTCCTGCGCCGAGTGCGGTGCGCAGGGCATCAAAGAAGCTTTTGCCCGGACCTTTGACCCATTCCCCAATTACCGCGTCCTTCATGCCATAGGGAATGGAGTAGAAGGCGGAAAAACCGCGGAAATGGTCGATCCGGACAATGTCGTACATGGAGAGCGCCGCCCGTACCCGCTCGATCCACCACTCATAGCCCTGGTTCTTGAGTGCATCCCAGTCATAAAGGGGATTGCCCCAAAGCTGCCCTTTGGGCGCAAAGTAATCCGGCGGGCAACCGGCAACCTTGATGGGGTGCCGGTCTCCGTCCAGCTGGAGCACCTCGTTATGCGCCCAGGCGTCCGCGCTGTCTTCGGCCACATAGATGGGGATATCGCCGATCATTTGAATTCCGCGGCAGTGGGCATATTCTTTCAGAGCATTCCACTGCTGAAAAAAGCGGTACTGGACATAGATCCAAAATTCTATGTCGTCCACAAGCCTGTCAAAAGCGGCTGTGATAGCCTCTGGTTTCCGGCATTTCAGATCCGGTTCCCACTCCTGATAGGAGCGCAGGCCATGCTCTTCTTTGAGTGCCATATACATGGCATAGTTTTCGGCCCAATAGGCGTTCTGAGAACGGAACTGCAGCAGTGCGTTTCGCAGACGCCCGCGGTCATTCTGCCAGGCTTTTTTTAAAACGCCGAACCGCTGCTTGAACACTGCTTCATAGTCCACGGCCTCCGGATTATCCCCCCACATCAGGCCGTCATAGTCGGATTTCTGCAGAGAGCCTTCCTCAGCCAGCAGGTCAAAATCAATAAAATAGGGATTGCCGGCAAAAGTAGAAAAGGACTGATATGGAGAGTCCCCGTAGCTGGTGGGGCCCACGGGCAGGAGCTGCCAATACTTTTGGCCGGCTTGCTCCAGAAAATCCACAAAAGCATAGGCCTCTTTTCCCATGGTTCCGATGCCGTATGGTGACGGCAGAGATGAGAGATGGAGGAGGATGCCGCTTCCGCGCTGCATAGTATCATCTTCTTTCTGAATTTTTAGCCTTTTTAGCCGTCAGGCTCAGAGCTGGCTGAGTTTGCTGTACATGCTTTCAGGATCTGCCAAAAGCTCTGCATGAGTGCCCATCTCGGCGATCCGCCCATCGGAAATCACGGCAATTTTGTCACAGTTCCGAATGGTGGAGAGACGATGAGCGATAATGATGGTGGTTCGATTTTGAATCACGTTTTCGATTGCTGTATGAATCAGTTTCTCGGTGGTGTTGTCCACTGCCGCGGTTGCTTCGTCCAGAATCAGAATCGGTTTGTCGCGCAGGATCGCGCGGGCGATGGAGAGACGCTGTTTCTGGCCGCCCGAGAGCTTGACACCCCGTTCGCCGATAATGGTATTATAGCCGTCCGGCATCTCAATGATAAAGCTGTGGGCATTGGCAATCTTGGCGGCCCGAATAATCTCGTCCTCCGTGGGATGTTCGACACCGTACGCGATGTTTTCGGCCACTGTGCCATGAAAGAGAAAGACATCCTGCAGAACAATGCTGACATTGTCCCGGAGAGAGCGGAAACTCAAATCCCGCAGATCGTGTCCGTCCAATGTGACCGAGCCGGAGTCCGGATCATAGAACCGTGTGATCAGGCTGGCAATGGTGGTTTTCCCGCCGCCTGTCGGGCCCACCAGAGCTACCTTTTCGCCGGGTGCAATGTGAAGGTTCACATGCTCCAGCACAGCATTGTTTTTTTCGTAGGAGAAGCACACGTCCCGCAGGGTGATTTCTCCTTTGACATTGGTGATGTCAAGAGGCGCGGCCTTTTCCTTGACCTGGGATTCTACGCTGAAAAGATCCAGCACACGCTCGCCGGCGGCCAGGGAGTTCTGAAGATCCTCACTGATGCGCGCAAAGGCACTGATGGGCGTGTAAAGCATGTTCAGATAGAGGACAAATTTTACAATTTCCGAGGATCGGATCCCGCCCGCGGCCGCCAGAACGCCGCCGGCGGCAATCACCAGAGCAACTCCGAACTGGTTGAAAAATCCGATCATGGGGTGAAAGACCGCGCTTTTCTTTAGAGCACTGAGGTTCAGGTCTGTAAAGGTTTGGGACACGGAGCGGACCCGGTCATATTCATAGTCCTGCTTGTTAAAGATGGTGATTTCCTTGATTCCGGAGAGATCATCCTGGACAATTCCCATAAGTTCCGCAGTCTTTTGATGGGCCGTTTTGAACTGAGGGCGTACCCGTTTTGCAAAATAAAAGGTCGAGATGAGAATCAGCGGAATCACAATCATGGCAACAAGGGCCAGCATGACGTTTTGCGCAAAAAGAATCGCCATGATGGTGGAGAAGAGCAGAACATCCAGAATTACCTCAGGACCGGCGTGTGCGATCAGCAGTTCGAGCACATTGGTGTCAGAGAGAATCTGGCTCATGAGCTGGCCAGTCTGTTTATCCTGAAAAAAGCCCATGGAAAGCCGCTGTACATGGTCAAAAAGGCGGGCGCGGATGTCATGGATACTGCGCCATGCCGCCACATGGGAAAAATAGGAACGCAGTCCCTGCGTCAGGGCCTGAAGTGCGGCCAAAAACAGGAGCAGTACGCCCGCCTTGACCGATTCCCGGGCCAGATTTGGCACCTGATCCTCTACGAGGTTGAGAAAGTTGCCAATCAGATTTGGCGCAAAGACCTGAGAAAGAATCTGCAGGATCATACAGACGCCAACGATCACAAAGCACCAGGTATATTTTTTCGTCATTTTGAAGATTCCGATAAAGGTTTTCATGGGACCTCCTTAACTAGTATATGCAGAAAATTACAGATATCATCAAAAGAAAAAACGCAACCTGTGCCGGAGGCGCAGGTCACGTGTCAAAATTCAGCTTATTGCGGCAGGGATCAGTCCACCGTCACGACCCAGTTCATTTCATCGGGCATGGTGCCAGTCTGAATTCCGGTTATGGTATCAAAGATACGCTGCGTCACCTGACCAATCTGGTTATTGTTGATGGTCATGACGTGCTCATCCCAGCGAAGCTCACCCACAGGAGAGATGATAGCGGCGGTGCCGGTACCGAAGCATTCCTCCAGTTTGCCGTCCTGATAGGCGTCAAAGACCTCCTGAATGGAGATCCTGCGCTCAGATACGGGAATACCCCATTTCTTTAAAAGCTCTATGGCGGACATACGGGTGATACCGCTCAGAATACTGCCGTTGAGCATGGGGGTGACAACCTCGCCGCCAATCTTGAAGAAGATGTTCATGGAGCCCACTTCTTCAATGTATTTCTGTTCCACGCCATCCAGCCACAAAACCTGAGAATAGCCGCGCTCATGGGCGATAACCTGCGCCTTGATACTGCTTGCATAGTTCCCGCCGGTCTTGGTGAAACCGGTTGCGCCGCGGACAGTACGGACATAATTGTCCTCAACATAAATCTTGACCGGATCCAGTCCCTCCGGATAATAAAGACCGCTGGGTGAACAGATAATCATGAATTTGTATGTATCAGAAGGCCGGACACCCAGATATTCGTCTGTCGCGATGATGAAAGGACGAATATACAGGGAGGCGCCCTCCTGCTCCGGAATCCAGTCACGGTCCAGCTCCACCAGCTGCTTCAGAGCCTCGACACAGAAATCGGCATCAAGTGCCGGAATGGCCAAACGCTCTGCGGAGACATTCATACGCTCAAAATTTTTATAGGGACGGAAGAGACGGACATGGCCATCCTTGGACTTGTATGCCTTCAAGCCCTCAAAAATCTCCTGTGCGTAATGAAATACCATGGCCGACGGATCCAATTCCAAAGGTCCATAGGGAACGATACGGGGATCATACCACCCTTTTCCCTCCGCATAGTCCATCACAAACATGTGATCGGAAAAAAACTTGCCAAAGGGCAGATTGTCCATTGCAGGCTTTGCCTTTGGCGCAGTTGTTTTTGTTATGCTGATATTCACCTTGTTCAACCTTCTTTCCTAATTTTCGTCACGATTTGCTTGATAACTTTTATAGTATAGCACAGGGATTCTGAAAATTCAATATGAAAACTTTATAAAAATGCAAGAAGTTTCGATAGAATTTAAAACCGTTTTCGGGAAAGAGCAGTTTGAAAAAGGACTGCCATGTGCGGCGGACGCGGCAATGCTGTGAAGCTGGTTCTATGGCAGACTGCGGATGCAAAAAACCGGGGACACAGTGAATGGCTGTGAACCCGGCTGATTTTTATTCAACGTTTTCCGTCTCGTGCTGTTCTCCGGTTTCCAGCTCCATTTTGGATACAGAGATTTCATAGGCGGTCTTGACAATAAAATGTTCTTCATCCAGCCGTTTTTGATATTCCCGGCTCTGGATTCGTCCCCAAACCTTCAGATGCGTGCCAACAGCCAGCCGTTCAGCAAATTTTGCGTTGCGTCCCCATGCGATGCAGGGGATATAGTCCGATTTATTATAAAAGCGGTTCACAGCCAAAAGAATGTCCGCTATTTCCCGCTGAAATGGCGTGGTGCGATATACGGGCGGCTTACAGATATAGCCATTCAGAAATATCTGATTGGGATTCTGGAATTCGGAAAGATCGCTGACCCGCTCCATTTCCTTGGCAAAAACGGTCAGAACAAGCTTATTTCCGGTGTCGGAAAAATTGTTATAGGAGCGAAACTGCCCCTCGATATGCAGGATATCACCGGGCTTTGGTTCAATATCCGGAAAAAAGCGTTCTGATACGGTCACATTGATGGTATCATAGTTCTCGCTGAGCCTTGGAATCTGAAGCTGAAACAGGTAAAACCGTTCTCCATAAATCATATGTGAGAAGGAAAGCTCACTGCATACTTCGCCTGCGACTGTAACTTTATTGTTCTCAAAGTAAGTATTTTCCACATTATTCACTCCTGTCAAAATTTACATCTGACTGCTTTGCTCTGTAAAGTATATTCCGGATTCGGGAACTTAGAACTTTAAACACGCAAAGACTTCCGTGGAAACCCCACAGAGCAGAAGCAGTGTTACAAGAGCGAGATAGGGATAAATGTCCTTTGGCTTTCTGGACCAGCGGACATTGAATTCCTGAGGCGGCAGTTCTTGCCGGTCAAGGGTAAGGATGCCCCGCTGGAGACAGTATGTGAACCCGTCGTCATCAATGCTGGAAGCCGTGACCGTTGCGCGCAGAGAGAGACCGCAGGTCAGCGGACAGAGCTCGGAAAGATCCAGCCCTTGAAAGTCTGTTTGCTGGTCGCCGTTTAAAATCAAAGTATTGCCGATTTGTATCATTTTCATCACCCTTCCATAGGGTTTCCTTTAATTTCACGGGATATTCTGATTTTGACAAACTCATGGGGATTTTTTCGTATGATTGAGTGAAATAGCTCATATACTGGAACCAAAAGGAGAGATGAATATGAAAATTTGGGTAATCAGCAAAAAAACAGGTATTTTGTGTGCGGTTTTGTTCGTCGCCCTTCTGGCATTGATCTGGGTTGGTAAGAGTGATGTGGTTTCTGTTTCCAAAACGCAGCGGGACCTTCCAATTTATTGCGTGGATAAAGCGGAGGAGGACAAAGTGCTTTCCATTAGTTTTGATGCAGCATGGGGAAATGAAGATACGCAGCAGCTCATTGACATTTTGGAAAAGTATCATGTGAAAGCAACCTTCTTTGTGGTCGGCGGATGGGTGGACAATTTTCCGGAGTCAGTGAAGGCACTGTCAGACGCAGGACACGAGGTTATGAACCACTCCAACACCCATCCCCACATGACACAGATTTCAAAAGAAAAAATGAAGGAAGAAGTTGAAACCTGTAATCAAAAGATTGAGCAGATAACAGGAAAACGGCCGACGCTTCTTCGTGCTCCCTACGGAGACTATAACAACGACGTGGTTCAGGCTGTACGGGAAGCCGGCTGTTTTACCATCCAATGGGATGTTGATAGTCTGGAAACAAAAAACGAAAATTATGCAAAAAATCTTATTTTATAGAGAATCAATATTTCCATAGTATTTCCAGTGTATTTTTCCTGATGTATATTTTGTCGATGAGCTGATGGGCCAGCTCGCGCTTTTGGTCAAAGCTGGCGCTGATCCATGCATCGGGGGCCGGGATATCCATTTGGGAATGCACAAGGGTATTTGCGCTGAGCTGATTCAGAAGCGTCTGCTTCTGGGAATCCAACTCAGCGATTTTTTTATTGATATAATCCATGGTCACGTCTTCGGCGTCCATGAGCCGGGCAAGCAGGGTTTCGATTTGTTCATTGAGCTTGTGAATCTGAATTTTCAGCTGACTGCACGCAAAATCTTCCCGGACGGAAAAAGCGGTATTTTCGTCCCGGTCTACAGTGTGCAAAAATTCGTAAACAAACTGGTCCGCAACTGGCTCAAACTCCTCCAGTAAAAGCGTTTCCGGCTCCACACTGCACAAATTGTTTTGCCGGCCGGAGCAGTAGAGATATTTGGTATCCTTATAGGTTTTGATCACTAGGCTGTGCCCGCATTCTGCACACTTCATCAAACCTGTCATCCAGGTGTGCTTCCCCTTGCCCGTATTTTTGATCTGCCGGTTTGCCTCCAGCTTTTGCTGGCATTTGAGGAAGGTAGAGGAGTCGATGACGCCTGGGATAAGGGAAAGCGCGGCAACATGCTCCGTGAGGTTTCGGTATTTATTGGCGCCGCGGTCCCGTTTGCCGTACAGTATAAGACTCCGGCGGCCATCATATGCCTCGATTTCGTTGATCAGAATACAGCCAAGCTCCCGGTAGTATTGGTAGATGTCTGCATCAGCCTTCACATAAATTGGGTTGTGCAGAATCCGTGCCAGTTTGATATTATTCCACACTCCCATAGAATCTCCGTAAGACGTTCTCATTTCCCGGGCTATATTTCCCAGAGACATGCCGGTTTCCGAATAATCAGCAAACAGCTTTTCCACAATGCAGAGTTTATCTGTAGGCTTTAAGGTAGAAACGTGTTTGCCGTCCAGTACAGTTTTAGACGTTTCAAAGCCAAAGGGAGCCGGACCGCCAAGCCAGACTCCATTTTTGCCGCGGCTGTAATAATTGTCGCGGATGCGTTCGGCAATGGTCTCCCGTTCCAGTTGTGCGAATACCATGATGATAAACAGCATGGCACGCCCCATGGGCGTAGAGGTGTCGAATTTTTCCGATACAGAGGTAAAACTCACCGTATGTCTTTCAAGCACATCCATTATTCCGGCAAAGTCCGTAATGCTTCTGCTGATTCGGTCCAGCCGGTATATGATAATCCGTTCTATAAGCCCTTGCTCTACATCCTCCATCAAATGCTGAAATTCTGGTCTGTTGGTGTTTTTCCCACTAAAGCCTTTGTCCGTGTATACACGATAATTTTCGCATTGGACCAGTTCCTTTTTGCACAGAGATACCTGAGTTTCGATGCTGATACTATCTTTTTTATCAAGGCTTTGCCGGCCATAGATGCCAGTCATGAGTATCCACTCCTTTTGATGATATGCACTTCTATATCCATATGAAAGAGCAGTCTCAATTATTATAAATAGGAGCGTAACTCTCTTTACTCCCTGTGGGGAATGTTTTATTCCTGAATCGATTTGTGGCGGGGCGAATTAGGACAAACTGCAGCCGCATAAATTTGTTATGAGAGGAGTGGATTGCATGCATAAACCAGTTAAGGAGTGGACGGAGGAACAGGAAGGCCGACAGTACCGCATGACTTTGTACCGCATAAGCAGCGGCGGAAAACAGTTTCATGTGGTGAATCGCAGGCCGGTGGTTCCTCCGGAGACAGCAAAACGAAACAATGCGAGGCTTTGTGAAATTATGCGGCGGAGTCTGCAGCAGAACCCCTGTCATGAGAGGACTGAATCCAGTTGAGGAAAAAAGCAGAGAAGCGCGCGGAATGAAAGGGGGAAGCCAACTGATTGTTGCAATGCAACCCTACGGAAATTTGTTGAAAATATACTGGCAAAACTTTTTGGCGTAAGACAGTAATTATGATTTGAGCTATGATTCTGATTTTACGCATTATAATTCGCATTCGAGAAAAAGAGACACAAACAGTCAAAATTCTCCTATATAATAAGCCGATAAAGTGTAAAGGAGGAAAATTTTATGACATTACAGCAATCAAAAAACACGCTGTCCGAGAATGTGAAGAAACACAGAACTGCAGTCAGTATGTCAACGGAAGCCCTGTCAAACATATGCGGTGTGAACCAGAGAACCATTCAGGATATTGAGAGCGGGGTGGCTAATCCGCAGTTTGAAACGATTTATAAAATTGCGGATACACTTGGCATACCGCTCTTTGAACTGCTGATTCCGCAAAGCACAGCCGGAGATATTGCAAACCGGAAAGAGCTGATGCAATACATTGACCAAAACATTGCAAATCTTCAGGCAATGAAACGTTATGAGATGAAAAAAGCGGGTATTGCGTATTAAGTGACAGAACATAAGGATTAGGTACGCGAAAAACGGGATTGCCGGAACACAATACATAGTAAAGTCACCTGCGGCATAGGGTAATATTGCCGCAGATGACTTTGTCATGCCTATTCTCTGGCTCCGTCAATATGAAGCAGACGGCAGGCGGCATAAGAATACGTGTGCAGGGGGCGGTGGACCTGGTCATCAGTATGGGGGGCAACATAGGCATCAGCCTTGTCAAGATCAATGACAAATACAGAGTGTCCAAATGCGTTGCCTTCAAAGCTCAGTTGGATTACATCCCCAATTTGTGCCTCTTTCAGGGACAGCTCCCTTGATAGGCATATGCAGCGGCGGCTTTGCGGTTGTATGCCATATGAAACTTCTCCTTGATGCAGTATATGCACAAACGACACCAAGTGCTCCTGCACAGTCCCGGAAATACGGCTGTCAGGGATGGTACTGCCTGTGATTGTGACTTTTCTGTGAATTTTTCACAAACTTCTTGCAATTTGTAAAAAGAAAGGTTATAATGAAAAGCATATAAAATAGTTCTTGCTATATACTGGTATCATTTTGGGAGGTGGCGTTATGCAAAACAGACTGTTTCAAAATACTTTGACGCAGTTAAAAAAAGATGTTAAGCGTGTGGTTGGAGTGATAGACGATTCAGAAACAGTGATTGCCTGCAGCGACGAAAGCCGGATTGGCAATGTCATTGACAATATTTTTACGGTATTTGACAGCAGCGGCGATATCAAATGTATTGGCGGATTCAGCTATAAAAAAATTGAGACCTTCAACAAAAACGAATATGCTGTTTTTTGTGAGGGCGAGGATGATGTGGCGGCCAATGCGTGTTGTTTCCTTGGAATCCACTTCCTTACCATCAAGCAGTATTATGATGAAAAATACGACCGCAACAGCTTTGTGAAAAATATCATTGTGGATAATATTCTGCCGGGTGATGTTCTGTACAGAACCCGGGAGCTGCACCTGACTGTTGAAGCGCACCGGGTGGTTTATCTGATCCGGGTGCAGAAGAGTGTGGAAAATGCGGCGCTGGATATACTGAAAAATCTGTTTCCTGACCGGAACCGGGACTTTGTGATTCGGATTGATGACCACGACAGCGTGGTTATCAAGGAGTTCAAAGCCGATGTGGACAAGGAGGAGATCCTCCAGGTTGCGCAGAACATTGTTGATACCTTGAGCACCGAGGATATGATTTCCGTTTCGGTTGGAATTTCCACCATGGTGGATACCATTCAGGAACTGGCGCAGGCCTATCGTGAGGCGCGGATCGCGCTGGAGGTTGGCAAGGTATTTGACACGGAAAAAAATATTATCAGCTATGATAACCTTGGAATTGGCCGTCTGATCTACCAGCTGCCGACAACACTCTGTGAGCTGTTTTTGAAAGAGGTATTCAAAAAAGAGTCGATCAATGTCCTGGACAATGAAACCATTGGAACCATTCAGAAATTCTTTGAAAATAACCTGAATGTATCTGAAACATCCAGAAAACTGTTTGTCCACCGGAACACGCTGGTATATCGGCTGGACAAGATTAAAAAGCTGACAGGACTGGACCTGCGGGAGTTTGATGACGCGATTATCTTTAAGGTCGCAATGATGGTCAACAAGTACCTGACTTCCGAGCCCACCAGAATTTAGATACCAGTCCAAAATAAAAGTGTATATCGGGAGTAATCGGCGGGGCTTCGGCTCCGCCTCTGTCGTGCTCGGGGGTAAAATTTCGTAGGGAACGGTGAAAAATGATTGAATTCCAGAATGTGAGCAAGATTTATAAAGAGACTAGGGTCCGTGCGCTGCGCGATATCAGCTTGAGAATCGAAAAGGGCGAATTTGTATTTTTGATCGGTGCCACGGGAGCCGGTAAAACGACTATGATTAAATTGCTCCTGCGGGAAGAGGTTGCTGACCGCGGCCGGGTTATCATTGACGGTGTGGACGTGGCCAGAATGAGCAGGCGCCGTATTCCGCAGCTGCGGCGCGGCATTGGTGTCGTATTCCAGGATTTTCGTCTCTTACCTGAGCGGACGGTATATGAAAATGCGGCGTTTGCCATGCAGGTTGTTGGGACCCCAAAGCGGGTCATTCGCCATATTGTTCCACAGGTTCTTGAACTGGTCGGCCTGTCCGATAAAGCGGCGGCAAAACCCGGTCAGCTTTCCGGGGGAGAGCAGCAGAGAGCCTCAATGGCCCGGGCACTGGTTAACAATCCGCCGCTTCTGATTGCAGATGAACCGACGGGAAACCTCGATCCCGAAACCTCCGGGGAGATCATGGCTCTGCTGGATCGAATCAACCGCCGGGGCACAACGGTAATTGTTGCAACACATGCAAAGGAACTGGTTGACCGGATGCAAAAAAGAGTACTCGCCTTGGAGAGCGGCGTTTTGGTTCGGGATGCGGCCCAGGGGAGGTATGACATTGTTTAGAGCACTGGGATATTTTCTGACGAGGGGATTTAAAAATATCTGGGGCAACCGTTTGATGAGCGTTGCTTCGGCCGGCATTGTGGCGGCGAGTCTGATTTTATTTGGCATTTTTCTTCTTGCCGGACTGAATATCAATGCACTGCTTCGCCAAGTGGAGGATCAATGTGAAATCAACGTTTATCTTGCGCCGGATGCCGGCGGAGCGACACTGAATCAGATTGAGGGTGACCTTCGGGCGATTCCCGGCGTGCGGGAGGTGCGTTTCTTCTCACGTGAGGAACGGCTGGAACGGGCAAAGGAAACCACCTATCAGGGGAAGGAGTATATGCTTGAAGATCTGGAAACTGACAATCCCTTGCGGGATTCCTATATTCTTTCGGTAGAACAGTTGTCGCAGGCCCAGCAGGTGGCTGCGCTGGCGTCTGACGTGCAGGGGGTGGATGAGGTCCAGAACAGGCAGGACTTGGTGGAGCGGATCCGCGGCATTACAGATGTAATCCAGAGAATTGGGCTCTGGATGATGCTGGCCCTCGGTCTGGTGGCCATGTTCATCGTTGCCAATACCATTCGTCTTGGGTTGCTTTCGAGGAGCCGTGAGGTCAACGTCATGCGGTTTGTCGGCGCTTCCAACTGGTATATACGCGGACCTTTTATGGTGGAAGGCATTTTATTGGGTATCATTGGGGCCGTTCTAGCGGCCATATTGGTCCTCTGGGGCTATCGTGCGGGGATACGCATGCTGGACCAGACTATGCAGAGCAGTATGCTTCAGCTGTTGAACGCGTCGGAGGTCTGGTTCACCATATCCGCAAGCTTTCTTGGTATCGGGGCCGGAATCGGTCTTTTGGGAAGCGGAATATCCATTCGTAAGTATTTAAAGGTTTAAGGAGTCGAAAATATGAATAAAAAGACCATGAAAATTGTTGCCATTGTGATTGCATGTCTGTTTTTGCTGGGCATTGCCGCGCCGTTGCTGGCAATGTTTGTGTTTGCGGAGCCTGAGGATATGACACTGCGGGAATATGATGAAAAGCAGCAGTCTGCTCTCGCGGAGATGCAGGAACTGGAAAAACAGATGAATGAGGCCGGAGAAAAGGTCTATCAGCTGGAAAAGGCGATGGAGGAAAACGACAGGGAGCTGGAGACTGTGACCCAGGAGCTTTCAGAGGTAGAGGCCAGGGAAGCGGAACAGATGGACAGTTTCAAAGAACGTTTCAAAGCCACCTGTGAAAATGGGCCCGCATCCTATCTGGAGCTGATTTTTTCGGCGGATAATTTTTCGGATTTTATTGACCGACTTGTCATAGCACAGGAGATTGCGGAATACGATAAGAATATCCTCAGTTCCATGGAAGAGGTAAAAGAGGATATCAGGGCAGGGAAAGATCAAAAAGAAGCCATTAGGGCTGAACAGGAAAAGACAAAGGCGGAGCTGGAACAGGCAATGGCGGAGCTGTATCAAAAATCGGCAGAGGCGGCCCAGTATATGAAGGAGCTTGAAAATGACAAAAAGGCATATGAGCAATATTTAAGGGATAAGGAGGAAGAAGAGCGGCAAACTAAGCTGTCGGCAGGGCTTCAGGCTGTGGATGGTCCGGCCGACCTGAGCCGTGTTTCGGAGGGAATGTTTCTATGGCCGACGAACACAGAGGTGATCACCAGCGCTTTTTCTCCAAACAGGGTCAATCCCGTATCGGGTGTGGTGCGGGCACATACCGGTACTGACATCGGTGCAGAGCAGGGGGCGCCAATCTGGGCTGCGCAGAGCGGAACCGTTGTTCTGGCCGAATACAATGGCGGATATGGAAATTGTGTGATCATTGACCATGGCAATGGGATTACAACTCTGTATGGGCATATGAGCACAATCCTTGTTCAGCAGGGTGATACGGTGCGTCAGGGCGATCAGATCGGCAGGGTGGGATCCACTGGAAACTCCACAGGCCCGCATCTTCATTTTGAGGTGCTGATCGATGGTACACCAGTTAATGCTATGCTGTTTTTTAATTGAAGTTCATGAATGAGAGGCGAAATATATGTATATCAAAAAACCAGTCCTGATCATCGGCGCCATTGTGCTGGTGATCGTCTCGGCTGTTCTTGCCATCGGTGCGATCAATCCCTTTGGATTTACGGCTCTGGGAGATCTGATTAAATTTACCTATGTGAGCCGGCTGATTGACCAGGCTTATTATGAGGATGTTGACAGCGGGACCTATATGAATACAGCGCTCCAGGGGGTTGCGGCCGCCACGGGCGACCCTTATACTGGTTATCTCTGGGGGGAAAGCGCCCAGGAATACATGGAGGACCTGGAGGGAAACTATCAGGGGATTGGTATTTACATTGAAAATAATATGGAGGATGATACCATTACTGTTGTCTCGGCCATAGCCGGAACACCTGCCGAGGCCGCGGGGATTACCACCGGAGATAAAATCCTGAAGATCAATGATGAGGTTTTCACGGGACAGCAGATCAACGAGGCGGCAAACGCCATGCGCGGCGCGGACGGCAGTCAGGTGACCGTCACGGTAATGCGGAAGTCGACCGGCGCGGTAGAAGATCTGACCTTAACACGAAAGGAAATCGAAATTCAGAACGTAACCAGCGAAATGCTGACCGGTGATATCGGACGGATTGATATAACCCAATTTACACCGGGAACAGCGGATAAATTTGTAAAAGCCTATGATGAGCTGAACCAAAAGGGAATGAAAAAGCTGGTTATTGATCTGAGGAACAATCCTGGCGGACTGGTCGATGAGGCGACTGAGATTGCAAACATGTTTGTCAAGGACGGAAACGTAATCGTCTATACCATGGATAAACACGGCAACCGGACCGACTATCCTGCGACCGGTGACGCGACCCAGATCCCGATTGTTCTGCTGACCAACCAGGGCAGTGCGTCTGCCAGCGAAATATTGACGGGAGCACTCAAGGATTATGGGATAGGCTATCAAATTGGAGAGAAGACATATGGAAAGGGCGTTGTGCAGGGCGTGTACAATGTTGGAAAGGACAGCGTTCTCTCTGTGACGTCTGCCCGGTATTATACGCCGAATGGTGTATGTATCCACGGAGAGGGGATTGAACCGGATGAGACTGTACCCATGGATGTTGAAAAATATGTACGCCTGTCAGCGCTGGAGCCGGAGAATGATGAACAGCTTCAGGCAGCAGTCCAGCATCTGAGCCGATAGGATGCGGCTTGGAATACTTTCGGTGCAAACGACAAAAACGGGATTTTGGAGCAAAATCCGGAATCCTGTGTTTATAAAAGAGAGTTTTGAATCACCAGTATCCATGACGGTTGCTGAATTTGCTTATACGGCGGAGGAACTGTCAGTGCTTCCGGAGCGCCGCCGAACCGTGCTTTTGCAAAAGGGAATGGACCTGCTCCGCAGCCAGCATATCTGCGGTATTGTTATGACCCGTGACTGCAGCGCTGTGCTTGGAGAGGGAACATGGACTGCGGGTGCCCGCATGCCGATACCCAAGGCAAGATTTATAGAATGTGTGGAATTCGGACTGCAGAGAGCCGGAGATTTGCTGTCCGGCCAAACGGTTTATGTTTTGGACCGGGAAATGCAGACCGTGAGTTATCAGCTGTTGGTAAACATGTGCCGACATGCACGATATCTATGCCTGCTGACCGAAAAGACGGAGATTGCGGAAGAACTCGCCGACCGTCTCTGTGATGAATACGGCGCCTATCTGGATATCAGAGATTTTTCCTATCATGTACCAGGGCGCGCGGCCTTTGTGGCAGATGTCGACCAGGGCACCGTACGGATCGGACGTGACTGCATCATAGACGGTCTGGAGGTTGACGTGGACACACATGGCTATGATGTTGACCCAAATGCGGTTTTGGCGTACCTGCCGGAACTTTCTGAAAAATTACCCTTTATATCCTGGCTGTCAGGGAAAAAGCGGTTGACAAGATAAACGAGTTCGATTATAATATTGAGATATGTAAATGAAGAAAACCGTCCTCACAGACGGACAATATGGAGGTCAAAAGAATGGAAGATAAGAAAATAACCCTTACAGTAGATGGTTTAAAAAAGCTGGAAGATGAGCTTGAATATTTAAAAACAAAAAAAAGAAAAGAGGTTTCAGAGAAGATAAAAGTGGCGCTGGGGTTCGGTGACCTGTCGGAGAACTCAGAATATGACGAGGCCAAGAATGAACAGGCCCAGGTGGAAATTCGGATCAGTGAGCTTGAAAATATGCTGAAGAATGTGACTGTCATTGATGCGGATGAAATTGACCGTACCAAGGTTGGCATTGGCACCAAGGTTCAGATTTTGGATGTGGAATTTGATGAAGCGGAATGGTATACCGTAGTGGGTTCCACAGAGGCGGATCCCACCCGGGATGATGAGAAGACCATCTCCAATGAGTGTCCCCTGTTTATGGCAATCAAGGGCAAAGGGGTCGGTGAAATGGCGGAAATTGACACACCTGACGGCCCGGTATCCTATAAGATCCTCGCCATTGAATAACTTGCAAAAGAGAATTGTGATAGAGAGAAAGGAAATCAAGCATGAGTGAACAGAACCAACAAAATGGCGGACAGGCCGCTGCTGAAAAGGAACTGAATGAGGTGCTGCGGATCCGGAGGGAAAAGCTGGCGGTTCTGCAGGAGGAAGGGGAGAACCCCTTTGATATTACGAAGTTTGCCCGTGAAAACCATGCCCGGGATATTGTGGAGCGATATGCGGATTTTGAAGGCAGACTTGTCACTGTTGCAGGCCGGCTGATGTCAAAACGTGTCATGGGAAAGATGTCTTTTGCCGATTTGCAGGACGGTACGGGCAGGATTCAGCTTTGCGTCAAGCGGGATGAAATGGGGGAAGAGCCCTATAAAAAATACAAAAAGCTGGACATTGGCGATATTGTTGGCGTAACGGGCGAGGTATTTACGACCCAAAAGGGCGAGATCTCAATCCGCACCGCTTCGGTCAGGCTTTTGAGTAAATCTCTGCGTCCCCTGCCGGAAAAATTCCATGGCCTTACCAATCAGGACCTTCGATACCGTCAGCGGTATGTGGATTTGATTATGAATCCGGAGGTAAAGCGCACCTTTCAGATGCGGAGCAGAATTATGACTGCCATCCGAAATTATCTGGATTCACGGGGATATATGGAAGTCGAGACGCCAATTCTGAATACCATTGCCGGGGGCGCCGCCGCGCGTCCTTTCATTACGCACCACAATACGCTGGATATCGATATGTATCTCCGTATTGCGCCGGAGCTTTATTTAAAGCGGCTGGTCGTGGGCGGGTTTGAGAAGGTCTATGAGATGGGGCGCCTGTTCCGGAATGAGGGCATGGATGTCAAGCACAACCCGGAATTTACAACCATCGAATTATATCAAGCCTATTCCGACTATGTGGATATGATGGACCTGACTGAGGACATGATTCGAACTGTGGCACAAGAGGTTCTGGGAACCACAACCATCACCTATCAAGGCGAGGAAATTGATCTGGGCAAGCCATGGGCACGAATTACTATGATTGAGGCAATCAAGCAGTATACAGGAGCGGATTTTCGTAACGTAAAGGACGCGGCAGAGGCAGAGGCGCTGGCCAAATCCATTGGCGTTGAATTTGCTGAGGACGCGGCGCCCTTGTCCAAGGGTGAAATTATCAGCCTTGCATTTGAAGAAAAAGTCGAGGAACGGCTGGTACAGCCTACCTTTATTACCGAATATCCGGTTGAGATTTCTCCGCTTGCCAAGCGCTATGCCGACAATCCGGAATTTACAGAACGGTTTGAAGTATTCATTACCCGCCGGGAATTTGGAAACGCGTTTTCCGAGCTCAACGATCCCATTGACCAAAAAGAACGCTTCTTAAAGCAGGTCGAAAAGAGAGAAAAAGGCGATGATGAGGCCAATATGATGGATGAGGACTATGTCAACGCATTGGAGTATGGGCTGCCTCCGACTGGCGGTCTGGGAATCGGTATTGACCGGCTGGTCATGCTTTTGACCGACAGTTCATCCATCCGTGATGTACTGTTGTTCCCCACAATGAAGCCGATTGACTGAGTAAGTTCGTATAAGTTCATACACAGAGGCTTTTAGAGGGTTATGGAGAGTGCTTACCACAGAACTTACCACAATTTACGAAAACCGCACCACAAAAAATGCGGAGCGATTATGCAAATCTCCGCAAGCCCCCGCAGCTCTCTGTAAATCTATTTAGCATCGAAGCCCACCGAGAAATCGGTGGGCTTTTTTTGTTGCGCCTGTCGCATTCCAGAGCGGAATGTGGCAGGCGCTTTTTCTTTTCACAGGCTGCATTTGACCCCAAAAAAATTATTTTGAAAAAGTGGTTTAATTTTTCGAGCTTTTTTTGCTGTTGTGGGGTGTGAGGCAAAACACCTCACGAGTTCCTTGAAAACTGAATACACATTCATCAGGTCGTTCCTGAGCGGAGGGGAAACCCTCAGCCGTATGAAAGTGCGCCATGATCCTCCTGCCCATAAGGGTAAATGCGGAAAGCAAGGAGGGAGAGCGAAGCCGAACTGTTCTGAAATATCCGGTTGCTACGGATAAGGCGATGAAACGCATCAGGGTTAATGATACTTCCCTATGGGGCTGGCGGAGAACCCGGCAGAGGTGAGATTCCTATGGACTCGGTTAGCAGCCGAGCGCCTGATGACTTCCTATTGTGCTTGGGGTGTCGTGGACAAATAAAGCACATTACATAGCCGCCGAGGGCGGCTATGAATCTAAGAGAAAGGAGGTAAGCCGAATGAGCGACTGCAAAACCATCGCCATCTGCAATCAGAAGGGCGGTGTAGGAAAGACCACAACGGCGGTCAACTTGGGCATCGGTCTTGCCATGAACGGCAAGAATGTCTTGCTTGTTGATGCAGATCCGCAAGGGGATTTAACCACCTGTCTTGGCTGGCAGGATACGGACTCACTCTCTATCACGCTGGCAACAAAGCTGGCTGAGGTGATGCGGGAGGAACCCAGCGACCCCATGAGCGGCATTCTGCACCATGAGGAAAAGGTCGATGTTCTTCCTGCCAATCTGGAGCTGTCAGCGCTGGAAATGAGCCTTGTAACGGTAATGAGCAGAGAGACCACATTGCGGACATATCTCAGTCAGGTAAAAGAAAATTATGACTATATCCTGATCGACTGTATGCCCTCGCTGGGTATGATTACGCTCAATGCCCTTGCTGCGGCGGACAGCGTGATTATCCCTGTTCAGGCACAGTATCTTCCGGCTAAGGGTATGACCCAGCTATTGCAGACTGTTTCAAAGGTCAGGAAGCACATCAATCCCAGCTTGAAGATAGACGGTATTCTGCTGACACTGGTGGACGGGCGGACAAACCTCGCCAGAAGCACTGTGGAAGCCCTCAGAGCGAACTTTGGGAGCGTTATGAGGATTTATAAGGCTTCCATTCCCAGCGCCGTAAAAGCCGCCGAGGTGAGTTCTAAGGGCAAGAGCATTTTTGCCTATGAGCCGAGCAGTCCAGCGTCAAAGGCTTATACCGACTTCACAAGGGAGGTGTTAGCCAGTGGCAGGCAGAAAGAGCGACTTCGTTCTGCCGACGCTCGATGACCTGTTTTCTACACAGGAGCAGCGGGAGGAAGCAAAGCTCGCCAGAATACGGGATATTCCCATTGAGCTGATAGACAGCTTTCCCGACCACCCTTTTAAGGTACGGGACGATGAGGACATGACCCAGCTTGTGGAGAGTATCAAGGAGCGGGGGGTGATTACTCCCGCTACGGTGAGACCAAAGGACGATGGGCGTTATGAGCTTGTCTCAGGACACCGGCGAAAACGGGCGTGTGAGCTTGCCGGTATGGACACCCTGCGCTGTGAGGTCGTGGAGCTTACGAGAGATGAAGCCACGATTCTGATGGTGGAGAGCAACTTCCAGCGTTCTCAAATCCTGCCCAGCGAAAAGGCATTTGCCTACAAAATGCGGCTTGATGCTATGAGCAGACAGGGTAAGAGAACGGATTTAACTTCTACACCACTGGTGGAGAAGTTGTCTGGAGTTGATGCACTGTCCGTATCAAAGATAGGCGCAGAAACGGGTGAGAGCCGAGAGCAAATCCGTCGCTATGTCCGCTTGACGAATCTTGTCCCTGAGCTGCTTCAGTTTGTGGACGAGGGCAGAATTAAGATGCGTCCAGCGGTGGAGCTGTCCTATCTGGACGAGGACTGTCAGCGTGATGTGGTGGACGAAATCGACATGACCGATTCCACCCCCTCCCACGACCAGACTATCCGAATGAGGAAGTTCTTTGAAGAAGGCAAGCTGTCAACCGAGGTTATCCAAGCCATCATGGAGGAGGAGAAGCCGAACCAGCGGGAGAAGATCGTGCTGCGGGGAGAGCGTGTCAGGCAGCTTATCCCGAAGTCTGTACCATTGAACCAGACGGAGGATTATGTCTGCAAGGCGTTGGAGCATTATGCCAGCTTTCTGCGGCGGAGAGCGGAGCGTGATTCCCGTTAATTCCCCCATCTCACACTCTTACCCCCTGAGAACTACCTGACTTACCGAGATAAAATAAACTATCTCCTTTTTTTCTATCTCTTGAGTCAGTCTATCTCAACAATCGCATCATTCACGCCGAGCAACAAAGGCTGATATGATAAAAGATTACCCTGCAAATTCCGCCACAAGTTTTGTCTGTTTTTCGGGAAGTAAGGCAGGAGAGGTCTTTACAGCCGAAAAAACGAAGGGCTATGTTTTCCCGCAGTTTCAGACTGCGGTTTTTTTGCGCCCAAAATCTAAAATGGAGGATTCGACAATGAATCACTGTATCAAAACCAATGGAAAGCGAATGACAGCCCTGCTTCTGGTGCTTGTCCTCGCTCTCTCTATGTTTTCCACTACGGCGTTTGCTGCTCAGGAGGACAACTACCACGACCCCGCCGAGAATTGGCTCAATGCCGCAAACCGAACCAATGAGCTTGATGCCAACGCAACGGTCACGCACGAGACTTTCAACTGCGCTGTGTGCGGCGGCGCTCGCTCCTTTATGGCATGGCGCACACCGGAATATACCCGCAACGGTGAGACCGCTATGACCCGCAATGTTCGTTATTCGGACGGTACGCTGGTAGGCGGTGAGGGTACAGGTGCGGTAATGGACGGTCTGCCCGGCTCCAACGCATTTTATACGGGCTATCATTGGACTAAAGCCTGCTGTGAGACCTGCGGCACCATGAACAGCAATATGGGCATCGGGGATTACAGCTTTGGCAAAAATGTGTACTGGCTGTACGACTGCGCCCCTGAGTTCACCGAGAAACTGCTCGAACAGGTAAAGTATGAGTATGCCGACAGCACCTATCATACGAAAAGCACAAAGGGCGGCTCTTACTGCTGCTTCTGCTTTGGCACCAATCACACCAGTTCCTCTGTGCTGGAGCGCCACAATATGCAGACGGAGATCATTCCCCAAATCAGCAATGACCGTTTTGCCATCGTGAAGCATTGCACAGACTGCGAGTACACCAGCACCACCTATGTGGCGGCGAAGTCCGTCATTGCCGACTACTACGGCGTAGTGGACGGTCAGCCCCATACGGTCACGATTTCCGATCTGTCCGAGGCTGGAGTATCCACGCAGATTCGCTACGGCAATTCTGCTGAGTCATGCACTCTGACGAGCGCTCCCAACTATACCGAAAAGGGACAGTATGCCGTTTACTATGAAATCACCTACTCCTATTCCGGCATGACGATGACCGAAAACGGTGTTGCCAATGTCTGGCTGCACGATGAGAAGGAAGATACCGACTGTCCCTGTGGCTGCGGCGACCCAGACTGCGACTGCAAGAATCCCGACTGCAACGGAAGCTGCCATAACAAGGGTTGCGGGGACAATCACAACTTCATCGTCCTTGAGACAGTCAATCCCACCTGCAAGACCCTCGGCTACACTCGCTATCTCTGCGTGGAGTGCGGGAAGATCGAGAAGCGTGACTATATGAACGCTATCGGTCATGCGTGGCAGAGCATCGTGGTGCGTGACGCTACCTGCGAGGCAGGCGGCAAGGTGCTGAATATCTGCAAAAACTGCGGCGAGTGCGAGGAGACAACTACTCCGAAGGGCGAGCATAAGTACGGCGTTTCTGTTGTAAACGCCACCTGCGTCAGCCCCGGCTATACGGTCAAGGAGTGCGAGGTCTGCGGCGACCGCCACATCACCGACATTCAGAACGCCAAGCCCCACAGATATGAAGCCATTACCACCCCCGCAAACTGCGAGAGCGGCGGCTATACCCTGCATCTGTGCAAGGGCTGCGGCAGCTCCTTTATCACCGATTACACTGACCCTTTGGGGCATAGCTTCGATAAGGGTACTACTGTGACTTCGCCCTCCTGCACCGGAGAGGGTGTGACGGAATATCGCTGTGAGCGCTGCGGCTATCACTATGTAGATGGGAATGCGGCAAGCGGGCATAAGGCAGGCGAGGAAGCCACCTGCACCAATTCCCAGATTTGCACCGTCTGCGGCGCTGTTATCAAGCAGGCGCTTGGACACAGCTATAAGACGGAGATCACCGCTCCCACCTGCACTGAGATGGGCTTTACCACCTACACATGTGAGCGCTGCGGCGAAAGCTACAAGAGCGACTATGTGAAGGCGACCGGTCACAAGTCGAGCGATTGGATCATCGACAAGGAGCCTACCACCAGCAGCGAGGGCAGCAAGCACAAGGAATGCTTGAGCTGTGGCGAGAAGCTGGAAACAGCAACCATTGAAAAGCTCTACCTGACTGCCACGACCGACAGTAAGGGTGAGGCTGTTGTGGGCGGCTATCTTGTCATCGTGACTGATACCGACACGGAAAACCCTGTTTCCAATGCCCATCTGGTCTTGAACAAGAATGGAAGTCTGTCTATCCGTCTCCCCAATGGGCGTATCATCGACTATGCCGACCAGACAACTGTGACTGTGAAGCTGGTGAAGGACAAGTCTCCAGTTTCTGAGCTTCCGATTGCCGTTACCGATAAGAACGACAATTATGCCGCAGGAAAGACCGATAAGGCTGGGCAGATCACTATTCCCAGCGGCTCCGGTATCACCAACGATGATGGCAAAGCGACCGTAGGCGGCAAAGACGCTGATGGCGACCGCTACACCATTACCGTCAGGGTGATTGATTTTGAAACCGGCAGACCCATTGAGGGTGCTATTGTTACCATTGGCAAGACCGGCAATATCACAGTGAAGCTGCCTGATGGCACCGACATGGACGAGAACAACCGCATTACCGTCATTGTCACCGATAACCGCAAGAATCCCCTTGAGGACGAGAATGTAACCGTAAAGGGCGATATGGGTCAGACCGCAACCGGCAAGACCGATGAGGACGGTGAGCTTACCGTTCCTGATGTGATCGAGGAAGAGCGTCATGGCGTTTATATCTATGGCTATGAGGACGGAACCTTCGGCGCAGAGCGCAACATGACCCGCAGCGAGGCGGCAGCTATCTTCGCCCGTCTGCTTGCCGAGAAGAAGGGCGACAGCATTCCTGAAAAGGGTTCTGTTACCACCAAATACACCGATATTCCCTCTAACGCATGGTATGCGGGGTATGTGAAGTACCTTACGAACTACGGCGTGGTCTATGGTCGTGGCGACAAAATCTTTGCTCCCAACGACGAGATCACTCGTGCAGAGTTCACCGTCATGGCTGTGCGTTTCTTTGAGGTCTACGGCGAGGGCGCTGAGGAGATCGTGGAAAAGTACGAGGGCTTCTCCGATGTCAGCTCCGGCTATTGGGCGGCTGAATATATCAAAGACGCTGCCATTCATGGCTGGGTTTACGGCTACGGCGACGGAACCTTCCACGCCGACGCCAACATCACTCGTGCCGAGGTGGTCTCCCTGATGAACCGTATGCTCGGCAGAACGCCGGACAAAGCATATATCGAGAAGAATATCCGCTATCTCAACACCTTCTATGACCTGTCCAGCAAGCATTGGGCATATCTTGCCGTAATGGAAGCGGCAAATGCTCATACCGCAACTCTCGGTGATACCGAGACATGGAGCAAGTAACCTATTGCTCCAACGACCTGCTCATGCAGGTCGTTTACATACACGAGCTGTCTGGACGCAGACGGTTGGTGTATTTAATATAACTCTCATGAAGGAGGGAGAGTGAAGAACCATGTAGGACAGTGAAAAGAGCGCAAAAAATGGCTCCGCCCAAAAAGGACGGAGCCATTTATGCGCCGGGGTTATTTGATCCAGACAGAGGCAGGGGCGAAGTTGCTGAACTCATAGTCGCCGTAAGCAAAGGCTGTGCCGAGATTGTACGATCCGAAGGAGAAGTACATCGTTACGGTATAGCCGGGGTTAAGGCTCTGTGCTTCAGCGGCGAGCTTCTCAGCCTCTCTCGCAATCTCGTCTTCGCTGAGAGACTTCCACCATGTCTTGAACTCACTCATGCTGAGGGAGCCGGAGTAGGCAGCGGTGTAGATCTTCTCGCTGCCGTAGTTGGTGACGGGCTTTTCCTTGACCGTCCAAGAGGATGCGAAGCTGTTGGCGGCGGCTGGAGTGCCGGACACTTTAGCCGGATTTGTGACAGTAGCGGTGTTGCTTTTTGCATCATAGCCAACTTCAAGGTCGTAAGCCTCCGCCAAGGCTCTTAGCGGGGCGTAGGTTGTGCCGTTGTAGGTGAACACCAGCACATCGTTTCCGTTTGCGTCCTTTGGCTCGAAAATCTGTCCATTGACGAGAACATTGATCGGATACGCTTTGATGGACAGAGCGCCATCGGACGCAAGTGCGGAAATGGGGAGTGCAACGAGCATAAGTACGGTGAGAGCGCCTGCAACGAACGATAAGAACTTGTTTTTCATTTTCGTGACCTCCAAATATGTAGTTTTGTCTTTCGACACCGTAAGCATACTGCTTTGGGGGTTTAACAGCAATTATGCGACCGGACAGATCGCAGATTTGAACTTTCGGAAAGGAGAGAGGTTATGAACGCAAAGACCATCATCGGAATTGTTCTGGTCGTCTTTATTTTGGGCGGCTTTGTGTTCCTGCAACTCAGAAACCGCAGGAAGTAGGAAACAGGCAACGGGGCGGAGGAAACTTCGCCCCAATTTTTATATTGGGAGGAAAACATGAATCAGACAACAACAGTCGAGAGCCGAGTGCTTGAGATTATGAGGAACTGCCCTCGCTCCAGATATGACGATATGGCGCTTGCCACGCAGTATTACTGCCGCTTTGGGCATCGAAAGATCGCAGAGCTGCCCTTTGGGTATGTGATGTTCAACTATAAAAGGTTTGGGCTGCCCTGCTTTGAGACAATCCGAAGGGCGAGGCAGAGGGTGCAGTCCCTTTTCCCTGAGCTGTCCCGCAGCGCCAGCGAACCGGAAAACACCGAGCTGATCCTGATGCTCCAGATAGGGGGGTGAAGATATGCCGAGAACAGCAAATACAACGCCTGTGACCTTTCAACAAAAGATGAAGGTGCTGACAAAGCTGTATGAGGGCGGCTGCAAGATGGAAAAGGAGCTGCAAGCGCTGGAACTTGCGGAGATGCTGAAAATCCCAAACATTACTGTGCAGGAGCTTTCCATCATCGTAGAGCTGCAAAAGAGCGTGAAAGGTCACACTTTCTATTCCTACCTTGGAGGTGGAGACGATGAACAATCCACTCAGGAATGATGGTCGCCGCATTATATGGAGTGACATGGATCTCCACAGGAGGGACTGGCAAGAAGATTTCGAGGAGTATGTCAAGGAAAACAGGTTGGATATAGACCCCACAGACGAAGATGCTCTCTACGACTGGATGATTGATACCAACGATAATTATCTTAATGATGAGCGCATGAATCTTGATATTCAGCTCACTCAGCCCATCATCGTCATAGGCGACCTCGGACGGTGGAACGGCAGAGTGATGGGCTATAAGATGATCGACTCCGGAAACATCAAGGATTGCCTGTATTCCGACACCGATTTCACCGAATGGTATGTTGACCGGTACGGAGATCTGCGGGCGGACGCCATTCACCATGACGGGACAAATCACTACCTCTATCGAGTGTTCAAAGAGGGCGTGACAGACTCCCAGATTGAACGCTTGCAGGACAAAATCTATATGGGGAAAGCGACCAGAGCGGACATCACAAGGGTTACTAAGAGGCTCGGTGATGAAATCGGCAGGGTTTACGGCTGTGACTTTCCGAAGAGCAGAACAACGGTTGAAAGGGAGGTTGGCTAAATGGAGCTTCATATCAGACCTATGTGCTTTGAGGAGCGCAAATATGCCTATGAGCAAAGCTCGCAGCTCATGAGCCAGACTGGAAGTATTGGGCGGCTTAGAGGCGACTTTGGCTCCGGTGGCATGGAGTTCTGGACAACTTGGGAGGATCACCAGAAAGACTTGAAAACCGATGCTTTTAAGGCAGAGCTGGATGATGTCATCAATGCTCTGCGCTCCGAGGAATACGGTTTGCTCAAAGATAGGCGCAGCATGGTGAGCTTTGCACGAAGGGAGCCGGACAGCGCCTTTAAGGGAAACTACACCACCGAGTATGGTTTTCGTGTGGATACCAAAGAACATGCTTTCCTGATCCGGTGCAATCCCCAGCAGGGCGACTATAACTTCTACTGCTTCTGCTATGTCTCCAAATGGCTGGATCAGAACATCGAGGAAGCCCGCAAGGATATTCGTTTCATTGACAGCGGCTACAATGAGCTTTTCAGGCTTCCCGATGGAGAGCAGATTACAATTACTCTGTCTACCGATGAGAAGCTGGATAGAACCTGCCGCTATATTGACGAAACTCATCTTGAGGTAGGTCGCAGTCTCTATCACATCTGCGAGTTTGCAGAGCGCATGGAGCGCAACGGGAACACTTATGCACCGAAAGAGCCGCCGCTCCCGCCGAAGTGTTTTACACTGTTGCCCTCAAGCGGGGACATCATCGAAATCACTCGCTTTGAAAAGGGATATAGACCTATCCGAAAAAGAGAAGCCTTTGAAACACAGGGTGGAAGAGAGCTGTTTGTGGATACCGCAAACAAGAGAATGGGTGTGACAAAGGCTCAGGAAGCCGCTATGCTGGCTGGCTCCCTGTTCGGGTGGGACGCCCCCGCCGCAAAGCCGAAAAACTATGATGAGAACGGAAAGGCAATCAAGCCAAAAGATCGAGAGCGATAAAGGAGGTGTAGACCGATGGCTCGAAAGTATGACCTGATTTCTGAACTATACAACCGTACTGCAAAAAGGGTGGTGGGCAACCCCGAAAGCTGGCAGCAGTTCTTGGATTCAGCTTGCAGGAACTTCAAGCTCCGTTTTGACGAGCAGCTTTTGATCTTTGCCCAGCGCCCCGATGCAACCGCCGTTTTGGAAATTGAGCGGTGGAACGAGGGTTTTGGCAGATGGGTCAACAGGGGCGCAAGAGGTATCGCCGTTTTTGAGGACAGCGACCGCAGCCACCAGCGGCTCAAACACTATTTCGATGTTTCGGATACCCACCCCAGCCGGTATTCTCGTCCTGTTCCTATCTGGCAGATGGAGCCGGAGTATGAAGCTGAGGTAATCGAAACCTTGGAGAGTACCTTCGGTACACTTTCCGAAAAGGACACACTGGAAGCCGCCATTCTGAGCGCCGCCAAGAACGCCGTTGAGGACAATATTCCCGATTATGAGCGTGACTTGCTCTATACAGTAAGGGACAGCTTTCTGGAGGAGCTGGACGAGGATATGGTTACGGCGATGTATCGGAAGGTAGTCCGAAACAGCGTCGCCTATATGCTGATGAGCCGTCTGGGACTGGACACCGGCGACTATTTTGAGCGCAGTGACTTTGAAGATATTATCAACTTCAATACCGGCGAGACCATGAACGCTTTAGGCTTTGCCACCAGCGACATTGCGGAAATGGCACTGACGGAGATAGCCAGAACGATCAATTCCCTGAATCGGAAAAATCGCATAATTGCGGGACGGGCGCAGGGCGGTTACAATGATGGCGTAGAAATAACGAAAGAAAGGGGTTCTGAGCATGAGCGAAGTCAGTTACACGATGCAGGGGGATTACCAGCTCCCGAACCTGAAGCTGCCGGAGCAGCCGGAAGTAACTTTGGGCAAGTACGCAGGGCTGAGGAAGAAATACCTGAAGGAGCATCATCGAGTGTTGTACTACAATCTGCTGACGAGCTGCAAGCTGGAGGAACATCTGGCGGAGGTAGAGCAGAGGGCGACCTCGATGGAGGAAATGCTGGTGCGTCAGATGGCGGACAAGCAGGGCGTGACCGAGCGTCTGAAAGCGGAGGACATGATGGCTTGGGTTCGGAAGATGAACAATCTGAGGAACTCAGCGCAGGAGATCGTGTTGGCGGAAGTGGTTTACGCCTAAGCTGGCATGAGCGGTCTGATGAGGACAAAACAATTCCGTTCCTTGGTTCCGATGATGATGTAAACGCCATTCTGCTGGCAACGCCGCACCTGAAAAAGTCTAAGGCGCTCATTCGTGACTTCCTTGAAGGCAAGCCTGACGAGCATACTCGGACAGATTTTATCAAGGAATGTTTTAATAACGACTACACTGAGGTTATTCTCGATGATGGTCGCAGAATGGGCTATAAGACCTATGAAAATGTGCTGCACCTGTGGGAAGGCAGCTATCTGTCTCGCACAAAACAGGCATATTATGATTGGGGTGTCATTGCCGCCCACTTCGAGGGCTTACGGCTTTTGGGAGAGCTTCAGGACAACATGAAACCCCTTCCGTCTATGGAGGGACAGCAGGAAACACTTGCTTTGGCAGAGGAGAAATCCTCTGCCTTTTCCTTTTCACAGGAGATCATCGACGCTGTTCTCACTCGTGGGAGCAATGTAGAAGAGGGCAAGTTCCGCATCTATGAGCAGTTTCAAAAGAGCTTGTCCGCAAAAGAAAACATTGACTTTCTCAAAAAGGAGTACGGCTGGGGCGGCATTTATCCCGTTATCACCGGCACAGGTATTGATGAGCAGCACGATGGCAAGGGCATCACCCTGCAAAGAGGATTCGGGGAACACGATCCCCGCATTACCCTGAAATGGGATAAGGTTGAAAAGCGGATAGCAGAGCTGATCCGCTTAGACAGATACCTGAATCCCAAAGAGGTGGAGCTTTACCCCGCATGGCTTGCAAAGCAGGAGGAACGCCGGCAGGAGCAGAGAGAGCGGCAGGCGGTTCGAGAGGTACTGAACACAGCACCGCAGGCGCAGGAGCCAGTGCCGGAGCCGGAACCGGAACCAGCATCACACTATGAGTACCATCTGGGGGATAAGGTTTACTTTGGAGCAGACGAGTTTGAAATCCTATCGCTTTCCGGTGACAGGGTTTTGCTCTATGATACGAAATTCCCCCTGTTCCAAAGGGAAGAGACAAGGGAGGACTTTGAGCGTAAGGTGCAGGAGAATCCGCTCAACGACCATTTGAAGGTGCGGGACAGCGAGATTGCTACCGTACCGTCTGACACTCCAAAAAAGGAGATTCCAGAAGCCGATGACCGTTTCCATGTAGTAGAGCTGGACAGGGGCTATCAGACTGCCTATGGCATTTGGGACGATGAGCATAACTCTGAATATGTGGACGAGGAAGGCGTCAGCGAGGAGTTCCTGAGCGAATGGGAAGCCAATGCTTATGCAGAAAAGCTCAACACTGCTTGGAGGGAGCAGCCCGTTCAGGAAAAGCCCTCTCAGATTCAGGAATACAGCCGGATAAAGGAAGAGAATCCCGCCAGTGTTTTGCTGTACCAGAATGGGGATTCCTTTGTGGCTTATCACGAGGACGCAAAAGTGCTTGGGGACTTTCTGGGTATTGCTCCGTCAACACAGGAGTTGGCAGAAACCTTAGAAGCACCCATACAGATTCCAAGCGCTCGCTTGCAGCTTTTCATCAACCTGTTAAACGACAGGGGCATTGATGTAGCGGTTTCCACCCTTGAGGACGGGAAGCGAGCGACACGAAACATCGTGTCTACCAGCAAAGATGACCCTGTTGAATCGCAGCCGGTGGGCAGGATTGACTATCTTGGAACAAACGGCGCAGTAGGAGAAAGCATTGAGTATACCAGTGAGTATCAATTCCTGAAAGACATTAAGGAGGAAAATTTCTACGGCTCTCCCATGAGCATCGTGCTTTACCGAAACAGAAGTGGTGAGACGATCTCGCAGGACTTTCTATCCCAGCTTGACCCTCCACCGCAGGACTTCCGAGTGGAGGACTTTGTTCCCAATCCTGAACGCCTGATGGCACAGGCAAAGAACCTGATTAACGAGTTTTGCGTTCAGGAGTATAGCTCTGAGGCAGACTTCTCAGACCTGTCGAGAGTGGGGATTGCCTACACGACCATCACTGACAAGGAGTTGGAGGTTCAGATCGAGGTTGACCTTATTCACTACCAGATAAAGACCTTAGTCGAGAATCAGATTGTCCGGTTCACCGAGTACAAAAGCCTTGAGTATATGGTAGAGCATGGTCTGACCGGCTTGAGCTTTGACGACCTTGTTTCCGTTCCCGATAGGCTGCTCACCCACTTCCTTGAGGAAGATGAACCTGATGAGGTTGACGATTTCAGCGACATCGACCCTGAGCTGATTCGTATGCAGTTTGAAAGCGATGAGCCAAGTCCCTTTGTGGAACAGGTTATGGCTGATGTGGAACGCCTTACAGCAGCGGAGCAGGAGCCTGAGCCGGAATTAGAGCCAGAACCTAAGCCGGAGCTAAAACCCTCGTGGGAGCAGAAACGGACGAAGGTTCAGACCTTTGATCTGCATCCTGACATTCCGATGTCGGAACGCCACACCTTTGATCTTGCCAATAACAGGGTCGAGGAAGTAAACAAGAAAGAGCGCTTTCACAGGAACTATGCGGCAATAACGGTATTGAAAAAATGCCAAAGCGAAAACCGTTTTGCCACACCCGAAGAACAGATTATTCTGTCGAAGTATGTCGGCTGGGGCGGTATCCCAGAGGTCTTTGATGAGGGTGCAGGTTCTTGGCAGACCGAATATGCGATGTTGAAAAACATCCTGACACCGGATGAATATAGCTCTGCCAGAGGGAGCGTTCTGACAGCGTTTTACACGCCGCCAGAGGTAATTACCGGCATCTACAAGGTGATGGAGCGCATGGGCTTTCGGGAGGGAAATATCCTTGAACCCTCCTGCGGCATCGGTAACTTTATCGGCATGCTGCCGCAGGAAATGCAGCAGGCAAAGGTGTACGGCGTGGAGATCGACACCATCTCGGCGGCAATCGCCCAGCAGCTCTATCAACGCACCTCGATTGCCGCTCAGCCCTTTGAAGAAGCAAATATTCCTGACAGCTTCTTTGATGCTGTTGTGGGAAATGTGCCTTTCGGGGACTTTCGGCTTGCTGATAAGCGATACGACAAGCACCATTTTCTAATCCATGACTATTTCTTTGCAAAATCCCTCGACAAGCTCCGCCCCGGCGGTGTAATGGCGCTGGTGACGAGCAAGGGAACGATGGACAAGGCAAGTCCAGAGGTACGGAAGTATATCGCACAAAGGGCAGATCTGCTCGGAGCAATCCGGTTGCCGAACAACACATTCAAAGGTAATGCCGGTACTGAGGTCGTGTCAGACATTCTCATTTTGCAGAAGAGAGACCGGCTAATTGACCTTGAACCGGATTGGGTGCATCTGGACACTGACGAGAACGGCGTGAAGATGAACGCCTATTTTGTGCAGCACCCTGAGATGATTTTGGGCGAAGTCAAGATGGTGTCCGGTAGGTTTGGAGAAGAGATGACGGTTGTTCCCTTTGAGGGAAGCGACCTCGGCAGTCTGCTTGATGAGGCGGCTGCAAACATTCATGGTGAGATTACTGAGTATGCAGTAGATGAAGAACTGTCCGAAGAGGATACCTCTATTCCAGCAGACCCCAGCGTCCGCAATTTCTCCTATACGGTGCTGGACGATACGGTCTATTATCGTGAAAACTCCCGAATGACGCCGGTGACACTCTCTGCCACCGCAAAGAATCGGGTTAAAGGCATGATTCAGATCAGGGACAGTGTGAGACAGCTCCTTGAGATGCAGACAGAGGGGTATCCTGATGAGCCTGTTAAGGCAGAGCAGGAGCGGCTCAATCGTCTCTATGACAGCTTTACCGCAAAATACGGGCTGATAAACAGCCGAGCCAATGTGTCCGCTTTTTCTCAGGACAGCTCCTTTTCCCTGATTTCCGCTCTTGAAATTCTGGACGAGGAACAGAATCTTGAGCGCAAAGCAGACATCTTTACCAAGCGCACAATAAAGCCTCATATGCCGGTTACTTCGGTAGATACAGCGAGTGAAGCGCTGGCTGTGTCGTTGGGTGAAAAGGCTCGGATTGACATGGAGTATATGTGTTCGCTCTGCGGCAAGACGGAAGAGGAAGTCTACGAGGACTTAAAGGGAGTTATCTTCCTGAACCCCATGTACGGATATGGAACGGCAACAGAGCCGAAATACCTGATGGCGGATGAGTACCTGTCCGGCAATGTGAGGGAGAAGCTGGCGTGGGCGAAACGCTCCGCTGAGGTTTATCCAGATGACTTCACAGTGCATGTGGAAGCGCTGGAAAAGGTGCAGCCGAAAGACCTGACCGCCAGTGAAATCTTTGTGCGGCTCGGTACAACTTGGGTGCCGCCGGAGATTATTCAGCAATTCATCTTTGAGTTTCTGGATACGCCCCGATATGCTCAATGGAACATCAAGGTTCACTATTCGCAGTTTTCCAGTGAGTGGAACATTGAGGGAAAAAGCACCGACCGCAGCAATGTCAAAGCCTACACCACTTATGGCACCAGACGCATCAACGCTTACAAGATCATTGAGGAAACGCTGAACCTGAAAGATGTCCGTATCTTTGACTATGTGGAGGATGCGGATGGTAAGAAAAAGGCGGTTCTCAATGCAAAAGAGACCGCTATCGCACAGGCGAAGCAGGAGCAGATCAAGCAGGGCTTTCAGGATTGGGTTTGGCAAGATGCCGACCGAAGAGAGCTGCTCTGCAAGATTTACAACGAGAAGTTCAACTCCACAAGACCCAGAGAGTATGACGGAAGCCATATCGTTTTCTCCGGTATGAATCCCGAAATAGAGCTGCGGGAGCATCAGAAAAACGCTGTAGCTCACATTCTCTATGGCGGTAATACCCTGTTGGCACACGCCGTGGGCGCAGGAAAAACCTACGAGATGACCGCAGCGGCGATGGAATCCAAACGGCTCGGTCTGTGCAGCAAATCTCTGTTTGTTGTCCCGAACCACCTGACCGAACAGTGGGCGGCTGAGTTTTTGCAGCTCTACCCTGCGGCGAATATCTTGGTTGCTACGAAGAAGGATTTTGAGACCAAGAACCGCAAACGCTTTTGCGGCAGAATCGCCACCGGCGACTATGATGCTGTCATCATCGGGCATAGCCAGTTCGAGAAAATACCCATGAGCATTGAGCGCCAGATTGCCATTCTTGAGCGGGAGCGTGACGAGGTATTAGATGGTATCACTGAGTTGAAAGCAAACCGAGGCGAGAGGTTTACCATTAAGCAGTATGAGAAGTCGAAGAAAACCATTGAGACAAAGCTAAAAGACCTTTATGATCAGAGCAAAAAAGATGATGTCGTAACCTTTGAGGAACTCGGCATTGACCGTCTTTTTATCGACGAGAGTCACTACTACAAGAACCTTCATCTTTACACGAAGATGAGGAATGTGGGTGGCATAAGCCAGACGGAAGCTAAAAAATCGGCTGATCTCTTTATGAAATGCCGCTATCTTGATGAGCTGACTGGTGGGCGAGGAACGGTCTTTGCCACAGGTACGCCCATCTCGAACAGCATGGTCGAGCTATATACAATTCAAAGGTATTTGCAGTATAGTACCCTTGAAAAGCATGGCTTGCAGCATTTCGATTCATGGGCTTCCAGCTTTGGAGAGACCATTACAGCAGTGGAGCTGAAGCCGGAGGGAACGGGCTACCGGACAAAGACACGCTTTGCAAAGTTCTTCAATCTGCCTGAGCTGATGTCGATGTTCAAAGAGATTGCGGACATCAAGACTGCGGATATGCTCGATCTCCCTGTGCCGGAAGCGAAGTATCACAATATCGCTGTTAAGCCCTCGGAGATGCAGAAAGAAATGGTTGCCGATCTTGCGGAACGAGCAGAGCGTATTCGCCTCGGCGGTATCGACCCCAGCGTAGACAACATGCTCAAGATAACCAACGATGGCAGAAAGCTCGCACTCGATCAGCGTATGATGAACCCGATGCTGAATGACTTTGAGGGGAGCAAGCTCAACGCCTGCGTGGACAATATCTATCAAATATGGCAGGACACCAGTGACAAGAAATCAGCGCAGCTTGTGTTTTGTGACCTGTCAACGCCGAAAAACAATGAAGAGTTCTCCGTCTACAATGACATCCGAGACAAGCTGATAAAGCGTGGAATCCCTGCCGATGAAATTCGGTTTATCCATGAGGCGGATACCGAGGTGAAGAAGCAGGAGATGTTTAAGAAGGTTCGCAGGGGTGAGGTTCGTGTGTTGCTGGGTTCCACGCAGAAGATGGGCGCTGGCACCAACTGTCAGGATAAGCTCATAGCACTTCACGACATTGACTGTCCGTGGCGACCGTCCGACTTGGAACAGCGCAGCGGCAGAATCATCCGTCAGGGTAACGAGAACCCAGAGGTAGACATCTACCGGTATGTTACGGAAGGAACTTTTGATGCCTACCTGTACCAGCTCATCGAAGGGAAACAGAAGTTCGCAAGTCAGATCATGACAAGTAAATCTCCTGTCAGATCTGCTGAGGACATCGACGCAACGGCGCTCAGCTATGCGGAAATCAAGATGCTTGCGACAGGAAATCCGCATATCAAAGAGAAGATGGACTTGGATATTCAGGTGCAGAAATTGCGCTTGCTAAAGTCAAACTATCTCTCTGAAAAGTATGCTCTGGAAGATAAAATACTCAAGTTCTATCCACAGGAGATTGCAACGCTAAAGGAAACCATAGCGGGGCTTGAAGCAGACAGCAAGACGAGGTTGGATCACCCAAAGTCCACTGATGACCACTTTATTGGTATGGAGGTCAAGGGCGTGTCCTACTCCGAAAAGGCGGATGCTGGTAAGGCAATTCTTGAGGCTTGCAGGCTGATGGAAAGCCCAGATCCTGTTCCTTTGGGAAAGTACAGAGGGTTTGATATGGAGTTGTCTTTTAACACATGGGTGCGTATCTATGAGGTGAAAGTAAAGGGGAGTACAAGTCAGAGAATTGATCTTGGCGATGATGTGTTCGGTAATATTTCCCGTATCGACAACGCTATTGAACGCATTCTAGACGAGCTTGAGGACAAGCGTATTGCCCTTGAGGTCGCAGAGCAGCAGCTTGAAAATGCCAAAGTGGAGGTTGAGAAGCCATTTTCCCAAGAAGAGGAGCTTCAGAAAATGACCGCAAGACTAAACGAGCTGGACATTCTCTTGAACCTTGATAAAAGAGAGAATGAGATGGCTGGAGATGAGCCGGACGAGGGGGATATGCTCACGCAGGAAAAGGATAGGGGAAGAGAAAGGTAATCCCCTTATCCCTGTTAAGGTGCGCTTTGACACCTTTGCGGCATGGCATAAGTCATGCCGCATTTACATAGCCGAAAGGACAAATTGTTGCTTTTCCGACTATGAAACTATGAGAAGGAGGTGTCAGAATGGCGGAACGAGATTATAACTCGGAACTATATGAAAAGATGGCAGCGGAGCAGGAAAAGTATCGAAGCTGGCTTCTTTCTCAGGAACCGAGCGAGATGCTCAACCACACTTATGAGTACACCATGCGTGAGGACATCGTAATGGCGATGGAAGATATGGAGCTTTCTCCAAAGAGAGCGAAGGCACTTTTGAAGTCGCCCAGCCCCCTCGCTGATGTGTATGAGGAGTTTCGTGACCGTGAGACAGAACACATGGACACAATCAGAGACTCGATTGAGAGCCGAGCTGATGAGGTTATCAAACGGGAACACGCAAGGGAAAGCCGGTGATAAGACATGCCATATATCGCACCAGAGGTGATCGAACAGGCGAGGCAAATTGACCTTCTGACCTATCTGCAAGCCTGTGAGCCAAACGAGCTTGTCCGAATCTCTCCTAACAATTACACCACCCGCACCCATGACAGCTTAAAGATCTCCAACGGAAAATGGATGTGGTGGTCACACCGGATCGGCGGCTACAATGCCCTTGACTATCTTGTAAAAGTCAAGGGCATTTCTTTTGTGGAAGCCGTTGAAACGCTGATGGGTAGAGCAGCGGTCATGCCGAGCATGATATGTACTGCGCCGCAAAAGGAGCAGCCGAAGGTCTTGCTTTTGCCGGAGAGAAGCCCATCAACAGATAAGGTCACAGAATATCTTTTCGGCAGGGGAATCGACTATGGAATCATCGAATACTGCATTTCTCAGGGGCTTATTTATGAGAGCCTGCCCTACCACAACGCCGTTTTCGTGGGCTACGACCAAGAGAAGAAGCCCAGATATGCGGCGTTTCGGGCAGCGAACAGCACCCGCATCATGGGGGACTGTTCCGGCAGTGACAAGCGCTATTCTTTTCGGATAGCGGATAGCAGGAGTGAGGAACTGCACCTGTTCGAGTGCGCCATTGACCTGCTTTCTTATGCCACGCTGGAGGTGCTGGCAGGGCGGAACTGGAGAGCAAATGACCTTGTTTCGCTGTCCGGTGTGTACCTGTCAAGGAAGCGACCGGAGGACAGCAGAACCCCTGTGGCGGTCTCTCAGTTTCTTTCTGAGACCCCCCATATCCGAAAAATCTCACTGCATTTTGACAATGACGCAGCGGGGAGAAGTGCGAGCTTGGCGCTCAAAGCGAAGTTGGGAGACAAGTATGAGATTGCAGATTGCCCACCGCAGTACGGCAAGGATTATAATGATTTCCTTTGCCGGAAGCTGGGTATTTCCAGAGAAAAACACAGTGAAAGGAGAAATGAACGCTGATGAAGATTAGAATCTATCAGGTAAACATGGAGCGTGATTCCGAAAACCTTGCCTTTATGGGCAGCAACTTTGTGATGAACAAGCATGGGGATATGAGCCTTGACAGCTCAATCTATGACAGTGTATTCGAGGGGACGGTTGAGTGCCGAAGCCTTGAAGATGTGTACGATGTGTTCAACAGGAGACACCCTACTGGCTATAAAGCCCGGTCGCTGTCGGTCTCCGATGTGGTGGAGGTCATGGAAGCCGAGAAAGTGAAAGAGGGCTTCTATTTTTGCGACAGCTTTGGCTTTCAGGAGGTTTCCTTTGACCCCAGCAAGTCGCAGAAAAGCGAGAGGTTTTGTGATCTCGACCAGCTTAAGACCATCGAAGTGCTGCTCGTGCAGCCTGACAAAGCGCCCCAGCTTATTAAAATTGAGGACAGCTTGGAGGCAATGCAGGCGGTTGTTGGCGGCGACATTGAGGAATATATGCCTTTTTCAGACGAGGTTGCGCTCATCTGCAATGAGGAGGGAAAGGTCAACGGATTGCCCCTGAATCGGGCGATTTACGCCGAGCCGGTTGAGGTTGACATGACCTATCAGGAGATGAAAAATCATTTTCGGGAGGTCGAGAAAGAGTACGGTGAACACATCACCGGCTATATCGTTTTCTCACAGGACAGCTTCACGAAGCCCTATTCTTTGGAGTCCAGAACCTATGTGGTGTCCAGCGACAACAAGGCATTTCAGCCGAACAAGGGAGGCTATTCTATCTTTGCCGAAGCTCTTGACGGAACAGATCGTGGTGTCCGTTTGGAGCAGTATATGGCGGAGGAATTTGGCGGCAAGGACGGTTGGAAGGTGGAACGCTGCTATATGAAAGATGACTCTCGTGAGATGATCGACATCGTTGCGGGAGATTTTTTTATTGCCGCAGCGCCCATTGAGAGCGAAAGATTTGAGAGCCTGACCCCTGAGCTGGCGAAGAAATATCAGGAAAAGTTCAAGAATCCTGAACGGTTTTTCCGCACTGAAAACGGAATCGTAGCCGTACCTTATAAGCCGGTCTCAAAGGAAATGGAACGATAATCTGTGAGAGAACGGCGGGCTTGGGATAGACTGCATCATCTTAACGAGCAGTGTGTTTTTACTCCTACCGTCGAAAAACACCTCGTTAGGGGTTCCCCCTAATACCCCATCTTAGAAAGGAGAGTTTGCCTATGAAGCGAACAATTAAAAAGCAGTTCTGGTTTTCAAAAGCGGAGGCACAGGACTTGCAGAAAAAGTCCAAGCGCACCTGCCTGACAGAAGCGGCGCTTGTCCGATTGCTGCTGAAAGGATACGAACCCAGAGAGAAGCCCGATGACCGGTTTTATGATGTCATGCGGGAACTGTCTGCCATCGGCAACAACATTCACCAGCTCTCGGCAAAGGCAAATGCCCTGAACTTCATTGACGCTCCGGCGCTGGCGAAGGAAGCGGAACGCTGGCACAAGTTTCAGGCAGATGTGGAGCGTGAGTTCCTGCGACCGCAGCAAAGTGAATTGAAGTGGCAGTAACGAAACTCTGGCCAGTGACGGTCAGGCTGGGAGCAGTGCTGGACTATGCAACAAATCCTGAAAAGACTGACAAAGCCCTGAGTGGATATTCACTTGACGATTACCAAGCCCTGCGTGATGTGCTTGCCTATGCGAAGGACGAGGAGAAAACCGAGCATGAGTATTTTTGCGAGGGGATCAACTGCAATGTGGCGACCGCACGAGAACAGTTTGTCACTGTCAAGGAGCAATTTGGGAAGTCGGACGGAATCCAAGCCTATCATGGCTATCTGAGCTTTAAGGAACAAGACATCACGCCGGAGCTGGCGCAGAAGATCGGCATGGAGTTTGCCAATGAGGTGTGGGGCGAGAGATTTCAGGTTGTGGTGACAACGCACCTGAACACAAAACACCTGCACTGTCACTTTGTCATCAACTCTGTTTCCTATGTAGATGGGAAGCGGTGCCAAGATACCTCATGGTTTAAGTTCAGGAAGGTGGCGGATCGGATTTGCGAAAAGTACAAGCTCCATGTGATTCGGGAGCCAAAGCGCAATCTCCCGTCCGCCCACCTGACGGTAATGGACAAAGCGGGTATGCCCACAAGATACAATGTGGTACGGGCTGCTCTTGATGAAGCGATTGCCCAAAGCTCCAACCGAAAGCAGCTTGAGTATGCCTTGAAGGAGATGGGCTATTCCTTCGATTTCAATGACCGGCACAAATACTGGACAATCCTGCCCAAAGGCAGCAAGAAGCCGATTCGTTTATATCGGCTTGGCGAAGAGTATGCCAATGACCGGATCATGGAGCGGCTTAGAGAAAATCAGGGAAAGGTTTTACTGAGGACATTCCAGCGTGAAGCACCCAAGCCCCGCCAGTATGCGCTTGTCACTCGTGAACAGCGTATCCGTAGGGTGGGCGGCTTAAAGGGGCGTTACCTTTATTACTGTTACAAGCTCGGTTACCTTCCGAAGTATCAGAAGCAGAGTCCCACGAAGGTTCACTATCTCCTGAGAGATGACCTGATGAAGCTGGACGAATTGAGCGCACAGACAACGCTGCTATGCAGACACCAGATTGGTACTGCTGAGCAGCTTTTTTCGTATCGAGCCTCGGTTGAGGAAGAAATCAAAGTGCTTACTGCCAACAGAACGCATCTCCGAAATGAAATCCGAAGGGTGGATATATCAGATGAAAGGCTGTTGGCAGCAAAGACGGAGATTTCCGAGATCTCCGAGAAGCTGAAACTGCTCCGCAGGGAATTGAAACTCTGCGATGGGATTGCGGAGCGCTCCAGCGTGATTCAAGATAAGCTGGAGAAGGTAATCGTAGAGGAAGAAATCACGCAGAGAAAGGAGAGAAGGTTCCATGACAAGCAGCGGTGACGCAGCGGAACAGGTGGTCAGGCTATCTCTTGAAGGCTTTGAAGTTGCAGCAAAGCTGACCGGTTCGGCGGCAAAGGAAGTTGCCATTTTGCTGGCGTCAGTTTTGAAGCAAGAGGTCACACAGTCTGGAAAGACCAGAGGTAAGGCGAGACTGACCAGTATGATTAAGTCCGGTAAGGAGCTGAAAGTGTTTTCCCTTCCGCAGAAGGACTTGAAAAAGTTTACCGAACACGCCAAACGCTATGGCGTTCTGTACTGTGTCCTTCGTGACCGGAACACCAGCGCTCCTGATGCTCAGGTGGATATTATCGCAAGAGCTGAGGACGCATCGAAAATCCAGCGCATTGTGGATCGCTTTGAGCTTGGTACGGTGGATAAAGCATCTATCGTCTCGGAAGCAGAGCGGGATGTTGCCGAGCGGGAGGCGATGGAGCGAGAGGTTCCCTCCAAGACGATGGGAGAGCGCATTGTCGAAGAGGCGATGGGCAAAGCCAAGCAAAAGGAACGAAACGAACAGGAAAACCCTACTGCCGCAAAGACAGAAAAAAGCCCTCTGTCCGAGCAGCACTTAGAGCGGGGCGATACGCACACTGACAAGGGTGCTGCGAAGTCAGCCGAAAAAAAGCCTTCCGTTAGGGAAAAGCTGAACGGCTATAAGGCTGCGGCGGCAAAGCAGAAGGAAGCAGAGCGTGTCGAGCCTGAGACCGACAGGGAAAAAGTGGAGAGGGGCAAGCCCCGTCAGACCGTCCACCAACAGTCTGCGGTAAAGAAGAAAAAAACGAAAGAGAGGTAATGACTATGACAAGCAATTTTAAGCCGAAGCGGGCGGAACAGAGCCAGCGCCCGCAGCTTTCCACAGAGGAATGGATGGCAAAAAAGCAGGCGGAGAAAGAGGAAGTCTATGCGGTCATAGATGAGACTGCAAAAGAGGTTTTGTCCGATCCTGCCAAGTTGCAGGGCTTCCTCGATACGCAGAGCAGAATGGATCGGTACTCTGCGGCAAACGCCCTGTTGATTTTCAAGCAATACCCCAGCGCCACCCAGCTCAAGAGCTTCGGGGATTGGGGAGAAGAGAATGTGAAGATCAACAAGGGCGAAAAGAGCCTGTCCATTCTTGAGCCGGTAGAGTACACCAAGAAAGACGGGACGCCGGGGATCGCCTACAATGTGAAAAAGGTCTTTGATGTGGCGCAGACCAACGGGAAGCGTCTGCCTGCGCCCAGCGTGAACCGAGACCCTCAGCAGCTTGTGGCGGTTATGCTGGATACTGCTCCGGTGAAAGTTGAGGTTGCAGATGAGTTGCCTTTCCCTGAAATGGGAGCGTTCTACAACAACGATAAGCAGACCCTCTATATCAAGCGGGATATTGGCGACAGCGTTGCCCTTTGTCAGTGTGTGGCGCAGGAGCTTGGACACGCCCAGCTTGCCATCAACAGCGAGGCATACAGCCGCAGGGACTCCGGTTTTCAGGCGGTTTGCATTGGATATATGGTCTGCAAGAAGTACGGCGTGGACACCCAGAACTTCGCCATTGGGCGGGTGCCGGACGAGCTTGCCAAAGCCGAGCCAAAGGAGCAGCGTGATGTTCTGTCCAAGACCCGCACAGCGATGAGCGAGATCTGCTCCAGAGTATCCGATGAGCTTTACCGCCAGAAGCAGGAACGGAGCAAGGACAGGGAGAGATAAGGGGGGCAGAGAATGAACGAGAGACGGTATTTTGTCGCTCTGGACGATTACGAGCATGGGGTTGTCATTCGCTCTCTGAACGATAAAAAGACCGAGCTTCGGAGCGAGGGCAAGGCGACGGATGCTGTTGACGATCTGATTATCAAGATTGGCAATGCCCCCAGCAAAAAGTTCAGGGTAATCGAGAAAGACAGGCGGAGCCATGACGAGAGATAATGACCGGCAGAGCGCCATCATTCTTTCCATCATCGGTATTGTTCCTGTCGTGTGGGTTGCGCTTCTGATTGCGCCTTCTGTCTCAGGCGGGCTTCCAGAGATTCTTCCCAAGTTGGCGACGGTGTTCAATGAGCCGTTTCAAATAGAGCTGTGCGAGGACAGTCTGCGGACTGTCCTCATTTTGCTCCTGAGCTATGGCATGGGTATCGGGATTTACTTCTCCACACGCAGGAACTACCGCCGCAGGGAGGAACATGGTTCTGCCAAGTGGGGCGATGCAAGAGCGATAAGCCGGAAGTATCAGCAGTCGCCGCCCTCCAACAACAAGCTGATGACCCAGAATGTGAAAATCGGCTTAAATGCCAAGAAGCACAGGCGCAACCTGAATACCCTTGTCTGCGGCGGTAGTGGTGCCGGTAAGACGAGGTTTTACTGCAAGCCCAATCTCATGCAGGCAAACACCTCGTTTGTAATCCTTGACCCAAAGGGGGAAATCCTGCGGGATACCGGAGGACTGTTAAAGGCAAAGGGATATGAAATCCGAGTTCTTGACCTGATTTCTATGGAAAAGAGCCATTGCTACAATCCCTTTGTCTATTTGCAGAGTGACAATGATGTGCAGCGTCTTGTGACCAATCTATTCAAAAGCACCACGCCAAAGGGCGCTCAGGCACAAGACCCCTTTTGGGATACGGCGGCTTCCATGCTGCTGCTTGCACTGATCTTCTACCTTCGGTACGAAGCGCCGGAAGAGGAGCAGAATTTTCCGATGGTGATGGAGATGCTTCGAGCGGGCGCTATCGAGGACGAGGAGGACAACAGACCGACCCCACTGGACAATCTGTTTTCAGATCTGGAGATGGAGAATCCAGACCATATCGCAGTGAAGTATTATCACAACTATCATTCTGGTAGCGCAAAAACCATCCAGTCGATTCAGATCACTCTTGCAGCAAGGCTTGAAAAGTTCAACCTTGAAAGCCTTGCGGCGATGACGCAGACGGACGAGTTGGACTTGCCCTCAATGGGTGAGAAGAAGGTTGCGCTGTTTGCTCTGATTCCTGATAACGACTCCAGTTTTAATTTTCTCGTGTCAATCCTATACACGCAGCTTTTCCAGCAGTTATTCTATTCAGCCGACCATGTGCATGGCGGCTCCTTGCCTGTGCCGGTTCACTTCCTGATGGACGAGTTTGCCAATGTCTCACTGCCTGATGACTTCGACAAGATTTTATCCGTCATGCGTTCCAGAGGGGTATCGGTTTCAATTATCCTGCAAAACTTGGCGCAGCTCAAAGCGCTATTTGAAAAGCAGTGGGAGTCCATTGTGGGCAACTGCGATGAGTTTCTCTATTTGGGCGGCAACGAGCAATCGACGCACAAATATGTGTCTGAACTGCTGGGCAAGGAGACGATTGACACAAACACCTTTGGTAAGAGTTCGGGACGGAGCGGAAACTACTCCACCAACTACCAGATCAGCGGTCGTGAGCTTTTGACCCCCGATGAAGTTCGGATGCTGGACAATCAGTATGCGATCCTCTTTATCCGAGGGGAGCGCCCTGTGATGGATTTCAAGTATGACATCTTGAAACACCCTGAAGTGAAGCTGACCGCCGATGGGGACGGAGAGATTTACCAACATGGCACTGTGAAATCCGATGTTGCGACCATCCTTGTGGGCTGGCTCGACCCTGAGCTTGTCCCTGAGATGGAACTCACAGAAACGAACTACGAGCTTCTGTCCGAGGAGGACTTTGAGGCAGACAATCAATGAATGGAGGAAATATCTATGAAAATCTTTAACAATAACACCAATAAGGAGACCGGCAAGCTGCCCATGCAGGGCAAGGTCAGGAAAGGGTATCGAACCTACTGCGCTTTGGTGATGGCGCTCACTCTTGCAGTGGGCATGGCGGCTCCGGCGTATGCTGCGGGCGATCCCTTGTCCGTCATCAATAACCTTTCCGATTTCATTTTCGGTTTGATTCGAGCGGTCGGTATGATACTGCTGGGCTTCGGCATCGTGCAGGTGGGCTTGTCTTTGAAATCTCACGACCCGTCTCAGCGTGCTAACGGCTTTCTGACCCTTGCCGGCGGCGTGATTATCACCTTCGCAAAGGAGATTCTGACTCTTATCGTCGGATAAACACTCAAATCCAAAATCGAAACACTCAGGAAGGGGTGTTCCCAGCAAGGAACACCCCTTCTTTTCGTTTATAGGAGGAGGTGCGAAGATTGAGTGATTCTTGGGTTGTTCAGAACCTTGAAAATGCCCTTGAGACATGGAACGACAAACTGGCTGAGATTTGGACGCTTATCACAACGACCCCGCAGGAGTTCAAGGGCGGCGGGATATGGAGTGTCATCGTGAATATCAACGGAGCGGTTCAGGCAATCGGTCTTGCGCTGCTCGTTCTGTTTTTTGTTGTGGGTATGGTAAAGACCTGCGGCAGCTATACGGATGTAAAGAAGCCAGAACATGCCTTGAAGCTCTTTGTGCGATTTGCATTGGCAAAGGGCGCTATCACCTACGGCATGGAGCTGATGCTTGCGCTATTCAACATCGTGCAGGGAACCATCTCGACAATTATGACAGCGGCAGGGTTCAGCTCCGCATCGCAGACCGTTCTCCCACCGGAGATGATTACTACTATCGAGGACTGCGGTTTCTTTGAGTCTATCCCCTTATGGGCGGTAACGCTGATAGGTGGACTGTTCATCACTGTGCTGTCTTTTATCTTAATAATGACGGTCTATGGGCGCTTTTTCAAGCTCTATATGTACACAGCGCTTGCGCCGATCCCGCTATCAACCTTTGCGGGAGAACCGTCTCAAAATGTTGGCAAGTCGTTCATCAAGAGCTTCTGTGCGGTCTGCCTTGAAGGAGCGGTTATTGTGTTGGCATGTATCATCTTCTCACTGTTTGCCTCGTCGCCGCCTGTCGTGAATCCTGATGCGGCGGCAGTCACGCAAGTGTGGTCTTATATCGGAGAGCTGGTTTTTAACATGCTTGTGTTGGTTGGAAGCGTGAAGATGGCAGACCGGATTATTCGTGAGATGATGGGACTGTAAGGTGTATGCCATGAAACGAATCTATAACAAATGGCAGGGATATTCCCTTGCCGATTGCGACTGCCGGTACTGTCTCTACTATGGCGGCAAAAGGAGAGGGGAGCGTATATGTCTAAATGAGAAATGCGTTTGCCTCGAAGAGATCTGCGAAGCCATAGAGCGGGAAGGCGGAGAAAGGAAGGACAATGGAAGTCAAGATCAATAGAGAGATTCGCAACTACACCGAATCAATGTTTTTTGGACTGTCCCTGCGGCAGTTCATTTTTTCTGCCTGTGCCTGTGTAGTGGCTGTTGGACTCTATTTTTTGTTGAAACCCCATCTTGGGACGGAGACAGTATCGTGGGTCTGCATTTTGGGTGCAGCGCCCTTTGCGGCGCTTGGGTTTTTGAAGTATAACGGCATGACTGCGGAGAAGTTCATCTACACTTGGGTGAAATCTGAGTTCATCATGCCGAAGAGGTTGACTTTTCGAGCGACCAACACCTACTACGAGCTGATGAAGCCCAGCATGGAGAAAAAGACAAAGGAGGCTTTGAAGTCGAATGATTAAGACATTATCGAACCTGTTTAAGCAGGACAAGGAGAAGTTTGTTGTGCCGAGAAGCGTTCAGGATGTGATCCCCGTCACCGCCATCTACGATGACGGTATCTTTCAGGTGGGTAGGGACAAGTTCTCCAAAATCTTTAAGTTTTCGGACATCAACTATGCTGTTGCCAGTCGGGAGGATAAGGAAGCGATGTTCCTCGAATACTCTGAGCTTCTTAACTCCCTCGACAGCGGCGCAACAACAAAGATAACCATCAACAACCGGCGCTTGAACCGTTTGGACTTTGAGAAAACCATCTTGATTCCCATGAAGGGAGATGAGCTGGACGAATATCGAGAAGAGTATAACAAGATGCTCTTGGATAAGGCGACCGGCGCTAACTCCATCGTGCAGGACAAGTATATGACGATTTCCGTCAATAAGAAATCGGTGGAGGATGCCAGAACCTATTTTGCACGAGTAGGTGCGGATCTGATTGCTCATTTTGGGCGGCTTGGGAGTAAGTGCATTGAGCTGGAGACAGAAGAAAGGCTCCGCATTTTCCATGACTTCTATCGAGTGGGTGAGGAAACCTCTTTCCGGTTTGATATGAAAGAAACCCGTAAAAAAGGACACAGCTTTAAGGACTTTATCTGCCCTGACACGATGGAGTTCGAGAAGGACTACTTCAAGTTGGGAGATCGGTATGGCAGAGTGCTGTTTCTTCGTGAGTATGCGTCCTATATCAAGGACAGCATGGTGGCGGAGCTGACGGATATGAACCGTAACCTGATGATGAGCATTGATGTTGTGCCGGTTCCCACCGATGAAGCGGTTAAGGAGGCGGAGAACCGTTTGCTCGGTGTCGAAACGAATATAACGAATTGGCAGCGCAAGCAGAATCAGAACAACAACTTCTCCGCCACCGTCCCTTACGACATGGAGCAGCAGAAGCGTGAGATGAAGGAGTTTCTGGACGATCTGACTACCAGAGACCAGCGCATGATGTTTGCCGTTCTGACGATGGTACACACCGCAGAGACAAAAGAGCAGCTCGACAATGACACCGAGGCGTTGTTGACTACCGCCAGAAAGCACCTGTGTCAGTTTGGTGTCTTGAAGTTTCAGCAGATGGACGGGTTGAATACGGTTATGCCGTTTGGCGTCCGCAAGGTGGATGCTTTCAGAACGCTGACAACCGAGAGCCTTGCGGTGTTTATCCCGTTTCGAGTGCAGGACATCTACCATGAGAACGGAATCTACTACGGTCAGAATGTCATCAGCAAAAACATGATTATCGCTGACCGCAAACAGCTTTTGAACGGAAACGCCTTTATCTTGGGCGTTTCCGGCGGCGGCAAGTCTTTTGCCGCCAAGGGGGAGATCATCAATCAGGTGCTTGCCAGTAATGCAGACATTATCATTATCGACCCTGAGCGAGAGTATTCGCCACTTGTAAATGCTATGGGCGGCGAGATTATCAACATCTCTGCTACTTCTCCCAGCCATATCAACGCTATGGATATGAATAAGGACTATGGCGATGGCGCTAACCCTGTTATCCTGAAATCTGAGTTCATCATGTCGCTGTGTGAGCAGCTTATCGGCGGTTCCAATCTGGGGGCGAAGCAGAAGTCCATTATTGACCGATGCACCGCTTCTGTGTACCGCAGCTATCAGCAAAACAACTATGAGGGTGCAGTTCCCACCTTGCAGGACTTCCGGCAGGAGCTTCTCAAACAGGACGAACCGGAGGCGCAAGAGATCGCCCTTGCCATTGAGCTGTTTACCAACGGCTCCCTGAACACCTTTGCGAAAGAGACCAATGTGGATACCGATAACCGGCTGATCTGCTATGACATTCTTGACCTCGGAAAGCAGCTCATGCCTATTGGTATGTTGGTGGTGCTGGACTCAATTCTGAACCGCATTACCCAGAACAGAGCGAAGGGCAAGAACACCTATATTTTCATCGACGAGATCTATCTACTGTTCCAGCATGAGTACAGTGCAAACTTCCTGTTCACTCTTTGGAAGCGTGTCAGAAAGTATGGCGCTTATGCGACAGGTATCACGCAGAATGTGGACGATCTGCTCCAGAGCCATTCGGCAAGGACGATGCTGGCAAACAGTGAGTTTATCATCATGCTCAATCAGGCATCGACGGACAGATTGGAGCTGGCGAAGCTGCTGAATATCTCCGATCTCCAGATGAGCTATATCACCAATGTGGAAGCAGGGCATGGGCTTATCAAGGTGGGAAGTTCGCTGGTGCCGTTTGCAAACAAGTTCCCCAGAAACACCAAACTCTACAAGCTCATGACAACAAAGCCGGGCGAGGGGGCATAACCCTCGCCTTTGTTTTGTCTATCAATGAGAAAGGAGGGCATCAATGGGGAAAATCAAGACCAAAGATGCAATTAAAGGCACAATCAAACAGATTGACCGAGCGGCGATTGCCTCTGATCGTATGCGTAGAGCCTATATCCAGACCAAAGAGAAAGCAGAAACTTCCACAAACCCCACAGAAAGCAGTGTGGAGGAGTATGCCTCTTCCCGCATCGAGGGTGGAGCTGAGACTGTGACGCATGAGGCGGGGCATCAAATTCAGAGGATAGGCAGGAACAGCGTTTCTCATGTGAAGGAGGATGTCACCGGTGCGAAGCAGGCTGTTCAGAACTTCAAAGCGGTAAGAGCTGAACAATCGAAAAAGGGAAAGAGAATAAAAACTCGTGAGTCCCAGATTGAGCTGGCAGCTCAGACAGAGACCCATTCTCCATCTGCCCCAACAGGCGGCATTAAGAGCAGCGAATATCATGCGTCATCTTCTAAGCATGAGACTGTTAAGCGGCGCTCAGGCAGGCAGGAGGAGCCACCTAAGCGTGTATATGAACAGGGGAGAAAGAGAGCCGAACAGTCGATTCGTTCAAAGCAGAGGTTTAGCTTGGAAAAGAGCGTCGATGCTCCCCATGAGGGTATATCGGGACAGGAGAAACCCCATATACGCTCTCGAAACGCTGGGAGCAGATCTCACCGCATTGTGGAGCAGACGGACAAACGGGTAAAAGAATCCGTTAAGTCAGCCGGTAAGAAGTCTATCAAGACAACACAGCGGGCTGCGGCAAAAACAGCAAAAAAATCCATCAAGACCGCAGAACGGACAGCAAAAACTACGGTTAAGACCACGAAAGAAGCTGCGAAAGCGACAGAGAGAGCGGCTAAAGCTACCGCCAAGTCTGCCCAAAAAGCGGCTCAGGTGGCAAAGGCTGCGGCTAAAGCTGCTGCCGAGGGATTGAAGGCGGCTGTCAAAGTGACTGTCGCAGCGATAAAAGCAATCATTGCCGCTACTAAGGCTCTGATAACTGCCATAGCCGCAGGGGGCTGGGTAGCCGTTATTGTGATTGTGATTATCTGTTTGATTGGACTTGTGGCAAGCTCTGTATTTGGAATCTTCTTTTCGGGAGAGGATTCAGGCACAGGAATGACAATGCAGACCGCAGTGCAGGAAATCAATGCAGACTATGATGCTCGATTGGAAGCTGAGAAAAGTGCTGTGTCCTATGATTCCCTTGAGATGAGCGGAAGCAGGGCGGTTTGGAAAGAGGTGCTTGCTGTCTATGCTGTCAAGGTGAACACTGACCCTGATAATCCACAGGAGGTTGCCACGATGGACGATAGCAAGAAGCAGCTCTTATCAGACATCTTTTGGGAAATGAACTCGATCTCTTCCAGAACGGAGACATCTACAAGCACAGTCACGACGGAGACAGACGATGGGAATGGAAACATTGTTGAGACAGAAACGACGGAAACCTATACAACGCTCTATATCACTGTGAGCCACAAGACCGTTGATGAGATGGCACAGCAGTACGGTTTCTCTCAGGAGCAGAAGGACTACCTCGTGGAGCTTCTCAATGATGAGAACAATTCGCTATGGTCGGCTGTCCTCTATGGAATAGGATACAGTGACGATCAGATTGTGACAGTCGCTCTATCGCAAATAGGGAACTACGGCGGAGCGCCTTACTGGAGCTGGTATGGCTTCGGCTCTCGTGTGGAATGGTGCGCCTGCTTCGTAAGCTGGTGTGCCAATGAGTGCGGTTATATTGACACAGGGGTTATTCCCAAGTATGCCGGTTGTGTCCTTGGCTCTCAATGGTTTAAGGACAGGGGACAGTGGATGGACAATTCTGCCGAGCCTGCCCCCGGCATGATTATCTTCTTTGACTGGAACGATGAGAACGGGCAGGACGGGGAGCCAGATCACACCGGAATTGTGGAGAAAGTCGAAAACGGCGTGGTCTACACTGTCGAGGGCAACTCTGGGGACAGTGTAAGAATCAACACCTATCCGGTTGGATACTACGAGATCTATGGCTACGGAGTTCCTCAGTATTAAAAAACTGCCACCTAAAGGTGGCAGTTACATATCACATATCATTTCTTCAAGCCCTTCGCCAAGTTGATAAGGCTGTCGAGTTGCTCGTTGCTCAGTGTCTTGGCAATCTCGAACAACTCCTTGGCTTTCGATGGATTGTTGGAATCCTCATCAAAGAAGTCCTTTGGGGTGATTCCAAGGTACTCACAGATAAAGAATATCCCAGAGAGTGAGGGCATTGATTTTCCGCTCTCGATATTATTGATATATCCGGGGTTTTGTCCCATAGATAGACTCATGTCACGAGCAGACACACCCTTTTCTCCACGCAACTTTGCCAAGCGAAGGGAAAAATCCTTCTCGGTCATTCTTGAATCACCACCTTTTATTACATTTTAACCCATATAGGCGGATAAAATGTGGGCGGTGGGGCTGTAATCGTCTTGATATATTGGTTTATAGATGTTATGATAGCTTGGGGTGGTGGTTTTAAGATGACAGAGCAGGAAAAGCGGCTAAGAAGGTGTTGTTTTACTGGGCATAGACCACAAAAGCTGCATCGAGCAGAAATTGACATCAAAAGGGATCTGGAGGAAGCAATTAAGAGTGCTATATCGAGCGGATACAGTACATTTATAACTGGAATGGCTTATGGAGTAGACATCTGGGCTGGAGAGATAGTGGTACGGCTCAGAGAGACTAATCCTGATTTGCATTTAATCGCTGCGATACCATTTCCTGATTTCAGCGCTCGATGGTCGAGTGAGTGGAAAGGGCGATATGATGAACTGCTCAAGAGGGCGGATTTGATTAAGGTCATTTGTCCGTCCTATAATGCAGAAGCATATCAGCGCAGAAATGAGTGGATGGTAGACCATTCGGCTCATGTTATAGCTGTGTTCAACGAAGAGAAGGGTGGGACTAAGAATACGGTGGACTATGCTGAGAAGCATGGAGTTCAGATAGAAATAATTAAGGCATAGGGGGAATGCGAGAATGTCTATGATATATGAAAGGCACTATCCTCACCAATCCTTAGAGGAGATGATGAAAGAGTTTGAGAAATACGAAAAAGAATGGGTTAGCTCACCAGACTATAAGCCAGCGCCATCCTTTGAGGAGTTCTATAGCGAAATAATGATGAACCGCACCATGATTCTTCTCCCTCATAAATTGAGGGGGGCAAATGACTTCATAAAACTTGCTATAAAGACATCAATGATATATGAGATTGACACGAAGATAGTGGAAAATGATAGCCATATAGCAGTTGATTACTCATTTGATTGCGCCGGTGATATGTTCTTTTTGATTCCGCTTTTTCGACTGGCAGACAGTATATCCTTCTTTACGGGCATAAACGGGTTTGAGATTACAATATCGCTTGATTATTACACTCACGCTGTTTATGACAAGAATCGACTTCTTCACCCGCAAGACTTGGAGGAGGATATATAAAGACATCTTGCTATTTTTAGACTGGAAAGGGCGAAATCTCGCTGTGTATCGAAACATGATATGCTATGAGATTACAATATCGATTGATTTCTACACTCATGCTGAGTTTCTACAGGGACGGTTGCTACAACATAATATTTAGGTTCTGAAAAGCTTTATCTACACCCTCAAAAAAATTTTTTCTGATCTGAGCAAAAACCCATTGACAAATCTCTATGTGCCGCATATAATAACATATAGACAAATCTCTATGTGAGGTGACGGCATGGAACTGGACGAAAAGAAGCTGCCTGTCATTTTCAAAGCGTTTTGCGACGAAAACCGTATTCGGATTTTGAAGCAGTTGCTGACAGGTGAAAAATGCGCCTGCGTCTTGCTGGACGATCTGCACATCACGCAGCCTACCTTATCCCACCACATGAAAACTCTATGTGATTCCGGGGTTGTTGTGGGACGCAAAGAGGGAAAGTGGACACACTATTCCATATCGCCAGAGGGTGCAAATTACGCAATGGAATGTTTACTGGCTCTAACGACAGTAGACGGAATTACAAGCGATAAGTCGTGTTGTGAAAGGTAAGGAAGTTAAATACTTTTCCGCACGACTTATCAAAGCCGCTACAAATAGAGATATTTCTATATATCTATATTTAGGAGGACATTTATGAACGCAATCAAAACAGGGTGGGATTTCTTTCAAAATGAAGTTCTCGGTATGAGCTGGCTTAACCGTTTGCTCGGAAACCTGCTCAACACTTTAGGGTTGGACACCACAGGAAAGATTGGTGGCAGTGTTCAATTCTTCATCTATGACACCATCAAAATCATGGTGCTGCTGGGTGTTTTAATTCTGCTGATTTCGTACATTCAAAGCTATTTCCCGCCTGAAAGGACAAAGAAAATCCTCGGACGCTTTCATGGCATTGGCGCAAACATCATTGCTGCCCTACTCGGCACAGTTACACCGTTCTGCTCCTGCTCGTCGATTCCTTTGTTCATTGGCTTTACAAGCGCAGGCTTGCCTCTTGGTGTTACCTTTTCTTTTTTGATTTCTTCACCTATGGTAGATCTCGGCTCACTTGTGTTGCTGATGAGCATTTTCGGCTGGAAGGTTGCCGTTGTATATGTCCTGCTGGGACTGGTAATCGCCGTAGTCGGTGGTACTCTGATTGAGAAACTGCACCTTGAAAACTATGTGGAGGAGTTTATCCGTAACGGTAACGCTCTGGATGTCCCACAAGAGGAGCTTCACTTCAAAGACCGCATGAAGTTTGCTTGGGAGCAGGTCGTTGAAACGGCAAAAAAGGTTGCTCCTTATGTGTTGATCGGTGTGGGTATCGGTGCTTTTATTCACAACTGGATTCCCGAAGATTTTATTGTTCGTGTACTTGGCACAGGTAATCCGTTTGGTGTCGTTCTTGCCACCGTTGCCGGCGTTCCCATGTACGCAGATATTTTCGGCACAATTCCCATTGCAGAAGCTCTGCTTGCAAAGGGCGCACAGCTTGGCGTTGTCCTGTCTTTTATGATGGGCGTCACTACTTTGTCGCTGCCCTCTATGATTATGCTGAAAAAGGCGGTAAAGCCGAAGCTGCTGGGTATCTTCATTGCAATTTGTACGGTAGGCATTATTATCGTTGGCTATTTCTTCAATGCAGTTTCGTATCTTCTTGTGTAAAGGGGGTACATCAATGGAAAAAAGAAAATCCCTCTTTATTAAAATCCTTGTGCCGTTCCTTATCATTGCGGCAATCGGTATCTTGTGGCTTGTTAAAAACAATTCGGATAAGACTGTGGATAATGACTTGCCGCAGAATGTGCAGAGTGCTGCTGATTTGCCAGAGCATTTACAGGACGCAGATTTTTCTCTTGAAGTAACTGCCGAGGTTGATTTTGCTGCATTGGCAGAATACGACATACCAGTAATCGTTGACTATGGATCGGATTCATGTATTCCCTGCAAGCAAATGGCTCCCGCATTGATAACACTAAATGAAGAAATGTACGGGAAAGCCTTTGTAAAGTTTGCTGATGTGTGGGTATATACCGATGCTGCCAATAATGTGCCAGTGCAGGTTATCCCGACACAAGTTCTGTTCAATGCTGATGGTACGCCGTTTGTCCCCAGCGACAGCCTCGCCAAAGAAATTGCTTTCACCATGTATAACGACAGAACAAGCGGCGACCATGTTTTTACAGTTCACCAAGGCGGTTTAACAGAAGATCAAATGCGAATGATTTTAGCAGAAATGGGGGTGGAATGATTTGATTGACGCTTGGCTAAATCAGATAGCTGAGGCAATCAGCGGCAATATGTGGCTTGCACCTATTCTCGCTTTAGTAGCTGGGATTTTAACATCATTTACACCCTGCTCTTTGTCAAGCGTTCCGCTGATTGTTGGCTATGTAGGCGGTGTTGGAGCAAAAAACACGAAGCGAGCATTTGCGTATTCAGCGGTTTTTTCGTTGGGGACTGCAATTACTTTCATTGCGCTTGGTATCATAGCAACCTCGGCGGGAAAGCTGCTGGGCAATTCGTCGCCCCTGTGGTATTTAGTTCTTGGTGTGTTAATGGTATTGATGGCATTGCAGACTTGGGGGATATTCAATTTTATCCCGTCTGTAAATCTATTATCTAAAAGCAAGAAGCGTGGTTTTCTCGGAGCATTTCTTGCTGGAATATTGGGCGGGATATTCTCGTCACCCTGTTCGACTCCTGTATTGATCGCACTGCTTGCGATTGTCGCAGGCAACGGAAGTCTGCCATGGGGCATACTGCTCATGCTGTTGTATTCCATCGGGCATAGTGCGCTGGTGATAGCGGCAGGTACTTCCATCGGTTTTGTACAGAGGATCAATGCAAATGAGAGCTATTCAAAAGTCGGAACAGTATTGAAAATCATAATGGGTGCTGCTATCCTGTTGATTGGACTCTATATGTTTTGGCTTGCATTTTAACTAAACTTATTTTGGAGGTAATTGATTATGGCACTGTTCAACTTTGGTAAGAAGGAAGAGGAAAAGAAAGTTCCGACTTGCTGCTGCGGTGGCGAGGAAACTGGGGTGGAGGAAACTACCTCTTGTTGCTGTGGATCTGATTCTGAAGCAGAAGTGGTCTCCTCCTGTTGCTGTGGCGAACCTGTGGACGGAATCTGCTGCATTAAGGTGTTGGGTGCAGGCTGCAAATCCTGCCACGAGCAGTACGAACACGCAAAGCAGGCAGTCAAGTCCATGGGGCTTGATCTGGAGGTGGAGTATATCACCGACATGGAGAAAGTGATGACTTATGGCGTCATGAGTATGCCTGCTCTTGTTGTGAATGAAAAGGTCGTGTCTATGGGAAAGGTTCTCAAGGCGGCTGATGTGGAAAAACTGCTGCACAAATTAGGGTTCTAAAGAAGAAAGGCGGTTTCCCATGAGCAAGGAAAAAGGCGCTATAAGCGTATTTCAGAAATACCTGACAGTTTGGGTTGTCCTCTGTATGGCTGTTGGCGTTCTGATTGGCAAATATCTTCCGGGCGTTCCAGACTTCCTCAATCGGTTTGAGTATGCCAAGGTATCTATCCCCATGGCAATTCTCATTTGGTTTATGATCTATCCGATGATGATGAAAGTGGATTTTCAGAGCATTCGGAATGTGGGGAGAAACCCCAAAGGGCTGTTTGTGACTTGGATCACAAATTGGCTTATCAAACCGTTTACCATGTATGGAATTGCCAGCTTGTTCTTCTTCGTGATTTTTAAGGCGTTTATAACGCCTGACCTTGCAACAGAATATTTGGCGGGAGCTGTTCTGCTTGGAGCTGCACCCTGTACGGCTATGGTGTTTGTATGGAGCAGTCTTACAAAAGGCGACCCTGCTTATACTGTCGTACAGGTTGCAACAAATGACTTAATTATCCTTGTTGCCTTTGTACCGATTGTAAAGTTCCTGCTTGGGGTATCAAATGTCGTTGTGCCATGGGACACTCTCATTCTCTCGGTGGTGCTGTTTGTTGTAATACCGCTTGCCGGAGGAATGGCGACACGCTCCATCGTTGTAAGACGGAAAGGTAAAGCCTATTTTGAAAACACCTTCGTGAAGAAGTTTGACGGAATTACCACGATTGGTTTGCTGCTTACTCTGATAATGATATTCTCGTTTCAGGGTAACATCATTCTGGAAAATCCACTTCATATTATTCTGATTGCGGTGCCGTTAATTCTGCAAACATTCCTGATCTTTGCGATAGCTTATGTGGCTTGTAGACTTTTGAAGCTACCATACAAAATCGCAGCACCAGCCGGAATGATCGGAGCATCAAACTTCTTTGAGCTTGCCGTTGCGGTTGCAATCGCACTATTTGGAACAACCTCGCCCGCAGCATTGGCTACTACGGTGGGTGTGTTGACAGAAGTACCTGTTATGCTCTTTCTTGTGAAAATTGCCAATCGGACGAAAGGATGGTTCAAGAATGAGCAATAAGAAGGTAGCCTTTATCTGTGTTCACAATTCCTGCCGCAGCCAGATTGCAGAAGCACTTGGTAAGCATTTGGCAGGAGATAAATACGATTTTTATTCTGCTGGAACGGAAACCAAACGGCAAATCAATCAAGATGCTGTTAGATTGATGAAGCAGTTATACAACATTGACATGGAAGAAACGCAGTACAGCAAGACGATTGCCCAAATCCCATCGCCTGATATTGCGATTTCAATGGGTTGTGATGTTGGCTGTCCTTTCATTGGCAGAGCATTTGATGATGATTGGGAGTTGCCTGATCCGACAGGGGAAAGCGATGATGCCTTTATTGAGGTCATAAAACACATCGAACAAAAAATAACCTCAACATTTATTTGAATGAAACAGTAACACCCTGCAAGACACAATCTGTCTTGCAGGGTGTTACTGCGTATAGCATTGTTGAACAAGTGACATTCATAAATGGTTTATCCGGTATATATCTTTACTCAGTATTGTTCTCAAGGGTGCTAAACAATTCACCAGACAGCTCAATGATATTTGAAAAGGGGATTTCAATATCAGTATCAGTGAGTAGTAATCCTTCAATCTTTTTGAACCGTTTTATACTACCGGAAAACTCAACATAAGAACCGCCATCCTTTTTCTTGTCGGGTTCGTAATAGAGGATGTGTACGAGCGGTAGCCTTGCGATATGTTCTTGCAGAAAGTTAAGCCTTCTGTTTAGAACCTCATATTCATCATCGGAAAGCTCAACTCTCTGTTCTGTAACTCGTGCGGATTCTGCAACAAGACTATCATAGCCGGTAAGAGCGGCGAAAGGGGAGAACTGAGCCGCTCGATTAAGCCGGGACATTTGGGGGCGTTTTTGAGATAGGTACTCCGTAAAATCTTGTGTAAGCGAAATTCGACAAAGCCAAGACTATGGCAGAGAAAACAGTGCATTGAGCGGGCTGAATCCTTGACCGTTTCACTCCCCAGCGACCGGGACGGTATGCGCGGGGCCTGCGGCGTGAATGCCGTTCCGGCCGTTGGGGAATTCCACGGGAAGGACTCAGTCAGCAGCCCGTCCGGCGAACAGAATCTCCAACTGGCTGAGCACCAAATCCCAATTCTGGCACCGGGCGCGCCAATGCTTTTGGATGCGCTGGGCGGCAAGATAGAGCATTCTGCGCAGGGAATCGTCATTGGTAAAGCTGGGCTTGTTCTTGGTGATTTGCCGGAACTGGCGGTTGAGCCCCTCAATGATGTTCGTCGTGTATATGATTTTCCGAATCTCGGGCGGGTATTCATAAAACGTGCTCAGAACATCCCAGTTATCTTCCCAGCTTTTGACGCAGGATGGGTACTGCCTGCGCCACTTTTCTCCAAACTGTAGCAGCTCGTTTTCCGCCTCATCCAGGGTCACGGCGGTATAGATTTTCTTCAAATCCGCAGTCACCTGCTTGACGTCCTTCCAGCTGACAAACCGGGTGGAGGAGCGGATTTGATGGACGATGCAGCGCTGCAAACGGCTCTGGGGGAACACCGCCTGGATAGCTTCCAGCATGCCGCAAAGGCCGTCCGTGCAGAACAGATACACATCCATAACACCCCTGGATTTGAGGTCATTCAGCACGCTTAGCCAAAATTTGCTGCTCTCGTGCTCTCCTATCCACACGCCGAGAATATCCTTTCGCCCGTCCATGGTGATGCCCAGAACCACATAGGCGGCCTTCGTCACATACCGGTGGTCCTCCTTGACCCTGTAGTGGATGGCGTCCATGAAGATGAAGGGATACACCTTTTCCAGAGCCCGGTTCTGCCAGGCAGTCACCTCCGGCATGATTTTCTCTGTTATCTTGCTCACCAATTCCGGAGAGATGTCCACACCGTACAGCTCCTTGACCTGCTCAGCGATGTCCCTTTGGCTCATGCCGCAGGCGTACAGGGACAGTATTTTCTCCTCCATCCCGTCAGCGTTACGGCTGTATTTGCCTATGATTTTCGGCTCGAAGCTGCCGTTCCGGTCCCGGGGAACCTTGATATCCACCTGGCCCAGCTGGGTCTTAACGGTCTTTTTTGAGTATCCGTTCCGGTAGTTCGGCGTCGTCTCCGATGCCTGTGCACGCTGGCAGCGCTCCCGCCCCAACTCCTCGTCCAGCTCCACCTCCATGGCTGTCTGGATGACGTCTCGGAACATCTCCTTCATCGCTTCCATTATCTCCGCCGTGCTGGCAAAGCTCTGGCTTTTCACGTACTCTTTCAGTAATTCCTGGGGTGTTGCGTTCATTTTTCTTCGACTCCTTCTGGTTTCGTTTCTTGTTTCAATTCTTGACTGAGTCGAAGTTTTTTATGCTGTATTTTTTTGTCGTTTACACGGATTTTTATGGGGTCTCTTGAGATACATGATGCTTATGGTCTATGATGTCCGAATACTCTGTTCTCCCGTTACTCATAGTTGTCCCACCTTTTCTAAGCCTTGTGACCGCCAATCTGCTTGTTGCGTTCCATAGCGGTTGCGCCCTCGTGCATATTGAGACCTTTTACGATGGCATTCTTGCCAAACTTGTCTCTGATGCCAATAAGGGCTTTCTGAATCTTTAGTTCCCGATCACGCTCTTCCTGTTCTGCTTTTCTCTGCTGCTCCAGAGCCGAATAGTCGGTAAACAAGTCGAGCTGCTCTGCGACCGGTTCATAGGGTGTTGCTTCGCACTCAGGGATCAGATGCGTCACAGCAAGGGTAAACCGGCGAACCAGAAGATTTCTGTCGGCAATGCTGTCGTAGAGAGTAGCAACCGCCGCCATAATTTTGGCTGTCGATGAAGTCTGCAATCCCAAGTTCATAGAGCCATGTGCAGCTTTTGGTACTTGCCGCCCATAGTGGTCGGTAGTGATTGCTCCTTTATATTTAACAGCCCGCTTGGGGTCGGTCAGGTTTTCAATATCGTATCCTACATCAAGGACAACCTGATCGGTAAAAAGACCGGCACGAACCAAATCCATAGAGAGCATATCAGCCATTTCAAGGATGATGATTCTGCCTTCATCAAATGTGTATGGGCGGGAAAGCACTTGACCGGAGCTGAGGCTCTTTGACTCCGGCTTATATGCCTTGCAGTCGGCAATTTCGGTCGGCTCCCAACCCCACGCATGGTCTATCAACAGCTCCGCATTTACGCCGAACAGTTTATAGAGGAGATCTTCATTATAATAATCAGTATCCTTACCTTCGGAACAGCGAGCAATATCGCCCATCGTGAACAAGCCGTTTTGCTCCAGCTTCCTTGCAATGCCCCTACCAACTCTCCAGAAGTCAGTAAGCGGCTTATGTGTCCAGAGCTTTTCCCGATAAGTCATTTCATTCAGCTCGGCAATACGAACTCCGTCCTTGTCGGCTGGGATATGCTTTGCAACAATGTCCATCGCTATTTTGGCAAGATACATATTCGAGCCGATTCCAGCGGTGGCGGTGATTCGGGTCTCTTTCAAGACCTCTTGAATCAGCATCATAGCAAAGTCATGAGCAGTCATGTTATAAGTGGAGAGGTAAGGCGTGGCATCAATGAAAACCTCGTCGATTGAATAGACAAGAATATCGTCAAAGGAGACATAGCGCATGTAAATCCCCACGATGTCTTTGCTATACTCCATATAGTAAGCCATTCGTGGTGGTGCTACGACGAGATCAAGTTCTAATGATGGATCTTTTTTTAGTTCTGAAGCAAAGACAGATTTGCCCTTGAACTGGTGTTCGGGGGCTTTTCGTTGCCTCTCTCTGTTGACTTCCTTTATGCGCTGTTTTGCCTCAAATAGCCTTGCTCGACCGGATATGCCATGCGCTTTTAGGGCAGGGGAGACCGCAAGGCAGATGGTTTTATCTGTTCTGCTCTCGTCTGCCACAACAAGATTGGCGTCCAACGGGTCAAGACCACGCTCGGCACATTCCACGCTGGCATAAAAACTTTTGAGGTCGATGGCGATATAGGTTTTCTCTTTCATGCGCACCTCCAAAGGTAGAGGAGACAAGCCTTACTTATCGTCCCAGCTTTCATCGACATAACGCTGGAACTCCTCAATTTCTGCTTCGGTGGCAGGTCGAATATCAGGCTTGCCGCAGTCAGGGCAACTTTCGACCATGCCTTCTCGCTTGAATGTAAAATGGCAGTTCGTGCAGTGATAAATCGGCATACCCATTCACCCCTATCGGTTATATTTCAGAAAATCGTTATTGTGTTCTTGCGGACGGAGCCGGTAGCCCTGCGATATAAGCGTGTCCGCCTTGAGAGCTACAAGGTTTACATCGGAGTGCATAGTTCTGGCGATCTGCTGCACATCGTAGCCCTGCTCTGCAAGCTCCAAGAAATCATCATCTGGGAGAGCAATTTGTGTGGCAAAGATATTTGCCTCGTACTCCATTCGGCTGTCCCGAATATCAAAAATATTAAACTCCTTGAAGCCGCCGACCTTGGTGGCTTCGTCTCTATGTAGGCTGTCGTGTCCAAGCTCGTGGAGCAGGACGATGTTCTCCATCACAGGTGGTAGATCTTCTTTAATAAACATGAAGCGGTTTCGCATGATGACCTTATATGCACCCCGCTGGGCGTTGAATGGGCAATACATAATCTCTATGCCAAGTTCATTGGCAATCTTGTGGGGATCACGAGTCCCACACATTTTGACAATTTGATTTGCCTTATGGACGATCTCAGATGTAGAGGCGTACAATGACCCTCACCCCTTTCCTCTCGGAATATTGTATCAAGGGTGAAGTCCGTTAAAGAGGACTCAGCCTTGTGACTTGTAACTGTTGGGCGTGAACTTCTTGTTCTTCTCTTTTGCAATCCAGTAGGCATCTGAGATGGCTTTCATCATCACATCCATATCCTCTTCTGCCATCTCACCGCCGGCAAACAGTCCAGTTACTTCTGCCATAAGCTGTTCCGCCTGTTTTGCGCCTCTGGAGCCGTACTTCTCACTTGCTTCGGCTATAAGCGTTCCATCTTCACCAAGAATATCATAAACCGAGACATCCAGTGCGGTTGCCAGCTTCTTAGCGTTGTCAAACTGCGGACGGCTACTCTTTTCATAGTTTTGGATCATACGGGTAGAAAGCCCTGAGAGCTTGGCAAGCTGCTCCTGCGTCAATCCCTTTTTTTCTCTGATCTCTTTGAGCCGCTCATTGAATTTCATATTGATTCTCCTTCAACTATGTTTGTGCCTAACCAGTGACACGAAACTGACTTCGCAAAAAACCTGTTGACACGAAATCGGCTTCGTGCTATAATCTGCTCATAACACGAAATCAACTTCGTGTTTACATCATACATTACGAATAGGACTTCGTCAAGCCCTTTTTTGAGATTTTTGGCGAAATGAGGTGTTGAGATGGGCAGAAGGAAGGTCTATGTGACAGTAAATGCTGAACACAAGCCAGATGGCTCGTGCTTGCCGAAAACAATACGAATGGCTGACGAGGAAGAGTTTGAGATCGACAAGGTGATTCAAGTCTGTAAAGCTGCTTCTGAGGTTGGCGGTCGTGGGATTCGTTATACCATTAGAATAGGACGCAGCGAAACGCATCTTTTTGATGAGCAGAATGGACGCTGGTTTGTAGAAGCGAAGTTTGGCTAAAGGAGGAAAAATTGAAAAGATTGTCTCGCAGAGACCTTGAGGCTATCGCAGATCGGGTTATCAGAGCATACATGAAGTTGCCGGAGATTGCGAATCGACCGGTTTACCGGATATATCCTGAAATACTTGCAGAGAAGCTGCTTGGTCTGAAAATCGACTATCAGCACCTTTCCATAGATGGCTCTATCCTCGGATTAACTTCCTATGGAAAGATAGGGATAGAATTGCCGGGGTTTGATAATTCCGGTGAGGTCTATCTCCTTGATGGAAAGACTGTTTTGATTGAAAGTGATTTGCGGGAAGGTATAGAGCAAAATGGGCGGAGGAACTTTACCATTATGCACGAGACAAGCCATCAGGTCTTGAAGATGCTTTTCCCACAGGATTACGGCGTAAAGCCGCATGAGAAGCCGATCCACTGCTGTAAGGCGAACACAGCACGAAGAAAGCCCATTGAAGATTGGGAAGAATGGCAGAGTAATGCTCTGGCTGCTGTTATGCTCCTTCCAAGGGGTCTTGTCGAGCAGGCTATGAGACTGTTTGATGTGCAGGGAGGAATACGAATGCTTAACAAAGTTTTTGCCAGAGATGATTACGACCGGTTTGTTGGAATGACGGAACTGTTGGGGTGTTCCAAGACTGCATTGGCGATCCGCATGAAGCAGCTTGGCTACATCGGAGAGGATTACCTCGACAATCCATACCGTCTGTTAGATGTGGAGGAATATTAGAATGCCAAAGATGAATGTTCAACAGATAAACCCAGAGCGTTATGCTCAGGTGAAAGCAGCACAGGATTCGCTGCGGAGACAATGCAGCGGAATGATGAAGATGGTTAGGCTCTGTCCGTACTGCGACCACAGAGTAGAAAATGTCGCAAGAGGGGAGCATGGCTATACATTTGCAAAATGCTCAAACTGCGGAGAGGAGGTGGTGTTCCCACCAGTGTCCTTTAGAAGATCCAGTTAAGACAGAAAACCAAGCAAGAACAACAAAATAATCTAAAGCAAGATTTGTGCTACGGAGCCGCTTGATGCGTTGACTTCCAAATGCCACTTGACTATGACTTGCTCCAAAGGGAGTAGTCTGTCAGTGTGGCGTCAGTCAACGGGTCAGGTGGCTTTTTGTGTTCTCGTTTCATCGGCTTCGGGAAAGGAAACCGATGAAACGGACAACCATTTTGATTTACAAGGACATTACAGCACCGAAGAGAGGACTGAAACAGGCAACGCAGGAGGAATGGAGCGCAATCATGCGAGCCAACAAGGGATTGCCAATGTGTGAGCGCCGTTGCTTTATTGAGGACAGCTTTGAGGACTGCGGGATAATCGACCGCATGTTTATCGAGGTATCCTATGAGGCGTACATGGAATGGCATAGAGAAGATGCACTACGAGATATAAACAGAAAGCGCAAGGGTGAGTGTCAGTTTCTCTCCATTGACTGTCCGCTTAAGGGATATGAAGGGGAGACGCTAATGGACACTTTAGTAGGTAGCGATGACCTTGAGGCGAGTGTCGTTGATGAAATGCTGCTTGAGAAGCTACGGGAGCAGCTTGCCAGTTGGAAACCTTGGGCGGTGGAGCTGCTTGATTTTTACCTCGATGGTAATAAGAAGAGCAGCGCAAAGGTTCTCGGTGAAAAGTACGGTATCTCAGCAATGGCTATGTCAAAGCGTAAAAAGCTGCTCGATGAGTTTATAAAAAATTTCTTTACAGAACAGGTTTAATTTTTCGCCCTTTTTTTGCTGTTGTGGATTGGAGGGAGACCTCCAATCCAACAACGGAGGGTCAGAAAGTGGACGAAACCAAGAACATCAGGGAAACTATCCGCAGAGGGGATATTTTCTATGCCGACTTATCTGGAACGGTAGGCTCAGAGCAGGGTGGTGTCCGTCCTGTACTTGTCATTCAGAATGACATTGGGAATCGGAGCAGCAACACGATCATTGCAGCCGCTATTACGAGTAAGGTAAAACGGCTGGATATGCCAACACATTCCAAATTGGGAAAGCGGTTTGGATTGGCAGAAGATTCAATCGTGCTTCTTGAGCAGATCCGCACCATTGATAAAAGCCGCCTCTCGCAATATGTTGGAAGCGTCGATTCACTCACAATGAGAGATGTCGATAGGGCGCTTTCGATAAGTGTAGGGAGCTATCCCATACCTGCAAAGCGGGGTGGCGTGAATAAGAAAGAGAAAGATCAGGCAGTACCTATCTGGCTCAAGTCGAACCTCACGCTTGAAGAAGCCGCAGCTTATACAGGAATTGGAGTGGGTAAGCTCAGGGCGCTGTCTGATGATGAAGCCTGCGAGTTTGTGTTATGGGTAGGTACAAAGAGGTTGCTGAAACGAAAGAAACTCGATGAGTACCTTGAAAAAGCATATTCAGTGTGAGAGCGCAAGGATGCGATTTTCTCAATCGCATCTTTGCCTTTCAGCAGGGGTAAGGTGTATCTTGGTGGCACATCAAAGAACAGGAGGGTGCTATCGAGATGGCAAAGAAGGTTGAAGTTCCCGTCTGGGAAAGATTCACTATTACGATTGAGGAGGCAGCTCAGTATTTTGGTATAGGCACATCCAAGTTAAGAGAGCTATCCAACGAGGATAACTGCCCATTTGTGCTGTGGGTAGGCAGCAAACGCTTGATAAAGCGCCAGAAGTTAGAGGAATATCTGTTAGGTCTAAAATCAATTTAGGAGGGGTACTATGGCGACAAAGACGAAATCAAAGGCTCGACTGGACGGTAATCGTCTGAGACTGAAAAAGGGCGAGTACCAGAGAAAGAACGGTACTTACGAGTTCAGGTGGACTACGGAGGACGGAGTAAGGCATAATGTCTATGCTCCAACGCTGGACAAGCTGCGTGAGATTGAGGAACAGGTTGTAGTCGATCATCACGACGGTATCAGGTCAGATGTGAAAAGCCTAACGGTCAACTACATGTTCGATCTCTGGTGCCAGCTCAAAAAGGGAATAAAGGACAGCACCTTCAAGAGCTACATCTATATGTATGAGACTTTCGTGAGGGCGACATTTGGTAAGAAGCGTTTGGTGAATGTAAAGAAGTCTGATGTTAAACGCTTCTACAATAGCTTAGTAGACGATAGGGGCTTAAAAATCTCGACAGTCGATAATATCCACAATGTCCTGTATCAAGTCTTTCAAGTTGCGGTCGAGGACGATATGATTAGGAAGAATCCAACAATCGACACCATGAAAGAGCTTCGCTTGTCTCATAACTATGAAACAAAGAAGAGAAAGGCATTGTCTGTAGAGCAGGAGGCTTTGCTGCTTGACTTTCTCAGGCGGCGTCCGCAGTATCAACACTGGTATCCGGTATTCTACATCATGCTGAACACTGGAATGCGAGTTGGTGAGATCACTGGTCTCCGCTGGTGTGATGTGGATTTAGAAGGGGGCGAGATCTCCGTCAATCATACTCTCGTCTACTATAATCACCGAGACGAAAAGGGTTGCTATTTTAGTGTCAACACGCCAAAAACCAAAGCAGGATGCAGGACAATTCCGATGGTGAACGGTGTGAAAGAGGCTTTCATCATGGAAAGGGAGTATCAGAAAGAAGCTGGTCTTGAGAGTATAGGACGGGTGGATGGCTATGATGATTTCATCTTCATCAACCGAGATGGACAGGTTCAGCATCAGGGAACGCTCAACAAGGCTTTGCGCCGTATTATAAGGGACTGCAACGATGAGGTTCTTGAAAAATACGGCATCGACTCTGATCCGGTTCTCCTGCCACACTTTAGCTGCCATATTTTGCGCCACACATTTGCAACGAGACTGTGTGAATCCGGTGTGAATCTCAAGGTGATTCAAGATGTACTTGGACACGCTGACATTGAAACGACCGCAAACATCTATATTGATGTGACGAAAGAACTGAAAAAGAAGGAAATCGCCGCCAATGGCTCGTACATTGAGGAGGAGCGGCTGTCACAGTTTTCGGCATAGAAAAAGGCTCTGCGATATACAGTCGCAGAGCCTTTTCGCAGGTTTTCCAAATCACCCTACCTATACTATTATATATAGGTAGTCAGAGAGGAGGGCTTGTTAGTATGAAGAACAGTTTGAAAGAGGTGCATCCTGAGCTGGTTTCGGAGTGGTCAGAGAAAAACCTGCCCCTGACACCCGAAATGGTATCATACGGCTCCAACAAGGTCGTTTGGTGGCATGGTAAGTGTGGGCATGAGTGGCAAACAAGCGTAAAGGCACGATCACATGGGGAGAAATGTCCCATCTGTGATGGAATGAGAATCGTTGAAGGCATCAATGACCTTGCCACTACACACCCTTTGATTGCCGCCGAATGGTCGCCTCAGAACTTGCCGCTCAAGCCTACGATGGTGGGTGCTGGTTCGCATAAGATAGTGTGGTGGAGGGACAAGCTGGGACATGAGTGGAGAACCGAGGTCAGAGCAAGGGTACGAGGAACCGGCTGCCCTTACTGCTCTCACAATAAGGTGCTGGAAGGGTTTAATGATCTCACCACACGATTTCCAGAGGTAGCCGCTGAGTGGTCTGAACGGAATCTGCCCCTACTGCCAACGATGGTAACAGCATTTTCAAACAGAAAGGCTTGGTGGAAGTGTAGTAAGGGGCATGAGTGGTACACACTGATTTCCACCAGATCGGGAGGAAGCAAATGCCCTTATTGCAGTGGAATTGAATTGCTTAAAGGGTTCAATGACTTTGCTACTCGACAACCGGAGCTTGCAAAGGAATGGTCTGACAGGAATCTTCCATTGACACCGGACATGGTAAATGAGAAGTCAAGGAAAAAGGTCTGGTGGAAGTGTCATGTTTGTGGGTTTGAGTGGCAGTCGCTTGTTAAGAGCCGAATTAAAGGAACTGTTTGTCCTGTCTGTGCGGATCGGGCGGTGAAAGAGGGATACAACGACCTTGCTGCTACTGACCCCGAAATAGCTTCAGAATGGAACTTTGAAAAGAACAAAGGGCTTTTACCATCTCACATCTCAAGGAACTCCTTGCGTTATGTTTGGTGGAGAGACTCTTTTGGGCATGAATGGCGTGACAGGGTTTTCAACAGGACTATTGAGGGAATGGGGTGCAAAGAGTGTGAAAGAGAGTTTCAGATGGCGCTTCCACGACTGCTGATTTCAGTTTATGCACGAAGCCTTGATATTGCGGTCAAGATAGATAGTGGTGAGAGCATTGGCTTACCCTTGACTGCCTATATTCCAGAGCTAAGGCTTGCCTTTGAATCAGCGCCAGTCAAAGACAGAAAAATGACCCATGAGGAAACGTTAAAAAAGTTCATCTGTGAGAAGCAGGGTATAAAGCTCATATATATCCCACTTGGAACACGAGGAAGTGAAGAAAAGGTCGCCGATGGCATTAAAAGAGGATTCCGACAAAAGGACATTTTTCTCTCGTCAGACACAGCAGCCGATGTCAGTGAAATCCGCAGACGGTTCTTTGAATGGAAAAAACGCTCGCAGATTGAGAAAAGTGACCTATTGCCATTGTAAAGGAAGTGTGCTATACTAACCTCCGTATGAGTAGGTAGATCATCTGGGCTTTGCTCGCTCACGAAGTTCAGAGCTTACCACATTACCACAAACCTTACCACAAAGCGCTCATTAGCAATAGAGATTTGTGGAGAGTTGCGGAGGGCGAGGGAGGATGACACAGATATGGTCGTAGAGTTACGAAGGGTTAAACAGAGTAACCGTCGATTTGTTGTAGGAATCCCCACCATGAAGCCGCTGGATAAATAATTAGAAGAATGAATGGGCAGTCCTTTTTGGATTGTCCATTTTTAAAAAGGAGAAAGAATTTATAGTAGAATAGATGCAGAATAAGTCGGCAGTAAAAATTTAAGGAGTACAAAAATGTGTGAATTAACCGACAAAGATTATGAACTAATAGCAGAGGCACAAAAAGCGATACAGTTAAATTATGATGAATCAAATTATAATCATACAGTAGGAGCAGCCGTTCTATGCAGAAACGGAAAAATATATATTGGCGTCAATGTTTACGCCTTACACGGAGCGTGCGCAGAGCAAGTTGCAATGGGAAATGCGATTACAAATGGAGAAAGAGATTTTGAAACCATTGTCGCAGTTCGTGGAAAAAAGGGAGAAGAAATTATTTCTCCATGCGGAAATTGTCGCCAGATATTACACGACTATATGCCGGAATGTAATGTAATTCTTATGATAAATGGAGATAAGAAAAAAGTTGCGGTGAAAGAGTTGCTGCCATTTTCTTATCATTTTGAAGGATAACATCATTGAAGCTAATGGGCAGAGATTTTGAGTTTTATGTTGATATATGGTTGTTCGATGCCGGGCTTGCGGCCCGCGCCTGCTGTTGTTACAGAAGAATGTGAATCAAAATGCTTGAATATTGGATTTAGCTGTGTTATAATAAATTAATTCGTGTATTGTAAATTCAGCTGAGGTGAAGGAATATGGATAAACAGACCAGAGAAGCCAGGCAGATGGCAAAAAATTTGCCGTTGAAAGATAAAATAGCCCATATTTGGACGTATTATAAATGGTGGATTATTGGGGTCACAGTGGGGGTTGTGCTGATTGCGGGAACGGCCTATGAAATTGCGACGCGCCCCACCTATGACCTTGAAATTGGGTATTATTCAGATAAGTATGTCAGCGATGAAACCATAGCTGCCATGGAAGCGTATTTTGCACAATTTGTGGAGGATATGGATCAAGACGGTCAGCAAACTGTAAAAATTTATGCGGTCAGCGCTTCTATGATGGGCGGCTCCGGTGAAGGGCAGATGGCGATCCAGAGCAAGTTTATGGCAGAGCTATCCTCCGGTGCTTATCCTGTATTCTTCTTTGACGATACCTTTTTTGAAATGATGAAGCAGGATGCCTATGACGGAACGATGGAGTTTTACCGCGATATGGCGGATATTCCGGAGCTAAAGGAAAAATTTCAAATTCAAGACGGCAGCCATGTTTACTGGGCCACCCGTGAGCTCTATCAAAATGAAGCAAAGAAAGAGGAAAAAATTGCAGTGCACGAACATGCAGTCCGGACTGAACAGGCAATTTTTGGTGAACGGCCTGCGCACACCAGCGCAGAGGATCCGGAAAACCGTGAGCAGGATTTAAAACAGTCAAATTTTCCTGAAGAACGAAATGCAGGAAATAATTCTTAAGGAAATTTCAAAATAACAAAAAATACACAGGCAAGAAACGAGCTTTACTGGTTTCTTGCCTGTGTATTTTTGTAAGGTGATTTCGCTTTACATGCGTTTTGAACCCTCGTTTTTTCGCAGAAAACGCGCTGCTTCTCTACACACTGCATGAAAAGAGAAAATGTTGAAAAAATATCTTTAGCTATTATGTACAAATTAAATGTTGCAATTTTGTTAATTTAATGATTGAACATTATTTTTTATTGCGATATAATATGAGCAAAAGAATTGTGGTTGGTTATGACTTCATGGGAGGAAATCAAATGAGAAAAAGAATGTTGTGTCTATTGGCAGGTCTTATGGCGGTTTCGATGCTGCTTCAGTTCAGTTGTTTTGCCGAGGAGGTCCAGCCCGCTGCGGTGGCGCCGGACGCGGCCGTGGAAATGAGTTTTACAGGTGGATTATATAATGGTGAAACGGCGGATTTGCGCCTTTCACTAAAGGGTGTCACCAATGAGAAAATCGGTTTGTTTCAGGCATATTTAGTTTATGATACTGACCAGATGGAATATAAAAGCGGCGCTTTTGACCCGGCATTCGCGTCAAAGGACGCCGCTGACAAAGGCGTTGAACTTGTCCCTAACAAGCCCGGACATATCTTTTTGTATTTCAGAGCCGACAGCGGTGAGGAAGCTGTTGACGGCAGCGAAGGCATGGCGGTTGCAAACATAGAATTTAAAGTCAAGGCCGCGCCGGGAACCAAAGTTTCTCTGGACCAGCCGGACGACCAGGAGCTTAAATTACTTGTATACCATTATGGCGATTATACCGAGAAACTTCCTGAGCCAATGGCTGTTACAATGAAAGGAAATTCTGCGGTGGTGCAAAACGGTACATATAGTATGAGTGATCCTTCTATGACAGGTTCAGAAGAGAAACTGAATGCGGCCTCGGTTAAGGTCAATATTGAAAAAAGTGCCCAAAATGTGCTGTGCATTGCAGCAGTATATGAAGCAAGTGAGGACGGCAAGCTTCTCGTGGCGCCGCTTCAGACAAAAACGGTAAACCGGTCTGGAACTGTAAATTTCACTTTCAACAATGTGAACAAGACCGAGCAGACGGAAGTGTATTTTATGCTGTGGGATTCTCTGAACGGAGCGTTAAAGCCTTTATGTTCGAATCAAAAGGCTGTTCTGAAATAATATGATTCAGGGGAGGAGACAGCAATGAAGAAGTCTGTAGTATTTCTGATCTTTATTCTCATATGCACAATGTGTTTATCGGGATTCGCGGCGGAGGTTCCTCTTGAAACAAATATTGAATTTTACTGCGCGCCTCAGGTCATGCGGGAGGACAGCGGCGAGATCGACGTTTGGCTGAATGCAAGAAATATTTCTACACTTCCGGATACGCTCGATACGCTGTGCGGCTTCAGTATGACGGTGGCATGGGATCCGGAGCAGTTCTTTCTTAAAACAGAAGGCGGTATCATACATACCGGCGCGGGGATGCTCGTAAAAGAGGCCGGCGATATCACGGCGGTTCAAAGAGAAAACACACTGTCCCTCAACTTTCTGGATGAAAGTCTGAGCGATAGTCTGATTGAGCGGGATGGCGTACTGTGTTATTTTACGCTGGCCGCGGTCAATCCCAAACAGCTGTGGAACTCGCTTGACAGTTATCCGCTGCGCTTTGTGCCGGGAAGTCTGAGCGTGGTCACATATCACCGCCCGAGCTTCACAGTGGGAACCTATGACCGGATTGCAGGGATTGATGTGGGCGTCAGCGGATATAATGTTGCGCCGGCTCTGCAGGTTCCCAGCTTGAAACAGTTTCTCACCTTTACCGAGGGGGAGACACGGATGTATGCGGGAGAGAATGCTGTAGAAATGGATGTGGCGCCTTTTAAAGAGGGCGATACCTATATGATCCCGATACGCTTTTTGCTTGAGAATGCCGGCATGACTGTCGCATGGGACGGCGAAACCAATACGGCAAACGCTTATGGGCAGTATCAGACATTGCAGATCAATCTGGCAGAAAGCCGGTTTTACTACAATGCAAAACTGTGCAAGGTGCTTCCGCCTCCTGAGGAACGGGATGGAAGAATTTTTGTGCCTGCCGATGTGATTAAGCTTTTGTTCGGTCAGCAGGCATCTGTGCTGGATAATGGAGAGGGGTCTGTTAAAATTTATATCCCGTAAAGAGACTTTTCTGAAATCTGGAATTTTGTGATGCTGCAATATAATATATTATAGTTATTGAATGGATTTGCCAATGCACAATGCAGAGGAAATCAAAGACGGGCCTTTGTGTTTCCGTTATGAAAGGATGGACTGAAGGGGAAGACAGCAAAATGATGGGGACGGAAGGAGTGCAGGTATAAGGATAGAAAAAAATAAAAATTTATATAACAAAATATAACAAACTAAAAATGGGGTGTTAAGAAATGAAAAAAAGAGGTAAGCAAGTTGTGGCACTTGCGGCGGCGCTTGCGCTGTCCTGCTCCATGATGATGGGGTATGCGGCGGGAAACACCGCGGAGATCGTCAGCGTTACAGCTGTAAGGACGCTGCCTGGCGGCGGTACAGAAAACATTGAGATTGACAAAGGCGCGACACCGAGTGCGGGAACGCTCACGCAGGTATCAGAGGCGGATCTCATCACTGTCACAATCAAGCTGACAGCTGGTGCAGATCCTGTGAAGGCCGCTGAGGCGACTTTCTTCTCCTTCCTGAATGAAAGCGGTACGCTGGACAACACAACGATTCAGTTTGTGGATCAGAAGACAACGGGCGATGACGGCACGGTTGCGGTGACGTTCCGTCCGCGTGCAGGTCTGGAAAAGGCTGTATATGCAGCAAAGGCAGGCGGTACCGATGTTGCGTCCCCGACCGGGTTCTACTATACAACGGCCGCGGCTCTGGTACAACCGACAATGGCCGACAGCGAGAATATCAAAATCGGAGAAGACGCGGTTTTCAATATTTCCAACTATAATGAGGCATGGAAAAATGCTTTGACCGCGGTCAAGGTTGGTACCAATCAGCAGGCGGCAAATCCCATTGAAAACGGAAAGTATACCATTGCCGCAAACGGCGAAACCGCAACCCTGACGATTGATAAATCCGTGTTTACCAACACAGGAATCTACACTGTCGTCATTGAGGCAGGGGCGTATGAGAATGTCAGCGCCAGCGTCACAGTTGAAGCGTTGCCTCCGATTGTGGATGACCAGCTTCAGGAAGCGCTGAACAACTTGAATGTGCCCAGCAATATATCTGCTTCTGTGGATTTGCCAGCAAACGTGACAACGGACACCAAAACCTATGATGTTGTTTGGACCTATGAAGGCGGTCTGGCGGATTATTTGACCGGCTCCGGCAATGCGGTTACATTTACGAAGGGGTCAGACAAATTCTCCATTGCCCTGAAAGCGACCGCAAGCGTTGCAAACAGCGCGTATTCCAAAACCTTTACGATTTACGCGGTAGATGGAACGCCCTCCTTTGGTAATGTAATCGGTATTTCTGACGCAGACGGCGCAGATGTGTTTGCCAGCACTTCTTCGCTGACAACAGCAAAGGAGAATCCGGAGCTGAAGGCCCAGATTGATGTGGCTGTGGCCACGGCTCTGAATGTTGCCCTTGGACGGCAGAATGCGTCAACACTTGCGGGCGGCGCCGCTACCTTGGACTTTGACGGCAGCGGTACAATCGAATTGTCAGAATACCGTATTTTCAAGCTGATGGTTGACGGCGCGGTTGGCTTTGACGTGGATACAGTCAAGACTGCGATTGAGGCGGGCAATGCCAATGCGTTAATGGCTGAATAAGCAGGACCAGGAATAGGCAAATAAAAAGGAGTGAATGAATCATGAAAAAATATTTAAGCTTACTCGTGGTCATGGCAATGGTTTTGACCACATTGGCACTTCCGGTTGCCGTCTCAGCGGACGAGGTTGTGCCGGCCGGTACAGGCCAAGATGCAATTACAATTACCTATCATGTACAAAATACGGATGGGGCACCAATTACAGTGGTTCGTCCCGGTGAAACATTTAAATTGGTGATTTCAGCCCAAGCCACGCAGGCGGAGGCGATTACGGCTTTCTCAATTGGCGTTCCTTATGATACGGAGAATTTCACGGCTTCTTCTGATGGAATTATTTACGGAGCTCTGTTTAACGAAGCGGGGATCATTGCCACATCTGTTGAAGGGGTGGGGCTGTCTCTGGTTTATGACCAGAAAGCTCCCGGTATTGATATTTCGGAACAGGTAAAGAATTCGGAGACTTTCGATATCGCATCCATTCCTTTCACGGTGTCAAATACTGCCACGGCGAAAGCGGACTATAGCTTTGGTGTGGACATCATGGGCAGTAAAGAAAGCGAGGACATTAGCTTTATTGAGATGACAGATACGACTGGATATTTCGACTATACTGTCTCGGCCACGCAGGCTACACTTGCTGTAGAGTTAAATACAGTGTCAGTCAAGGTTGACGGCGCGGCATTGGAGGAAGGCAAAACCTATTACAAAGAGGGCGGCGTAACGCTTGCTGTAGCCGGAACTGGAATCACTGCGGTGACCCTGCAGAAGGATCAGGGCGATGAAGTTGATCATTTCTCTGACTATAGCGCAATTCAGGTCACGGAAAGCGGAAGTTATACCTTAAAGGTCACGACTCCGGAGGGAACGAAAACTTATACTTTCAGCGTTTTTGCGCAGGCCATCAGTGCAAATATTGCCGTTACGGCAACCCCTGCTATCGCAGATAAAAATGGTGCGGTATCTCTGACTGCTGCCATGGAAGATATGATTGGACCGGTGGGCGCTGCAATGGTTTCTTTTGATGTGGCATATGACGCTGCCAGCTTGGAATTTAACGATGTAGCGCTCGGGGCTGATGTCCCGCAGAATCAGGACGCTGTTAAGGCCGTGAAGAACGAAAACGGCAAGGTCAGTGTGATTTACGGTGACAAGAACAGCGAGGTGGAGGCAAACGCTGTCACAAAAGGCCAAGAGTTTATCGTGCTGAATTTCACTGTGAAAGCGGACGCGGTATCTGGCGCCGCATGCGTATTTACGATGAGCAATGCGAAAGCGGCAATGTACAATACCGCTCCAAGCGCCGACAATTTTGCGGCCACCATTACGAACAGCGCAAGTATTACAATCAGTTCTGAAGAACCCTTAATTGTTGGAAGTTACCCTGCGGAATATAGCAAGGATGCATATGATCTGTCCGTCCGTGTCAATGGAACCGGCGCGAAATATGTCGCTGCGGCTGACCTGCAAAGCGTCACTGGTGAGGAAAATATCAAGGCTTGGCTGGCACTGGAAGGTAACGGTACCGCGATAGGTACTGGAAACCAAAACATTAGAATCGAGAAAGAAGGGGACTACTATGTGCTGGTTACTTTAGCCAACGGTGAGACCTCTCTGATCAAGCTTTTAAATGAAAATCTGAAGCTGGATCAAACCGGTCCGGAAATCGTATTTACTAACGTAAGCGGTCAATGGCGCGCCATTTCCAGCCTGGACGTAACCAGCTTGACCGCAACGGATACCAATATGCCGGATGCACTGGAGTTTTTCTACTATCTTGGTACTACAGATGATCCGGCAACTGTTACAATTCCGGTTCCCACAGAGCCTGCCGCGATTAACTTGACTAATCTGGAGGCTGAAACCATCACGTTTAAGACGGAGGATAAGCTGGGTAATGCAGCGGTAAAGACTTTCTCTATCAAAGCTGATAGTAAGATGCCTGCGGCAACCTTTACCAAGGCGGAAGGCACTGTAAAACCGGCCAATACGGTAACCTTAAACTTAACCGCAGAAGACGGCGGTTCAGGTATTGCTGCCGAAGACATTGCCGTGAAACGGAACGGAGCGGCAACTGACCTTAGTATTGCTTTGAGCAATGGTACCGGTTCGGTTGCTGTAACACAGAACGGCACCTATTCTGTTACCGTATCCGACAGCGTTGGAAACGCTGTTACAAAAGAGGTTACGGTTGATGAAATAGAGGCCGCTACAGTTCCCGCGCTGAAGGCAGCGGTGAATGCCGCGGCTGCTACAAAAGCAGGACTGCTGACCAATAGTGCGCTTCAGGCGTTAGGCTTTGCGGATAACGGCACCTACAAATACCTCAAAATTGAAGCGGATGCAACAGCGGCTGGGTACACCACAACCATTGCGGTGACAAAAGATGGGCAGCCAGTTGCTACAGCCAGCACCTATACGCTGACAGAGGCGGGTAAGTATGTGATTACGGTGACCACAACCTCGGCTACAAATGCGGCTGTAACAGCGTCTGAGACCTATACTGTCAACATTGGCGACCTTCCTTCTATCAACAAAGACGGGATTTATAACATTGTTGACTATGCGGTGATGAAGACCTTTATCACCAAGAGTGTTGAGCCGTCGGCTGGGATTTTCCAGGGCGGATACTTCTCCGGCGATGTAACCGGTGATTTTAAAAACGATATTGAGGACTATACAAAGATGCTGGACGCATTGAAGCATATGGCTAAAAAAGCGGATTACGGAACTTATTTCGAGATCGCAAAATAACCATATAAACAGCAAATAAATTGAATGGCAAAGAATGCTGTAACAGTTTATGTTACAGCATTCTTTCTCACGAGACATAAAGGTGATATCATGATAAAATTGAAAAAATTTGTTGCAATTTTGGTTGGTCTTTTAATGACGTTACAGATCTGCTGTTTGAACAGTCTGTCAGCGTTTGCAGACGGAGAAGCCGGAAAGCTTCAGGTCAGCGTGCGTATGGATACGGCGGAACTGCATGTGGGAGATGTTGTGGAAGCGCGGGTTTCCTTGGACTTTGGTAATAACGAGCTGCCTCATGGCGGAATTTATGTTTTTGTAGCAGATTTGAAATATGATGCTAAAATTCTTGAGCCTGTTAACCAGGGAAATAATAACAGCCCTTCCTATGCAGTTAAGGGCGATATTATGGGCAATGATAAGCTGACTTCCAGCGTCCCCGCCCCCGGTACCCTCCGCCTGTTTTATGGCGATAATACAAGCAAGAATATTACCCAAAGCGGACTGTTTGCCTCTATTTCTTTCCAGGTCTTGGATACTGCCAAAGCCGGACCGACAAAAATTTTCTTTGATGATTCCTTGAAGGCCTATAGTCAGGAGCAAAATCCAGGAGAAACCAAAAAAATAACGTTTGCCACCACATATCTTGACTGGAATCTGAAGGTAGCCGCTCCGTTTTCCTTTGAAGCGCCGTTTATTGTCACCAAAGGAGATAACATTAAAGTGTCGGGTACAACGGAGGTAACGCCCCTGTATCTTACGCTTACGTCACCAAGCGGCGGAGAAATTTTCAGGCAGGAGCTCTTATCAGATGCAAATGGAAACTTTCAACAGGAAATTCCGACGAAAGAGTCTTTTGATTCCGGGAACTATGTATTAAAGCTGACCTACAATCAGATGGTACTGGATCGGACAATTGCCCTTAAAAATGACGGAGATACCGTGGTCGATCCCGAGGAAACTGCAAGGCCTGATGAAACCGATCCGCCGGCGCCGACGTCTTCTCCTGTTCCAACCTCCACAAAAAAGCCGGAGCAGTCCGGCAGCGTCAGCAATGGAAGCGGTACGTCAACCTTGCCGCCGAATGGTTCAACAACTCCGACTGCGGCTCCACAGCAGTCACAGGAACCCTCATCGTCCGGTTATCCCAATGACATTGATGGTCATTGGGCCAAAGAAAACATAGAATATATATATGACAACGCGCTGATGAACGGTTATGATGATGGGAGCTTTCGGCCTGATTCCAGTATTACCCGTGGGGAATTCTGTACGGTAATGTACCGGTATTTGGGCTTGAAACCAGAAGCTGGCAAGGTGTTTGAGGATACGGCAGGCCATTGGGCAGAAACATATATCAGTGCATTGGCGGCCAGGGGAATTGTTGGCGGTGTGAGCGATACCTTGTTTGAACCGGAAGAAGAAATAACCAGAGAACAAATTGCGGCAATTCTAGACCGTGCCTTCCAGCTGGGAGGCAAAACTGCAGAGTCCAAATTTGCTGACGAAGCTGAGATTTCTGATTGGGCTTATGAGAGCGTTTATGATGTATTGGCCGCCGGATATATGCAGGGCGACGAGAATAACAATTTTGCCCCGCAGGCGCAGGCCACACGTGCAGAGGTGGCCACAATCATCTATCGGCTGCATACCGGCAATCACTGATTCTATTTTGATGCTAGCGTTATATATCAGCTTTGATGACTAAACAGTAGTTAAGACAAACCAACCTCCTATGACTTGTTTCATGGGAGGTTTTCTTCTGTCATAATAGGGGAAATTAAACGACAGGTTTGGAACCAGCTGCATGTCGGTGTATTTTTCCTTTTTGTATCAAACAGTGATAGTCTGGATTGGAAAAATCTCTCTGCACCTGAAATCACAAAACGGGTAACTGAGAAAGTAAAACCCGGTTCAATCGTGCTGTTTCACAACGCGGCCCTCCACACGCCGGAAGCGCTTCCCGGAATTCTTGAAAAACTGCAGGGTGAAGGTTATCGCTTTGTTCCGATCTCCGAATTGATTTACAAAGACAATTATGCCATTGATCAGGCGGGCAAGCAATACCAGCTCTCCGGAGACAGCAAAGAGGCGGGGCAAGCATAAAATGCGGGCAATGCTGGGGACACGGCGGCGCGGGGGCAAATAGAAGCGGAATGAGGCGCTGCGGACAGACAGTTTGAGAAATCTCAAAAAATTTTCAATGAAATCAGAAGATAGGGGATGTGATTGTAGAAGTATTTTCTGAAATTTTGAACAGTATATTGACGTTTTTGGGGGGATATGATAGAATAGAGAGACTTTATAGTGAAATGACTCAAATGTTCTTACAAATGGGACTTTAGGAGGGATCATATGAAAAAGCAGAAAACAGATCGTGAAAAAGGAAGCGCACGCCGTGAGCTGATGCAAAACTTTGCAAAGGGACGGCGCAGTATGTCGATCCTATACATTGTGCTTACATGTATTGTGATTGCAGTACTGGTTGGACAGTTCTTTACCGGGAACTATGAAAATTGTTTTACCTGCATTTTAACCCTGATCCTTTTCCTGATCCCATCCTTTGTTGATCGTACACTGAAGATAACGCTGCCCCATACGCTGGAGGTCATCATCGTTTTATTTATCTTCTGCGCGGAAATATTGGGTGAAATCCGGGCCTTTTATCTAAAGATCCCCTGGTGGGACACCATGCTCCATGCGATGAACGGTTTTCTCATGGCAGCGGTGGGCGTATCCATGGTGGATATATTTAACCGAAGCGAGCTGTTCAAGTTTGAACTATCGCCTTTCTTTGTGGCGCTGGTAGCGTTCTGCTTTTCCATGACCATTGGTGTCCTGTGGGAATTCTTTGAATTTTCCATGGATGTGCTGACACTGACTGATATGCAGAAGGATACGGTTGTAAATACGATTGCCACCGTTGACCTGAACGCGGCAAAACAGAATGTCCCCATTGTAATACGCGGTATAGAAGATGTGATGGTGACGGGCGGCCAAATGACGGTGAACGGGGCCCCTATGGAATCCTATACCTTTGGTTTGGGGGGCTACCTTGATATTGGCATCTTTGATACCATGAAGGATTTGATCGTCAATTTTGTTGGGGCGGTCACCTTTTCTGTCATTGGGTTTTTCTATATTAAGAACCGCGGTAAAGGGAACTTTGCCAGACGCTTTATTCCCCAGCTGAAACACGGCGCTGACAAGGGGGAGCAGGAGCTGCCGAAAGAGCACTGATGAAACAGCCCCTTTGCGGGGGCTGTTTTATTTTTAAACTGCAAAAGCATGATTTGGATTGCTGGGGGCAATTAAAGATCACGCGTAAATTTTTATTGACGTTCACAATAGGTAGTGGTATAATAAACAGAACATGTTAAATATTGCGTATGGAAGTGATGTTTTTGAAAAATGAGAAAGTAACACATACACCCAAAGGTTTGGCTGATATTTTGTGGGAAGAATGCGACCTGAAATATCATATTGAAACTGTGGCCCGCAATGTATTTGCGGAGCATGGATATAAAATGGTACAGACGCCTACTTTTGAATATTATGACGTATATAATGCCGCCACACCCAATAAGGCCGAGAGTATGTTCAAATTTTTTGACGTAAACGGGCGGATGCTGGCTTTGCGGCCGGATTTTACCACGTCGATTGCGCGGCTTGCCGCCACAAAATCCATTGGTGAGAAAACACCGCTCAGACTGTGCTATTCCGGCAGCGCCTTTCGGAACGATGAGGCGTTCAGCCAAGCCAGACAGCGGGAATTTTCCCAGGTTGGAATTGAGTTGATTGGGGAGAACAGCGCAGAGGCTGACGCGGAGGTGATCCGCGTTGCGATTGAGACACTTTCACGGGCTGGCATGAACAAATTTCAAATCGACATTGGTCAGGTCGGCTATTTTATGGGATTGGCGGAGCAGGCAAATCTGGATGCGGATCAGACTGATAATCTGCGTGGTTATATCAATGACAAAGACTTTATTGCGATCGAACAGCTCCTGGATACAATGGAGATGACCGCGGAACTGAAAGAGGTCTTTCTTGCGCTTCCAACCCGGTTCGGGAGTGCTTTGGTCATTCAGGAGGCGCTCAAACAGCCCGGCCTCAATGAAAAGTCAAAAGCCGCGCTGGAAAACCTGCGTCAGGTCTATGATATTCTCAAAGCGCAGGGGGCTGAAGCGTACATATCCATTGATCTTGGAATGGTGCCGCATCTGGATTATTATACCGGAATCATATTCAAGGGATTCACCTATGGCGTGGGGTTCCCCATCTGTTCCGGCGGACGGTATGATACCTTGATGGAGAAATTCGGGCGAGAAATGCCGGCCACCGGTGCCGCAATCGGTGTGGAGCGGCTGATGGCGGCTCTGCATGACGAAAAAGCTGCTGGTGCGAAGGCTGAAACCGCGTCGGAATACATCACGGTTGCGTTGGCGAAAGGGCGCCTTGCGGAGCTGTCCATTGAAATTTTTGAACGTCTTGGCTTTGATGTTGCAGAGATGAAAGCCAAAACACGGAAGCTCATTTTCACAGATGAAGCCCGTAAATTCAAATTTATTCTCGTCAAGGCATCTGATGTGCCTGCCTATGTGGAATACGGCGCAGCGGACATTGGCGTTGTCGGGAAGGATACACTGCTGGAGAGCGGGAAAAATCTTTATGAGGTTCTGGATCTTGGCTTCGGAGCTTGTAAGATGGCTGTGGCCGGACCGGCAGAACTGCGCGGTAAAATGGAAGGCCGGAATATTATGCGTGTGGCCAGCAAATACCCTCGGATTGCCCGGGATTATTTCCATGGCGTCAAGGGACAGACCGTGGATATTATCAAGCTGAACGGCTCGGTAGAGCTGGGGCCGCTGGTCGGTTTGTCTGAGGTCATTGTCGACATTGTTGAGAGCGGAAAAACATTAAAGGAAAACGGGCTGGAGGTTCTGGAGGACATCTGTCCCCTGAGTGCCCGGCTGGTTGTCAACCGGGTCAGTATGAAACTGCATCGGGAAAACATTGTGGATTTGATCCAGAGGATAAAAGGAGAATTGAAATAAATGCGTTTATATCCCGCGATTGATATGATAGATGGAAAATGCGTTCGGCTTGTTCAGGGCGATTACAGTCAGAAAACCACCTTTGCGGAGGATCCATTGGCGGTGGCAATGCGCTGGCAGGAAGCGGGTGCCCGCTTTATCCATCTGGTTGATCTGGATGGTGCAAGAAGCGGTGATATGCCAAACTTTGACTGTATCACAGGAATCGCCAAAACCCTTGATATTCCAATTGAGGTTGGAGGGGGCATTCGGGATATGAAGGCGGTGGAGCAGTATTTGGAACACGGCGTGAATCGTGTAATCATTGGGACATCCGCGCTTCGCAACCCTCAATTTGTCAAGGAGGCAGTTAAGGAGTACGGCCGCCGTATTGTGGTGGGAATTGATGCGAAGGATGGCATGGCCGCAGTCAGCGGCTGGGAGGAAGTGAGTCAAACCTCCGCACTTTCGCTTGCAAAGGGCATGGAACAGATGGGGGTTTCGACGATTATTTATACTGATATTGCCACTGATGGAATGCTGCGCGGTCCCAACCTGGCGGCAATGAAGGAAATGGCAGAATATGTGTCCATTGACGTGGTGGCTTCCGGCGGTGTATCCTCCCTTGAGGATCTGCGGCATCTCGGTGCGTCCGGTGTGGAAGGGGCTATTGTGGGCAAGGCCTTGTACACGGGGCACATTGATCTGCGGGAAGCTGTTGCCCTGTGTGACACCCTGTAATGAAAACGTGTTAACGATGCAAAGCATAGAAAGAAAGGTGTTTACAATGGAGTTTTTAAATGAACTGAAATTTGATGAAAAGGGATTGATTCCCGCCATTGCGCAGGATGCGGTCAGCGGTGAAATTCTCATGTGTGCATATATGAATGCGGAAAGCCTTGAGAAGACCATGGAGACAGGACGGGCGACCTATTACAGCCGGAGCCGTCAGGAGCTCTGGGAAAAGGGCGCTGTCTCAGGCCATGTCCAGCATGTGAAAGAAATTCTGGCGGACTGTGACGGAGACGCTCTGGTATTGAAGATTGAACAAGAGGGGGCGGCATGCCATACCGGAAATCTCTCCTGCTTTTACCGCAAGGTAGTTGACGGCCGGCTTGTGGAGATTCCCACCGGACTGGGGCGTAATCCCAAAATACTATACGATGTCTATAATATCATTGTGGACCGCGTCAAAAATCCAAAAGAGGGTTCCTATACCAACTATCTTTTTGAAAAAGGCATTGACAAGATGCTGAAAAAGGTAGGAGAGGAGTCCGCTGAGGTTATTATCGCCTCCAAAAACTATGTCAAATCTGAAGTTCAGTATGAAACAGCGGATCTGCTGTATCATCTTTCTGTGGTTCTGGTTGAAGAGGGGCTGACCTGGGATGATATCTTTCAGGAACTCTCTTCCCGATACGATAAATAATCACAGTTAAATTATAATCGCCGCTCCTGCACATAGAAAGGCAGACGGCATGAAAAGAAATCTACAGCGACTGTGCCGGATGTTCCGGCAGACAGCGGCAAGAATGAAGGAGGAATAAATATGAATATTGGAATTGAACACATTGGGATTTTTTCTGAGGATACAGAGGCGCTCAAGGATTGGTATATTGCCATGTTTGGGTGGAAAGTGGTCTACGACAACGGCAAGGGTACCTTTTTTCTGAAGGCGGATGACGGCGGTATGATTGAATTTGTAAAAAGCGGCATTGACGGCGGATGCCATAATATGAAGGCCACTGGTATCCGGCATATTGCCATTTCTGTGGATCATTTTGATGAGCTGGTGAAGAAATTGACAAATGCCGGTGTTAAGGTTTTGACTGAGGCGGCTGTATCCGCTAAGGGAATCGGCACCATGTTCTTTGAGGATCCGGACGGAAACGTACTGCATTTGATCAACCGTCCTGCCCCGCTGTGAGCGAATGCGTGCGGGAAGAAAGATTGCCTTCGGAATTCCCATTCTGCTGATTCTGCTGGCACTGTATCTGGTTGGCCTGCGGGTCTATCAGAACCGGAGCGCAGCGGTAAATGCGCCGGAAACCACGCTTTCTCCTGCTGCGGCGGGAAATGCGGCAGGCAATACCGGGATAAAGTCAGGAAGCACGGAAGCGGAGGAGGAAGCGGCTCTGACCAATATTCAGGATCGCATTAACATCAATACCGCCGCTGAGAGCGAGCTTGAACTGCTGGACGGCATTGGACCGGTTTTGTCAAAACGGATCACCCAGAAACGAGACGAACTGGGCGGTTTCCGTTCTATTGAACAGCTTCTTGAGGTGGAAGGAATCGGAGACAAGCTCTTTGACAGCATTAAAAATTATATCAAGGTAGAATAGGAGACTATTTCAATGGGATTTTTTACTCGTTCATTTGATAAGCCCGGAAAAGGCGTAGATCCCGACGCGCCCCAAAAGCGAAGCTTTTTTCGCTTTTTTGATATTTTCTTTCGGAAATTCTGGCATTTTGTGCGGGTCAATCTGATTTATGCCGTTGTGCTGATTCCAACCTTTTTGCTGGTGTTTGTGCTTGCGGGTATTGTGTCAAACGGCATACTTTCTATGCCCAATATGCAGGAGCTCATGCGTAATTTGGCACAGCAGCTGGCCGACGCCGTTGGGGACGCCGGGACCGTGGATTACCAGCAGGCCCAGTTGGTTGTGACCTTTGACCTGTTTGTGCGCTTTGTGATTACATATCTGTTTGTGGTGCTGTGGGGTATGGGGCCCGCGACGGCTGGACTGACTTATGTTCTCCGCAATTTCGCCCGCGAAGAGCACGCCTGGATCTGGAGTGATTTTAAGGATGCGCTGAAGAGTAATTTCAAGCAGGCCATCGCTGTGTTTGCCATTGATCTGGTGGTATTTATCCTGTTCTATTTTGCCATCACGTTCTACATGCAGATGCCGGGCCTTATCGGCGCTCTTCGGTATATTATTATCCTGGTTGCAGTTATATTCACCATGATGCATTTTTACATCTATCCGCTTATGGTGACTTTCAAGCTGTCGCTTAAGGATCTGTACCGTAACTCACTGCTGTTCGCCCTGGGTAAGCTGCCGTCCAATCTGCTGGTCCTGGCGATTCTGTTGTTGGTCCATCTGGGGTCTGTCTTTGCGGCTATTAACTTCGGCGGTAATTATTCCATGCTGATTCTCCTGCTGGTGCTGGTGCTGGAGGTTGTGATTCTGATGAGCTTCTCCGCTTTCCTGGTGAATTTCAACGCCTATCCGAAGATGAAGAAGTATATGCTTACCAATACAGACGACCCTGTAAAGTCCGATGTCTTTACGGATACTTCCAAATCCGATGATAACCGGGACGTGGATTACGCTTCCACCATGTACGATACCTATACAAATTATAAAGATTTTTCAGACGAAACACAAGAAGATACTGATAAGCCAAACGATAAGCCCGAAAACGGGCAATAGCCAAATGATATGACGGGAAAGGAGGTATGTCATGATTCTAGAACAAATCCATACCTCCCGGGATCTGCAGGGGCTTTCGGATCAGCAGCTGAGCGTTTTGGCCAACGAGATTCGGCGTTTCCTGCTCCAGCACGTTTCCAAGACCGGCGGCCATCTGGCCGCCAATCTTGGCGTAGTAGAGCTGACGCTGGCTCTGCATCAGGTGTTTGATGTAAGCTATGACAAGCTCATTTGGGATGTGGGACATCAGGCCTATACCCATAAAATCCTCACAGGCCGGGCCGAACGCTTCTCCACTCTACGCCAGATGGACGGTCTCAGCGGCTTTCCCAAGACAGAGGAGGACGAGACGGATGCCTTTAACACTGGCCACAGCTCTACCTCAATTTCGGCAGCCGCGGGTTTTGCGGCTGCCGCAAAGCTGAAAGGGGAAAGCCGGACCGCAGTGGCTGTCATCGGTGACGGCGCCCTGACCGGCGGCATGGCTTTTGAGGCTTTGAATCACGCTGGCTCTTTGGATATTCCGCTGGTGGTTGTCCTGAATGACAACGGAATGTCCATTTCCAAAAATGTAGGCGGACTCTCTCAAAAATTAAAAAAAATTCGCAATACAACCCGTTATTTTGAGTTTAAATCCAATGTGAAATCCACGCTGGACAGGATACCGCTGATTGGCCGGCCGCTCAAAAAACGGATCACCGCGATAAAAAAAGCGCTCAAACCCTTGGTTGTTCAGAATGTGATTTTTGAAGACTTGGGGTTTACCTATTTAGGCCCGGTTGACGGCCATAATCTGGAAGATCTCAAGGTTATTTTGCGTCAGGCCAAGAAGATGCGGGAGCCTGTGCTGGTGCATGTCCATACCAAGAAGGGAAAGGGGTATCTTCCGGCTGAGAAAAACCCAGGACATTTTCACGGCGTTTCCAGTTTTGATTCGGAAACCGGTCAGCCGCTTAAACAAAAAGAGAAGCCTGACTGGTCCGCACATTTCGGTGAAATACTCTGCCGTCTGGCAGAGGTCAATCCCAAAATCATGGCAATTACGGCGGCCATGCCCCTTGGAACCGGACTGACCAAATTTCAGAAACGGTTTCCAACCCGTTTTTTTGATGTTGGAATTGCAGAACAGCATGCTGTTACCTTTGCGGCCGGACTTGCAAAGGCTGGGATGATTCCCTGCTTTGCCGTATATTCTACCTTTCTGCAGCGCGGGTATGACCAGCTTTTACATGATGTGGCCCTGCAAAATCTGCATGTGGTATTTTGTGTTGACCGGAGCGGTCCCGTGGGCAGAGACGGCGAAACGCATCAGGGGGTCTTTGACCTGTCCTACCTGTCCCATCTGCCGCATTTTACAATCCTGTCTCCGTCCAATGATGAGGATTTTGACCGAATGCTGGACTATGCTTTTAATGTCTGCATCGGGCCTGTGGCAATTCGCTATCCCCGGGGAGATGTGCAGCGTCCCCAATGGCAGTCTGACGGCGGGGTGCTGCCCGCCATGAGCCATCTGCGGCGGCCTGGGTCAGATATTCTGATTGCCGCGGTAGGGACGACGGTTTTTGATGCACTGCAGGCCGCCGAACTTCTGGAGAAGAAGGGAATCAGCGCCGCGGTGCTGGATATCGGAGCGGTAAAACCTCTGGATCGTGCGACGCTTCTGACGTATGCCAAGGGGAAACAGCTGGTTGCCTCTCTGGAGGACAATGTGATTACAGGTGGCTTTGGACAGCAGCTTTCCTGTCTTTTAAAACGGGATGTGCAGATCTTCGCCTATCCGGACGAGCCCATTGTACAGGGGAGTGTGCCGGAGCTGAAACAGAAATATGGTCTGACACCGGAACAGATCGCCAGAGTGCTGCAGAAATCCATGATTGTGTAAGGAGAGAACATGACAAAACAACGTTTGGATTTATACTTGGTGGAACAGGGACTGGTTCCAAGCCGGTCCATGGCCCAGTCGGTCATTATGGCCGGAGAGGTCTATGTGAACCAGCAGAAAGCCTCGAAGGCCGGCGAACTGGTAACCGGCAGTGAGCAGATCGAGCTCCGCAGTAAAACCCTGCGGTATGTGAGCCGCGGCGGTCTCAAGCTGGACAAGGCCATGGCTGTGTTTCCTCTTGACTTGCGTGACAAAATCTGTATGGATATTGGGGCTTCTACAGGCGGATTCACCGATTGTATGCTGCAGAATGGAGCCCTGCGCGTCTATTCCATTGATGTGGGCTATGGTCAGCTCGCCTGGAAACTTCGGCAGGATTCCAGGGTGGTCAATCTGGAGCGTACCAATATCCGTTATGTGACGGATGAGCAGGTTACGGAACCCATTGATTTCTTTTCGGTGGATGTCTCTTTCATATCCCTGCGGCTGGTGCTTCCGGTTGCCTATCGGCTTCTGCGGGAGACAGGGCAGGGCGTCTGTCTGATTAAACCGCAGTTTGAGGCCGGCCGGGAAAAGGTCGGTAAAAAAGGCGTTGTCAGGGACAAGGACGTGCATCTGGAGGTTATTGAAACAGTGCTGGAATTTACACGGCGGCTGGGTTTTGTGGTGTTAGGGCTGGATTTTTCCCCGGTCAAAGGACCGGAGGGCAATATTGAATACCTTATGTATATTGGAAAACAGGGAGAGGACTGTCAGCCGGATGCGCGGGCGGTCGTAGAGGCGTCCCACGTGCTGGACAGGTGATCCTATGGAAAAGCTTGCGGTTATTCCCAATGCTCTGCGGGACATTGGACTGATTGAGACAAAAAAGGTTGTCGGCCTTCTGATCCGGCGCGGCAAAACCGTGCTGATGGAGGAACGGTTCCGGGATGAAAGCCTGAACGGCGTCAGCTTCTGCGGCATGGACGCCATGCTGGAGACCGCAGATACGGCGGTGGTGCTGGGCGGAGACGGAACCATATTGAACATTGCGCCCCAGGCGGCCCGGCACAAACTGCCTCTTATGGGTATCAACCTCGGAAATCTGGGCTTTCTGGCACAGGCGGAAAAAGGAGATTACGGAATTTTTGATGTGCTCCTTGCGGAGGATTATACAGTGTTGAGCTGTATGATGCTGGACTGTGTCATTTTGAAGAACGGCCGGGAGCTTCGCCGTTTTGTGGCGCTCAATGACGTTGTGGCGTCTGGGGACGGCTATTCCCGTATGGTTACGGTTTCGGCCGCGGTCAATGGCACCTGTATCGGAACCTATTCGGCGGATGGCCTGATTGTGGCGACAGCTGTCGGTTCCACGGCCTATTCCCTTTCAGCCGGCGGCGCGATCATGCATCCGGAGATGGATGCCATGATGCTGACGCCCATCTGTCCGCATACGCTGAAAGCGCGTTCCACCGTGGTACCGGGCGAGGACCGGGTAGAGATCATTTCGTGTCCGCCCTACCGCTCGTCGGTCATCGTCATGGTAGACGGAAAACGGCGGCACGTGCTGGAAAAAGACGAGCAGGTTCGTATCACCCGTTCACAGTACCGGACCCAGCTGATCAACGCAAACAACCGGAATTTCTTCGATGTGCTTCGCGAGAAATTGTCAGACTGAGCTCTGATTCTTCTGAAGGAGGCAGACAATGCTTAGAGAACTTCATATCAAAAACATCGCGGTGATCGAAGAGGTCACCATCTCCTTTGGCGAGGGCTTTCATGTGCTGACTGGTGAGACGGGCGCCGGGAAATCCATATTGATTGATTCCATCAATATGGCCTTGGGTGAACGCACGGCAAAGGACTTGATCCGTACGGGCGCGGATTCCGCTTCTGTGGACGTTGTCTTTGAGACTGCGCCGTTCGTGGCGGAAAAACTGGAGGAGCTGGGTGCTGAACCGGAGGATGGAATGCTCTATATCAGCCGTCAGATTACGTCTGACGGCAGGAGTAAGTGCCGGCTGAACGGGCGCTTGGTGCCGTTGAGCCTGTTGAAAGACATCTCTGTCTATCTTCTGACCATTCATGGACAAAATGATAACCAGAGTATTTTGTCGCCAAAAGCGCATATACATTTTGTCGATGCCTATGGAGGCTATGGTTCCCTTTTGGAGGAATACGGCGTCCAATATCAACGGGTGCGCGGCATTCGTGCAAAGCTGGATCAATTGTTGACAGACGAGGCGGAAAGAACCAGGCGCATGGATCTTCTCGCCTATCAAATCAATGAAATTTCTTCTGCCCGGCTCAAGGAGGGCGAGGAAGAGGAACTGGAGGAGCGGAGAGAATACCTGTCCCATATTGAGCAGATTGTTGAAAATACCAGTCGTGCCTATGCCTCTCTTTATGGGGATGAAAACCAAGAGGCCGCATATGACCAGATCGCGGCGGCAGTCCACGGCCTGGAGTCCATCCACACATATGCCGAACAGCTGGGCGATTTCTATGACACGCTTTCGTCTGTTCTGGCAGAACTCGAAGATGTAACCCATGAATTGAAGTCCTATCTGAATAGTGTGGATTACCAGCAGGGAGAGCTAGATGCATTAGAGGACCGTTTGGCAGTCATTTCGGATTTGAAACGAAAATACGGCGGCTCTGTGGAGGCTGTTCTGAATTATTTAGAACAGGCAAAAAGTGAGCTGGCCGAAATAGAGGACAGTGACGCGGCCTGTGTGGCTCTCACAGCGGAACTGGAGAAGGAACAGACGGTCTTGCGCGGACTTGCAGACGAGCTTTCCGCCCGCCGCGAGGAGACTGCCATTGCTCTGCAGACCAGCATTATGGGCGAACTGTCTGACCTGGATATGCAAAAGATGCGTTTTTCCGTTCAGGTACAGCCGCTGGAGCAGGCGGACGGCACGCCGAAATACACACAGCTTGGCTGTGACCATGTGGAATTTCTGATCTCCAGCAATCCCGGTGAGGCGCTTAAGCCCTTGGCAAAGATTGCGTCCGGCGGAGAGATGTCAAGGATTATGCTGGCCATTAAATCCATTCTGGCTGGCAGTGATTTGGTGGAAACCCTGATCTTTGATGAGATAGACACAGGGGTAAGCGGCCGTGCGGCCCAGAAAATAGCCGAAAAGATCTGCATGCTGGCAAGAGACCATCAAATTCTCTGTATCACACATCTGGCACAAATCGCCAGTATGGCAGACATTCATTTTCTGATTGAAAAGACCTCTGATGATCTGCATACCCGAACCACCGTAACCCCGCTTGACGGCGGAAAGCGGAAGGCGGAGCTGGCCCGGATCATCGGCGGCGTTAAAATTACCGAGCTCACGCTGCAAACGGCTCAGGAGATGCTGGATATGGCTGAATCTCTTAAGGAAAGGCGGTGAGCGTATGGCAATGATACAGACCGGCGTGGTCACAGAAACCTCCGCGGAAGCGGCGAAGGTCCGGGTTGACCGGGAATCCGCCTGCGGCGGAAACTGTGCCGGATGTCACGGCTGTCCCGCAGGCGCCGTCTTTGTGACCTGTCCCAATACCCCTGAGGATCCTTTGCGGCCCGGCGACATGGTCCAAATTGAAATGCCGGCCCGTGCTTTTTTTCAAAATGCCTTTTGGAGCTATGGCGCTCTTGCAGTTCTGATGCTGGCCGGCGCTGTCTTTGGCTATTGGATCAGCGGCCGGGAAGCCGGCTCTGTGCTGGGCGCTTTCGGTGCACTTGCGCTGGGCATTCTGGTACTCCGAATTGTTTTTTGTAAAAGAAAAGTCAATCTGAAGGTAACCAAACTGAAACAGCAGCAAAATCCATAGAAAAGCGGTGACGAATTATGAAAGAACCAAAGCGCATCACCCTGTTTGTGGGCTATTACGGCAGCGGTAAAACCGAACTTGCTGTCAACTATGCCATAGCCCTGAAACAAATGGGAAAGGACGTTGTCATTGTGGATTTTGACATTGTCAATCCCTATTTCCGCACCAAGGATGCGGAGGATATACTAACCGACCATGGCATCCGGGTTATTGCACCGGCTTTTGCCAATACCAATATTGAAAACCCTGCCCTGCCGCCGGAGATTTACAGCGTTTTTGCTGACAAGGACTGTTATGTGGTCTTTGATGTCGGCGGCGGTGAGGACGGCGCCATTCCTCTGGGGAGCTATTACCAATACTTTGCGCAGGAGGACTGTGACGTATTTTTTGTCCTGAACCAGCGGCGCCTTCTGACCGCAGACTTGACCGGCGCCCTTGAGGCCTATAGAGAAATCGCGGCTGTATCGCGAACGCCCATAACGGCCCTGATTAACAACACCCACTTAAAATCGGATACAACACCGGAAATCATTATGGAAGGGCAGGCTCTGGCGGAGAGCGCAAGCGAAAAGCTCGGCCTCCCGGTGGCCTATATCAGCGGTACGCCGGAGAATCTGGCAGAGCTCCCCGCGCAATATGAATCCATAAAATTTCCGGTTCAGCTCTATATCAATCTCATGTTTTAACCTCTCATTGTTTCCCGCCTCGGGGATAAGCGCGTTCCCTATGATTTATCTCGGCGCAGGGCGGCAGGATAGAGATCAAAATTAAAAGGAGGAAATATACTATGCCAAAAGTGACTTTTCGCACTGATAAGTGCAAGGGCTGCGGTCTCTGCACCACAGTCTGTCCTAAAAAAATTGTGGTTATGGATTTGGATACCATCAATGAAAAAGGATTTCATCCCGCGACGGTCAAGGAACAGGAAAAATGTATCGGCTGCGCCTTTTGCGCAGCCATGTGTCCTGATTGCGTCATCAAAGTCGAAAGATAGAAAAGAGGAGTTATCATGGAAAAAAAGGTTTTAATGAAAGGAAACGAGGCACTGGCCGAAGCCGCCATTCGGAGCGGCTGCCGGTTCTTCTTTGGCTATCCCATTACCCCGCAGACTGAGGTTTCGGCCTATATGGCAAAGCAGATGCCAAAGCGCGGCGGTACATTTCTGCAGGCGGAAAGCGAAGTCGCTGCAATCAATATGGTATACGGCGCCGCGGGTGCAGGCGCGCGAGTGATGACCAGCTCGTCAAGCCCAGGCATCAGCCTGAAGCAGGAGGGCATCTCCTACATTGCGGGCGCCGACCTGCCGTGTGTTGTAATCAACATTGTCCGAGGCGGCCCCGGACTTGGCGGGATCCAGCCCGCCCAGTCCGATTATTTTCAGGCGACCAAGGGCGGCGGCCACGGGGATTATCATCTGATTGTGTACGCCCCTTCTTCGGTGCAGGAAATGGCCGATTTGATCGGCACAGCCTTTGATAAGGCCGATCAGTACCGGATGCCCGCCATGATCATCGGCGACGGCATGCTGGGCCAGATGATGGAGCCTGTAGCCTTCAAAGAAGCGCGCACACCGGAAAGCCTTCCGGAAAAGCCCTGGGCCACCACCGGCACCGGCATGAAACGGAAGAAGAATATTATTAACTCCCTGTATCTGACGCCGGACGAGCTGGAGGATTTAAATAACGCCCGCCAAAAGCGGTATGAGACCATTTTGAAAGAGGAGGTCCGGGTTGAGGAGTACCGGACTGAGGATGCGGAGCTGATTCTGGTGGCCTATGGTACCATTGCGCGAATTGCCATGTCGGCGGTAAATATGCTCCGGGACGAGGGCATCAAGGCGGGGCTGATCCGTCCTATCACGCTCTGGCCCTTCCCGGCGGAGGCAATCAGCCGCCGCGCCGAGACTGCTAAGGTATTCCTGACCGTGGAAATGAGCCAGGGCCAGATGGTTGAGGATGTCCGCCTGGCCGTAAACGGCAAGCGTCCGGTTTATTTCTATGGCCGAAACGGCGGCATGGTTCCTGACCAGGAGGCCATTGTTAAGCAGGCAAAACAATATATTGAGAAATAGGGGAAAGGAGAATCGCAAATGGAAACCGTATTTGACAAACCACACGCTCTCAGCGACGTGACTTTATCCTATTGCCCCGGCTGTACCCATGGCATCATCACCCGCCTGGTCGCGGAGGTAATAGACGAACTTGGAATGGAGGGCAAGACCGTTGGCATTGCGCCGGTTGGCTGCAGCGTCACCGCCTTCAATTTCTTTGAATGTGATATGCAGGAGGCCGCCCACGGCCGCGCCCCGGCTGTTGCAACCGGTATCAAGCGCGTCCACCCTGAAAATCTGGTGTTTACATACCAGGGCGACGGCGATCTGGCAGCAATCGGCACAGCGGAAACCGTCCATGCGGCGGCCCGGGCAGAGAACATCTCGATTGTATTTGTCAACAACGCCATCTATGGTATGACAGGCGGTCAGATGTCGCCCACCTCCCTGGTGGGGCAGGTGACACAGACCACCCCTTACGGCAGAAAGGTGGAAAATCAGGGCTATCCCATCCGTATGGCGGAAATGCTTTCCACTCTGCAGGGCGCGGCTTATATAGAGCGCGTGTCTGTAGACAGCATTCCCAATATTAAAAAGGCAAAGGCGGCCATTAAAAAGTCCTTTCAGTGTCAGCTGGACAAAAAGGGCTTTTCCATGGTAGAGGTTCTGTCCACATGTCCTACAAACTGGGGAATGAGCCCGCAGGAAGCGCTGGTTTGGCTGCGCGAGAACATGATGGAGCAGTATCCCCTTGGGGTCTACTGTGACCGGTTGAGTGAGGAGGAAGAGAAATGATTCAGAGAATTATTTTTGCCGGATTCGGGGGCCAGGGCGTCCTGTTTGCGGGCAAGACCCTTGCCTATGCGGGCATGGACGCTGAGATGCAGATCTCCTGGCTTCCGTCCTACGGGCCGGAGATGCGGGGCGGCACCGCCAACTGTTCGGTCATTCTGTCTGACGAGCCAATCGGCTCTCCTGTCATTACTGCGCCGGATATTTTGATTGCCATGAACAAACCCTCTCTGGAAAAGTTTGAAAATGCCGTTCTGCCCGGCGGGCTGATTGTTTTGGACAGCTTTTTGATTGATAAAAAGGTTGCCAGAGATGATGTGGACACGGTTTATATTCCCGCCAAACAGCTGGCCGGCGAAACCGGGAATGAGAATCTCGGCAACATGGTAATGCTGGGCGCCGCACTGCGGCATCGAGAGCTTCTGGCTCCGGAAATGGTCTATAAAAGCATTGAGGAGCATACGCCGAAATCCAGAGCGGCTCTGGCGGATCTGAATAAAAAAATGATAGATATAGGATACCAATTTTAACAAATGTTACTTTCAATAAACCAAATTAACAAAAGCTTTTCCGGCAAGCCGGTACTCCGTGATATATCCCTGACCATAGAGGAAAGGGTGCGCTATGGTCTGATTGGGGTGAACGGCGCGGGGAAATCCACCCTGCTCAATATTTTGATCGGTGAACTGGACAATGACGATGGGGAGATCTACCGCAGCAGCGGACTTACGCTGGGGTACTTAAAACAGAATTCGGGTCTGGACCGAACCAGCACCATCCTGGAGGAAATGCGCAAGGTGTTTGCCGATGTCCTTCAGACAGAGGCGGAACTGCGGCGTCTGGAAGCGGCCATGGCCGCCATGGCGGATCATGAATCTTTGGAATACCGTCAGATCACCCAGGACTATGCCCGAAAGCAGGCCTATTTTGACAGCCGGGACGGCTATCAGGTGGATGTAAAAATCAAGACTATCCTCAATGGTATGGGATTTATGGACAAGGATCTGGATACGCCGATCCACACCCTCAGCGGCGGGGAAAAGACCCGGCTGGCCATTGCCCGTCTCCTGCTGGAGGAGCCCAACCTTCTGATTCTGGATGAGCCGACCAATCATTTGGATTTTAAAACGCTGAACTGGCTTGAAGAGTATTTATTGTCCTATAACGGCGCCGTATTGGTGGTATCGCATGACCGTTACTTTCTGGATAAGCTTGTGGAGCAGATTTTTGAGATTGAGCGCGGACGTCTTGAGAGCTATAAAGGAAACTATACAAGCTATCTGAAGCAGAAGGAAGAGCGGAAAATTCGTCAGGAGAAGGAATATGAGGCGCAGCAGATGGAAATAGCACGTCTGCAGACCTATGTGGATAAGAATATAGCCCGGTCCTCAACCGCAAACAGTGCAAAATCCAGAATGAAGGCGCTGGAAAACATGGAGCTGGTAGAAAAGCCGGACGGTGACCTGCGGCAGATCAAGCTTCGTTTTGACATCACAAGGGAATCCTATAAGGATGTGCTTACAGTTGAGGATCTGGAGCTGGTAGTGGGACCTGAGCAAAAGCTTCTCTGCCGGCATATTGACCTCGCCGTAAAGCGGGGAGAAAAGATTGCCATCATTGGAGAAAACGGGATTGGAAAATCCTCTTTTTTAAAGACCATTCAGGGGTTGATTCCGCACGCGCACGGGGACTATACCTGGGGGAAAAATACCAGCGTCAGCTATTATGAGCAGGAAAATCTGAATCTGGACCCGGAGCGGTTGGCCATTGACGAGCTCTGGGACCGCTTTCCCCATACCCCGGAAGCGCAGATCCGTAAGGTTTTGGGCAGTGTTCTTCTGACAAAGGAAGATGTGTTCAAGCCGGTCAAGGTTATCAGCGGCGGCGAGCGGGCCAAGCTTGCATTCTGTATTTTGATGCTGGAAAAATCCAATGTTATGCTTCTGGACGAGCCAACCAACCATTTGGATCTGACCTCAAAGGAGATTCTGGAAAAAGCTCTGGCGGATTATGCGGGGACATTGCTGTTTGTCTCCCATGACCGGTATCTGCTCAATAAAATACCGGACAGAATTATTGAAATGACCCGGGACGGTGTCACCATCTATAATGGCAATTATGACTATTATATGGAGCGGCAGCAGATGATGAGTCAGTCTGGAAATGGTGAGGCCGTGCCGGAAAAAGCGGCCAAGCCCGCAGCCTCCAGCTATCGCAGTAAGGAACAGCGCCGGATTGAAGCACAGCGCAAGGCACGAATCCGGGAGTTGGAGGAGCTGATCGCATGGCTGGAAAAGGAGACCGCTGTGCTGCAGGATGAACTGACCCAGGAGGAGGTATATACCGACTACCAGCTGGCAACGGAAAAGACCGTCAAGATTGAGGAAAACAGCGCAAAGCTGGAGGAATGCTATGCGGAATGGGAAACGCTGCAAGAGGAAGAATAGGATAAAAATATACTCACATGCAAAATAAAAAGGAGGAAAAATCATGGCTGGAAATTTGAATTGTGATACCTGTAAAAACTATGTCTATGACGAAGGCTGCGATGGCTATATCTGTATGGCGAATATGGATCAGGACGAGGTATACCGCACACGTTCCACCCGGGAATGTCCCTATTACCAGCCGGACGACGACTATCTGATTGTGAGAAAACAAAAATGACCTAAAACTGAGGTCCCCTCTTTCCTTGAGGGGATCTTTTTCAATTTGGACTTTTAAAGGAGGCAAAATAATGTATATCAGAACCGCACAAGTGTTCGATATCCCGGCGATACAGCGGCTATATCGTCAGCTTTTTGCACTTACCGCCCAGTGGCAGCCCAACTATTACCGTACCGCGGTTCAGGATGAGGCGTTTCTCTTGAATACAATACAGGAGCCCGATACAGATATTCTGCTCGTCGAAGACAATACAGAAGTGGTCGGTTTTTTGTTGATCCAAGCCCAATCCACGCCACTTTATACCTGTGTAAAGCCCAGAAGTTTTGCGTATATCACCGATCTTGCGGTGGATGAACGGGTTCGCAGACAGGGCATTGGCACAATGCTTCTGCATGCCGCCGGTGAATGGGCCGGAGAGCGCGGATTGGAATATCTGGAGCTCAGTGTCCTGCACGAGAACGAAAACGCCCGGATATTCTATGCAAAATTGGGTATGACGGAAGCAATTCATACTCTGCGGAAGGAATTGTAAACCAGCTTTGATATAAACCATAAAACAACAAAAGCGCAGATAAAGCGAATAGTATAGATCGTATCAAGGTGTTTTTCCATCCGCCACAGCCCCTACCAGCGTGTAACATCTAAAACTTTATGTTTCTTGCAAGCTTTTCTCCGGCAAAATAAACCGTCTGCTCTGCATATCAGCTTTTTCGACACGCTCAACAAAAGCGCCGGGTATTCCGGCGCTTTTGTCATGTCATTTCACTATGCTTTCTCAATGGCAATGGATACCTTCTCTCCGTTGATATTCCACTCCTTTGCGTCAGCCGGGACGGAAGGGGTATCCTCAAGGGTTTCAGCCAACAGCTGACCCTTCATCTCGTCTCCATTGGACGCGGCGACAGCCGCAATTTTTTCACTTCCGGAAAAATACACACGGATGTGGTCGGTGACCTCAAAGCCGCTGTCCTTCCGCATGGTTTGCACCTTGCTGATAAACTCGCGGACAAAGCCCTCTTCAATCAGGCTGTCACTCAAATTAGTGTCCAGAACCACGGTAAAGCCTGCGTCGCCGGCTGAGACAAAGCCGTCCTTTTGCAGGGTTTCGATAAGGACGTCCTCCTTATTGATCTCAACCTCCGTATCCTGCACGGTCAGGGTCAGGGGCGCGCCGCTGTTCAGCTGCGCCATGACTGCTGCGCCGTCCATCTGGCCAATGGCGTCAAAAATGGGGCGCATGAGCTTGCCGTACTTAGGCCCCATGGTACGCATTTGAGGCTTAAACTGGTAGGTGATGAACCCGCTGGCATCCTCTGTGAATTCCACATCTTTGATATTGAGCTCCTCCAGGATAATATCCCGATATGCCTCGTTGACCGGGGCAGCGGACTGGACAAAGAGCTTGGACAGGGGCTGGCGGTTCTTGATATTCGCCTCATTCCGGCAGGCACGGCCCAACATGACGATCTTACGAATGGCATCCATATCCCGCTCAATTTCCGGGAAACGGAATTCCTCACGCACAGCGGGAAAATCGCATAAATGGACACTTTCCGGCGCGGTTTTGTCCACAGAAAGGACGAGGTTCTGATAGATTTGCTCTGTCATAAAAGGAATGAAGGGGGCGCAGACCTTTGCAAATTCCACCAGAGTGGTGTAAAGGGTCATATAGGCGCTTACTTTATCCTCGTTCATTTCGCTGGCCCAGAACCGGGCGCGGGAACGGCGGACATACCAGTTGCTCAGTTCATCCGTAAATTCGGTAATGGCCCGGGCGGCTTCGGTAATCCGGTAGTTTTCAAGATTTTTATCCACGGTCTCAATCAAATTGCTGAGCTTGGACAGTATCCATTTGTCCAGCACGGAAAGATTTTCTGTATCCAGCGTGTACTGGGTGGGATCAAACTGATCAATCTCCGCATACAGAACATAGAAGGCATAAGTATTCCAAAGGGTACCCAGGAATTTCCGCTGGGACTCGGAAACATTTTTCGCAGAGAAACGGTTGGGCAGCCAGGGGGCGGAATTAGAGTAGAAGTACCACCGGACAGCGTCGCTTCCCTGATCGTTCAATATATCCATGGGTAAGATGACATTGCCCTTGTGCTTGCTCATTTTAATGCCCTTGTCATCCTGTACATGGCCCAAGACCACCACGTTTTTATAAGGCGCCTGGTCAAAGAGCTGGGTGGAGATGGCCATGAGCGTATAGAACCAGCCGCGGGTCTGATCAATAGCCTCGCTGATGAAGTCGGCGGGGAAGTTATTTTCAAACATCTCCTTGTTTTCGAAGGGATAGTGCCATTGCGCAAAGGGCATAGAACCGGAGTCAAACCAGCAGTCAATCACCTCTGACACGCGGGTCATTTCGCCGCCGCATTCCGGACAGCGGAGCTTAACCTGATCCACATAGGGCTTGTGGAGTTCAATGTCATCCGGGCAGTTGATGCCCATTTCCTTCAGCTCCGCAATGGAACCGATCACATGGCGGTGACCGCAGGAACATTCCCAGATGGGAAGCGGGGTTCCCCAGTAACGGGAACGGGAGAGTCCCCAGTCAATGATGTTTTCCAGGAAATTGCCGAACCGGCCGTGCTTGATATTATCCGGAAGCCAGTTTACGGTCTCATTGTTTTTCAGCAGATTATCCCGCACCGCAGTCATCTTGATGAACCAGGTGTCACAGGCATAGTAGAGCAGCGGGGTGTCACACCGCCAGCAGAAGGGATAGCTGTGCTCAAACGGAATGACAGCAAAGCATTGGTTTCGTTCTTTCAGATCACGGATAATGAGTTTGTCAGTATCCTTGACAAACATGCCGCTCCAGTCCCCTGTGCACTCAATAAAGTTTCCCTGGGTGTTCACATGGTTCACAAACGGCAGGTCATTTTCCTTGCCGACCCGGGAGTCATCCTCACCAAAGGCAGGCGCAATATGGACAATACCTGTACCGTCTTCCATGGTAACGTAGTTATCCGCCACTACATAATAGGCCTTCCTGTCCGGCTGAATAAAGGTATAGAGCGGTTCATACTCCATACCCTGCAGGTCGGTGCCTATATAGGAGTCCAGGACTGTGACCTCCTGTTCGACGAATACGGATTTGACCAGCGCCTGCGCGAGGATGCAGATACCATCCTCAGCCTGTACCTTTACATAGGTTTCGCCGGGGTTTACGCACAGTGCCACATTGGAGGGCAGTGTCCAGGGTGTGGTGGTCCATGCAAGCAGATAGGTGTCCGGCTGACCCACAACCGGAAATTTCACAATCATGGAGTTTTCCTTAACATCCTTATAGCCCTGGGCGACCTCATGGCTGGACAGGGAGGTGCCGCACCGGGGACAGTAGGGCATGATTTTATGGCCCTTGTAGAGGAGGCCCTTGTCCCAGATTTGCCGGAGCGCCCACCAGACAGATTCGATGTAGTCGTTGTGATAGGTCACATAAGGGTTGTCCATATCGGCCCAGAAACCCACACGGTCACTCATTTCCTCCCATTCGCTCTGATAGGTGAAAACGCTGTCCTTACACTTTTTAATAAAATCCTCAATACCATATTTTTCAATTTCAGGCTTACCGCTGATGCCAAGGGCCTTTTCCACCTCAAGTTCAACCGGCAGTCCATGGGTATCCCAGCCCGCTTTTCTCAGAACATGATAGCCCTTCATGGTGCGGTAACGGGGAATCAGGTCTTTGACCGCACGGGTCAGGACATGGCCGATATGAGGCTTGCCGTTTGCGGTAGGCGGACCATCGAAAAAGGTGAATTTCTCCCGGCCCTCGCGGTTTTCCATACTCTTTTTAAATATATCATGCTCTTTCCAGAATTCGACCACTTCTTTTTCGCGGTCAACAAAGGAAAGCTCTGTCGATACTTTGTGATACATATAAAAAGAACCTCCATTTCTATATTTATCAAAATAATATGCTGAACAAGAACATACGTTCTTAAATTAAATTACAACCGTTTCAGTTTTAAAATATAACTTATATAGTTTATAATAAAAAAGGCTTTTTGTAAAGAGGAAATATAAAAAAAGTCTCTTTTACAGCAAAACAGCTGTCGGCAGGAGAAAGAGCGAAACCGGCAATCCTGCCCGTTCTTTGCCTTATCCTACCAAACAGCTGTAAAATTGTCAATGTTTTTTTGACGCGCCTATTCCTGAACCAGCTCCCGGCCGCCGTCGCCAATCTCGGTAATATAGAAGGAAGCGGCATAGCCGACAGCTTCCTGATACCTTTTGCCCACCTGGGCAATGAAGGTATCCACACTGTCGTCCCTGACCAGACTGACCGTACAGCCGCCGAAACCGGCCCCTGTCATTCTGGAACCCAGCACCCCGTCGATTTTGAGCGCTTCCGCCGCCAGAATATCAAGCTCCTCACAGGAGACCTCATACAGATCCCGGAGCGATTCATGCGAGGCAGTCATCAGTGCGCCAAAGGCCTCAAGGTCACCCTCGTTCAGTACCTCAATCGCCCGTTTTACACGGTCATCTTCCTCAACAACATGCCGGACACGGCGCTCCACCACCTCGTCCGTGATGGCATCTCTCACCTTTTGATAATCCGTCACAGACACATCTCCCAAACAGGTAATACCCGGAAGTTTTTCCTTCAGAATTTCAAATCCCGCCTCACACTGTCCGCGGCGCTCATTGTATTTGGACGCGCCCAGGGAATGCTTTTTATTGGTATTGGACAGGATCAGTTTATAGCCCTCCAGCTCAATGGGCACCAGCTGATACGCCAAGGTTTTGCAGTCCAAAAAGATAGCATGGTTTTTCCGGCCCATGGCAGAGGCAAACTGATCCATGATGCCGCACATGACGCCTACATAATGGTGCTCGGCCAGCTGGCTGAGCCTGGCCATTTCGATACTGTCGATATTCTCGGCGCCGCCCAGGCTTGCCATGGCAATGGCCGTGGAAACCTCGATGGCCGCAGAGGAAGAGAGCCCCGCTCCGTGCGGTGTGGTATCGTGATAGAGCATATCCGCGCCCACAATTTCATAGCCCGCCTTTTTCAGTTCTACAAAGATACCAAACTGATAGTTGCCCCATTTTAAATCCTTAAAATTCTCAATGGTGTCTACCGTGCCTTCCACCATGTCCGGCAGGTCTGTGGCCTTCATGCGGATTTTGCCATCCTCCCGGACACGGGCCACGACTGTGGTACAAAAGGTCAGCGCCGCAGGGAAAACACAGCCCCCGCTGTAGTCCGTATGCTCTCCGATCAGGTTGACCCGTCCCGGTGATGCAAAGACACGGACGCCGTCCAGCGTGCCGCCGAAGGTGTTGATAAACTCCTGTTTTAATTCAGCAATGGTCATAATGTATTCACCTTTCCGCTCACAAAATCAAATGCCAGGCACACACGGCGCAAAAGCCTCACAGCCCGGCAAAACATTGTCTAGTCACTATGAAAACGCCTATCGTGAGCCGGAAAAGGCGTTTTGTTTCAGGCAAAACTATGCCTGACCCTCCAGTTTTTTCAAAAACTTCTGATGCGCTGCCCGCAGTTCCTGCGCCTTTTCCTCCGGGGCGGTCGGATTACAGGCCGCCCAAGCCCCAGTCTCGCTGGAGGCGTTGAATTTCTGCTTGTCTGCGGCGCGCATGGGCGGGAAAAATTCAATGTGGAAATGGAAGTAATCAGAACAGTCGCCGCTGTTGACCGGATCCTGATGCATACACATCATATAGGGGAAGGGATAGTCAAACAGACTGTCGAGCATTCCGGCGGTTTCTTTTAAAATCTTTGCCAAATTATCCCTTTGCCGGCCGCTGAACTGCGAGAGATTCTGGACGTGATCTTTTGCCGCAATATATACCCCATAGGGGTAGTCCGTGAAGAAGGGGAGGAAGGTGATGAAATCCTCATTTTCAATCACGACCCGCTCCTTGTATTCCACTTCATTTTTCAAAATGTCACAAATCAGACAGCGGCCCTTTTCCTCAAAATATTCTCTGCTGGATGCCAGCTCTACCTCCAGCTTCTTTGGAATATAGCTGTATCCGTAAATCTGCCCGTGGGGATGTGGCATGGTCACGCCAACTACATCGCCGCGGTTCTCAAAAATAAAGATATATTTGATCTTTTCATCCTCCCGCAGGGTTTCAAACCGCTGGGTCCAGAGATCCACAAGCTCACGGAGGTGAGGTACGCTCAGCTCCGGCAGGGTGACGGTATGGTCCGGAGAATAGAGTACCACCTCACATTTGCCATAGGCCTCCCGAGTCTGGTAGAGCTCCGTCTCCACATCGTCCGGCACAGGCGGATTCTGGGAAAGAGCAGGAAAATCATTGTCATATTCATATACTGTGAAATGCTCCGGCACCTTTCCGGAACCAGGACAGAAGGGACACCAGTTCTTAGGCATCTGCGGTCGGTTCTGGCGATGCGAAGCAATCATGACCCAGTCTTTTGTAAGCGGGTTATAACGTAGTTCAGCCATGCTTAATCCTCCTCATATCTATGCAACATATTCTTATAGGTTAAGTGTACCATAAACCATGTCAACGTCAATATTAAATAATTGACGTCACAATCCGAAGATTCTAACACAGAATCTTGCGTAGTTCAGGGTTTTATGCTATACTTACAGACATAAAGGAGGCTGATCTATGAAACGCAAAAAAATCTATCGTTTTCTTTCCGTACTGGGCCTGAGTCTCTTTTTTACACTGCTGTGGAGCCTGTGTGCTTTTGCACGGCAGGAATACGTTGTAAAGCTTCAAGACGGCGCCGGGGCGGTAAGCCTTGCCGCGGAAGAGGAGGCGATACTTGAGCCGGTTATTCCTGCGTGGAGTCTGTATCGAACGGACGAAGCCGGTTTGGAGGCCGTGCGGCAGATGCCGGGCATCGCCTATATTGAACCGGTCGTGGAGACGATCCTTGCCGAATCAGATCATCCGCCTGTGCTGCCGGATGATCCCCGTTTTTCCTCTCAGTGGAATATGAACATGGTCGGTATGCCGACAGCGTGGTACTGGGGAATGACCGGCAGAGGGGTCCGTGTTGGTGTGATTGATTCCGGCGTAAACTCCGCACACGAGGATTTAAAAGGAAACATAATCGCAGAACGGAATTATGCCAACGACGACCACGAAGATTCGGATCTTTCCCATGTGGATCCGGAAAATGTGGCTGACAGTTCCGGGCACGGAACCCTTGTGGCGGGGATTATAGCCGCCCATACGGGCAATGGTATAGGCATAGCGGGAGTCAGCGGTGCAGAACTGGTCTCTCTGAAAGTGGTTGGCGCCTCCAAAAGAGGAAATACACTCTTTATGCTCAATGCTATCAAGGAAGCGGTGGATGTGTATCACTGTGACATCATCAATATAAGTCTGACCTTTGCCGCTGATGTGAAATATATTCGGGAGGCCATCGGCTACGCCGTGTCCCAGGGGGTCATTGTGGTGGCGGCTTCCGGAAATACCAGCGACGGAGCCGTAGGGACAGACGGTGACCAACATATCATCCGCTATCCGGCGGGATATGACGGCGTGGTGGGCGTCGGATCCGTGGATCGGGCAGGCGCCTGTCATATCACCTCTGTGGCAAACGCCTCCGTGGATGTCTGCGCGCCGGGCCGCTCTGTCCTTACCACCTCATCTACCGGCGGCTATACCAACGCGAACGGCACCTCATTTGCGGCGCCCCATGTGACCGGCGCCGCGGCAGTGCTGAAAGGCGCCTGGCCGGAGCTCTCCCCCGCACTGTTTCAGTCTTTGATTGAAGCGCACGCCGCAGACCGCGGCACTCCGGGCTGGGACAAGGAGTATGGCTATGGCCTGTTAAATCTTCCGGATATGCTCTGGGCAGTCCTTCCAATGACTGGACAGCGGTTTCTTTCCTCGCGGGTTTTCCAGACCGATGAAAAATTATCGATCCAATACAAAAATATTTCCGGTACGCCTTTGCGGGTGATCCAGTTTTGGGGCATCTCCGACCGAAAATCAGGTTTACTGCTTCAAAACACCACAACCGGCGGACAGGAACTGGCCGCAGACGAGGTCATCACCGCAGATATTTTTGTCTCCCTTGACGAAAACACCATTGCCCGGTCTATGCTGTGGGAGGGAACTGAAACGCTCCGTCCGCTGCTTCCGGCCGTGGATTCGGATTGATTCGCACGTCATATCCCGCCCCTGGATTTCATATAGATGGAACCAGGGGTGATTTTATGTTTGTGATCCGAATGAAAACGATTATGATTTATTTGACCGTTTTGGTGACCGTGTTCTGTGCTGTGCACTTCTGTCTGACCCGTCCGGCCGGGTTTCCGGTCCACGCAGAGGCTGAACCGGAGGAGGGAGCGGTCACGCTCCCAATTCTGATGTATCATGCCATCACAGAGGATCCGAAACGGATCGGCCAGTTCGTCATATCCAAAAAGATGTTTGAGGAGGACCTCCAGTTTCTCCAGGCTGAGGGTTATCATACTGTCACTGTGGACGAGGTGATCGACTTTGTAAAAAATGACGGGGATCTTCCGGATAAACCAGTGCTTCTCACCTTTGACGACGGCTATTATAATAATTACTGCTATGCCTATCCGCTTCTCCAAAAGTATGAGATGAAAGCGGTCATTTCTCTGATCGGAAAATATACGGATCTGTATACGGATACGCCGGATGAAAACCCTGGCTATTCCCATATCACTTGGGATGAGGTAAATGAGATGATTCAGTCCGGCCTGGTTGAGTTCCAAAACCACAGCTATGACCTCCACAGCAACACCAAGGGCAGAAACGGTGCAAAGAAAAAGTGGGGAGAGAGCAAGGAAGAGTATGCCCGGTTTTTGAAGGAGGACATCGATCTTCTGCAAAACGAAATGCGCGAGCATACCGGCTATACGCCTACCACCTTTGCGTATCCATTTGGGAGTGTCAGTGAGGATTCCTATGAAATTCTTGAAAATATGGGCTTCCAGGCCACGCTTTCCTGTGAGGAAAAACTCAACTATATCAAACGCGGCGATACGGACTGTCTGCGGATGATGAACCGGTATCTCCGTTCCAATAAGGCAAGCGCCAAATCAATCCTCAGCAAAGCGCTCCCGTCCAGCCAAAAACAGGATCAGCAAAAATAGGTAGTCCGCCAACCCTGCAGGCCTTTGTGCCGGCGGGGTGAATTTATGCCAGCGCCCGTGTGCCATGAACTGGTAATGCTGTGTTTTTCTTCTTTTCAACACACGAAAGGGAGCTTCACTTGGAAGCTCCCTCACGCATATTTTGGGAAACGTGCCGTGATCCGCAAGTGCATGATAGGCATCATTCCCGGAAAAGTGATTCAGGACTACTGAGCGTTGTTCTGAATGTCCTTTTCATACTTTTCGATCATCTTTTTCACCATCTGGCCACCGATAGAACCGGCCTGTCTGGAAGTGAGGTCGCCGTTATAGCCCTTGTTCAGAGTAACGCCGACTTCATTTGCAGCCTCCATCTTGAACTGCTCCATAGCTGCTTTTGCCTGAGGTACTACATAGTTGTTGCTGTTGCTGTTATTGTTAGACATAGTTTTCACTCCTTGTAAAAATTTAAATGATTGATTTCTGTTACGTTGTTAGTGTGGAACGAAGCCATTCAATTTATTCAAGAAATTTGAACCAATTTCATGGTTTTTATCAAATTTGAGAGAATCTGCGTTCCACACTTATCATGATACCCAAAAAAAATGAAAATATTTTTGTTTCTACCACTTGCACCAAATTGCCAGATATGGTAGACTTTAATCAACATCGCTTATTCAAAATGAAAAAGCGTGTTCTGAGTATCAAACATGAAGGAGTGGTTGCAATGTCCAAAAATTTAACATTTCAATATCAAAGAGCCCTGGGATTTTTCCAACAGGAGGAATTGGACAATTTAAAAGATCAGATCAAGACCGTGCACCATACACTGCACAATCAAACCGGCGCGGGCAACGATTTTCTTGGCTGGGTTGACCTCCCGGTCAATTACGATAAAGAGGAATTTGCGCGGATTAAAAAGGCCGCTGAAAAAATCAGAAGCGATTCTGACGTGCTGGTTGTCATTGGTATCGGCGGTTCTTATCTGGGTGCCAAGGCCGCCGTTGATTTTCTGACCGGTCCCTTCTATAATTATACAAATAAGCCGCAGATCCTTTTTGCCGGCAACAACATCAGCCCCAACTACCTGAATTCTATTCTGGACTGTCTGGAGGGAAAGGATGTTTCCCTGAATATTATTTCTAAATCCGGCACAACAACAGAGCCGGCGATTGCCTTCCGCATTTTGAAAAAATATCTGGAGGACAAATACGGCAAAGATGAGGCCAGAGGCCGGATCTATGCAACCACGGATAAGGCGCGCGGCGCACTGAAAAATCTGGCGGATGACGAGGGCTATGAAACCTTTGTTGTGCCGGACGATGTGGGCGGCCGGTATTCTGTTCTGACCGCCGTGGGACTGCTGCCCATCGCCGTCTGCGGTGCGGACATTGGCGCCATGATGCAGGGCGCGGCGGACGCGCGGGAGCTCTATTCCTCCGAGGATCTGGAACAGAACGAATGCTATCAGTACGCTGCGGTCCGGAATATTCTGCACAGAAAGGGCAAAAATGTTGAAATGCTGGTAAATTACGATCCCGAACTTCAGTATTTCATTGAGTGGTGGAAGCAGCTGTACGGGGAGAGCGAGGGAAAAGACCAGAAGGGTATTTTCCCTGCGGGCGTAAACTTTTCCACGGATCTGCATTCCATGGGCCAGTATATTCAGGATGGCCTGCGCATGATCTTTGAGACCATTCTCTATGTGGAGGAGCCCAAACGCGACATTATCATAGAGGCGGACGCGGAAAATATTGACGGCCTGAACTTTCTGGCCGGTAAAACCATGGACTTTGTCAACAAAAAGGCCTTTGAGGGCACTTCGCTTGCACACACGGACGGCGGTGTACCCAACCTGGTGCTCCGTGTCAAAACGCTTGACGAATACACCTTTGGACAGCTGGTCTACTTCTTTGAGAAGGCTTGCGGCATCAGCGGCTATCTCCTGGGAGTCAACCCATTTAACCAGCCCGGCGTTGAGAGCTATAAGAAAAACATGTTCGCACTGCTCGGCAAACCCGGCTATGAAAATATGAAGGAGGAGCTGGAAGGCCGCCTGAAATAACCGAGGTTTCGCCATCTTTTTATCCGCAGGCTTTTTTGCGGATTGAAAAATAGAACGGATAAAATTCACAAAAAATTTATAAAATAAAAGTAAAAAACTATTGTTTCTATTTGCCATTTATGGTATGATAACTACAGAATTAAAATTTCAACCAAGAAAGGTGGAATATCATCATGATTAAGATTCATATAGGATTAAAAGGCAGCGGAAAAACCCCAAAATTGATCCAGGCCGTTAACGCTGCGATTGATATTGAAAAGGGGAACGTGGTCTGCATCACGGAGGGAAACCGTCTGATGCATGATATCAGCCATAAAGCCAGAATGATCAACACAGAGAGTTTTGATATTCAGAATATGGATATGTTTGAAGGCCTGCTGTGCGGCATTATTGCGCAGGATTATGATGTGACCCACATTTTTATAGACAGTATTTTCAAGAGTGTTCCCTCCGCGTCCATGACCGATTTGGAGAATTTTGTCAGTGAACTGGAGAAGCTGGAGGAGAAATTCAACGTTTCCTTCACCATGATGGTCAGTGCGGAAGAGAGTGAAGCGGGCCCCAATCTGAAAAAATATATTGGCTGATTTTCTCTGCAGTCATTTTGCCGGTCAGTGTCTGCTTTTGTCGTTTTGCACGATTTTTTCACGCTTTATAGAATTTTTTTGAAAACGATTCCTGCTGAAAAGATATTGACGAATCAATATTTTTATGGTACGGTAAAGGGGACTGCGGCGCGGGAGCGCCCGGTTCCCTTTGTTTTTGAGACATACATTGTCTGAATAGAATCTGAAAGAAGTTGGTGAGGTTTATGATGTATTACATGAGTACAAGAGATGCGGAGCTGAAGCTTAAATCCGCAGACGCTATCAAAAAGGGGCTTTCCGAGGACGGCGGGCTTTTTGTCCCCTGCGAAATTCCGGCCCTGACCAAGGCGGAGCTTACCAAAATGGTCGATATGTCCTATATCGACCGGGCAAACCTGGTGCTGAAAAAATATTTGACAGATTTCACTGCAAAAGAGATCGCGGCCTGCACAGAGGGCGCTTACGGCGGCGGCAAATTCAGCAGTGAGCGGGTCGCTCCCGTGGTAAAGCTCGGCGGCAGTCAGTATATTCTGGAGCTCTGGCATGGCCCCACCTGCGCATTTAAGGATATGGCCCTGCAGATCCTTCCCCGCTTTATGACCACTGCCATGAAAAAAACAGGCGAGAACAAGACGGTTGTAATTCTTGTTGCCACCTCAGGCGATACGGGCAAGGCGGCGCTGGAGGGCTTTAAGGACGTCAACGGAACAAAAATCATGGTCTTCTATCCCGGGGACGGTGTGAGCGACATTCAAAAGCTTCAGATGATGACACAGGAGGGCGTGAACGTTTTCGTCTCCGGAATCAATGGCAATTTCGACGATGCCCAGAATGGCGTCAAAGAAATTTTTACAGACGCAAAGGCCAAGGAGGAGCTGGACCGCGCGGGTTATGTGCTTTCCTCCGCCAACTCTATTAACTGGGGCCGTCTTGTTCCTCAGATTGTCTATTATATCTCCGCGTACTGTGATATGGTCAAAGACGGTGAGATCCAGATGGGCGACAAGATCAACGTCTGTGTCCCGACCGGGAATTTCGGCAATATCCTGGCCGCGTATTACGCCCGGAAAATGGGTCTGCCGGTCAATAAGTTCATATGTGCTTCCAACCAGAACAATGTTCTGACCGACTTTATCCGCACCGGCGAGTACAACCGGAACCGTGATTTTTATGCCAGCGTCTCTCCGTCAATGGATATTCTGATCTCCAGCAATCTGGAGCGGCTACTTTTTGATATCAGCGGCAATGACGCCAAACGAATCAACACGCTGATGAACAAGCTGAAAAAGTCCGGCAGTTATCAGCTGACCAAAACCCTGCATAAAAAGATTACCGACCTGTTTTGGGGCGGTTTCTGCGATGACTATTTCACAAAGGTTCAGATTTGGAAGACCTTCAATGAATATGGCTATACGCTGGATACCCATACTGCGGTGGCTGTTGATGTGTACAACCAGTATGTCAGCGAAACAGGGGATTACACCAAGACGCTGATCGCATCTACGGCCAGTCCGTTTAAATTCAACCAGGCTGTGCTGTCTGCTCTGGGAGAGAACGCGCAGGAGGACGACTTCACACTGATTGAACTGCTCAAAAACAAGAGCAGTATGGAGGTGCCCACCTCCCTAGCGGCCCTCAAAGGCAAGGAACGCCGTTTTACCGGTGTGATCGACAAGTCGGATATGTATGCACTGGTCAAGGACTTTTTACAGGTTCCTGCGCAGATGCCGGATGAACAAACACCTGTCGCGTCCAAAGTTCCGCCAAAACCGATTTCCAAAACAAAAGCGGCGCCAAAGGCGGAAGAGAAATCAGCGGCCAAAGCCCCGGTGAAAAAAGCTCCAAAGCCCCCAGTAAAGACGCCCCCCAAAAAGAAATAACCATGTTTTTCTCAATAGAAACAGCCTACAGGCATATACCTGTAGGCTGATTCCTGCAAAAGACGCTATTTTCCGGCGGACCTGTGTACAGCCGGTGAAAACGCCTTACTATTTGCAGGGCTTAAAGGTGACACATTCGGTGTCGCAGGAGCTGCAGCAGGTCTTTTCAGAACCCACTTCAATCTTCCCAGCAGTACATTTATCACCTTCCGCGTGATAAGCACACTGCTGAACGCTGCACATAATGCCAGGGATTGCTTGATTTGTGTTTTCCATAATCATAAGCCTCCGTTCTGCCGCCATGCTACGGCAAAATGATTTTTCTCCCGTTTTGCATGATAGATTTGGGGAGAAACGGCGTTATACAAGAGCATATCTTGCAAACACAGATTTAGTATACCAACACGGATGAGAATTATACAAAGGATTTGGTGACATGGCCATTTTTGCGATTTCGGATTTACATCTTTCTCTGAGCACGGATAAGCCTATGGATATTTTTGGATCGAATTGGGAAAATTATACGGAGCGCATGCGGGAAAACTGGAACCGCATCGTGTCACCGGAGGATCTTGTGCTGATTCCGGGTGACATATCCTGGGCCATGTATCTGCAGGAAGCACAGGAAGATTTTTCCTATATCAATGCGCTGAACGGACAGAAAATTCTGCTCCGGGGGAACCACGATTACTGGTGGACAACATTGAACAAAATGGAGCGTTTTGTGGAAGAGCAGGGCTTTGACACACTGCATTTTATCAAAAACACAGCTTTTTTGTGGAACGGCACCGCCATCTGCGGTACACGCGGCTGGACCATTGCCGGAGCGGGCGCGTCAGCGGAGGATAAAAAGATCTACGAGAGGGAGCGCCAGCGGATTCTCCTGTCATTGGAGGACGCAAAGGCACTGCACCCTGACCGCATCCTGGTTGCCATGCACTATCCGCCCATGGAAAAGGACGCAGTTCTGCCGGGATTTATGGATATTCTGGAGTCCTATCATGTGTCGGAATGTATTTTTGGACATCTGCACGCCTCCGCCCAGCGTTTTGCCCCCCAGGGGGTGGTCAACGGGATCCGTCTGCGGCTGGTGGCCTGTGATTATGTCGATTTTACGCCGGTTTTGATAGAAATTTAAAATATCTGCCGCAAATCCGACAAAAAAACTTGCATTTTCAAAATTTTATGATATAATTCATTAAGTATATTCTTAGAAGTAGAGAGGAATGTTGTGGATGAGTACAGTAGAAAAAGTTGAAAAGAACGTCGTAAGCTTTGAATTTTCTGTTTCTGCCGAGGAATTTGAAAAAGCGGTTGAGAAGGCTTACCGGAAAAATGTTGGGAAAATCAATATTCAGGGTTTCCGGAAAGGCAAGGCACCTCGTCAGATCATTGAGAGATATTACGGAAAAGAAATCTTTTATGAAGATGCAATAAACATTGTGCTTCCTGACGCATATGATAAAGCGATAGAGGAAAACAGCATCCAGCCCGTAGACCAGCCTGAAATCGACCTGAAGGGCGAGATCAGCAAGGAGGACGGGGTGACTTTCACCGCGAAGGTGACGGTTAAGCCTGAGTTTGAAATGGGAGCCTACAAAGGGATTGAAGCCGCCAAGGTAACCCACCGCACCCTGAAAAAGGACGTGGATGCTGAGATTGAAAAGCTGAGAGAGAGAAACTCCAGAATGGTGCCTGTGGAGGACCGCGCTGTCCAGAAGGATGATATTGCCAACATTGACTTTGAGGGCTTTGCCGACGGCACTGCCTTTGAAGGCGGGAAGGGTGAAAACTTTGACCTGACCATTGGGTCCGGTCAGTTTATTCCCGGCTTTGAGGATCAGCTGATCGGTGCAAACATTGGCGATGAAATTGAAGTCAATGTAAAATTCCCTGAGGAATATCACGCGGAAGAGCTCAAGGGCAAGGACGCAGTTTTTCAGGTAAAGATCAACGGCATCAAAGTGAAGGAACTCCCTGAACTGGATGATGAATTTGCAAAGGATGTCAGCGAGTTTGACACGCTGGAGGAACTCCAGAAGAGCACCAAGGAAAAGCTGGCCGCCGCCAACAAGGAGCGCGCGCAGCACGAGACCGAAGAGAATGTCATCAATGCGGTGTGTGACGCGACAGAGATTGACATTCCTGACGCCATGATTGAGACTCAGATTCAAAATATGATCCGGGATTTTGACATGCAGATGCGGTATCAGGGGATGGATCTCCAGCAGTATATGCAGTATACCGGTACCACGATGGATATGCTTAAGGATCAATTCCGCGAAGAGGCGGGGAAACGTGTTAAAACCTCTTTGGTTCTGGAAAAAATCTGTGAGCTGGAGGGCATTGACGCCACCGATGCCGAGGTTGAAAAAGAGTACAATAAAACCGCGGAGAGCAATGGCATGAAGCTTGAAGAAGTGAAAAAGTACATCTCCGAGGATGACATCAAGGAGCGGATCAAGGGTGAAAAGACCGTGAAGTTCCTGGTGGATAACGCAAGCTTTAAATAAGCACATATAAGGAAGCCGCCAAGCCTGCCGCGGCGGCCCTTGAAGGGCGATCCGGAATATAGTATACTTTAAGGTTGATTTGGATATATTATCCAAGTCAACCTTATTGTCAATAGAACAAGGATCCGGGTTGTCTTGTTTTGATGCGGCCTGTTTGCCCATGGGCAGCGCCGCGGTAAAACTACTATGGGCAGAAAGGTTAGTGAATCAATATGGATCAGTTCAGAAGCAGTTTAGTTCCCTATGTAATTGAGCAGACTGGGAGAGGAGAGCGCTCCTATGACATTTTTTCCAGACTTTTAAAGGATCGGATTATATTCCTGTCCGATGAGGTGAATGACGCCACCGCGAGTCTGGTTGTGGCGCAGCTTCTTTTCCTTGACAGCGAGGACCCGGATAAAGACATCAACCTGTATATCAACAGTCCCGGCGGCTCCGTGACAGCCGGCATGGCGATCTATGATACCATGCAGTATACCAAAGCGGACGTTTCTACCATCTGCGTCGGCATGGCGGCTTCCATGGGCGCGTTCCTGCTCTCATCCGGCGCTAAGGGCAAGCGCTTTGCTCTGCCCAACAGTGAGATCATGATTCATCAGCCTCTGGGCGGAACCCAGGGCCAGACCACAGATATGCAGATCCATGTGGAGCGGATGCTGAAAATCAAGGAAAACCTGAATAAAATTCTCAGTGACAACACTGGAAAACCGCTGGATGTGATAAAGGCAGACACCGAGCGCGACAACTTTATGAGCGCAGAGGAAGCCATGAATTATGGCTTGATTGACAAAATTGTCACAAATAGATAGGGGAGAACAATATGCCAAATAAAATGGACGACAAGAACGTCTGCCGCTGTTCCTTCTGCGGTAAAACAGAAGATCAGGTAAAACGTTTGATTGAAGGTCCAAACGCCTATATCTGCAATGAATGCGTTGAACTTTGTGTCGAGTTGTTCCATGATGATTTTGACACCATTGATACTGAGATTTCCATGGATGATGTACCAAAGCCAAAGGAGATCCACGAATTTCTCAATGAGTATATCGTTGGGCAGGAAACGGCGAAAAAGGCGCTTTCGGTGGCAATATACAACCACTATAAACGGATTCAGAGCAACGCGGTCTATCAGGACGTGGAGCTCCAAAAGAGCAATATTCTGATGATCGGGCCCACGGGCTGCGGAAAGACATTTCTTGCCCAGACACTGGCAAAAAAACTCAATGTCCCTTTCGTCATTGCGGATGCCACCTCTCTGACAGAGGCCGGATATGTGGGTGAGGATGTGGAGAACATCCTGCTCAAACTGATCCAGGCCGCAAACTATGATATTGAACTGGCGCAAAAGGGCATTATCTATATCGACGAGGTCGATAAAATTTCCAGAAAATCCGAAAATCCATCCATCACACGTGATGTCAGCGGTGAGGGCGTACAGCAGACCCTGCTGAAAATTCTGGAGGGTACGGTAGCCTCTGTTCCGCCTAACGGCGGCCGGAAGCATCCCCATCAGGAATTTATTCAGATTGACACCACCAATATTCTGTTTATCTGCGGCGGTGCCTTTGAGGGAATTGATAAGATCATTGAAAGCCGGGTCAGCAGCAAAACCTTGGGCTTTGGCGCAAAGGTGGAGAGCAAAAAGGATAAAAACCGCGGAGATATTCTGAAAGAGCTTTTACCGGAGGATCTTTTAAAGTACGGGATCATTCCGGAGCTTATCGGCCGGCTTCCCATCGTCACCACGCTGGAATCTCTGAATGAGGAGGCGCTGAAATCCATTCTTCGTGAGCCGAAGAACGCGCTGCTCAAGCAGTATTCCGCACTCTTTGACATGGACGGTGTGGAACTGGAATTTGAAGAGCCTGCCATTTCTGCCATTGCAAAGCTTGCGGTGGAGCGTGAGACTGGCGCGCGTGGACTTCGGACCATTGTGGAGGACATCATGCTGGATATCATGTATGAGATTCCGTCGGATACCACCATTGAAAAAGTGGTTGTCACAGAGGGATGCGTCAAAAAGCGCACCAGGCCCCATATCACCTATCATGCAGCCGCTGCTGCGGGTAACGAGATACTGCCGGAGGAAAACGCCGGCTGATGCAGGGAGCTGCCGTATTTTCCGTCTTTGCGGGTATACGGCGGCTCTTTGTTGTCACTTATGTGTGAACCCATGCGTTTTGACAATGCTGTGGGGATTGAACCAATGAAAGGGATGAGAAAAATGCATATGCGGAAAAGAGCTCTGGCCGGACTCGCCTTGTTGCTTGGAATCATGCTGATAGGCTCCGGCTGTGAAACACGCAAGCTGGCGAAGGGGGCGGACGCGGAGACCGCCGCTCCGCTCCGTGTGGTGACGACCATATTTCCGCCTTTTGACTTTGCGCGCCAGATTGCCGGAGGACATGCCAAGATCTCCATGCTGCTCAAGCCCGGCATGGAAAGTCATTCCTATGAGCCGTCTCCGGCAGATATCATTTCCGTGGAATCCTGTGACCTGTTTATCTATAACGGCGGGGAATCCGACACATGGGTGGACGACCTCCTCAATACCATCGACACATCAAATCTGCATGTTCTAAAGATGATGGACTGTGTGGATACCCTGGAGGAGCAGGCGGTGGAGGGAATGCAGGGGGCCCACGATCACGGTCATGACCATGAAGCGGGACATGTCCATGATGAGGAAGGGGCAGTGGCCGAATATGATGAGCATGTCTGGACCTCTCCCAGGAATGCCTGCGCTATTACGGAAGCCATTGCGGCGCAGATGGCCCGTCTGGATCCGGGAAATGCCCAGTACTATAAAGCCAATACTGCGGCCTATATCCAGGAACTGGAGGAATTGGATCAAACCTTTATGGACATCACAGCGGCAGCCAAACGGCATCTGATCCTCTTTGGAGACCGATTTCCGTTCCGCTATTTCGCAGATGCCTATGGGCTCTCATACCGTGCGGCTTTTCCAGGCTGCAGCGCTGAATCGGAACCCAGCGTTAAGACAGTGGCCTATCTCATTGACAAGGCGCGTGAGGAGGAGATCCCCAATATCTTTTACATCGAGTTCAGCAATCAGAAGATTGCCCAGACTCTGCAGGAGGAGACCGGGGCTGTGCCTCTGCTGTTTCATTCCTGCCATAACCTCTCTAAGGATGAGATGGAACGGGGAACTACCTACCTGGAACTCATGCGCGGAAATGCTGAAAATTTAAAGGAGGCGCTGAACTGAATGGCAATCATAGAATGTAGAAATGTGACGTTGGGCTATGACGGTCTGGTTGCGGTCTCCGGGCTGAACTTTTCTGTGAAAGACCATGACTACCTCTGTATTATCGGTGACAATGGAACCGGAAAAAGTACGCTGATGCGGGCCTTGCTTGGACTGAAACGGGTGTCTGCAGGCAATATTGTATTTGGAGATGGCCTGACACAGAATCAAATCGGCTATCTGGCCCAGCAGTCCGATGTCCAGAAGGAATTTCCGGCCTCGGTCCGTGAGGTGGTGCTCTCAGGCTGTTTGAACCAAAAGGGAATCCGGCCTTTTTACAGCCCCGGCGATAAAAAGCGGGCCGCTCAGGCCCTGGAGACCCTTGCAATTACCGGGCTGAAAAACAAGTGTTATCGGGAGCTGTCAGGCGGTCAGCAGCAGAGGGTCCTGCTGGCGCGGGCCATGTGTGCAACAGAACGCGTTCTCGCGTTGGACGAGCCCACCACCGGTCTGGATCCCCAGATGACCACCGAATTCTTTTCGCTGGTCCGCCGTATGAATGAGACAGCCGGAACCGCCATTGTCATGGTGACCCATGATACACACTGTGCCGTGAAATATTCCAAGCATATCCTGCATCTGCGGGAAAACGATTATTTCTACGGAACAACCGCGCAATATCTCAGCAGTGAGATGGGCAAAAAATACATAGGAGGACACCGCCATGATTGAGACGATTCGCCAGATGTTTTCCTATGCCTTTATTCTTCGGGCTCTCCTTGTAGGCGGACTGGTGGCTCTTTGCGCGTCACTGCTGGGCGTCAGTCTGGTGCTCAAACGGTATGCCATGATTGGGGACGGGCTTTCCCATGTGGGCTTTGGCGCGCTGGCGGTGGCGACAGCCATGAACTGGGCGCCGCTGGAGGTTACCATTCCAGTTGTGGTCGCGGCGGCTTTTCTGCTTCTCCGGCTGAGCGAGAACAGCAGAATCAAAGGGGATTCCGCCATTGCCATGATCTCTGCCGGTGCGCTCGCCCTCGGTATCATGATCGCCTCCAAGTCCACTGGGATGAATACGGACATCTACAACTATCTGTTCGGCAGTATCCTTGCCATGAGCCGAAGTGATGTGTTTCTGAGCCTTGTGCTGTCCGCGGTAGTTTTGACGCTTTTTATTCTGTTTTACAATAAAATTTTTGCCATTACCTTTGACGAAAATTTTGCAAAGGCCACCGGGACAAAGGCCGGACTCTACAATATGCTTCTGGCGCTTTTGACCGCTGTAACCATTGTGCTCGGCATGCGGATGATGGGAGCACTGCTCATTTCCAGCCTGATCATCTTCCCGGCTCTGACCGCCATGCGGCTCTGCAAGAGCTTCCGCAGCGTGATCGTCTGTGCAGCTGTGGTATCGGTTTTCTGCGTATTTACCGGGATCTTTACATCTTTTGTATATTCCACGCCAACCGGAGCGAGCATTGTCACCGTCAATATTGTTGTTTTCCTGATCTTCTCTGCCATTGGCGCAGTCAGAAAACTGCGTTCTTGATTCCCTGAAAAAAACAGTGCGGACGGCCTCGCCGAGGCTATCCGCACTGTTTTTAATTCCAGTCCAAATCATTGTGATTTCGGCAAGTTACAGACGCTGGCTTAAAATTCCCTCCCGGTACGCGGCCAGAAGGATTTCCAGGTCATGGATCTGGCCTTTCAGCTCCTGACCGGCGTCCGTATCTCCAAGCATTTTTCGCTCTCCTGCCTTTTCCAGCACAGTGATGTTGGAATGGATATCCAATTCCTCCCGAATCGCCTTCTGACGGGACTCAAAGGGTTCGTGCGAGGCCAGAATCAGACCGTGGGAATTATACAGCAGGGTGTATCCCGCAATTCCGGTTTTGGGCTGATAGCCCTTGGACAGGCCGCCGTCAATGACCAAAAGCTTTCCGTCCGCCTTGATTGGGCTCTGTCCCTTCTTGATCTCCACGGGAACATGGCCGTTAATGATGTGGGATTCTTCGGAATCCAGTCCGAACTCCTGCAGGATTCTTACACAGGTCTCCTTCTGTTCCACACAGGTATAATAAGGGTTTTTTATCTCCGCGCACATGGCTCTGTCCTCTACAAAATACAGTTCAAAGGCTGCGGCTTTATTCTTCCCGAACAGCGGTGATTTTGGCCCGCACCAAAGATACCACATAAAGTCAACGCCATCCTGCTGTTCCCGGGAGCCTGGCCGGGCTGAAAAGCCCTGCCGCACCAGACGTTCCGCCGCGTCCAGATAGCGGCGTCCCTTCAGGCGCCCGCCGGGCAGGTCAACTGCCGCGAAATTGCCGTTTCGGGTCATGGGAATACATCCGTGAAACATGAGATTGGCATTGTACCGGTTATAGATGGAGCCCTTGTCGTGCAGAAAAGCCACATGCTGTTTCAAACGTTCGCTGTGCATAAAGGCGTTCCGCAGCCGTTCCACGACCTCCGCCTCCTCGCTTGAGAGCGCATAGGGATCGTCGCGGTCAAGAGTCGGAAAACTGGAATCCAAAAGCCGGCAGGTTTTTCCGCCGATCTGTACAGTCCCTGCCTCCAAATCCATCTTGTCCAGCAAAAGCCGGTCCTGCATTCTGTATTCGGGATGCCGCAGAATCATTTGTCCCTCCAGCTTGAACTGTATGACGGTGATAGCCTTGTGAATTTTTGCAATCAGCTTTTCGTCCCGTTTGCTGTATTTGGTCATATCGATATGCTTGGGAATGAACACAGTACAGGGGTCCCCGCCATAGGCCTGCATGGCAAACACCGCAAGCGGACGGAGATTGATGCCATAGGCCTCCTCAATCGTATCCATGTTGTCATAGCGGGCGCTGTTGCGGATCACATTCGCAATACAGCAGCTGTTTCCGCAGGCCGCGCCCATCCACTCTATATCGTGGTTGCCCCATTGGATGTCAACCGAATGGTACCGCATCAGCGTATCCATGATAACTGCGGCGCCGGGACCCCGGTCATAGATGTCGCCAATGATGTGGAGCCGGGCAATGGAAAGGCGCTGGATCAGGTGGGAAATGGCGGTGATAAACGCGTCGGCCCGGCCGATTCGAATGATCGTCTGGATGATTTCCCGATAGTACCGTTCCTTGTTGTGCTCGTCATCCTGGGCGTGGAGCAGTTCGTCAATGATGTATCCAAAGCCCTTGGGGAGCGCCTCGCGTACGGCCGCACGGGTGTATTTTGAGGCGCTGATTTTGCATACCTCAATGAGATGATACAGCGTCAGATTATACCACTCGTCCATATTTTCAACAGACTCCTTGATCAGGGCCAGCTTTTCCTCCGGATAATAGATGAGGGTCGCCAGTGTCTTGCGTTCCGCTTCGCACAGGGTATTGCCAAAAACGGCGTCTATCTTGCTCTTGATGACGCCAGAGGCATTTTTCAGAATATGGGTAAAGGACTCGTATTCTCCGTGTATATCGCTCAAAAAATGTTCTGTCCCCTTGGGAAGGTTCAGCCGCGCCTGCAGATTGATGATCCCCTCTGAGGCGCTGTTGATATTGGGATACCGGTGCCGCAGAAGCCGAAGGTATCGTATATCATTCTCAAACCCGTATTGTTTTTTGAATTCTGTAAATTCCATCTTATGTATCACTCCTGCCAGTCAGCATTCTCTGTCTGCTATTATATACCAGCAATGCGTCCAAATGCAAGCCCCAGCATGATAATTCCGGGCACAAAGGATAAAACCGTCTCATTGAGCCATTTTTGTGTCTTAAGACGCCGGCCGAACAGCCCGCCGGCCGTGACCAGACCCAGCTGGAAAAGGCCCACAAACAGCGGAAAAAGCATGGTGGAGGAAGGAGTCATGCTGTAGCCTATGCCGGCGCCAAGGGAATCCAGCGAGAGCGCAAGACCAATATATGCCGCTTCCCTGAGATCAATCGTTTTGGAATGGTCCAGATCCCCCTTCACAGGATGCCGGATGATCGTAACCGTAAGACCGAGAAAATCCACGGCAAAACGGTACTGACGCGGTTTTTCCTGCGCAGGTGACGGTTGATCCGGTGCGCGCATTTCCCGAAACGCGGACAGGAGCATGTAGATGCCCAGGCCAATGAGGATCAAAATACTGATCCAGCTTCCGAGCCGCGGCGGCAGGATTGTATAGAGGAGTTTTCCTGCCCCCACCGCGGCGAAAGCGCACACCACCGACAGCAGACTCATTAACAGTTTGGATGCCGCAGGAATCCGAATTTCCCGGAGCCCATATGCAAATCCCACGCCCAAAGCGTCAATGCTCAGGGAAAGGGCGATTAAAATCAAAGGTAACACTGCTGCACCTCCTTTTATTAAAGTACGGGCGTAAAGCCTCTCAATTTATTTTATGGCGGGGTTCTGTTCTGGTGAAGAATAAAACAGACCTTGTCCGCATAAGTTTTAGGAGAGAAACAAAAGCGGAGGTATCAGCATGAAGAATTTCAAAGGATTGACCCATCAGGAAGCAGAGGAATCCAGAAGGCGGAATGGCAGCAACACCCTGACGGCAAAAAAACGTACGACATTTTGGCAGACTTATTGGAGTAAATTTGATGATCCCATTATCATTATTCTCCTGGTCGCGCTGGGAATCAACATCATTTTCACCTTTTTCGGGAAGGTGGACTGGCATGAGTGTGCCGGCATTTTTCTCTCAGTGCTCATCGCGACCTTTGTCAGCTCTCTCTCTGAATTTAATAATGAAAACACCTTCCAGAAACTGCAGGAGGAAGCTGCCCGTATTCTGTGCAAGGTCTACCGGGACGGCCAGCTGACCGAGCTTCCCATCTCGGATCTGGTGGTCGATGACATGGTTTTGCTCCAGACAGGCGATATGATACCTGCGGACGGCCAGATCTACAACGGACATGTAATGGTGGACCAGTCTCCTCTGAACGGTGAGAGCAAAGAGATGAACAAACAGGCGGGAGACGGGCCGCCCGCCGGAAAATCGAATCTGGTAGACTTTTGGAACGATCACAGCCTTTACCGGGGGAGTGTGGTCTGCTCTGGGGAGTGTATCATGCGGATTGACGCGGTTGGGGATGACACGGTGTACGGCAAACTGACCCATGAGGCCCAGACGGAGGTGCGGGAGAGCCCGCTTGCCGTCAAGCTTTCCAAACTGGCGAAGAGTATCAGCAAGTTTGGCTATATCAGTGCAATCCTGCTGGTGGTCATCAGCTTTTTTCAGAACGCGGTTCTTGCTCAGGGCTTCAACCCACAGATGATAGCCGGGTATTTCGCGGATTCCGGGCAGGTGGTATCTGATTTTGTGAGCTCCATTATCATTGGTATCATTGTCATTGTGGTTGCCGTCCCAGAGGGACTGCCGCTTATGATTGCCATTGTATGCTCTTTGAATATGAAGAAGATGCTGAAATCCAAAGTTCTGGTGCGTAAACTGATCGGAATTGAGACCTCTGGCAGCATCAACATCCTGTTTTCCGACAAGACTGGGACCATCACCAAGGGAAAGCTGGAGGTCGTGCGCTTTTTAGATGGAAATGCAACACCCTTTGACAGTTTTTCTGGACTGTCAAACAATATGAAACAGCTGACAGGGATCTCTGTGCTTGCCAACTCAGCGGCACGTTTTTCCGGGAAAAGAATCATTGGCGGCAATGCTACAGAAAAGGCGCTTCTCTCCTTTATCGGACCCAGTACGGTACATATGGACGGCATTGATGTCGTATTGGATATTCCATTCAGCTCAGCCAGTAAATTTTCCGCGGCCCAGATCAAAGGAACCTATAATCTGACATTGGTGAAGGGGGCGCCGGAAATACTCCTTCCAAGGTGCAAAACCTGTTATGATGCAGAGGGAAATGCCGTTCCCTTCACAGAATCCGGCAAGCTGGAGCGCGAGATGGACCGTCTTGCAAAGAATGCCGTTCGGCTTCTGGCCCTGGCTGTCACGCAAAAGCCGCTCCAGGGAGAGGCGCTTCCCGCAGAGCTCACGCTTGTGGGGGTTATGGCCATTCGGGACGATGTAAGGCCAGAGGCAAAACGCGCTATCAGCGAGGTGACCCGGGCTGGCATCCAGACCGTGATGATTACAGGGGACCGGAAAGAGACCGCGGTGGCCATTGCCAAAGACGCGGGCCTTTTGACAGACGAAAAGCAGATTGTACTGACTTCTCAGGAACTGGAAGCGCTGAGCGATGAGCAGATCAAGGCGCTTTTGCCGGATATTCGGGTGATTGCCCGGGCCCTTCCCACGGACAAGAGCCGGCTGGTACGGATTGCCCAGGAAATGAACCTTGTGGTGGGGATGACAGGTGACGGCGTCAATGACGCCCCAGCCTTAAAGCGGGCTGATGTGGGCTTTGCCATGGGTTCCGGCTCAGATGTGGCAAAGGAGGCCGGGGATATCGTCATACTGGATGATAACTTTCTCTCTATACGAAACGCTGTCCTGTACGGCCGGACCATCTATAAAAGCATTAAGAAGTTTATCCAGTTTCAGCTGACCATTAACGTGGCTGCCGTCACAATTTCCATTCTTGGTCCCATTGTTGGTGTGGAAAAGCCCCTTGACATCTCTCAGATGATCTGGACCAACCTGATGATCGACAGTCTTGCGGCCATTGCCTTTGGAGGGGAGCCTGCACTGCATTCCTATCTGTTAGAGCGGCCCAAACGGAGAGAAGAGGATATTCTGGACCGGGGAATGTGGAGTTCTATCATCTGGAACGGGCTGTACATCTGCGCGCTGAGCCTCGTGATGTTCATCTCCCCGCGCATCCATTCCTGGTTCCGTCCCGGTGACGGCGATATCTTCTTTTATACCGGCTATTTTACCTTTTTTATATTTATCTGTATCTTTAATGCTTTCAACGCCAGGACCGAAAGCGTGGATCTGCTGGAAAACCTTTCGCTCAACAAGCAGTTCCTGACGGTCATGGGGGGGATCGGCGTCACGCAGATTTTTATGACTTATTACGGCGGCGCGATTCTGCGGACTGCGGGGCTGGTCTTTTCAGAGTGGATCGTGGTGCTTACCCTTGCGCTGACCATCATACCGCTTGATCTGATGCGAAAATTTATCACCAAAAAATGCACACTGAACGAATAAAGTGAATTTTTGAGAAGGCTGAAACGCCTTCTCTTTTTTATTATTAAATGTTAAATATGACAAATATTCTTGCTTATGAAAAATCTATAAGTGCTTAAATTAACATTAGAAAAAATAAAATTATGAGACAATAAATGGAGGAAGTTATGAAAAAGACAAAACAGATTATTGTAAGTTCTGTGGCCGCGCTCTCTTTGTCAGCCGCCGGACTGCCGCTTAACGTATTTTCTGTGCCATTTTCCGATATCAATGGACATTGGGCGCAGAGTGCGATTGAAAAGTGGAATGAACATGAGATCATTGAAGGATTTGAGGGGCTCTTCAAACCGGATGACGAAATAACCCGGGCAGAGATGGCCGTTATCATTGACCGTCTTATGGTATATCAGCCGGCCCCTGACAATCCCTTTCAGGATCTGACAGAGGAATGGTACAAGGAGGCCATGATCAATGCGGCCGCGAACGGTGTGCTGCAGGGCTTTGAAGGACAGGCGCGTCCGGATGACACCATCACGCGTGAGGAAGCGGCCGTGATGCTCGCAAGAGCGCTTCACATTGAACCCCAAACCGCTGAAATTCCATTCAGCGACAGAGAAAGCATTTCAGACTGGGCCAGGGATCTGGTTGCCGCGATGGCTGAGAAACAGTATATCAAGGGCTTTGAGGACGGCAGTTTTGCCCCGCAGGAGAATATGACAAGAGCCTATACCATCGCTCTGCTGGACAATACAATCGGCGGCTTCTACAATAAGCCCGGCACCTACACGGATCAAGTGCGTGGGATTGTTCTTGTTTCCGCGCCAAATGTTATCTTAAAAAATATGGAGATTGATGACATTGTTCTGGCTCCCGGCGTCGGCGGCAATAAGGTTACGTTGCAAGGTTCGTCCAAGATACTGGGAAATAAGGTTATCCTCTCAGGCTCCATTGTGAGCTCCGGTTCCAGTAATATCGGCGGCGGTACCGTGGTGCCTCCGGGAGGCTCCGGCGGTTCCGGCGGAGGCGGAAGCTCTGTTTCGACCGCTCCGCAAAACAGCATCATTGTAAACAGCTCATATGAGGGCCAGAGCGGCACAATAGAGTTTGAACGGAAAAAATATACCTTTGGCACCAATGCGTTCGGCACTCTGCGTGAGGCTCTGCTTCGGGCTGAGGCACTGGGACAGCAGGTGACCATATCGCTGACCGGCGACATGACTGTGGAAAATACGCTGGAGGTCTCTGCGAAGGAGCTGACCTTGAAGGGAAATGGACATACCATTGCCTTTACGCAGTCCGCAGGCGCGAAAAAGGACGGAATGCAGATCATAAATGCGGATCAGGTATCACTCAAAAACGTAACCATAAAGATGGAAGAGGCGGCGAACGGCTGGCATGGCTCCTATGGGATTCAGGCCTATCAAACCCGCCTGAATCTGGATCAGGTGAAAATTTCCGGCGCAGACGCGGGACTTCTCTGCAATGGATCCATTGTAGATATTACCGGTACAACCGATATCAGCGGGAATGAGTTCGGCGGCATTGAAATGGCAAAGGGAGCGGATGTGGAACAGGAACCAGTATTGAATGACAATTTTGGCCATCTGGTGAATTCCAGTGAGGCTGAAGGCCTGCCCACCGTGTGGGTGGATCATTCAGATCAACTGGACGCTGTTGTCAATGTGTCCGGTATGTTTGCAAAGGAACTGTCTAAAAACGGAAAGATTCAAAAGCATTTTTATCTCAATGAAGCAAACCTGCCTCAGGATGAAACGGTTCAGGAGGTCGAGGATGCGGATGGACTGCAGACGGCAATCAATGATGAAGCCGTCGATTTCATCCGGCTGACTGAGGATATTTCCGCAACGGAGTCCCTGACCATTACCCGGGATGTCATCATCAATGGACAGGGGCATAGCATCACAGCGCCGATGTCTGCGAAACAGGTCATCACAGTTCTTCCCGCAGCCGCCCGGCAGGGAGAAGGCAGAATTGAAATCAGCAATATGAATGTGGCCTTTACCGGCCCGGCCCCGGAAACTTGGCAGGGGTTATACGGCATCCAGATCTATCGGGCGGATGACGTGGTTCTTCGCAACCTCACCGCCTCAAACGGCAATGCGGGCATCCTGGTCAATGGATCCGGCGTCACCCTTGGCGGGACGATTGACGTCTCAGGAAACACCTTCGGCGGCATTGAGGTCTCCAAGGGTGAGGGAGTAGATACCATGCCCCATTTGACCGGCACTGTCTCTGGGATTCGGAACACAAGCGAGGCGGTTATGAAACCAACCATCTGGACCGACGGCGATGATATAGGGCCCGATTGTGTCACGGTTACTGGAATTACCGCTGTTGAGCAGGCAAAGCCCACACAAAACCATTTCTATTTGAATCCGGAACTGGCCGCCGCTGAAGCGCATGACGAGGTATCCCTGCGGGCCGCGCTGGCAAATGAAAAGGCAAGCGTTGTGAATCTGGCCGCTGATATCAGCGCGCAAACCACCATAGAGATTACGAGACCCGTAACGCTGAATGGTCAGGGGCATACCATCTTAACACCCCTGACCGCAAAGAATATTCTTGTGCTGAAACCCGGCGGAGCGCCAATCACCCGCGGCCGGATCAGTAATCTGGCACTGGCGTTTGAGGGAGGCGGGGCGCCGGAGAGCTGGCAGAGCGCCTATGCGCTGCAGATTTACCGGAGTTCTAACATTGTCCTTGAGAACGTATCCGCCCAATATGGAAATGCCGGCATTTTGGTCAATGGTTCGTCCGTTTCGTTAGAGGGAACCATTGATGTGTCCAATAACTCTTTTGGCGGGATTGAGGTCTCCAAAGGGGAGAACGTGGAGCAGGAACCCAGTCTGCTGTCAAATGGCGCTGTCTTGACAAACACAACTGAGGTCAACGGTAAACCAACTGTCTGGACGGACCGGACAGATGCCGCCGCAGTGCGTGTTCCGGATCTGACTTCAGTACCCTTTACGGAAAATGATAAGGATCAGACTCATTTTTACCTGGATGCAGTCAACGCATTGCCAGTACTGCCATAGCAGAATTCCTGCCGGAGGAAAGGGCTCTCCGGAGCCCTTTCCTTATAAGCGGGCATAGTCGCAGATTGATTGAACTAAATTTTCCCAAATATCATTTTAGATAATACAAACAAAAGCAAGAGACATATTTCACAAAATATTTTTCACATTGCACAATTTATTTGTTCAGTTGGCTAGTTTTGTTTAATATGACCAAAAATATGTTATTTTTTTATTAAAAACATAAAAAAGCTATTGACTTATTGTTAATTTTTTAGTATTATAATCTTAACTTATTTGCACGTTAATTTTGTGCAGACTATTTCGTAATCAAAGGAGCGGTATTATGTATATGAAAGAAGTCGTTGTTCAAAATCAGGTAGGTCTGCACGCCAGACCCGCAACCTTCTTTATACAAAAAGCAAATGAGTACAAGTCCAGCATCTGGGTTGAGAAAGATAACCGTCGTGTCAATGCCAAAAGCCTTCTGGGCGTTCTCTCCCTTGGCATCACAAAAGGCTTGAATATTACAATAGTCGCGGAAGGCAGCGATGAAGAAGACGCCGTAACTGATCTGGTTGAACTGATTTCCTCAAACTTTGCATAAGACCGATATCGTACAATAATTTGATTGGGAAGAGCAGACTGTTTTTTCGCTGAAAGGTGAAACCACAGTGTGCTCTTTTGAATTTAGAGCTGAGGTATACCATGAATTTTGACGAAGCCACCATCAAACAAAAACTGAAAAATCTGCCGCTCTGTCCCGGGGTCTATATTATGAAAAACGAGGACGGCGAGGTCATTTATGTCGGAAAGAGCAAGCTGCTGAAAAACCGTGTCAGCTCATACTTCATGCACTCGAAAAACCATACTCCAAAAACTGTGGCTATGGTGGCCAATGTCTATGATTTTGACTATATGGTCACGGACACGGAGGTAGAGGCGCTGGTTCTGGAGTGTAATCTCATTAAAAAATACCGGCCTAAATATAATATTTTGCTTAAGGACGACAAGCAGTATCCCTATATCAAGATCACGTCCTGGGAGGAATATCCGCGCATTTATATGACCCGTAAGGTAACCAAGGACGGCTCCCGGTATTTTGGTCCCTATATGAGCTCTTTTATGGTGCGTGATACACTTGAGACTATCAAGCGGATTTTCCGGGTCAGGAGCTGTAATAAAAACCTGCCCAAGGATATTGGCAAGGGCCGTCCCTGTCTGTATTATCATATCAATCAGTGTTCTGCCCCCTGTGACGGTAAAATCTCACAGGAGGAGTACAAAGAGGTTTTTGATCAGATCGCGGCAGTTCTGGACGGAAAATATGAAGGCATTACCAAGCTTTTGACCGAAAAGATGTATAATGCTTCGGAAAATCTGGAATTTGAACGCGCCGCCCGATACAGAGATAAGCTTGAAAGCCTCAAAATCCTGGGTGAGAAGCAGAAGATTATTTCCACAAAGGAAAACAACAGGGATATCATTGGGATCTATCAGGATGAAAAAGAGAGCTGTGTGCAGGTCTTCTATATGCGTGACGGAAAGATTTCCGGTTCAGAATATTTTGTATTTGACCAGGACGAGGCCACAAAGGCGGAACTGCTATCCGGGTTCATCAAACAGTATTATTTCAGCGCAACCATGATTCCGCGTGAGATTCTGCTTCCCATAGAGTTTGATGATGCGGATGAAGTGCAGGCCTGGCTGAGCCAGAAAACCGGACATAAAATTTCCCTTTCTTTTCCCAAGCGAGGCGAAAAGGCCTCCCTTGTGGAAATGGTTAACAAGAACGCGGAGGAATCCCTTCAGAAGCACCGCTTCCGCAGGGACCGGGAAGAGCTGCGGCAAAATGATATTCTGGCCCAGCTGATGCGGATTCTGCAGCTTCCGGAGCCGCCGTTTCGGATTGAGAGCTATGATATTTCAAACATTTCGGGCGCCCAGAGCATCGGCGTCTGTGTGGTTTATAAAAACGCCAAGGAATCAAAAAAGGACTACCGGAAATTTCATATCAAAACCGTTGAGGGCGCCAATGACTACGAGAGTATGCGCGAGGTTATGTATCGGCGAATCACCCGCGCCTATGCGGAAGAGGATGCCATAAAGGCCGGCACACTCCAGCCGGACAAGGCCAAGTTTCTTCCCCTCCCGGATTTGATTCTCCTGGATGGCGGCAAAGGGCATGTCTCGGCCATAAAACTGCTGATGGATACGCTGGGAGAATCCATTCCGGTCTATGGTATGGTCAAGGACAGCAAGCACCGGACCCGCGGCCTGACGGATGAAAATGAGGAGTTCCCCATTGACCGGGAGGGCAACCTGTTTAAGTTTCTGACCTGTATGCAGGATGAGGTTCATCGTTTCGCCATTGCGGGCTTTCATAAAAAACATGAAAAATCCACGCTCCATTCTGAGCTTGAGGAAATACCGGGAATTGGCCCTGCAAAACGCAATAAGCTGATGCAGACTTTTTTGTCTATAGACCGCCTCAGACAGGCTGATTTTGCTGAATTATGCGCGGTGGTAGACAAGACCTCTGCGAGGCGAATTATTGATTATTTCAATGGAGGAGGAACGGAAGATGAGTCGTGAGACAATGAGGTGGGCAAAAGAAATGCAGGAACAGCTGACTGCGGACCGCCGGCATATTCACAAAAATCCGGAGCTGTCTTTTCAGGAGACGGAGACCATGAAGTATATCTGCCATAGGCTGGACAGGCTGAACATCCCATATAAAAAAGGAATAGCGGGAACCGGCGTACTGGCGGAGGTCCGAGGAAGGGAGGGCGGCAAGTGCCTTCTGATCCGGGCGGACATGGACGCGCTGGCGCTTGAGGAAAAGCGGGAAAGCGTATACCGTTCTGTCAAGCCGGGCGTTATGCACGCCTGCGGGCATGATGCCCATACAGCCATTCTTCTGAGTACCTGTGAACTGCTTCAAAACCACCGCTCGGAATTCCGCGGCACAGTCAAATTTGCCTTTCAGCCGGGCGAGGAAACCACAGGCGGGGCGGAACCGATGATAGAGGAAGGGATTCTGGAGAATCCCAAGGTTGATGCCTGCATCGCGCTGCATATGGATTCTGACCTGGATACGGGAACCATGAGGATTAAGCCCGGCTCCATGTATGCTTCTCCGGATGATTTTGCGATTACTATTTTGGGCAGGGGCGGCCATGGGGCTGAGCCCCAGCATGCCGTGGACCCGATTTTGGTTGCCGCCCAGATTATCACACAGCTCCAGTCTGTCATCAGCCGGAATGTGGACCCCTTTGAGGAAGCGGTTATCACCATTGGCTCCATACACGCCGGCCATGCCAGCAATGTAATACCAGACACCGCGGAACTGCTCGGCACAGCCCGTTCTCTGACCAATGAGATGCGTGTGTTTCTCTCAGAACGAATTCAGGCAGTTGTGAAAACCGTATGTGAATGCTATGGAGCCGCATATGAATACCGGTTTATTAAATTGTTTCCGCCGCTGATTAACGATGCGGAAATTGCGGCGGGGCTTTTGGACAGCGGCCGCCGCTGTCTTGGTACCGAACATTGTATCTGGGGGGGACTTCCCACCATGGCTGGAGAGGACTTTGCCTATTTTTCGCAGTCTGTTCCCTCTGCGCTGTTCAAGCTGGGCTGCCGCAGTACGGCAAAGGGGATCACAGCGCCGATCCACAATCCGCTCTTTGACATTGACGAGGATTGTCTTCCAAATGGTGCTGCTGTCTTTACGGATTTCGCTCTGGAGTTTCTGCGTCCGGATCAGGGGTGATCAAGAGTGCCTGCTGCTTCGAATAGAAGTAGAGACAGGAGGAAGAAGGTGTGGATGTTCCCGCTTTGGCTGTAACGGTATTCAGGTTGCACAGGCCGTCTTTCTGGTATATGCAGTCCCGTTCCGAACAAAAAACTGTTGACATTGATATCCACCTTTCTGTAGTCAATATGGTTAGTTTGACATAAAAAACAGAAATCATGCAATCAAAACGGCTCCGCAAATACGGAGCCGCTCTCTATATATAAAGGGTGTGGCGCGCGCCGAACGCCCGTTACTTTCACTATATGCCGGAGCCTCTTTTTGGTGATACGGATTTCCGGCCGGAAGGGGAGAACTTTATGATTTGTATCCTGAACCGGAACGCGCCTGCGTCCATGTATGATAAACTCTCCGCTGCGGGCCATCTGGCTGTGCCCGGCACAGCTGTGCCGGCGCTTCCCGCTTCGATCCGTACCCATCCGGATATACAGATTCATCAGCTGGATACAAAACTCGCAATCTGCGCGCCGGAGTGTTTTTCCCACTACCGACGTCTGCTTCCGCAATCAATCCGCCTTGTGAAAGGAAAAACCTGTCTCTCCGGAACCTATCCGGGAGACTGCGCATACAATGTAGCGAGAACGGGGAATTATTTATTCTGCAACACCAAATGCGTTGATCCTCTTTTGCTGACGTATTATCAGAGACAGGGCAAACAGGTGTTCCATGTGAATCAGGGGTATACCAAGTGCAATCTCTGCGTGATTTCAGACCAGCTTGTACTGACAGAGGACATTGGTATACATAATACTATTATGGGAAACGAAATTTCGGTTGCCTCTGTTTTGCTCCCTGTGGGGGCGGTTGCGCTGGAGGGATTTCCATATGGATTTATCGGCGGTGCTTGCGGCCGTGCATCTCATACAGTATACTGGTACGGAGATCCCGCGAGCTGTGGTTATTATAGCCGCATCAGGGAACTCTTATACAGCCATGGTATACAGAGCATTGCACTGGACAATGGGCCGTTGCGCGATCTGGGAGGTATAATCTGTTTCCCATAGTGCCATATTAGTGTAAAAGTATCCAGGAAGGGTGAATCAGTTGGAGCAAGTAACCATTTGCTCGAAAAATGATCTTTCAGAGCTCGGTTTTCTCATGAGAAACCAATTTTCGAGGAAACATTTCGTTTTTCAGCAAAAAGTAAATGGTGTGGATTCTTTTACATTAGATAAAAAGGACCTGCCGGAGATATCAGGCCCGGTAGCGGACTGGATCAACAAAAGTTTTTGTAAGGATAAGATCAATCAGATTTTATATCAAAAATACGATATATTAACAGAAGATGAAAAATTTCGGATCAGCCGGACCGCTGTCAATCGCTTGAAGGAGGAAAATCAAGATCTGGTTGATATGATTCGGGATAAGCTTTTGGAGCTTTTTGAAATTTCAGACCGGGTCAATCTAGAGGGATTCGTGACTTTCTGTCTGCAGGAATACCAGGCAGAGCTTGAAATTCTCATAGATGAGTGTCTGGATGAATACCTGGCGGAGCAGGATTATTTGGAATTTTTGGATCTGCTGAGTTATTTCGTAGAGGTAGAGGACTGCCGCTTTGGAAATCTCTCCATCGTGGCACAGTCTGATGGAAGCTACCGGTATTACGACGAAAACAGCAGGGAAATCACAAGGGAATGTATGGAGGAGTTCATGGAGGAATTTGCGGATGATGAAGTTGATCATGATGATCTCCTGGTCAGCATCCTGATTATTTTGCTGCCCGAACGAATTTCTCTGTTTGGCGCCGAACATATCAGAAACAAAAATCTGCTCAAAACGCTTCAAATTATATTCGAAAAGAGAATCAAACTGTATCAGCACGCAAGTGCATTTACCAGACAGGAATTGTAAGCGTTCTGTAATCGAAAGGAACTTGCAATGTCATGGAAAAGAGGGTATACTATTATAGAAAGATACTACATTGCACAAAATAAAAATTTTGTGCAATGTAGTAGAGGATGTTTACAGAATAGGTGGTTATACTGATGAATCCTGGAAAACCGCTGGATCACAGCGCCCCAGAGCCTTTGGCGTCTTTTTTGGTCTATATTGAAAGTATTCAGGGAAAGTCCCCCAAGACCACAGATGAATATTTTTATGACCTTCGGACGTTTTACAGATTCCTGAAGGTCTATTTTCATAAAATTGATGCGGATACAGACCTGGACGAGCTGCCCATTGATGATGTGGATTTGGAAATGCTCAGAGCTGTGGATTTGAGGGTGCTCTATGAATATATGAATTATTTGAACCGTATCCGCGGCAACTCTGCGACATCACGGGCCCGCAAGGTCGCGTCACTCAAATCATTTTATAAGTATCTCTACAGCAAGGCGAACCTGATTGCTGACAACCCCACAGCGGAGCTTGAGTCTGTGAAAACCACCAAGCAGCTGCCTAAGCACTTCACGCTTGAGGACAGTATTGCTCTGCTGGAATCGGTTGAAGCCCGAAACGCCGCGCGGGACTATTGTATTCTGACCTTGTTTTTAAACTGCGGCCTGCGGCTTGCGGAACTTGTCAGCATCAATATTACTGATATTCACGGCGACACATTGGTAGTAATTGGAAAAGGCAACAAAGAACGCACCATTTATCTGAACGAGGCCTGCCTTGCCGCCATAGCCGCATATCTGCCCGTACGCAATCAGCAAACCCCCGTTGCTTCGGATAAATACGCCCTTTTTCTCTCTGAGCGCAACCAGCGTATCAGCCGGCGTACAGTGCAGTATACTGTGGAAAAATATGTAAAAAGACTGGGGCTGGATCCCCATAAATACACCACCCATAAACTGCGGCACACCGCGGCGACATTGATGCACCAGTCAGGTGTTGATATCCGTGTTCTGCAGGAAATACTGGGGCACAAACAGCTGTCAACCACCGAAATTTATACCCATATCAACAATGATCAGATGCGCAGTGCCGTCAAGAGCAATCCCCTTTCCCAAATCAAGCCGCCGGAACCGGAACAGCCGGAACCGGATCCTGATTAGTTCATTATAATCGTATTATGTAAACCTTAAAGGAGATATATATTATTGTTCTTTTTCTGCATTTATTCAATCTTGGCCACAGGGTGACGAATTACTGTTCTTAGCTTATCTGGGGCCGTTTTTCTGGGGTCGCTCAGATAGATCTCATGATGTCTGCGGGTCTCGGTAAAATCCAATGCATACCCCTGCGAGACGGCATATTGTTTCATTTCTGAAACTGTAGCCGGTTCTTCATCATAGCTTCCCACATGCATGCATTGAACACAGACTCCCTCGGTCAGCCGAAAAAGCTCTGCCGGAGCGGGATTGATTTCCTTTTTTTGGGCCGCCTCCTCCTTTGCCCATTCAAAAATATCTTCTGTTACAAATTCCGGAAGGCGCATGACAGAAATCCATTGGAACGCGGATTTATTTCTATAGTCTATGCCTGTTCCATCTGCCAGCCACCAGAAGCCCTCCAGGGGAGGTATAACATACGGAAAGTAGTTTTCTATTTCAAAACCGGTTTTCCAGCTCATTTTGATTGTATAAGAGATGGCATATAACAACCCAACAGCATTTTGATAGCTTCCATTTTGAGCGTTCGGATTCCCTGCCCCCCTTACGGCAATAAACTGCATGGCTGGTATATCTACGATCTCCGGCTTTTGCTTTGGTAAATAGTATTTTCTAAATTCTTTTTTATAGTCAAACACAGGCATGATACCGCCTCCTTTTATCAGTATTATAGACCAATAAAAGGACAGCGGTATGTCATGTTAAAAAAAAAGCCGCATAAGCGGCTTCCCGAGATTAGGACTTGAAATACGGTGCAAGCGCCGCCGGAATAAAATACCCTTTATCGTGGCTGCAGACCGGGCATTTCGGCGGTACTTCTGTTCCTTCAAAGATATATCCGCAGTTGAGACACATCCATTGACTCTGATTTGCCGAGGAATAAAGCTGATTGTTTTCAATCAAATCCGCCATTAGGCCAAAACGGTCGCCATGGGTTTTTTCAATTTCAGCGATCATATAAAAAGTATTTGCAATTTGTGTGAAGCCTTCCTCCTTGGCAACGTCGCCAAAGTTCTTGTACACGTCATCATGCTCTTCGTATTCATTATGCTGGCCTGCGCGCAATAGTTTTGCCGTGTTTTCAAAAACGTCTACTGGATAGGTACCATCGACTGTAATGGTGGTGCCTGCCATCTCTTTGAGAAAGTTATAAAAAATTTCCGCATGCTCTTTTTCCTGTCCCGCTGTAAAGAGAAATACCTCTGATACAGCGTCCATGTTTTCCTTTTTTGCCTGGGATGCTGCAAAGGTATAACGGTTTCGCGCTTGACTTTCTCCCGCAAACGCACGCATCAGGTTTTCTTTGGTTCTGCTTTCTGAAAATGCCACACTCATAATATTTAACCCTCCTTTGAATTTCATTGGTAGTGTTTCCAGTATTTCCATAATTTATAAGTAAAAGACTCATTTTTTTAAAAAAACAAAAAAACTGCAAAGCGCATTGCTTCACAGTTTTTATATCTGCTATTTCTTTTCCTTTTTCACCTGTTTGCCGGGAAGAATAACCTGGTCAATTTTTAGTTCCCGGTATTCCTCGTCAGAGTCAATACAGCGGCCGCAATTTGTACACTTCTTAAACGGGTTCAAATCACAGTATTCACACTCGCCGCAGTCATTACAGATTTTACCATCTTCAAGAACACACATTTTCGGCATGGCTTACACCTCGCTCATGGCGTCCACAGCCTTAAGAATGCCGATTTTCGCGGCATCATAGACAATTCCGCCCTGCATATAGGCAATGTACGGCGGACAAATCGGTGCGTCGGCGGAAAGCTCAATGGAAGCTCCCTGTACAAAGGCACCGGCCGCCATAATGACAGGTTCCTCATAGCCTGGCATATCCCATGGCTCCGGTGTGACATAGCTGTCTATGGGTGATCCCTTTTGTATTGCCTGACAAAATTTGATGACATTTTCCGGTGTTTTCAATTTAATCGCCTGAATAATATCGCTCCGGACAGCATCCGGTGCGGGACAGACCTCAAAACCAAGTCTTTTAAACATCCCGGCGCACAAGACAGCGGTTTTGATACTTTGGCCAACCACATGCGGCGCCATAAAAAGACCCTGAAACAAATTGCGGTTAAATCCCAGACTGGCTCCCGTATGACGGCCGAGCCCCGGCGCAGTCAGCCGATAGGAAATCTTTTCAACCAAGTCTTTGCGGCCGGCGATGTAGCCGCCGCTGAGGGCAAGACTGCCGCCTGCGTTTTTGATCAGAGAACCGACAATGATATCAGCTCCCACCTGCGTGGGTTCACGTGTCTCCACAAATTCACCATAGCAGTTGTCCACCATACAGACCACATTGGAGTCAACCGCTTTGATGCAGGCGATCATTTTACCGATTTGCTCAACCGTGAGAGAATTCCGCCAGTCGTATCCGCGGGAGCGCTGTATCAAAGCAAGTTTGCAGCGATGCTGCCTGAGTTTGGTCTGAATCCCGTCATAGTCTATTTCGCCGCCCGGGAGAAGATCCACCTGTTGGTACTCCACGCCAAAATCCTTCAGAGAACCGCAGTCTGGTTCCCCGCGGAGGCCAATGACCTCCTCCATGGTATCGTAAGGACGTCCAGCCACAGATACCATTGTATCACCGGGCCGCAGAACCCCATAGAGACAGCTGGCGATTGCCTGGGTTCCGCTGACGATATGGTGACGGACAAGCGCGTCTTCTGCACCGAAAACCTCAGCATATACCTGATCCAGCGCGTCACGGCCAAGATCGTCATAGCCATAGCCGGATGTCTCTCCAAAATGGGCATAGGATATACGATGCTTTTGAAAGGCTTTCAATACCTTGAGCTGATTAAACGCCGCAATTTCATCAATCCCATCAAATTGATCCGCCAGCGCCGCCTCAGTCTCTTCCATCAGCTGAATTGAAGAGGAGGCAATGCCGAATTCCCCCTGCAAATAATCCTGTAATAGCTTATTTCGCATACTTCAAATTGTTCAAATCGTCAGAGGACAATACATTGATACCACCCTGCTGGAGCAGCTGGATGGCATGCTCGCTGTCGTTGGTTTTGATCACAATGACTGCCTTTGCCGATTTTTCTCCTATAAAAGAATAGATATATTCAATGCTGATATTTTCCTCCTTCAGCAAGGCGATGACCTTGCTGAAAGCGCCGACCGTATCGTCGATGGAAACCGCTAAGACATCAGTCACACTGGCTGTCATGTTATTTTCCCGAAGAACGCGTTCCGCTTTTTCCGGATCGTCCACAATCATGCGGAGAATGCCGAAATCCGTGGTGTCAGCAATATTGATGGCGCGCATATCAATGTCGTTGTCGGACAGTACTTTTGTAATTTCAGCAAGACGGCCGGGGCGGTTTTCCATAAACACAGAAATTTGTTTGATAAACATAGTGCTTCCTCCTTTTATGTATCTGCAAATTACTTACAATGCCCTTCCAAGCTGGAAAGCCTTCAAATTTACCTCAATGGCTTTTGCGGGAACGGTTGCGCGGAGTGCTTCCTCCCACTTTGTTTCCGGAATATCCATGGATTTTGAAAGGACGCCGATTAAAACAACATTGACCGTCTTGATATTGCCAGCCTCCATTGCCACTTTGGCCGCGTCAACCGGAATTATGTCAACTTCTTTTTCCTGAACCTTCTGCAGAATTTCATCTGGATATTTCATGGCGCCGATGATGACCGGCATGGGGTCAATCTCCTGCGCATTGCAGATGATCCGGCCCCCCTGTTTTAGATACGGCAGATACCGGTAAGCCTCCAGCTCTTCAAACGCAAGAATCAGGTCAGCGCCGCCCTCGTCTATAATCGGAGAGTCTACCTTTTCCCCGTATTTGACATAGGTTACCACAGAGCCGCCGCGCTGGGACATGCCGTGTACCTCTGAAACCTTAACATCATAGCCTTCGGCCATAGCGAGGTTTCCCAATATTCTGCTGGCAAGCAGAGTTCCCTGTCCGCCAACACCTACAATCATGATAGATAAGCCCATTTCTGTCTCCCCCTTTCCTAGTGGATGGCGTCAAATTTACATACCCGCTGACATAGGCCGCAGCCATTGCACAGGGTCTGGTCGATTTCAATGTGGCCGCCCTTGTTTGAAATAGCGCTGCACCCCAGCTTCAGACATGCCTTACACCTTTTGCACTTGTCATTGATGATTTGAATCGGACCCGGAAATTTTACATTTTTCAAAAGGGCGCAGGGCCTTTGCACAACAATCAAAGACGGTTCATCTGCGGCCAGCTCCTCCTTCACAGTCTTCTCCAAAGCCTCCAGGTCAAAGGGATCCACAACGGAGATCCGGTTGATCCCAACCGCACGGCCCAGAGCCTCCAGGTCAACCGACACAGTGGCTTCACCCTTTAAGGTCTTGCCGGTGGTGGGGTTATCCTGGTGTCCGGTCATACCGGTAATGGAGTTATCCAGGACCAGAACCGTATTGATTCCCTTATTGTAAGCGATCTCAACCAGTCCGGTAATTCCGGAATGAATGAAAGTGGAATCTCCAATAACCGCCACCGTGTTTTTTGCAAATTCCTTGCCGCGGGCAAGGGCCATACCAAAGGACATGCCAACGCTTGCGCCCATGCACACCACGGCATCCATGGCGTTCAGCGGCGCAACAGCGCCAAGGGTATAACATCCAATATCACCGCACACATGAACCCCCATCTTTTTGAGGACATAAAAGGTGCCGCGATGGGGACAGCCGGGACACAGCACAGGAGGACGAACGGGAATTTCCTCTTCCACAGCCGTAAAGGGCGCGCCGCTTTGACCAGTAATCAATTCCTTGATTTGACGTGCGCTGTATTCATAGCAGATGGGGAACAGTTCTTTTCCTATTACAGAGACGCCGATATTCCGGCAATGCTCCTCAATAAAGGGATCCAGTTCCTCAACCACATACAATGTGTCAACCTGACTGGCAAAATCCTGTATCAGCTTTACTGGCAGGGGATATACCATGCCAAGTTTTAGAACGGAAACCGTGTCACCGAACGCCTCTTTGACATAGTGATAGCACATACCGCTGGTGATAATGCCTATTTTTTTGTCGCCATACTCCACACGGTTCAGCGGGGTAGTTTCCGCATATTCCGCCAGAGCGTTGATCCGCGCCTCCACTTCGGGATGCCGCCGTTTGGCATTTCCGGGCATCATCACATATTTTCCAATGTTCTTCTCATAGTCCTTTAAGGGCACTTCAGTTCTGTCCTGCAGTTCCACAACGCTCTGGGAATGGGATACACGAGTGGAGAGACGGTACAGCACAGGGGTGTCGAACTGCTCGCTGAGTTCATAGGCCGTACGGATGAACGCCTTACATTCCCGGCTGTCCGCGGGCTCAAGCATAAGCACTTTAGCCGCCTTCGCGTAATGCCGGCTGTCCTGTTCGTTCTGGGAGCTGTGCATGCTTGGATCGTCGGCCACCGCAATCACCAGCCCGCCGTTTACACCTGTATATCCGGCTGTAAACAGAGGATCCGCAGCCACGTTCAGACCAACGTGTTTCATGGCACAGAAGGCCCTGGCGCCTGCGATAGAAGCGCCGATTGCAACCTCAAGAGCCACTTTTTCGTTGGGCGCCCACTCCGCGTAAACCGCATCGTACTTCGCCGTATATTCCAAGATTTCAGTGCTGGGCGTTCCGGGATATGCGGAAGCAACCGTCACGCCATTTTCATAGAGTCCGCGGGCAATGGCCGCGTTGCCCAGTAATAACTTTTTTTCCAAGTTGTTTCACCTCGTTTGATTTATTGATAAGCTATTCCTGGCCCCGCAGGTCAACGACCCGCTTGGCCTTTCCTGTTGTCCGTTCAATGGATTTCGGCTCCGCCAGACGCAGCTTGACCCGAAGCCCTAGAACGCTGTGGATTTTTTCCGAAATCTCTTTTTCCAGCCGCTCAATCTCGCTGAATTTTTCCAGAAGACTTCCGTCCACAAGCTCCACCACAACCTCCAGATTATCCAGCATGTTTTTGCGTCTGACAACAAGCTGATAGTTGGGGCTGACCTGCGGAAAGCCCAGAACCACACTCTCAATCTGTGACGGAAACACATTGACGCCCTTGATAATCAGCATGTCATCCGTTCGGCCCTGGATATTGGCCAGCTGCCAGCTGGTTCTGCCGCACTGGCAGGGCTCTGGAATCAAATAGGATATATCTCTGGTCCGGTACCGGAGCACCGGCATAGCTTCTTTGGTCAGGGTAGTGATGACTACCTCACCCTTTTCGCCGTATGGGAGAACCGCGCCTGTGGCGGGATCAATGATTTCCACAAGGAACATGTCCTCATTGATATGCTGGCCGCATTGATATTCACATTCTCCGCTGACTCCCGGCCCTATAACCTCGGTCAGTCCATAGTTGGTGGTCACCAGCGCGCCAAACCGCTTTTCCAAAGTCCGGCGCATCTCCCCGCTCATGCCCTCGGCACCGAAGAGACCGTATTTCAGTTTAAAGTTTGACTTTGGAAGCTCCATTTCCTCAACTACTTCTGATATGTACATGGCATAGGATGGCGTGGCAATAAGGGCAGTTGTACCAAAATCCTGCATCAGCATGATCTGCTTCTGCGTATTGCCGCTGGACATTGGAACAAGCGTTGCCCCCAGCTTTTCTAGGCCGTAATGCAGGCCAAAACCGCCGGTGAACAGGCCATAGCCAAAGGCAATCTGGGCAATGTCCTGGTCCGTGACCCCGGCCGCCGTGGCAATACGTGCAATGGCATTGCTCCAGTTGGCAAGGTCGGACTTGGTATACCCAGCCACCACTGGCTTGCCCGTTGTTCCGGAGGAGGCATGAATCCGAGCCACATTTTTCATAGGCTCTGCGAACAGCCCAAATGGATATTGCTCGCGCATATCGTTTTTTGTGGTAAAAGGCAGCCTTTGGATATCCCGCAGGCTTTGGATCGCTTCAGGCTTAACGCCTGCCTCATCCAGCTTTTTCTTATAAAACGGTACATTTTCGTAGGCCTTTGTGACCATATGTTTCAGCCGTTCCAGCTGGATCTCCTCAATCGTTTTGTGATTACAGCATTCAATCTCTTTTTCCCAAATCATCAATCAAAAATCCCCTTTACAAATTCACTGCTGTATTTTGGTGTATAAATACTCACCAGCGGCGTGATCACCAGGGAGACAATCATGGCAAACATACCAAAGGCGGGCGCGTATTTCGCATTGAAGCCCGACACGATAGCCGGGATAATTGAGGTCAGAAAGCCGAGCAGCATACCGCTCCATGCGCCCAGCCGGGTGACCTTCTTACTGTACAGCCCCCAAACATACGGACCGATGAAAGTGCCCGCCACGGTTCCCCAGGAAAAGGACATCAGTGTGATGATCTCTTTTGGTTTAAAGGCCGCAATGGCAAAGGAGAGAGCCACAAAAACCACACACAGGATCCGCATCAAACCAACCGTGTCCCGTTCTGACATATTGGGTGCAAAATGCCCTTTGATCAAATCTATGGTCAGGGAGCTGCTGGAGGTCATAACCACAGAGGAAAGCGTGGACATGGAAGCCGAAAGAATCAGCACAAGCAAAATCCCCATCATAACCGCAGGCAGCGCGCTGTTGAGCATCATTGGCATGATCGCATCAAAGCCCTCGGCAGGAACCTGGTTGTTCAGGAACAGCCGGCCAAAGGCCCCAATAAAATAAGCACCGCCGCCAATCAGCATAGCAAACAGCGTGGATATCACCGCCGCCTCTTTGATAGACCGGCCTTCTTTTACGGTATAAAATTTATGTATCATTTGCGGGAGCCCCCAAGTGCCAAGGCTTGTGAGCACCACCAGGGACAGCAGGTCAAACCAGTTTTTGCCGCCGAACCAGCTGGTCAAATCCCCGCCGGTTTCCGGCACGTCACGCAGGCTGTCCAGTCCGTTCTGCAGACCGCCTACAACCTCATGCGTCATGACAAAATAAATCACCAGCACAATACCGACAATCATAATAATGCCCTGGATAAAATCAGTGAGCACCGTGGCCATATACCCGCCCAGAGACAGATACAGCGCGGTCAGAATCGCCATAATAACCATCCACCATATGTAAGGCACTGCCGGGAACACCGCGTTGAACAGATAGCTCAATCCCATATAGACCGATGCGGCGTATGGAGTCAGGAATATAAAAATTACGATGGCGCAGAAAATCTTCATCCCTTTGTCACCGTACCTGCCCTCAAAAAACTCCGGCATGGTTTTGGCGTTGAGCCGGTGTGTCATGCGCCGGGTCCTCTTAGCCAACACGAACCACGAAACCAAACAGCCAATCACAGCGTTTGCAATGCCAATCCAGACGGCTGAAATCCCCAGATTCCATCCATTTTTTCCTGCGTAGCCAATAAAGATAACCGCAGAGAAAAACGAGGTTCCATAGGCAAATGCGGAAAGCCAGGGGCCGAGGTTCCGGCCGCCCAGCAAAAAGCCGTCCACATCCTTTGCGTGCTTCATACAATAAATTCCCACCCCAACCATCAGCAGTACATAGATGCCAATTATCAGGGTATTGATCCCAACTGCGCTCATAACTCTCCCCCTATCACATATTTCAGCAAAGACCCATACAGATCATTAAGCCATATTATATCATAGTTGGGACAGTATTTTCAATAGTAAGTTTTGAGTTTTTTCAACATCATCCCAAATAATTTCTTCATTTCTGTGTCCCGGGAACCGGACAGGCACACAAATTTCGCCAAAATCACTTTTTGTTCCCGCGGTGCTGATCAGTTCCAGAACCCGGTCAGTTTTCCCGATGAACCACTGTACAGGAATATCTTCAGCCGCCGATGCCAGGCGCCTGCGCGTTTCGGCAGAGACCACACCGTTCCCATCCTTTATGGCTATGGCCGGCCCCCTTCCGGCCCTGCAGGTCTCCTGATCCGGGATCAGAGAAACCAGAAGGGTAAAATCAGGTTTTACACGCTGTACCGCTTCTATATATCCATTTTCACCCGCAAGCGCCTCGTTAATAAGTGTAAAGTTTATATACTTTTCACTTTGAGTTAATTCGGTTATACAAAAACTCATGATACAGCAAGAGATTGAAGCGGATAAATTAAATCCGTAAAGCTTATTAGATTTACATATAACACCTTGTTGAAATTCGCATATTTCCCCAATATTGAAGCTTGTATCTGGGAATTCTTCAAGAATATAGCTGTCTTTATCATTTTTGCGAAGCACGCCAACCTCTCGTCCTTTATAACAGCACATACTGTCATACAGGGCCTCTGGCTCCGTATGTCCCAATAAGGTGACCTCATGTCCCTTCTCTCCTGCCTCTTTCTCCTTTTTTTTTCGGATCACCATGACACCGGCAGGGCAGGCGCGAAAAAGAATCAAAATGCGCGGACCTATCTTGCCGCTTTGACAGGATACCGCACCGAGCCGGTCCTGCCGAACCTGTAATTTTTCCCCGGCTTTTTTCTGATAGAATTGATAAAGAGAATCGTCCATTTTGGACAGTTCGGACACTTCCGTTAATATCCGCTGTTCCCGCTCTGTCATTTTGTTTCCTCCTGTTTTGCAGTTTGTTCTATTACGAGTTTGACAAGCTCCCGCATGGCCTGCATATCTGAAATGCTGGCCACCTGTGCTGTGGTTTTTGAATACCGCACCGGTATTCCCAAACACAGACAATGATGCCCATATCCGGTTTGCCGCAGAACAGTTTCCTGTCCCTTTTCTCTGGTATAATAAGTCTGTACAGGTATGCCGCGGTGTTCCGCCTCTTCTACGAGACCTTGCAGTTCCGTCTGCAGCGCGGTGCCCGTTCCGGTTTTCAAAAGCAGAACCGCCCCTCGCCCTGCTTCTGGCCTGTCTTGCGGACCGGCCCAAATCCTGGCCTCGGTCCCGTCCAAAACCACCGTAATATCCGCCTTAATTTCCCAAGCGGCCGCCGCCATTCCGCGGTTGCCGATCTCACGCTGTACGGCAAAAATTACGTGCAGATTGCATGCCCAGTCATTCTGCAGAATTTCGGAGGCCACAGCACAGCCGGCCCTTCCCGCCAAAGCCCGTCCCTTCACAAATCCGTCACCAAATTCCTGAAATCTACTGTCAAATGCTCCGTAATCACCGATTTCTACAGCCTGTTCCGCCTCCTCACGGGAGGAAGCCCCTATGTCAATCAGCAGCTGATCCGCCTTGACAGGGGTCTCGCGTTCCTTCTTGGTTGCGAGATGAATGGCCTTCAGCGAGATAATGCCGTCAATTCCATGGATACAAACCCGCTTGGAAACCAGAAACGCGGCGTCAATTCTTCCTACCGTCTCAAACTTCAAATAACCATCTTCGGTGATCCGGGTGATGATAATGCCCGGCTCATCCATATATGCCGCAATTAAAATGGTTTTTGCATCTTTATCCGCTTTTTTTTCCGCGTGCAGACTCCCCATGGAATCCTCCCAGAGCCGGGTGCAAAACGGGGACAGCGCATTTTTTAAATACGAGCAGACCTGCGTTTCCATACCTGAAACACCATAGCATTCCTCAAGTTTTCTAAGCAAGATTGATCCCTCCCGTCACGGCTTCTGTAAGCAGATCGGAGACCGCCTGAATATCAGCAGGCTCCAGCGTTTCGACATTGGTGTGCATATAGCGCAGGGGGATGGAGACCAGCATAACCGGAATTCCGCTTCCGATCGTTTGAATCGCCCATGCCGTAGTTCCGCTCCCTCCGGATGCCACCTCTATTTCATGTGAAACATGCATTTCCTTTGCAAGGGCAATCAACTGCCTGGTGTTTTCATAATGGAGATTCGGTCCTCTGCATATGACCGCGCCGCACCCCAGCGGGAACACACCGGTCGCATCCTTGCTGTCCGGCGTTGTGCCATGTGTTACATCAACCACAATGGCCGCATCCGCCATACCGGGCGCAATACCGGTATAGGCTCCGTGAAGCCCCAATTCTTCCTGTGTTGAAAATAAAATTTCAATATGATACGGGAGCGATTTTCCCGCAATCCTGGACAGACAATCAAGAATTGCCGCCATTCCCGCCCGGTTGTCCATGGCGGAACCGGACATTTTGCCGCCCAGCAGCGTTACGGTCTTCGCGTCCATGAATACACCCGTTCCCGGCGGGATAAGCCTCCCGGCATCCTCTGGAGACAGCCCGGCGTCAATGCGGAGCTCCTCCAGCTTTGCGGCCTTTGGCTCTTTATCTTTTTCCGGTTCCGGCCGGTATGCCCCAATCACGCCGTAGACCGGGGGATCGGTCAGTATTTTTACCTCCATGCCGCAGAGTATCCGCTCGTCCACACCGCCAAGGCTGACAAACTTCAAATAACCCTGATCATCCACACCCGATATCATCAAGCCGATTTGATCCATATGCGCTTCCAGCAAAATGGTCTTGGCCTCCGGTGCGGACGACTCTATACGTCCATGTACATTGCCGAACCGGTCTATGTCCGCCGGAATACCCAGCAGTGCAAGGCTTTCGGTCAAATACTGCGCCACAGTATCCTCCGCTGCACTGAGACCGGGCATATTGGTCAATATCTCAATTCGTTCTCTCAGTTTCATGTCTTCACTCCATTGCAATCATGATCCTTTTTCATATAGTATAACACATCCCCGCGGGAAATACAATCGTCTTATCTTCCTTCTTTTTCCTCTGTCATAATTCCGCTGTTCTTTTTTTATGTTGACTGCCATATCATAGTAATAAATCACACAGGTTTACAGGAGGGCTACACATGAGAAAGCAATTAAACATCACGACAAAGTGCACCCGGGAGCTGTCGGATAATAAGCGGCAGTATGCACTGGCGGCTGGGCTTTTCCTGCTGGGTATCCTGATTGGCAGTATTGCGGCTATCACCTCGAAGCGTGCGGACAGTGCTGAGATGAAGGCTTATTTCGACCGTTTCCTTTCGGCCTATCCTCTGCAGGGGGCGGCCCGGAGCGAGATTTTTCAAATTTCGATGCTCAATTATCTGCGTCTGGCAGCCCTGATGTGGATAGCAGGGTGGTTTGTATGGCTTCTGCCGCTGGGTGCTCTGCAGGTGGGAATCAAAGGCTTTCGAACTGGCTTTACGGTAGCCTATCTGCTCAGATGCTATCAGCTGCGCGGAATCCTGCTCGCGGTGATTTCCATACTCCCGCAGAACCTCATCCTGATTCCCGCACTCTGTTTCTTCATGGTTTATCAGATTAAGTTCGCGGCAGACCGCAGGCATCTGCGCGGCGTTGGGGCGGGTTCAGCGCTGAAACGGCAGGTTTACGGGCATAATTTGGCCATGACGGGCGTATTTCTCGCACTTCTCCTGATCTGCGCGCTGATTGAAGGCTATATTGTTCCCACCATGCTTCAGCCGGTATGTGGGCTGTTCATCTAAAAATTGGTAAAATCCAGTGGTTTTCTGAGATTTTACAGCAAAATTTGATCTTTTTCTTAAAAACCCCTTGTCAACGGGCAAAAAATTATGTAAAATGAGAGGACACTAAGGGAGGAATTATTGTGGATGTATTGATCGACGAATACCTCGCGTATTTGGAAAGTGACAAAAAGGTTTCCGCCAACACGCTGGACTCCTATCGGCGGGATATCTTAAAATATTCAAAATACCTTGAGGGACAGCATATCGGATGTGTCAGGGAGTGCAGCAACACCACCATCTTGAATTATCTTTTGTCCATGCAGAAACAGGGAATGGCCTCTTCCACCATTTCCAGGAATTTGGCCTCGCTCCGTTCTCTTTACCGTTTTTTACTGCAAAAGCAGTATTTAGCAGATGATCCAACCCAGAATATACACGGTTTCAAAAGTGAGAAAAAACTGCCTCAAATCCTCACCAGCCAGGAGGTTGAAGTACTCTTGGAGCAGCCAAAATGCAAGGATTTTAAAGGCTACCGTGACCGGGCCATGCTGGAACTGCTCTATGCCACAGGGATGCGTGTATCCGAGCTAATTTCCCTCAGAATTTCAGATCTGAACCTGGAGGTAGGCTTTATCAACTGCACCCATCACGGTCAGGAGCGTGTTATCCCAATTTATTCAGTTGCGCGGGATGCAATCCACGCGTATCTCACCCACGCCCGCGCGAAACTGCCGGAAATCCGGGACGAGGAGATCCTCTTCCTGAACCTGAGCGGCGCGAAGCTCACCCGGCAGGGCTTTTGGAAAATCATCAAGTATTACACAGAGCGGGCCGGGATTGAAAAGGACATCACCCCCCACACGCTGCGCCATTCCTTTGCCATTCATTTGCTTGAAAACGGCGCGGATTTGAAGTCCATTCAGGAGATGCTGGGCCACACGGACATCTCGTCGACCCAGGTCTATGCCCAGATTGTCAAAAGCAGGCTGAAGGATGTTTATAAAAATGCCCATCCCCGGGCAAAATCATAAAAAGTATTTATTTTTACCAAAGGAGAATATTCTTATGAAAGTACTGGTTATTGGAGGCGGCGGCCGGGAACATGCCATTATATGGAAGCTGAAGCAGAGCCCCAAGGTGGATAAAATTTATTGTGCGCCCGGAAACGGGGGTATATCCGAGCTGGCCGAATGTGTCCCGATCCCTGTTATGGATTTTGAAAAACTCATCATATTCGCCAAGAAAGAGGGCATCGGCCTGACTGTCGTGGCCCCGGATGATCCGCTTGCCGCCGGCGCGGTAGACGCGTTTGAGGCCGCTGGGCTTCGGGCGTTCGGCCCGAATAAAGCCGCCGCCGTTATTGAGGGAAGCAAGGCGTTTTCAAAAGATCTGATGAAGAAATACCATATTCCCACCGCGGCCTATGAAGTGTTTGACAACAGCGGGGATGCCATTTCCTATATCAGAGCGCAGGACCAGTTTCCGGTTGTTGTAAAGGCGGACGGGCTCGCTCTCGGAAAGGGTGTCATCATCGCGCAGGATTTGAATGAGGCTGAAACTGCCGTCCGCGAAATCATGGATGATAAGGTTTTTGGTGCGGCGGGCGGCAAAGTGGTCATCGAAGAATTTTTGACCGGACCTGAAATTTCCGTGCTGGCTTTCACGGACGGAAAGGTGGTCAGACCCATGGTTTCGGCGCAGGATCACAAACGTGCCTTTGACAACGACGAGGGCCCGAATACCGGCGGCATGGGGACTTTCTCGCCCAGCCGTATCTATACAGAGGAGCTTGCGCGGGAATGTATGGAAAAGATCTTCCTCCCCACCATGCGTGCCATGAATGCGGAAGGTCGTACCTTTAAAGGTGTTTTGTACTTCGGCCTTATGAAGACGGCGCAGGGCGTTAAGGTGATCGAATACAACTGCCGGTTTGGCGATCCGGAAACCCAGGTGGTTTTACCTCGGCTGAAAACCGATTTGTTTGACATCTTTAACGCTGTGATTGATGAAGAGCTCGAAACGATTCCGATTGAATGGGATGACAATGCGGCGGTCTGTGTGGTTCTGGCCTCCGGCGGATATCCCAGGCAATATGCAAAAGGCTATTCCATTGATGGCATCAAGCAGGCTGAAAGTCTGGGGGCTCTGGTTTTCCACGCCGGAACTGTGTATGAGGACGGGGCTTTCCGCACCGCAGGCGGCCGGGTGCTTGGCGTAACGGCCACCGGACAGGATCTTGATGCCGCCATCCGTCAGGCATACCGCTTTGTGGATCTGATCTCGTTTCAGGATATGCACTTCCGAAAAGATATTGGCATTAAAAAAGATCAATAAAAGTTAGTTATATTGTTTAAACAGCCGATCCCCAGAGGAACGGCTGTTTTGCTTTTCACAATGCATAATTTTTATAGGCTGGGCTGAAAACGGGGAAAAAATGCTTGCTATTTTCCTACAATAATAGTATAATAACAAGATACTCACTAAACTGATTCAGAAAGCAGGTTTTACAGCATATGATAAAAAATCGACTGACACTGCCGCTGGTGCCGCTTCGGGGCCTTACGGTCTTTCCGGGCATGGCGCTCCATTTTGACGTTGGCCGGCCCAAATCCATTGCCGCGGTCCGGCGGGCCATGGACGCGGATAAATTGGTTTTCCTGTGCTATCAAAACGATATCAGCATTGACCATCCCAGACAGCAGGACCTGGCAAAGATCGGCACCATTGCGGAAATCAGACAGATTCTCAATCTGCCTGACGGCAACATTAGAATATTGGTGGACGGCATTCACCGCGGGCGGATTACCCGGTTTACGGACCAGGACCAGCTGGTCGAGGTCAATGTTTCCCGGCTGGAGGATATCCCATGTGAGGATGATTTGCATGTCCAGGTGCTGGTACGCAGGCTTTTTCATCTGGTGGAAAAGTTTCTGGAACTTTACGACCGCCTGTCGCCGGAGGCGGTTACCTCTTTGCTCTCCATTGAGGAACCGGGCGAAATGGCCGATGTTGTCATTTCCAACTTCCCTGTCAAGCCCCAGCTAAAGCAGGAAATACTTGATGAGATCTCTGTTTCCTCCAGACTTGAAAAACTCATAGATATCATTGCAAATGAGACGGATATTCTCGAAATTGAAAAGAAAATTATGGACAAGGTGCAGGCTTCTCTGGACCAGAACCAGCGCGAATATGTACTGCGTGAAAAAATGAAGGTGATTCAGGAAGAACTGGGGGAGGGCGACGCGGCCGAGGCCGAGGTCAAGAAGTACCGGGAACAGCTGCGGGGCCGCCGGTTTCCCCAAGAGGTAAAAGACAAGCTGGAAGAGGAATTTGAAAAGCTTGCCAAAACCCATCCATATTCCCAGGAATACGGCGTAGTTCAGAATTATATTGAGACCGTGCTCTCTCTTCCCTGGGACAGCATGACGGAGGACTGTCTGGAACTGGAACGGGCACGAGAGATTCTGGAACGGGATCACTATGGTCTGGAAAAGGTCAAGGAGCGGATTTTAGAGTATATTGCGGTCCGCAGACTTTCCGGACAGCCTAAGAGCAGTATTTTATGCCTCGTGGGACCGCCGGGAACCGGAAAGACCTCCATTGCCCGCTCACTCGCAGAGGCGCTGGGCCGAAAATATGTCAGAATCAGTCTGGGCGGCATACAGAATGAGTCTGAAATCCGCGGCCACCGCAAGACGTATGTGGGCGCTATGCCGGGCCGTATCATTGACGCGCTCAAGCGGTCCAAAAGCAGGAATCCCCTGATGCTCTTTGATGAGATTGATAAAATGTCCAAGGACTACAGCGGCGACCCCGCGTCAGCCATGCTGGAGGTATTTGATCCGGAGCAAAATCAAAACTTCCGCGACCACTACATTGAGCTGGCCTTTGATCTGTCGGATGTGCTTTTCATTGCCACGGCCAACAGTCTGGATACCATCCCCCGGCCGCTGTTAGACCGGATGGATACCATTGAGATTAGCGGCTATACCCTTGAGGAAAAGCTGAACATTGCAAAAAAATATTTGATTCCCAAACAGCGCCAGCTGCACGGATTGAAGGCGTCACAGCTGAAATTCTCCGCCTCTGCCCTGCCGGCTCTGATTGAGGAATATACCCGGGAATCCGGCGTCCGGTCCTTAGAACGTAAAATTTCTGCGGTATGCCGCAAAGCAGCTATGAAGATCGCGGAGACATCCGACACGGCGTCCCTGTCTGTGACGGCCCGGAATTTATCGAATTTCCTCGGCCGGCAGATCTATCACTATGACAAGACTGCCGCACAGGATCAGATTGGTCTGGTCACAGGCCTTGCATGGACCGAAAGCGGCGGGGACACCCTTTGTGTGGAAATCAATACCATGCCGGGAGCTGGAAAGCTGGAGCTCACGGGAAATCTGGGAGATGTCATGCAGGAATCCGCCAAAGCCGCGCTGAGCTTTGTCCGTTCCAACACCTTCCGCTTTGGTATTTCACAGGATTTTTACAAGCAGACAGACATCCATATCCATGTACCCGAGGGTGCCATCCCGAAAGACGGCCCCTCTGCGGGCGTCACCATGGCGACGGCTCTGGTTTCCGCTTTGAGCGGCCGGCTGGTTGACCGGTATGTGGCAATGACTGGAGAGATCACTTTGCGGGGACGTGTACTGCCCATCGGCGGTCTGAAAGAAAAATCCCTTGCGGCTTTCCGTATGGGGATTAAAACCGTGATTATCCCCTATGAGAATAAACCGGATTATGACGAGCTTCCCCAAAAGCTCAAGGACGGTATGCGCTTTGTGTTTGCAAAGAATATGGATACAGTGCTGGAAACTGCCCTTCTGCCGTCAAGCGGTTCAGACAAAAAGCATATGAAAAAAGAGGTGCAGTACATAGAGGCCCTGCTTTCCGGTCCTGGAATCAAGGGTCAGGTGAGCGCGCGGAAAAATGCGGCACCGCACCAGTAAATAGAGTATGGAGATTGAAATATGGATTATATAGACGCGAAATTCCTTTTGACAGCGGTCAAGCCCGAGCAGTATCCAGATACGCTGGTGCCGGAAATTGCCTTTGTGGGACGTTCCAATGTGGGAAAATCCTCTCTGATCAACTGCCTGACCAACCGTACCAAGCTGGCGCGGACAAGCAGTACGCCCGGGAAAACCGCGACCATCAATTTTTATGACATAGCCGGCAGATACCGGCTGGTTGACCTGCCCGGGTACGGCTATGCCAAGGTGTCCAAGACCGAGCAGGAGCGTTGGGCCAAAATGATTGAAACCTATCTTTCCGACCGCTTCAATCTGGTTCAGGTGATTCAGCTCGTTGATGCCCGGCACAAACCCACCCGGGACGATATCCTCATGCTGGACTGGATCCGCCGGTTTGGATACAGCCCGGTGGTGGTGGCAACCAAGCTGGACAAACTGAAAAAATCTCAGATAGAACCCAGTCTGACACTCGTCTATGAAACGCTGGGCCTGGATGACGACTGCATCCTCCTCCCTTTTTCCGCCGAGAAGAAAACCGGGCGTGAGGATCTGGCCGAGCTTCTGGACATGCTCTGCGCCCGGTATCATCCGGAAAAGGGGGGCAAGGCATGAAATACGCCAGAATCCTGTATCAGGGTATACCGCAATATGCCCTATTGAAACCGGACGGTTACCATCTTCTGGCTGGCGGGCTGTTTGATCCGGTTTGTGAGACCGGATCTGTGATGCCTGAAAAAGACGCACAGCTTCTGGTGCCGTGTACCCCGGGGAAAATTATTGCGGTCGGATTGAACTATGCGGATCATGCGGCAGAAATGTCGCTGGAACTTCCGCAATTCCCCGCGCTTTTCATGAAGCCCTCCTCGGCGCTTCTGCCATGCGGCGGCACCATTTTGTATCCGCCCATGTCCCGGCAGGTGGATTTTGAGGGCGAGCTGGCTTTTGTCATCGGAAAAACCGCCTCTTATGTCCCTGAATGCGCGGCGGCGGAATATATCTTCGGCTATACCTGCCTGAATGATGTCACGGCCCGCGATCTGCAGGGACAGGATTCCCAGTGGACCCGTGCCAAGGGCTTTGATACCTTTTGTCCCGTTGGCCCAGTGATCGCCGCGGGCATCAATCCTGCCAGCCTCCGTGTAACCACCCGGGTCAACGGCACGGTCAGACAGGATTTCAGCACCAAAAACCTTATTTTCACACCAGAAAAACTGATCAGTCTGCTCTCTCAGATCATGACGTTATATCCCGGCGATCTGATTACCACCGGCACCTCCTCCGGCATCGGCCCCATGTTCCCGGGAGATGCGGTGGAGGTGGAGATTGCGCAGATCGGCACATTGAAAAATACTGTAAAGGAGTTATGTGACCATGATTAACAAACCCCGCGGCACAGAGGATATCCTCCCCGCAGACAGTCCGCTCTGGCAGCGCATTGAGCAAACCGTCAGGGAGATCTGCTCCGCCTATGGCTACCGTGAAATTCGCACCCCGGTCTTTGAGGATACCTCCCTCTTCCAGCGGGGGGTAGGCGATACCACAGATGTGGTTCAAAAGGAAATGTACACCTTTGAGGATAAGGGCGGGCGCAGCATCACCCTTCGGCCGGAAGGAACCGCTTCGCTGGTCCGCAGTTTTATTGAGAATTCTCTCTATGCGGATCCACAGCCAACAAAGCTGTATTACCTAATATCCTGTTACCGGTATGAAAAACCTCAGTCCGGCCGGCTCAGGGAGTTTCATCAATTTGGCGTGGAATGCTTCGGCGGCACCTCTGACGCCACGGATGCGGAGATTATCGCTCTGGCTCTGGAATTTTTCAAAAAGCTTGGCATTCAAGGTCTGAAGCTGAACTTAAACAGTATTGGCTGTCCGGTCTGTAAAAAAGATTATAATCAAAAATTGCGGGCCTATTTTGAACAGTATCGGGATAAGCTCTGTGAAACCTGCCTGACCCGACTGGACAAAAATCCCATGCGCATCATTGACTGCAAATCCGAGATCTGTTCCGCCATTGCGGCCGGTGCGCCCAAAATGATCGATCATTTGTGCCCGGACTGTCAGAACCATCTTGACCAGACTCTGCGGTATCTGGATGTCACAGGCATTGCCTATACCATGGATCCGCATATCGTCCGCGGTCTGGACTATTACACCAGAACGGTCTTTGAGATCACTTCAGACGCCCTGGGTGCACAGTCGACCGTATGCGGCGGCGGCCGCTACAATGGCCTTGTGGAAGAGCTGGGCGGCAAGCCCACCGAGGGAATTGGCTTTGCCATTGGTCTGGAACGTTTGGTAATGATCATGAAAAATCAGGGGCTGGATCAGAATGTTTTTCAAAACAGGCCGCGGCTGTTCATTGCGGCCATAGGCGAGAGGGCGGATATTGCAGCGCAGAAGCTGGTCTTTGACCTGCGGGCAAAGGGCTGTTACGCGGAGCGGGATCTCTGCGGGCGAAGCCTCAAGGCGCAGATGAAATATGCCAACAAGCTCCATGCGGCGTATAGTCTGGTATTGGGCGAGGATGAGATCGCCGCAGGCACGGCCGAACTCAAAAACATGGAAACCGGTGAAACGTTTTCCTGTGATCTGTGCGCAGATAAAATAGCTACAGTGATACATTAAGGTATATTCCAAGGAGGCTGAAATACATGCAATTTGAAACAATGGCAGGGCTGAAACGCACCCACATGTGCGGCCAGCTCTCTGCAGAGAATAAGGGTGAGACCGTTACCCTGACCGGTTGGGTGGCCCGGAACCGAAAGCTTGGAGGCGTGAATTTTGTCACGCTTCGTGACCGAACTGGAATTATCCAGCTGGCTTTCAATGACGAAACAGACCGGACGGTATTTGAAAAGGCAGAACAGCTCAAAGGCGAATATGTAATCGCCGCAGCTGGAACCGTTCTGCTTCGCACCCCTGAAAATATCAACCCTGAGATGCCAACAGGGGAGATTGAGGTCTTTGTAACGGAACTGCGCATTCTCAACGGCGCAGAGACCCCGCCTTTCTATATCGAAGAGGGCATTGACACCAACGACGCGCTCCGGCTGAAATACCGGTATCTGGATCTGCGGCGTCCGGATATGCAGCGCAATATGATGCTTCGCCACAAAGTGACGAAACTGGCCAGAGACTATTTTGACGACAATGGTTTTCTGGAACTGGAGACGCCAATGCTGACCAAAAGCACACCGGAGGGCGCGCGGGATTATCTGGTGCCCAGCAGAGTGCATCCGGGCAGTTTTTATGCCCTTCCCCAATCGCCGCAGCTGTATAAGCAGCTGCTGATGCTGGCTGGTTATGACCGGTATTTTCAGGTTGCCCGCTGTTTCCGGGATGAGGATCTGCGCGCCGACCGCCAGCCCGAATTCACACAGCTGGACATGGAACTCTCCTTTACAGACATTGACACCATCATTGAGATCAACGAAGGCTTTTTAAAGCGGCTGTTTCAGGAGATTCTGGATCTGGATATCCCGACACCTTTCCTCCGCCTCCCCTATGCCGAGGCCATGAACCGTTTCGGGTCCGATAAGCCGGACACCCGTTTTGGCATGGAGTTTGTGGATATTTCCGAAGAGGTGAAGCACTGTGGCTTTAAAGTCTTCACCGGCGCGGTGGAACAGGGCGGCAGTGTCCGCTGTATTGTGGCGCAGGGCCTTGGTGATAAAATGACCCGCAAGACGCTGGATGGACTGGCGGAATATGTGAAAACCTACCGTGCAAAAGGCATGGCCTGGATCGTGGTAGAGGACAGCGGCCTGCGCTCCCAGATCACAAAATTCCTCACAGAGGACGAAGTGAATGCCATTCTGGCAAAAACCAAAGCAAAGCCCGGCGACGCCATTTTAATCATTGCGGACAGCAACAGCGTTGTCTATGATGCGCTGGGCAATCTGCGGCTTGAGGTTGCGCGCCGGTTTGACCTCATTGACAAAAATAAGTTCAACTTCCTGTGGGTAACGGATTTCCCATTGCTGGAATATGATGAGGACGAGAACCGCTTCGTTGCAAAGCACCACCCCTTTACCCATCCTGTGGACGAGGATATTCCAAAACTCGAAACCGCGCCGGGCGAGGTTCGGGCAAAGGCCTATGATATTATTTTGAATGGTACGGAAATCGGCGGCGGAAGTCTGCGTATTTTTCATACCGAGCTGCAGGAAAAGATGTTTGCCGCGCTGGGCTTTGCCAGAGATGAGGCGTGGGAGCGTTTTGGTTTCCTGATGGAAGCGTTTCAATACGGTACGCCGCCCCACGGCGGACTTGCTTATGGATTAGACCGGCTGGTCATGATCATGGCAGGCTGTGACTCTATCCGTGATGTGATCCCATTCCCCAAGGTTCAGACTGCCGCAGAACTCATGAACGGTTCTCCGTCCCCGGTTGATGAAAAACAGCTGAAAGAGCTGGGCATTGAGGTTTCGCTTGATTCGGAACCAGCGGAACAGGGATAGCCGGCACTTTCATACGATAAAATTCACTGAGAAAGGATATAATCATGCATAACGTTTACGACATACTGAAAGAACGCGGCCTGGTAGCCCAGACCACCCATGAAGATGAGATCAGACAAATACTGGGAGAGAAGAAAATAACCTTTTATGTTGGTTTTGATCCCACGGCAGACAGTCTGCACATTGGTCATTTTATGCAGCTGATTGTTATGAAACATATGCAGAACGCCGGGCACCGCCCCATTATTCTGTTGGGCGGCGGCACCACCATGGTTGGCGACCCCACCGGCAAAACAGATATGCGGCCTATGATCACCCAGGAAATCATTCAGCGCAATGCGGATAATTTTAAAGCGCAGATGTCAAAATTTATTGATTTCAGCGAGGGGAAAGCTATGATGGTCAACAATGCCGACTGGCTTCTGGACCTGAACTATGTGGAATTTCTCCGCGAGGTTGGCGTTCATTTTTCGGTCAACCGGATGCTGACAGCGGAATGCTTTAAAACGCGCATGGAAAAGGGGCTGACCTTCCTGGAGTTCAACTATATGCTGATGCAGGGCTATGACTTTTATAAGCTGAATAAGGAATATGACTGCCTGATGGAATTCGGCGGCGATGACCAATGGGCAAATATTTTGGGCGGCATTGAGCTGATTCGCAGAAAAGAGGGCAAGCAGGCCTATGGTATGACCTTTACCCTTCTGACCACCTCTGAAGGGAAAAAGATGGGCAAGACCGAAAAAGGCGCGCTGTGGCTGGATCCTGAAAAGGTTTCCCCCTATGAGTTCTATCAATATTGGAGAAATGTGGATGATAAGGATGTCATTCGCATGCTCAAATTGGTTACCTTCCTTCCCATGGAACAAATTGCCGAATATGAAAAGCTGGAGGGGCAGGACCTGAATCGGGTCAAATGCATCCTTGCCTATGAGGTGACAAAAATGGTTCACGGCGAAGCGGCTGCAAAAGAGGCAAATGATGCGGCAACCGCAATCTTCAGCGGCGGCGGAGATACCAGCAATATGCCCTCTGAAACCATTGTTTCCAGTGTCATGAACGGCGGTATGAATATTTTGGACCTTTTGGTTCAGGTCAAATTGATCCCATCCAAGGGAGAAGGCCGGCGCTTGATTCAGCAGAACGGCCTGAGTCTGGACGGCGAAAAAGTAACATCCGTGGACTTGACCGTGACACCGGATATGTTCCGGAACGGCGAGATTGTGGTCAAAAAAGGCAAGAAAACGTTTCTAAAGCTCATTTTGAAATAGCTCTGTAACATTGTGTGCAAACTGCACAAAAACAGAACGCCATTTTTTACACACTGTACAAAATTAACTATTGAAAAATAGAGTGAAATGTTGTATTATATATACATACCACAATTAACTAACAATCTTTTTTTCATTTCCCCCGTTTAAGATACCACATCTTAAATGGAACTCCCGACCGAGAGACATCTCGGTCATTTTTTTTGCCCGTTTTCATTCCTATACAATACAAAAAGTCTGCGGCAGTGCCGCAGACTTACATCGGGTCAAACCTATTTTACACCGGTTCCTCTTTCACTTTTTCCAAAGTACAGACAGCACAGGCGGCAATGCCCTCGCCGCGGCCTGCAAAGCCTAGATGTTCTGTCGTGGTGGCCTTCACATTCACAGCCTCTTCCTCTGTCTCCAGAATTTCACAGAAGCGAAGTCGGATTGCCGGTATAAAATCGGCCAGCTTAGGCCGCTGTGCAATGACGGTGCAGTCTATGTTGCCAACCCGCCATCCCCGGGCGTCCAGCATGCTTTTCACGCTTCTCAGCAGTTCAATGCTGTCCGCGCCCGCATATGCGGAATCTGTATCCGGAAAATGCCGGCCAATATCTCCCAGCCCAGCCGCCCCCAGCAAAGCATCCATCAGGGCATGGGTGAGCACATCCGCATCCGAATGACCCAATAGGCCCTTTTCAAACGGTATTTCCTCACCGCCCAGAATCAGCTTCCTGTTCCCGGTCAGCTGGTGTACATCATATCCAAATCCTATTCGCATCCTATTCTCTCCGTTTTCTATGTAATCAGCCGCTGCAGTCCATGCCTTTTCCCAGAAGCAGAGCCTCAGCAATCACAAGATCCTCCGGGGTGGTGACCTTGAGATTGTGCGCACTGCCTGTCACAATGCGGACCGGAATTCCGATATACTCTGCCAGGGCACAATCATCCGTCACGCTGATCTCATCCAGGGCCGCCTGTGTATGGGCTTTTTTGATCACTTCTGTGCGAAAGCCCTGCGGTGTCTGGATTTGAAATAGCCCATCCCGTTCCAGGGTTTCGCAGATCAGTCCATTTACGCCGACACGTTTGATTGTATCCTTAACTGGAATCCCAAGGGCCGCCGCGTCACAGCTTTCAAGCTGATCCGCCACCGCGTCGATCTGTTCCGGCGTCACAAAGGGGCGTGCGCCGTCGTGGATTAAGACCTTGCCGCATGTCACATGGGATAGGCCCAGCCGGACGGATTCCTGTCTGGTCGCGCCGCCCGGAACAATCCCCTTCACCTTTCTGATGCCGAAATCCTTTACCAAATCGCTCGCCGTCAGAATTTCCGTCTCCTGTGTCACGACAATAACCTCGTCAATTTGAGAGGCTGAATCAAAGGCCAGAAGGGTATGAGCCAGAACCGGCATATCATCCAGCATGATAAACTGCTTATTGACCCCGGCGCCCATTCGGGAACCCAAGCCGGCCGCCGCAATCAGCGCAGAGGCCGGCGCACCGGTCCATGAGGATTTCTTAGACTTCACACAATCACCCCTTGATATTTTTGCATGGAATACATTTGAAAGGCGTCAGGAAATCGCCTCCATCAGCAAATGCTCCACTTCGGTATAACTCATCCCCTTGGAGAGAACGAGTTCAGAGATCAGCACAGACTTCGCATTGTTCAGCATCTTCCGCTCTGCATTGGAAAGGCTTTTTTTTCGATCGCGCAGGATCAGGGATTTGGTCACATGGGCCACCTCCGCCAGTCTGCCGTCCTTGAGCTTTTCGATGTTCTCGCGGTAGCGCTTGTTCCAGTTCATATCCTCTTCTTCATCTGCACAGTCAATAAAACTGCGGATTACGGCATCGGCTTCGTCCGCAGAAACAATATAGCGCACGCCGATCTCTTCCATATTGGCGGTTGGGATCATGATTTGTACATTTCCCATGGAGAGCTTTAATATATAGTATTTATGCTCTTCGCCAAGTATGCGCCTGTTTTCCACGCCTTCGATCACACCAGCCCCGTGCATGGGATACGCGATCTTATCGCCGATTTTAAACATCCAAAGACCTCCCTTTCTGTCCGGCCTATAAAATATCCTGCAAAACCTGCCGGATATTCGAATACGCACAGACCTCTATTTTATTGAATTTCTTCATTTTTTCCGAATTCGCCGCCGGAATCAGGCACTTGGTAAAACCAAGCTTTTCCGCCTCTGAAATCCGATTCTCCAAAAAGTTACAGGAACGCAGTTCACCGGCCAGTCCAACCTCACCAATGGCAACCAGTCCGCTGTCCAGAGGGCGGTTGCGGAAGCTGGAGGCAATGGCCAGCAAAATACCCATATCCACGGCCGGCTCTACCATTTTCAGGCCGCCGACCACATTGACATAGACATCATAAGACGAGATATGTATCCCCAGGCGTTTCTCCATCACCGCCAAAAGCATCAGCGTGCGGGAGAGATCCACCCCAGTTGTCATCCGGCGGGGATTTCCGAAAGACGTGGACGCCGCCAGAGCCTGTACCTCCGCAAGAACGGGCCTTGTCCCCTCCATGGTACAGAGGATACAGGAGCCCGCCTCCCCTTCCGGTCTGCCGGAAAGCAGGGCAAGAGAGGGATTGGGAATCTCAACCAAACCGCCGGACGCCATTTCAAAGACGCCGATTTCATTGGTGGATCCAAACCTGTTTTTGATGGCGCGGATAATCCGGTAGGACCTGTGCTGTTCCCCCTCAAAATAAAGGACACAGTCCACAATGTGCTCCAGAATCTTCGGACCCGCTATGGAGCCCTCTTTGGTCACATGCCCCACCAGAAATGTGGCGATGGATTCCTCCTTGGCAATCCGCATGAGTGCAGCGGCCACATCCCGGATCTGGGTTACGCTCCCCGGCGCCGGAGAAATATCCGGATTAAACATGGTCTGCACAGAATCCACAATGAGTATATCCGGTTTTTCCTGATAGACACAGGTTATAATATTGGCCATATTGGTCTCAGAATAGACACGAAGCTGGTCCGTGCAGACACCCAGCCGGTCTGCACGAAGCTTGATCTGCCGCTGGGATTCCTCCCCGGAGACATAGAGAATCCGCTGAGATTTACCCAGATGCTCACAGGTTTGAAGCAGAATCGTGGATTTTCCGATTCCGGGATCCCCGCCGATCAAAACCAGAGAGCCCTGTACAATACCCCCGCCAAGAACCCGGTCCAGCTCTCCAAGGCCGGTAGAGATCCGGGTATCCTCAGAGGTTGAAATGTCCTTCAGAGGCTTCGGTGCAGAGGAAGACGCAATCGCAGTTGCTTTTTGCCTTCCCTTGGGTGCCTCCACCACAACCTCCTCGTTCATTGTGTTCCACGCGCCGCAGCCTGGGCATTTCCCCATCCATTTTGGGGATTCTGTACCGCAGTCTGAGCAGACAAAGACCGTCTTCTGTTTCATGATGCTCTTCTCCTTATTTCCAAATACAGCCCGTTTTCTGGCCGTTTCATGGAAACCCTCCAGAACATCCTGCCATATATTACTATTTTAACCGCTATTATTATTATTATACTATAGATAATTGGTTTTGTCCACCCATTTTTGGAGATACTGCTGATTTTTCGCAGTATTTTTTGTGAACCTCTCTAAAAATCCAATTTTATCCCTATTATTGAGCGTTGTCCAGCACTTTTCTGCTGGATGCAGGGACATCGCCGGAAAGGAAAAAGCGGCTCCATAAATGGAGCCGCCAGGCTGTCGAAAAAGTATAATTTCCACGCAACTTGGAATGATTTTGTTCTGAATTGATTGCCCAAAGCCCGCGTCGAACCACGGCCAAGTTTGCTCGTTTTGCCTTGTACAGGCAAAAGCTCGCTTTTAGACCGGGTTCTCCTTCCTCCCACAAAAGCTTTGGCTTTTGTGGGAAAGAGGAGCAATGACGAAGCATGTGAGCCTTTTTCTGAACCAGGAAAAAGCGAACAAAGCGGAGTACAGTGCGACGTGCCGGGCTCGTACGGCGCAGTCCAAAATCATTCCAAATTTGGGTTTATCGACACGCTCGCGGCTCCATAAATGAGCCGCCTGCATCAGAGGATGGTCATCGTCTTGATCCTGATTTCCTCAGTCGGGGTTCCCCCTTCGGGACCCACACGCTTCACTTCCAGAAACCCGTCAACGGTCTCCATCCCCTCGGTTACTTTGCCAAAGGCCGCATACTGCCCGTCCAGAAACCTGGCATCATCATAGCAGATAAAGAACTGGCTGCTGGCGGAATTTGGATCCGATGAGCGTGCCATGGAGATTACGCCCCGCTGGTGAGACAGGGTGTTGCCCTGAAAGCCGTTGCCGGAGAACTCTCCCGGTATGGTTTCCCGGCTCCCGCCCATACCGGTCCCCATGGGATCGCCACCTTGGGCCATAAAACCGTCTATAACACGGTGAAAGGTCAATCCGTCATAAAAACCCTCTTCCACGAGTTTTTCAAAATTCTCCGCTGTCTTTGGCGCGTATTCAGGCATCAGCTCAATGATAAAGCTCCCGCCCTCTTCCATTTCCACCTTTACTCTTGTATTAGCCATTTGCATTTCCTCCATTTCCATCTGTTGTCTGGCCGCCGGCGGCACCGGCCGTCCCTGTATTGGCAGAGGACGCCGCGCTGCTCTTGCTCTGCTCCTGCAGTTTCTTCTGCGCATTGGCAGCTGCCTGCGTAATCTCCTGTACGGAGATCTCCTTAATCACCTTGTCGTTTTTCTCTATTTTGGCGCTTTCTTTCCAGTAGTTCTGCAGTTCCGCCGTGCCAACCAGCCGCTTGATGATATGATAGCCGTATTCACTCTGGACCACCTCGCTGATTTGATCATAGTCCAGTGCAAAAGCGGCTTCTTCAAATTCCTTTACCATTTCACCGGGACCAAAAGTATAGCCGGCCTCTGTCTCTCCGGTATCCTCATTGAACTCCTGCATGAGCTGATAAAAGTCTTCCCCGGCCTTTGCGCGCGCAAGCACCTGATCAATAGCAGCCTTGGGATCCTCTGCCTTATCGCTGTCATTCATAATGAGGATGTGCTGTACCGTGGCCTTTTTATCACTCTTATACTTTTTCAGCTCATCCTTGTTGGTCATATACTTATCCGGATTCGCCTGAATATCATCCTGTACCGCCTGCACCGTCATCATACGGCTATAGAGCTTTTTATAGTCATCGGCAGAATTGATGGCCATAGCGTTGGCAGTGAGATCGAACTGTTCCTGCCCGCTTTGGGCGATAAAGCTGTCAACAGCCTGATCCGCCTGGGACTGCTGATCAGCAGAGTTTTCCACGCCGTTTTCCTTTCCCTTTTGAACAGTCAGGACTTCGGATATCGCTGTATCCAGCGCCTCGTTGACCACATCTTCAGCAAGGGCCTTTCCGGATTCCGTCTTCTGATCCCAGTCAATGGTGGTCGGATCTCCTGTAAAACCGCTGTCAATGCTATAGGCCTTCATCATTGCCGTATTGTATACGTAGTATTGAAACTCACCGACGCTGATCTCCTGGTCGTTGACCTTGACGACCTCTTTCGTAACCTCCGGTCCCTTTGCAACCGTGACATTGGTATCCTTCTGTGCGGAGCCCGTATCGTTCTTGGCGCCGCAGCCGGTCAAAGCTGAAGCGCAGATCAGCACCGCCATGGCGCCTGCCGCCATACGCTTCCAATTTTTCTGATTCATAAATTCCCTTCTCTCTATAAAATTCATGAGGTCCTTCCCCTCACAGCATACCCGCGGAATCCTGTATCCCGCAGAAAAACATAAGGCCGCCGCCAGCGAAGGCAGGGCCGGACATGTTCCGAGCTATCCTGACTATTATACCCAAATCGGGTAAAAAAGTCAACTGTTTCTTGGTGTTCCCTTCATTTCTTTTAACGCTGGTTACAACCGCTTCGGGGCGCTGGCCGTACCGGCAAGTCCAGGTGAATAATAGAACAAAAAAGCTCCTGTGCCAGTCGGCACAGGAGCAAATAGAATGTATGGCTTAGTACATACCGCCGCCCGCACCAGCCATAGCCGCTGCCGCAGCAGCGTCACCGGCAGGATCCGGCTTGTCGGCAACCAGACTCTCGGTTGTGAGAATCATGGAGGCAACACTTGCGGCATTTTCCAACGCGGAACGCGTCACCTTGGTCGGATCAACGATGCCTTCCTTGAGCATATCCATATAAGCGCCAGTCAGCGCGTTATAGCCAACACCCTTTTCACTGTCCTTGATCTGATTCACAATGACACTGCCTTCCACACCAGCGTTGGAAGCAATCTGGCGAACCGGTTCTTCCAAAGAGCGCAGAACGATCTGAACGCCGGTTTTTTCATCACCCTCACACTCGCTGAGCAATGCTTCCACAGCGGGAATGGCATTGATGAAAGCAGTACCGCCGCCGGCGACAATCCCCTCTTCCACAGCGGCACGGGTTGCAGCCAAAGCGTCTTCAATCCGCAGCTTCTTTTCCTTCATTTCAACCTCTGTTGCCGCACCAACCTTGATAACAGCAACACCGCCTGCCAGCTTTGCCAGACGTTCCATGAGCTTCTCCTTGTCAAACTCAGAGGTAGTCTCCTCAATCTGAGCCCGGATATTGCTCACACGATTTGCAATCTCAGCCTTATCGCCCATACCGTCAACAATGATGGTATTTTCCTTCTGGACCTTCACCTGACGGGCGCGCCCAAGCTGTTCAATGGTTGCATCCTTGAGCTCAAGTCCGATTTCCTCGGAAATAACCTGACCGCCGGTCAGAATGGCAATGTCTGTCAGCATTTCCTTTCGTCTGTCGCCGAACCCAGGCGCCTTGACAGCAACACAGGTAAAGGTGCCGCGCAGTTTATTGACAATCAGGGTGGACAGGGCTTCGCCCTCAATGTCCTCAGCAATGATCATCAGCTTTTTGCCGGACTGTACGATCTGCTCCAGCAGCGGCAGAATCTCCTGAATGTTGGAAATTTTCTTATCGGTAATCAGGATATAGGCATCGTCGATGACCGCTTCCATTTTGTCGGTATCCGTAACCATATAAGGGGTGATATAACCACGGTCAAACTGCATACCTTCGACCACTTCGGAATAGGTTTCTGCTGTCTTGGATTCTTCCACAGTGATAACGCCGTCACTTGTGACCTTTTCCATCGCGTCCGCGATCAGGGTGCCAATGGTGTCATTCGCGGCAGAAACAGAAGCAACGCGCGCGATATCCGCCTTGCCGTCAATGGATTTGCTGTTGGAAACAATCTCTTTGACCGCGGTTTCAACAGCCTTTGACATTCCCTTGCGGACAATCATAGGATTTGCGCCGGCTGCGACATTCTTCATTCCCTCCCGGACCAAGGCCTGTGCCAGCAGTGTGGCAGTGGTGGTACCGTCGCCGGCAATGTCGTTGGTTTTGGTTGCAACCTCTTTGACCAGCTGCGCACCCATGTTTTCAAAGGCATCCTCCAGCTCAACTTCCTTTGCAATGGTCACACCGTCATTGGTAATCAAGGGAGCGCCGTATTTCTTATCCAGAACCACGTTTCTCCCCTTGGGGCCGAGTGTCACTTTCACAGTGTCAGCCAGCTGATTTACGCCGCTTTCCAGTGCGCGTCTGGCTTCTTCTCCAAATAAAATCTGCTTTGCCATTTTACATTACCTCCAAAGTAATAGAATTCTCTTGCTATTAGTCTACTTTTGCCAGGATATCGCTCTGACGGAGAATGGTGTATTCCTCGCCGTCCAGCTTAACTTCTGTGCCGGCATACTTGCTCATAATGACCCGGTCGCCGACCGCCAGCTCCATTTTAACCTCTTTGCCGTCAACCACGCCGCCAGGACCTACGGCGACAACCTCTGCTACCTGAGGCTTCTCCTTTGCTGTTCCCGCAAGAATAATACCGCTTTTGGTGGTCTCTTCCGCTTCCAGCATTTTAATTACAACTCTGTCTGCCAATGGTTTGATATTCATAATGTTGACCTCCTTACAGGTTTAAAATTCTTTGTTATTAGCACTCTGTCTTATCGAGTGCTAACGACTGTATCATACAAAAAACAACTATAGAAATCAAATGTATTCAGAGCTGATTATTTCAGAATATTTATGATTATGGACGATTATATTAAAATATATATCCATTTCCTGTTAATTGGTCTAATTTTCATTTTTGTATCTGCCCCCAAAAGAGAGAGGCCGCAATTTGATTCTTCTGGGCAATCTGCCAGAGATCCGCCGCTTAAACTTCCGGGTCCACACAGCGTTTTTGGCGTCTGAGCTGGAGCAGTTCGTTTTCATCTGCCAGAAATACATAGAAAAAGCGTTCCCCCTTCACGGTGACGACCAGCTTGCCGTAATCGGTGATGTAGTGGATGCCGCCCTCCTTGTCCACAATTCTGTATTCCACAAAATCATAAGAGGAGCCGCCGCTGATCTGTGCCGCAATCTCTTTCTCCACATATTCCAGATCCTCCGGGTGTACCATGCCCCGAAAAGAATTGCCGACCAGCGCGCGGAACTCATCCTCGGTCTGGCAGTGATAAATGTCACGTATTTTCTCATTCACGTAGAGAATTTTCTCGTCGCCCTCTGCTTCATAGATCAAAAAACCACCGGGCATGCGCGAAAGATTCTCCTCCCACTGCTGCATCATGAATTGCAGACTGTTCCGGAGATCTATAGAGGAATGTACCGGTTTAAAATCCCGTTTATCCCGGAATTCCTGCTCTATGGCATCGCTGAGCCCCAAAAAGGCGGCTGTGAGCTTAGGATTGAATACGCCGCATTCGCCGCCGCAGATCATCTGCACCGCCTGTTGATGTGAAAAGGCCTTTTTATAGATTCTCTCATTGGTCAGCGCGTCATAGACATCAGCCAGTGAAACCACCTGGGCCCAGATTGAAATTTCATCTCCCTTCAGGCCGTCAGGATACCCATTTCCGTCCCAGCGCTCATGATGGTGTCTGCAGATATCATATGCATAGCGATATATGGGCTCTTCCCGGATCTGCGGGATCTGCTCCAGCAGCTCACAGCCCCGAAGGGTATGGGTCTTCATAATTTCAAATTCCTGCTGCGTCAGCCTGTCCGGCTTGTTCAGAATAAAGTCCGGGATAGCGATTTTTCCAACGTCATGCATAATGGCCGCCGTGGCAATATTCTGGATTTCCTGTCTGGACAGACCGGCCCCAAAACCGGTCCGCTCCAAAAGCATTTGGGTCAGGCTGTAAATCCGGCGGACATGCTCTCCTGACTCGCAGTCCCGGAACTCTATGGCGGCGGCAAGCGCCTCGACCATGCCCCGGTTCAGCCGCTGGATCGCCTCCTCCTGGTCATTCAGCTGCTGTGCCTGCACCACCACTTTTTCACCCAGCTGTTCCCTGTTTTGATAGAGTTCAACCATACTGTCCACACGCCGGCGGACAATGTGCGGAACCACCGGCTTGTTGACCACATCGGCCACGCCGAGCTCATAGGCGCGGCAGGTCAGCTGATCACTGGCTTCAGATGTAACCAGAAAAACCGGGACTTTTTTTAGAAAGCCGCTGGAGGCCAGCTTTTCAATCAGGCCCATGCCGTCCATGACAGGCATAATGACATCCAGAAGAACCGCGCAGACCCTTTCACCCTGCCGCTCTAAGAACTCCAGCGCCACAGCGCCGTTCTCGGCTTCCTGTATCTGATAATCTTTCCGAAAAATTTCGGCAAGGAGCTCACGGTTCATTTTCACATCATCCACAATCAATATTGTATCCCGCAGGTTTTTCATAAGTGCCCCCTTTTCAGACGCAAACAACTGTATGGCTTTTCGCCGCTCAGATTGGAATTTGAATCCATAGGTGTCAGCATATCATTTTCTGCCGCGCTTGTCAATAAAACCAAATTTGCCATACTGTTCATTCTATTCAAAAACGCGCAATCGGTTCACAGACATTCCGAAAATAGAAAAACGGCGCGAACACTTCGCGCCGCATATGTATCCCTACAAAAATTGCCGAGCAACGGCCGGCCTGAAAGCAATGTGATATGGTGTAATCAGTTTGTCTGATTTACTGCGGGACTCAGGCCTCCGGTTCAATCACCATGGAATAGGTACCGCAGTTGCTGCAGTTTTATTTTAGCACAAGATTTTCCTGTCCGCAAGAGAAGAAATAAAAAAAGAACTGGAAAAATATTCATACCATTCAAACAGACTCGTATATAAGCCTGATATGCCCGCCGGAAAATTCCGGCGGGCATATCAGGGATACTTATTTTTTCTTTTCGAGATACTTTTTCAGGTACCGTCCTGTATAGGAATCCGGGCACTTCGCCACTTTTTCCGGCGTACCGCAGGCAACAATGCTGCCGCCGCCGTCTCCGCCCTCAGGGCCAAGGTCAATGATATAGTCCGCCGTTTTGATGATATCCAGATTATGTTCAATCACAACAACGGTATTTCCCGCATCCACAAGCTTCTGCAATACCTCAATCAGCTTATGGACATCTGCGGTATGCAAGCCGGTGGTAGGCTCGTCCAGAATATAAATGGTTTTGCCTGTGCTCCTCCGGCTCAGTTCTGTTGCCAGCTTGACGCGCTGCGCCTCGCCGCCGGACAGGGTGGTGGACGGCTGTCCAATCTTCACATAGCCGAGGCCCACATCATAAAGCGTCTGCAGCTTGCGCTGGATTTTAGGAATGTTTTCAAAGAAGGTACACCCCTCCTCTACGGTCATTTCCAGAACCTCATAGATATTTTTCCCTTTATACCGCACCTCCAGGGTCTCCCGGTTATACCGTTTCCCATGACAGACCTCACAGGGGACATATACATCCGGCAGAAAGTGCATCTCAATACAGATGATTCCATCGCCGGTACAGGCCTCACAGCGGCCGCCCTTGACATTAAAGCTGAACCGGCCGGATTTATACCCCCGCGCCTTTGCCTCCGGCGTCAGGGCAAACAGCTCCCGAATATCTCCGAACAAGCCGGTATAGGTAGCGGGATTGCTCCGGGGCGTCCGTCCGATTGGAGACTGGTCAATGTCAATGACCTTGTCCAGAAATTCCAGGCCCTTCATTCTGGTGAATTTTCCCGGATGCTTTTTTGCTCCGTTGAGCTCGTTGGCAAGCTCCTTGTATAAAATCTCGTTCACAAAAGAACTCTTTCCGCTTCCTGATACCCCTGTCACACAGGTAAAGGTACCCAGCGGGATCTTGACGTTGATATTCTTCAAATTGTTTTCAGCGGCGCCAAAGATCTCCAGCTTATTTCCGTTCCCCTTCCGCCGCTTGTCCGGCACGGGAATTTTCTTTTTGCCGCTTAAATACAGACCGGTTTCCGATTGCTCACAGCGCATGATATCCTCCGCGGTTCCCTGGGCTACAATCTCGCCGCCGTGAATTCCAGCGCCCGGGCCAATATCGATGATATGATCCGCGGCCAGCATGGTATCCTCGTCGTGCTCCACAACCAAAAGGGTATTGCCGAGATCCCGCAGACGCTTCAGCGTAGCGATCAGGCGGTCGTTATCCCGCTGGTGCAGACCGATGCTGGGCTCATCCAGAATATATACCACGCCCATCAGACTGGAACCGATCTGGGTCGCCAGCCTGATTCGCTGCGCTTCGCCGCCGGACAGGGTTCCCGCGCTCCGGGAAAGCGTCAGATAATCCAGGCCCACATTGACCAGAAAGGTGAGCCTGTCATTGATTTCCTTCAGTACATGGCGCGCGATCATCTGATCCTTCTCTGACAGGTTCAGCTTGAGCGTGGAGAAAAATTCCAGGGCATTGGCAATGGAGAGCTGACATACCTGATTGATATTCATGCCATTTACCGTGACAGCCAGTGTCTCTTTTTTCAATCTGGTTCCGCCGCAGTCCGGACAGGGCATATTGACCATAAAGCCCTCAATCTCCGCCTTCATCCACTCGGAATTGGTTTCCTTATGCCGCCGCTCCAGATTGTTGATGATTCCCTCAAACCGTGCAAACTGTGTGCCCTTGGCGTATTTCCGGTCGTAGGTTAGCTTGATCTTCTCCCCGCCTGTGCCGTAGAGAATCTTATTCAATATGTCCTTCGGCAGATCTTTGACCGGTGTATCCAGGCTGAAACCATAGTGCGCCGCCATTCCCTCATAGTACATCTTCGAGATGCTGCCTTCCTCCGTGCCGCTCCAGCCGCTGGCCAGTATGGCACCCTGGTTGATGCTGCGCGATTTGTCCGGGATCACCAGATCAGGGTCCACCTTGACGATATTTCCAAGACCAGTACAGCTGGGGCAGGCGCCGTACGGTGTGTTGAAGGAGAACATCCGGGGCGTCAGCTCCTCAATACTGATACCGCAGTCGTCACAGGCGTAGTTCTGGCTGAACATCATCTCCTCGCCGTCAATGATATCAATAACCACAAGACCATGGGCCATATGCAGGGCGGTCTCCACCGAATCAGCCAAGCGCTTGTCCATTCCCTCTTTTATCACAAGCCGGTCGATGACAATATCAATGTTATGCTTCTTCTGCTTGTCCAGCTTTGGGATTTCTTCCCCCAACTCCAGCATCTCTCCATCCACCCGGACGCGTACAAATCCGTTTTTCCGCGCGTCCTGAAAAGTCTTGACATATTCGCCCTTCCGTCCGCGCGCCACAGGGGAGAGTACCTGAATCCTGGTCCGCTCCGGCAGCGCCTTGACCGCGTCAATAATCTGATCTACGGACTGCGGCTTGATTTCCTTGCCGCATTTGGGACAGTGGGGGACGCCGATCCGTGCAAATAAAAGACGTATATAGTCATAAACCTCCGTAACTGTTCCCACGGTAGACCGCGGATTCCGGCTGGTAGTTTTCTGGTCGATGGATATCGCCGGAGACAAGCCTTCAATGGATTCCACATCCGGTTTTTCCATCTGGCCGAGGAACTGCCGGGCATAGGCGGACAGGGATTCCACATACCGGCGCTGTCCCTCGGCATAGATGGTTTCAAAGGCCAGAGAGGATTTTCCCGAGCCGCTGAGTCCGGTTAGAACCACGAGCTGGTCTCTTGGAATTTCCACACTGATATTTTTCAGATTATGCTCTTTTGCACCTTTAATCACAATGTTTTTATTCATCATATGGCTAATCTCCTTCTATTCTTCGCCTTCCAAACGCCGGATTTCATCCCGAATCTGGGCGGCCAGTTCAAACTGCAGCAGTTCGGCGGCTTTTTTCATTTCTATGGTCAGCTCCGCAATGGTCCGCGCCGTATCCTTTTCCGTCTTTGTCCCGCCCGGAACACTGCCGCTCCTGGAGACAGACTGCGTAGCTTCAATCACCTCGTGGACGCTCTTGCGGATGGTCTCAGGCGTGATACCGTGAGCCTCGTTAAATGCCTGCTGAATCTTCCGGCGGCGGTTGGTCTCTGAAATCGCATAGTCCATGGAGCGGGTCATGTTATCCGCATACATAATAACCTTGCCCTCGGCATTCCGTGCGGCACGTCCAATGGTCTGGACCAGAGAGGTATCGCTTCGCAGAAACCCCTCCTTATCCGCGTCCAAAATTGCCACCAGTGATACCTCCGGGATATCCAGTCCCTCCCGCAGAAGATTGATGCCAATCAGAACGTCAAAGACGCCCAGACGCAGATCCCGAATGATCTCCATCCGCTCAATGGTGTGGACATCCGAGTGCAGATACCGGACCTTGACTCCCATTTCCTCAAAGTATTCTGTGAGGCGTTCGGCCATTTTTTTGGTCAGCGTCGTCACCAGAACCCGCTCGTCCCGCTGGGCACGCGCCATGATCTCTCCATACAGGTCATCCACCTGCCCGGTGATGGGCCGGACCTCTATCTCCGGATCCAGAAGACCGGTGGGCCGGATTACCTGTTCCACGATCCGCGCGGAACGCTCCTTCTCAAAATCCGCCGGTGTCGCACTGACAAAAACGGCCTGATTCAGCTTTGCGTAAAACTCGTCAAAGGTCAGAGGCCGGTTGTCAAACGCCGACGGCAAACGGAAACCATATTTCACCAGATTTTCCTTTCTGGAGTGATCGCCCGCAAACATGGCGCGCACCTGCGGGAGCGTCACATGCGACTCATCCACAAACAGGAGAAAGTCCTTGGGGAGATAGTCGATGAGCGTGAAGGGCGGACTTCCCGGCGCCCGGCCGCTGATATGCCGTGAATAGTTCTCAATCCCATTGCAGAATCCGGTCTCCCGCATCATCTCTATATCATAATGGGTCCGCTGTTCCAGCCGCTGGGCCTCGATGAGCTTATCATTCGCCCGGAGCTCGCTCAGCCGCTCTTCCAGTTCAGCCTCAATGCCCGCGATGGCCTGCTCTCTTTTCTCCGGTGTTGTGACATAGTGGGACGCCGGATAGATTGCCACATGCCGGCGTTCGGATACGATTTCGCCGGTGACGGGATTGAAATCACAAATCCGTTCCACCTCATCCCCGAAGAATTCCACCCGAACCGCGTTGGTTGTAGAATCAGACGGAAACACATCCAGAACATCGCCGCGTACCCGGAATTTGTTGCGGATAAAGTTCAGATCATTTCTCTCATACTGAATTTCGATCAGCTTTGCAATCACCTCGTCACGGTCCTTTATCATACCCGGCCGCAGTGAGATCACCATGTTGTTATAGTCGATGGGGTCGCCGAGACCATAGATACAGGAGACGCTGGCCACAATGATGACATCCCGGCGCTCAAAAAGTGCCGCGGTGGCACTGTGACGGAGCTTGTCGATTTCTTCATTGGTCGAGGCGTCCTTTTCAATATAGGTATCTGAATGGGGAATATACGCTTCTGGCTGATAATAGTCATAATAGCTGACGAAATACTCCACCGCATTATTGGGAAATATCTCTTTGAACTCACTGCAAAGCTGGGCCGCAAGCGTCTTATTATGGGCCAGCACCAGGGTCGGCTTCTGGACCTTTTCAATTACATTTGCCATGGTAAAGGTCTTTCCGCTGCCGGTTACCCCCAGCAAGGTTTGGAATTGATCTCCGCTCAAAATTCCATTTGCAAGCTGTTCAATGGCCTTCGGCTGGTCACCGGCCGGCTTGTATTTGGATACCACCTGGAAGTCCATAAGCGTCACCTCAAATTTTCTTTATTTTTATAGATTCATAGTTTTTGATTATACCATAATACACAGGGAGATTTCAAGGGTTTTCAGAAAGTTTTACAAGAAAATGCTTTCCATTCCTTCCATCGACATACAAGCCCATAACAAATAGCAGGCCGCCCCGCAGTCTGCGAGACGGCCTGCTATTTTATGATTTAATTCCGTCTGCCCAAACCGCCTGCCGTTTTATTCAATGCCGGCAAGGCTTCCAAATCCCGCGTTCAGCATACACATCTGCCCCGCTTCACTGGTCAGAAATTCCACAAACCGTTTTGCCGGTGAGTCCGCGGGTTCACCTCCCCGGGTCACGGCATAGTAATGGATGGACAGGGGATAGCTTCCGTTCTGCAGGGAAGCTTCATCCGGCAGGACTCCATCCACTGCCAAAAGCTTCAGGTGGTCAGCACCGAGCACCCCTTTGCTGTTCTGATAATAATAGTACATGCTGTAGCCCAGCGCATAAGAGCCCGGATGTTCTCTTTCGTAATCTTCAACGTCTGTGAGAATACTGGACATCATGACGGAGGTTCGCTCCCGCCGAATATCAGGATGGATCTCCCTGCCCTCCAGAAAAAATTTCTCCATCTGCGCATGGCTGCCGCTGTCATTGTTCCGGCAAAAAGCGGCAAAGGTTGCGTCCGGTCCGCCCAGCTGGTTCCAGTTTGTGACCGTGTTTTCCACATAGATTTTCTCCACATCCCCGCTGTTGATTCCGTCCGCAGGATTATCCTTTCCGGTGAAAAAAATAAATCCCTCAGCGGCAATGGGTGTTTTGACCAGCTCCACCCCATGTTCATCAGCCAGGCTTTCCACCTCCTCCCCCGCGTCCGGTACAAGAATCACATCCGCCTCTCCACGGATCAATTTTTTATAGGAATTGGTGGTCTTGCTGTGCGCCTGCGGATAATCCGGGTGGTTCCGGGGATTGATAAACAGCATGTTGTAGGCCGCTTCTGTCATTGGCAAAGTCGATGTGGAACCGTCGATCACAGGCATCTGCAGAGCAAGGCCATATTTCCCGGCAAGCTCCTGCGCAATGGCGGGCCGGTTTGCGATGAGAAACCATCTGATAAAATCATATGCTGTGCCAATTACTTCGCCCCGGGTCATCTCTGTGTCCGGGCTGAGAAAATACCGGTCATCCGCAGTGTCCATGATATCGCCCTCCTCCAGATCAGACGGCAGATGAAACCCATTTTGCTCAAACGCAAGATAAGCCTCCCTGGCGTATTCCTGCACCTCTGAAAAATCCTGAATCCGCCCCCAGCGCTCTGAGGGGCTGTCCGCCGCAGGAGCCATTTTGCCGCCGAGGGCCCTGCAAAGCCGGTACAGCATAGTAACCAGCTCCTGCCGCGTCACAGTCCGGTTGGGAATGAAGAAAGTATCCTTCGCAAGAACCCCCTGTTCCGCCAGCGCACAGACATCCTCATAAAACCATGCATCAGGGCCTACATCCAAAAAGCCAGCCTCCTGTACGGAGCCAAACCGACCGATCCGGCACAGCATAGCCGCAGCCTCACTTCGGCTGATCAGGTCATATTCATTCAGAGCGCCGTTTTCGTCTCCCCGCACCACATTCCGATAGGCCAGACTGCTTGCGCCGTTCGGCTGGTATTCCTCCGCCTCATAATCAGAGAAGCGCCCGCTCTCCGCAACCGTAAAACGGACCGGTTCGCCTGGTGCCGTCCAAGCATAGCAGTACCCATTTTCGCATTCACTCAGCGGGATTATCTCCCCGGTTTTTTCATTTTGGGCAATCATGCGCCTCTCCCGTCCATAGTCATAGTCCGCCTCTGTTCTGACCGCCGCCATTTCATAGTCCGCCGCCCAAACGTTTCCCCAAAGCAGCGAACCGCAAAGCAATCCTGCAAGCGTTCTCTTCATATCGTTTTCGCCTCCTGGTTTCAAATTACTTTTATTATATCACCGCTCTTCTCTGCGCGCAAGAATATCACAGTAGATTGAATAAAAAAAACCATAAGCGATTGGCCAGAATTTGTATAAATTTTTTTGAAAAGTTCTTGACAAAACAGGATGCTCGTGCTATGCTAACCATAACGGTTTTAGCACTCTATCAAGACGAGTGCTAACAACGTATAAAATTGATTCTGGAGGAGCTGATACCATGGCATTGGATGACCGAAAAAAATCAATATTGCGTGCCATTGTAGAAGGCTATATCCAGAACGCGGAACCGGTGGGTTCCAGAAGTATTGCCAAGAATACGGATTTGAATTTGAGCGCCGCCACCATTCGAAACGAGATGGGCGATCTTGAGGAAATGGGGTTTCTGGTCCAGCCGCACACCTCGGCCGGCCGTATCCCCTCCAGCCAGGGGTTCCGCTTTTATGTGGACAGCCTCATGGAGCGGTACCGGATGACCGCGGCTGAAATTCAGCAAATGCGCAGCGCTATGCTCCATAAAATCCGGGAGCTGGACAAAATTGTAAAGGATGTTTCCTCCGCGTTTTCAAACATCACCAATCTCCCCACCTTCGGCATGGTGCCCACCATTGAATACGGGGCCATCAAGGCGATTAAGCTGGTTTCTGTTGATGAAAAGACCATCATGGTCATTGTATCGGACAGCTCCGGCCTTATCAAAAATAAGCTGCTCCGTCTGCGCGAGCCGACGAATGATGAATTTCTGGCGCAGCTCAATGAGGTTTTGAATGAGAATTTGGCCGGCTATACCCGTTCTGAGATCAATTTGAACCATATCATTGAGGTGATAAACGCCATTGGCGGAAATCATGAAATTCTTGCTTCGGTGCTGGAACTGGTGCACGAGGCAATCTCGGAAATAGACAAACGGGAGGTTTATATGGAGGGTACCACCAATATCCTTCGCTTCCCGGAATATAACGACATCACAAAAATTAAGGAAATCCTTGAATTTTTTGATGATAAACAAAATCTGGGCGAAATGGTCAAGAGTCTCCCGGACGTCAAGGACGGGGAAGTCAAGGTTTTCATCGGCGATGAAAACGATCTGCCTCAGTTGAAAAACAACAGCGTTGTGCTGTCCACCTATAAGGCCGGGCCGAATCTGACCGGCATCATCGGCGTGGTCGGCCCCATGCGCATGGATTATGCCAAGGTGGTATCAGGCGTCGGCTTCTTTTCCAGACAGCTCGGCGAGATGCTCAGCCAACGCCTGGGGTTAGAGGGAAGTTTGCCTCCCGATAAGCCCAGTATATCAGACGGAACCAACAAAGGAGATGAAGGAAAATGAGTAAGAAACACCGTGAGGACGCCAAGGCGTCTGAAGAAAAAGAAGAGACCACCGCCGGAGAGGCCTCCGGTTCTCCGGAGGAAGCCGCCGGCAGTGAAAACGCCGGGCAAGAGCAGGAGAGCACAGAGCAAAAGACTTCTGGCAAAGCGGAAAAGACACCGCTTCAAAAAGCGGAGGAATCCATTTCCAATCTGACTGACCGCCTGATGCGGACAGCCGCCGAATTTGACAACTTCAAAAAACGCTCTGCCCGGGAAAAGGATGAGGTCTACAGCGTGGCTGTGTGCGAAACCATCGCAAAGCTTCTTCCTGTACTGGACAATCTGGACCGTGCGGTGACGGCAAGCGAGGACAGCGGCGACGCCGGCAGCGTATTGGACGGTGTCAAAATGGTCAAGAAGCAATTCGAGGATGCGCTGGGTGATATTGGAGTTGCCCCCATTGACGCGGTGGGCTCGCCGTTTGATCCGGAAAAGCACAACGCCGTTATGACCGCGGAAAGCGAACAGCCCGAAAACACAGTTCTGGAGGAATTTATGAAGGGATATGTGTATAAGGATAAGGTCGTGCGTCATTCTATGGTTAAAGTAAGTAATTGATTTTCTATATTTTTGAGAAAGGATGATAGATTATGGGAAAAATTATAGGCATTGATTTAGGTACAACAAACTCCTGCGTGGCAGTTATGGAGGGCGGCGAACCGACTGTTATCACCAATCCGGAGGGCGCCAGAACAACGCCGTCCGTGGTTGCCTTTACCAAAACCGGAGAGCGTCTGGTCGGTCAGGTTGCAAAGCGTCAGGCCATCACGAACCCCGACCGTACCATTATGTCCATTAAGCGCGATATGGGTACAGACCGGAAGGTGAGCATTGATGACAAGAACTACTCTCCGCAGGAGATCTCCGCGATGATCCTGCAGAAGCTGAAATCTGATGCTGAGGCCTATCTGGGTGAAACGGTTTCACAGGCCGTAATCACTGTACCGGCATACTTCAGCGACGCACAGCGTCAGGCCACCAAGGACGCCGGCAAGATCGCCGGTCTTGAGGTTCTCCGTATCATCAACGAGCCCACCGCGGCCGCGCTGGCTTACGGACTGGAAAAGGACACCGATCAGAAAATTATGGTCTATGACCTGGGCGGCGGTACCTTCGATGTCTCAATCCTTGAAATCGGCGACGGCGTGTTTGAGGTTCTGGCCACCAGCGGAAACAACCGCCTGGGCGGCGACGATTTTGATGACAAGGTCATGAATTATCTGGCGGATGAATTCCAGAAGGAAAACGGCATAGACCTGCGCCAGGATAAAATGGCGCTTCAGAGATTGAAGGAAGCCGCGGAAAAAGCCAAGATAGAGCTTTCCGGCGTCATGACCTCCAATGTAAACCTCCCCTTTATCACCGCTGACACCACGGGCCCCAAGCATCTTGACATCACCATCACACGCGCGCAGTTTGATTCTCTGACCGCTGATCTGGTGGAAAAGACCATGGAGCCCACCCGGAACGCCCTGCGCGACGCAGGCCTGTCCCCCAATGAGATTGACAAGGTGCTTTTGGTGGGCGGCTCATCCAGAATTCCCGCGGTTCAGGAGGCTGTCCAAAAGTTCATTGGCACAGAGCCCCACAAGGGAATCAATCCGGATGAATGTGTTGCCATCGGCGCCTCAATCCAGGCCGGCGTTCTTGCCGGTGACGTGGAGGATCTGGTACTGCTGGATGTCACGCCTCTCTCTTTGGGAATTGAGACCATGGGCGGTGTTTTCACCAAGCTGATTGAGAGAAACACGACGATCCCCACCAAGAAGAGTCAGGTGTTCTCCACCGCCGCGGACGGCCAGACCAGCGTTGAGGTTCACGTCCTCCAAGGCGAGCGTGAAATGGCCGCCTATAACAAAACCCTCGGCCGTTTCAGCCTGAACAACATTCCCCCGGCGCCCCGCGGCGTGCCGCAGATTGAGGTCACCTTTGACATTGACGCAAACGGTATTGTAAAGGTTACCGCCAAGGATCTGGGTACCGGCCAGCAGCAGGATATCACCATCACCTCCTCCACCAACCTGTCCGATGATGACATTGACAAGGCGGTCAAGGAGGCTGAGAAATTCGCGGCCGAGGACAAGAAAAAGAAAGAAGAAGTCGATGTACGCAACAGCGCGGACAACATGGTCTATCAGACGGAGAAAACCCTGAGCGAGATCGGTGATAAGATTGACGCAAACGAAAAATCCGGTATTCAGGCAGAGGTGGATAAGCTGAAAGAACTGCTGAAGGCATCGCCGCTGGATGTTGAAGCTGTAAAGGCTCAGACCGAAACGGTTTCCCAGAAGTTCTATGCGGTATCCGAGAAGCTCTATGCCGCCGCACAGCAGGCCCAGCAGGCACAGGGCGGTCCCCAGCAGGCTGGAACCGATCCGGGCGCAGGCGCACAGCAGGGTCCCGCCGGAGATAATGTGGTCGATGCGGAATTCACCGAAGTAAACGACGACAATAAATAGTCAGGCCGGCTCTTTCCGCCCGCGGCAGTTGAGGACGGTTTTGGAGCCTTCCCGGCCACAATATTTGACAGACACAATCAGCACAAAAGGCGGACAGCATCATGTCCGCCTATTTGTGAGTAAGGCGAGGTTATTGCTATGGCAGATAAAAGAGATTACTATGAAGTCCTGGGCGTGGATAAAAGTGCATCGCCGGACGAGATAAAAAAAGCGTACCGGAAGCTGGCAAAACAGTACCATCCCGATCTGAACCCAGATGACAAGGAGGGGGCCGAGGCTAAATTCAAAGAGGCGACCGAGGCCTATGAGGTGCTCAGCGACACAGAGAAAAAGCAGAAATATGACCAGTTCGGCCACGCCGCCTTTGACCCCGCTGCCGGCGGCGGATACGGCGGGAGCTATGGCGGCGGCTTTGACGGTTTTGACATGGGCGACATTTTCAGCAGCTTTTTTGGCGGCGGCTTCGGCGGACAGCGGACCAATCCGAACGCGCCCCAGCGCGGCCGTGACCTGAGCTATAACGTGGACCTGTCCTTTGAAGAAGCCTGCTTTGGTGTTGAAAAGGATATCACCGTAAACCATCTTGAAAAATGTTCCTCCTGTCATGGATCCGGTGCGGCGTCCGGCACCTCACCTGAGACCTGTCCCATCTGTCACGGAACTGGTCAGGTGCGTTCGGTGCAGCGTACGGCCTTTGGAAACTTCCAGAGCGTCCGTCCCTGTGATTCCTGCGGCGGCCGGGGCACAATCATCAAGAATCCCTGTTCCTCCTGTCATGGCGAGGGTACGGTCAGAAAACCCAAAAAGGTGCGGGTGAAAATCCCTGCCGGCATTGACGACGGCCAGCAGGTTTATGTCCGCGGCGAGGGTGACGCGGGGATCAAGGGAGGTCCCAGCGGTGATCTGGTGCTGAACATTCGGGTACGGCGGCATAAACTGTTTGTGCGTCAGGGATATGACATTCTCTGTGACTATCCGGTGTCCTTTGTACAGGCAACCCTGGGTGCCGAGGTACAGGTGCCGACCATAGACGGCAAGGTTTCCTATAACATACCGGAGGGAACCCAGCCGGGAACAGTATTCCGCCTGCGCGGCAAGGGTGTTCCCAAGCTGAATTCCAATCAGAGAGGTGATCAGTATGTTACGGTCAAGGTGGAGATACCCAAAGGGCTGAACGAAAAACAAAAGGATATTCTCCGGCATTTTGATGATAACGTGGATGCTTCCAAATATAAGCAGAGCAAGAACTTTTTTGAGAAGATGCGGGAGCTGTTCAAATAGCCCCTTTGCAAAAATGCTGGTGAAAAATGGATAAAAACGGAAACGCTGGCGCTTATGCCGGCGTTTTGCCCTTTCCATAAGGCGCTTTGAGACTTCATTTTTCATTTGGCTGGAAACAGCCGTACAAAGCGGCCGCAGTATGCTGGAACGAGATCTTCTGTCATTTACTCCCATGCTGACGGGTGATTTTATAAGTATTTATAGGCCGCGCATGGCGGCGGAATGGAGATAATATGGACTGGATCAAAGTTACGATTACCACCACAGCTGATGGAATCGACCCCATCAGCGGCCGTTTGCTGGACTTGGGAATCAACGGCATAGAAATTTCTGACAAGGACGATTTTAAGGAGTTTTTAGAGGCCAACCGGAAATATTGGGATTATGTGGATAAGGAGCTGGAACGGCTCAAGGAAGCGGATACCACCATCACGCTGTATCTGAGCGATGGGGCGGCCGGGCTGGAACAGCTTGCGGCGGTGCGTTCCTCCATGGCAGAGCTCAAGTCCATGGACGCGTCAGGCGCCTTTGGCGCCTTGTCCGTGGTCACGGATCATGTAAAGGACGAGGACTGGTCTGAAATATGGAAACAGTATTTCCATCCCATTCCAGTTGGTCAGCGCGTATTGATTAAGCCAGCGTGGGAAGAAATTTCAGATACGCAGGGACGGACCGTATTTACTGTGAATCCGGGGATGAGCTTTGGTACGGGATCCCATCCCAGCACCCGGTTTTGCATTGAAGAGATTGAAAAAAATCTCTGTCCCGGCGGCACGGTTTTGGATCTGGGCTGTGGCTCGGGTATACTTTCTATCATTGCGCTTCTCCTTGGTGCAAAAGATGCCGTGGCCATTGATATTGATCCCAACGCTGTGGATGTGGCCTACAGCAATCTTGCGTTGAACGGACTGCCTGCAGAGAATTATCATGCCTTTGCCGGTGACATTCTCACCGATCATGCGCTGCGGAACCGGCTGAGTACATACGACGTTGTCATTGCAAATATTGTGGCGGATGTCATCATTGGTCTGTCCGGATTTGTCCGGCAGTTTATGAAGGAGAACGGCACCTTTATTTGCTCCGGCATCATTCTTGAACGTCTGGACGAGGTGACCGCCGCGCTGGAACATGCCGGTCTCACGATTGTTGAAATACGGCGGGATCAGGATTGGGCCGCTGTTACATGTCGATAACATTTTGCCGGATTTGCATTCCTGAACTTGCAAATCCGGCTTTGTTATGCTATCATAAAAAATAAATTGCTGTACAGCACATCAGGAGGACAAAACTATGCGCCGCTTTTTTACTGAACCCCAGAACATTGAGGGAACCACCGCACATATTCTGGAGGATGCGGCCCACATTACACGGGTCCTCCGTCTGGAGCCTGGAACAGAGATTCTTCTCTTTGACGGGACCGGCTATGAGTATACCGCCCAGCTGACACAGCTCGGCAGCAGAGAGTGTCTGGCAAAAATCACTGGCAAAACTTTTTCCGAACAGGAACCGGGCATACAGGTCACCATTTTTCAGGGAATTCCCAAATCCGGAAAAATGGAAGCCATCATTCAAAAGTCAGTTGAACTGGGTGTCTCCTCCATTGTTCCAACCGCTCTGGACCGCTGTGTCGCAAAGCTTGATCAGGGAAAAAAACAGGTGGATAAGCTGAAACGCTGGAACAGAGTGGCGCTTGAGGCGGCAAAACAATGCGGACGCGGGATAGTTCCCATGGTTCTTCCGCAGATGGATCTGCACGAAGCTCTTGCGCAGATCAAAGCCATGGATCTGGGGCTGATGCCCTATGAGGTATTGGGCCACATGGGGGACCATTCCTTAAAAAATATTTTGCAGGCTGGAAATCCCAGCAGCATTGGGATTTTGATTGGCCCGGAGGGCGGATTTTCTGACGCGGAAGCCAGCCAGGCCAAAGAGGCGGGACTTTTCCAGGTGGGGCTTGGCAAGCGGATTCTGCGGACTGAAACCGTGGCAAGCGCCATGCTTTCGATGATTATGTATGAAAAGAATGAAATTTGACATATATGCAAAAGGGAAAGGATGAGACAAATGACGAAAAAGAAAAAGAGCAATGGGATGACACGGCATGAGAGAAACGAGCATCTCACCAACTGGTATATGATCAATCTTTGCTGGGCCATTGCCGGAATACTGGGACTGACAGCGATCTACTACGGTTACCGCAATGTAAATACCATTCTGGCCATGCAGCCGCTTATGTGGGTACTCACCGGTGTATTTGCCGCTGGCGCGGCCGTGCTGTTCGCCCTGGGAAAGACCGGTGTTATCAAGAATGGAAAGCGGGCAAATAACTATGCAATCTTTCTCGGCGTCTGCGCGCTGGTTGGACTTTGGCTGGCATTGTATAACAAGCTGCGGCCGGTTATGGAAACATGCGCCCGCGCAATACTTCGGAATCCCAATCTAACGGTCAGCTCTTATTGGAATGTATGGCTGCCCATGATCGCCATTGTGGTTTATCTTGTGGCCGCCTTCATCTATTTTGCCGTTAAGGTTACCCGGAAATAATACTGAAACCCAAAAGAAGCATACCGCAGGGTATGCTTCTTTCTTCATGGGTTATTTCTTTTCTGTTACTTTTGATAGATGACCATGGTTCGGGGATCATAGTACCGCATCTGCAGAAGAACGCGGGAACAGTCGTTTCCGTAGGTATAGTATTCCCGAAGATCCGAAATCCCGCCCGCCTTAATCTCCGGATCACCATTTGCCTTTTGGTCAACTACATAGACCTTGAAACCGCTGGAATTAAAATGCCGTTTCGGATTTGCATCCTCATTTGGCGTCAGGTTTAAGTCCTTGCAAAGCGAGATAAAGCCCTCCTTCTGCTGATAGAGATCACCGCATACAACCTGGAATTCCTTTTGCTGTTCCATTTCTTCATTGTTGACATAAGCGCGCTGTTCACTGAAATCATACAACAGGTTGACCTCATCCACAAAGCCCTCGTTGTTTTGACCAAACTTGATGGTATCCCCCAGCGCCACATCAATTTCTGCGGACGGCGTCTCCTGTCCCGGGACCGGCTTCGCCCCAGTATCCGCGGAAACCGTCAGGGTGTCCATATCTTCCAGATACAACGTTGTACTCGCCCCTGCGTAAAGTCCGGTCAGGGCAATCACCGGACTGCCCTCTTCATCGAGGGTATTGCAAACTTCAGTTACGGTCATGACATAGGGCTGCGCACTGATACCGGCCGCCTTGCTCCCCTCAACCGTAACCACAGTGGCCAGGGGACTTTCAGATTCATTGGCGTAGGCCTTTACCGTATAAGTTCCATCGTTTGTAAAATAGGTTGTTCCGGCCACGCCATAAGCGTCGTCCGCCCCCTTGTTTGCTTCTGCCGCTGTTCCGCTTGGATAGAAGAACACCTTTGTTGCAGTATTGATTCCAAAATAGGATTCAAACATTTTCGGATTTGCCTTATAGCGCAATTCCTTTTCTTCCGCGCAGATAACCTGAAGACTGTTCTTTGAATCCTCTCCCACCCCCAGATTTGGGGTGTCAATCTTTGTAAGCCTTCCCTCGTCATTGATGGAAATCTGCACAGGCTGGCTGAGCACTGGATTTCCCGGGCCGTGATTTGCCTTCGGATCCACTGAAAGCAAGTTCAGAACCTCTTGGGAATTGGTACAGCGCACCTCATCAACCACAACTCTGCTTACACCCTCAATACTGGAAACCTTTCCATTAGTACTCATTACCCGGAATTCAACCTGGGAATCAAAGCCTGATTCCTTGATTTTGGCATCAATGAGGAAAACCATACCGCCGGTAAGGGTCTTTCCCTCTTTCAGTGAGGCAATTCTGCCGCCCGCGTCCAGTCCGAACACATAGCTGTTGCCGGGAATCAGCTGCGCCAGCCGGTCTCCATACATATTCGGCGCCACATCATAGGCATTGGCGTCGATCAGCACTTTGTCAATCTGGCTCACGCCATTTACGGTATTCTCATAGACGCTGTTGAGCATTCCGGATACAGTTTCGGTCACCACAATCACATCAAAGTAATCGCTATCCCTGCTTTTGGCAACGGACAGGACATTGTCAACCGCGATCTTATCAAAGCTGAGCGCTTCTCCTGTCTTGGAACGGAAATACGCGTGTTTAGAAAGGTTCCCCTCCTCCTTGAAATCAATCATTTTTCCTTCGGTGGTCTTGTCATAAACCACATAGTTCAAGGCATCTATGGCACTCGCCACATAGTTCTCATAGGCTGTCACAGAGAGGATGCTCTGCCCGCTTTTCCCAGCACGGATCAATCGAAGGTCTCCCCAGCAGCCGTCAAAGAGATTGTTGTCAAACGCCTCTGTGACCGCTTTTCCGTTGTAAATAAAATTGGCATCCGCAGGCACGCTGAGCGTCTTGACCCGCCCGTTTGCCTCATACTGGATTTGACCGTTTGAAAACCCAATAAAGTCCTCACTGTAAATGGTTGTAATATTGTTGTCCGTCCCAATCTCAAAATAGACCAGAAGCGGAGTATTCACGCCGTCATCCTTCACATAATAAGTAACTTCATATCCGAGACAGCGGCTCAGTTCAGCATAGAGGGAACGGTCATCCACCTTCAGAACAGCATCGCCGATTTTCACTCTGTCTTCTCCCGCCCCCTCTGTGTCATTGAGGGAGGTAATTTCATTCTGTACAATCTGGCCCCGTTTTTCATAGATGTCATGCGCGCGGTTTAAAATGCTCACATCGTTTCTGATTCTGAATTCAGCGTTGTCACCGGAAGCCACCTGTTCCATAATATCAGAGTGCAAGGCATTGTTCAGCAGCAAGGACATCTGCTTATAGGTTACAGGCGCCTCGCCGCCTGCGGAAAAGCCTGTCAGCATATTGACGCGATTGGCCGCTTTGGTATATCCGATTGGATACCCGCCGTTCAGCCGGGCAAATGCATCATAGCCCAGCGCTGAGACAACAATGCGGACCAGTTGATCTGCTGTCACCTTGTCATCCGGGAAAAACATGTCTGCCGCAGAAATGATTTTCAGGTTCTGTGCCAGCGTAATGGCGCCGGAATAGGGATTTTCCTGCGGAACATCGGTGTAATATGGCTCATAGACCTGCATTTGCTCCTCATACCCAGCCAGCTTCACCGCATAATAGACAGCCTCTCCGCGGGTTACCTCTTCGTCAGAGAGCATCTTCTGCTCTTCACCGGTGTCATAGACACCAATGAGCTCCAGAAGCCCAAGGTCCGTATCTGAGCCTGTATATTTTTCGGCGGAAACAGCCGGACCTGCCAGCAGTGCGGCCAGCATCGTCACGGCCAGAAGAAGTGAAGCGATTCGTTTTCTGTTTTTCATTCAGTTTACCCCCTTATACCGTAAATCATTTTCGCTGTTTCGGCTCTTGTGATCTCCTGTACAGGAGCAAACCGGTTATCGCCTACGCCCTGAATCACACCGCCTCTGGCCAGGAGATAGACCGCTTCCTTCGCATACGCTGCGATTTCACCGTCATCCTCAAAGGGCGCCGTCTCGTTGTCTGGCAACTCGATATCCTGCAGTTCCAAAGCCCGGCTGATCATGACTGCCGCATCCTGACGGGTAATGGGAACACCGATTCCAAAGGTTCCGTCCCCGTCTCCTTCTGCAATGCCCCACTTGGCCGCGGCATTTACATACGGTTCATACCAAGCGCCGGCCTCTGTATCCGAAAAACCGGCATCCGCGTCAGTTGCCTCAAATCCAAGTGCCAGAATCAGCATTTTGGCAAATTCCTCCCGGGACACTGCCTCATTGGGGGCAAATACGCCGTCTCCGCGCCCGGAGATCACGCCCCGTCTTGCAAGGGAAAGAATCGCTTCCTGAGCCCATGCGACATTGTCGAGGTCCCGAAACGAGACATTGTTATGCGCCTTGTCCCCATAGAGATCCTTCAGGGTCTCCTGGTCCACCTCAACGCCTGCACCGCCGTTTCCTCCGAATCCGCCCCCTCCATTTGAACCGCCGGAAGGCCGGCTGGAAGATCCGCTGCTGCTTTTGTCTGCTTCTGCAACAGCCGAAGCCAGCTTTGTTTCAAAATCGTCCTTTGAAGTGAAAGGACGTTTCTTTATTAAGATCTGTGCCGCACTGTTGCGCACCCTCTCTGCCGCGGTGTCGAAGCTGGAGGTATTCAGCCCTGCGCTGTGCTTGAGATCCTGTAGCATAGTTTTCAGGGACTGCCAATTCTCCGCATGATTGAATGACTCCAGAGCGACAGCTTCCGCAAGCCCCATAGCGCACTCCGCCATTTCCAAATAGTAATTGCCACGGAGATCCTCTGCGACAGCCTGCATTCCACCCGAAGTCAGTTGGGAAAGATACTGCGTTACCTTTTCATCCGCGATTTCAAACAGCCGGAGATTCTCCTGCAGGATTGTCTGTATCAGCCGTGCGCTCCCATTCTTCACGGCGCTGAGAACCATGGACTGCTGAAACATCATTTGAAGCTCTGCCAGCGGCATATCCGGGGTTAAGAGCCGGGCCAGCCTTTCATAGGCAATGGTGTTATCCAAACTCTTGATCTGTTCATAGACCTCAAATTTCTGTGTCAGCTGAAACGTTCCAACATGCGCCTCCAGTACCTTTTGCAGTTCAAGAGGCCGCTGTGTCTCGGGGGAATGGATGGCAGTGTTCAGCTCAGCCATGGCGTTGCGGTAATCCGCCTCGTTCACATAGTAAAGAACATCGCTCACCGTTACGGCGCCGTTTTCGCTTCTGAGCTGATACGGGTAGGTATCGCTCGGCAGATCAAACTGAAAGCTGAAAACCACAGATCCGTCGTCATTGGCTTTTGCTTCCGCAGCATACTGCAGATCCTGCGCTGTGATTTCTCCCGCCGGGTCCACACCCGGCTTATAGACCCGCAGCGTGAAACGCTGGTTTTGCGCCTCCTCCGCCGTCTCTGTGATTGTCACTGTATTGTTATCATAGGTTGCATCCGCGTGCACGGCCAAAGAACAAAACGCAATGCTCAGCGCGGAAATCATTGAAAAAATTCTCTGTTTCATACTTCATCTCCAATCTGCCGGCCCAGACCAGCACTTATTTCAATTCCGATATTTCTGTCAGGGGCTGCATGGATTCCAGCCAAATCCCCTGCCTGCACCGATCACAGCCCTGTGCCTGTATCTCAATGACCAGCTCTTTCTTTTCCCCGGCAGAAATCATGATATTCTCCCAGGGTGACAAATTCCAGAGTAAATTATCCTTGTATACCGCGATCCATGGGGATACGGTGACCGGCGCATCGGTCAGATTCTCTGCGGTTACCTTATAGGTAATCCTGCCGTCCGCATCGGGCATACTGGTAATCGGCCTGCCTTCGGAATCATAAAATCCCTCTTCTGTCAATCTGATCTCTGGAATACGGCGAACCATCAGGTCATCCAGATAACAGACGGCGTCTGCCGTCTTGATTTTAATCTGGAGCTTTCCGTCCCTTACGTCTGTCCCGCTGACATCCGTCTCCGTGCTAAAATACTCCCATTTGCCGCTTCCCGGCGCCAGAGCACCCAGCTTCTGCTCAACGTTCTGACCATCCGCCGTATAGCTTAGAATAAAATCGGCTTCCAGCGGTTTCCCGCTGCTTTTTGCCGAACCTGCAATGATATACTTACCCGCTTTCAGATTCAGTTCGTATGTGAGCGCGCCTGCCTGACCATCGGTTTCCGCCCGCAGACTTTTTCTGCCGCTGCGGAATTGCCATCCGCTAATCCCGCATCGTACCCCCTGTGCGGCCGGCAGTCCCTGCGCCTCCTGATCCCCGTTAAGAATCAGGTTATCGCCGATGTTGGATAAATCCCGCAGAAACTCAATGCTGTCATAGGCAAAACTGCCCAGCTGTTCTGCGGGGTCAAAACGAATCCGCTTCAGATAGCCCTTCCATGCCGCATTCTTGTAAACCGGAACCAGATAATCCGTAAATCCGTCCATATTTTTTTCTACTATCCAGGTTACTGTGTTTGCTTCGCTCTCTGTAGGATCCGCTTCTGTGGTAAAATAAAGCTTGGATCTGTAATCACTGGTGCCGTTCTTCATCCGAATTCGTAGATAGCTTACATCATCAATGGGAATATGAAGGTTGTCCGGTGTATAAATGCTCGGATCCGTACCGTTTCCAACGCCCGACAAAATTCCGTTTTCCGCCTTTAACCCTGTCACATTGTACCCCGTCGTAAAGCCCTCTGCGCCGCTGTCAAAATACCATCCATGAGTCGCATAGGGATAGGCAAGCTGTTCCGCGTGATGAATGAGCTCCGGCACGGTTCTGTTTCTGTCATAGAGGCGGCAAAGCCGGCTCTTTTGCTGTTCTGTGGGCCGGATATCTTCATGGGCGGGCTGGCCAAAGACTTGACCGATCGCCTCAAGGTAATCAAAGCCCGCCAGTTCAGACGGCATATAAAAATGTCCCTCACCATACTCATTCCAGTTATCCAGCAGAACCATCCGTCGTCCCAGAGAGCCGGCCGCTTCGGTTGGCATAAACGTATCCTTCGTCCACTGGGCAAGGGGTTTCAGCTCACCAGGCGCCAGATACCCGCCGCTGCTTCTGTTCCAGGGTGTATCGTCGCGTCCCACGGACAGAGTCGGAACGATCGGCAGTACGCCTGTGCTCTGCTGTGCCGTCAGTGTTTCCTTTTGGGACTCGGCCGCATAACCGTCCTGCCCCCAGTTATAGCAGTACAGAGCGTCAAAACCAAAGCCCTTGAATTTCCGAAGCGTATCGGCGTTGGTCGAGCCTGACACCACAAGGATATAGGCTCCGCCAAAGCCGGCGTCCACACAGGCCTGCCGCAGGTAATCCAGCTGTGGCTTGATCTGATCTTTCCCAAAGGATGCGATCAGGCCGTTGACATCATAGAAGCCTATGACCGGCTTGTTATCCACCAAGAGGTATCCGCTGTCCTTGAAATAATATTCCATCCAAAACGGTACAATGTTTTCACGAAAGTCTGTCTCATCGGTTGACTCCGATGCATTTTCCCATGCAATCGCAAATTTGATCTTGTCACGGTACTGGGAGTGAAACAGTCCGTCATGAATTGATGCCCCGTTTCTCGGGTCCTTAATCGGTTGTCCCATGCCGCCGGACGGCCTGTACCAGCAGTGCATGGAGAAATCAATGCCATGTTCGGCCATATATTTGATCTCCCAGTCCTTCACCTCGCTGTTCCCGTCATCATAATATCCAAGATAGGGTTTACGCAAAGGATCCTGATTGATCTTATCCCAGCCAAAGTGCTTGCCCTCGTGCCACAGATCGCAGGTTTGAATTCCGACCAGAGGCTCTCCTTCTGCCTTGTCCTGCACTTTGGGCACCGGCACATAATCCTCCGGAAGGGGGAGAGACGGCTTTAAAATAATGTCGTCGATCCAGATGTTCTCCGTCTGGCCGGCGTCAGTCTGAAATAATATTTCAGAAACCGGGGTGTTTGCCGCAGAGGTCTGTACACCGCCGGCTTTTTTCTTGCCATTGACCATGATACCGGCATTCCCCGTATCGGTGTCAAGCATACAGGACACCGTATACCAGAGGTTTGGAATCAATTCACACAGCTCCCGCCGACCACCGCCGGCCTCCAGCACATAGAGCCTGTTCTGCTCAATTCTCAGCTGCAGCGCATCGGACAGAGAGGCCGTCAGCGCTCCAATTCCATCCGGTGCTAAAAACTTAAATTCCCATTCCAGATTCCTCTGTATTGGTTTGATCTGCTTTTTCAGCCATGCCGATTCCCCGCCGCTTCCGGGGGTGAGCACCGCACTGTAGGTGTCCGGCGGCGTAACCGAGGCCATGGACTCGATGGTCACATTCCCGTCCGAGGTTTGCCACGAACCGTTTTGTAAAGCTCCGGTTCCGTATGCAATCCAGCGTTCCCTCACCAGGTAGTCCCGGGACAGCCGCACCGGTTTGAAGTTCATGTTACCCTTCGCAGTCCTTCCCGTGGAAACCACGAGATTATCCACAGCTGACGTCAAAGAGAGAAATTTTACGCCTTGCGCCTTTTGACTTCCGTTTACAAAGACTTGAAAGCTCTGGGCAGCCAGATCAATTTCCAGCTGAACCCCATAGTCCTCTCCGGCCTGATAGGGCGTCAGATAGGTGTTTTCGCTGTAGAGCACCCCATCTCTGGTACTGAGCTGAATCACCGCGTTCTCTCCATTGCAGAGCTCCCATCTGGTGTCGCTTTGCAGGGTATCTTGCCGGAATCGGAATTCCAGGAGAAGCCTGTTTCCGCTCTGGGGCTCAAAGGCTCTGCGAATCTTCAGACGCTCGGAACTGCTGGTATCCTTCATCAGAAACACCTGTGTGGAATAGTCGAACGTGCCGCCTTCCTCCAGCACATCCCAGCCCCAAAGGTCAAGGGGATCTTCGCTGTTGGTCTTGAGCATATTAAAATCATCATCAATGAGGTCATACGCCTGATTTTCTGCGCTCTCGCCCGCGTTGACCAAATAGAGGTTTCCTCTCCGCGTTGTGCGGTCCGCGGCCGTGATCAAATAGGGATAACTGCCGCTGGAGCCGGAAAGCGGAAACGAAAAGGAAACGCTTCCAGTCTCGGAGACCGTCTCCTCCGCCAGATAGACCATTTGATCAGGCGTAATGGTTCCATCGCTGATATCTGTACCCGGCCGGAATACCCGAAGGGTACAACGAACATTTGCGGCGCTCAGGCCAAGGCTCTCTGAAACCTGAAAGACTTTTACTGCCGGTGCCTCCTCCGCCTCGGCTGCCGTGCCTGGAGATACCGGAGAAATCAATATGCAAACAGATAACAGCAATACCAAGATTTTTTGAATCCTCATATTTTTCCCTTTCTATTCCGCGCTTGCCGCCGGCAAAGTCCGGATGCGGTTTGGCTTAAACCAGCATCCAAATCGGCTTTGTGGTCTAGTTCAGTGAAATTCCCTCTGAAAGCGAAATTCCGCTTTTCAAATCATCCCATATAAAAAATTTTATTTCATAGCTGCCATCCGAAATACTCGGAACATCAATCTCCGCATAAACTTTGGCGGCGACATTTTCATCCGGCGCAACCGCTTTGGTGGAAGATACCGCGTCCACCATTTCGCCGTTTTTGAAAAGGGCCAGAATAACGCTTGCATTGCTCGTTTCGCCACACAGATTTTTCAATCCGGAAATTTCGCCCTTGATTTTTCCCGCAGTCAGTTTCCCGTTGGTGATCTCACTTCCGTTCAGATAGAGCTTTTTAGTGCCTACAGATATCCTTCCGCAGGTTTTAAACGAGATAGGATCAAAGGTCTGCTTCCTGTCAAAGCGGTCGGCCCATGTGCTGTCAGCCTTTAGCGAAAGCTGATAATGGGTTCCGTAGTCCAGGTTTTTCAGTGAAATTTTTACATCCGCTTTTTTGGTCTGATCCACAGATACGGCAACCTGGTTCTCATCGATCTCCTTGCCGTTGAGCAGAAGAGATGCGGCCTTCAGGGTCTCCTGCCGCATATTTCCGGTAAAGGTCAGCGTAACCTCCGCGTCGGTTGGGCAAGCCGAAATTCCGTTTTCCTCTGCAACGCTGTTCCATACCGCGTCCTTCAGAGTAAACGGCGCGCCCAGCTCAACGCACGACAGATTGTCAATATAACCGGTTGTGGCACCCCCACCTGCCGCGCCCACATTGACACGACCTGTGGCCGCCTTGGTGCAGTTATAAATGACCCGGATTTCTGTAAAGTCCGCATTGCCGTCGATTATCGCGCTTCCCCGGTTTGCATAATCAAAATCATTTCCTACATCGGCGGGGCGGATATACCATTCACTTTCCGCAGTTCCGGGCGCATAGCGCACCCAGGCGGACAGCAGATAGCTTTTTCCTGCCTCAAATTGCACGCGGTCGTAATTGATACCAATTTGTTGACCTTCTTCGGCAGCCGAATCCCTCGTCACCTTGAGGGCTTTTGTCCCTTCGTGGGCATACTCCTCAGTCACAGTAGCTTCCGTAACGCTGGTAATTCTGAACGGCGATGCAGTTCTCAGGTCTGTCCCGGTCTCGTAGGTCTCAAAGCCGCCCTTTGCAACTTTCTCGCCCTCCTCCGGTTTATCTGCGGGATCTGTGGCTGCCTTCTCCTTGACAACCACGTTATCGATGTAAACAACTGTATCAGCCGCAGCTGCTCCCAGGGCGAATTTGATCCTCGCATCGGAGTAATCCGCTTCTGCGGGATATTCGAAGGTCATGGTTTTGAAACCGTTTGTCCCAGCTTCTGAAGTCGCTTTCGGATACTTTGTATCATTGCCTACCTTCAGTTCAAAATAGGGATTAGTATTCGTCTCATGAACATCCACAGAAAACGTATAGGTTTTCCCCTTTTGCAGGTTCACCCAGTAAACGAAGGTCAGCTGGCCTTCGTCTGTCTTATCAGCCAGCTTCAGGGCGTTCGTGCCTCCATGTACTTTTTCAGTCACGACCGTTCCCGTACCGTTCCAGACGGTCATGCCGTGTGTGCCCTGGGTTAGGCCTGTAGTTCCTACTGCCAGATTCTCAAAGCTGCCGTTGGTTATCAGATTGCCGCCGGCGGACGCCGCTCCCGTGTCCGCTGCTGCGGACACGGGAAGCATGCCAAAACAGGTCGCTATATAACAGCCTGCAAGCCATATAGCAAGCTTTCTTTTCCATGCATTCCTCATTCTCAATACCTCTCTTTCCGGAGAGCCCATAGTCTCTCTATATCTTCAGCTTGTTCATAGCATTCTCAAGCTCTGTCCAGAGCGCGTCGGCCATGGCCTTCATTCCCTCATTGCCCGGATGATCGAGCACACCTGAGTCAATCGTGTCGACTCCAAAGGCTGTTTTCAGCTCCTGCTCATTAGCTTTAGCTTTATATTTGTCGTCTGACAGATTCGTCATATCCACCACTGGCCAACTCTTTTCGGTTGCGGCCGCATTGATCGTCGTTTTGATTTCGTCTTTCAGCAGGGCGGTCAGACCTACGATCACTTCTGCATCACCGTCTGGATTAAAGTGGGAAATGATTGCTTGGTAATGAGCCGCTGTAAATGTCTGGCCTGATTCAAAGCCCGAGTCTCCTTCATTGGCAGAATTGTTAATGTTTGCGCCAATGGTGCAAATGACGATATCCGCATCAAAATCCACATACTCCTGATACCTGGAAACGTTAAACGGGTTCTGGGTCGTGTCGTTCCAGTTGTAGAAAAACTTCTCAAACTCGGAAATATTGACCCATTTCATCTGCGTGTTATCGTTAGCCGCCTCCGCCTTCGTCAGCAACTGATGGACATAGTCCTTCTCCGGTGTGGTCGCGGCCATTCCCCAGTAGCCCAGCCAGCCTTTGCCCACGGCAGGGTCGTGCTGGGTAATGGAATTTCCAATCACCAGAATCTTGACCGGCTTTTCAAATGGGCGCAGTGTATCCAAATCCCAGAGAAAGCTCTTCAGGGATCCATCTGTGACGCCATCCGGAACGGTCAGCTGTACCGAAGCGGTCAAGTTCTTACCGTCAGCCGCAACCGGCACAGTGGTCATCTGCACGTCCGCACAAGCCCCTTTGCTGTCATACCTCGCCAAAATCACACCCAGATTGAAGGCCTCAGCAGTAGGATTGGTAATATCCGTCACCTTGAACTGGCGCTTTCCTGCGCTCATATCTGAAAGCGGAACTCTCTCAAAGACACCCTCTGAAGTCTCTTTTTGCAGCATCACGCCGCCAATGGACCGCTTTAACACTTTCTCCTTAACAACCACGTTGTCGATATAAGCAACTTTGTCAGTCGTTGCCGCTCCTGCGCTGAACTTGACCCGCGCATTGCTGTAATCCGCTTTTGCGGTATATTCGAAGGTCATTCTTCTGAAACCGGTCGTTCCAACACAAGAAGTCGTACAGTTCATGTCTTGTTCGGCGTCTGCATCCTTCGGTCTCAGCTTCAAATACGTCTCCGGCGCACAAACATCCATAGAGAACGTATAGGTCTTTCCCTGTTCCAGCGACACAAAGTAAACGAAGCACAGCTCTTTTTCGCTTCCGTCGGGTGTCACCTTCAGAGCCTTCGAGCCGTCGCTGACCTTGTCGGTGACAATCGTGCCGGTTCCGTTCCAAATCACCATTCTGTCGCTGTTCTGGTCAAGGGTTATTGCTCCGTCGCTTCTATTTTCAAAGCTGCCGTCGGTTATCAGATTGCCGTCATCGACTTTCTTTTCCTTGACAACCACGTTGTCGACGTAAACATCTGTGTTAGCCGCTCCCGCTCCCAACTTGACCCGCGCACTGCTGTAAGCCGCGTCGGCGGTATACTCGAAGGTCATTCTTCTGAAACCGGTCGTTCCAACATCTGAAGTCGTACACACCATGTCCTGTTCGGTGTCAGCCGGTTTCAGCTTAAAATATGCTGTCTCCGTCGTACTAACATCCATAGAGAATGTATAGGTCTTTCCCTGTTCCAGCGACACAAAGTAAACGAAGCACAGCTCTTTTTCGCTTCCGTCGGGTGTCACCTTCAGAGCCTTCGAGCCGTCGCTGACCTTGTCGGTGACAATCGTGCCGGTTCCGTTCCAAATCACCATTCTGTCGCTGTTCTGGTCAAGGGTTATTGCTCCGTCGCTTCTATTTTCAAAGCTGCCGTCGGTTATCAGATTGCCGTCATCGACAGCGGGCGTCGCATATCCGGGAATCAAATTGAATACAAACAATGATGCTATCACCGCAAGGACTGTCAAGATTGATGTTGCCTTTCTCATCGTTTTCAATATCATATCCTCCTTTTATTCGGGCTGTTTGCCCGTCATACAACGTTTTCAGCGGGTGTATAATCTCCCGCTGAATTCAGTGATTATTCTGTGCTCTCAATGTTACTTTGGCTGTCGAATGGCGACGCCATCGACTGCAAAGGAATCCGTATCCGAAGTAATATACAGCGCAGGCTCTTCGGATGCTTCGCCCAGCGAGAAGCTGCCCGCCACCCTGGTCCAGATTCCCGGTGTCCTGATCTCTGCCGTTCCGGCCTCCTTTCGGCTTCCGTCCGGCGCAATCGTACCCACGGCTACACTGCCGGCCGCTGGAAGCCGAACCCACATGGAATAGCTGTAGTTTTTATCCTGCTTCATATCTGCCGGAATCAGAAGCGCGCCGTCCTCCCGCTCTTTCTCCGCCTGCAGAAAATATCTTCCAATATAGGCGTTTTCCGCGCTGAAGAATGCTTTTACGCCGTCTGTGCTGTATCGAAAACTTTGATCCTGCATAGTGCCGCCCGGAAGTATGTTGATTCCGCCTGCCGAGCCTGCATCAGCTCCCAGCTCCGGCTCTTGATCCGTAAATATCAGATAGTCAATTTCAATTAACCCCTGATTGTCCGTGGGGTCCATGCGGAGCTGGGTAATCTTTCCCTTCCATGCGCTGTTCGCTGCCATATTCAGCTCGTAAACCTGAAAGTCCTTGCTCTGTGCCTGCATGGTCACAGAAACTGACTGGGACTCCTTTAGGCTTGGGCTGGTGTCCGTGGCAAAATAAATTTGGAATTTTGTACCCTTGCTCTCGTTTTTTACTCTGAGATAGGCTTTTGGGTATTTCGCCGCATCCCAGTTTACGCTCTTCAAATTCAGTGTTGGGTCGCTTCCGGTGGAACGCATGGAAAAGACGCCGCCCTTTACCTTTTCACCGGAGAGATTTGCGCCTACAGCCCATCCCTGCGTGTCCGCCGCCGTGTTGAAGTTAAAGGTGCCTTCGGGATCCGGCACACTCGGTCCGGTCGGAACACTGTCGGCCGCTTCCGGGTCTGTTACAATCGAAACCGCATTCTCCGTTTCATCCCAGGACACCTGATATCCCAGCGCCTCCGCTATACTGCGGAGCGGGAAATAAGCATCATCGTCAATGATACACGCCGGCTGCGCAAGCGTTATGCTCTCCTCATTTTTTGTGCCTGTTTTTTCACCGTAGGGCAGGCTGAAATATACCGTTTCATTGCAGAACAGCTCTGCCGCCGTTTTGTCAAGACTATGATTGAAGCTGCCGTTAAAGATATTTCCGATCTCCGCCGCCGGATACATGGTGACATCATTCTGCAGCTTGATCGGCCGCGTTGAGAACACTTCCTCTCCGTCCACGAGCAGCCGAACCGTATCCTTTGTTTGCCTATTCAGGAACTCAACAGAATCAATTTCAAAATACCCAACCTCGGTGATGGGGTCCAACCGGACCTGTTTGAGCCTGCCCTTCCAGCCCTCCTGAGAACCCGTGGACAGAATCAGCTCATAGGTCTCCCCTTCGATCTGCCGGTATGACCTCTTCAGGCTTTTGATCTCCGCCCAGCCCGTATCCGCCTCGGTGATATAGTACAGGCTGATGGAGGGCATCGGAACATCGGTCTTCATACGGATCCGCACATGGGTCACATCACCAAGGGACATGCCGATGTTATCGGGGGAATAGACACCCGGGTCCGTATGGTTGGAAACGCCGGATATCACACCGTTTTCCGCCTTAAATTCATCCACCTGTTTTGCCACGGTCCAGCCGTCCGTCCCCTCATCAAAGTAATAGCCAAGCTTTACATTGGCCGGAACTTCATCACCCTCTGCCTTTGCATTCTTCGCAATAAAGGACTTGGTCATCTTCCGGTCCTGTACATAGAGATGGTTAAGCCGTTTTTTCTGCGCTTCAGTGGGGGATACGTCCTCATGCTCCTGCGAACCCTTGGTGAGCGCATCGCGGATAATGTTAATGTATTCAAATCCATGCAGGGTGGTAGGTGCCAAAAAGTGACTTTCCCCATACTCATTCCAGTTGTCGAACATAATAAATTTTTTCCCAAGGCTTTCGGACGGCAGAGAAGGTATAAATTCATCTACGGTCCAGTCCAGCAGCCGCCCAAAATCCTCCGGTGTGCAGATGCCGCCTGCGGCGCGTTCCCATGGGGTATGGTCGCGCCCCATACTCAGTGTAGCCATCATGTCCATAATCCCGGTGTCGCGCTGAGCCTCCATATCGGACATCTGGTTTTCAACCAAATAGCAGGCGTTGTCCCAGTTATAGCAGTAGAGACAGTCAAAGCCGGCATCCTTCCATTGCTGCATTTTTGTCGGGTTACTGTCGCTGTTTGCCAGAAGTATGGTACATCCGTCAAAGCCTTCCCTCTGACAGGCCTGGCGCAGGTAGTCGAGCTCCGCGCGCACGCCGTCCACACTGCCGAAAAAGCTGACCAGGTTCGGGAAATTATAGATGCCCACCACCGGCTTGTCATCGACAACAAGATACCGGGGATCCTTGAAATACTGCTCCAGCCAATAAGTAACCACATTTTCACGAAAATCCTTTGAGCCGGAGCAGCCACTCCCGACGTTTTCCCAGGCAATCGCAAATTTCGCCTGGTCGCTGTAACGGGCGTTCATAAAGCCCTCCTGCAAAGCGTATCCGTTTCTGGGATATTTGATGGGCTGACCGTTTCCGTTGGGAGGGCGGAACCAGCAGTACATCTCATAGTCGATACCGTGCTCCAGCATCCATTTGATTTCCCAGTCCTTCACCTCGGGACTTCCCTCGTCATAGAATCCCATATAGGATTTTCGGTCATCCCACGGATTCAGCCAGTCCCAGCCAAAGTGCGTGCCTTCCCGCCACATATTACAGCTCTGCATGCCGACAATATAATCGCCATGCTCCGGCACTTCCGGTGCCGGAACGTAGTCCTCGGGATATGGATAGTAATCCTTCAGAAGAATGTCATCTAAATAGATGGTTCCCGTCGCCGCCTTTCCGGTTTCAAAAGCCATATTGTCAAATTTCAGGAAGGACAGCGGGATATTGTCGGCCTTCAGCTTATGATTGATGTACAGCTTTCCGCCCTCCTTGGTAACCTTCAGCATAACATGATACCACTGGTTTGAAAGCATGTCATAGACCGGTTCAAAGCTGCCGTCCGGCAGTACATAGCCAAACTGATTTTTCCGGTTTCCAACCCGAATCAGCTCATGACCCTCGCCGGTCAGCACCATGTCAAAGGCATCCATGCTCTCCGGAATCAAAAACTGATACTCCAGCCAGGCTTCCTCTGCCGCATAGTCCACACTCCGGCTTATTCCGGATCGACCCGCGAAGTCGCCGTCCGTAATTTTGAGACTGTATTTGTCCTGATTCAGGTCGCCCTCCTTCCGCTCAACAGCAAAGTCACCGGTGCTTCCCTTAATGGTCCATTCGTCGGTGATATTATAGGGCGATGACACAAATTTTTCATCCACATACAGCCCTGTGGAAACCCGGACCGTCCCGATCACAATATCGCCTACCGCTTTCCGTCCGGTCTCAATATAGACTTTGTCCACCTGCGTACATTTGTCCAGAAAAGTCAGCTCGGAGCCGACCCTTTTGCCGTTGATCCACAGTTTATAGGTATTCGAGGGAACATCTATGTCCGCCCGGACACCAACAATCTTTCCGAGGCTGTTGGCGTCAACTGCGACGATGTCTTTGCTTTTTGTCCTTGCCACAAGACCCTTTTCTGTCACAACAAGGGAAACCGCCCGCTTGTCCCCGCTGCGCATCTCCATACAGCTGTCATACATATCAGCGGCAGTATTAAAGGTGAATTCCCACCGGACCTGCCCGCTCTCAGCGTTGAACTCTCTCTGCATCACAGAGGTCAGAATATCACTGCTGTCACCGAGACTGCACCCCCCGCTGTATCCCAATCCTGCGGAGACAGCGTCCACGTCCCAGCTGGACGGAATATTTGAACTGTATGTATTGGGCTGGGGCATCGCAAACTCCTCATATACGAGGTAGTATCCGCTCTCATTCTGTGCCGCATAAACCCCAGCTATAAACAGGGAAAGCAGGCATGTCAGCACCGCAATTCGTTTCACTGCCTTCATACAAACGCTCCTTTCATCATACATTTTTTGAAGCTGTCACCGTCTCAATCCGGTTGAAATCCATCAGCACATCAGCCTTCCGGGTCGTCACACGGACGATACCGCTGTCAAATTCAGCATTGACAGCAGGCGCCCTGAAAGCGGGATAGGGGAATAACACCTGTTTTCCATCTATTTCCCGCGCTGTGTGGTCCATGGACAGCGTCCGGTAGGACAGACTCATACGCTCGTTTCGGAACAGGATTTCCTCTGCGGCAATCCTGTTCCGAAACGATTCAAAGCTGCCATATTCTTCGGCTGTACCAACTTCACATACCACGCCGTGACGGCTTCCATAGCTGCGGATTTCCCGTTCCGCATACGCGCCGTCCGCCGCCTCATATCCATTGGAGAACCAGAGTGAGACATATACCTGGCCGTGCCTCAGAAACAGATAATTTCCCTGCTCAATGCGTTCAAAATGTTCCAGCGGAACATTGGCGTTAATGCACTGCATCTCCTTCTCCGGAATGTCATAGGTGGCAAGCACAACATTTTTTTCACAAAAGAACTGCCCGCAGCAGCATCCCAAATCTCCCGTCCAATAGCCATGCTCTGCGCCTTCGGTGCCAAAGCTGCCAGGATGATGGGTAAAGATCCTTATATCCGTTCCGCCGGGAAGGGTCAGATCCCATTCGTGCTGCTGGTGATGCGCATACCACTTCGCATCACTGTCCTCTGGGTAGGGATCCTGATAATTAACCGCACCCATGGCATACCAGGGACAGACATAGGTATATTTATTGATGCTTCCCGCGACCTGCGGCACCTGTCTGTGTGGAATTTCGGTGCTGATGCAATGCAGGTGATGGCTTTCAAAATTTTCGTAGGTCTCCGGTTTTTCTGCCAACACATCATATACGAAATCTGCGGGGGCAAACCGGGAAAGACAAACCTCAAGCAGACTGTGCTTTAAGGCGTCCCCCTCCTTTTCCCCGCCGAAATACACCCAATAGACGGCAAACATACCGCTGTTTTTATAATCCAGTGCGGCCGATCCATAGATACGGCCATGGGCCCCGCAGTAAAGCGGGCCCATGGAATCGTCAATCATGTCCAAAAGCATTAAATTCAGTGACATTTCTGCCAGGTTCCGTATTTTCTCCTCTTTGGCAAAGTCATACAACGTCAAGAGCGCGCGCATGTCCTCAGAATAATATCCCAGCGAATCAAATTCCGCCCAGCCCTGCTTTGCCCGAAACTGTAAATAATCTGTCAGAAAAGCGCCGTCCTCCTCCATCAGACTTTCACCGTTCTTTCCATAGACTGGATATGCGGCATCGGGGTATTTCTGGGCCAGCAGATACCGGGAAACATGAAACAAAAGCATATGATTTTCCGACTTATATTTGCTTTCAAAGTCATGCTTCATGAAAAAATCAAGTATGGTATCCCTGGCTTCAGCTGATAGCTTATCTTCCGCCATATACAAAAACCGGATGAACTTCAGAGCCGCAAAATCCGACTCCCCTCTGGGATCCCGCGCCTTATAGGGGCATGGGTCATGATACCAGTCAGCCGTGCGGCAAAGCCGCGCATTGATCACTTCTTCATTTCCTATTCCCAGAAGCAGCTGCGCCAGCGCGGCTGCTCCCAGTATATCCTCTTCCGCAGAACCGTCTGCCAAAAACGCAAGCATCTTCCGCTTCCGTTCTTCTACCAACTCTCTCATTGCATCTCTGCTCCTTTTATTTGGTCTTGGCCTTCAGCCATTCATCAACCTGGCGCTGCTCCTCCTCAATGATCTTATCCACATTAGCCTTTTCCAGCTTATCCAGGAATTGCGGGATATACGCTTCAGGATCCACAGAACCGGTTGTGATGGAACCCAGATATTCGCTGACCACAGCCTCGCACTGGGCAAGCTCAATCTTGATGGGCTCAGTGTTCAGAGAGAAGCCCAACAGTTTGGAAGCGGTCGCGTTGTTGTTCAGTTCCTTGGTCTCTTCCCAAAGCCCGTCTTCCTGCCCGGGAATCAGATAAGCGTTAAAGTTGTTGCCGAACATCCACGCCGCGTTGGGATCGTAACCGCTGTCCTTGATCTTCTCAATTCTGGTGTCTGACAGTTTTTTGTAGTGGGTCCCCTCAAGTCCAAAGCACATAAGATTGTAAATTCCGTCCGCGTCCGTGTTCATAAGATCCAGAAATTCCAGAGCCTTTTCCGGATTTTGAGAAGTCCGGCTTACACAGTTCATGGTGGCAATTACATTTTCCGTGTTCACAAAGGGCGGGTCAATGACAACCGTCTCCACCGGCCGGTCGCCTAACTGTTTTGCAAACTGCGGCTCATAGCCCGGGGCCACATTGTCCAGGAAAGCCGCAACCATGCCCTGCTGTTTCAGATCGGTCTCATTGGCGACCGTGGGGGCATCCTTGACAATATACCCCTTTTGATACCAGTCGCGCATCAGCTTACAGAAATTCATGAACTCCTCTGTCTCGTACTGGTTCACAACCGTATAATCGTCGGTGTTTGCCCGGACCGCACCCGGATAACTGGCAGATCCAATGGTATCCATACCCACATAGTGTGTCATTGCCCATCCATAGGTGCCGCCTGTGTTTGCAAAAATCATCATATTGGAGGGCTCGTTATCCTTTAACTGCTGGAAGAAGGGCTCAATATCCTCCAGTTTTTTCACAGAGCTTAAATCGAAATTGTACTTCTCAAGGAGCGCCTTTTGCACCACAAATCCCTGCTGGCGTCCAACGATTTGATAGTTAAGAACACCGTAGAGCTTGCCGTCCACTTTGGCTGCTTCCCAGAATTCTTCCGGAATCTGCTCATAGGTCTTTGGAGCATACTGGGTAATCAGATCATCCAGAGGTTTAAAGGCGCCTTTGGAGACATGGGCATAAAAATCATACCGGGGCGCCATATGGCATAGATCAAATTTTTCATTGGAGGCCATAATCAGCTTCATTTTTTCAGCGTAGTCGCCGGAGGCAATGGTTTTGATATTCAAATTGGCGCCGATTTTATCCTGCGCAATCTTATTCATTTCCTCATGGACCTTCTGTTCATCCTTCTGTTCATCATACCGGAGATACCATGTAATGGTTGGCATCTTTCCATTGGACTGTCCGCCGGCGGAAGGATTTCCTCCCCCCTGTCCGCACGCTGTCAGGCCGATACAAACCGCCAGCACACCTGCTGCCATAACGCTTTTCTTTAACATCTCTCTTCCTCCTTTATATTTAATAAAAATTATTTTACGGATTCTGGTGGATCATCCCTTGACAGATCCCAGTGTGATACCCTTTACAAAATACTTTTGCAGGAATGGGAACACAATCATGACCGGTGTAATAACCAAAACTGCCATTGCCATCCGGACCGGCTCCTGCGGGAATACCCGGTCGGCCTCAAAGACTGCCGTATTGCTCTGGGCCTCCTGTATGTTGTTCAGAGTCTTATATAAGAAGTACTGCAGTGAAATTTTGCTGCTGTCGTTCATGTAGAGCATAGAGCCCTGCCAGTCATTGAAGTACTGCAGAATAATGAACAGTCCAATGGTTGCGAGTGCCGGTTTGGAAATAGGCAGAACGATCGAAAACAGCGTTTTCTTTTCGCTGGCACCGTCAATGGTTGCCGCTTCAATGATTTCATTTGGAATGTCCGTGAAAAAGGATTTCATTAAAATGACATTCCAGGGTGAAACCAAACCCGGCAGAATCAAAACCCAAATATTGTCGGTCAGATTCAAATATCGTGTAATTAATATATAGGTAGGAACCAGTCCGCCGTTAAACAGCATGGTGAAGAAAACAGCAAAGGATACACCCTTACGGAATCTGAATTCCTTTCTGGAAATCGGATAGGCCAGCAGGATGGTACAGAGCAGGGCCATAACTGTGCCGACCACTGTGACGAAGATTGTGATCTTATAGGCGTTGACGATTTTCCAGGAATCCTTCAATATGTATTGATACGCCTCCAGATTGAAATTCTGCGGCCAAAAAGAATAGCCGTTTCTCACGATTTCACCATTATCTGAAAAGGAGATAGAAATTAACAGAATGATGGGCGCGATACACGCGACAGCAAGCAAAATAAATATCGCATGACAGAAGCCTTTAAACAGATATCTTGATACTTTTGTCTCAATCATTTCTCTTTCCCTCCCTTAGAACAAACCATAGTCTTTGTCATATCGTTTTACCAGCCAGTTTGTAAACAGCACCAGACAGAAGCCCACAATGGATTGATACAGTCCGGTCGCCGCCGCAATGCCGGTATCGCCGCCCTGCCGCAGTGCGCGGTAGACATAAGTATCAATTACATCCGTAGTGGGATAAAGCATGCCGGAATCCTTTGGCACCATGTAAAACAGACCGAAATCCGCATAGAATATCTTGCCGATGTTCATGAGGAACAGTGTTATGGTAATTGGAAGCAACATAGGCAGCGTAATGTGCCAGGTGCTCTGCCAGCGGTTCGCCCCGTCAATGCTCGCGGCTTCGTAATAGGTGGAATCAATCCCCATCAAAGAAGCATAATAAATGATAACACTGTAGCCAAGACCCTTCCATAGATTGATAATGACCAGAATGGCGGGCCAGTAGCTCGGTTCGGAGTACCACTGAATCGACTCGTTCCCAATCATCATCAGGAACCGGTTCAAAAAGCCATAGTTAACATCCAAAAATGCAAAGGCCACATAGGCAAGCACAGAACTTGACAGAATATGAGGCATGAACATGGCCGTCTGATAAAACCGGATCGCGCCGCGGGAGCGGATCTCATTGAGGATGATGGCAAAGACAATGCCGCCGATCTGGGTGGTCAGAATAAAGAGAAAGTTCAGGCCCAACGTGTTTTTTGTAATACGCCATGCATCCTGGGAGGAGAATAAAAATTTGAAATTTTTCAGTCCTACCCATGGGCTTTGCATGATTCCCTCATACTGAAAGTCTTTGAATGCCAGAATCACTCCAAACATTGGCACATACTTGAAGATGATCAGAATAATCATCGGAATCAGCACCATCATGGAAAGTTCCAGCGACCTTCGGTTGCCTACGCTCAGCTTCCTGCCGCTCCTCGGCAATACCGCCGCACCGCCAGTTACGGAAGCGTCTGCTGTCTTACTTTTTTTTGACATCACTTTCATACACCTCGCAATCTTTCCTTCTGACTCCAGTATAATTTTCCGTTTCAGCAATTTCAACTGTGTTATTTTTGTTTTCTTATTCGGGACACTGTCAGATTCAACAAAGACTGTCAATTTTAAAGAAACGGCGCAAAAATGTCAATTTTGGCAACGAAGCGTCCCGATCTGCAGCTCGTTTCACGACGGGGTCTCCGCCCCGTACCTCCCGCCTCCACGCAACAGGGTGTGTGGTTACCAGGAAAAAAAAGACATATGGGACAAAACAAAATAACATATATTTCCATTTGTTGCCTTAAAAAATACCCCTGCTTCGCTGACCGTTGCGAAACAGAGGCAGAAAAAAGTTGCGTCATTTGTTTAAATCGTATCCTTTTTCCTGATGTTTTCAACTAAGACGCGGTTGACACGATATTCTTTTGGGGTAATTCCGAACTGTTTTTTAAACTGCTTATAGAAGCTGCTCTCGTTGATAAAACCGATTTGCTCTATAATCTCCTTAATGCTGTAATCCGTATCGTTGAGCAGGACCAGAGAACGGTTCAGACGTACCGCTGTAATATAATTGCTGACAGAAAGGTTCATCTCATCCTTAAATAGTTTTCCGAGGTAATTCGGTGACATTTTAAAGACCTCTGCTGTCTGCTCAAGATTCAAATTGGGGTCGGCGAAAGAACCAAGAATATAATCCTCCACAGACCGGATTAAGGCTGAATGCCTGGTCTTTCCTTCTGCAACGGAATCCTTCTGCCGGCATACCAGGCAAAACAGGGCATTGAAACACTGCTGTGTCTCCTCCAGACTGCTCAGCCCGGCAACCTCCTTGACCAGCCGCCCCATTTCAGTATAAACGGCCGGATCCTTATGTACGTTCATCTCCTCATAAAGATTCTCAATGCTCAAGGCAATACGCATGAGCGAAATCCGGAAATTGTCCGCATCATTTCGCAGAATCTTACTAATAAAATCATCAAAAACCTCTTCGGTTTTCTCCATCTCTCCGCTGCGCAAAACACGCAAAAGATGATTTGCGGCAGAAACAGGATAGGCAACGTCGTCCACATCATGATTATTATGAATTATCTCTGTGGTTAAACAGCACCCAACGCTGTACATGAGTTCATATTTTTTTATTTGCTGAGCTTCTGTGTAAAGCTGATTCACTTTCCCGTATTCGCAGTAATCAGTCACAAAAATTGAAACCGGAATTTTTTCTTTTTCCAAAACTGTTTTTTGAAACTCAGTGTACTCCTTTAAAAATCGTTCTCGAAGAAGATTTACAGATCCTTCTTCCTTAATCAAGACCATCATTTCATGCTCATTCATGGGAACCAGTTCAAAGGAGGGGAACAAATGCTTCGCCCATGATTCCCAGCACTCTGTAATTCCATTTAGCTTTACAGATAAATCCGGCACTTTGAGCAGAATCGCAAAGAAGATACCGCTTCCAACATAGGCCGTGCACTCTCTGAATTCCTGGGCGTCATCCTCCTGAAGGCTTCCGTTTTCCAGAAGCAGCTTAAAATAGTTTTGTTTTTTGATCTCGGCAATGCTTTTTCGCATTTCCTCCATTTGTGAGGACTGGGCTGTGTTCGAACAGAGCACCCTGGTCAAATAGCTGAATTCATCCCCGTGAAAAGCGTCGGTCGAAAGGGTTTGTGCATGGAGAACCAGATTATGGACCGGCCTGTAAATATATCTGGACAGCAGTACGGTTCCGAGCAAAGCCAGGGCCAGAAGCGCCAAAAGCACCCAGATGGTGTTGATCTGAATGGGACGGATCAGCTCCTGGTATTTGACAGCAAAGGGCTGTTCACAAATCAGGGTCCAATCTGTTTTGCTGATTTTCTGCGTTGTGACAAGCTGTTTTTTACCGTCTACCTTGGTTTCAAAGGTCATTCCCTCATGCTCGGCCAAAACACTGGTAAGATAGTCCCGTTCCAGAGATGTCCGGAACAAATTATCGTTCTTATTATCCAATATCACACGGCCGTCCTGGTCCACAATCATAAAATGAATGTCCTTGCCGTCCGGGTATTCGATCAATTCCTTAATCCATCTGGTTTCAATATTTAAAACCATGGCGCCGGTCATAACGCCCGCATTTGTTACATACTCAAAGGCATAATAAGAAAATACCAGCTCTTTGCTCCCATCTAGCTTTGTCACCATGACAGGCACCGTCTGCATAGCGGGAATTTCGTTGCCCTTATAAAAATTCGCAATGACATCAGGGACCCGTGCCTCTGAAATCCCAATGGGGCTGATTTTGTTGGCCTGGTTGTTATATAGCAGTGCCGAATGATACATGGGATAGCTGGATACTTCTTTCCCCAATTCAGACAGCGCCGCGTTTCGCTCAAAATCCGGAATTTCATTCTGATAGATCATTTTGACCACGCTGGGCTGTGAATACTTTTGCGATAGCAGATTTACGATTGAGTCATCAATCATCTCATAGTTCCGTACAATCTGATTGGTCAGCTTCTGGTTATACTCCTGCATGGTGTTCAGTCCAGCCTTACGGTAGCTCCGGTAAAGCGAATAAGAAAACAGACCCATGAGAATGCAGACAAACAGGAAAAAACAAATCCAAAGCTTAGTCGCATAGGAGATATTGCTCCACCGCCGCTTCATCTCTTTCCCTCCTTTATCTTTTCTGTAATGAAATGCCGCCAGCGCGGTCAGGATTCTAAATACGCACAGAACTCACTGCCAGCCGCAAGGACAATCCCTGTTCCATGATCGTCGTTGATGATGGTTGGAATCGTAAAGTAATACTCCGCCTCCATGGCACAGCCAGAGCCCATACAAACACCATATACATTTCCCTCCAGATCTACGCTGTGCCGCAGGATACCCTGCCAGGCCGCCTCCATTGCGGGCAAATACTTCTCACGTGGAAGCCAGCCATACTTCACCCCACGTGTAAACGCCAGGAGAAACATTGCTGTGCATGATGTTTCCAAATAGGATTCAGGCTCATTCCGGTTCAGGACTTGACGCCAAAGTCCGGACTCATCCTGCAGTTCCAGCAGTGCTCCCGCCATATTCTGAAACAGTCTCCGGAGGGCGGAGAGCTCTGTACTGCCATCCGCCAGCATCAGCAGTTCGGACAGCGTCCACATGACCCATCCGTTTCCTCTTCCCCAGGGAACCAGATTCGCCTTCCCCTCTTTGGGAAAATAGATATGAGAAAACAGGTTTTCTTCCTCTATATATAGCTTTTTTTGAAAGCCCAGAATCTGATCGACTGCTTTTTGATACCACTCTGCATTGCCGGTCAGTTTCCCCATTCGAATCAGAAAGGGACAGCTCATATACAAATCGTCCACCCACATGGTATCAACTCGGTAATAGGTACCATCCTCCAGCCGTGGGATATCATTTTCAGCGTGCAGAGCAATTTCATCAATCAAGGGCAGAAGTCTCGTATCATTGCTGTCCAGGAAGCCGTCGATCAGGTTCATTCCCATGGTGCCGATATTGTCCAGTACGTTCATCTCGGCCGTGCGCGGCATAAAGGCAGGCATGATATTTGTTTCTGTGTCATAACGAATATAGTCAAAATATTGGGCAAGAAAACTCATATTATCACAGAAAAGCCGCTGATTGCACTCGTCACCAAGCCATTGTGCGGCGCGCCGGATCCCATAAAAGCCCACCATCAGTGCGTAGAACCACTGACCATAGAAAACAGAATCCAGGCAGATTCGAAGCTGAGAACCATCACAGAACTTCCAGTACAGACGTTCGCCGCGCTCATTGATAAACACCTTTGAAAAGTCCCACGGAAACTCCGGACCATGTACGCCGTTGTCATAAAACGGCCCTAAAAACACCGCTTTATCGCCGCGGCCGCGGTTGGAATTCAGGAAGGACAGCGTTAACCTTTCGGTATCCAGTCCGAGTCTCCAGTCCGTTCCATTTCTTCTGCACCGCAGAAGCACGGCATCGCCCTTAGAAAGACTGACTGTTTCCTCCGATGGGGCGTTGATCCGTACTCCATTCACCCATACTGCGTCCACAGTCTCCGGACAGCTCATACACTGGCTTTCCGCCGCCTCAGTATAGACATAGCAGATGCTGCCCTCTGGACACAGCGCGCCAAAATCAAATATTTCTGAGTCGCCCGGCAGGGACGGATAAAGATACGCCTCTGGCAGCTGTGCGTCAAATACGCCCATGCCGGTCCCGGCCGAGGAGACCATCTCCGTTATACCAAAGCCATCCTCCCCCTCGTATGCCGGAATCGGCGAGGTGGCCCGGGCCGCATACAGATAGTCATTGGCCCACATGGAGGGGTAGCGTTTCACGGAAATCACGAAGCGAAAACCGAAGGCATCACCGTGTTTCACACATATGACCCGCACATGATTTGGCCGTCCGGCCCGCACATGAAGCGGAATGTGGTAAAACTGATTGGAATATGCAGTCTCCGGTACAGCCTGTCCATCCAGGCAGGTAAAAATTGTCTCTTGTTCAAAAGACACCCGTACATTACCGGATACGTTCAAATAGATATCGTAGTCACAGGCCGTTGTAATGCAGAAATCAACGGCCGCGATATCTCCATCCTTTGCCTTTGGAAAATAAGAAAAAAGATCAATTTCCTGATAGGAGAGCGGCGCATGAAACCCAATCCCCGCCATTTTTTTATATGGAAGATAATAGACGTCTTTTTTGGGTCTGGTTTTCAGCGCATGCTCCATAATCCGGCTTATGATATCCCGCGGGGCCAGTCCGGCACCCGCCATCTCATTTCCCGGTGTTATGCTCTCATTCATTCCTGCTCCTCCATTCTGTGCGCAATCATCTGTAAGGTTCAAGAAAAAACAACATAATTTGCATTATGTTGTATTGCACAAATTATCCATCCTCTTCATGCTC
>CBCTHE010000004.1:0-289485 GCA_965146665.1 uncultured Ructibacterium sp.
CCTTCAAACCCATCGTAGTAGTACTCACCATCTACTACATTGATTGTCCCTTTCGACGCTGCAAATACAAAGGTGGGGACAATCATTGTGCAAATCAGTGAGATTGTAACGATTAAACTTAATTTTTTCATTTTTTACCTCCATAGTGTTTTTATTTTAATTTTATCTGTTTTGTTAATATTTTACTCAACCGTTCAAACCCCTGAATTTATGTACAAAAAACTTTGACTTGCTTTTTTTCGCACCATATGTTAGAATAAGTTTGCATATTAATTTTATTAAAATTCATTACTTTTTTATATAAAAATATTATTAAATTTTGTTAAAATCTTATTGTTTTGTGAGGTAAATTATGGCTAATATTATTCTTCCACAGATTATTAACGCAGGGATATACGATGCTGCTGCAGTTCATAAAAATCAACCAGAAACTCCGAAGCGCCATGTATCTGTCTTTGAAATTGAGCTGCCGTTTTATGAAGGCGGTCTTTCATTCATAAATGAAAAAAAATACGAAATTTCTCCCCATCATATTATTTGCGGAAAGCCCGGGCAGATACGTCACACCCGTCTCCCGTTTAAATGCAGTTTTATTCATTTAACACTGGAAGATAACTATTTGAAGCAAGTGGTTTCCTCTTTCCCGGACTATATGGATGTAGGTGACAATATAAAAAAATACAGACGCCTATTTAGAGAAATTATAAGCGCATTCACTTTCCCTACGGATAATTACGAACTATATCTTGGCGGAAAAATTCTCCAGCTTTTATATATGCTAAACCTCAAATCAACTTCTGCAGAAAATGACGGTGCAACAAACAATAAAGACATTGTTGCGCAAGGCATTACCTATATAAAAGAGCACTTTACAGAGAATATAACCCTCAATGATATTGCTTCTGCGCTCAGCATAAGTCCCATTTACTTTCATCAAACATTTTCACGTGCTATGGGGAAAAAAACGCCTTTTGATTATATCTTGAATAAAAGAATTGACTTAGCCAAGAAGCTGTTGGTTTCATCCACATACTCTCTGGCAGAAATTGCTTATAAATGTGGTTTTTCTTCTCAGTCATACTTTGGGCAGGTTTTTAAGAAAAAAACAAATATCACCCCGTATGAATATAGAAAAACCAACTATTTAAAATATCCTGAGAAATAACTACAACCAAATATCAAGGCTTTACAAAAATCAGAAATAAGGTGGTTCTACATGTTTTTTTACAATGATTCAAAACCGGGAAAAGGCGTTGAAAAACGAGACCCAAACAAATCCCGCATTTTAGTTTTTTTTGATATTTTACCCGGGAAATTATGGAAACTGTGCAAACTCAATGTTTTATACCTATTCTCAATTATTCCTACATACATCATTACAATGGTTGTTATGGGATGTATTTCGGCACCAATTATCAACGCATTGTCCGGTTTATTTGAAGATTCTTCATTTTTTTCATCAAACATTTGGTTTGATTTAATCATTCGGGGTATTTTGGCTTTTCTTTTTACCGTTTTTTGGGGGCAAGGTCCTACTACAGCAGGATTTACCTATATTACCTGTGAATATAGCAAGGAACAACACTGTTGGCTTTTTAGTGATTTTTTTGAAAAACTAAAGATGCATTTTAAGGAAAGTCTTCTTTTGTGGTTGATTGACCTATTCGTTTTTTGGTTGTTATCTATAGCCTTTATGATTTATGTTAAACTAAATATGTTAGTTTTAGCATGTACGATTTTTATTATGTTTTTTGTTTATACCATCATGCACCCATATTTATATTCGATAATGATTACCGCTAAATTGAGTTTGTGGAAAATTTTTAAACTTTCACTTGTTCTTGCTTTTGGGAAACCTTTACTGAATTTATCAATTTCTTTTTTCATTTTGCTTGTTCATATAGTTCTGCCGGTGGCTATTGTATTGCGCTTCAGCACACCTCTTGCTATAGCATTAGCTTTATTATTTGAAATTCTTATTTCCCCGGCTTTAACAAGTTTTACAATAAATTTTTCTACTTATCCGACTATCAACAAATACACTAATTTCGAAAAGACCCCAGGCATAGAATGATATTTCATATAAGAGAAACAGTTGCAAATGACGCAACTGTTTTTTAGATGATAAAACTACAATGCAGACTCTTTTTTCCAACACATCGGATAGACCATATTAAGCATTTCGTACTTAGCACCTGCCATTTGGTTATATGGCAACTGCTCCCATTTGCTTTTACCGATAATCTGTTTTATTTTTGAAAGATTATCTTCCGTATCACAGACATCGGGGATAAGCGGGGTTCGTATTATATAAGGCTTTCCGCTAGACCTTAAAATTTCAAAGTTTTTAAGTTTTGCATCGAGGACGTGTCCCGAACAAGGAAAGTCAATCTGTCTTTCATTGTTGTCATATCGTATAGTTACATTAATCACTTTGTTTCACCTCCACAAAAATTAGATTTCTTTTTACATTCATTACACAGTTCCTCCTTATTAAATTTGGGTATAAAAAAAGACGATAACTTCATTTCTGAAATTACCGTCTTCGTTTATCGTTATTAAATTGTGTTAGGGTTCATATCCTGTAGGTTAGACCTTGCATCTATTACGTAGTCAAGTCAAATTTTATAGGATTTATGCCGTTGTCTCAGGTTCAAGACTGGTTGAAACGGTGGGTGCATCTACTGTCTTTTATTCAAAACGGATTTTTGAAAAAAGCCCGAAAAGTGCGTAAAAATGCGGTCAAAACAGAATGCATCTATTTTGACCGCGAATTTTGCTTACCGCATCAATATTTGCACCCAAGAAAAGAAACTCCCATCCATATTTTTCTTTCTGATGTTCAATCATTGCCTTGATTTGCGGCTGACTGAATTCCGTACTGGCATTTTCAAATCCATCTGTGATAATAACTACCATTGTTTTGACAGGAATCTCGCTGTCCGGCGCAAACTTATGCCTGTTTCCGACATGATTGATTGTTTTTCCGATCGCATCAAGCAGAGCCGTGCTTCCTCTTGCAAAATACTCTCTGTCTGTTAGCAGACTAACCTTTTTGATGTCAGCGTGGTCGTGAATCATTTCATACTTGTCATCAAAAAGAACTGTTGTTACGGTCGCATCTCCGACTTCTTTTCTTTGTTTTTCCAGCAGGCTGTTATAACCGCCGATTGTGTCACTTTCCAATCCGCTCATACTTCCGCTTCTGTCCAAAATAAATACCATTTCCGTTAAACTGTTATTCATAAAAAAACACCTCCGTTATTTGATGTCTTTATTCTAACATCAAATAACGGAGGTTAGGTCGCTTTGAAAGCGACAAATAAATCATATATCAAAGATAAACTGAGCCATATCCAACATTCGTTGGCGGCTCATATTTTGTTATACTATCATCAACATCCAGCCGGTCAACAACAGCAAACATTGGAATCTTATCTTTTGAACAAAGACTTGCAACATCGTATAGGGAGATTCTGCTATTAGATGCAGTATACGCCAATACTTTCTTTTTTGGCTCTACAACATAATTAACATCATAACCATGATAGTAGTTTCCATCTGCAAACACACCAAAAAAGACTTTTTTGTCTGCGTCATAATAAATATGATCACAAATATTAAATATATCATATTCAGCGTATTTATCCTCTGCTTGCAAGTGCTTTGTATAAGTTTCAATATCTTTTATATCAATGCTTTCACATATTTGTCTGCATTCTTTTTCAAATTCAAACAGTCTCTTTTCTTCCCAATGTTTGCTCGACGACCTCACTACACCCTTTTCGGTTAAATAATATAATTCGTCTTCATCAGAACTGATTGCGAGCAAACGCTCGCAATCAGCGTCCACTCCAACGGTTTTTGCCCATCCCATATCATCACTCTTTGTAGAAATATATAGATATCTAAATCCAATACCGTTATCAGGAAATCCAAAGACACAATTTCTACATATCACTGTATATATTGCCCTTTCATTTTTTCTCAAATGAATACAGTTCATCCACGCTAACTCTTCTACATCAAATTCAGGTTCTCCGTTCTCTTTTATCCCAAAGTTTGTTTTATTATTTGTTTTTATGCCGTATTCCTGCAAGAAAAGTTCAAGTTTTTTCTTGTATGCTGAATAAAAGTTCTTCTTAAATGCAAATTCTTTTTCCCAACATGATATGCATAACCCTGCGGTATAGTCTTCAGTGTAAATTTCATTACATATGCGGCATTTCCAAGGTTTTTCGATCTTATGTATCATTCCATGCGATTCTATTTGCTTATTTGCGTCTTCTTTTTTCTTTTTCTTAAATAAATTCCAAAACATACTCACACCTCCTCTTTCACTAACCTTACTTAGAATAGACATTTTTCTGTTCTTACTTCAAAAATATATTCACCAAATTTGCATTCATCGGCAATCCTTCCTCACAATTATATTTTATGTTATTTTGATAATATTTTCAATATGTGCAGATGGAATCTCGGTAGCGATTTATACACCTAACAGTTGTTGTTCAAACACAAACAGCGTTTCGTTTATCTCGAATATATCATATTTACCCTGTTCAATAAAATACTCAATAATAATGCCAAATTTACTGCTTTGAGTAAAGGCAAATCCTGCCCTTTGAAGCAGTTCTTTGGCTTCTTTCATATTGAGCTTCAAAGCGATTATCAATGCAACAACCGTTGTTTTCTTTGGTGTATAGTCTTTCTTGCGAATTTTAGAAAACAATTTTCTGTCAATATTTGCTCTCTTATACACCTCTACATCCGTCATTCCTTTTTCATCAATCACACGAAGAAGCATTTCGGAGAAGGTTTCAACCTTGACATTCATCAAATCTTCAAGAGATTTTTTCTTTTTTAGTCTCTTTACGGCGGCGGAATCTATTGTAGCATTCGGATACATTTGAGCTGCTTGCATTCGTTCTTCAAGACACTCATCACTTATTGCTTTTTGAGAAGAACAAAGATCATACGATTCTCTTGTTACACCACCTTCTGCAATTCGTCTTCTGTCGTCAGGCTTTACAAGCTGCTCATCAATAAAACTGCGCACTTCATTAAAAAGTTTTTCGCTGATTTGAAATGCTTTTTTGTCATATACAACAAGATATATTTCCATCTCATTTTCGATAAGAAAATCTTTTATTGCTCTTGTTGCAATTTTAAGCGCTTCTGTTTTCGGATAGCCATAAATACCGGATGAAATTAACGGAAAAGCTATAGATTGCAGATGTTTTTTCTTTGCTAATTTTAGAGAAGATTTATAACATGAATATAATTGTTCTTCCTCCTCCTATTGTTCTTCCTCCTCCTTAGGATTCTGTCCATATATAGGTCCAACAGTATGTATGACATATTTTGCAGGTAAATCAAACCCTTTTGTTATAACTGACTCGCCTGTACTGCAATGACCTATCTTATTACATGCCGCTTGTAATTTGGTTAATCCTGTGCGGTAAAGATTGCACCGCAAACACCGCCGCCTGCGAAGAGTTTCTCGTTTGCAGCATTTACAATTGCATCAGTATTTAATTTTGTTATATCGTTTCTGATTATACTAAATGGCATATGATCACCTCGCCTCGTCTTTACCTGAAACATCAAACCCATGAAATCTGCTATCTCATAGTCATCTATATATTGAATATTTCCTTTCCACACTGTATACAGCTATAAATCCGGTCATTGGAAAAATAACATCACACAATTTACAAATATATATCACTCTGTGTCACCTTCGGGAAGGACTTCCATGATGTTTCCAATATCACATTTTAGGTATCTGCATATATTTACGAGCACCGACAAAGCAACATTCTCATTCTTATTCATTTTGGTTAATGTGGCTCGAGAAAGCAACCCTTCGATGATTAATTCTTCTTTCTTAATTCCTTTTTCAATCAGCATAATTCATAATTTTTTGTATGATACATCCATTTCAATTCCTCCATCGCATAGAGTATTTATTATATTATAACACTTTCTAAAAGAAATCTCAATAATTTTTACTGGCTTCCCACGAATTTTTTATAACTTCTAAATATCACACAAAAAATTATAGATCATTATAGCAATTGAACCTATAACCTAAGTTTTAAAATATTATTTATCCAATTACCCCTATTAGAGTTTAGTCTTCATGGCGGTTCACAATGAACCTCCCCCCGGTTCACGTCAAGGGCAGATTCATTGCGTTTTCACCATTTCATACATTTTTAATCTGCCAGCATATACAGATTACTTGTTTGACCGCCATTTTCTCTATGCCTAATTAGCCTTTTTACAAATCCCGCTCGTTCCAAATCGTTCAGAGCGCGTTTCACAGTGCTTCTGGATAGTTTTGTGTCTGCGCAGATGGTTGCTATGGCAGGAAAGCAGGATTCTTTATTATAGCAACGCTGAAACAAGTACAAATAAACACTGCATGCTCTCGGCGGAAGGTCGGCTCTGTACAGTTCGTTTATCTTAGTTAATTTTGTTGTGGTCTTGTTCACATCCATCCACCCTCGCTCCTCTTCCTATTTTCTTATGCGAAATTTCTACCGCTTTTTGCGTAATACCCATACCACCGCCGGGAGCATTTTTATCATCTTTTTCTTCTTTAGGAATAATTTTTTCTATCCTTTCAATTTCAGCAATTAGCTCATCTTTACCTGCATACGATACTTTTCTGACTTCATGCTTTTCATTCTCATATTCCTTGTCAAGTTCAATCCCCCATTTGAAAAACAAGTCCAGTTTTGTCCTCATCGGATTAACGCCTGTTTTTGCAATAATAAAATGAAATCTCGGCATGGTCTTTAGTTCATCAACCGTCATGAGCGATCTTGACATCATCTGCAACGACTTTGAACCATCATTCTTTGATTGTGTGACAGAACCGGACAGTATTGTCTGTTCTCCAAGATTTTTACTCATAACTTCTGCCGTTTCAGAGTTCGGTGCAAATCCGCCGAAGACTGTAAGCTGACAGTTATCGATAATTATACTTGAGCCTTCTTTACCATAGTTTTTTTCAAGCTGAGCCAAACTTTGTATGATAGCCACTATACTGATCCGGCGCGAACGCCCGGCGCTGAACATCATCTCCGCTGAATCAATTCTGGGGATAGTGCCTATTTCATCCAGATAAAACATCACTCTGTTTTTTAGCTTACCGCCTGTTTCGTCTGCAATCGCCAGCATTTCCCGATAAAGCTGTTGCACAATCAATGATATAAGAAAATATTTCGATAGCGATAGGTAATCCTTTGATATTATCTCCGGATTTTCCCCCGCTTCACACCGGACATGAGACTTTCACCTCATCCGGCGTTCCATCGCAAGAAAACTTCAATTAGATTTACACAATTTCAAACTTTACACTCAAATTGGCAGAAGCTCACAGAGCATTCGCAGATTATTTACCCGCCCGATTTGATAGTCCGTCAACTGTAAAGTATTTAACAATGTCATGATTGTTTCTTGCCGGGTAGCGTGAACCAGTCTGTGAACATCTGCACATATCAGTGTCAAATTTGCATAGCTGTCATCACCACCGAGTGAGACAGGCAGTTTATGATGACAATGGATTTCATCTACCATCATTTTCCTGCCTGTTATTGCACACTTTCCCAACTGCCCAGAGTAATGCGAAATTCGATTATCGTTATACTCGATACTCTGATTCAAAATTGGATGCCGCATAAGATAACGCAAGATTTCCATATTGATACCGGACAAATTCCGGTGAATTTCTTGCCGCCCCTGCGGTGTATATTTGTTGACATTGCTTTTCTTCCACATAGGATTTCGGTGCTGAACATAGCCAATCGGAACAATTGGTAAATCTGCTACACACCTTAATTCCTTACTTTTCCCATACTGTTTTAGAATTGCTTTGCATTTCAGAACTTGTCCATCTGGACGTTTTAGGCGCTCTTTGAGTTTTGCCTTTAGAGTTCGGTTGACATGAAAAGATATTTTGTGGAAGTCTTTGTTGACTTCCGTTGCCAGACTGTAATACTGGTGTACGCCCATAATAAACGCATTGTAAACGCCCACCAATTTGTAGGCAGTAGCATTGTCAGCCGGGTGTGCCATGTTTTTAGCAGTCTGTGTTGCTCTTTGCAGTATTTTATTATATGCCTTATCAGATATGTGCGAGGTTACCACATACTTTGGCGTCCCATCTTGTCGCTTGCCCTTGACCTTCGCTTTCAGCTTGAAACCAAGAAATTCCGAGTAGTGGCGTTTTAGATTTACAATCTTAGATTTTTCTGTGCTGATTTCCAGACCGAGTCGGTCTTTCAACCATAGCTTAGTAGCAGTAAACAGCTTGTGTGCATCGGAACGTTTGCGGCAAAACAACTTAAAATCATCAGCATATCGAACGATATAACATTCTTTCAAGTCGGTTTTTCTGAGCGCTGCATAGATAGGATTTTTGTTTGGCGTTCCATTTTCATGGATGTTGCACCGATATGGATGCCGCGTCGGCATCTCTTCCCACTGGCTGGCTATCCACCAATCTAATTCATTTAATACAATATTGGATAAAAGCGGTGAGATAACCCCACCCTGCGGTGTACCCTTTTCTGGAAATCCAATTCCTGCTACTTCCGCCTTAAGCATTGCCGAGATGATGGATAACAGTTTCTTTTCTCTAATTCCCATTGTCCACATCTGCTTCAGCAGCTTTCCATGAGACACATTATCAAAGAAACTTTTGATGTCAATATCCACAACAAAATGTAAATTTCGCTGTTGTATCATTGTCATCGCCTGTGCAATCGCATGTTCTGCGCTCCGATTAGGTCGAAATCCATTCGACCGTTCAAAGAACTTTGCCTCACACACTGGTTCTAACACCTGCAATACACATTGTTGTATCAGCCTGTCTTTGATTGTGGGTATCCCCAATGGTCGGGTTTTGCCGTTATCTTTTGGAATTTCCACACGACGCACCTTTCCGGGGTTATACCACGATAGAGATTTACGAATATTTCTGATAAGGTCAGTATCATTCCATCTTTTCAAATCGTCAATGGTTTTGCCGTCAGCTCCGGGCGTTTTGCTTCCACTGTTGGTTTTCAAATTTCTATACGCCAATCGAATATTTTCATCAGACTGAATAATATCCAGCAAATTAGTAAACCTTTTTCCGTTTTTGCTGTCTGCATAAAGTTTGTCAAATACAGCCTGCAAGTCATAGTATTCGCTGTTCCGTAACTTTTGGCGTTTGAGAGTTTTCGAGTTTGTCATGGTCAGACCCTCCAAATTGGAGATTTCTTTTCTTAGTCATACTCGAACCCATGAAATGTTGTGTAATCTTTTTATTTAGTTTTCTTGTGACTAATGCCTATCCCTCCACGGCTTGTTATCACCGTTTCGTCGGTACTGTGGCATCACTTTCAGCCAGATAAAAGCAAGTTATATCCAATGGATTTTCCTTGCCAACGCTTCACTGCCTTGTGACAGGCTCCACGCCCTGACCTTACCACGTTCCGATATTCCTATCTTTCCATTCATACCCGTAGGTGCCTCATCTAAGCCTGCAAGCTGCTCCGGTGCCTGTAACACCGTAGGGAATTTCATAACAACAAATTCTTACTCTTCCCCGGCTTGCGTCTGCCATGCAGACCATAATATTTCTACTATGCAGAAGTTTAGACTCGTACAATCTGAGGTTCGTCAGTAGTCTTTCACACCACATACTCACCATAGGTATATTTTAGACCTCCGGCATATAGGCTGCACCATCCACCTCTGGACAGCTTTCCACAGCTTCACCTGTTTGGACAGCTCTCTGCCGACTTTAGCGGACTTCAAACAACGAAATTGTCACACATTTCACTGCTTGCCGCAGCTTCAAGGGGGCGTTTCAAGGCGTTACCCTATCATTCCACCGCTTGGAATATCAGTTCTACAAGTTCATATCTTTTTCAGAAACTCCTTTCAATTTTCATATTTTTGACCTTGTGCCTAACCTTTTCAGTTAGGAACGTGTCGCACTGTTATCTTCCTCCGGCATAATCAAAAACAGCGCAGATTTGGTATTACAGAACTTTTCCGCATCAATCGCTGTATCAAAACATAAAATCTGTTCCATTTCACTGTCAAGAAATGCATTCAGTCTCGACAATGCTGTTGACAGCACCGACTGCATCGCTTGCTCTGATGTATTCAGAGCTGCACCTGCAAACCATTTTGCTTTATGAGTGTCAGGCAGTCTTTGCATCAGCATTTGGAACTGTGTTTGTTTGGGAGGTTTAGCGACATTGTTTTTTGTTGCAGATGCACTCTGCTGTACAGGCGCTAACAAATCCTGAATCATTTTGAACACAGAAATTATGTGTCGTTCCTCCGGCTTACAATATTCCGCTATTAAGAGGATTACCGACGTCAATAGACCTTCTGCCGCATCATAAAAGAACGCATTTTGGCCATAGCTCGAGGCATCACCTTCGCCCGAATATATAATTGTTTTTGCAGTAATCTTTGCATACTTTTCTGCCTTTGCTTTGTCTGACAACAGATTGCTTTTCTTATACAAATCGAAATACTTATTTACCATGGACAGCATATTAAAACTATCGCTGCGGATAGGATTTCTAAGGTCAATTACCGCTACATTGTATCCATAGTCCTTGCATATGTTTCCGTAGCTCCTTGCAAGATCGCCTTTGGTGTCTGTTGACAGGAAACTCATTCCCGATGCACAGGCATATTCAAGATTTGGATAGAGAAAGCAAGCCGTTTTACCAACACCTGCAGCACCAATCATCAATGTATGCACATCGCCGGAGTCAACTACTCCGTATAATTTTCCATGTATTTTCCGTGTTCCTACTACAGTTCCTTGAGGCAAATTTTTGTCACCTTTATCTTTTCGCCATTGCTTCGGTTCATATGGAACAAGTTTATATGTCTTTTTGATTTCCTTCTCCGTTGCAAATCTCGCATTGCCATGCTGACCATGCCCGACTTTCTTATTTTTAATTCCGTTAAGTGAATACACATTAGACCATATCGTCAAAAAGCCTATGATTGCAAACATTGCCGTACCAATGAGTATTAGTGTTATTACAGGACTATTCAAGTTCTCACTCCCCTTCACATTTTCATCGCAAATATTTCTGATTCTTCCTGTTCTATTTCTGAAATTAAATCTTCATTCCAATCCTTATTCTCCGGAACAATCCTATCCCAATCGATTCCGTTCTCGGTCAACTCTTCACCGATTCTCTTTACGGTTTTATCTCCTGCCTCGTCTTTGTCCACACACAAATGTACTCTTTGAATATTCTCATTGTTTTTCATGATATTGGCAAGGGCGTCAATTGCAACTCCTCCGAGGCAAACATAACTTTGCTCCTGCCAATTTTCCTTGTACATAGTGATATATGACAGCATATCTATCGGCGCTTCAAATACATATACATCAGTTCCATGTCCTTCGTGGCGAAAATAGAATTGCTTATCACTCCCGTCTATATCCTGAAAGAAACGGTTTCCGGGTATGGTACTTCTTAGGTGCATTTGCTTCATTTTACCAAATTCATCGTATCCGCAGAACGCCACATTGTGATACTCTTCCGTTTCCTGTATCTTTTTCTCATTTACGAAGTGCCGGACTATATCCGCATCTATCTTGCGAGTCTTAATTAAATACGCAAATGTTCTGTGCATATTTTTGGACATCTTCGGCATTTTGAACTCCGGCTTTTCGTAGCTTTGCTTTTCTGCCTGAGTGAACATTGCGCCCTCTTCACCGTCAAGCAGATACTTAACGCTTTCAATGAAATCCATCCCATAGAAGTGCTGCATGAATTGTATTGGTCCGCCGCCTATGCCTCTGCTGTGTCTGAACCATTTATTTCCGCATATGACTGTGCTGTCATATCGCATCCAACGATGTACGATACCCTCTCTTTTAAGTTTTTCGCCCTGACCTCGGAGCATATTCACAAGGTCAATATTACTTGCTCTGTCAAGCTGTTCATCTGTAAACCTTTTCAGAATAATCACCCCATTTTTATACCGAGTTTTTGTTTCTTTATCGCAAGTTCCCTGCGTTCCTTCGAGTCAACAATTGACTTATTATGTCCATCAATCTTTTTGTTCGCATCATCATCTATGATTGATGCAAGCCGACAGAATAAATTTCCGACTGCCTGTTCTGTTGCATGTAGATAAGCGTTACTCCGGTATGCCTGCCAATCCTCATACCATTCTTCAGCATACGCATTGCCATGCTCTATCGCATAGCTGATATAGGTTTCGCCTTGTTCTTCCTCCCCATGTTTTAGATACAGTCTGCCAAGTGCAAACTCCGCATCGGCGTGGTTGCTTTTACAGGCTTCCGCATAATACTGCATAGCCTTTACAATGTCTTTCTCGCAGCCCCAACCCTTTTCATATAGCTGTCCCAGCCGGTAACAATTCATAGCCTCCAAACCTGCAATAGATCCGGCATAGTTCGCAATCATTTCTGCAAACCATTTGTCTGATTCACGGATATTTTCTTCGCAGCCAATTCCTTTTCTAAGCATATACCCCAGCCGAAAAAACGCATGCACACAACCGTTTTCTGCACTGGTATGCAGATAAGCAAAGGCTTTTTGGTAATCCACCTCCGTCCCGTTTCCATAGTAATAAAGATTACCGAGTGCAAACATTGCATATGCATTTCCCTGTTCTGCCGCCAACACAAACCATTTCCTTGCTTCTGCATAGTCCTGAAAGTTCGTTTTTCGTGCATAAAGGCGACCTATCTGATATTCAAAATAGTCGGATGGTTCCGCCTGTTCTAATTGCATGTATCCCCGTAATGCATACCGAAATAAATAATCCGCTTTGGTATCATCCTGTTCCGCATATAAATTGTCATGATACATTTTTCCCAAATCAAACATAGCCGGAACATTGCCGCGCTTCACCTGCCCGACCAATGCATGATATGCCGCTTCATACTTCTTCTCATTATAAAGCAATCGTCTTGCTCTCTTGTATGGTGCTCTGTAATCACAGCAGACAGTATCCGGAATCGCAAAGTCAAGTGGATTATTTCGTTCATGGTATGCCGCTTCAAGTTCTGTTTCCGCTTGCGAATCCCCCGGTTCCATTTCAAGATCCATTTCCCGCTCAACTGACACTCGGTCACTTACAGTTTCCTCTTCAATCAAAACAACACGGTCACTGTCGAGTTTTACCGCCTCGTCAATGACCGCATTTTTAATCTTTTTGAACTCATCATTTTCCCAAAGAAGCGGATGTTCTACCTCTTTGTCGTTATATATGCCGACTATTTTTCGCTGAATATCACACCATTGCGAATATAATTTCTGAACATCTTTATCCTTTGCCATTGCTTTTACAATTTCATCAACCTTCTTTTTAAGAGGTTTGGGCAGATAACCGTATTTCTTTTTTCCTTTAACATCTTTCAGCTCACAGGATAAGTCTATAAGCATATTGCAAAGCGGTGAATCTTCACAATCCTTTTCACGAATTTTATTTGCCAATTCCTTTAGTTTGTTCTTGCTGTCCTCCGATATCTTTTCTCTCTGTTTGGTCTTTTCATCGTATAATTCATACAAGTCATTCTTAAATATCTCCCTCGCAAGTAAAGATTTAATCTTTTCAATGTCATGTACATCTATAAATCCCCGCTTGCTTTCTTCTGAATAGATTACCATATGACAATGCGGATGATGTCCCTCATTATGAAATGCTCCATACCACCTGAAATCTTCCATAGGTATTCCATAGATTTCTGCGATTTCCATTTGTTTGGCCCGCAGCAAATCCCTCCACGCATCAGCTGAATTATAACCGAGCCTTTCGGCGTCTTCCCTTTTCAAAGAGATAATCGGCATCCATAGGACGCCATCGTTTTCCGCTATTTCCTTTTTAACCTTGCCGAGATCAACCGCATCTTCATTGCCAAACAGTCCATGCGAACCTTTCTTTTCTACACGTGGTCTTGTAGCGATATAGTTAAGATATGTTTCACGATTTTCAAATATTTCCGGGTTACTTTCCGCAGCTATACTGATAAACGCAGAAGCATTTTGAATTGTTGGATTCTCTATATAGTCCTGATACTCAAAGCTGTCCTTCGCATCAGGACAGAGCTTCAGCATCTCGTCTATGTATGCTATTTGCTTTTGCGTAGGTTTTCTCATGATGATATCTTGATTTATGCTCTTATCAACGCCCTTACGAGTTGCGATATATCTTACGAATCCCCCTGCTTTACTGCTTGATTTCATGTGCGGAATCTTCAAGATTATGTTCGGCATTATTCTTCATCCTCTGTTTCGTCTTCTTCGCTCTTGCTCTTATATGGGAAGCGGATTGCTCCGTTGATCTCCTTTACCTCCCTGATGCAATCCGCATGGAGGATGTCAGCGTCTTTCGGATCAAGCTCAAACCCACGAGCAACCAACCAAAATACTTTTGAGGTTTCCACCGCTTGTTTAAACAGCAGCCGAGCCATTCTCTTTTCAAAGTTATCTAACATACTCTGCATAACTTTTAAGAATGTCTTTCCAACGAACTTTTCATTATTCCGGCTATGCACATATCCGTTATAAAAATCGGCGGCTTCTTCCAAATATTCGCTTCTGTTATTTAGCTTTGACACCTTAATATTTGCGTCAATCTTCTTCAGTACGTCCTCATCAAGCCATAGACTTATATGTTTCTTTGCCATTGTCCCGCTCCCTTCATCTAATTTTAATATGCTATTCCCACATAATCACACACCGGACCATACCCTAATTTTTCAAACAAATAGTTATATATTGCAGGATGTGTATCTTTTAGCTTTTGAATTCTATTTGGTGTTTCTTCAAGATGGCATCCATAGAGACATCCGGCGCAGCCTGTCCTTTGATATCCGGTGAACTTTAATTTTTTATCTTCTCCTTCAGTAATGTCACCATAGAGTGAGCAATATGGTATATTAGTTAATTTCAAATACCGCAAGATGTCCTGAGCAGTCCAAAAAGAAAGAGGCGTTGACTTTGGTTCGCTTGCATCAAATGCATTACAGCCTTGCTTTAACCATATCTGTTTTCTGAGCATACTTTCCTCTGCAAGTGTTCCTATAATCATTTTTCTGCCTGTCCTGTTGCAATACTTTTTAACAGGAGCCTTCTTCAAGTGATAACAACATCTGTCGCTAATCTCGAATGGCGCTTCAATAAGAGAATGCCACTCGCTTGGTATTGCGAATTTTGACTTTGGAAGTATGCCCGTTTCTCTGAATTTTTCCACTCGTTCTTTTGATAAGCCGAGCATACATTTGAGAAAAGAAAACGGAATGGCATTAAGATTTTCTCTTAACCATTCCGCAGATTGCAGATGTATTTTATTTTTATAGGCTTCCATGCAGTCATTATTGATTCGCATTTTATGAATATAATTTGAAACTTCTTTTGAAATAACAGGATATCCATATTTCTCAATGACATTTCGATAGCTTATCTTCGGTTTTAGTGTGGTTACATTCTCGAAACTTTTTACGAACTTTATGATTTCGGGGAACTCTAATGTCGTATTAACGAACACAGCTTCCATGTTAGGATAGCATCTTCGTGCCAAATCCAAGAGGATGGTTGAGTCTGCTCCTCCCGAGAATGACACTGCAACATTGCCGCCGTAGTGTTGATACCATTCCATAATTCTTGTTTGAGTCACTCTGATTTTTCTTTCAAGTGACCAACTTTTCATTGTTTTTAAATCGTTATTTGTGTATATCTTCATCACACCCTTTCACCCTGAAATTTTTAAAAATGCTCAAAAACGCTTTAATACCTGTCAAGACACCACAAAAATGCTTCAACAGTGGGATTTTAGAGGGATTCGATACCAATTCAGCACCAATCCACCTCTCACAGCACCATCCCGAACGGCACTGCCGGTCGGTGTTTAAGGCATTGGTGGCGGCTTGCCGACACCAATGCTTTATCCTGCTTAATTTTAGCCCATCTGCTTTTCTTCAGACTTGCTCGTCCGCTTTTGCGGATTTTCTTCTTCATCCATTTTCGCTTCAATGTATCTTCTGGTCGTTTGAGGCACTGCTTTTATGTATAATCTGTCAAGACATTCTTCCAGTGACTTTTCAAGTGTCTCATACAGTTCCGGTCTCAATACTCTTATAGCCTGAAGCTTGTCGGCAGAATAACTGACCGTCACTTTTTCCATTCTCATTTAGACTCACCCCTATCCCATATTCATACCACCCATTTCATCATCGTTCTGTTCGATATCATCTTGCAAGAGTTCTTGTGAAGAATAACTCTCGTATTGAACAACATCAACCATATATCCTGTATCTTCCAGACTCTCATACCATCTCAGAACAGTTTCCTCTATACCGATTTCATGATATGATGGTTCTTTAATAATCAAGTTAAAGTCTCCATCGAAATTAATTTCATTTGTATTCACATCTCTCGGAATATCCAAATCAATTTTCCCTTCGATATATGCTTGCAAAACATTTTCTACTTTATGCAGTTCTGATACTGATAATTTTTGAAACAAGTAATCATTATCTGCACACCTATTTATGCATCTGAACTTTCCAAGACTGCTTTCAAGCGCTTTTCTTATCTCTGCTCTGTATATAAACTCAGGCTTCTCATCAAATTCTTTCTGAGTCATACCAAGTAATTCAAGAGCCTTATCTTTAATACCACAGGCGACTTCAGTTCCTTCTTCAGACTTTATATAATACAAAGATAAATCACCGAAGTATGCTGTTGCCCTTTCGTTTTCAGGCACATTCAGCGCTTCTTCATACGATACCACCAAATCAATATATCTTGTATCCATAATTTCAACCTCCCTTACAGAATAGTCAGCGCTTTTTCAAAAGCGCCTATGCCGCTGAAAAAGCTTCCGAGCCTGATATTCTCAAACAGATACGGCATAGCTTCATATAGTTCTTTGTATATAGAAACGAGAACATTTACCACAATTGAATTTCCCGTCTGCTTATATATTTGTGTATCACTAACTCCGGCAATTTTCATCCTTTCATAGTCGCTATCCTCAAACCCCATCAACCTTACATTTTCAACCGGATATAATCTCCGGATATGATTATTATGTAAAACTGCTGTATGAGGATTCCCTGCCCTGAGTGTCGGTGCAAGCTTAATTCCAATCTTGCAATCCTGATATCCGCTTTTACATTTGCACTGATACATTGCCTTTTTGCAGTTTATAATCTCTTCGAGATTTCTTTCATATACTTTTCTCACCGATGGTTTAATCCTTTTATCAATAAATACACCTTTTATATGGCTTTCATAGAATGTGTCCGCCGCATTTTCCAAAAGAAAATCCCCAATCTGTGCTTCATACAAATACCGATCGGGGAATTTAAATTTTCCGTTGTCTAATTCTTTTTTTACGATTACCATATACAGTCTTTCACGGTTTTGAGGGATTCCGAAATCTTTTGCATTCAGGCCTTCCCAATAAACATTGTATCCGCTCTCTTTCAGTTCTTCAACGAATAAGTCAAACATTTCCCGAAAGCTCAAACTCAATATATTCTTTACATTTTCGTAGATTGCAACATCCGGTTTTATGTATTCGAGAATGCGGAGCCATTCTACAAGAAGCGATGAGCGAGTTTTGGATATATCTTTGCCGTCACACAGTGGGCAGAAACGCCTTTTATCGCTCTTAACTGTCAGCGGGTTATACTCTTTGCCGCACAAATTACAATGCCACACAGCGCCCTTTCTCGCCCCCGAAACAGAAAAGTCTTGACATGGAGTTCCCCCTACCATGAAGTTGAACGGTTTTAACTTTGTTTCATCAACCAACTCAATGTCTCCGAGATTTTTATCAGGCTCTTCCTCATGAATTGCACAGTAGCTTTTTACGGCTTCTGCATCTATTTCGCAGAAATTTGTGAGTTCATATTTCACATTAACCTCCTCTCTACGAAAAAAGAAGGCGAGACATTAACTGCCCCGCCATATCGTATATTTACTTTTACATCCCGGACATACCTGACATACCTTGAATGCCCTTCATACCTTCCATTTCAAATTCCTGTTCCTGCTCAGCAGCCATCTCCTCTTCAGTCTTAATGAAGTATTCCTCGCTGTTCCAGAAATGAACATATATCTGATTTCCGTCCACCTGAATTGCCTGTTGTTCAAAGGATTCTCCCCATCCGTCTGAAAACTGACCTGTGATGTAATCCTTTAAGTCGTCTATCTCACCCTGACTGAGAGGTTCTGTCATCTTGATTGCAACAACACCCATCATTACATCATTGACTCGTTCAACATCAGGTTTGATGCTATACACCTTTTTCTGACAAATGTTTTTCTTGGATAGATACTCCGCAAGACCGCGTTTCTCATTCTGAATATCATCTCTTCTGACCGTATCACGAATTTTATCGAAGTATATGGTGCCGTCAATATCGTACCTCTCACCAAATTCAACTCCTCGTTCTACAATTTGGAGCGGAACATAAAGTTTCATTTCCATATTTGCACTTTTTCTCATATCCTGTTCGATGAGATATTCAACAGGCATTGCTATTTTAGGAGCATAACTCATATATCTTGCATAGTCATACCCCTGTGTGTCAACCAACAGACCGTCCTCGTTTTCCCCTATTACCAGTACGCCATGCTGACCGTCTTGGACTATCCCGTATTGTTTTTCATTATACGCCTTCAGCAAATCTGAATCTTTGCCTTGCTGTATTTCGTCAAACTGCTCATCATTGGCATAGATAACTTCATCCACATAAAATCTTTCCGGCTTTCTTTCAAAATCCTTGCGCTGAAGCATTCCGTTAAGAATAATAGATGTTCTTTCGGGATAAATTTTCTCCTCCAAACCTTTCACATAATATAGATCCATTTCCTCACCATCAAGGACGATTTTGAGTTTATCGGTTCGGAATAATATCTCACCGTTTTCTACCTGCACATCCGTTTCCTTTGCATGCACAAAAATATTATCCGGCGACACGGGTTCACCGCTTGAGTTCATACAAACCAATGTGCCATCGTCTTTTTCCGCAAACAACGCAAGATCGGCACGCTTCAAATATACAACATAGTTTGTTTCGTTCTTTGCGTTATCGGTAAAGCTTTTTATATCAGAATCAATACAATAGCAATCCTTTAGATATTTTTTTATTGTTTGTCCGTGTATAAATTTTCTCATCACAAATTACCTCCTTCTATATCCCACCAACTTTTCAACTGTTTTTATTCTCCAATAGGGAGTCTGCCAAAACTATAGAAATGGCTTGACCAATAATCTGTATCTATTGACGCATATTTTATGGGATCGCCGCAGTGCAACATTTGCCCTTCACCGACATATATCCCGATGTGCGTTACAGGCTCACTTGTTACATAAGTTCTTGTGAAGAATACCAAGTCTCCCGGTTTTGCATTTGCTCTTGAAATCGGTGCACATTGATTGTATATCCCCTGCGCTGTTGTCCGCGGCAGATTATATACTCCCGAATGCGTATATGCCCAACACACAAAACCTGAACAGTCAAAACTTGTTGACGGTGACGAACCGCCCCATACATAAGGAAATCCAATATATTTTGTCGCTTCATTCATAAGCCGTGCAAAGGTTACATCCGAATATGCTTCAGGCGTCGGGCCGCTATATGTATTCCCATCATTTCCGGCTGACTGCACTCCGTACCGCAGTACAGAACACAGTTCATCCACCTGCTGTTGGGTGATGTTGTCTGTCATTTTACCTGTGAGCGCCGCAAGCCTTTGGAGCGCTGTTTGCAGATTGCATTGTGATACAGTTTCGTTTCCGTCTTCGTCCGTTGTTCTGCTTACAAAGCATTCCACAAAATCCGTATAGAAGCTATTTGTCAATCTCTTCTCCTCTCCAAAGTACAAGATATAAAATACTGCATGGATTTGGTTTTTATCAAGAGCTGCACCTGTTGCATCTGCGGCAGTATCCAGTTTGGAATACCCATATTTAATGTCATCAATAAATTGCACATAGGCAGATGACGCTGTTGCCGAACCCGAATCGTCAAAGGAAAAGATATTTAAAAATGCGGCTACTATTCCGACTATCATCAGAATAATGCCGCATATTATCGAGCCTATTACAATCCATGTTCGTTTATCTGTTGCAAGCGCTATTGCAGCCTTTATGACTGCCGGACTTACCGCCATTTGTCACTCCTCCTCTCGCTCTATATGTTTGTTTACTCAGCCGAGAGCCATTCCTTGTTCCATTTCTAAGTCCACCTCAAATTCTTGCGCCATGCTGTCCGCTTCTTCTTCGGTCATATCCAGCTTTTTAATCAAGGTTTCTCTTAATCCATCTGTTCCTGTCAATTCTACGATGTATGAAACGGAACGGGCAAGCAATTCATCCGCCCTGTTGAACTCAGCTTCTCTTCTCTGCAATTCATAAAATGACAAGGATTCCTCCATCAGCTTATTGATTCCTTCCTCAATAGCTTCAACCGTAGCATCCTCATACTCAAAGCCATCCATCATATTGAACTCACCTAAGTTGTTTTTGTAGTCTGTATCAGTTTTAGCATAGACCATGCAATATATTTGATCAGGTGCATCTCCCGCATCAATTGCTTTCTTATAGTCCGGTGATACAACGATTCTGTATTCACCGTACTCATACACGCCTTCCTCATAGTCCACCGCTTCATAGGGATCATCTGCCTGATCAAACAATACCTCATTGCAGTCAATGCACTCGACACTAAAACTGTACCCGTCTTTAGTCTCATATTTCACATATTCTATTTCGTGTCCTACATGCTCTTTCAGATTGCCCGTGCCATCCTCTTTGCATAGAACAAAGTTACCCCATGTATTTCGAATCTGATATTCGGTATCGGACACCTTTTCACATACAAGAGAGATTTCTTCTGCCTCCTGCATAAAATCACGGATTAGTGCATCTTTGCAAGTAAGATTCATTTGTTTGACACAGGCTTCTTCAATAAGCTTTGTCATCATTTTTGTTTCAGCATCTGTCGGCTGATATGTTCTTTCAAAGCCCGAATCATCTGTTGATATGACATAGGCAATCTTCAGATCGTTTTCAAAAGGATTGTATCTTGCATATAAATTTACCCAAGCATTATCATCGGTTGCCGTTCTTAATCCAAACTTTCTATCGACATCAAAGCGTGTTTCAACATATGCCTCAATATATCTCGGATCATCACCGAATTCCAGTTCTTCCCGAATTTCCAAATCACTCTTTTCCAAAGTTAAATATATATCATTCTTCATTTATCTGCCTCCTGCTGTACCAAATAACTTTTCTTTATAGCTCGGCGCCGTTACCATCAGGTTATATCTTTCATTACCGCATTTATACAGACATACACCTCTTTGCGGATACCTGATAAGATTGTATTCACTCTCATCAAGCTGCAAAGTATCCATATAAAATTTAGCATCGATATTACCTGCATTGAACAAAAACGAATGAGTCGGAATGGAAAACAGCGGCTTTGTGTATTCTGCAATTCCCGGAAGGTTGTAGTCCTCTAAATTCTGACTGGCAAGTATCACTGCCGATTCCTTTTTGCGTACACGCTTTGAGAAGTTTCTGATATACTCTACTGCAGTTATATTTGACAAGAACAAATAAAACTCATCAATTGCCGCCGCAGTGTTTCCGTTTGTCAGAAGCTGATTTGACATATATGACAAAACATTAAACAGAAGTGCATTTTTGATATTCTTGCTCGCCTCCAATAACCCTTTTACGCCGAATACAACAAACCTGTCACTTTTGATATTGGTATGTCCATTAAAGAATTTGCTTTCCGCGCCGATGCACATAGAATGAATTCCCAAGAGTATTTCCTGTAATAAATTCTCGGTGTATATCGGCTTCTTTTTAATATCATAACTTTGGTATTCCTTTTCAACAAAGTGATAAAGATCGCTCATCATAGGATAGTCTGTCGGCTGCAGTTTTGAAAAATCAGCATTATCGCTGATTCCCCATTCCTTATATAATTTTTCGAGCATGATTTCAAGCGTATCAATATGCGAATCTGTAAAATCCTTGTATGATGCAAAGAAATCACGAAGGAAAGAAATATGTTGACTCAATTTGGTCTTTTTCTTAAATGTTTCAATATTGGCATCATCATATTTATCATCACTATCACTCCACAGCTTTGGCTCTAACGGATTTATCATATACTCGCCTGACATCAGGTCGACAAAATATCCTCCGAGATTATTGCACAATTCCTCGTATTCATGCTCCGGATCGAGGCATATTACATTCTTGCCCGACTCGAGCATGTTAATTAAAATCAGCTTTAAAAGATATGATTTTCCCTGACCTGAATTGCCCAGGATAAGGATGTTGCTATTTGTCTTATCCTCAGCACGTTTATTAAAATCGACAATAATATTGCTGCCGAACTTATCCCTTCCAAGATAGAAGCCGTTGGCATCAGTTTTACCTGAATAATTAAAGGGATAAAGGTTTGCAACACTTGACGCCGGCAAGACTCTTTCGAATTGATCTCCAAATGCATTGTATCCGCTTGGCATAACCGAAATAAATCCTTGCTGCTGTCTGAGCATCAATCTGTCTACATTCAACTTTGAGCGAATGAGTTCTGTCTGTACCTCCGTCTGCAATTCTTTCAGCTTATCGCTCTCACGAGCAATAAGTTCAATGTATACTGCCGTATGAATCAACGGTTCACGGTTTCGGTGCATGGTGGTTACAAGGTTTGTTACATCCTGTAGATTTCCCTCTGCCACAACCGTCTCTTGCAAATCGTTCGTGTTTGTCTGTTTCATTCTGTTCTTATTTGCTGCATTGGATATAATCTTTCGCTCCTCTGCTGCACTGACATGCCTTGTGTATATCTTGAGTGTTACTCCGTCTTTTTCTCCCAAATGCTTTAAGATTGCCTGTTCTTCCGTAGTTGTGGGATATTCTCTTAACGCCCATACGCTCCTGTATGTATTACCGCATATAAAATAATCGGGGAAGAACTTTATTACCGATGGTGCAATCATATCTACAAAGGACTTTATTTTCACATTTTCTGTAATTTTTTGTTGCTTTTTCTTTGCCAATTTTCTCTTGCCTCCTAATCGCCGAATATTACCCATCTGTCCCCGTCATGGTCTTCGAAGCTCTCCTGTGTAACATTTTGTTCGAAGTATACTGCCACAATCCTTTGGATGTCCTCATGTGTCGAACGCTTAATCGCAAAGCCCTGCTCCCTGAGTGTTTTTTCAATTCTGTTCAGGTATGGCATAATCTCTTTTTCATCCTGATTCCTAATCCTTACCACAATCGCAAATTCTCTTGCGGTTGCGGTCTGAACTTGGATGTTATCAAGGTGTGTCATATCTTTTTCAAGAAGCTGCCTGATAACGTAGTTCGTTTCCTCGTCCATGCGTTTCTTCAGGTATCTTTTATTTCCGTCAAAATTTTCTCGGCTGTTATATGCGCACATTTCAATCTCTGCCATGCCTTTCAGCACAGTCATTAAGGCATATACTCTCGCCCTGATGCTCTCATCGGATAAAACAGATATATTTGACGGCTTTACAAGAAAATACACCAATTCACCATTGTTGTATGTCACCAGAGAAAAGTCCGATATATCTTTTATTCCTATCAACTTTCGTGTTGACGCCTTCTGTTTTTCCTCTTTACGCTTCTTGCTCATCGCCCAGCCTCCATTCATAAAATTGTTGCTTGGCAAAATATGACCAAGCATTCTGTATAAACATCATGATTGATGTGTCATCAACTCTTATTGTCAAAAATGCATATCCTGCAGTTGCGGCCAAAGGAAGCATAAACCCGGTTTGAGTCAGCACAAGTATTGATACAATGGCACACACTGCGATTATACCTATATCTTTCAGTTCCCACATCCACATTACTGCTTTTGATTTTAAATTATCGGGATATATATACATCTCTTACCTCCATTTTGAGTACAAAAAAAGCGCCACACCTTAATGTGACGCCTTAAAGTTTATTTAACTCAGCTAAATTGTATGCCTTGTTCTTGCTCTTGTTGTTCCACCTGTTCCATACTCGGCAGTATGAGTTTGTTTTCACGTTCTGCAAGATACCTCTTATAGAATTCTCTTTGCAAATCCGTCAGATACGGCGTACCATCTATAAATTCACAAATGGCTTTCATATCAATTCTATTGCCGATTCTTACGAGAGCCTCGGTGCATTCAGGATACTCGCCCTTCATCAGAAAATCATAATAGTTGATTTTTTTATCACCATGTTTTATCGCTGATGTTGGGAATACATATATTCTCGAATTCATTTCTTCCTCGCTTGTGAGAATATCCTTCATTATTTTTTCATCTGCCTGTGGCAACAGGCAGCTTCCGCAATCGTAAATCGGTGCAATCTCGGAATTTCCGCTTGAATCCACAATAAATCCCCAATTTCCGTTATGTCTATCGAAATTTCCCAGGAATGCATCCGCTGCGAACATATCCCAAAAATACTCTCTCAACGTGTTTGGATTTACAAAATCTTGTTTTTCTATTGTTTCAAGCAAATCTGTGAGTTCTGTTCCCGTACCGCCATGCTCTGAATCTATAACCGTGTTCTTGATAGAACAGAAATCATATAAATTATTTCCATCTACCGTGAAATCCTTGCAAGCACAAACAATTTTCTCTTTTCCGTTCACCACATAGGTTCCAAGCATTGTTTTCTGTGCCGGTATTCCCAGCATATTGAAAATACTGCTTGCAATATGCTCCGAATAACAACTGTTTGAGTATGACAGTGCATTTGCCTTTTGTTTTGCGGACGGCGGAAATTTCAGCATATATTGTTCGCCTTCGTATTCTATGGCAATCTTCTTTCCGTTTGCACCGTTATATGCCTTACTCATTAGCTTTTTACAATTTGTAAAATCTATCTTCTTCTGCACGAGATTCACCCCCTTAAATACTTATCTCTCAAATATTCAGCATGTTCGTGTGTTATGGCATTTTCATTTATTTCCGCTATGTTAATACTGCCGTACAACTCTCCCCAATAGCAATCCATGAGGCTTGAACCATTCTTCAATCCTTCCTTAAACATATCCAAATCATGCTGCAAATATCCGGGTAAGCCATATTCATACGATTTTTCACGGGCAGTCTGCGTATCTTTTTGCTTTATTGAATCCTCTATAAGCATTTCCATAGGCACTTTTAAGACCTTCGCAAGCCTATATAATGTTTCTGCACTGCATTTTTCAATTTTTGTTTTCCCTGCACATAACTCACTGAGTGTTGCATTGGGAACTCCGCTTTCCTTTGCCAATCGGTACTTTGTTATGCCTTTTTGTTCGATTATTTGATTTATATTCATCTCAATCACCATATATATTATATCGCTATACCGAAACATTGTCAAGGTGTTTTGGAGTGTTTCTACAGTTTGCACAACGCTTTTTATTTTGCAGCAAATTTCTTTACTGCCTGTACCGTTCTTACCGCTGCCTGACCTGCGTAGTATGTACTCATAATATTCACTCTTGCCGATGTATCAAGACCAAATCTGTCTGCTATTCTCGGCACCTCATTTGCAGCAAGCATAATTCCAAGCCCTAACAGCGGATGATCACCAAATGTCAAAAGGCCTGCAAACAGGAGCGAGTTTTGCAGAAATGCTGTAACACACAATGCTATTACCTGTTTGCACCAATCCACAAATCCATCCTGATGTCCTCTTGTAAGACCAAAGATGTATAGTGAACCCACCGCAATATTGGTAAGCATAATACCGCCGCGCTTAATATTTGCAAAGAACACCTTTATTACTGCATAGCCAAGTGCAATAATCGTAAATAAGTTAAAAGGATTTATTTCTGCCGAAAAAGCAGTCAATTGCCGCAAGGACAATTCGGATAAATCCGTGAGCGAACCACTGTACAAACCACTCATTGCAACACCCAAGCTGTTCTGAACTTCTACTGCCAATTTATATAATTCTATCGGCACTATGGTAAACAAACTCACTGCCATAAAACCTTTTATAGCACCCAGGGCTGCATCCTTAATATTTCCCTGACCGTTCTGCCATGCTATTGCAACATCAAAAACGGCAACAACCAATGCTACAACATACATTGCCCAGCCGAACAGCCGAAAGAATTCTACTACTGCCTGAATCCACGAAAGTTCGAATATTTCCAGCCCCATTCCGCTTAAATATGTAAAAAAGGTCTGGATAAACTCCATGACCTTTCCATAAATCCAGTCTAAGAACCAATCGAACACAAACAAACTTTACCACCCGCCTTTCTATGTCATACTCATACCTTCATCCATTTCCTGTTCAAAATCCTGATATACCGATACATAGTCTTCCACTGAGTCTCTGAGTTCTTTCATATCTTGCGTTGTCGGATGATATACATACCAATCAAGCTTGTCTTCGCTATGCCAAAGATGCGGCGAAACACCTTCTTTGAAGTTTGGATTTGTTGTATGTTTCTTTCCCCATAACTCTTCAAACCGAATTACGTTGCTATCTACGACTCCTTCGTTTCGTTTAATCACTTCTAACTTCAAAGCTGAATAATGATTCGAAATGTCTCTTGATATATACTGTGCTTTTAATCTTAACTCATCATCAATCTTCCCATAAAATGCTCTGCCAACATATTTCATACTCCCTTCTTCAAAGCATTCCATATCATCAAATATTCGCCTCAGTTCATTTTCAAATGTCGTTCCTTTCATTTTGCACCTCCTAATTGAATATGGCTGTGCTTTTTAGGCACAGCCATAGCATAAATAAATTACATTCCGAGTATACTCCAAAGATAGGTCGGAGCGGTCAGCACGAAAACAAGACAGGCAAACAATATTGCCGGAGCCGTCCACTCAAACTGCCCACTTTTCCTATGTAGGCTAAGCGCCCAACGCCTTACCATATCACTATGGCAGGTTTTCAAACACTCGCCCCCGAACCGTGCTTGCACCTCTCAATGCACACGGCTCTCCACTTATTTAATTCAGTTTACCTAAATGCAAATTTTTATGACACTCTTTGCAGAGCGCCAATGTTTTTCTATTTCTCGCTATCATAAAATTTTCCCAATAGGTTTTATTTGTCAGATTACGCAACTTTCTAATATGGTATATCTCAATCTCACACTCTGTTTTTCCGCACAGTTCGCACTTACCCGCTTTCAGCCTGTCAATAAGGCTTGTGGTACTTGCATACATTACAGTATTTGGCACATTATCTATTTCCGATTGTGTTATTGCCTTTTTACGGGCGAAACCCTCATTATAGAACAACCTTATCTTTTGTACGCCTTTCTTTGTCACATAACGTACTCCGAAATCTTTTCCTATGCGAAGCCTATCTATCATTTCCCGCATTGAACATCTGTATTTTGTGGCAAATGTCTTAAACATACTGTATTGCATAATGTACCCGAACGAATTGGCGTGTGCGGAATTGTTGGCTAACTGATAGTAGTTTCTGAAACCTCTTATTTCACTGTTGTATTGTTCCATGATTTCGAGGTCGTCATTATCTTTCAGATAGTAACGCGCTTTCGCTTTCCAGTTATCCTTGCCGTATACTGTTTTCTCAATGGTCATAGCGCCGTAATCAAGCAGCTTTTTACGCATAACCTCTGTGGGCAATTCAAGATTTACAGTACCGTTGAGAAATCTTCTCAACCGCCCCGCTTTATCTCGTTTCGTTGCATTGGTTTTCCTGATACTGATGTCATAACCAAGGAATCTGGCTTTTTTGTTTGCGTGTGTTATAAGCGTCTTTTCCTCTGACAGTTCAAGACAAAGGTTTTGAGATACAAATTCTTTAATCTTTTGTTTGATTTGCCTTGCGTCCTCCTTACTTCCAATAATTCCGACAATAAAGTCGTCTGCATATCTGACATATTGAATACGCTTGTACTTTTCATCAAACTGATTGTAGTACGGATATTGCAGTCTTTCCCTTTCAACCTTTTTCATTTCAGAAATTAGTTTATTGCGTTCCACAACATCCTGCGTATCACTTAATGCTTTTCTTATTACTTTCATACGTCTGTCAAACGCAAACGAGTGATAGTCTGTCCTTCTTTCTCTGCCTGTATCAAATGTGCTTTTCATGTTTTCCATAAATTTGTCAAGTTTGTCGAGATATATGTTTGCGAGTATTGGACTTATCAAGCCGCCCTGCGGCGTACCGCTGTAAGTATTATGATACGTCCATTCTTCCAGATAGCTGGCTTTTAAGAATTTGCAGATAAGTCTTAAAAATCTTTCGTCTGCAATTCGTTCCCTCAATATATCTATCAGTATTTTATGATTGATGTTATCAAAGAAACTGCATATATCTCCCTCCACAAACCACTTTGAACCTGTGAAACAAATCTGAATTTGGCTTAATGCTGTATGACAGCTATGGTTTGGTCTGAAACCGTGTGATTGTTTAGAAAAGCTGCCCTCATAGATTGCTTCCAAAATCATACGGATTACTTCCTGAATGAGTTTGTCGTCAAAGGATGGCACACCCAAAGGCCGCATTTTCCCGTTTTTCTTTGGAATATATACTCGTCTTGAGGGTTGAGGCTGATAGCTCTCATTTCTCAGTTGCTCTATGAGCCTTTCTATTCGTTTAAGGCTCATTCCGTCAACCGTTTTTCCGTCCGTACCTTTTGTCATATTTCCCTGCTTTGCATAAATATTTTGGTATGCCATAAGGAACAATTCTGTATTATATAAATTTTTATACAGTCTCTCGTATCGGTACGAACAATCTGCACTGTGTTTTTGTAAACTGCTCAATAAATTGATTGGATTTCTCATAGTGTATCGCACACTTTCCTTTCTTTTGTATCGAGTAAATAAGCTGCCTCCCTTCGCCCTGTAAATGGCTTTCCCATTCTCTGACTACTACGGAGGCTCCGTTGCCATATTGGATTTTCAGTGTCATCTTTCTTGGTATAACCTTGAAATTTATCCCCTTTCGGCATTACACATAGCTTTTTCAAGCGCTCCAACTTAGGCAATCCCCGTTTAGCGCAATGATAATGGCTTTGGTTATTGTCGGATACCGTTTTCGCCCTTTTCTATATACATAGCTGACTTACACAGGAGTTTGCCCGCATATACTCGACTAATGTATTGCGGCTGTGTAATATGACATTTATAGCTGCCTTATGTCATAGTTCCTACATAAACGTCTCGAACTGCGGTTCAGGCAGTTTAGCCTTTATCCTTATATAACCATTTTCATCTCCCTGTTCAGTCGTGGATTGACAACTATCCAACTTACAGGTTTACCGATATGCTATTTTCCCCTTTGAAATTTCTTTCTCAGGTTAATCGGTTAATGACAGATATATTAAACTCTTATCTGTTGAGTTGCCACACTCAAAATTATCAAAGCACCTCTACGGGCGCACAATCAAAATATGCTGACCCCAGCTTCACAAAGAAAAATATCGCCAAAATCAAGTCCAGAACGGGAAACACAACATTGTTCACTACTGATTTAATTTGCGTTCTCGCCGTTGTCCATGTGCTTTCCACTGCTCCTGCAACATCTCCGGCCGCAAATGCCGGTATTGCAAATACTGCTGTGATGATTAAAATAGCCAATACTGCCATCAAGATTCTTTTCGTCTTCATAATCGTATACCTCCAAATCTAATATTTTTTCGGCGCTATATGCCAATCTGAGAACAAATTGTCCTCTATGTCTATCCCAGCGTTTTTATTGACTTTCAACATTCCTGCAGGAGTCCATGCATCGAAAACCTCCGTATATGTCTTGTATGCTCCATCGAGATACCACACCGGAGTAAAATGCGCTCTTGACAGATATGTTGAAAATCTGTTTTCTTTGAATTTAAATGCTGACCTGTATGTATTTACATTTCGGTCAAGCACTCTGAAATATGTTTCATAACCAAACTCCGGGAAGTACATGACACTGTTTTGTACCTGTGTGTATGCGCTTTGAGGCGCTGTTGTCACAATCTGTGCATTTAAGTCGGTCTTGATTCCGTATCCCGATTTCATCTTGCTGACTAAGGTTGTGGGAACTTTCGAATCGGGTGATATGCTTTGTGCTATATCAAGCCTCGCTTCATACATGTTATATGAAAAGTCATACCAACCTTCATCTACCCACTGTCCGTTATCTATCCAATGCGTTCCTGTCCATTCCCAATCTGACGCCCACACCCAATATTCATGCCATAAGGCTGACCAAACTCCCCAAGACAAGTTATTTGATTCATAACCTGTGGGCATAGGTGATTCTGTAAAGGCATCATTTCGGTCATTTGCTTTGGGATCAGGCGGTTCACAATCTCTGACCTCTTCGATTGCTGCATTGATTGTCTGTGTTCTTCCGCCCACGGTGACTCGTATGGTTATTGTTTGCGGAGTTGATGGCGTATGCCATTTTATCCATACAAGCTGTGTTTCACCTTCGGGGATTACAATATTTCTCACGACATAATTGTTTCCTCCAACTACGAATCTCGCTGTTAACGGATTATCAGGATTATATTCCCTGTCTGCATACACGCGCACCGATGTAATTACATCGGTATCTGTGCGATATACATATCTTCCGGGACTTCCTGCGTTTCCGGCGCCGAATAACCAACCAAATCCAAATAAACCACCTCCGCCTCCATCGGGTTCGGGAAATTCCATATCGGTTATAATCTCTTCCTCCGTAAATTTTACAATACCGAGTCCGAGATAATTTATAATTGTGTCATTGGACACTGCTTTGGAGCGATTTCCGTTCCATGCGGCGTACCCCAAGTCAGGCCGTTCCAAAAACATTGACAATGGCAGATTTTTATGCGACAGACTGATCATTTTTGCTCTGAGTCCTCCGCTTAATATTTGATCATACATCGCCGCCTGATGTGCTGACATTGCAAAATAATTACCGTTAAATAAAAAATATGCCACAGGCTCAATAAGGATTTTGTAATCTCCGCTTATTAAGGTGGCATATTCTATTCCTGTTTGATTGGCTACCAGATGCACTGCATATTCGCTGCAAAAATACCGTTTAATTTCGTCTATACTTGCCGGTCTGCTTCCTGTCGATATGATTTGCGGCATTGCCAGAGTCGGTCTTACAACCCTGTAATTTCCCGCCTGTGGAGTGAGAGATAATCCACTTCGGTATGCAAGTTTGCTGTAGATTCCAAAGTTGTTTACATTATCTCTTAATGCAAAGTCTGCCATATCGAAAGAACTCGAAACCTGTGAACCGTCTGTTGTCCTGATTACGGTTACTCTTACACCTTCCTCTCCCGGTATCCATTTGTTTGCAGGGGTACCGCTTCCCATTCCGCCGCCACCGCCGTCAACATTTCCGTCACCAACCGCATATGCGCTCATGCATCCCGATATGCAAATGGCAAGCATACAAAAAAATGCGATTAACCTTTTCATTGGATAATTTTCTCCTTTCATTTTCTCATTTCCACATCTTAACTCATCTCCATTCCGAATTGCTGTTCTTCTGATTTTGTAAAGGAGAATTCTGCATTTGCTGCCTTTTTACACCTGCTTTCAATAAAATTACTGTTTGTTTTGATTCTCTGCATAAAGTATGCAACCTCTTCAAGTGTGGCATCGAATGTTTCATCTCCGCCATAGATGTAGCCTTCTGCTTTGACCTTTACCACATCGTCTTCATCTATTTCATTTACAAAATCCCAAAATTTAAACCACCCTTTGAGTCCTTCCGGTGATTTCGGAATTCCTCCAACAAGCAATTCCCCTGTTTTACCATTCGCAGTGAGTTTCACTACTGAGAACAGAACTCCCATTTCACATTCCTCCCATCTGCATACCCATATTCTGATCATCCGACATTCTGTTTTCGAAATCGTCTTGATTTTCCATGAAGTAGTCATCGCTTCCATTCCAGAATGATACACAGATATATCCATCGTCTATCTTGATTTCCCTTTGCTCAAAGCCTTCGCCGAATCCATCGGCAGCCTGACCTATCAGTTCATCAACCCAAGCCTTTTCTTCTTCGGGAGTGAATTTTTCTGTCAGATGTGTATGGATTACTCCATATAGAGTTCCGTTGACTTCCTTGACATCCCATATTGCTGATACAAGCTTATCTTTTGCTGTTTCACTTCCGTCAAAGTAAAATGCCATATCGTTTAAGTCTTCATTCTGCTCTGCCATAAGCCTTTCTCTTATTGTCTCTTCATTTGACAGTGCATACCCATTATCAACCTCGAAGTAATCCGCACAGTCATCATACATCATTTGAATTGTAAGCGGACAATAGTAATCTACCGATACATTTATCAGCTCGCTTGTTCTGTTATTAAGTTCTTCCATCAAGTCTTCCGGTGATTCAAACTGTTCATGCAGAATATCTCCTTCCATATCTTCAAGTATTGAAAGGCGTGCATTCTCAAGTTTATATACACAAGTGTTTATATCATCCAAGCTATAATCCTCATTAAACAGCGTTATGATACTGTTTCCAAAATCCGAATCCGAACTCAATTTTATATTGCATATTGCCCCCTCGGCATCAGTGATTTTTATATCCCGAGCATTTTTTCTGATGTCAAGCTCCCATAATTTAAAATTGAAGTCAAAACGGTCTGTCGGCAGTTCAATGACTGCCGACTTATTACCATGCGTAACATTTACATTTAACATTTTAGTATCTTCCTCTCTTTAATCCATTGAGCCGACCATTTTGTTGATATCGCCTGTGGACTGACCTGTCTTTGTTTGGGTGCTGCTGCCCTGTTCGACACATCCGAATCCGTCAATATACACCTTTGAACCTCCGCCTGATATATTTTGGCTTACTCTCTGTTTCGGTTTTTCCTCAATTACCGTCTGCTCTTTTGTATATGTTGGAGGTGCATCGGGATTTGTGCAGCTTCCGCTTGCTTTCGGCTTTTCAGGAGGTACTTCAGGCTTTTTCTCGGGAGGTGCGTTTTCCTGCACCTCTGCCACTACCTCATCACCCGATTCATCCACGATTGTTTCATATATTTTGGGGACTTCAATGTTCTCATTGATTTTGGGGACTTCAATGTTCTCATTGATTTTGACCACAACTTCCTGCTCTTCACTTTCTTCGCCGACTTCTGTAGCTATCCGGGTAGTATGCGGCTGACTTGTAAAGTACCACACACCGCTTGCACACACAAGCGCAATCGCCGCCACTGTGCCGACTAAAATTTTTGTTTTCCTTCTCATACTTTTTCTCCTTTCGGTATCATTTGCTCAACATCGTTATATCCATAGTTTCATCTTAGGAGGAAGATCTTAGAATAAACATAACTGTCCGTTTTCTAATTCCCTAAGGTTTAGCGTATCTTCCGCCGGTATTTGAATTTCATATTCTGCTTCTTTAACCTTCTGTGCATTTGCAATATCCTGTATTGTCCGTCTTTCTTTGAATGCCCGGCCATATATCATATACGTCGGCGTGTACCATTCTGACCACACCTCATTTGTTAATGAATTGCCATGTATGATTTTTGCAGGTATCCCGAACAATCCAAGCTTCAGGTATGCCATATGCACACACTTGATGTCTATATCACAGGCAGTTACACATAATTCCCTTTGATAGTTCATCCCTCTGGCATGCATCTCAGAAGCAAATCCAAGAACAAGCGCTCCTGAACCAACACAAGGCTCACATACTGAAATATAGTTTTCTCTGTATATTTTCTCATTTATTAAATCACCTAATGTTAATTCACCCATAAATTTGCATATATGAAACGGTGTGAAGAACTGTCCTTTGTACTTGTTGTGCAGTTCCAACCCATGAAAGACCGAGCCGAGAATATCATATGGACCTCCGTTTTCAGCTTCCTGTGTCATTTCATTTATTAACACACCAAGAGTCTGTGCAAGCTTGATCCTTTCTTCTTCATTGTATCTTTTAATAATCTCCATATATTCAGCTTCTCGCTTTGATGCATTATTCCAATCCACCGTATTGCTTATGGATATTGCTGATAGTGCGAGGAAGTCTTGGAACACCTGCCAATTTGAATGTCTGTAACCTATGTCCTGTATTGCTTTCATAACCTTTTCACCTCTGGGGATGTATACAGGTTGACTTTTTGTCATTGTCTGTTCACCTTCTTCTGCGACAAACAATACCACAGAAAAGTTCACAAGTCCATAAAGGTTTTTATAATCTACGAAACAAATAAAACAAGGTTTTCAAAATAGGTGAAACGCACTAATACTACTATCTTACCGTCAGGCACATGCAGCTTTAAAATATTTTTTATGATTTTTCCTTGGTCATATGAAATGCTTTTTATTAACTCTAACATAAACACCCCCTTATAAGAATGCGACTGTTTTACTAAAACTTAGGCACAAACTCTGCCTTTACCTTCATTGTGAACTGTATGGGACTGAGTTCCCTGCCTCCAAATCTGACAGGGATTTCTACATCCACCATAACCGTTCCGTTTAGGTTTTTCAGAGCATCGCCTTGAGCAAAATCTGTGTTTTCAAAATCAAGCGCCAGATTGGATATGCTGAACTCTTTCACAGTTCCGTTGTACTTGGTATGCTTGTCACCCTCTTCCGTCAAGGCTAAGAGTTCATCAAGCCGGGCATATATATTTCCTGTGTCTATAGTTTCGGTAAAAGCTGAATCTATATATGTGTAACCTCCGCTATATCCTTCACGCAATTGGCTGTATGCATCGTCATAGTTTGCTACCACAACGGATACGGCTGCCGACTGAACTGCATTTTTTATGCCGTTACAGATAACGAGCATTTGGATGTACTCAAAGATTACACACATTATGAGGATTAGGGACATACAAACTGCCACCGCAATAACGGTGGCATTACCTTTGTTATTCATCATTTATGGTACACCTCACTTTTGCCTGTAGCCTTTGAGCGAATAGTAACAGGGAATGCGCCGAATCCTCCAAAGCCTATATCGTATTCCATTGTCAGTTCCACGGTGAATTCTTCGTTCAGTTGTATGTTGCCTGTCTTAGACCATGTAACTGCCGGAGTAATACCCATCCTTTCCTGCAAAACAATTTCACGGGCTGCTGTTTCACTTCCGATCCTGCCGCAGATTTCTGCTTCACGGCATAGTTCTTGAGCAAATGTGTCAAGCTGTGACTTTGCAACATATACTGGGAATACGCTGACTGCCAATGCTATTACCATCATTACGGATAAAATGATTACAACTACATCTATATATCCCGAACCTCTGTTGTTTCTCAGTCTTTTCAGCATAAATCCATCCCACCTTGCTCTTGTTTCTCCAAGAACTCTTCCACAGACATATTTTCCTCATACGGTCCTTCAAAGAATCCGTTTTCTGCAAGCTCGGGGATTTTACTGTAGTCACCGCCATCCGCAAGGTATTTCGCAGCCTCAATGAGCTCATTTTCCAAAATCAATGTGTCTCTTTCTAAATCATAAAGCTGTTGCAAAATCGTTTTCCCTTGATTCTCACCAATCACATCTAATGCTTCAATGAATCCTGCATACGGATCACCTTCAAATTCCTGCTCTTGTTCCTCAAGAGTTCTGAAAAAATCAAGCCACCTCATTGTCCTCTTGAAATCCGGGTTTGGAACAATATTTAAGATTGTGTTTATTGCTTCGTGTCTCCATTTTGATTCATCTATTACTCTGTCATAATCAAGTTTGTGCGGCAAAGTAAATATGTCATGATTGTCGATATATTCTTCAGTTTCTCTCGTGACATTTATGAGAGACGAGCTTCCTTTTGTCGCCGCTCGTATGACATCTATAGGTTTCTTAAACTGCAATAAGCCCTTTGCCAAATGATTACTGATATTAGGGGAAATATTAATTATGTATTCAAACACTTCTTTCTCTCTCTCTGTAACTTCATCCGGCTTTGAAGTTTCATCCAATTCCTCACCCATTCTTTTGAGCAATTCATTTACCTTTTCCGAACAGCCTGTTGCATAAAGTTTATTGTCCGTAATGTCCTCACATATAATCATAAATATGCTATGCATTTCTTCTTCCTCAGGATTATACCTATTGGCAATCATTTCAATTGGATTGTTTAATTTTATAAGGTGTGCCATCTGTTCATCGTCAAGCGGTTCATTTATATAGAGAAACTTATGTATTGCTTCAAACTTCGCAATATATGCCGATTCACGGATTATTTCATCTATGTCATATCCGTCAATCATTTCGAGAAAATCCTCACGCTCTCTTTCAATTACATCTAAAAATTCTTCTCTTAATCCCATCTTTTCCACCTCCTCACTGCATGGTCATCTCTGCATCCCAATCTTGCTCCTGCTGTTCATCATATGATTCAATGTATTCCTGCTCTTTTTCCTTAAATATGTCATAAAAGAATTTGGCAAACCCCTCGCCGTCTTTTCGTTCGGGTACTTCATCTATGAAACCGCACCACTGTCTGCAGGCTTCTTCGATAACCATGTCGAAAATATTTTGTTTGTTGGCATCATTCGCTATAGCAGTTATATCAATTTGATCTGTATCAAGGTTTTGCTCACCATTATTCAACATAACCTTGTACCCAAAAATGTTTGTTATCTCCTCTGCCTCAAAATAACGTGAATCGCTTCTTACCTTTTCCCTAAGTTTTGCGATTGCTTCTTCTTCATTCTCACCTACGGATAGTTCTTCGCAACGGTACATATCCGAAAAACAACTGTTCCACTGCCTATAAGATACTCTGTATAATTTTTTCATCTTGCACACCCCCTTAAAACATTACTCCTAAACTTTGAATAACCTGAACCGCTATCACAATGAGGTAAGTAGCTATAAAACACATCAGCATTATCATTGAAAATATACGTATTTTACCCGGTACTTTCTGCGCCTGTGCCTTCAACTTTCTCAGCTCTGCCTGTTTGAAATCATGGGAAAGCATCTGGAAATACATCACTCCGTCATCTCCCCTTATTACAGATATCAGACCTCTGACAACATCGGAAAGCATTGGCGAATTTACTCTCGCTTCCCATCTCATCAGCGCTACCTCGTAACCGCCCGACCTCATATCCGCACAAGTGATGCTAATTTCATCGGCAAGGGCTGGAGTTGTTGACTTTTTGAATAATTCCAAGATTGACAACACATCCCGGCTTGTCTTTAGTTCTTGCTCTATAGTCGATACAAGCCGTAAAAGTTCGGTTTCAATTTCCTCTCTCTTCTCCTGCATCTGATTATCTGCCTTTTGGTATTCCTTGAAATACACCAAAACTGCAAGGACAAGCGCCACTATTGCAATCAACGGAAATATCATTATGCACGGTATAACAAGCAAACCAACTAACAATGCCTTGATTATTGCATGAGCCTGATAGCATTCGGGCGTCATCTTAATCCCGGCGGCTTGAAGCATGGCCGATAGCCTGTTCTTTTTGTATCTGTCCATTGGTATAAATTTGGCAAGTTTTATGCTCAAATCCATTATCAATGCCTCAATGGTCTGTGTCAGTTTCCTGTCCGATCTGCCGAGATTCATGATCGCCTTTGATGATTTCAAATATGGTATTTTAAGTCTGTCTGCCGCTAAGAAATATAAGCCAAAGGACAGACCTGTTAAAAGTATCAAAATCCTCATTTACACCCACCTCCGCAGATGGGAGCATATTTCTTACATCCGTCTTTGCCATATAGAGACATGTAAATGCACATTGGTTCTCTCGGATCAAGTTTCAATGCGTCGAGTCCTGTCTGACAAGTCGGGCATAACTTTTCTTTTTCCGCCATCACGCTCACCTCCTGAATTCTATTGGTCTTGTTAGTTTCACTACAAACGCTCCGCAGATGAACACTGCGGCAATATCAATGGCAAGTATCAGCTTGCCTACGGTGGAGTACATAAGCACTGCGTACCAATCCTTGTTCAGGAAGTACATCAATGGGATATTGGCAATTACCAAGATTGCCATGATGATAAATTCCTTTCGTGGTTCTGAAAGCGTCAGTTCCAACTCCATATTCACCACACGAATATCCGACAGCTTGGTTACAATCGGTGTTAATGTGCTTTTGAGATTCCTGTCATATTGGCATTGGATCAATGCATCGCACCATTCCCTAAATATGTCGTTTTCTACTTTTGTTTTCAAATTTTCTATGGCTTTTATCACATCTGAATCAATGAGTTTAAGCTGCACAAGAAAGTCTGTGAAGATGTTCTTTATCGGAGGGTTAAGGTATGAGATATTCTCTTCCACCGCAGTTACGATATCCTCATTTCTGATATAGGCTGTCGATATGATTGAAAGCGCTGTTTCCAATTCCTCCGAGACGTCTTTCCTAAAATGGCTTGCAGTAAGCTTCACATACCATACCGGCAGCGCCATCATTCCCACGCCAAGAATGGGGATCATGAACACATTATCTAAAAGAGACGCAACAATCGTACCTGCTATTGCAAACACGCCACAGGCAATAAAAATGACAGGGATTTTATCTTCCCTGCCTGTAAGCCGCATGATTTCGGATACCTCCTCAATCTGCCTTAAAACAAATCTTTTCTTTTTACGGTTGGCTGCTTCTGCAATCTGTGTCTTGATACTCTGAGGCTTGTTTATGAAATTCTCAAACAATTCCCCGAACCTTAATCCAAGCAGTTTGAATACACCAACCACCAATGCCATAAAAGCAAGTATTCTGAGTGTCAGCATACATTTATCGCCTCCCCTCGGCAAATTTTATCAAGTACACCCTTCGGCATACCGTTTTCTGTAAGCCGTTTCTGCAGACCTTTTGATATTTCAGACACAAATTCATGTCTGCCTTTAATAATGAATTTACCTTTATCGTCATATTTGTTCTCGGTAATGTGATACCGGTATATTGTTCTGTATTCCCTTGTGCCGTCAGCCTTTATTTCGCATTCCATAATCTCCATGAGTTTACGCTCTCGGTTTTCAAGCTGTTTTGAGAATGCCACAAGCGGAAACGCTTCCGTAACCAAGTCCAGAAGTACATCTTCTGCCATATCATATTTTCTCTTACAAAGTGTTGCCATTCTCCTATATGTAGCTTCACAAGAGTTTGAATGGATCGTTGTCAGCACCGGGTGTCCTGTTCGGCTTGCTTCCTGTGCCAAGAATGCTTCAGGGCCTCTCATTTCTCCTACACAAATGTAATCGGGATTAAATCGGAGTGCATAGTCGAGCAATATATCTTGGTCAATATTTTGCATCTCGTTTTCTGACGGTCTTGCAAGGGTATGGATTACACTGTTTAATATGGTTTCATCATCATTTCTCCTTGCAAGCGCCAATTCTCGGCTGCCGCTTTCGATTGTGTATATACGCTTATCATTTGGTATTGTAGATAACATCCACCCTGCAATCGTTGTTTTTCCGCTTCCTGTTGCACCTGCAACGCATGTACTGACTCCGTATCTGAAGCATTGTGAAAGGAATTCGAGCATAGGCTCTGTTGCTGTCCTGCTCTTTACGAAATCCTCTTTATCAAAGTTCTGTGGATTTACAATTCTGATTGACGCACATACTCCAACATCCTCATCTACAAGCGGAGTTTTGAGCGCTGATATACGAATATTCTTTGACAGATGTCCAAGCACGGCAGGAGAGGCATTGTCAAGAACCATCCCTGATGTGTGCAGCATCCGTCTTACCACATTTATTGCATGCTGCGGCGATTCAAACCTCTCGTCAAGCTTTTCCTTCATACCTCCTGCTCTGTATATCTCTATATCATTCCAAGCATTGATATCGATTTCCTCAATACCCGAGCCGAATATGTATTTTGTCAGGAATGAGAACTCTGCCATTTCCACATACAAACGGTTTACAAGTTCCTCATCAGACATTTCATTGGCAGTAATTCTGTTGTCAGAGAGGTATTTCTGGATATAAAACTTTATCTGCTGTTTTACATCGTCTTTTCTTGCATCAACCAAAAGAGCAGCATATTTGCTTGAAATATACTCCTGAACCTCCGAAAGAATACTTTGGAATTCTCTTTTCTCCGCAGGCGCGAAGAATAAATCATGGGAGTTACTCTGCATATTCATCGGTCAAACACCTCCTCTGCTATATCCTCAATCACCTGACGAAAGTCTTTTGTTTCCCTTTTCGGCGGAGTATCCATAAGCAGTTCGCCGCTTAGATACTGTTTTTCCACCAAATCACTGTGTGGGATTGTAAAGGTTACACCGCCTATGACTTGTTCAATATTCTCATTGGAATGAATAGCTTTTACATCGTTTGCGACTTTAAGCTGCTTATCAGCCTTGAACTTACTGTCCGCAAGCAAAGGTAATTGAGACGATAGATACGACACTGATTTCAGATCACAGTTGATAAGCCTTAACACACAATCCGATTCTATAAGTGCTACCGTTGACAGAATATCGTCAGACAAATGGCTTGAGCAGTCCACTATCACAAAATCAACGATTTCACGCAGTTCACAGATCAATTCACTTGCCTGAACCTGTGTGTATTTTGGATAGGTGAATTTGTTTTCACCCTTTAACATTCCGATTATGGATATATGATCATTCTTCTTGACCGTTATGCTGTTTTGCAGAATAAGGTTTTTGTTTATCTTAACAGCCGCCAAAATGCTTCCCAAAGACCTCTGCTGCTCAATTCTGTTATGAGGTACAAGCAAGTGCAAAGGCGGCGCGTCCATATCACATAAGACGAGCGCTGCATCATAGCCTTTCCCTGTTATGTAGTTTGCAAGTTTAGCTGACACTAAAGTTTTTCCGCTTGAAGGTGAACCCCATACTGCAAGCACTTGATTATTGCGATTCACCTGTCACCGCCTCACTTTCCGTTGGTGTTGCCTCCTGCTCTTCCCGTGGCTGTGATCCTTGTTCAGCATTGTTATTTAACTCTTCCTGTGCCTTCAAAAATTCCTCTGCCTTTTTGCGTTCTCCCCTATATACCAATGACATATGCACTGTGCCTGATTTCTCAAGGTCTGCAAGCAGGAGCGCTTGTTTCTCTGACACAAGGAGCGTTACCGTGCTTGGCAGATCTTCTTCTGTTTCTGCCGCCTCATCCACATCTGCTCCTGATTTGTTTGTCGCGGCAATAACCTCAACAAACTGCAGTTCGGGCGGAATGATTGTCATACCTGTTTTCTGATAGTCGGGAGCAATAATTGATACAATATCTCCTGATTTCAGTTTTCCCGACAGTCCTGTCGCAAATGATTTTAAAGTTACAGAGATTGCTCTGTTTGATCCATTGAGACCTTTAAAGTATGTATTTTCCACATAGGGCGTATCTGCCACCTTGCTTTTTAAAATATTATCACCCTTCATCATATCCACTGCTGCAAACTTGCCGATTACATCATCATCTGATGATACAATTCCCTCCGGCTGATTGGTGCTTGACATTTTCATCTCAGTTACCATTTCTTTTGTTATTTCATCACCACTCTTTATGTTTGAAACTACCCGCACTACAGTTATCATTTTTTCTCCTGTATTGCTTATAAGCGGTGATATTACAAAACAGATAATAAACGCAATCACAATACAGGTAATACCAAGCACGGTCCTGTTTTTAAAATAATTTGTAATTTTCAAAATATCGCCTCCAAAATCAATGTTACAATATACCCCACAGTCAGTGACGGGACAAAGGGGAAGAGCATATCGCCCTTTCCCTTTGTCTTCTCAATCACAAAGCTGCTTATTATGAAGATTATACATCCCATGACTACAGTTACAAATGCCTTATGTATTCCAATGAGAACCCCGAGGAGCACCGTCACTTTCCAATCACCTCCGCCGATTTTATCCGTCAAAACAGAGGCAACAAAAAAAGGAACTGCAATAAGCGCTCCCCAAAGATTCTCTATATGAAAGCCAAACGGAATTAAAACAAGCAAAAGCACCTGATAAACAATCGGCACTTCCCGCCGTTTTATATCCGTTATGCCGGCTGACAACAATATACATAGTATGATATATGCCTTCATCAATGTGTATAATTGAACATTTCCTGAATTTTCTGAGTTAAAGTAGGCAGCACCGTATCATCAAGTAATGCATAAAGCCCTGCAAGGATGAGCGCTCCAAGTACAATTGAGATTAAAACCACCACAGCAGTGTCCAAAGCGCCCTGACCGCTGTTATCCTTTAACTTTGCAAAAAGTTTCCTTGCTTTTGTCATAGTCATATTTTTGAGTTTTTTCATGTTTACATCTCCTCCAATTTCTTATCATAGGCTTCAAGCGATACACGCTCAACCTCGAGTCTCGCTTCTCTGGTGATTGGGAAACAAATGTCAGCATATTCACCTTTTTTAGTTCTTCTGCTCGGCATAGACGCGAACCTTCCGTTTGAGCCATAAATGATTTTAATTCCTTTAATCAGAAAACAATCGTCAATAAGCAAACTTACATAAGCTTTTAGTTTTTCACCGCCAACTAAGCTTGTAACCCTCGCTTCAAATTTCATCCTCGTCACCCCCTTCCGCTACATGCTGATTTTAAATGTTTCAGGTTGAAAGTCTTCTTGTTGGACAGCTGATTCGGCTTGAAGTTCAGTTTCTTCTTGATTTTCAATTATAGACCTCTCTTCCGGGTTTAGCATTTCAAGTGTTTTAATATCATCGGCTTTGTTTTCGATTACTTGAGTCTCTTCCATACTCCGCATATTAAGACTTATAAATCCTCTGTTGTCCACATAATAGAAATCGCTTCCCGAATCATCATAAAGTTCAATGATATCTGACATTGACATAGCATACCCCGAATATTCACTCGGCAAAGTATCCTGATTCAGCAAATCATATATCTCTTCCAAATTGTTCGTGCCGATATTCCCATCATATACAATTCGATAGTTTGCGATATCAGGCTCTCCATAGCCTTTATTTATCAGGTCTTCGTAGCTGATAAATTTTATTCGCATATCCGCTTCCGGTTTAAGCTGATGGATTCTGCACGATTTCAACATAATGCTGTCTTGAATCTCGCCTTTGATAAGCCTGTCATACACGCCTTTTTCCCAATGCACTTCAAAATCGTGCTGTTCCTTTAGATAATCTGCCACCTCATCCCTTTTAAACATCTCATCTATTACGGCAGTCTTATCCTTCACAAATCCTGCACGATTACCGTAACATTCAACAAATCCTTCTTCGGTTACATTGATTTTCATGTCATCGCCTCCGTTTCTCAACCCACCTCCATGCCCTTATCTTCATTTTTACGGATAGGCGTTTCTAAAACACCATACTCCGTTATTTTCAGGTTGCCTTTGTTGTACAGAGTTTCGCCATATGTAGCAAAGTTGAAATGCTGTACCATACTCTCCGGAAGTTTATCTCCGTATTCTGCCTGAAATTTAACCTTTGCATATTCAATTACCGACGTTGGTTCATGATGTAGTTTGTATTTGCTTATCTCATTTGCAATAAGGATTACATCTTCCGCCGAATGAATGTTGGCAATAGATAAAGCTGCTTTAAACTTTGCAAGTTCTCCCGCCTTTTCCATATCACGCATTCTATGTGCAAGTGAATTAAGCAGCCCGAGTTGTGACAAGTCCTTAATACACATCGGTATATGTTCTTCCATACTTTGAATTGCAACAAGAATACAATCGTCAAAAGACTCCGCACCGATTTTCTTAAGGAAGTTGGCCTTTTCTTCCTTTGACGCAGGAAGCGTCAGCCAAGCTTGACTTTCCGCATCAAGCTCGCAATCTTCCGGTTTCCTTGAAATTTGCAGTTTGAAGATATATTCATCGTCCTCAAAAATCTCGGGGAATGTTTTTCCGTCATATACCTCTTTAAAATCCTCTTTGGAATTTACGAAGTATCCATCTTCGGTGTAAATACCCCCTTCTGATTCCCTTATGTTCCTGCCGAGTTTCTCATAGTCGATATACTTCCATACCCTTTTATCTATATCTGTCAGCCAATCAATCCATCCGTTATCAATATAGATTTTACCAAGCTGTTCATCATTTTGCAGGTCGTTAATAATGGAACACCCATCGAGGTTATATGCTCCGTTTATAAGATTTTTGATAGTAAACTCTTCATCCGACAATGCAGCCAGATAGCCTTTGAACAGTTCATGTTCATGGCTCGTAAAATTCCCCATTACCTTTGCAAGATAATTAAGCCTTTCAAAGTCCACAGATTCATCCATAAATCTCGGCAGAATATCTTTTTCATACATCTGACACTCTATTACCGAATATTTCTGATTTTTGTCTGTAATTCTCGCTCTCTGAAATGCATCCTTTACCTCATTAACCGTTGCCGGAAGCTGTAATTCTGCCCCCTCATACATACCGAATTTCTCTTTTAAATCATCTCTGGCGACTATAACGCTAACCAAAAAGGTTTCCTGCCTTTTCATCTGTTTGGGGATATTGTGCAGAAAGCGTTTTTCTTCAATTAAGTATGTATTAAATTTATTTCCGTCAAGGTATACATCGGCTTCTTTGTTGCTCCTGACGGTTATTTCAATATCGGTTTTACTGTCTGCAAAGCCTTTCAAAAGAGCCTTTATATTCCTGCCGATCTCTTCTCTGTTAATCACATCGTTATACCTCCATATCCTTCATCTTGTGATTCAATTTCTTCATAACATTCTGCTTGTTCATTTGCGACAGCTGTAATTGTTTCATACAGACTTTGATCCTTGGCCGAAACTATGCCATAGTCTGTTACTGTTGCTTCTATACCCATAAGCGTTCTTTCTCCGAAATTCCGCACTTCTCTTTTATCAAATGCGTTCATATCAAAGTTGGCGGGAAGTTGTCTTGCCAGGTATTCCATAGCAAAGTCTCCCTCACTTACAGAATAGTATGAGTGTTCATATCTGCTAAGGTTATCCGATATTTCAAGCACCTCATCAAGTGTCTGCGGCTCAGCCTTTTCCACTACTGCCTTGAACTTAATTCTGTTTGCAGCATCAAGCCTTACATATCTCGCTGCAATCTCGTTAAGTTTATCAAAGTCCTGCATATCGCCAAACACTTGTGAATCAATGCATTTAAATACACTCCTGAAATCATAAAACACGCAATCTTCTATGCAATCCTCGTTATGAATTTTTGCTATGCCATTGATGTATTTCTTATCCTCCGGCAAATATATCCATTCTGCAGAACCGGCAGTTTCTTCGCTATCGTTAACCGGCGCTTCTGCAATATTCAATGCAAATGCATAGTTATTCTTAACTTCAAGCTGTTCTTTTGGCGGACTCTTATATCCATACTGTTTCTCATATACACCAAGCGGAATATATGCTCCATTATAGAATACGCCATTTTCCATCTCCCTGAATTTCTGCCCGACAATTTTTGCCGAAACATATTCCAATACATCATCCGAGGCAGTTTGTAACACTTCGCTCAAATTATTGTCAATAACAAATTCTCCGAGTTGTTCATCGGTTGTTATTCCATGTATCGGAATTACTTTTCCAAGCCCGTCTGTCATATTGATGAGTTCCTCTAAGGACGGAGCCATCATATCATCGTCTATACTATTTTCAAATAACGCATTAAACACCGTCAGCTGATCATCATCTAATAGGCTTAATTTTTTAGCCAACAAGTTAAGTTCTATAACATTTTCTTCGCCATCAATACGCACCTCACCAAGTTTTGGAACCTTCGGAGAACTGATTATCTCTACGAAATATTCCCCGCTTTTTGTTACTCTTGCTTTTTGAAACGCATCTTCAATTTCCATCGGTGTGGCAGGGAGTGTTACAGTGGCGTAATTGTATTCTTTTGTTATAGGATTGACTGCCGATACATCAATGGATATTTTGTTTTGTAAACTCATTTCATCCGCCTCACATTCCCATTTCCATTTCGCCGCCGTCCTGTTCGACTTCAGTCATATCTTCTTTTTCCGCCATAGCCTGTTCTTCTGCCAATTCCTTGGCTGTCAATTTTCTGTAATCATCTTCATAGTAATCAAGCGAAAGTCCTTCACCGTTGTCCCATTTGCACATTAATCCCCCTGCATCATCAACGCCCTGTACGGTTGCCCTGGCTCCGGGTTGCAGTTTTGAATACGGATCATCCATTTTTAGCAGTGAGATTCTTGTGCCGGGCGGATACTGCTCTCTTAATCTTTCCACAGCCTGACGACTCGGGAATTTGAAATTACCCATTTTTATCAATCCCTTCTTTGCATAATTTAAGGGCATCCCTTACGGAATGCCCTTTTGACTAATGTTATTTTATTTCCGTCAGCATTTGCTGAAGCAGCTGTATGAGCTTTAAGATTTGCTCGTTCGAGTATATCGGCTTATACTGATTTTTCATTATTTCTCGGTTCATGGCTATCTCTTCATCAGTCATGTAGATACGATCTTTTCCGATTATATTGACGGTATTTGAAATCTGCTCCCATTTTGCATATACCGTTATATCGTCAGTTAGAGTGATTTCTGTTACTCTGTTTTCCTTTGACCGGGGATCAGTATACCATCCTTTGAATGCGAATCCCTGCTTTGTTGGAATCAGGCTTGCAATACTTACCTTCTCACCATATTTTGCAGTGATAGGCAGTATGTCTGTACCGCCGTCAGCTGAGAAGGTGATCGTTCTTGTGCCTATGATATTCCACTTTGCATAGAGTGTCGCATCCCTGAAGTATTCGGTATCTGATGTTACCTTGTCGCCATCTTCGGTATACCATCCTTCAAAGTCATAGTCTGATGTACGGTATGGAAGCGGCAGTTCAATTCTGCCTTTTTCGGTTTTCAGCTCTATTTCTGTTTCTGTTCCAAGATACCCTGAACCTAAATACCCGCCGTTTGCATCGAGTGTGATTTTACTTTCATGCTCGACAAAGTATGTGGCGTCGTTTTTGTCCTGACCGTATGTTTTGATTTCTGCGGCTGATACTGCACTTTGAAACGTTAGTGCCGTTAAAATTGTAAGGATTATGGCTTTCTTCTTCATGGTTTCTTCCTCCTGAATTTTTTTATTTGCCATTTGGCAACGCAAACAATACCACACCGATTCCCATAAGTCCAGACAAAGTTTTTTAGAATGCGAAAGAATATTTTTATGTATGAGAGCAGCCTTTTCGGGCTGCTCTCTGTACATATTTTAAAAGATTATTTTACCCAAGTTTCAGATTTTTCGCCAATGTTTGCCATATGGTCATTTGAAGCCTCGTGCACGTCCATAAAGTACCACAAATTGCTGTTCGTCACATCGGTAAAGCGGTTAAGTTTTGTAAGATTGTCTTTTACATATTCCTTATCTGCCATTCTGCCTGTTGCACGGTTTACAACGGTTACAACCTCCGCACGGGTAATATTGTTATCGCCTCTGAAGCTGCCATCCGCATAACCATTAAGCCAACCGATGTTCTTTGCTAGTGCAATATCGTTGTATGCCCAATAGCTTTTGTTGAGGTCTGTGTACTTAACAGTGTAGCTTGTATTCTTCACTTCGTTGAATAAGCCATAATATCTTACAGCCATCGTAACGAATTCTGCTCTTGTTACGCTCTCGTTAGGCTTGAATGTGCCGTCTGCATAGCCTTTGATTATATCATACTTTGAAAGATAACCAATTGAATCAGCGTACCATTCTTTGCTTGAAACATCATTGAATTTTGCCCTTCCGCTAATGCTTTCTCCTTTTTCCTCTGCAATCAATCTTGCAAAGATGGCAGCAGCTTCGCTACGTGTCATATCGTTGTCAGGACGGAATGTACCGTCATCATAGCCGACGATATATGCCTTGTGTTCTTTTGCCGGAAGCACAAGAACACCGTTTTTGTCAGTTGCGCCATTTGCGGAGTTATTCTTTTTATCTTTTAACGTGATATTCACATCGGACTTCGCATTGCCCTTGCTGTCTGTTGCCTTAATAGTGTAATAATTACCATCGGCAAGCTCTTTGCCGTTTGGCAGCGTCAATGTGATATTGCCCTTGCTGTCTGTGGACTTTGAAACAGAAACATTTTTTCCGTCTTTATCGGTTACTGTGACATTCGTGGTATTGCTGATATACGAGCCACCACCTCCGCCACCGCCTGAAGGTCTGGAGCTTCCACCACCTGAGGATTTAACAGGCAATGTTACCTTGCCGCTTGCATCGGTTGTAGCGGATTTTTCTGTGGTCTTGTCCTTGATTGTTACAGATACACCCTTTACAGCTTTACCGTCTTTATCAAGCACAGTTACAGTTGTCTGATTTGAAGTTGTCAGCGTATGCGTATCGGGAAGTGTAACATAAACTTTGCCGTCCTTGATTACTACGAAGGCATTGTTGATAATACCCTTTGTGTCATTGACCGATACCTTATAGGTTACGGTTTCTATCTCGCCCGGCTTATCCTCAACGCCGTCACCGTCCGTATCCTCGCCTTTGCCCGGCTTTTCCTCGGTAATGTCCGAGCTGCCGTTATCATCGGTAATGTCCTCTGAAAGAGGAGGGAATACGGCTTTGCCCTCTGTATTTGTCTTGCCGTTTAATGCTTTTGTCTCTGTATCTGCCTGTGCAAATTCGGAAATAACGACTTCCATATCCTTAACGGATGTGTTATCCCCTTTATGAAGTACCGTTACCGTAATACGGTTAGCATAATCGAATTTCACATTTTCAGGAAGGGTAACTGAGATATTTTCCGCCGTTTGAACTGTTCCGTCCTCGTTTTTGATTTCTGCATTATGCTGAACATACGCCTTTTCGATTCCTCCGGTTTCGTTTATAACCGTAACAATATATCCGTCAACCTCTGAATATCCGTTGACATCGGTGTAGTCGATGTTTACAGGCGGAACAGTTGCTCTACCGTTTTCGTCCGTAAGGTTTGTTTCGCTCTGCTCTGTACTGTCAGTGAAAGTTACGCTCATATCTTTGACAGGCGCATTGTCTTGATTTGTAACGGTTGCAGTAATGCGGTTTGCATAGTCAAAGGAAACGCCCTCCGGCAGCTTCACGCTGATTTTACCGTCTGCAATTACAACAAAAGCATTTTCAATCGGTTTCTGCTCGTCCGTAATCAGAACATTGTAGCCGTTTACAACAGCCTTACCCTCGCTGTCCGTCATATCCTCGGAAAGCGGCGGCACTACGATAGAGCCATTTTCATCGGTATTTGCTGTATAGGTCTTTTCTTCTTTATCGTCAACAGTTACGGTTATGTCGGTCATTGCCTTACCGATTGAATCAAGTACCGTTACAGTAATTCTATTCGCATAGCTGATTGCCTTTTCATCGGGGAGCGTTACATTGATTGTGCCGTCTTCATTGTGTATGACATAGGCGTTTGCGATAAATCCGGCTTCGTCATTGACAATGACATTGATACCATTTACATTAACCTTGCCGTTTTTATCAGTATAGCCTTCGCTTGTAATCGGAAGCGTTACCTTTCCATAGACATCGGTCACGCCTTTTTCCACATAATCCGCATCCCCCAAGGCAATAACGGTAATACCTGTCTGTGCGCTGCCGTTTTGGTCGGTTACTGTGATGATGACAGGATATTCTCTTGTAGGCTTGATACCATCGGGCAAATCTACAACAAGGTTATTGCTTTCGCCGATATAGATGTCGCAGTTTGGGATGACGGTATTGGTTTTGTCGGTTACGGTTACAACAAAGGTCTGTTTTTCTTCGCCCTCGTCCTTGCCTATTGTACCATTATCATCTCCCGTTGAGGATTGATTGTTCGGCACTTTAAGCTGACCGATTCCGTCTGTCGCGCCTGTGGCTGCGTTGTTATTTTCATCATAAATGAAAATCTGTAAATCTGATTTTGCTGCTTGTGTATCGGTATAGAAAGCCGTAATTGTTGTCTGGTCGGCATAATCAAGAAGTCTGCCTCTTGGCAGCTTGATAGTTACATTGTCATTTACATCAATACTGATTTCGCTGTCAAAGATGGGTTTTCCGTCTTTGTCAGTCAATATAATTGAGAAATTGCCCACCTGTGCGTTTCCGTCCTCATCAGAGTTGTCCTTGTCGATAAGCTGTGCAATTTCCACTGTCTGCAAAATCTCGCCGCAGCGTTCACATGCAATGTGTTTGCTTCCGGCATTTTCGATTGTTGCCGGAACATCAATTATCCATTCTGTCGGCTGATGTCCAAGCGCTTCCTTGTATTCCGCTTTATATGTATCATGACAATCAGCGCATACAAAGGTTGTGTACCCAAGATTCAAGCAAGTCGGCTCGGTTACTGTTCTCACATAATTGTGAGGAAGCTTTTCCACATAATCGTCTTTGTAGCTATCGCCGCAATCATCACATACATAGGTAGTATATCCCATTGATGTACACGTTGCAGGAGTTACGGTTGCTGTGTAATGATGTTCCTTCACATCTGTATAATCCGCAATGAACTCCTTACCGCAATCCGGGCATGTATATACCGCATAGCCGTGTTCCTTACAAGTAGGTTCAATGACTTCCTTTCTGTAGTTATGCTCTAATATATCCGTATAATCTGCCTTGTATGTTTCTCCGCAGTCATCGCACACATAAGTGGTAAATCCCATCGTTGTACATGTTGCAGGAGTTACGGTTGCCGAATATTTATGGTCAAGTTTATCTGTGTAATTTGAAGTGTATTCCGCATCGCAATCCGCACACTGAAATGTACTGAATCCATGCTCTGTACAAGTCGGTGCAGTCACTGTTTCTACATAGTCATGCTCCGCCATATCCGTGTAATTACCTACATAACTTTCTCCGCAATCACAAGTAAAGATTGAATATCCCATCGCTGTACAAGTCGGTGAGATTACCTCTTCACTGTAACTATGGCCTTTTGGAAGTTCAAGAACAGTTCCGCATACGGTACAAGTCTGCGGTTCTGTACAAGTTGCCGCTTTTCCGGGAGTATGCCCTGTTGCTGAATCTGACTTAATCATTTTTTCAGAGCAATTTTTACAATTGTATTCAATAACACCCTCTGCCTCGCATGTCGGCAAAGTTACATTATGCCCTTCATCCCAATCATGACCAAGTGCGTCTGTATAGTTATCCGTATAGGAAATATGGCAAGTATCACAAATATATGTGGTATAACCTCCATGTACGCAGTCAGGCTTTCTTACAATTTTATTAAATTTATGATCCGCTACATCCGTAATATCCGTAACATATGCATTGCCGCAATTTTTACAGATATGCTTGGTGTATCCTGCGCTCTTGCATGTTGCAGGAACAATTTCATCCTTGTATTCGTGGTTTGCCAATGCTGTGGTGTGTTCATGGAACTCTCCGCATCTTGTGCAGATTTCAAGCTCCATACCGCCCTTAGTACAAGTTGCTTCACGAATCAGGGTGGACTTATAGTTATGGCCGATCGCCTGTGTATAGTTCTGCTTTAACAGACTTCCGCAGCCATCGCACTGCCATCTCTCATATCCAAGCTCCAAGCAAGTCGGTTTTACCGTTTCAAGGTATCTGTAATCATGCACATGGGGTGCTGCTGTTCCCGAATTACCATTGTCTTTTTCAACAGCATTATTCAAAAGCCATACATATGACACGCCATTCTCTGTCATCGTTTTGCCCTCAAACTTATAGTCGATTTCATAATATACAGGATAGTATCCTGCTTCTGTATAGTTGGGCGCTGACGTCAAATTGCAAGCGTTGGCTTTGGTTCCGTACCTGATCCGTGTATGTACTTCATCGTCCGACAAGTCCGACACATCAACGGTGTGAGCCTTGCCGTCTGCATTACCATAGTACGATGCTACAACAGCTTTGGCTGCAACATATTCGTTCGTCTTATATCCGCAGTCCTCACACGATTCTTCCATAAAGAACCTGTTATTTCCGATTTGGCAATCAATATTTGTTGCCAGATCATGCACTTCCTTCTTCTCAGACGCTTTTGCATATGTACCTTTACAAAACTGACAGTAATTTCCTTTTTTCAAAACCGTAACATGTTGATGTTCATCAAACTCTCTGTATACTGTGTTATCAAACTCCAAAAAGAAATTATGATCGCAGCTGTTTAATCCATACACATTTCTGTTATAGCAGTATGCACCCGGGCCTTCAATTGCATTAAGGATACCGCATTGCTGACAAACAGACTTTGTCCAATGATATCCGGTGAATTCCGCATCAACTCCCGGTGTGCCGGCATCAAGGTTCCCTTTGCCTTCTCCGTCAATCATCGTGCCGTCCGACCACTTAACTCCGCGATTTAACGCCGTAGTTCCCAACTTCGTATATTCAGGCACGCGATAGGTCATAACCGTTGTGTCCATATTACAGTTTGTACACCATGAAGTTTCATAGGTAATTGTTGCATTGATATCAAGTTCGTTTGTCCTGCTGTTTGTTGTAAGCCAATTATCCGCCGGATCGGCGTAATCGTTCTTCTGTGCCGCAAATACCGACATTCCCGGAATCATTCCGAGAATCATAATTACTGCTAATGTCATGGAAATTACTGATTTCAACTTATGATTTGATTTCATTCTCTCTACCTCCGATTATTTTAATTCCATCCCGGATTCCTGCTCCGGATTTTGTAATTCTTCCAATTTTTCTCTTGCCCAATCCGGCAAGTATTCATCTTTGATTATTCCTATAATATCCCCTCGATCCCATCGGGTTTCGTCACCATCTATAAGGCATGTGGCATATACTGCTCTGCCCGATGCGGTCGGACTGCATCCGAACCCTCCCGTTGCAAGCCACAGTTGATTTTCAGGCGCCCAATACTCTTCTTTCAGATATTTGGGACTTACCGCTACAACCCTTCCTGTCAAATCTTCCCCAAGCGTGCTTATACAATGCTCGTCTGAAAACAGTTTAAGTTTGTTGTATTCTTCCACAGCCTGTTTTGCAAGGAGATTTACAACGCCTATATGCAGTTTAGAAAGGCGCAAATCCGATTTATCCTCATCATATCTGAGTCCTGCATTGAAGTTTTTTGCCCACTCTTTCATTTCGGGGGATATTCTCCCATCATGCTTGTTTGCATTCAAAGTCGCTGCATAAACGCTTAATACTCGTTCCATGCCAAATTCTTCGATAAGGAGTTTCGTATATGCTCCATTGCTGTCAACACAATTGTCTTTGTATGCATTGGCATAAAACCCTGTGTTTTCATTCTCGATATAATTCACACAACGCACATTCTCCGCTTTGCTTTCACGATAGCGATCCGTCATGTTCTCGCTTTGGGCCGTTTTATACGAGTATCTGTAAAATGGGACTGGCATTTCCATTCACCTCACATTGACATGGTCGGACCTTCTTCTATCTGCTCGTCTTGCCCTTCCTGCGAAAGTTCTGTATCTGTCTGTTCGGGAGCATCGTCTGATTTCTGAGATTTATCAGCGGACTGTTTATCCTTCGAATGTCCTTTTTTGTTGCCTTTCGACTGCCCTTTTTCATTTTTCTGTTCCTCCTGCTGTGTAAGTTTTCTCTCATATGCATCAAGAACAGATTTGTGAAGCTGTTCTCTTGCTTCTTTCGTAATTGGGAAGAATGTCTGGTCATAATCATTGCCGACTTTTTTCTGCGGCATTGATACAAACGGACCGTTTTCTCCTTCCACTACTCTGATTCCTTTTATGACAAATTCACCGCCCAGATTAACATCCACCATCGCTTTTAATGAACTGTCAGGTTTAGTCATTAAATACACTGTTGATTTAATGTCCATATTTTATCGCTCCTTTTGTATAGCTCATCATCGAGCTTCTTTATTCTTTTTCCAATTGCATTTACAACCGTTACAGTTACTGCATTTCCTGCTTGTTTATAAAGCTGGTTATCTGAGTTGATTTCAAGCATCGGCAGTATTTGTTCATCTGTAAATCCCTGCAATCTCAGACACTCTATAGGCGTCAGTTTTCTTATTCTGCAATTTTCCAATACACCATGAATGTCCTGCGCAGTTAAAGTGAACATCGGGCAGTTATGCGGTCTGAACCGCTTACCCCTCTGCCTTTTCTCCAATCTGGCAGGCGTCAGGCATGGCATAAGGCATTCAAATACGCCTGAATTCTCGCCGCGTCTGTTTGTGATTCCGGAATTGTATCTGCTCTTGATGCATCGGGAAAGGCATGTGATACAAGGATTTTCATTCATGTCGATATACATCCCTGTTTTACCGCCCTGCCCGCCTGCGTTTGACGCCAGAGTACAGCTTAGTCCCGACAAGTCATATCCTCTTTGTCCTTGACTTCCCGCCAGGACTTGTCTAAGAGTTTTAGGGTTGCACTCTGTGAAAGGTAATACTTTTCCGGCACATCGCACATCACGATATCCGAAAGCGAACATTCTCTTTCTGGATTGGGGGACTTTGAAATCTGCGCTGTTAAGCAATTGCCATTCAACACAATACCCCAACTCCGATAACGTACTGAGGATGGTTGTAAAAGTCCACCCTTTGTCATGGCTAAACAGTCCGGGAACGTTTTCAAGGAGAAAATATTTAGGTCTGCACTCTTTAAGCACTCTGGCAATTTCAAAGAAGAGCGTACCTCTGGCATCTTCAAACCCTTTTCGTTTCCCAGCGACTGAAAATGCTTGGCATGGAAATCCCGCACAAAGCAAATCAAATTCGGGGATATCCTTTGGATCAAGTTTGGTTGCATCATTAAAAAACACCTCACCGTCTGTATCAAACAGGCATCGATAGCTTCTGTCGGCAAATCTATCTATCTCGCAATGACCGATACATTTATATCCGTCAATGGATTCAAGACCTGCCCTAAAGCCACCGATGCCTGAGAACATATCAAAAAATCTAATCATTGCTCTTACTCCTTAACGGCGTCGGAGACAACGAACTCGACTTATTATTCCGGCTATTTAGTTTTAATGATTGTATATTCTTGCTTTCTGTTGATGATTCAGCCGATTCCTATCCCAGCGCTCGTATTTAATTTTGAGGAAACTGCTTCCTGTATAAGTCTCAATGTGTCCTCGGAAATTTCCTCTACAAACCTTTTTACTTCTTCCGGTCTATTCAGTTCGTAGAATGCTCCGCTTTCACATATTCCGTCTTGAAATTCTTTTAAGGGTGTTACAATTATCCTTCTGCCATCCATTTGCCATTTAAGGAATGTATCATTTGTAATCCCTAAGAGCCTGCGATATGTAAAAGGTATGGTTGTTCGCCCTCTTTTGCCTATAATCCTGCAAATAGTTCCTTTCATAGTCATCATCTCCAAATAAACTTAATTGTATTGGTTCGTTCTTTCTTCTCTCGTTTATATCGTAGTTTGCTATGAGCAGTTCCTCAAACTGACTGCCGGCTTTGTAACGCTGAACCATTGAGTGTAGGCGCGAAAATTCCACGATTGTATATTGATCATATAGCTCCTTAATAAATTCGCAGCCGTTATATGACAGCAGGAACTTGCTGTATTTAAGATTGGCAAGGTATTGGTATAGCCTGATGTGGTCTTCTCTTGCAAATCCTCCGTAAAATCCTTCTGTCATGAAGTATGGGGGATCAAGATACATAAACGTTCCCGGCTTGTCGTGCAGCTTGATTAAGTCCTCAAAGTCCTTATTTTCAATTACTACACTTGTCAGCCGTTTTGATATTGCATATATATCTTCAAGTACATTGGGAAGATTAACAGGCTGACCGCCAAAGTTCTTTCCTGTGCTTGAATAGCTGTAGCGGATAACTTTATAAAAGGCTGCCGCTCTTTCTGTATCATACATTTCAGCTCTACCGTTCAATATCATTTCAACCTGTTCCAGGTCCTCGCCTGTGAACAATTCCATTGCCGCCTCAGCCTCTCGCTTAATATGCGAGAAATCCGGTTCATTGCGTTCCAAAAAATCCTGCAGCATTTTAAACTCCTGCCTACTGTTAAGCGGAAACAGTCCGGCGCTCTTGAAGAAGGAAAGCGGTCTTTCCTTAATACACCTGAACATATTTACAAGGTCAGAATTAAAGTCATTATATACTTCGAATTTGTGAGGTTCTTTGGACAGCAGAATTGTTCCTCCGCCGCCAAACACTTCAACATATCTCACACATCCCAACGGGATAGACCTGAGAATTTTCTCTCTTGACTGACCTTTACCGCCCACCCAAGAAATCGGACTTTTAATGTACTTTATAATTCTAAACACCTCCGATTTTTTGGCAAACAAAAAAAGGCGGCCGCTTTTGTCTTTAACACAAAGACTAAGCGACCGCCATACTACTCTATATTCTTTTTTAAGAAGGGGGCGTCTCTCGGGTGGTTCGATACATTTTTTTGCATTTTCATCTTCTCCTTTCCGATTTTAGGTACAAAAAAAGCGGTCAGGTTGCTCATTCATCTTCCTGACCGCCTTAATATATTTACACGTTATTTTACTCTATTCTTTTCCATTGAGATATTTTTCCTCTGTCCTCGACTCTTGACCTGACACAATGAAGCAGCACATTGTAACTACTCCAATTCCGCCGCCCAAAAACAAACCGCCTAAAAATATTAAAAGATGGCTCATTGTCCTCGCCTCCGTCTTATTTTATTCGTATCCGCTTTCCTCCGTATTCGTATGTACAAAATTTACGGTTATGTTTATGAGGTTTGTTATTGTATCTCGGCTTGTCATCCTTTTCTGACTTTTTCAAATATCCGTGAATTCCATATTGTGATATAAGCTTTGCATTGATAACAAGGCACAATACTCTATCCGACAACACCGCATTGTCAAATAAGTCCTCTTCATACAATCCCGATTTCATACCCAACAGCATTTTGACTGCATGGTATATGCTATAGACTTCCTCATCTACATTCCCACCAATCATATTCGGCATTTCATACAGTGGATTGGATACATAATTTTCAAGTAACGTTTTGAATATATTGTTTGCACTTAAAAGGTATATAACTGCTGTTTTCAGGATGTCTTTATTATCATATCCTTTTGTTCGCTTGCAATACATCCTTAGAAACATATCCCGGTGATCTTCACTGCAAAATAAGAAATCATCAAACACCATACTCTCGACCGTGCACATTACTCTTTGTATTATTTCATTGTATCCGCATCCTCGCATATACTGCTTCAAAAATGAGATATATTTTCCTTTTGCCCTTTTCTCATGCTTATTAACATTCGTTGCCACCGGAGTCTGCTGCATCATACATTCATACGGCGCTAAATATGTTCCCGATAAAAATATTTTAGACATAAGGATGTACCACATCCTTACCCATAATCGTTTTTACCATAATGTCGCCTCATTCCTGTGTACCGTATCCGTCTTGCGTCAGAATTCTGTAACCTCGAATGGTTTCACTGATGTACCGTTGAAGGGCTTTATGTGCTTCCTCAAAAGTTTCGATAAGTCCGGTAAGCCTCATGAGGTCATAACAAAGTTCGCTTATCCATGTCGAATACAATTCGCAGTCAAATCCTTCATTACAAAGAGAACCTCGCAAATCTTCTGTCAGCATATGCAGTGAACAATCAATCTTTTTAAATTGCTCAATAAGCTCCAAAACATCTTCATCGCCTTCTGAAATCAATTCAGCAAGTTCAGCATCATCCACACTCACGCATACAGCCAAATCTTCCATCATAAAATCAACAGTTTCCACCTGCTCTTTTAACGTTGCTAAAATTTTAATATTTTTCATTCTCATTCATCTCCCTCACATATTTGTAATTTTCGTTTATCCATAGTCTTAAAATTCCTCCCACTGTTTTCTTAAACAAAAAAGGCGATACCTTCTGTTTTCAGAAAGTACCGCCTACATATTCATATCCGGCTCTAAATTAAAGCCTGTGTCCTGTTCTATGTTGCATATTTCATTATAGCGCTGATTTGCATACTGTGCCGGGGATATTTCCACCAATGCTCTTGCAGCAGCGCCGTATGACGGAAGTCCGTTTTCATTTTTAAATTCTTTCTGAGATGGGACTCGTCCATTTTGCAGAATAAAATCATCAATTGCTTTTTCTACCTCCGGTCTGTCCCATCCTTTCGGACCTGTAATTTCAGGTTCAGCCACTTCCTGATTTTGCTTCATGCTCTGTACAAGATTTTCTCTTATGACCTCAGCCACATACTGCTTTTTTGATAAGCCATTCTTCTTTACGAAATCATCTAACTCATCAAATAAGGTATTGTCAATCTCAACAGCCAATATTCTTTTCTCTGACATCCGGTTTCTCCTTTCGCATTTTATCACATAGATAATTCAAAATTTTCATCCATATCCTTCTCGGGTTCATTCCCATTGAAAATATTTTCTAATGTATTCCCGTCACATATTCCGACATATATGTCTCCGTCAAGAAACTTCCCATCCCATTGCATATCCATATCTTCGCCATACTTCTCAAAATTGAAATAATCTTCGATATCTTCATGTAATTCATAATATGGATTATCGTTTATGAGCGCTATGCCAAGGCCGTATGCGGTAGATACATTTCCGAAAACTTCAAATGAGTCTATACACTCCGCCAATTTTATAATTGCTTCGCTGTCATATCTTTTTGCATAATCTATTACAGGCACAAGCATAGCAAGCTTTTCCTTGCTTAATCTTGCAATCTGATATGCTGCCGCATTCAGTTTTTCAACTCCCTCATTATTGAGAATATTCTCTAAGCATTCCTGTAATTTATCCGGATTAAATTTTATTTCCCTTTCTTCTTCGTATCTATCCATATGAAAATCACAGTATTCAATTTTGTATTCACACTGAGAAAAATCCTCTGCGCCCATTCTGTGAGCCGCCCTTTGGAATGCCATTTTCACATCCGGCAAAAATACATAATTTGTATTACCCTGATAACGCATCATTACGCATATCATTTCATCTTCACTAGACTGAATTACCGGGAGCATTTCCGGCTTTGAATATCTGTAATATTCCAAATCGTCATTTGTATAAAGGATACCATTCTTCGTTACCACACCTGTTCCCGACTCAATCAATTCTTTTCCAATGGTGTAGTTTCTCTTCTCGTCCTTTAATATTTCTATCGGTACACTGCCTTCTCTGGTCATCATATGTAATTTACCGACCTTAGCCATATCTCTCATATCTGTTATGAGCGTATAATAATGCATATTATCCGTTAAATTCAAAAACTCATAAAGGTCATTGATACCTTTTGTTTCTGCTACTGTACCGAATTTTACAACCTCATCTTTTGAAAGCGATTCCAATTTCTTTGCAAGCTCATTTAATGCGTCGGGATCAACCTCCTGACTTACAAGGCATTTAAGCGGCTCATAACTTATTTCTTCGACTACGATTTTAGCGCTCGGCTTATCTCCTTCCGGTATATGAAGTTCATCAAATTTAGCGCTTAGAACATTGTTCCTGCATGGAAAATATATCTCGGAACTTGAATCTCCATATTTTATTTTGCAATTAAACATTTTTTCTCTCCTTTTTCACATCATAGTTTGACCGGTATTTTGTTCCGGTTCAAAGCGTTCTTCGTTCTCAACTGCCCGTTCCATCACATCAGGCACTGACTCAGTTATTTTACTTTTAATGATATCAAGTATCTCCTCCTGTTCATCTGTAAGTTCATATCCGCCTCCAAGAATATCATCCACACATCTGTATATCTCGACAAGTTCATCAATCAAAAAAATCTTATCCGGATTTACAAGGTTGGCTCTCACCGCAAAATCTTCTTTTGCACGGGTATAATCATTCCCAAAATAGTTCCCTGCTGATACTCCTCTTGAGTCCTTATCCCATGTGACAAACTCAACATGGTTTTCACCATTCGTTCTTGCGGCTAAGACGGTGTTATTAAATTGTGCAATTAATTTGTATTTGCTTTTAAGTCCTTCTACTTCAAAATCCGGCGCTTGTTCAATTATTTCAAGATATTCACGAACAAATCTCGATGTACAAACCGCCATATCACTTGCATTTCTTACTTTATCCGTATATGAAGTATTCGGAACAAAACTTATACCGCCCGATTCTCGTACATAAAATTCCAACCTCCCATCCACATAGAAATTCATTTTATCATCATCAACCTTAACATCCACCCCTTCCATAGGAGGAAGCTGCTCTTTAATTTGGTTGTATAACAATTTTGAATTCATTCTCCTCTTCTCCTTCCATTTTAAATTTGAGTATAAAAAAAACAGCAGTCTCTGTTTTAGAAACTGCTGTCCTCTTTATCGTATTAAGTTGTTCGTTCGAATCCTATCGTTTGATTGAAATATCTATTGTTGTTTTTATGTTTTTCTCATTAAAAAACACCCAATTTTTGACGCTCCCAAGTTCGAGCCTATTACAAAACGGGCGGATATCTACAAAAAATGAGTTGAAAAAAAGGGCTGCGAAAACCTCGCAAACCCTTGATTTTACTGAGCAATTTGGCATAATATCTAAATTGCTCTGCTTTTTTGGCTCCTCCAGTTGGACTCGAACCAACGACCCTGCGGTTAACAGCCGCATGCTCTACCAACTGAGCTATAGAGGAATATTTACTTGATATAGTATATACGGAATTTAAAAAACTATACCTATTTTTTGAAGATCTTACTTCTTTTAGGCTGTCTCCGCAACACTCTTATTATTATAGCAATTTTTTTTTAAAAGTCAACCCTTTTTTTCAAATTTTTTTAACTTTTCTAAGCAAAAACTGATTCGTATATCCGCAAACAGCCGCCGGTGAAAATTTCAGCGGCGGCCATGATGCATCAAGCTTTTATTCGGCAATAAGCGCGCGGTTCAGCGTGTCCTGCCACCGCTCTGCGCGGCGTCTGTCCATGGGCGGAACTCCCTCCAGCGGATAGGGAATTCCAAGGCTTTCATATTTATTCACGCCCAGCGTATGATAAGGCAAGAGTTCAATCTTCTTCACACGGGGCAGCCGCTTTGCCTCCGCCCAGATTTCCCGGATATAGTCAAGGTTGTCATGAATCCCCGGCACAATGACCGCCCGGAGCCATAGATCCACCGGATGCTCCGGGAGCTGGGCAATAAATTTTTCATACAGCTCCATGCTCCGCCCTGTGACCGCTTCATACCCTTTCCGTTCCGTGTGCTTAATATCAAGAAGCAGCAGATCCGCAAGGTCGAGAATCTCGCCAAAATCTCCGAAAGCGCCGCCCGCCGTGTCAATCGCGGTATGAATGCCCGCCTCTTTGCACTTTTTGAGCATTTCAGTTAAAAACGCAGGCTGAAGCAGGGGTTCGCCGCCGGAAAAGGTTACGCCGCCGCCTGAGCTTTCAAAATATGGCCGGAACCGCAAAATCTTTTGAAACAGGGCATCCGCCTCCATCACCTGGCCGGTATTCACAGCCCAGGTATCCGGGTTGTGGCAATATCGGCACCGCAAAGCACACCCCTGCATAAAGACGACATACCGGATCCCCGGTCCGTCCACCAGTCCCATACTCTCTACTGAGTGAATATATCCCTCTGCCATATTTCAGCCTCCTTTTTAAAAAGGGCATCCCTATGCAAAGAGATGCCCTTTCCTATCATCACAAATTCCTGAACAGGCTACATGATCTCATGGAAAGTCCTGCTGATGACCTCCAGCTGCTGTTCCCGGGTCAGACGGTTGAAATTCACCGCATAGCCGGATATCCGAATGGTCAGGGTGGGGTATTTTTCAGGATGCTCCATTGCATCCTCCAGGGTCGCACGGTTCAGAACATTCACGTTCAGATGGAACGCGTGCTGTTTAAAATAACCATCCAGAACAGCCACCAGGTTTTTCACCCGGGTGTCTTTTTCCTTGCCCAGTGCCTCGGGCACAATGGAAAAGGTGTTGGAGATGCCATCCTGACAGCATCCTGCATAGGGCAGTTTCGCCACAGAATTCAGAGATGCCAGCGCACCGCTGCTGTCCCTGCCATGCATGGGATTTGCTCCGGGCGCCAAAGGCTCACCCGCCTTCCGGCCGTCCGGGGTGGTGCCTGTCTTTTTGCCGTACACCACATTGGAGGTTATGGTCAGCACAGACAGCGTGTGTTCCGCGCCGCGGTAAGTGGGATGTTTCTTGAGCTCGCCGTAAAACTTCTCCAGTACGGCAACAGCAAGCTGGTCCACATCATCATTGTCATTGCCATACTTGGGGAAGTCACCCTCCACCTCGAAATCCACCGCGATCCCCTGCTCATTGCGTATGGGCTTTACCTTGGCATACTTAATGGCGGACAGAGAATCCGCCACAACGGACAGCCCTGCGACCCCAAATGCCATAAACCGTTTCACATCCGTGTCATGCAATGCCATCTGTCCGGCCTCATAGGCATACTTATCATGCATATAGTGAATGGTGTTCATGGTGTTCACATAGAGCGCCGCCACTTCCTCCATACACTTGTCATAGGCCGCCCTGACTTTGTCAAAATCCAGAATTTCGTCCGTCATAGGCGCTGTGTTTTCCAGTACCTTCATGCCTTTTTTCTCATCATAGCCGTCATTGATTGCCATGAGCAGGGTTTTGGCAAGGTTGACCCGCGCGCCGAAGAACTGCATCCGCTTACCCAGCTCCATGGATGAAACACAGCAGGCAATGGCGTAGTCATCCCCATAGAGCGGCCGCATTTCATCGTCGCTCTCATACTGAATGGAGTCGGTCTCGATGCTCATCTTGGCGCAGTACTCCTTAAACGCCTCAGGGAGGTCAACGCTCCAGAGCACTGTCATGTTGGGCTCCGGCGCAGGCTCCAGATTGGTCAGCGTATGCAGAAACCGGAAGGATGACCGGGTCACAAGCGTGCGGCCGTCTTCGTTCATCCCGCCGATGGATTCCGTAACCCAGGTGGGATCGCCGGAAAACAGATCATTGTAATCCGGGGTCCGCAGATGCCGGACAAGTCTCAGCTTCAGAACCAGATGGTCAATCAGCTCCTGGGCGCCGGCCTCGTCCAGAATGCCCTTCTCCATATCCCGGTTGATATAAATGTCGAAGAATGTCGAATTCCGCCCGAAGGACATGGCCGCGCCATTGTTCTCCTTGATGGCCGCCAGATATCCAAAATAGGTGAACTGAATTGCCTCCTTTGCGTTCTGGGCCGGGAGAGACATATCAACGCCATACCGCAGCGCCATGCTTTTGATCTGCCCCAGGGCACGGATCTGCATTCTGATCTCCTCACGCATCCGGATGATGTCCTCTGTGGCAGGCTGTTCCTCCTGCCGGGCAAAATCAGCCTGCTTCTGCTCCACCAGATAGTCAACGCCGTAAAGGGCAATCCTGCGGTAATCCCCAATGATACGGCCTCTGCCATAGGCGTCCGGAAGTCCGGTCATCAGCCCCACCGTACGGGCGCGGCGCATCTGCGGCGTATAGGCGTCAAACACACCGTCATTGTGGGTCTTTCGGAATTCCTTGAAATCGGCTTTTCTCGCCTCGTCCATGGCATAACCATAGGCTTCCAGCGACTGCTCCACCATCCGCATGCCGCCATAAGGATTGATCATGCGTTTCAGGGGCGCGTCAGTCTGCAGACCGACAATCTCCTCATTCTCCCGGTCGATATATCCGGGCTCAAAGTTATCAATTCCGGACACCCGATAGGTCTCCACGTCAATAACGCCCTTTTTTATCTCCTCCAGAATCAATTCCCTAACTTCTTGATACAAGGCTTTTGTCTTGGAAGTCGGCGGCGCCAAAAACGACTCGTCACCCTCATAAGGCTCGTAGTTCTGATGGATAAAATCCTTGACGTCAACCGATTCTGTCCACGCACCTTCTTTAAAACCATTCCAAGCTTCAAATTTCATCTACTGTACACTCCTTCTATAAAATTCAGGAATCATAACCCTGTGATGTTCATGTTTCTATCATAACAGAGCCAAAGGAAAATTGCAAACACAAATTCCTACCATTTTCACCTGATTTTTTATGCGATTTTCATAGACGACACAATGCGGCAACAGCTTCACCGCAGAATTGGCATTACCGGCGTGTTTGGCATGTGCGGCACAGCGAATTGGTTCGATTTACAGCTGAAAGCTTCACTTTGTTTTTTTGTGTATCGTCCGGTTATTCTGTCAATTATTTTTCACATCTGCCGACAAAATATGCCTGATTTCTTATTTTTACGATATTTACCTCTCCATGCGCCATTGTAACAATTTGGTTTCAATTACCGGCTGCGGGCAAGAATTGCATTGACAGGCAGGGAAAGCTATTGTAAAATATGCATGAAAGATAACGCTTTGCAGATAGAGGCTGAGGAAAAGGATTGGGCATATGAAACGTAAAATAACAGAAATTTCCGTATTTGAATTTTTCCTGTGTATGTTTGTCATATTGATTCACTTGCTGTCAGAGGGTGTGGACACCTTCCCCAAGTGGAGCTTCTGGTCTATCCTTTTTTCCTCTCTGACCCGGCTTACCACCTTTGCGGTGCCCGGCTTTATCTTTACCAGCGCCATTAAACTTTTTTATAAATACAGTGATGTCCGCCGTTTTCCCTATGTGCGTTTTCTCTGGGACCGGATACGGAAAATTTGCTTCCCGTATTTGCTTGCGGTAATCATCTATTACGCGGTATTCATCTGGGTCCTTCATCTGTATCAATTCAGCTGGGATCAATTCCTGTATTTCATACTGACAGGGAATATATCTGCGCAGTTTTATTTCATTATTCTGATCATCCAGTTCTATCTCCTGATGCCGATCTGGATCATGGTCAGCCGTGTGAAAAACAAATCCTTTGCCGCGTTTCTGACTATCGCGGCATTTGCAGTGACGGTCTTCTTCCGGATGTATTTCCCCTATGCCGCCGCCACACACAAAATCTTTCCCGCCTATTTTGTGTTCTGGATTCTGGGCATGTATGTGGGTCTGCACTATGAGGCCTTTGAACGTCTGATCGCCCAGAGCAAGCCCGTGATCTATATTGGCTGGCTGGTTCTGGCGGTGACACATTGTGTCCTGTCCTATATGCAGTTCGGCGGACTGATCGCCTATAAGCTGTCCCCGGTTATTGTGGTCTTTTTCTGCTTCTTCTCCATCTTTGGCTTCTATTCCTACGCCAGAGAACTGACCATCTCCCTGGAACGGCGCGGAAAAGGCCTGCTTACCAGTATCTCGCAGGCCTCCTATGATATTTATTTGAACCACTGCCTGATCATCATTGTCATGGGCTGGCTTCTGACCCGCATGGAAATTGACGATATCCTCCAGCGTTTTGTGATCATCGGGCTGACCACCTATGGACTGTCCATCATTTTCTGTGTACTTCAGGCCACGCTCTATGCGAATTTCAGAGCAAAATACCTGCGGGCCTCAGCAACAAGAGCCCGCAAGATGGCCCGTCGAAAACGCTATCTGTAGGTTAAAGCCTCCGGTATAGGCGTCTACATCCATGATTTCCCCGGCAAAATACAAGCCGGAAATCAGCTTTGACTCCATGGTCGATGGGTTGATCTCTTTTACATTCACCCCGCCGGAGGTTATAATCGCCTGTTCGATTGGGCAGAAGCCTGTCACATGAAACTCCATTCTCTTCAATACAGAAAGCAGCCGGCTCCGTTCCTCTCTGGTAACGGAGTTCACTTTTTTATACGGGTCTATTCCAGACAGAACAATCACATTTGGAATCAGAGCGCCGGGCAAAAGGGCCCCGAGGCTGTTTCGGAAATCCCGGTTCAGGTTTTGCTGAAAATCCCGGCAGATCCGCTGATCCAGCTGTTTCTCGTCCAGCGCCGGCTTCAGATCAAGGAAAACACGGTACGTTTCCTTTCCCATATGCCGCATATGCGCGCTGGCGCTGAGTACCACCGGCCCGGTCAGACCAAAATGCGCGAACATCAGCTCGCCAAAATCCTGATAGACCTTACGGTCCCGGCTGTCCAGCACCGTAATGGCGACATTTCGGAGCGAAAGACCCATCACCTCTGAGATCCATGTCTCCTGAACCCGAATCGGCACCAGAGAGGGGCGGAGCTCCGTGATCTCGTGTCCCAGGTTCTCCGCCCAGGTATACCCATCCCCGGTTGATCCCGTATTTTGATAGGAGAGCCCGCCCGTGGCCAAGATCACGCTGTCTGCCTCAAGATTCCCTCTCTTGGCTGTTACTACGCCGCAGATTCGGCCGTCCGCGGACAGAATATCATCCACCTGGTCGTTGAGGATCTCCACGTTGTTCTCAATCAGGTATTTTCGGAGCGCCTGGGCTATATCCTGGCTCCGGTCCGATACGGGAAATACCCGCCCGCCCCGCTCTACTTTAAGCGGCACGCCCTGCCGCTCGAAAAACTCCATGGTCTGCTGGTTTGTAAAGCCGTAAAATGCGCTGTATAAAAATGAGCCGTTGGTGGGGACGTTCCGAATCAAATCCTGCACATCCTCACAGGCATTGGTCACATTGCAGCGGCCCTTTCCCGTAATCAACAGTTTTTTCCCCAGCATCTTATTCTGTTCCACCAGTTTGACATGCAGGCCGCGCTGTGCGGCTGTACCGGCCGCCATCATACCGGCCGGCCCTCCGCCGATTATAATTACTTTTCTGCTCATATGCGCCTCCGCTCCAAATACGGCAATTTAATTCCATATCCTGTATAGTTGATATCCTATCAATAAAACTGTCTCCCGGGCTAAAAATCACAACCGTGGTTTTCGGCTCATGTTTTCTGACTTACTCATGCAGGCCGCGGCATAAAAGGGCCACCGTTTCCACATGAGCGCTTCTTGGGAACATATTGACGGGGACCACGCGAACCGTCCGATATCCATTGGCCGAAAGATATTTCAGATCCCGCGCCAGCGTAGAAGGCTTGCAGGAGACATATACAATCCGCCCGGGCGCCGCATGGACGACCGCCTGAAGCAGAGCCTCGTCACAGCCCTTCCGGGGCGGGTCGAGAACCGCCACATCCGGACGGGCTCCTTCTCTGACCAGCGCAGGCGCAATTTTCTCCGCAGGCCCGCAGTGGTAGACCGCGTTTTGAATGCCATTCAGCGCCGCATTCTCCCTGGCGTTTTCCACAGCCGCGGGCACACTCTCAATCCCCGCCAGCTCTTTGACCTGATCCGCGAGAAACAGGCCAATGGTCCCGATCCCACAGTACAGGTCCCAAAGGACCTCCCGGCCAGTGAGCGCTGCACACTTCCTGACAGTTTCATACAGACAGAGCGTTCCCGCCGGGTTTACCTGATAAAAAGAAAGAGGGGAAATTCTGAACTTCACCCTGCCAATACGGTCGGTCAAAAAGCCCTTTCCCCAGAGTGTTTGATTCACCCGGCCCAGGACCACATTGGTTTTCTTTTCATTGATATTTTGAACGATCCCGGCAACGGGCAGTTTCAAATCCAATATCCGGGCGATCAGAGCGTCCTTATGGGGAAATTCCCGGGCTCTGGTCACAAGCGTTACCAAAATGCCGCTCTCTCCCTCCCGGGTATAGATATGCCGCAAAAAGCCACAGTCTTTTTCCTCATCATAGGCTGGAATCTGGAATTCCTCCATCCATCCGCGGACCGCCGCAAGGATCCCGCTGTTCCACTCCCCCTGAATCACGCAGTCATACATCGGGATGACATCATGGCTGTTCCTGCGGAAAAATCCAATTCCCTCCGGCGTCACCGGAAACTGCGCCTTGTTCCGGTACCGTGTCATCTCCCCCGGAGAAAGCACCGGTTCCGCTTCAATATCCAGACCGCCGATTCTTGTCAGACAGTCCTGTACCTTCTGCCGCTTATAGGCCAGCTCCGCCTCCATATCCATGTGCCAGAGCTGACACCCGCCGCACTGGTAGAAGTGCGGACATTCCGCCTTTACCCTGTGCAGGGAGGGCTTCAGCACTTCGAGGAGCTTTCCGAAGGCATAGTTTTTAAGCACCTTCACAATGACAATCCTCACTCGCTCTCCTGTCATGGCATAGGGTATAAAGACAGCCATGGATTCCGCACGTCCCACGCCGTCGCCCTCGTCCGTCATCCCCGTGATCTCCACTTCATATATCTCATTCTTCCGCATGGGTTCTCCTCTTATCCATTCTTTTTCACCAGCTGAGTCAGCCACAGTCTAATGGCATATAATCCTTTTGAAAGGCCATTCTCGCTCCGCTGCCAAACTGAGACGATTCTTTCCTCCTGATTCCATTCCACCTCTGCCCCCAGCGCTTCACTGACCGCCCGGACAGGCACCATGGTCCGGTCGTTGATCATGTGTGCCGGCACATCGAGTGCAATTTCCCTGCCGTCCTTTTTCATGACCGCCTGGTCAATGGTGATCTCCACATCGGTCCAGCCCTTCTGCGCCTTTGCTGTCTTGGCACTGTCATCCCAAGAGACCTCAGCCCCCAGCGCTTCAAAGATCGTCCGCATGGGGACCAGCACCCGTTCTTGCTCCATAACGGGCACCACGTCGCCGGCAAGCTCTCTGCCGTCAACCATCACGCTGATATCCTCCGTGATCTGGATCGCATACTCCTGCACCGCGGCAACCCTGCCGCCGGAAACCGCTTCGCTCCGCAGGACATGCCCGCCCAGTTCATAGCCGGACAGATCCAGATTGAGCTGATAGGGTATTTCCGTCCTTTCAGCAACCAGCTTCCCGTCCATATAATAGCGGACCGCCGGCTTGCTGTCGCCAAATACATGAGGATAGGTATACAGCGGCACATTGGTCTTGGGAAGCACCATCCCGCCGGTTATGGGCTGATACGTACGTTCCGCCTTGTCACCGTATTGCTTTTGTATAAAATGGGGCGCCCTGACCAGCTCCTGATAGGTCTGCTCCAGCGCCGCATTGTGGGTCAGGGCATAGTCGTTGGTCTCAGGCGGGACATAGGTGTTGAAATAGGCAATCAGCTTGACCTGCGGATAGACCATGGGTACAAACCAATACATGCGCTGAAGATTGGTCACTGCCCAATCTGTGTTGTCCATGCCGAGCGAAGTCGTCGTATGCGCGCTCCCGCACTCGGCCAGCATAACCGGTTTTCTGCCGCCGAATTTATCCAGCGTCTCTTTGACGATCATAATGGGATCGGCCGCGTCGCCGGAACCAAAGGAGACCTCACTGAACCGCTGCTCCACCGGCCATTCCATCCCCTGGAAATGCCGGATCATATACGCGGATATGCCGATCCAGTCCACGTATTCGTCGCCGGGGTAAAAATCCTCCATATTCGTATCCCATTCAGAGGCATGGGAGACCGACCAGACGGTCGCCACGTGTTTGGTGTGCTCGTGCACCAGATCCGCAATGAAGCGAAAAGCCTCTCGGAACTGCCGCGGGTCCGCTTTGACATCCCAGATGTTCATTTCCGCGCCGATTCTGAGATAGATGGGAACTTCACTGTACTTCTTTAATTCATTGAGAAAATCGGTGATATACTGCTTCTGATCCGGGACCTTCGCCAGAGCATCCCCCTCCTCCTGCATATTCCACGCAATTTCCACCGCCGTACCGCGCTGTTTTGCCTGCTCCAGAATTCCATAATCCCACTCGGTCAGCATATTGCCGTAGTCAATGTACAGCAGAATCATGGAATCGTCCGGCTGGGTGTGCTCTGACACCTGACCATAGAGAACGCCAAGCTCCGGTTCATTCCGCGAACCAAAGCAGCGCTGGGGCTGAACCGCGTCTGTATAGACCGTGACCGCAGGGATATACTGATCCACCTTATATCTGGCGATTTTCACCCCATCCCGCCAGCTCATGTATTCACCATAGGGAATATATTTCTCATAGTAATAGGCCGCTTTTACAAAGTCGTTTTTCCGGTCATAGGCATCCGCAACATCATAGTACCTGGAGGCCAGCACCTCTTTGGCCTGATTGGTTTCCGGCCGGGAGGTCAAGAGCGCAATCACCTGTTCACCATAGGCGATAATTCCGTCATCGTCGCCGGCCGCCTGGGCTGCCAGATAGCTTTCATTCAGCCCCCAGAACTCGCCAGGCAGCTGCTCCGCCGCATAGGCATTTTCCAGAACCGCGGCCGGAAAAAACAGAATTAAGGCCAGAGCCGCGGCGAACACTTTTTTTATCATGTCATCTTCCACCTTTATCTATTTGTGAACTGTCCTGCGGGACGCTTTGGGAAAGAAACACCCAGCCTGAGGAATCGTCTGTTTCTCAATCTGCCCCTTTGATTACAACCGTGTTTTCAGAGCCATTCCAGTCAACCGCCGCACCCAGCGCCTCACTGACCGCCCGGACAGGCACCATGGTCCGGCCGCTGACCATTCTTGCCGGAACATCCAGCGGAATTTCCGAGCCGTTCTTTTTTAAGATCTGGTTATCAATGGTGATCTCAATATGGGTCCCCGCCCGGTCTGCGGCCGCGGTCTGGGAAGCCTCGTCCCAGGTCACCGAAGCGCCCAGCGCTTCAAAAATGGTCCGCATGGGCACCAGTACCCGGTCCTGCTCCATGATAGGAGCGACATCGCTTTTCAATCTGCCGCCGTCCAGCGTCACAAGAATATTCTCCGTGATCTGAATCCGGTATTCTGCCGCAGCGGCTGTCTGGCCGCCCGAGACCGCTTCAGCCCGAACAACATGCTCGCCCAGGCCATAGCGCGTCAAATCAAGCACCGCCTGATAGGGGATCTCCGCACTCTCCCCCGCCGGATTTCCGTCCACATAATACCGGACAGCCGGCTTGCTGTCACCAAATACATGGGGATAGGCATAGAGAGGCGTCTGAGTCTGCGGAAGGACCATTCCGTCTTCCAGCGGCCGATAGGTCTGCTCCGCCTCGCCGCCATAGTTCTTCTGTATGAAGTGGGGCGCCTGTGCCGCCGCCTGATAGGCCTGATTCAGGGCCGGGCTGTGGGTCAGGGCATAGTCGTTGGCCTCGGGGGCGATATAGGTATTGAAATAGGCAATCAGTTTCACCTGCGGATAGACCATGGGTACAAACCAATACATGCGCTGAAGATTTGCCACTGCCCAGTCCGTGTTGTCCTGGCCAAGAGAGACGGTCGTATGGGCGCTCCCGCACTCAGCCAGCATGATTGGCTTTCTGCCGCCGAACTTGTCCAGCACCTCCTTGACCACCAGCACCGGGTCCGCGCCATCGCCCGCGCCAAAGGAAACCTCATTGAATCTCTGCTCCAAAGGCCATTCTCTCCCCTGAAAATGCCGGATCAAGTAGGCGGATATTCCCACCCAGTCCACATATTCGTCTCCGGGATAAAAGTCCTCCATATCTGAGTTCCAGTCTGAAGCATGCGCCACAGACCAGACCGCCGCCACGTGGGAGGTCTGTTCATGAACCATATCCGCGATCAGACGGAAGGCTGTTTTGAACTGCTCCGGATCCGCCGGATCCGGCCATACATTCATCTCCGCACCAATCCGCAGATACATGGGGATATCCTTATACTGGTTCAGCTCCTGCAGAAATCCCGAAATGTACGCTGTTTGATTGGGAATCTCAGCCAGGGCAGAGCCCTCTCCCTGTATGTTCCATGCAATCTCAACCGCCGCGCCCCGCTGTTTTGCCTGCTCCAGAATACTGCGGTCCCATCCGCTCAGCTGATTGCCATAGTCAATATACAGCAATATCATAGACTCATCCTGCTGTGACTGTTCCGCAACCTGGCCATAGAGCACGCCAAGCTCCGGCTCATTGACAGCGCCATAAAATTTTTGCGGCTGTACCGCGCTGGTGTACGCCGTAATACTGGGTGTGTAGTGCTGGGCTTTGCTCCTGGCAATCCGAACACCATCCTCCCAATTCATGTATTCACCATAGGGGATGTATTTTTGATAATAGGCCGCGGCTGTAATAAACGCATTCTTTCGGTCATAGGCATCCGCAACATCATAATATCTGGAAGCCAAAATCTCTTTGATCTGGTTCGTCTCGGGCACAGCGGTTAAAAGCGCGGTCACCTGCTCGCCAAAAGAAATAATACCGTCATCATCTCCCGCCTCCTTGGCCGCCAAATAGGCGTCGTTCAGCGCCCAAAACGCGTGGGGCAGCTCTTCTTCAGCCGAAACATGTACACAGAGTACCGGCAGCAGCAACAGAACGGACAGCGCCAGTGCAGTAAATTTTCTTATCATCTCAGTTTCCCCCTTGTATTGGCTATATTGATTCATCGTTCAGGCAAAAAATATCTTCACAGTCTATACAATATATCGAGCCAGTTCCAATGCAATATCAAAATGCCCTGCATCGTGCTGTGTCCCCTTGATCTCGCCCTTTTTATGCCGCATATCCCATTCCGGCGCGTCAAGCAAATCGCCGCTTGTAAAGAACGTGTACAGATTCAATCCTCGAAAATCACACATCGCCTGCAGAGCGGCACACTCCATCTCTACTGAAATACAGCCGTCAGCTTTATGCTTCTCAAAATTATGAATCGTTTCCCTGTAAAACGAATCGGTGGTCCATGTCTTTCCCTTGATAAAGGGAATGCCGTTTTCCTGCATAAAAGCCGCAACAACATCCGCATTCTTTACGGTAATATAATCTGACGCAGACGCATAGTGATAAGAAGTTCCCTCATCGCGGTATGCCGCTGTTGGAACCATGACCTTTCCATGTGCAATTTCTTTATTGAGGCACCCGGCCCCGCCGAATACAATATATTTGCCAGTGTTTACCGCGGAAAGACTATCCTCAACTGATCCGACACACGCAGGTGCCCCTACATAGGTTTTATAAAATGCAAAGCTCTTCCCTTTATACGGAATACAGTAAATTGGTGTACATCCTGTCGCAAACCTAATAGAAGCCACCTGTTTACAGTCATAATTCGCCAGAACATATTCTTCAATCTTGTACGAAAACGTCAGAATACAAGCATCAACGCAGGGCGCGTTGGGGTTGACAGCAGGGTTTATGATCGCTTTCGATTGATTGTCAAAGGTATCTGTTATCATATTCTTATTCCTCCCTGGCACACTATATTTGTTTCATCATAAACATTTCCATGGATTCCTCCAAGGGCGCCATATCTTTCAGCAGACACCCGCACTCCTTATAGCCAATCTTTCGATAGAAATGCTGTGCCTGTTCCTCCACCATGGTGGAGGTCATAACAAGACGGTATCCCAGCCTTTGCATCGCATCTTCCCAGCATAGCACCGCTTTTTTCCCGATCCCTTTTTCGCGGTGTGTCTTAAGAACAAAAATAAAATTCAAAAAGGGAATTTCATCCCAGAAAAAATTGTACCGCAGAATCCCGGCGCGTTCGCCTGCGTATTCCATGATACAGCACTCATGAAGGGCAGCCTTTTTTGCAAACACCTCCCGGCTTATGTGTCCGTCCAGGGACAGCCAAAAGTCCATATCTTCCAATTCTGCATACCGCATTGCAAACATACAAAACGCCCCCTTTATCCCGGCTTACTCCGGCCGCCAGCCCCGTTCTTCAGAGCTCAACCCGCCATTGGAGCGCTTTGGAAAGGGTGATCTCATCGGCAAATTCCAGTTCACCGCCCACCGGCACGCCGTGGGCAATCCGGGTGACCTTGACCCCAAAGGGCTTAATCAGCTTTGAGATATACATGGCTGTGGTCTCCCCCTCCAGGTTTGGGTTGGTGGCCATAATGACCTCCTGGACACTGCCGTCCCCGATCCGCGCCATCAGCTCCTTGATCCGGATATCGTCCGGGCCTATGTTATCCATGGGAGAAATCGCGCCATGGAGCACATGATAGACCCCTTTGAACTCATTGGTCCGCTCCATCTGCAGAACATCCTTGGGGCTTTCCATGACACAGATCAGGCTGTGATCCCGGGCCGGATTAGAGCAGATACCGCACACCTCCCGGTCCGAAAGATTCTGGCATTCCCGGCAGTAGCACAGTGACTTTTTCGCGTCCAGAATCGCGGCGGCAAACTTCTCCGCTTTCTCCATGGGCTGATTCAGCACATGAAAAGCCAGCCGCTGAGCGGTCTTGGTTCCGATACCCGGGAGCTTTTCAAACTCTTCTATCAAATTCTGCAAGGGCGCAGCAAAATACTCCATTTCTATCCTCTCTCCTGTTTTCTAAAATATCTCCAGTTTATTTTTCAGCCCCGAAAAGCGGTTCTGAATATTGTCATTGTCAACAAAGGTCTTGATATACTGTTCCTGTCCCACCAGCACCACCAGAGATTTTGCCCGTGTAATCGCCGTGTACAGAAGATTGCGCGTCATCAGCAATCGGTGTGTCTCAAACATGGGCATCACCACCACATCAAACTCACTTCCCTGACTCTTATGGACGGTTATGGCATAAGCCAGCTCCAGCTCGTCCAGCAGAAGAAAATCGTATTTCACAAGCCGGTCGTCAAACACAACCGTAATCTTCTGGCTCCGGCTGTCAATGTCCGTTATGAATCCCACATCTCCGTTGAACACCCCAAGTCCTTTTTCGCGGCCGTCAATCCGCTCCCATTCCAACTGATAGTTGTTCTTAATCTGCATGACCTTGTCTCCCAGGCGGTAGACGCACCGCCCGGTCATTTTTTCGGGCTTGTCAGGCTGGGCCGGATTCAGGGTATCCTGCAGAACCGCATTCAGGTTCTGCACCCCAATCAGGGATTTCCGGGTCGGGGTAAGCACCTGGATTTGGGAGAGATTGCTCAGTCCATACGCCTTGGGAAGCCGCCGTGCGCAGAGGTCCGCTATGGTTTGGGGCAGGCTCATGGGATCATCGCGGGTAACCAGAAAAAAGTCATTGTCCCTGTCGTTGAACATGGGCATTTCCCCATGGTTGACCCGATGGGCATTGACGACGATCATACTCTCTCGGGCCTGCCGGAATATCTCGGTCAGTGTGATACAGGTCAGGGCGCCGCTGTCAATGATATCCTTAAGCACGTTCCCGGCCCCCACAGAGGGAAGCTGGTCGCTGTCTCCCACCATGACCACACGGGCGCCCCGGGGCACCGCCTCCAGCAAGCTGTCCATCAGGAGAATGTCAACCATGGACATCTCATCCACAATCAGCACATCACACTCCAGCGTATTCTGGGCGTTGCGCGCAAACTGTGACCCAACCTCGTCCACGCCCGGCGTGATCTCCAAAAGCCGGTGAATGGTTTTGGCCTCCGCACCGCAGAGCTCTGTCATGCGTTTGGCCGCCCGTCCGGTCGGCGCTGTCAGCGCGACCCGCCGCCGGGACCGGTGCATCAGCTCAATGATGGTCTTGATGATGGTGGTCTTTCCCGTACCGGGCCCGCCGGTAATGACCAAGGCCGAATTCTGGAACACACACTGCACCGCCTCCAGCTGCGCTTCGGCCAGCTGGATTCCGGTGTCTGCCTCCACCTCCTCTATGAGCCCGCCGATTTCATTCATATCCGTGTCAAATACGAGCTGAGACATGGCAAGAAGGCGTTCTGCCACGCGTTTTTCCGCATCATAATAGAGCCGCAGATAGAGAGCGTCGTATTCTCCCATATTGACCAGAACCAGCTCCTTCCGCAGGAGCATTTCTGAAACCGCCTCTTCCACAATCCCCTTTTCCACATCCAGAAACTGACTGGCCTGTCCCACCACAGCCGAACGGGGCAAAAACGTGTGTCCGTTCAGATAGCCAATCTGCTTCATCAAAAATTGAATGCCGGAGGAGATTCGCTCATAGGAGGTCTTATCAATGCCGATTTCCTCGGCAATGCTGTCAGCGGTCTTGAAATTGATCCCATCCACCCGGTCAGCGAGAAGATAGGGATTGGCCGTGACCAGACTGACTGTCGAGGTACCAAACTGCTTAAACGCCTTGACAGCAGCCGCGGGAGAAATCCCAAATTTCTGGAAAAAGATAACTACTTCCCGAACCCCAATCAGCTCTACGAACTTTTTATAGATGGCGTCCACCTTTTTCTTGGTCAGTCCGCTGATGACCAGAAGGCGGTCTGGTTCATGCTCAATCACCTCCAGGGCCTCCGCTCCGAACAGCTCGACAATCTTCCTCGCCGTGGTTTTTCCGATTCCCGGCAGCAGACCGGAAGCCAGATATTTTTCAATCTCCGTCTCTGTGGACGGGAGCTTGCGCTCATAGTATTCCACCTTGAACTGGTCCCCGTACTCCACATGGGTCACCCATTCGCCGTGGACAACGACGCTTTCGCCTTCGGTCAGGTCCGGCATGTACCCGGTCAGGGTAATCAGCTGGCCGCCGCTGGAAATATCGCAGACTGTATAGCCGTTCTCGTGATTTTCATAGATGATGGATTCCACCATGCCGTCGATCTGAAGCACCCGGCGTCCCCTCCTCACATACATAATTCTACAAAGTATTATTATAAAACAAGTGCCCGCAAAACACAAGAGGAAATTATACCGGATTTACGTTTTTTCCGTCCATGGTTTTGTATGCCCCCGGCCGCCTCCGCCGCCCCGCAAACACTTTGGCACAAGCCGGATTTTTGCATGAACAGGGGCATACAAAACAAAAAACTGCGGAACATGGTTCCGCAGCCGCGTTCAATAATAAAAAACACTTTTATTCGTTTAAATTCACGTCCCGGCCTGCCTGTTCTCAATACCATTTAAACTGGGGGATGTCAATCCGCCGCATGTACCAGCCGCTCTATAGCTTCTTCAAGTGTGCTGACAAAAAAGAAGTCCTGACCCTCGTTGCATTCATAGATAAAATCATGCAATGGCTTGCTGGTATAACCGCTGAAATCACCGTATACAGCCAGCTTTGCATGATAGTTCACGAATTTTTGCAAAATTTCGCCCGCCAGTCCGGAACTCAGAATAAAGAAACGATCATCCACCGCAGATTTTGGAAGAATCAGGCAAGCGCTATCCGCGTCATATTTTGCTTGCATAATCAGATCGACCGCCGCCTGGGTTCCGTTCAGAACGGGCGCATGGCTCTCTGCCACAGCAATGCAGTGCGCACCGCGCCGTATACTTTGAATTTTCATAAATACCTCCTCAGAACCTTGTCCGCACAGCCTGTGCCGCCAGCGGATAGACCCGTTTCATATCAAAGTTCACATCCGTATAGATCCGGTCTGCCAGCAAGGCCTGAAAAATCAGCATTCCAAGGCCGTTTAAGGTGGTCAGGCCGCGCCGTTCCGCCTCCTGTAACAGTTCGGTGCGTTCCGGGTTGTAAATCAGATCCGACACAAGCGCCTGTCCCGGCAGGGCATCCAAAAAGGAAAAATCTGAAAAATTCTCCGTCACACCCTGCATGCCAAGGGGCGTCGCGTTCAGCAAAATATCGCAGTTCACGCAGGCATCGCATATGGCCTGCCCATTCAGCCTCCCCGCAAAAATCTGCGCGCCGGTCTTCTCCTTTACGGCGCGGCAGATCTCCTCTGCTTTGGCCTTGGTCCGGTTGAGTACACGGATTTCCCGCGCGCCCTCCCAGGCCGCTTTCAGGGCAAGGGTCCGCACGACGCCCCCGGCGCCCAGAATGACTACCCGGCTGTCCCGGAAACGCTTTCCCGTCATGCCAAGCGCCGCCAGATAGCCGTCCGCATCCGTGTTATAGCCATAGAGTTTCCCCTCTCTGATCCGCACGGTGTTGACAGACTGGTACCGCTCTGCCTCCTGATCAATCCCGTACAGGTATGGCAGAATATCCACCTTATGTGGCATGGTCAGATTAAAGCCGTCAAGTCCCTCTGCTTTTGCATACCGCAGGAACGCCTCCAGTTCCCCCTTTTTCACCCGCACCTTTTCATAGGCATAGGGTATATCCAGAGCCTCCAGCGCCGCGCTGTGCACATCCGGAGACAGACTGTGCGCAATGGGATCGCCGATTACCGCAAGCTTAATCATCACACTTTACCTCTTCCATCAAATAATCCATTGCCAGGGTATATCCGCGGAAACCCAGTCCGCAGATCTGCCCCACACAGGCCGGCGCGGTCACCGATTTATGCCGGAATTCGTCCCGTTTATGAATATTGCTGATATGAACCTCCACAGCGGGCAGGCCCACGGCCAGCAGAGCGTCATAAATGGCATAGCTGTAATGGGTATAGGCGCCGGGATTGATCACAATGGCGTCACAGCTGCCAAGGGCGTGGTGAATAAAGTCAATGATCTCCCCCTCGCCGTTGCTCTGGAGCACAATGGCCTCACTGCCCCGCTCCGCGGCATAGCTCTCCAGATACTGTTCCAGCTCTGCATAGCCCTGTTTTCCGTAAACACCCGGTTCCCGGGTGCCCAGCATATTGATATTCGGTCCGTTAACCACCATGATTTTCATAGCGTTCCACCTCTTTCTTAATCTTTTCCACCGCCTCTGCCAAAGAACCGTCATTGACAACGCGGATGTCCGCCCACGCCAGATACATATCATACCGCTCCGCCCAGAGTCTGTGGAGCCGTTCCTTCCCGTCCGCCAGCAGAGGGCGGGTCTCTGTGTCGATGTCGCCGAGAATTCTCTCCAGCGGCCGGTCGATGAAGATCACAACACCGCCCCGCGCGGTCTCGCGGTTGGCCGGCCGGGTGACAATCCCGCCGCCTGTGGCCAGAATTCCGCCTTGTCCCAACGCCTCCCGAAACGCCGCGGTCTCCGCCCGGCGGAATCCGCTTTCGCCCTCCTGGGCAAAAATTTCCGGTATGGTACGCCGCTCCCGCCGTTCAATCTCCGCGTCAAGATCCAGCATGGGCCGCCCCAGCGCATAGGCCAGCCGTCTGCCGACAGCGGTTTTGCCGCAGCCGGGCATCCCAATTAGAATCAGATCCTTTTTCTCACCTTTTACCGTATCCACCGGTTATCCCTCCAGCTTTCCTGCCTGATAATTCCCCAGCAGCTTGAATTCCTGTGTCCCTTCAATAACAGAATCCGTGACCTCCCGGACATGGCTGTCCAGAAGATTGCCGCTGTAGTCTGCAAAAAACATATATTCAAACCGCTTGTTAAGTATGGGCCGGGATTCCAGCTTGAGAAGGTTCAGTCCGCCCTGGGCAAAGCAGGCCAGCAGACGGTGCAGCTGTCCGCTCTCATGGGGCAGGGTAAAGGCAATGCTCACCTTGTCACAGCCCGCGCTGATCTCCGGGTATTTTGAGATTACCACAAACCTTGTGGTGTTGGCATCACAGCTGTTGATGTTCTCCGCCAGAATTTCCAGGCCATAGATCTCCGCGTTCCGGCGGCCGGCTATGGCGGCCATGGATTTGTCGCCGCGCTCCGCCACAGCCTTTGCGCTCAGCGCGGTGCTGTGATAGGTTTCGCACTGGACATCCCCCAAGGATTTCAAAAACACCCTGGATTGAAGAATTCCCTGCTCGTGGGAATAGACCGTACGAATGTCAGAGAGCTTCGCGCCGGTCACACCCATCAGGCAGTGCCGGATGGGAATATCAATTTCGCCGGTGATATAATAGCTGTACTGCTCCAAAAGGTCCATAACATCCACAATGGTTCCGGTGGAAGAATTTTCAATGGGAAGAACGGCATAATCGGCCCGGTCCTCTTTCAGGCTCAAAAAAGCGTCCTCAAAGGTCTTGGCATAAAACCGCCGGGCCGCGCCGCCGAAATACCCAATCGCCGCCTCTTCGCTGTAGGCGCCCTCGCTTCCGAAATAGCACACCCGGGGCTCTTCCACAGGCATCCGGGAGCGCTCAATGATCCCGCGGATTCTCACCCGATCCTTTTCTCCGGTCAGCTCCCGCGTCTGCCGAACCCGGCTGATGGACATGACGGCATTGAAAAATTCGTATACCTCCGCCTCCATCCCCGGCTCCCGCAAAAGCTTCAGCTTGTCCGCAAGAACCCGCTTCTCCCGTTCCGCGTCCAGAACCGGCATCCCGATCTTCCGTTTATAGTCCGCCACCCTGCTGCACACCTGCATCCGTTCCAGGAATAAGGGCAGGAGCTGGCGGTCAATGGCGTCAATTTGCTGTCTCAGCTGTTCCAATTCATTCATGGCCGATCCCTCTTTCATCCAATTTCCAGCATATCCAAAAGCGTAATCGCCGTACCGGCCTCAACCACCGGAACCGCCCGGTGGGCGATACAGGGATCATGCCTGCCGTGCACTTCAAATTCCGTGTCCGCCATGGTCTTCAGGTTCACAGTCCGCTGGGGCTGTGCGATAGAGGCCGTGGGCTTGACAACCACCCGAAAAACCACCGGCATACCGTTGGTAATTCCGCCGTTGATTCCGGCGTTGTGGTTGGTATACGTCTTCACAGTGCCGTTTTCAGCGTAAAACTCGTCATTGGCACTGCGCCCGGTCATATCCGCAAACCTGAATCCGGCGCCGAATTCGATGCCTTTGACCGCGGGAATGGAAAACATCATAGAGGCAAGCCGGCTCTCAACCGATCCAAAAAAAGGCGAACCCATGCCAGAGGCCAGCCCGGTCACACCGCACTCGAGAATCCCGCCGATGGAGTCCAGTTCCCGCTTCTTCTCCTCAATCACCTTTTGCATGGCATCGCCCGCCGCGGGATCCAGGGTCGGAAAATATCGGCGGCTCACCTCATACAGCTGTTCCCGCCGGAGACAGACAGGATCAAAGGGCGTGTCACAGACAGCCCCAATCCGAAGCACATGGGCCCCGATCTGAATGCCCCGCTCAGCCAGGACCTGCTTGGCGATTGCGCCGGCAAACACCAGCGGCGCCGTGATGCGGCCTGAAAAATGCCCGCCGCCCCGGTAGTCATGGGCGGCGCCGTATTTGGCAAAGCCGGTAAAATCCGCATGCCCCGGCCGGATCAGCTCCGGGGTATAGTCCCGGGATCTGGTGTTGGTATTAAAGATCATACCCGCCAGGGGCGTTCCGGTCGTTTTTCCGTTCCAAAAGCCGGAGAGAATCTTGACCTCGTCCGCCTCGGAGCGCGGTGTAGAAATTGAATTCTGTCCCGGCGCACGCCGTTTCATTTCCCGGGCAATCTCCTCCAGGTCCAGCGGTGTTCCCGAAGGAATCCCGTCCACGACCACGCCGATGGCCTCACCGTGAGATTCTCCGAAAATGCTGATGCGAAAACGCTCTCCCCAAGTATTCATATACATTCCTCCGTTATCATCTGGCCAAAGCCCAAAAGGGGCGTGGGTCCAGTTTGCAGTTTGCGGTAAACATCAAAAAAATCCGGATAGGACTTGGTGACCGCCTCTGCCGCGCCGGTGATTGACACCTCACCCTCACAGCGGCAGGCCGCCACGGCCAGCGCCATGGCAATGCGGTGATCATTCCAGGCTGAGACCGTCGTGCCGTACAATACGTCCGTGCCCACAATTCTTAAATGGTCGGCTCCCTCTGTGATATCCAGCCCCAGATGCTTCAGCTCGCTCGTCACAGCCGCCAGCCGGTCGCTCTCCTTCATCCGCAGTCTCCCTGCATTGACAATCCGGCTCTCGCCCTTTAAAAAGGCACAGAGCACAGCAAGCACAGGTACCAGATCGGGGATTTCCCGGGCGTCTATGGTCAAGCCGCACATCCGGTCTGTGCGCACCGCCCGCACAGCTCCGTCAGGAAACGTCTGTATTCCAGCCCCGGCCTCCCGCAGAATTTCCAGCACCTTTTTGTCGCCCTGCAGGCTCTCCGACCCCAGTCCCGCACATCGGACATCACACCCCAGCGCGCCCGCCACCAAGAAAAAGGCCGCTTGGGAATAGTCCCCCTCAATCCGGTAATCCCGTGGGCCATAGGTTTGGCGGCCTGGGATCACAAATCTCCGGTAGGACTCATTTTTCACAGCAATGCCGAAATCGCGCAGCACGGCCAGGGTGAGGTCAACATATCCCTTCGATTCCATGGGCGTGGTCACCTGAATCTCGCTGTCCCCGCCCAGCAGGGGCAGAGCGAACAGCAGACCCGTGATAAACTGGGAGCTGACATCGCCCGGCAGGCGGAATACGCCTGGCTCCAGACTGCCGGAAAGGCAGATGCTGTCCGGCCCTTCCTCACAGCGAATCCCCTTTTTCCCGAACAGCTCAAAATAGGGCTTCTGCGGACGCTGGAGAAGCCTCCCCTGTCCGGTCAGCCTCACCGGCCTGCCCGCAAGCAGGGCAATGGGCATCAAAAAGCGCAGGGTTGAACCGCTCTCACCGCAGTCTAAAATCAATTCTTTTAGGCGTGTCTTTTTCCGGCCGGGCGAAAATGTCACCTGCATCTTTCCGGCGCTTGTGCGGAAGGCGGCGCCCAGCGCCCGCATACAGCGCAGGGTCGCCTCAATGTCCCGCGACAATGCCACATTGCTGATACAGCAGGCTCCGCCGGACAAGGCCGCGCAGATGATGGCCCGGTGGGCAACGCTCTTGGACGGCGGAACGGTTACCGTCCCCTTTAACATTCTCGGTTCGATGCTGACGATGTCCATGTCATCCTCCATTCAAAGGCAGCAGGCCAGACTACAGCACAAAATCCGCCTTATTGATTTTTTCGATACAAACCTTGCCGATATCCCGCAGCAAAATGAGATTGATCCTGCTTCCCTCACCTTTTTTATCCACCGCCATGGCCCCCCTTAGAACGCCGGGGTCCATTTCCACATTGGTTGGAAGCCGGTACTGACTGAGTATACGCATCATCCGGTCTGCGGTTCCCGCCGGGGTAATCCCGCATCTTTCCCCATAGCCGCAGGCCATCACCATGCCGATTCCAACCGCTTCGCCGTGGGTATAGGTCTCGTAGTGATACTGCTTTTCAATAGCATGCCCAAACGTGTGTCCAAAGTTCAGAATCATTCTGCCTCCAGTGTCCAGCTCATCCTCTTCCACCACACAGCGCTTGATATCACAACAAGTATAAACGATTTCTCCAATTTTTGCAAACAATTCTTCCCGGTTTTTAATATTTTCAAGCCGCTCAAACAACGCCGCGTCCCGGATGGCACCGTATTTGATCACTTCAGCCATCCCGTCAGACAGCACACGGGCGTTCAGAGTCCGCAGGCATTCCGGATCAATCAGCACCAGCTTTGGCTGGTAAAACGCGCCCACAAGATTCTTCCCCTGGGGCAGGTCAATGGCCACCTTTCCGCCCACGCTGGAATCCACCTGCGCAAGCACGGTGGTTGGGATCTGTATAAAGGGGATGCCGCGCAGCAGACTTGCCGCCGCATAGCCGGCCAGATCCCCCACAACGCCGCCGCCCAGAGCAATGACCAAATCCGTCCGAGTCATGCCAAAGGCGAGCATCTCATCATAGAGCCGGAACAGCTGACTGGCGCATTTGCTGGCCTCTCCTGCCGGGATCTGCGCGATGTGTACCCGAAAACCCTGGGCCTCCAGGCTCGCCTGCAGACGCCCTCCATACAGCGGTCCTACATTGGAATCCGTGACCACGGTGATCTTTTCCCCGTGAAATACGTTTTTTATCAGTTCTCCCGCTCCGGCAAGCAATCCATGCTCTATATGAATATCATACGCCCGTTCTGGAAGATTTACACGCAGTGTTTTCATAATGACCTCCATTCCGCCGCTCCGCAAGGCAAATAAAATTAAAAAATCTCCAACGGCGGAGCAAGAAAATTGGAAATTTCGCGCTGGCCTGTCTCCACAGCAATGCATTCACATTCCAGTGGCGGCAGGCCAGCGGCCGGAAGCCCGCCATATCATCTTTCCGGCGGACGCTCCGGCTCTCTCTCCTGCATAGCCAGCTTATTTGCGCGTACTACGGACAGCAATGCCCGCAGGGCGTCTCCGTCCCTGTCCGCAATGGCCTGACGCAGACGTCCGAGACTTTGCAGATACCGGTCGATCTCCGCGACGGTATGCTCCGCATTGGACAAAAACAGTTCTGTCCAAAGCTCCGGATTGATCACCGCGATCCGGGTGCAGTCCCGGAAAGACCCCGCCGTATAGGCGCGGTTCATCTGGGGATGAAAATCCAGGCACAGTCCCGCCGCCGCCACATGCATCAAATCGCTGGTATAGGCGATCACAGCGTCATGCTCCTCCGGCGCGGCAAGCGTAATTCTGGTTGCGCCGATATAGTGTGCCATTTCATAGATCAGGTCAATGCTCTCCTGCTTTGATCCCTCCACCGGTGTAATAATGAATCCGGTCATCCAGAACAGCTCCGGACTGGCATTCTCAAACCCCTCGACCTCTTTGCCGGCCATGGGGTGTCCGCCCACATAATCCACATCTTTGGGCAGAACCCCGCGCAATGACCGGGCAACTCCGGTCTTGACACCGCAGACATCGGTTACCACCGCGCCCGGTTTGAACCGATCCCGGTTTTCCGAAGCCAGCCCGGGGATCCGGTCAGGATATGTGCATAGGATGACGAGGTCGGCGTCCTCAATGGCATCACCCGGATTGTCAAACACTTGCTCCACAGCCCGTTCCCGCAGGGCCTGTGCCCTGATTTCCGGGTTGATGTCACAGCCTGTAATCCGCCCGTTCCGGAATCCCCGCAGAGCATAGGCCATAGACCCGCCGATCAGTCCAAGGCCAATTACCGCGATTTTAAAATCATGTTCCATGGCATTATACCTCCAGGCCCAGGCTGGAGCCGACGCCCTTCAGTTTCTTCATGAGCTGGCTGAACTGCGGAATGTTCAGAGACTGCGCGCCGTCGCACAGGGCCTTTTCCGGGCAGTTATGCACCTCAATGATAAGGCCGTCTGCTCCCACAGCCATGGCCGCCAGAGAAAGCGGCTCCACCATCCAGCTCATACCGGCGGAATGGGACGGGTCCACAATCACAGGGAGATGACTGAGTCGTTTCACGGCCGGAATCGCGCTTAGATCCAAGGTGTTGCGGGTATAGGTCTCAAAGGTCCGAATGCCCCGTTCACAGAGAATGACGTTGGGATTCCCCCCCGCCAGGATATATTCCGCCGACATGAGCCACTCCTCAATGGTGGAGGAAAGTCCGCGCTTGAGCAGGACCGGCTTGCTGCATTTGCCCAGCTCTTTCAGCAGATCAAAGTTCTGCATATTCCGCGCACCGACCTGAATGATGTCCACGTTCTCCTCAAAGGTTTCCACCATATAGGGCGACATGATCTCGGTCACAATGGGGAGTCCGGTCTCCTCCCTGGCTTCCTTCAGCAGATCAATCCCCTCAAGTGCAAGGCCCTGGAAAGAGTACGGAGAGGTCCGGGGCTTGAAGGCTCCGCCGCGCAGAATCTTGGCGCCGCCGTTCTTGACCCCGTTCGCCACCTCTATGATCTGCGCCTCTGTCTCAACGGAGCAGGGGCCCGCAATGACGGTAAAGGTTTTATCCCGGCCAATCTCTGCCTCCCCCACCCTGATGACCGTGCTGTCCGGATGGAATTTCCGGCTGGCCTTTTTAAAGGGCTCCGCAATCCGCATAACACGGTCCACATGAATGTTGAGCATCAGGGTGTCCGGATCTATCCTGCTGGTATCCCCCAGAAGCCCAAGGACCGTACAGTCCACACCCTTGTTCACCATCACGTCAAGGCCCATGTCCTTGACATAGGATATCATTTTCTCAATGTCTTCCTCCGCTGTTTTGGGTTTCATAATTACTACCATTTTTATTGCCTCCTCATTATAATTTCATTGCTTTCGCAGGGGCTTTGCCCCGTCATGCCTCACCGCATAGATTCCGTACCCCCGAGGCGGCAGACGTATCTGATTTTGTTGCCCGATTCTGCCGCGTGTATTTCCGTACCTGTGTGGCACGATTCCCGTTTCGGCACAAAAAAAGGGCGGGTTCCCTTGAACCCGCCCTGCATTTTATACCAAGATAAAATATTCTGCTTACACCGCGGCAAGCACAGGCTCAAAGGATTTTCTGAATTTATCATAGCAAAAATAGCCGTAGCCAAAAAAGCTAAAGCTAAAGTAAAAGAAGTAATATTCAGTTGATGCCATGATTTTTTTCAAACAATCCATCTTCCTGTTTCCTTTTCTGGTTGGACCGAACCTGCCGGGTTGGCCGATTTGGTTTCTACTTTATTTTCGTCCCGTCGGACGATGTTTTGCAAAACTTGCTATTATTATAGCACGAAATCCCGGGATTGCAACCCCTTTTTTCAAATTTTTTGAAAAAAGGTGAATTTGCCCGAGTTTTATCTTGAATCCGCAGATAAAATCGTAAACTTTTTCAGACCGCTGACAAACCTAGATTTGGAATGATTTTGAACACTGCCGTATGGGCCCGGATCGTCGCACTGTACTTCGCTTTGTTCGCTTTTTCCTGGTTCAGAAAAAGGCTCACATGCTCCGTCATTGCTCCTCTTTCCCACAAAAGCCAAAGCTTTTGTGGGAGGAAGGAGAACCCGGTCTAAAAGCGAGCTTTTGCCTATACAAGGCAAAACAAGCAAATTTGACCGTGGTTCGACGCGGGATTTGGGCAATCAATTCATGGCAAAATCATACCAATTTTTGCGTATTCGCTGCTTTGTCAATAACCTCAAAACGCCGGACGAGCCGGCGTTTCAGACAGGGTTCAGCGCTTGCGTTCCTTTGCGAAAAAACGCCTGGTCTCCCGGATCACAACGCCGCTGAGCGCCGCCAGGGCAATCAGATTGGGAAACGCCATCAGACCGTTGAACACATCTGCGATGTTCCAAACCAGCGAGACTGTCATATAAGGGCCGATCAGAATCGCAAGCAGATAGATCCACCGGTATATTGAGACAGCCTTTTGATTGCCTCCTGTCAGATATTCCAGACACCGCTCCGAATAGTAATCCCAGCCCAGAATTGTGGTAAACGCAAAGAACACCAGACACAGCATCAGGATCAGGGACGATACCTGAGGGGCAAAAGGCAGTCCCTGCTGAAAAGCCGCTGTGGTGACCGCCACCCCCTCAAGCCCCTCTGTCCGCCAGGCACCGGTGAGAATAATGGAAAGCCCGGTCATGGTACATATCACAATGGTATCTATGAAGGTTCCCGTCATGGACACCAGCCCCTGCCGGACCGGCTCGTTTGTCTTTGCGGCCGCCGCCGCAATGGGGGCAGAACCGAGGCCGGATTCATTGGAAAATATGCCGCGGGCGATCCCCTTCTGCATGGCAATGACCATGCTCCCCACCACGCCGCCGGTCACGGCTCTTGGGTCAAAGGCCCCCTGCACCACCTGAACAATGGCAGAGGGAATCAGCCGGTAGTTCATCACCAGCAGGATCAGACAGAACAACACATAGGTGACCGCCATAAACGGCACGACAATCTGGGTTACATTGGCAATACGCTTGATTCCCCCAATGATCACCAGCGCCACACATACGGTCAGCAGCAGCCCCGCAATGACAACATACCAGGAATACTCCCTGCCAAAAACGGCGACCGTATGCGCGTTTCCCGGATCAAAAAAATTTCTGACCGCAGAGGTAATTCCATTGATCTGCGTAAAGGTACCAATGCTGAACAGGCCCACGCATACGCCAAAGAAGGCAAACAGTTTGGCCAGCCATTTCCATTTGGGACCCATTCCTTTTTCAATATAATAGAACGGGCCGCCCAAAACATGTCCGTTTTTGTCCACACTCCGGTATTTGATGGCCAATACGCCCTCCGCGTATTTGGTGGCCATTCCAAAAAAGGCCGCCAGCCACATCCAGAACAGGGCGCCCGGCCCGCCCGCACAGACCGCGGTTGCCACACCGACAATATTCCCCGTTCCTATGGTCGCGGACAGGGCGGTACAAAGGGCGCCGAAGCTCGTCACCTCGCCTGTGCCGCCCTCTTCATTCCGCACCATGTATTTCAGCGCCCGCGGCAGATGCCGGATCTGCAGTACGCCAAGCCGCACCGTCAGATAAATCCCCACCGCCAGAATAAAGAGGATCAGCGGCAGTCCCCACACAAAGTCATTGACCCTCAGCACCGCCTTGTTCATCACATCCATTGCCTGTTCCATCTTCGCATTTCCCTTCCTTTTCACCCGCGGCGGCTCCGGCAAATACCAAGACTTCTGCGCCTTTTAAAACGGTGCGCAGCAAAAAAAGAAGCCATGTCCATGACTTCGGAGAAACAGAAACAAGCAGGAAATCTGCTCTGTCCTTTTGCCTGAGAGATTGGCGGGCAGAACCCGCCGTACACCTTCGGCGCCCTTTTTCAGGTACTCTCCAGAGTTTAGCCATAAAGAGAGCATGCCATCTGCGCTCCTTTGACTGTCCGCGTTGCTTTTGTAAATTGATAACAGCAGTATAGCACATGAACGGCTTGTTTGCAAGAGCCGGACGCAAAATCATCATCCTGCACAAATGCCGCAAACGTAACGCGTTGATATTCGCGGCATATGCAAACGGAAAAAGCGCCGGCCACAGCCAGCGCCTTATCCGTCCTTTTTGCTGCTCCGGACATCACCCTGTTTTGGGATCGTGTTCCAAACAGCACGAAAACTTCTTCTCACGCCCGACGCATCAGACCAGTCCGCCAATGCCTCTTCAGAAGCTTTCCTATATCATTTGGGTATGCAGAGCCGGATGTTACCGCACACAGAAGTATTCTTCCATCACCTCTACCGCATGATCCGCGATCATGGTCTCGCCGTATTCATTGAGCCGTCCGTGCATATACTGGCAATTCCGCACCTTTGTCCCGAATTCCAGAAGCACCATCTCCGCATCCCAAAGGATCGCGGCGTTTTCAGGGATGAGATACAGATAAAACTCCCCGTCACATTTATACAACGTACTGACGCCCTCATAAAAGGCGGAAATCTCCCCGGCCGCCGCGCAGACGTTTTCAAAGTCCTGGAACCGGTAAATATATTTCCTGCCGGATTTTTTTCGATTGAATTTCATCTCCGTCTGCTTGAGCTTCCCCTTATAACTGCAGTTGCTGATGGCTTCATTGAGCTCGGCGTCGCTGCATACCCGGGTGATCAGCATGCCAAAGCCATCTTCCTCAGAGCCCGGAACAGCCTCCACAAACAGCTTTGCGCCTTCAACGGAAAAGTCGACATTCTTTTCCGCCAGCCGAATCGCGGTCCAGAACATCTCCTGTACCTCCGGCGTATTTTCTGATATGTTTTTGAAAGAGATGTTCCATTCTCTGGCCTCTCTGTCGTCAATCAGAACCTTAATTTTATTGTCGTTGATTTTCTCAATCTTCATACGGCTTCCCCCTCCGCGTCTGATGTCCGGATTTATGCCTTCTCAAGATAAGCCCCGCCGGCAGCTGCCGGCACGAAACAGGTCTTTCATGTTGGGTTCGTAATAAACTCATATGCGGGAACTGCCCCGCCTATACATCCATTATACTAATTTCGAAAAAGATTGCAATGCTAAATTCTTGGAAATGGTGAATTGTAATTTCCTTGTAAAATTTATGAAACCCTTGTAATGAAATAGAAATATTTTCAAAAGAAATTTCATCCTTTCGCAAAAAATTTGCTGTAACTACTTGTAATTCTCAGGATTTGTGTTATAATAAGAGCGAAGAGAAAAGAAATCCCTGCTTTGTTTGTGACAGAGGTTACAATGTAAAACCAACACTTTTACGAAGGGGTCTTGTCTCCAGAAGCGGCGCACATGCCTCATGCTTTATGCATCCAGTGGACTTGTAATGCTTTTGGGCGTTTCCCCACCTGGATTCCAGGTTTTTACTAGACCTCTCGTCACGGCACGGCGGGGCTTTTTTCTTTTTATGGGGCAGCCATCGCCCGCCGTCCTGGGATATCAGAATTTTCGTATCTGTCATGTGACAAATCGGAAAGGTTTTTGTCACAAAAAGTACTTGACAAATTCATTGAAGTAAGATATAAATAATAAATGTATTAGTTTATCTATTTTAAAGGTTTAGGGGGATTTATGTTGCGGATTATTGCCGGCATGCGCAGGGGAATGAGGCTGAAGGCTCCTGAGGGCTCGGATACCCGTCCCACCACGGACCGGGTAAAGGAATCCGTATTCAATATCATCCAGTTCCAGCTTCCGTCCATCTGTGTGCTGGATCTTTTCGCGGGCAGCGGCGCGCTGGGCATTGAGGCGCTCAGCCGGGGTTCCGGCTCCTGTGTTTTCGTAGAGGGCAGCAGACAGGCGGCCGCTCTGGTCAGCGAAAACATACAAAGCGCCCGGTTTCAGGATCGGGCTGAACTTCTTGTATCGGATGCCATCGCATATCTGGAGCGCTGTGAGAAAAGCTTTGACCTGGTTTTTTTGGATCCTCCATACAATAAAGGCTTTTTGGAGCCTGTGATCCGTATGATCCACACGCGGGGGCTGCTTGCAAGCGGCGGACTCATTGTTGCGGAGACTGAAAAGGACGGAGAGATTGTGCCTGATACATATTATCCTATCAGAAAAACAGCTGTTTACGGAAAAACCGTAATCACTGTGTTACAGGGGTGAGTTTATGAAAACAGTTGTATACCCCGGCAGTTTTGACCCCTGCACCAACGGGCATCTGGATGTTATCACCAGAGCCGCGAAGCTGTTTGACCGGGTGATTGTTGCCGTTCTGGTCAACAACTCCAAATCACCGCTCTTCACTGCTGAGGAACGGGTCGAGCTTTTAAAAACCGCCGTTTCCGGTTATTCTAATGTTGAAATACGTTATTTTTCCGGACTGCTGGTTGATTTTATGAAGCAGGTGGATTCCACAGTGATCATCAAAGGGATCCGCGCCATGTCAGACTTTGAGTACGAGTTTCAGATGGCCCTGACCAACCATGCGCTGTATCAGGATATTGAGACCCTGTTTATTCCCACCAGCAAGGATTATATGTTCCTGAGCTCCAGCATTGTGAAAGAGATCGCCAAATACGGCGGTCCGCTGGAAGGGCTTGTCCCGGATGCTTTGATACCCGTTATAAATAAGCGGTGCGCCGAACGGTAGCCCGCGTTGCCATATCTCAATCACTATTTTTAGGAGGTAGCCAAAATGGATGCTTTAGAACTGTTGGATGAATTAGAGGATATTATTGATAAAGGTGCTTCTGTTCCTTTTTCCGGCCGCTGTATTCTGGAAAGGGACGAGCTGCTTGACGTTTTGCAGGAGCTGAAACTGAAGCTTCCGGAGGATCTCAAACAGGCAAAATGGATCAAGGAAGAGCGTCAGCGGATTCTGCAGGAAGCGCAGGCCGAGGCGGACGAGATCATCAAGACTGTTGAAAAGAAGGCCGTTTCCATGGTGGATGAAAACGAAATCACCAAGCAGGCTATCGCCCAGGGCAAGCAGATTGTTGAGCGCGCGAACGCGGAAGCGCAGGCCATAGCGGATTCCGCCTATAACTATTCCGACAATCTTTTGGAGACTGTGGAAAAGGTTGTATTGGGCTCCATGAAGGAAATGGAGCAATGCGTCGCAATCGTCCGCAACAACCGCAGTGAACTGCGCGGCGGACATGAACAGCAGGTTCCCGCCCCCATGCCTGAGGATGAGATGCAGTAATTCCGGCTTCAACGCCCCTTGCGGATGCAGGGGGCGTTTTTCATTGTTCTCATCCTTCCTGGCTCCGGTGAATGTTCTCCACAATCACCAGATCATCCCCGATTTTTTTTATGTTTTCCCAGGGAATGACACGGTCCGGCTCCTTGCCAAGCAGACCAAAAGCCTTATAAGCCCCAGGCACGCTGATTGAGATCACACGTCCGGTGACTGCGTCCAATTCTATGTCTGAGACAAACCCCAGCCGCTCACCGTCCCCCACGTGGATGACCTCTTTGGTTCGCAGGTCATTGAATGTATAGGTCATAGAAATTGCCATTGCCTTTCTGCCCACAGATGTTGATTGCGTTACACCTGCGCCTTATCGTGGGCAAATAAGGCGCAGAACAGGTTCCGTCCGCAAACGGGCGGCGGCAAAGTTCCGGATGCTGAACGGGCCGCAGCTGCCGTCTCCCGCTGCCGGCTGTTCTTTGTATTCATTCTATGACCGCACTCACGCTGCTATGCCAGAAAATCTTTTTCCCAAAATAGGATTTCTGTCCTCTATGCCCTGCTTATTATGATTTTTCCAGATTTTTCCCTTTCCGGCGCCTTTATTCTTTTTTCTCTTGTTCTATCTGACAAAATGTGCTATACTGGACGCAGTATTGTTCATTAAGGAGGTTTGGACATGGGCGCACTGCTTCTCGCACCGTTTTATATTCTTGTCAACTTTTATGGTGCCCGCTGGCTTCTCCGCTGGATGGGGACGTTTCACCGGCATTTCAAGTCCTGGCCCGTGCGCGCGGCACTCATCACCCTCTATGTCCTGCTGGCCTCGACGCTTCTGACTGGTTTTCTCATTACAGCGAATCCCCTGCACCGATTTTTGAAAACGCTCGGCAGCTTCTGGCTTGGCAGCTTCTTGTATATTCTGCTGACTACCGCGCTGTTTGATCTCGGCCGTCTCATACTGCGGCACAGCCGGCTGGTCAAGCAGAAGCATCTGGATTCCAGAGCCGTTTTCCTCACCGCAGGAAGCTGTGCCATTGTGTGTATCGGCCTTGTCAGCGGTTATGGCATTCTGCATGCCGGAGATATCAGGGTACACCACGCAGAGCTCTCCGTTGGAAAGCCCTGTGCGGTGGAAAAGCTGGATATCGCGCTCCTGGCTGATTTCCATCTCGGCTACAGCGTGGGGGCCAAGCAAATGAGCCAGATGGTTGAAAAGGTCAACCGTCAAAACCCGGATCTGATTGTGATAGCGGGTGACATCTTTGACAACGAATATGACGCTGTCGCGGATCCTGAAAAGACTGCGGCGGTACTTTCCGGTCTGAAAAGCCGCTATGGCACCTTTGCCTGCTGGGGCAATCATGACGTCAGTGAAAGAATTCTTGCCGGATTTACCTTTGGGGGCAAGGAGACGAAGCCGGAGGACCCGCGTTTTGCCCAATTTCTGCGCAGCGCGGGGATCAGCCTGCTGCAGGACGAAAGCCTGCTGATTGACGGTGCCTTTTACCTGACCGGCCGCAAGGATCCCTCCAAAGCCAAAAAATCCGGAGAGAACAGGCTGTCCCCCGGCGAGCTTCTGCAGGGACTGGACATGTCGAAGCCAGTGCTGGTCATGGACCACCAGCCCAAACAGCTTCAGGAACTGGCTGATGCCGGCGCGGATATCGATCTGTCCGGGCATACCCACGACGGCCAGGTATTCCCCGGCAACCTGCTCCTCCGGTTATTCTGGGAAAACCCCTGCGGCATTTTAAAAAAAGGAGAGATGTATTCCTGTGTGACATCCGGGATCGGTGTCTGGGGCCCCGCCATGCGGGTTGGGACGGACAGCGAGATTCTTATGCTGCATCTCACATTTGAAAATCATTAAAAACCAGACGGAGGTAGGGTTATGTGGAGCACAAAAAACATTAAAAAGCAGGCGCGGACAAGCCTGCGGCAAAATTACTGGCGGGCTGTGGGCGTCTGTCTGCTGGCGCTGTTTCTCATGGGGAGCCTGAGCTTTAACCTTTTGCATCAGCGTCTCTCCGTCTTTAACGCGGATATGAAAGAGGACCAGCAGGCCGCACAGCAGGTTCCCTTTGGTTCCATCAACCGGTTCGAGGGGAAAAGCAACTCAGAGATTGTCAACGAGTTTCTCAACGGCGGCGAGGTGCAGAGCGACGAGGCCTTTTTGAATCAGCACCCCACCCGTGGTGTCCTGGCTCAGTTCTTTAACAATGTGACCGAATCCAACTCCTTTGCCTTTGGCATTCTCAACGCCCTGAATCAGCTTTTGTTCCACGACCGGATCGGCGCCGGCATCATCATCTTTCTGGGCGCGATCCTGGGACTTCTGCTCTGGCTGTTTCTCAGCAATGTCATCGTTGTGGGCAAGGCCCGCTTTTATCTGGAAAATCACAGCTGCTACAACACGAGGATCGGCCGCCTGCTCTTTCCTTTTCAGGTCCGCCGCACCCGCCGGACGGCGTGGACCATGCTGATGAAAAGTGTCTGGCTTTTTCTTTGGAATCTAACCATTGTGGGTGGCTTTATCAAACGCTATTCCTATCTGATGATTCCGTATATTCTGGCCGAAAATCCCAACATCCGCCGCAGGGAGGCCTTTGCGCTTTCGCGTTCCATGATGAAGGGGGAAAAGTGGCACACTTTCCTGCTTGACCTCACCTTTCTGGGATGGCTTATTCTGGGCACGCTCACTTTGGGGATTACGGATATCCTGTACACCCTCCCCTACCGCGACGCTGTCTATGCTGAGCTCTATCTGAGGCTCCGGGAAAAGGCAAAGGAGACGAACCTGCCCCACGCGGACCTGCTCTGCGACGCCCGCCTTGCGGCTCCGCCAGCCCACACCGTGTACCCGGCCGGCGAGTATCTGATCCCCGCCGCGGCGCACCGGCGGTTCCTGACCATCAGCTATGAGCGGAAATATACCATTCTCTCTCTCATTCTGCTCTTCTTCACCTTTTCCATTATGGGCTGGCTCTGGGAGGTAAGTCTCCATTTGTTCGGAGAAGGGCGGATGGTAAACCGGGGCGTCATGCTGGGGCCCTGGCTTCCCATCTACGGCTCCGGCGGCGTACTGATTCTGGTGCTGCTGCAAAAGGTCCGAAAATACCCGCTGGTCACCTTTTTCCTGACTGTGCTGATCTGCGGCGTGGTGGAATACACCACCTCATGGTTTCTGGAGACAACCCAGCATATGAAGTGGTGGGATTACACCGGATATCTGCTGAACCTTAACGGCCGGATCTGCCTGGAGGGACTGATCGTCTTTGGCTTTGGCGGATGTGCCTTTATCTATGTCCTGGCCCCGCTCTTGGATGAGCTGTACCAAAAGATTCCGCGCCGGATTGCCGCCGCTGTCTGTGCCGTACTGCTCGTCCTGTTTGGGACAGATCTGATCTACTCCAGATTTCACCCCAATACCGGAGACGGCATCACCTATACCACCAGCGCAGACCAGGCCTGTGTGCCCCCGCGGACGCCGGTTCCATCCCTTCGTATTTTTGAATTCTAAGAGCCATTCAAAGCAAAAGGAGATCCGTTTGGATCTCCTTTTGCCTTGATTTATAAATCCGCTCTTTCACTGAAACCAGTTTTTCTTTTTAAAATACCAGATCTCAATCAGGATCAGCGCCACACTTGCAAAAATCACTACAAGATAGCTGTGGGGCCACCGGAGCTCCGGCATATTGACAAAATTCATGCCATACCATCCCGCAACCAGCGTAAGGGGCATGAAGATGGTGGTCACAATGGTCAAAAACTGCATAATATTATTTTGACGGACCGCCAGCTGGGACTGGTACAGCTCCCGCAGCTGCATAGCGTATTCCCGCAGGGTAAAGACGTTGTTTTTCAGTCTGGAGACCCGGTTGGCATACAGACCAAACAGCCGGCAGTCCTCCGGGGTGAACAGATGATTTTCATTCTCTTCCAGCACCTCACTCAGCTCAACCAGCTGGTCATAGTATGAATCGATCCGCAGAAGCTCCCGCCGGTAAACCATCACATCCTGCCGCAGATCCGTCATGCGCCCGGCCAGGAGATCCTCCTCCTTTTGTTCCAGACGTGCCTCATAGTCATGGAGAAAGATCACATCATCTTTGATCAGATGCTCCATGAGCTCAAAAAACAAATGGGCAATCAGAGATTCCTCCAAATAGGTAATCTCTCTGAGCTCTTCCAGAATATCCTTCACCGTATCATCTTCACATACAAACAGAAGATGCCTCCGGTTCATGTAATAGCCAAACGCCAGCGCATTCTCCATGGGATTTTCCTTATCCGGCACCAGAAACGTCCCGGCCACACAATCCGGAAGCACATCCGCCTTGCAGTAGCGGATGTGTGAAAAGCTCTTCATTACCATCCCATGATGGAGATGCCCCCTGTATCGTTGATCATATTCCTCCGGTCCGATCACCTCAACCAAAACGCCGTTCTCCGCCGGCTCATCTCCTTCGTTCAAGGGAACCAGCTTTTTATGCAGTGCATAGCGCATGGACCTCGCCTCCTCTGTTTCTGTTATTATATCAGACCGGGGCCGGGTCCGCAACCCCCATTTCTATGTTACAAACAGGTTAAAATTTTAACATAAGTTTTGTGCAATGTTAAAATTTTAATATATATTATCAATTATTCAATATTGCATTTTGAGACGAAGGTATTAAAATCTATAGGAGAACTGTAACATACTACCTGAGGAGGGATGTAAGTATGAACACAGTAAAATTTCTGTTTGGACTTTTGAAAGGACAGCGGCTCCGGTACTACACGGCAATCATGCTCGGGGTACTGATCTCGCTGATTCCGCTCACCAACAACTACCTGGTCAAGGTCATTGTGGACGATGTGATTGTCGCTGGCCGAAACAACATTTTGGTACCAATTCTCATTGCGCTGTTCTGTTTTACACTTATTCGGGTCAGCCTTTGGTACTACATACGCTATACCATTGAACGTACCGGCCAGAAGGTCATGATGGATGTCCGGAACCGGGGATTCAAAAAGCTGCTTTCCATGGAGTTCAGTTTTTTTGACAAGACCCGTACCGGAGATTTGATGACCCGCATGACCGCCGATGTAGACACCATCCGCCACTTCTTTTCCTATGCGTTTTATATGCTGATCGAGCAGTCTGTCATCTTCCTGGGCGCGCTCTGCTTTATGATGACTGTTGCGGACATCAGCTTTATGATCATGGCCGCCGTCATCATGCCGCTCGCCATCTATATGGCGGTGAAGCTGGCCTTCACCATCAAGCCGCGTTACCGCAGGGTCCGTGAGCTCCGCTCGGCGCTGAACACCGTCGCACAGGAAAACATTGAAGCCAACCGGGTGGTCCGCGCCTTTGTCCGCGAGGATTTTGAACGCGAAAAAATGCGCACGGCCAGCGATAATTTCAAACAGGAACAGTTTAACGTAAACCGCGTCTGGAGACGGTATATGCCCTTTCTCTCCAATATTCAGATGCTCTTCACCATCTATAATATTGTGGTCGGCGGCATTCTGGTTATCAATGGCAGAATGTCAGTGGGCGATCTGGTCATGTTCAACGGCATGATCTGGATGATTACCGGCCCTCTGACCCAGTACGGCTTTCTGGCAAACGATGTGGCGAACTGCTTTGCGTCCACGGATAAGCTCATTGAGCTTCTGAATTCGGACACGGAGATCAAGCCGGTTAAGTCCACGCCGATCAAAAAGCAGATCCGGGGGGATATTGACTTTATCAACGTAAGCTTTGGCTATGACGGCGACGAGCACGCACTGCATGACGCATCGTTCCATATCAGGGCCGGCGAGACCATCGGTCTGATTGGGGCGGCCGGATCAGGGAAATCCACCATCATCAATCTAATCAGCCGCTTTTATGACGTGGACCACGGTGTAATCCTGATCGACGGTGAGGATATAAAAAACATAGATTTGGATACGCTTCGGGGCAGCATTTCCGTGGCACAGCAGGATGTATTCCTGTTCTCCAACTCAATTCGGGAAAACATCGCCTTTGGGGCCAGCTGGGCCACGGATGAGGATGTTTTCCGGGCAGCCGAGGCTGCGCAGGCACATGATTTTATCATGGAACTGCCGGAGGGCTATGACACCATTGTGGGCGAGCGCGGCGTCGGTCTTTCCGGCGGTCAGAAACAGCGGCTCACGCTGGCACGCGCCCTGCTGAATAACCCGTCTATTCTGGTTCTGGACGATACCACCTCCGCCCTGGACGCGGAGACAGAGCGGTATATACAGGGGAACCTGTCCTCCCAGTTCGGCAATAAGACCGTATTTATCATTTCACAGCGGATCTCTTCGGTCAAGGACTGTGACCAGATCATGGTTCTTGAAAACGGAAACATCATAGAACACGGAAAACACGAGGATCTTGTGGAGGCAGGCGGCTACTATACCCGCGTCTTCCAGCATCAGTTCGGCGCGCTCTCCGGCGCGGAGAAAGGTGGTGAACCGTCATGGCAAAAGTGAATACCTATGACAATGACGAGGATCTCAAGGTCAGTATGAACAAAGACCAGCTGCGCCGTGCGGTGGGGTATATCAAGCCCTATAAGCGGGAATTTATTCTGACCATCTGCATCATGCTTCTGGCAACCGTGGCCTCCATGTCCACCCCATATCTGTTCCAGATGGCTCTGGACCATAAGATTCCGAATAAGGATGTGCGGGGTCTGATTATGATCGGTCTGCTTTGCCTGGTGATCTTCCTCTTTTCCGTCTGGGCACAGAACTCCCGGACCAGGCTGATGAACTATGTCGGCCACAGCATCATCCACGACCTTCGGTGTGATATGTTCGGTCATCTGCAGGACCTGCCGGTGACCTATTTCGACACCCGTCCGCACGGCAAGATTCTCGTCCGCGTGGTCAACTACATCAACTCGCTTGCTGATATGTTCTCCAACGGCCTGGTAAACGCGCTGATGGAAATGGTCTCCCTGTTCGTGATTTTGGGCTTTATGTTCGCCATCAATGTAAAATTGACCCTGATTTCGCTGATCGGCTTCCCGCTTCTGGTGTTCTTTATCGTAAAGCTGAAGGCCATTCACCGCCGGGCGTGGCAGGCATACAGCGACAAAAACTCAAATCTGAACGCTTATCTGCACGAGAGCATCAACGGGGTCCGCATCACACAGGCTTTTGTCAAGGAGCGCTCCAACAGCCGGATCTTTTCGCGGCTTTCCAGCGATACCCTGCGTTCCTGGATGAAAGCAAAGCTGATCGAATTCTCAATCTGGCCCACCTCCACGGTCATCTCAGAGCTGAGCGTCATTGTGATCTATTTCATAGGGGCAGCGGCCATTGCCAGGGAAGATCTCAGCGTGGGTGTCATTGTGGCCATCATCAGCTATATCTGGCGGTTCTGGACGCCCATTAACAACATGAGCAATATCTATAACCAGATCATGACCAATATGGCCTATCTGGAGCGTATCTTTGAGGTCATCGAAGAGGATACAGTAATCAAGGACGCCCCGGATGCCAAAATCATGCCGGATGTGCAGGGGGAGGTCTCCTTTGAGCATGTCACCTTTGGCTATGAGGAAGGCGAAAACATTCTGGAGGATCTCTCCTTTTCCTTCCCGGCCGGAACCATGGTGGCATTGGTCGGCCAGACAGGGGCCGGAAAATCCACAGTCGCCAATCTGCTGGGCCGGTACTATGACATTCAGGGCGGAAAAATCACCATTGACGGCATTGACATCAAAAGTGTCACGGTGAAATCTCTGCGGCAACAGCTCGGCTTTATGCTCCAGGACAGCTTTGTGTTCAGCGGCTCCATCATGGAGAACATCCGGTACGGCCGTCTGGACGCCACTGACGCGGAGGTCGTTGCCGCCGCCAAGGCTGTCAATGCCCATGATTTTATCTCCGAACTGCCCCATGGGTATCACACTGTGGTCAGTGAACGCGGCAGCATGCTTTCAGCGGGACAGCGCCAGCTGATCTCTCTGGCCCGGGCCATGCTGAAGGATCCGCGGGTTCTGGTTCTGGACGAGGCGACCTCCAGCATTGACACAGAGACCGAGATTAAAATTATGGAAGGGATTGCCGCGATTTTGAAGAACCGCACCTCCTTTGTCATTGCCCACCGCCTCTCTACCATCAAATCCGCGGATGTAATCATGGTGATTGGAAACAAGGGCATCATTGAGCGGGGAACCCACGAGGAGCTTCTGGCGCTGGATGGGGAATATGCTAAGCTCTACAAGACCCAGACCTCCCTTGCAAACTGAAAACAGCACAAAAGGCGCACCAGAGGTGTGCCTTTTGTGCTGTTCAGATTGCCTTTCGCAATATAGGTGAATCCATGCTGTTAAATCGCAGGACGCATGGGTTCGGCTCTCCGACAGCTTAAGCTTACACAGGGGATTTTTCCTGCTGGAAGGAGGGCGGATTGACTGGCGTTCCCTCAAATCCATGACGATGGGACGGCGTTGACAGGTTAAAATAGAGTTTGGAATCCTCCGTCACCCCGAAGTCCTGATTTGATCCGGTGTCCTGTACCCGGTTAAAGGCCTCGCGGAACATGGCGTTATGGGCCTCCTCGCGGTTCAGCAGAAAATCAATGGTCTCCTTGACATATTTGTCGTTGATCTGACGGTACAGATACTCATACACCACCTTTGCCCGCTGTTCCGAGGCAATGTTGGAGAGCAGGTCCGCGCACAGGTCCCCGGTAACGGTCACATAATCCGCTGTCCAGGAATATCCGGATGAATTCATGAGACCGGGGCTGAGCCCTAACAGAACGTGGGTCTCAATCTCCCCGCTTCCGACCTCTGTATAATCCACTTCCTTCCCGTTGAGCAAACTGATCGTCTGGGCCACCATCTCCATATGGCTGAGTTCCTCTGCCGCAATGTCCATAAATAAATCCTTGATATCCGGGTCCTTGATCCGGAAGGATTGCGACATGTACTGCATTGCCGCCTTCAGTTCACCGTTTCCGCCGCCCAGCTGTTCCTGCATCAATGCCGCATACTGAGGATTTGCTTTCTCAATCTTTACCGGATGCAGCAGTTGTTTTTCATGCTTAAACATCATTCATTCCTCTTTTCATAATGTAGTGATCCCCTTTATTATGCGCTGTTTTTCTGATTTTATCTCATGCCGCAATAAAAAATGGATGAAATCCTTTGATCCAATCATTGACAACGCAGCAATTTTCCTTTATACTCTATATAGTTGCATGTGCAACGAATTTTCTGTCAGGAGGTTTCTATGGAATCACTTATGAAATACATCAATCATACATCCCGCTGTGCGAACCTTTACCGAAGCGCACAAATGCGCGGCGCCGGGCTTAAGGGCTGTCAGCACGGCTATATCTTCCAGGTGTGCCGGAACCCCGGAATTTCGCAGGAGCAGCTGGCCAAAAACCTTTCCGTAAATAAGAGCAGCGTTACCCGGCAGCTCAGCGCACTGGAACAAAACGGTTTTGTCCGGCGCAGTCCCAGCGAAACCGACCGGCGGGTTCTGCACGTATTTCCCACAGAAAAAGCCCTGGATATTCTGCCCCAGGTCCGCGCGCTGTCAAAGCGCTGGAACGAGCAGGTACTTGCGGATTTCACGCCTGCGGAACGGACACTGATTCTCTCCTTGATGGAGCGGGTGATGCAAAGGGCAAAAACTCTGGCAGAACCGGAGGTATAGTCCCATGCGAACCGTTTTTTCCTACTTAAAACCCCATCTGCCCCGTATGACCGCCGGACTGGTCATCAAGTTTGTCGGGACCATGATGGATCTTCTTCTTCCTTGGATTCTGTCCTATATGATAGACGATATTGTCCCGCTGAAGAATAAGACGCTGATCTTCCTCTGGGGCGGAGCCATGGTTATCTGCGCCGTGGTGGCTGTGGCGGGAAACATTATTGCAAACCGCATGGCCTCCCGGGTCGCACAGCGTACAACACAGGCTTTGCGCCATGACCTGTTTGAAAAGATTTCTTACCTCTCCTGCCGGCAGGCGGACGGTTTCTCCGTTCCTTCCCTGGAGTCCCGGCTGACCACCGATACCTATAACCTGCATCAGATGATCGGTATGATGCAGCGGCTGGGCATCCGCGCACCCATTCTTCTGCTGGGCGGAATCTTTGTCACCCTCACGCTGGAGCCCTATCTCTCCCTGGTTTTGATTGCCATGCTGCCGTTCATGGGACTGACCATCTATGCCATCTCCAAAAAGGGGATCCCGCTGTATGCACGGCTGCAGCAGGGCATTGACACCATGGTCCGTACCGTCCGCGAAAACATCTCCGGCATCCGTGTGATCAAGGCCCTGTCCAAGACCGACTTTGAAAAGGAACGGTTCGCAGGGGTCAACGCTGAGGTTGTGGCCCGGGAAACCAGATCGGGCGTAACCATGGCACTGAGCAATCCGCTTATGAACCTGCTTCTGAATCTCGGTCTCACCCTTGTCATCATTGTTGGGGCTTTTCGGGTGAACGCCGGCCTGTCCCAGCCGGGAAAAATCATTGCCTTTCTGACTTATTTCACCATTATTTTAAATGCCCTTCTCTCAATTTCGAGAATGTTCATGATGTACTCCAAGGGCAGCGCCTCCGCCGGCCGGATCAGCGAGGTTCTGAATACACCGGAGGACATGCAGCTTCATCCGCCTGTAATAAAGGACAGCGCCCTGCATATAGCGTTTTCCCATGTCTCGTTTTCCTACCGTAAGAAAAGGGATAATCTGACCGATATCAGCTTTGCTTTAAAGCGGGGCGAAACCCTGGGCATTATTGGCGGCACGGGCAGCGGGAAAACTACCATCGCCGCCCTGCTCATGCGCCTGTACGATCCGGACAGCGGTGAAATTCTCATATCCGGGCGCTCTGTGGCCTCCATCCCCCCGGCGGAGCTGCACACCAAATTCGGCGTTGTATTCCAGCACGATTTTCTCATGGCAGATACCATTGCGAATAACATATCCTTTGGGCGGGGACTGAGCATGGAACAAATCAAGGCGGCCTGCGAACGCGCTCAGGCCAGAGAGTTCATCGAAGGGCTCCCCGGCCAATATGCGTATATGCTGACAGCAAAGGGCACCAATCTCAGCGGAGGTCAGAAGCAAAGGCTGCTGGTGGCCCGCGCTCTGGCGGGATCCCCTGAAATTCTCATTCTGGACGACTCGTCCAGCGCTTTGGATTACCGGACCGATTCCCTGCTCCGCAGGGCTGTCAGCCAGCATTTTCAGGATACGACAACCATCATCATCGCACAGCGCATCAGTTCCATACGGCATGCGGATCATATTCTGGTGCTTGAGGACGGGAAGGCGCTGGGCTATGGCACACACAGGGAGCTCATGGAAACCTGCGGTCTGTACCGGGAAATCAGCATATCACAGATGGGAGGCGATGTCATTGCCGGCTAAGTTCACCACCGACCAAAAACCAAAGGACCGCAGGAAGGTGCTCCGGCGCCTCTGGTCCTATCTCTGCCAGCACAGGTGGATGATGCTGGCTGCCTTTGTCCTGTCCGTGTCCAGTAATCTTCTGGCGCTGATAGGGCCTCTGCTTTCCGGCCGGGCCATTGATGCCATCGGTCAGGTCAGGGGCGGTACAGATTTTCATAGCGTATTTCTATACTGCGGGCTGATGGCGGTCTTTTATCTTGTCTCCTCTTTCCTCGCCTATATTCTGTCAGTTCTGATGATTCGCTTCAGTCAGAAAATCGTATATCAGATGCGGAAGGATGTCTTCGACAAGCTGACCGAACTGCCGGTCAAGTATTTCGACACCCATCAGATCGGAGATATCATCAGCCGGATCTCCTATGACATTGACACCATCAACGCCTCGCTCTCCAACGACCTGCTGCAAATTGCAACCAGCGCCATCACCGTTGCGGGCTCTCTGCTGATGATGCTTCTGATTTCCCCGGTCATGGTTCTGGTTTTCGCAATAACCATCCCTGCCTCGGTGCTGTTTACCCGATACCGTACAAAAAAAGTGCGGCCGCTCTTTCACGCCCGCTCCGTGAAGCTGGGCGAGCTGAACGGCTATGTGGAAGAGGTGATTTCCGGCCAGAAAACCACCAAGGCCTATCATCAGGAGCACACCATGCTAAACGGTTTTGACCGGAAAAATGACGAGGCGGTCAACGCCTATTACAATGCGGACTATTACGGAAGTATCACCGGGCCGTCGGTGAATTTTATCAACAACATCTCCCTTGCGCTGACCAGCGTATTTGGTGCGCTTTTATACCTTGCGGACGCAATCTCTCTGGGGAATCTCTCCTCTTTTGTGCTCTATTCCAGGAAGTTCTCCGGTCCAATCAACGAAATGGCAAACATCATCAGTGAACTGCAGTCGGCCTGTGCGGCGGCGGAACGGGTTTTTCGCCTGATCGACGAGGCGCCGGAGCCGGCCGACGTTCCCGGCGCCTATGCCATGACCGATCCCAGAGGGGATGTCCGCATGGAGCACATCCGGTTTGGCTATAACCCGGAAGAGCCGGTTATTCATGATCTGAATCTTTGGGCCAGCCAAGGAAGCCTGGTAGCAATCGTAGGTCCGACAGGGGCCGGAAAGACAACGCTGATCAATCTTCTGATGCGTTTTTATGACCCGAACAGCGGACGGATCACACTGGACGGCCGAAACATCATGTCTCTGACCCGAAAGAGTCTGCGCCTGTCCTATGCCATGGTTTTGCAGGATACCTGGCTCTTTCACGGCACGGTCTTTGATAACATCGCCTACGGCAAGAAAGGCGCCACGCTTGAGGACGTGACAGCCGCGGCGAAAGCGGCAAAAATCCACAGCTATATCATGGGGCTTCCGGACGAATACAACACCATTCTGAGCGAGGACGGCATGAATATCTCACAGGGACAAAAACAGCTGATCACCATTGCCCGCGCCATGCTCTTGGACGCAAACCTGCTTATTTTAGACGAGGCAACCTCAAACGTGGATACCCGGACTGAAATCCAGATACAGGCCGCCATGGGAACGCTGATGAAAGGGAAAACCTGCTTTGTGATTGCGCACCGGCTCTCTACCATTCAGCATGCCGATACCATCCTGGTGGTCCAAAAGGGCGAAATTGTTGAGCAGGGGAGGCATGAGGCTCTGCTCCGGCAAAACGGAGTCTATGCAGGTATGTACCGTTCCCAGTTCAGTTAATCTTCGGCGCGTAAAATGCCCGGCGCGGCCGTTTATAAAAGTCCGCTATCCGTATAAAAAGCCTGTGTCTTTGATAAAGACACAGGCTTTTTCAGACTGTCAAAAAAGTCCGGATAAACTACGCTCTTTACTAAACATGAAATACTGCCGCATGCATAATGCATCTATAATTTCCACAAAATTTCTTGAAATTTTATGACCTCCATACGGGCGATTCGTGAATCACCCCTACAAGACAATCAGTCCGTTCGGAATCAAAGAGGGAGTCTAGGACTCCCCGCATACTTGTCTCCGTCAAAATATACCGTATTCTTTGCGTATCAGCTTTTTCTCATACTCTTTTCTCATAGAGATTTTCCCCATACCGGTCTATAATGACAACCGCTGGAAAATCCTTCACAGTCAGACGGCGGACCGCCTCTGTTCCCAAGTCCTCATAGGCCACCACTTCGGCCGCGGTCACACTTTTGGCAATCAGGGCACCGGCGCCTCCGACTGCGCCAAAATACACCGCACCGTTTTCCTGCATGGCCTCCGCCACCTCGTCTGACCGCAGCCCCTTTCCGATCATTCCGGTAAGACCCAGCCGGATCAGTTTCGGTGCATACGCATCCATCCTGCCGCTGGTAGTAGGGCCGCAGGAGCCGATTACCTGTCCGGGTTTGGCCGGTGTCGGCCCCGCGTAGTAAATAATCTGATCCTGTATGGGGAACGGCAATGTTCCGCCGGATTCCAGCGTTTCAATCATCCTTTTGTGGGCCGCGTCCCGTGCAGTGTAGATTTCCCCTGAAATCAATACGCTGTCTCCGGCATGCAAACCGGCTGTCTTTTCTCTGGTCAATGGTGTATCCAGCTTAATCATCATTTTCTTCCCTCAAATCCAGCATAGAATCTAATATCATATCCGCGTGATTTTCTTCAAAATACGGCCGCGCCTTTTCTCTCTCAATTCCCGTCAGGACAGCGGCAAACCGGAATCCCCCGGCCTGGGCCGCAAGCAGGTCGCTGGGCGCGTCGCCCACCACCAGACAGCGTTCCGCCCGCACCGGCGGTACCGCGCCTTCGCACAGCGCCCGGTCGGAAAACTCCGCTCCAAAAGCTGCCTTCCAAAATACAAAGGGGTGCGGCTTCGCCAGCGGCTGTGTTGCTCCAAGTGCCTTTTCCGCCGCCGCCACCTCATCATATGCGGCACAGAGCTCCGGTTCAAAAAATTGATCCAGGCCCCACATCCTGAGTGGATACTGAATCTCATCCCGGGGACGGCCCGTGCCGATTCCCAGAAGAAATCCGGCAGTTTTCAGCGCCTGCAGTGTCTTCTTAATCTCCTCAAGAGGCAATACAGGCTGTTCCTCCGCCTTCAAACCCGGCAAGGCATCCTCACCGTGAAACCACCGCTGAAAGATCTTTAGCAGCTCCTGCCACAGCCCGCCGGAACTGCGCTTAAAATATCCCGGCGTTCTGGGAATCACCGTGGCAACCAGCCCCTCCACACCAATATAGAGCTCTGGAGGCTGGATTTCCATACTTTCAATAAACATACAGACCGACTCAAAATGGCAGATATCAAAGGTGGTGAGTTCAGGATCCAGATACTTTGAGACACAGAATACCAGATAGGCCAGATCCCAGTTGGTATTAACGCCCAGCCGTTTTACCGCCCGGACCGTCCTGCCGCCGCAGAAAATGGTATCAAAGAGCAACCGTACATTTTTATGACACCATTCCCGGTCAATCTCCTGTCTGCCGTAATACTTCCAGCTGTAAACCAGCTCATAAACGGTAAGGGCGGCTGTGTCCCAGTAGATGTACTCGCTGGTAATCACGCCGTCCATATCAAAAATCAGCTTGTCAAATTTATTCCGCTGTAACTTCATAGACAACCTTTCCCGCCACGCCGGAGGTCAAGCCCTTCCGCTCTTCGTCCACATGCAGCGCGGCCCCCAGTGCGATTCCAAAAGCCCGGTATACCGCTTCCCAAATATGGTGGCCGTTCTCCCCTTTCTGTATATCCATGTGCATGGTACAGCGCGCGCCCTGCACAAATCCGTCCAGGAATGTAACCAGTTCTTCAGCCGGCATACCCTCCACCAGCTCACCATAGGGTACTGCGCTGGAAAAACTCAGCATGGAGCGGTCCTCAAAGGAGACAGCCGCTTCGGCCTTTGCCTCATCAATGATACCAACACCGTGGCCATAGCCTGACGGCGTGTTGAGCCGTACAAACTCCCCCACAGCCCGGCCGAGGGTCATGGAGACATCCTCCGTGACCAAATGGACCAGCTGGAACTCGTCCAGCTCCATATCAATATCAATATTCAAGGCCGCCCGCCAGGCGATATGCTCGATCATGTGATTGAGAAAGGGCAGCGGCGTCCGGATATGCTTGCGGTAATCAGGCCGCAGGTCCCCCTTTTCAATCGTAACCCGGATGGAGGATTCAGTGGTCTTTCGAACAACCGTAATTTTGTTCTTCATAAAAATCTCCATTCCGCCGCTCCGCGTCGGCGCAAATAGTAATGAAACAATCTCTTATCAGCGGAGCAAGGAATGATAAGAGATTTTCAGCGCATGTGCGTTTGCGAACCGAAGATGAGCAAAATTTCGCACGCGCCATTTAATCCGCCAGAGGATTAACGTGACAGGAACTTTCACGTTAATCTCCTATTTTCTCTCTTTCACTGCCAGGCCGTGGGTATCAAAGCCCTCCACCTTGGCGATCCGATAGGCATAGTCCCGCACCATCTCGAAGCCCGCTTTGCTGGCATAACCCACAGAGGAACGCTTCAGAAAATCAAACACCGAAACGCTGGAATAGGTCTTGGCAAACTGTCCGGTAGGCAAAATCGCATTGGGTCCCAGCACAAAGTTACACAGGGTGACCGGCGTATAATCCCCAAGCAGGATCTCACCGGCATTTTTGATTTTGGGCAGGATGTCAAAGGGCTTTTCCGTCATGACCTCCATATGCTCCGGCGCATATTCATTGACAAAGGCAATGCTCTCCTCCAGACTCTCAGTAATGACCGCGCCGCCGTATGTATTGAAATTGGTCGTCACAAACTCCTGGCGTTTCTGGGATATTTTTGTGAGCTGACGCTCCACGATCTGAGCCGCCTTCTCCGCCAGCTCCGGACTGTGGGTGACAAGCAGGGCCGCAGAATCCGGTCCGTGCTCCGCCTCAATCATCCAATCCAAGGCGACCTTCTCGGGATCGGCCTTTTCATCCGCCAGCACGATACACTCGCTGGGGCCGGCCGGGAGCCCGGCGTCAATATAGTTGGCCAGCACCCGCTTTGCCGCCGTGGCATAGGCGTTGCCAGGCCCAATGATTTTATGGCATTTGGGGATCGTCTCAGTTCCAAAGGCCGCCGCGGCCACCGCCTGTATGCCGCCCACCTTATAGATTTCAGTGATGCCGATGATTTTGGCGGCCGCCAGAATGGCGTCGTCCACGTCCCCCTGTTCATTGGGCGGGGTCACCACCACAATCTTTTCCACCCCGGCCACCTTGGCAGGAACACCCAGCATCAGCAGGACAGACGGAAAGCTCCCTTTGCCCCGCGGAACATACAGACATACATCCACAATGGGGGTGGTCTTTTCACCGACCATGAGACCCTTGTCCACCTCTGTGAACCACATTTCCTCCGGCAGCTGTTTTTCATGAAAATTATGAATATTTTTTGCCGCATAGGCAATGGCGTCCCTTGTTTCCGAATCCAGACGCGCATAGCCGGCTTCAATCTCCTCCGGACGGACCTTGACCCGGTCCCGCGTCAGAGAGACATGGTCGAACTTCGCGGTATACTCCAAAACCGCCTCATCACCGCGGACCCGGATATCCTCTGACACTTCCTTTGCCAGTTTCATATGCTCGGAAATGTCAATCTCAGCCCGCTTCATAATAAAGTTCTTTTTCTCTTCTGATAATTCAGACAGCTTGTAAATATTCATCCTCTTCTCTCCTTCGTGTTTGTGTGCTCATGCCGGTTTCTCACCGGACCGCGCAAAAGCGCAGGTTAATCAGTCCCATTTATTATACAACACCCGTTTTCATTTTACAAGAGGCAGGGCAAAGTTTTTTGCCTTTTTTGCGTCCGCCGCCAGTGTCCCTGCCGCAGAAATGTAAAAAGGACGCGCAAAGGCGTCCTTTGGTTCTCCGCACAGCTCTGCCTACGGAACGATATTGCCGGCGGCACGGTAGATCTCATACCATTCCTCCCGGGTCAGCGTCACATCCGCCGCCTGAATACAGGCCAGAAGCCGCTCAGTGTTCATGGTCCCTGTCACGGTCTGCATCTTGGCCGGATGCCGCAGAATCCATGCCACTGCAATGGTGGTATTGGTCACGCCGTATTTCTCGGCCAGCCGGTTGATGGTGGCGTTCAGCTCCGGAAACTTGTCATTGTCCAGGAATACCCCTTCAAAAAATCCGTACTGGAAGGGGGACCAGGCCTGAATGGTTATGTCGCTGAGCCGGCAGAAATCCAGGATACTGCCGTCATGGTCAAAGCTGGATTCCGTTGTCATATTCACATTGATACCATTGGTCACCATCCCAGCATGGGGAATGCTGAACTGGAGCTGGTCCGCAAGAATGGGCTGTTCCAGATACCGCTGGAGAAGCTTGATCTGCATGGGCTTTTGGTTGGAAACACCAAAGTGCCGCACCTTTCCGCTGTCCCGCAGAATATTGAAAGCCTCTGCCACCTCCTCCGGCTCCACAAGGGCGTCAGGCCGGTGCAGGAGCAGAACATCCAGGTAATCCGTTTTGAGACGGCTCAGGATTCCGTCCACCGATTTCAAAATGTGCTCTTTGGAAAAGTCAAAATAGCCTTTCCGGATCCCGCATTTGGACTGCAGGATAATCCGCTCCCGGACATCGGCATTCATATGGATGGCATCGGAGAAGATTTTCTCACATTCCCCTCCGCCGTATATATCCGCATGATCAAAAAAGTTCGCGCCAAGGCTCAGGGCCGTATGGACAAAGTTTTCCGCTTCCAGCGGCGAGAGGCGGTTGATACGCATACACCCAACCGCGATCACAGGCACCGTCAGATTGGAAACACCAAGCTGGATCTTTCTCATATTAATTCCTCCTTTTACAGCTCGTCTCTATCATATCTATGCTGCAAACCGACGGAAAAGTCTGGCTTTCTCAGAACTTTCCGCTTTGATACGATCAATGATGGAAAAGCCGGATACCCGTAAAGGACATGGCCATACCGAATTTATCACAGGCCGCAATCACATTGTCGTCCCGGATACTGCCTCCGGGCTGGGCAATGACCGTGACGCCGGATTTGTGTGCCCGTTCAATGTTATCGCCGAATGGGAAGAACGCATCGGAGCCCAGCGCTACATCGGTGTTCTTTTCCAGCCATGCCTTCTGCTCCTCCTTTGTGAATACAGGCGGCTTCACCTTGAACGTATGCTCCCATACGCCGTCCGCCAGAACATCCATATATTCATCTGAAATATAGACATCAATGGCATTGTCCCGGTCTGCGCGCTTGATTCCGTCCACAAACTGCAGATCCAGCACCTGGGGCGCCTGACGGAGCCACCAGATGTCCGCCTTATTCCCCGCCAGACGGGTGCAGTGAATTCTGGACTGCTGTCCTGCCCCGATTCCAATGGCCTGTCCGTCTTTGACATAGCAGACGCTGTTGGACTGGGTATATTTCAGGGTGATCAGCGCAATAAGCAGATCCCTCTTCTGTTCTGCGGTCATCTCCTTTTTCTGGGTCACGACCTCCTCCAACAGGGCCTCGTCGATTTTCAGGCTGTTACGTCCCTGTTCAAAGGTCACGCCGAAAACCTGTTTGCGTTCAATGGGAGCCGGCACATAATCCGGATCAATCTGGATGATGTTATAGCTTCCCTTTCTCTTTCCCCGGAGAATCTCAAGCGCTTCAGCCGAATATCCCGGCGCGATCACACCATCGGAAACTTCTTTGGCAATCAGCTGGGCAGTCGCCTTGTCGCAGGGGTCGGAAAGGGCAATAAAGTCCCCAAAGGAGGACATCCTGTCCGCGCCCCGGGCACGGGCATAGGCATTGGCAAGGGGTGTCATCTCAATGGATTCATCCACAAAATATATTTTTCTAAGAGTATCAGACAGGGGCAGCCCCACCGCCGCACCGGCCGGAGACACATGTTTGAAAGAGGCGGCAGCGGGAAGTCCGGCCGCCTCCTTCAGCTCCCTGACCAGCTGCCAGCCGTTCAGGGCGTCCAGCAGATTGATGTATCCGGGCCTGCCACAGAGAACGGTAAAGGGCAGTTCGCCCGCCTCCATAAACACCCGGGATGGCTTTTGATTTGGGTTGCATCCGTATTTCAGTTCCATTTCGTTCATTGCAAGCGACTCCTCCTTTAGTTGTTTTTATTGATAATCCTGGATTGTGTCCCGCCGGTTTTGAGGTCAATGTACCGGACAAACAGAGAGACCTTGTTCTCCTCGTTCAGGCTGTTCCAGATAGAATCCGCGAACTGTTCCATGTCGCCGGGGATCCGCACCGGCTTTGGCTCTCCCTCAAAGCTGGGCAGCGGGTCGCCGTCCCGCATATAGGTATGGATAAAATGTCCCTGTCCGGCAATGGGGTTGTTGTAGCCAAAGGTAAACCGCCGGCAGGAGGACGGATCGCCGTCCGCGCTTTTGAGGATGGACATGGCATAGTTGAACCCTTCCCCCTCCCGATGGATAATTCCGGAGATTCTGGGGGTGTAGTTGGGCGCATCCGGTTCAAATTCCCGGGTGCGCAGCGACTGCTCAAAGGTCATCTGCTTATCCATCAGCTCGTAGATGGTATCGGTCTGATCCCCGTTGGTGACAATGGTTTTTGTTCCCAGCACCCGCACCGGCGCATAGATAATCAGGGACGGATCTTCGAGCTTGGACGGATCAAACGCCTGCGTCCGGATTCCGTCGCCGTCCTCCACAAAGATGCGGTTCCGGCTGTTAACGCTTCTGCCCATGATAAAATAGGCGGTCACAGCAGATCTGCCATCTTCGGATCTGCCAATCACGATTCCCCGGCCCGGATAGCTGTTATTTTTCAATTCTTCACAAAGATCAATGGTTTTCACGTTAACACTCCTTTTTCTCTTCTGCCGCTTTGGGACAGATGCTTCCGCTGCATACCAGCTCAACGGCCTGGGGAAGGATCTTCCATTCCGCCTCTTCCATGACCCGGCGCTGCAGGGTTTCCGGGGTATCATCCCCATGCACATCGACCGCCTTCTGCAGGATAATCCTGCCGCCGTCCGTGACCTCATTGACAAAATGCACTGTGGCCCCTGTCACCTTTACGCCGTAGTCCAGCGCCGCCTGATGAACTCTGAGCCCATAAAATCCGTCGCCGCAAAAGGACGGGATCAGAGAGGGATGAACATTGAGAATTCTATTCGGGTACGCGGAGAGGAAATTCTCGCCCAGAATGGCCAGAAATCCCGCCAAAACCACTACGTCCACCCGCATTTTTTTCATATAGGCACAAAGGGCCTGGTCAAACGCCTCGCGGGAACCGCACGCCTTCCGGGTTATCACCTGTGCGTCAATCCCCGCCTGTCTGGCGCGCTCCAGGGCATAGACGCCGGGCTTGCTGGAAACCACAGTCACAATCCGCCCGCTGTGGATGATTCCATCCCGCTGTGCGTCAATCAGAGCCTGCAGGTTGGTGCCGCCGCCGGAAACCAAAACACCGATATTCAGCATATGTCGACTCCTTTTTCCCCGCTGACGATTTCGCCGATGACTGCCGCTGTCTCTCCCTCGGCCGCAATGGCCGCCACGGCCTTGTCAGCCTGGTCCGCGGGCACTGCAAACATCAGCCCCACACCCATGTTATAGGTGTTGAACATATCCCGCTCCGGCACATTGCCCAAATCCTGTATCATCTTGAAAATCGGCAGAACCTCAAAGCTGTTCTTGTCAATTTTCGCCCGGGTACCCTCCTTGAGCATCCGCGGGATATTCTCAATGAATCCGCCGCCGGTAATGTGGGAAACCGCCCGGACATCTGTCTTTGCAATGGCCGCCAGCAAGGGCTTCACATAGATTTTCGTAGGCGTCAGAAGCGCTTCTCCAATGGTCATGCCGAGTTCCTGGCTGTATTCACGCATCCGCTTGGCGCACTCAGGCGTGTCGTCAATCCGGAAAACCTTCCGCACCAGGGAATAACCATTGGAATGAACGCCGGAGGATTTTACGCCGATGATTACATTGCCTGCCTCCAGCTTTGAACCGTCAATGATCTTGTCCTTATCCACGATCCCAACGGAAAAACCCGCCAGATCATATTCCTCCGGGTCATAGAATCCGGGCATCTCTGCGGTCTCGCCGCCGATCAGCGCACAGCCGGCCTGTACGCAGCCGTCCGCAACACCCTTGACAATATCGGCCACACGCTCCGGCACATTTTTGCCCACCGCAATATAATCCAGGAAAAACAGCGGTTTTGCACCACCGCAGGCAATGTCGTTGACACACATTGCCACACAATCCTGACCGACCGTATCATGCTTGTCCATGACAAACGCCAGTTTGAGCTTGGTTCCGACACCGTCCGTGCCCGAAACCAGCACCGGGTTCTGATACCCCCGGCCAAGCTCAAACAGGCCGCCAAAGCCGCCGATACCAGATATCACCCCAGGGATATTCGTGCGCTTGACATGCTGCTTCATCAGTTCAACAGCTCTGTAGCCTGCCTCTACATCCACACCCGCATTTTTATATGCCTGACTCATTCTTTATCCTCCTCAATTTGACACTTTTGCGCCGTCATACAGCGCATTATGTATTTACAGATTTCCCAGTTCTTCCTGAAGTTTCGCATCCTTTTCCAGGACGCCTGCCGCCATGTCCGTCTTAAACTGCTCCAGCTTCTCCGCAAGGCCGTCATCAGAGAGCGCCAGCATCTGGACCGCCAAAATACCCGCATTGTCCGCGCCATTGACCGCCACTGTAGCAACCGGAATGCCGGTTGGCATCTGTACCATGGAAAGCAGGGAATCCAGTCCGTCCATCAGCGAGGACCGAATGGGAAGCGCGATCACAGGCAGTGTGGTATAAGCCGCAATCACACCACCCAGATGCGCTGCCTTTCCAGCCGCCGCAATGATAACCTTTACGCCCCGTTCCTTTGCCCCTTTTGCAAACGCCTCCGCCTGACAGGGCGTCCGGTGTGCGGAAATCACATGTGCCTCAAATTCCACGCCAAAATTCCTCAGCTGATCAATGGCCCCTTTTACCACAGGCAGATCAGAATTACTTCCCATTACAATCGCAACTTGTGCCATACTTTTCAATCTCCTTTTTCCTGTTGATATGATATATTGCACGCTGCCTTCCGGCAGTTGATCGAATTCTTTGCATTCAGACTGATCCATTCACAGCAGAAGCCTTCATTCCTCCGTCTTTTCCGGATAGAAAGCCCCTGCTGTTTTCATGGCGGCGGAGAACTTCGCCGCCTGTTTTTCACGGCTGTAGACAAACACCCCGTCCACCATGGTATAGGCCACGTCGCTCCCCCTGACCGCATAGGACAGATTTGAAATCGTATTATGGTTCGGGCTCAGATGCGGTACATCAAAGTCCACAAGGATAAGGTCGGCCAAATACCCTTCTTTCAGGAGGCCCAAATCCTCATACCCCAGTGCGCGCGCACCGTTCACCGTGGCCATTTTCAGAGTCTCCCAGGCCGGAAGGACCGTGGGCTGGCGGGTGACCCCCTTATGCAGAATTCCGGCCAGCTTAATTTCTTCAAACAGATCCAGATTATTGTTGCTGGACGCGCCGTCTGTGCCCAGCGCTACATTGACGCCGCGCCCGCACAGCTTGGGAATCTCAGCCACACCGGAAGCGAGCTTCAAATTGCTGACCGGGTTATGGACGACTGCGGCGCCGGCGGCTTTCAGGATTTCCATGTCACCGTCAGAGAGCCAGACGCCATGGGCCGCTGTCACCGGAAGCTCAAACATTCCCGTCTCCCGCATCAGCTCCGCCGGGCTCATCCCATAGTCGCGCTGACAATCCTCGTTTTCCGTCAGGGTCTCGGACAAATGGGTATGCAGGCGCAGTCCGTGTTCTCCCGCAAACGCCGCGCACCGGCGGAGCGTCTCCGGCGAACAGGTATAGACCGCATGGGGTGAAATCCCCACCCGGAGCCGTCCGCTTCCCTTTTTTGTCTGTTCAATCAGCTTTTCGGTTTTCTCCAGCTTCATCTCCAATACCGAATCGGTGATTCCCTCATTCAGAATTCCCCGAATTCCCAGCAACTCCGCCGCTTTGGCCGTTTCCTCCTGAAAGAAATACATATCGTTAAAGCAGGTGGTGCCGGTTGACAGCATCTCCATGATTCCATTGACGCTTCCCGCGTACACCTGTGCAGAGGTCAGGGTGTCCTCAAAGGGGAATATTTTTTGGAAGAGCCAGTCCTGAAGATTCATGTCATCCGCGTAACTGCGGAGCAGGGTCATGGCCGTATGGGTATGGGCATTGACCAGTCCGGGCATGGCCACCTTTCCGTCGCCGTCCATCACCCGGTCAAAGTGCCCCGCGGGCTTCTGTGCCCCCACATAGGATATCCGGTTCCCCTCAACCAGAATATAGGCTCCTTCAATGAGCGGACATTCCTCGCGCATGGTGACCGCTGTCACATTATAGATCAGTATACTCATGACTCATACCTCATATCTTCCGGTGTTTTGTCCTTTATTTTATCATAATACCGCTTTGCCTCCTGTTTTGCAAGAGCCAAGTCCAAATTTCGGTAATTTCCACATTCTATCTCACTTGCGCCGGGCATTTCTCCGTGATATTCCATGACAGCCAGCAGGGTCTCCTTCACAAGGCGGAGGTTCCCGGCATGGTCCGGATTCCGCACCAGCAAATAAAATCCGGTCTGGCATCCCATGGGGCCAAAGTATATGATCTCATTTCCGGCCGCAGAATTCCGGACCAGTGTGGCGAACATGTGCTCCAGAGAGTGCAGGGCGCTGTTGGAGAGGAGGTCCCCGGTGTTTGGTCGGCGCATACGCAGGTCATAGGTCACAACATCTCCGTCAATCCGGGAAATATACATCCCCTCGCTGATTTTTCTGTGATCCACTGTAAAGCTCGCAATTTTATTCAAAGCCGCTCAACCACCTTTATGATAAGATTTTGCAGACGTTCCCGCGCCTGCTGTTCCGCCCGGTCAATGACCGCCTGATTCAAGCCTCCGTTTTCCATGCCGGCGGCCATATTGGTGACACAGGACAGTCCCAGAACCCGCAGGCCGCAGTGCACGGCTGTGATGACCTCCGGAACGGTGGACATTCCCACCAGGTCCGCCCCCAGAAGCCGCAGCATTCGTATTTCGGCAGGCGTCTCAAACTGCGGACCGCCCATATAGGCATAGACCCCCTCCGGCAGTTCAAAGCCCAGCTCCTTTGCCGCTTCCCTGGCATGCGCACACAGCTCCGGCGCATAGGCTTGGGTCATATCAAAAAATCGTCCGCCAAAGCCGTCCGGGTTCTCACCTCGAAGGGGACTCTCCAGATCGAATTTGATATGGTCTGTGATCAGTACCACATCCCCGGGCGCATAGGCCTCATTGATGCCGCCGGCCGCGTTGGTCACGATCAGGTTTTCCACGCCAAGGGCGGCCATGGTCTGTACCGGCATTGCCAGCTGCCGCATGGGATAGCCCTCGTAAAAATGAACCCGTCCCTGCATGACAATCACGCTGCGGCCGCCCAGCCTGCCCGCCAGAAACCGGCCCGCATGCCCGTCAACCGTGGAAACCGGAAATCCCGGCACCTCCGCGTAGGGAACCGCCGCGGCATCTGCCAGCGCCTCTGCCGCCCGGCCCAGACCGGTTCCCAAAATAATTCCGGTTTCAGGCGTAAAACCGATTCTTTCCCTTATATAATCCGCCGCCCGTCTGTACATGATGACCGCTCCTTTTACTCAATAATTTGTGTGTAATTCCCATCCCGTTCACTCCTCCGTCATTGCCTCTCCTGTCAAAACAGCCGGGCGCATACGCCCAAACGGGAGTATGCGCCTAAGTTTCCGGCTATTTAAAATACTTTACGCCGGATTCAAAAATTTTCTGATCCTTATCGCCCGGAATGTTCTTGAACACGTCCTCCTTGAACCGTTCCGAGTGCCCCATTTTGCCGAGAATCCGGCCGTCCGCGCTGGTGATTCCCTCAATGGCGTAATAGGAGCCGTTGGGGTTATACGGCATCTCATAGGTGGGCTCTCCCGCGAGATCCACATACTGCGTCGCGATCTGGCCGTTTTTCTCCATTTCCGCAATGATCTCCGGGCTTGCCACAAACCGTCCCTCACCGTGGGAGACTGCCACCTGATGAATGTCCCCCAGCTTCACGCCGCTGAACCACGGGGATTTCACAGAGGAAATCCGCGTGGATACGATCTGTGACACATGGCGTCCAATCGTGTTAAAGGTCAGGGTCGGGCAGGTATCATCCACCTTTCTGATTTCGCCGAAGGGCACCAGCCCCAGCTTAATCAGCGCCTGGAAGCCGTTGCAGATCCCCAGCATCAGGCCGTCTCGCTGATAGAGCAGTTCCATGACCGCCTCCTTGACCCGTTCGTTTTCAAAGGCCGCCTTGATAAATTTCCCGGATCCGTCCGGCTCGTCGCCGCCGCTGAATCCGCCGGGGAGCATAATGATCTGCGCCTGCCTGATCGAATCCACAAACCGGCTGATGGAATCCTCAATATGGGAGGGCTTAAGATTTTTGAACACCTGTACGTCCGCGGTTCCGCCTGCACGCTCAAAGGCCCTGGCTGAGTCGTATTCACAGTTGGTCCCGGGAAATGCCGGAATGAACACGCGGGGCTTTAAAAAGGTCTGAGACGGTTTGAACTGCACCCGTTCGCCAAAGGCAAAGGTCTTCATGCCGGCGTCCTCACAGTCGGTCCGGGTGGCAAACACATCCTCCAGCGGCGCCTGCCAGGCCGCCAGTATATCGTCCAGCGCAACCGTCTCTCCGGCAATCCGGATCACCGGCTCTTCCGTGGTATGGCCAATCTTGACAACATCCACCATATCGCCCATAAACCCGGTCGCCCCAAGGCCGTCCACCTCCAGAACAATACTGCCGCAGCAGGCCTTAAACAGTTCGCTCTTGTCACAGCAGTCCGTAAATTCAAAACCGATCCGGTTGCCGAAGCCCATTTTGCAGACCGCTTCCATCACACCGCCGAACCCGACCGCCCAGGCGGATTTGACCAGTTTGATCTTCGTATCGCCGATCATCATGGCCACCATGTCATACAGGGCCTTCAAGCTCTCAAAGTCCGGCATCTGATTTTCGCCGTATTTGGGCTTCAGCCAGAACACCAGGTTGTTTCCGCTCTTAAACTCACTCGAGGACGCGGTTTTTGCCGAGAGCGGCGCCACCGCAAAGGAGGTCAGGGTGGGGGGGACGTCTATGTCATTAAAGGAGCCGGACATACTGTCCTTTCCCCCAATCGCCGCAATTTCCAGCTTTTCCTGGACAAGATACCCACCCAGCAGAGCCGCCAGCGGCTTGCCCCAGCGTTCCGGATCTGTGCCCAGCCGCTCAAAATACTCCTGAAAGGTCAGATAAATGTCCTTATAGTCCGCCCCCGCGCAGACAGCGCGTGTCACGGAATCCACCACCGCATAGACCGCCCCCAGGAAGGGATTCGCCTTTGAAATCTTCGGATTATAGCCAAAGGCCATCACAGTGGCCGTGTTGGTTTCTTTGTGAAGCACAGGGATCTTTGCGACCATGTTCTGCTGCGGCGTGAGCTGGTATTTCCCGCCGTAGGGCATGAACACGGAACCCGCGCCGATGGTGCTGTCAAACCGCTCCACCAGTCCCTTCTGGGACGCGACATTCAGGCCGCTCATCAAATCCAGAATTTTCTCCTTCCAGGAATTTCCCTTGGGCGCGGCGTCAAACAGGGCACTGTCATAGCTGCCCGCCGGTACGCAGACATCATTATGCTTTTCCGCCCCGTTGGTATTGAGAAAATCTCTGCTGATGTCACAGATGGTCTTTCCGCGCCAATCCATGACCAGCCGGTTGGTGTCGGTGACCTCAGCCACCACCACAGCCTCCAGATTTTCCACATCAGCCGCCTCAATGAACCGCTGGGCATCCTTGGCGCGGACAACCACTGCCATCCGCTCCTGGGACTCGGAAATCGCCAGTTCTGTGCCATCCAGACCCTCATATTTTTTTGGCACTCTGTCCAGATCAATCCTCAGGCCGTCCGCCAGCTCTCCAATGGCAACCGACACACCGCCGGCGCCAAAGTCGTTGCAGCGGCGGATCAAATTGGTGACCTCTTTTTTCCGGAAGAGCCGCTGAAGCTTGCGCTCCACCGGCGCGTTCCCCTTCTGTACCTCCGCGCCGCAGGATTCCAGGGAGCTGTCATCGTGCGCTTTGGAAGAACCGGTGGCACCGCCGCAGCCGTCCCGTCCGGTCATGCCGCCCAGGAGAATGACCGCATCTCCAGGCTCCGGCACCTCGCGAATGACATTTTCCTTTGGCGCCGCGGCAATGACCGCGCCGATCTCCATCCTTTTCGCCACATAGCCCTCATCATAGATCTCCGCCACCTGTCCGGTGGCAAGGCCGATCTGGTTGCCGTAGGAGCTGTAGCCCTGCGCCGCGCCCACAGTGATCTTCCGCTGGGGAAGCTTTCCCTTCATGGTGTCCTTGAGGGTGGTTCTGGGATCTCCGGAACCGGTCACGCGCATGGCCTGGTAAACGTAGGAACGGCCGGACAGCGGATCCCGGATGGCGCCGCCAAGGCAGGTGGCCGCGCCGCCAAAGGGCTCAATTTCGGTGGGGTGGTTGTGGGTCTCGTTCTTAAACATCACCAGCCAGGTCTCAGCAGTGCCGTCAGTCATCTCCACCTCTACCTCTATGCTGCAGGCGTTGATCTCCTCAGATTCATCCAGGGCGGTCAGCAGACCGCGTTTTTTCAGTTCCTTGCCCGCAATGGTGGCAATGTCCATCAGACAGATGTTTTTGTGCCGGTCCCCATAGACAAAGCCGCGGGATTTCAGGTAGTCCTCGTAGACCCCTGCAACCAGCTTGTCCTGTATATCCACATGGTCCAGAATGGTTGAAAAGGTGGTGTGCCGGCAATGGTCTGACCAATAGGTGTCGATCATCCGCACCTCCGTTATGGTAGGATTTCGCTTTTCTGTGTCTTTGAAATAGCTTTGGCAGAATTTGATGTCGTCCAAATCCATGGCAAGCCCCATCTCGCCGGCCAATGCCGCAAGCCCTGCCGTGTCCAGATCAATGAAACCTTCCAGCACCCTGACATCCTCCGGAACCTCCAGCCGGTCCTCCAGCGTCTCCGGCTTCTCAAAGCCAGCCAGCCGGGATTCCACGGGATTCACGCAGTATTCCTCTGCGGCCCGCAGTTCTCCGTCGCTGACCGCGCCCAGAAGGACCACGATCTTGGCGGTTCTAACCCGCGGCTTATCCCCGCCGGTCATAATCTGAACGCACTGGGCCGCGCTGTCCGCCCGCTGGTCAAACTGGCCGGGCAGATATTCCATGGCAAAATATTTTCCCTCGGGTATATCCAGCGTCTCCATGGTCAGCGTGTCCACCTGGGGCTCCGCGAAAACCGTGGGCTTGGTCAGTTCCAGCTCTGCGTCGCTGAGGCCTTCCACGTCATAGCGGTTGATGATCCGCACCCCGGTCAGTCCCTGCAATCCCAGGTTCTCCCTGAGATCATGGCACATGGCGCGCGCCTCAATGTCAAAGCCCTTTTTCTTCTCTACAAACAGTCGTTTTATGCTCATTCCTACCGCTCCATTCTGTTATTTCATGATTCATATTATCCACAGGAAGGAAGTCGAAAAAAGAAAATTCGAATCCTATTTTACATTTTAATAATAAACCCTGGGTTTGTCAAGAAAAATACACGGAAAACTTGCTTTGGACAGCATCCTTTTTACAATGTGAAAAGATCCCCCGGCACCGGAAATACCGGTTCCTGAGGGATCTTTTGCGATTTTCACAGAAAACTGCCCAAAAACAGCATCAGGATCATACCCGGCGCGCCCAGCACGCCGGTAATCATGGCTGTCAGCGGATTCAAGGCCAGATGCCAGCCCGCAAGGCCCGCAACCAGGTTGAATACCGCCAGGGCCGCCGCGCCCAGCACGCAGCTCAGAAGCAGGCGAAACAGCCATTTCAGCGGCTTCAGAAACAGCCAGCAGCAGAGATACAGCAAAAACAGACCGAGTATATACATAAAGATTGAGCCCATGTCAAAAACCATGTCATCCATCCCCCTCGCGGCTCTATTTCATCCTTCACTCATATTTATGTCAGAGGATGGACAAATATGACCCGTCCGCTTCATTTAACCAGCAATCCATATTTCCTTTTGATCCGCTCCAGCTTCTCCAGCACAGGGATTCCCGCCAGATATAAAAACAGCGCTGTCGCCCCGCCATGGATCAGATCAAAGGGCAGTCCCTGCAGATAGGACAGCAGGAACATCTCCCAGGTTGGACGGGTCTGGAACATCAGCACCGACGCCGGGTTCATGATCCCCCCGTACAGCACCAGCACCGACGCGAAGCCAAATACCGCAAGGCCAAGTTTTTTCACCGGCGCGCGCAGGGTATGAAACACCAGTCCCGCCAGAGCCCCCAGCATTCCCATGGCCGCCATCTGCCAGGGGGTCCAGGGCCCCTGGCCAAAAAAGATATTGGATGCGAACATGGTCACGGCGCCAACCAGAAAACCAGTCTCACCGCCAAAGCAGATGCCGGCAAGAATCACCACCGCCGCCGCCGCTTTGAACTGCGGCACCATAAAGAAGGCCGCCCGGCTCAGGATGCCAATACCGCACAGGGCCGCGATCACCGCCAGCTCCCGCGCTTTCGGCCGCCGTCCCTCAAATCCGTATACAAACGGGAAAAATGCCTCCAAAATCAGCAGGGTGCTGATGAAATAGTACTTCCGCTCAGCAAAGAGCAGAACGCCGGCAAGCAGGGTCAGCGGCATGAGCAGGAATACAGTGGCCAGCACAGCCCAAAGCCTTATTCTGCCGCCGCTCTCTTCTACAGTCTCCGCCGCGGGCAGAGACGTCTGCACAGGGGCGGCCGTCTCGCCGTCTTCGGGGGAAACGGCCGAGAACGCAGACCGGAGCGCCGCGGGCTCCCCGCCGCAGGCATGGACCACATCCTCCGCGGTCACCGCGTCCGGGATCAGGCCCGCCGCCATACGGCAGGCAGAGGTGGTATAAAAACGGTTTCTGGAAAAAAAGGCCCGCGGCCTGTCCTCAGACACCAGATGTCCGTCAAAGAACAGTCCGCATCGGTCCGCATGGGACGCGCAGAACTCCACATCATGGGAAACCATCAGTACCGCACAGCCGCGCGCCTTGAGCCGCTGAACAATCTGTGCGAGCCCTTCCTTGGCCGCCCAGTCCATCCCTTTTGTGGGCTCGTCCAGAAACAGAATCTCCGGTTCCCGCGCCAGCAGTTTGGCCAAAGCAGTCCTCTGCTGTTCCCCGCCGGAAAGATCATAGGGGTGCCGGTCCAGCAGATGACCGATCCCGCAGAGCCGTGCGGCCTCCCGCGCATGGTCCGGCCGCTCCAGCCCCTGCTCCAGCTCCTGCCGGACCGTGGCCTCAGAAAACAGGATTCTGGGATCCTGGGGCAAAACGGCCGCCGATCGTTCTGTTCCCCGCACCGTGCCGCGGTAGGGCCGGTTACGGCCGCAGAGGACCGACAGCAGAGTGCTTTTCCCTGCGCCGTTGCCCCCCAGAACGGCCATACAGCTTCCGGCATACAGCTGGATTTCCGCATTCTTCAGCACATCCCGGCCCATTTTTTCATACCGGAACCAGAGTCCTTTTGCCCAAAGCACCGGCTTTTCCGCAGGTATATTTCCGGTATGCTCCGGCGGCAGGGGAAGGAAGCTCCTGTCCAGATTCCGGAGCCATTCCCTGCCCTCCCGAACGGAGAGCGGACAGGGCAGGTCACTCTCCACCGCACCATAGATTCGTATGGGCGCAGGCAGTCCGCCGAATATGGCGCTGCCCCGCTGTTTCAGTGTGTGCGCCACCGACTCAGGCTCCCCTGCCGCAAGCAGCCGGCCATTCTCCAGCACCGCCAGACGGTCGGCCGCTGGAACCACCTCCTCCAGCCGGTGTTCTGTCATCAGAACCGTGATTCCCAGCTCCCGGTTCAGCCGCAGGACCGCCTGCAGAAAATTTTCCGCCGCAATGGGATCCAGCTGTGCCGTGGGTTCGTCCAAAAGCAGAATCCGGGGATTCATCACCATAACCGCCGCCAGGGCCAGCAGCTGTTTCTGTCCGCCGGAAAGCGTATCTGTGTCCCTGTAAAACAGCGGTTCCAAGCCAAAAAACGCCGCAGTCTCCGCCGTCCGCCGCCGGATTTCCTCCGGGTCAGTACCCAGATTTTCCAGTCCAAAGGCCAGTTCGTGCCAGACCTTGTCACAGACTGTCTGGGTATCCGGATTCTGACCGACGAATCCAATCTTTTCCGACTGTGCCCGCTGGGAAATCCCGCTCAGCTCCTGTCCGAATATCCGGACCGCGCCCGTGCGCCGTCCATGGGGGGCCAGAGCGGGCTTGAGCTGGCGGAGCAGAGTGGTTTTGCCCCCGCCGGATGGGCCGCAGAGCACAACAAAATCACCCTCCTCCACAGAAAGGGTGACATGCTTCAGCGCCGGCTCCCCCTGACCGGGGTACCAGAAGCTCAGATTTTCGATCTCGAGTGCCGCCATTGTATCTCCTCCGTAACAGCTGTAAAAACAGGAATCAGACAGATCAGGGCATAAACCACAAACAGGACAAGGCTGAAGGCTGTCATATCCGCCATCCGCATAACCGGATAAAAATGGAATCGCAGTTTGCCCAGCATAGCCCCCAGCATCAAAAAAAGGCCTCCGGCCGCTTCGGCCCCCAGCAGAAGCCAATCCCGGCTGGATAAGCGGTACCGGATAAAGGCGGTGCGCCCCGGCAGTCCATATCCCCTTGCGCGCATGGAGTCTCCGGTATCAACCGCGTGTTCCAAAGACCATGTAATCATCATGGAAACCTGCCGCAGTCCCTGCCGGATACCGGAACCGATCCTGGCCGCCGTATTCTTCCCCTCCATATGGCGCTGACTCTGCTGTATCCGTCCAAGCTGGCGCATGAAGCAGGGAATAAACCGCAGAACAGCAGATAAGACCATGGAAAACGCCGGAATTATCCTGCCGAACAGATACACGAATTTATCCGAGGTCATCACAGCATGATAACATGAGAACCAAAGCACGACCGTACCCAGCATAACCGCGCTGGCCGCGCCGCTCCAGATGGATTCCAGGGTCAGCGGATTGCCGCTTGAGAAATAACCCAACACCGTGGCGCCCTCGTGATTGAACAACGGATTGAGCGCGGCGGCCAGTACCATCATAACCGAGAGCCCGCCAAGCGTCCGAATCAGTTTTTTTCCTGTCAGTATCCAGGCGCAGGCCAGGGAACAGAAAAATCCGACTCCCAGACAGACCGGATGGAACAGGAGCATGGAACTGCCGATCACCAATAAAAAATAAATGAAATTAACCGCCGGATGACAGCGGGAAAACGCGTCTTTCATCGCTGCATCTCCTCCAGTTCGCTCCCCACATCACGGCCCAAGTCGCAGGTATAAAGCCATTCAACCACATCGCCGTCCGTCAGCTGATATCGGCTGGAGCCATAGCCCGGCGCTTGTCCGTTGACACGGTACATCCAGCCGGACAGTCCGCCGCAGTCAAATTCATAGAGGTTTCCAATCCCCTCAATATAAGCCGACTGATAGCCGGGCGTATTGACAAATTCCATATGAATCCGGCTCTTCTTCATCTCCCGCTGAAGAACATGAAAAACAGACTCCCCTTCATAAAAGACCACCTCGGTTTCCGGAAACAGAACGCCGTCCGACGGGACAAGGCTCCTTTTTTCCTCCTTCAGCCGTTCCAGCTTCGCAAGCAGGGTATCGCACCGCACTGATAAAACACAGGTGCGCTCCTCCTCTTCCTGCTCCTTTGATGCTTCGGACGCCTCTGTATCCGCCGGTTTCTGCCCGGACGTCTCCGGGGTCTCCGTCGCATCCGGCAGAGGCGCGGCCGAGACCGCCGGAACGCCGTCTGGCTCCGCCGCGGGAGTTTCCGCAGGTTCAGCCTCCGGCACGGCCGCGGGCTCCCAGTCCGGCGCGGCAGACGGAGGCGCCTCTGTTTCGCGCCCGCGCGCTTTGGTTTCGGATTTTTTCCCCTCCTCTTTTTTGGTGTAGGAGGAAACCCGGCTTTCGCAAGCGGGCGCTCCGGCATTCCGGTCCCGCCAAGCCTCTGCCGTAAAAACGGCGCCAAGCACTGCCAGAATCACCGCGCCCGCTATAATAATACTTTTTTTTCTCATATGCACTCCTATATCAATTTTGCCAGAGACAGCAGGGAATAGAACATCTCCGCCGCCTCAGACCGTTTGATGGCCTCTGTCGGACGGATCTCCAGCTCATCCTGTGGGAGAATCCCCCTGCCATAGCAAAAACCCAGTCCTTCCATCGCCCAGCCGGCGCACATCCGGTAGTCCTGGAACTGCGCCAAGATGTTTTGGGCTGCCTTTTCGTCCATGGCGGTATTCATTCCGCAAAGTCCAGCGGCACGGGCTGCCATGACAGCCGCCTCCTCCCGGGTGATGGTTCCGCCGGGATTAAAACGTCCGTCGCCGACACCGCGTATCATTCCATATGCCGCGGCGGTTCCCGCGGCGGCATAGAACCAGTCCCCGGGGGTGACATCTGTAAACGACGGTGCGGATTTCGGTTCGAGGCCAAGCGCGCGGACTGCAATGGCCGAAAATTCCGCCCGGGACATGGGAAGCTCCGGCGCAAAACGCCGCTCGTCCTGCCCGTTCACGATCCCCCGGGCCGCCAGCGCTTCTATGGCCTGCGCAGCCGGATGTCCCGCAATATCCGCAAAGGTTTTTCCCGGCTCAGTCACCGGAACCGGCTTTACCCCTTCCGCCATTGCCGGGCCCGGGACTTCCGTATTCCTTGCCGTCACATCGGACATGTCATAAAAGGCTGCGCCGCCGCGCTGGCGGCGGACCATGGCCGTCAGCGCGCATACCGCCTGTTCCGTGGTCATGATCTCGCTCTCTCCTTCTCGGGTATGGGCAAAACCGCCGTCCTCCCGCTGGAACGAGAGCAGGTGGGAGACCAGAGATCCATCCTCCTTGACAAAAGCCGGATCATCAACGGGGATTCCGTATTCAGACAGAGCCAGAATAACCTGCGCTGTACTTTCCGGATTCACAATCCCCCAGTTTTCAAAGCCTCCGTCCGCTCCCTGATGGACCGACAGCCATTGAACCGCCCGTTCTGCGGCCGCGGAGACGACGTCCCGGTCCCGATAGGCCGCAAGCGCCTGCACCGCCATCGCGGTGACATCCGGATCACCTGTTTCGGTCAGGGAAAAGCTCCCGTCCGGAAGCTGTTCTGACAAAAGGCTGTTCAGATACGCCTCCCGAATCTCCTCAGAGGCTTCCCGATACGCCTCCCGGCCGCTCCAGGCCAAAAGGGCAAAGATCAATCCGTTCACGCCCTGGTTTCCGGTCTTTTCCATATCATACAGCGGCGCCAGAAGGTCATAGTCCCCGATACGCCGCGCATCATATCCCAGCGCGGTCACAGCAAGCGCCGCACGGGCATATTCGGAGTATTTCACGCTGCTCAAAACACCGCCGCCGCTGTCCAGCTTATCCCGCAGGTTCCGTATATAGGCGTTCATCTGTTTCTCCCCGCCAGCCTGAAGCCGGGCCAGCGCCAGCACGGTCCACTCTCCGCCCACATCCGCCGACACAGGCGCGGGGACAGCGGTGAGCAAATAGGCCGCGCCCCTGGCCGCCGCAGCTTCGATTTTCATTTCCTCCGCCGGCTGTGCCGCCGCGGCCGGAACCGCCGCAGAAAGAATCATCACGCACAGCAGGACAGACAGGTATCTTCCAGCCTTCATATGTTTCCCTCCATCCATCACTTTCTGCATCATATCACAGCCGCCTGGCCTTGTCAACTTTCAAGGCGGCCATTCTGCGCCTCCCCAGGTTCCGCGCCGCTTTCCCTGCACATACGGATGAAATCCCTGGCTGGCTCGGTCAGAAATTTATCCTTGTGGTAAACCGCCTGAAACTTTCTCGCAAACTCCATTCCGCGCACCCGGAGCGGTATCACCAGTCCCTGCCGCAGCGGTTCCCGCACCATGCTTTCCGACAGCACGGCAACGCCCAGCCCATTGGCCGCCGCATGGATCAGAGCGGTACTGCTGATGCTCTCCCAGACAGGCGCAATCGGGAAACCCGCGGCCTCCATGGTGTGTTCAAAGGTCTCCCGCGTGCCGCTTCCCCGCTCGCGCAGGAGAAATTTTTGCCGTGCCAGCTCTTCCGGCGCAAGGAGCTGACGGGGCTGAAACCCGCGGTCCGGCGCACAGATCAGCACCAGTCTGTCCGTCTGATATTCCACGCTTGTTAGATTGGCCTCGTGCACGGTTCCCTCAATGAGGGCAAAATCCAGCTCATTCTCCATGAGCATCCGCTCCATCCGCTCTGAGCGGTCCACGCTGGCGTGCACGGTCAGCTCCGGATACCGGGAAGAAAATTTATGTACATATTCCGGCAGGAGCTGGGAGCCGATGGTCACGCTTGCACCGATCCGCAGAATGCCCATGGATCCCCAGTCCCGGATCCCCTTCTCCATATCATCAAAGAGTGCGCTGATATGTCCGGCATAACTCCGAAACATCTTCCCCGCCTCTGTCAGATACAGCCTGTGCGAGATCCGGTCAAAGAACCGGACGCCGTAATAGTGCTCCAGCTCAGAGATTGCAAAGCTGACCGCGGGCTGGGCAATAAAGAGCTTTTCCGCAGACTTTGTCAAATTGTTTCCATTCTCGCAAACCGTCAAAAATATTTTAATGTGCCTTAGTGTCATTTTAATTCCCTCTCGCAAAATAAATATAAGAAAAATATTATAATAATAATAAAATTATACTATTTTTCTTATCACATTGCAAGTGCTATAATGTTGAACATTGGGTGAAATATCCTGAACAAGGTGCATAAGGAGGAGTTATACATGAATTTTGTTCAAAAAAACTGGAAAGGGCTTTTGCTCTGTCTCATCATCGCACTGCCGGCATGGTGGCTCGGCAAACTATTTCCCGTCATCGGCGGACCGGTTTTCGCAATTCTCTTCGGAATGATTCTGGCTTTTGCCCCGAAAAGAGAAAATTTTGCGTCCGGCATCACCTTCACATCCAAAAAAATTCTGCAATATGCCATCGTCCTGCTGGGATTTGACATGAATCTTTTTCATATTCTGGCGGTTGGACAGCAGTCTCTGCTGATTATACTCTCCACAATCTCGACCTCTCTGATCGTTGCATTTCTCATCAGCAAGGCCCTAAAGGTTCCGTCCAAAACCGCGGTTCTGGTCGGTGTCGGTTCTTCCATCTGCGGCGGCAGTGCAATCGCCGCAACCGCGCCGGTGATCGGTGCAGAAGACGAGGACATTGCCAAATCCATCTCAACGATCTTCCTGTTTAATGTCATTGCAGCCTTTATTTTCCCGGCTCTGGGCCATCTGATGGGCATGACGGATCAGGGGTTTGGCATGTGGGCCGGCACGGCGGTCAACGACACCTCTTCTGTTGTTGCGGCCGCGACCTCATGGAGCAGCGCGGCAGGAAATGACACAGCGCTCACACTGGCTACCATCGTGAAACTGACCCGGACCCTTGCGATCATTCCGATCACCTTTATTCTGGCGATTTACCGCTCTAAAAAAGAAAAAAATCAGGCCGGATCCAGCTTCCAAATCTCCAAGATTTTCCCCTGGTTTGTGCTCTTCTTCCTGCTGGCCGCCGTGATCAGCACCGTTCTGAACCTCCCTGCCGCTGTGTCCAAACCCGTTGTTGGCCTCGGAAAGTTCATGATCACCATGGCCATGGCCGCGATCGGCCTCAATACAAACATTGTTCATTTGATTAAAAACGGCGGCAAACCGATTTTGCTGGGGCTGTGCTGCTGGATTGCAGTTGCGGGCGTATCCATCGTAATACAGCAGGTTTTGCAGCTCTGGTAGTCTGATACACAGCGCGGTTCTCCCACCGGCAATGCCGGTATAGAAAAAGACTGCTCCGCTGGAGCAGTCTTTTTTGATTTACCAATGATTAAATAAGGCTCATACCTCCCATTTTCTGGCGTGGGACTCGTCCCAGATCTCCGGATCGCCCACCCCTGTGTCCAGAGCACGAAAAACCGGATTTCTCCCCGCTTTCTTCTGCGCAGAATAATCCCGGAGCGCGGTCAGCGCCCGGTTCCCCAGAAGCAGGATCACCACCAGATTCAAAATGGCCATGAGTCCCATGAGAATATCCGCCAGGCTCCAAACTGTGCCGAAGTCCAGAAGCGCGCCGCAGAAAATCGCCGCCACACAGGTCAGCCGAAAGATCAAAAGCCCGGTTTTTGAGTCCCGTATAAATTTAAAGTTGGATTCTGTATAGTAGTAATTCCCAACCAGAGAGCTGAATGCAAACAAAAAGATGGAAATGGTAATGAACAGGGGACCAAAAGAGCCCACCTGATTCCGAACCGCGGCCTGTACAAAGTCCATTCCCTGTAAATCCGCACTGATGGGCACGCCGGACAGCAAAAGCATGAAGGCGGTTGTGGAACAGATCAGAATGGTGTCAATGAACACGGAGAGCATCTGCACCAGCCCCTGCTTAACCGGATGGGAAACCTCGGCGGCCGCGGCCGCGTTGGGCGCGGAGCCCATCCCCGCCTCGTTGGAATAGAGGCCGCGCTTGATTCCATACATGACACAGGAACCGGTGAATCCTCCGGAAATGGCCTTCCAGTCAAAGGCCTGGGCAAAGATCTGTTCAAACATGGCGGGCACGGCTGTGATATTCTTGCAGGTAATAAACAGACCGAGCGCAATATAGACGGCCGCCATGACAGGAACGATTCCAGACACAATATGGCTGATTCGCTGGACGCCGCCGAAAATAACCAGTCCGGTCAAAAGCGCGAGTCCGCCGCCAACCACATAGGGCCAGACGGTATTTTGATAATCCGCGATATAATACTGGAGCGCTGATCCGGCATTAAAGGACTGCAGTGCGTTGAAGCCATAAGCAAAGCAGGCGATTAAAAGGCAGGCGAATACAATCCCCCATTTTCTGCTCCCCAGCGCCTTTTGAATATAGTAAGCAGGGCCGCCCACAAATTCGCCGTCCCGCTTCTGCTTGTACATCTGTGCAAGCGTGCTTTCAATGAACGCGGACGCCGCGCCGATCAGCGCCAAAAGCCACATCCAGAAGATCGCGCCATAACCGCCGATGGCCGTGCTGGCCGCCACCGCGGTGGCAACCCCGGCAATGTTTCCGGTCCCCACCCGGCTGGCCGTGGAGATCATCAATGCCTGAAAGGATGAAATATCCTTGCCGTCCCGCTTCTTTTCGGTCAGTACCCGGATAGCCTCCGGAAACATTCTGAACTGCACCAGTCTGGTTCGGACCGAAAAATAAAGGCCGATGCCCACAAGCAATATAATAAGAATATAGGTATAGATAAAATCATTCACGTTCCCCAGAAACGTATTGATCAAATTCAACTTGAAACGCCTCCCCCAAATTCGGGATTTTTCTTTAGTATATCCAATCGAATCCGGAATAAACTGCGGCTCAGCCGAAGATCTCTCGGGTGCCCTCTCCGTTGCTGCAATAGATCCTGACTCTGTGGATATCCCAGTCCTCTATGCAAAGCGGTTTAACATACGCGGTGAGCGCCTGCGCCAGACTGTCCGGCTTCAAATTCCGCTCACCCCCCGCATCCAGAATCACACGCAGGCAAAACCCCTGCTCCGCCAGACCGGTGATCTCCCAACTCCGCACAAAATCCAGAAGATTGATCTGTTTTTCACCTTTTTTCTTGGTCCTTTTGCTCACCAACACCTCTGCCTGACCAAAAAAAGCCTGAATCTTTTTCTCTGAGACCATATCCTGTGCCGCAGCCTCCATCCGGTATTCCGCGGCCACAATATCCGCCGCCTTATGTACCGGTTCGCCCACGGAAAGCACCTTGATATCCATTGGCAAATTGCAGTTCAGCTTTTCCATGATCTCATCATCCGCCGCAGAATCCTCAAACTGGATATCCACAGTCTCACACTCGCTGGTGACGCCGATGGGAAGAGGCAGGGCAAAGGTCATTTTCTGATGGGGGTTAAACCCCTGAGAATAGACCACCGGAAGCCCGCTCCGCTGAATTGCGCGGGTAAAACAGCGGAGCAGATCCAGATGGGAGATATACTTGCCCATACCTGTCTTCGAAAAAGTCACGCGCCGTTTACTCAAAGCAGACACCTCCTCCAAACTGGGCCGCGCCGCAGCCCATACATTTTTCACGGCAGGACGGGGTGGTCACCCCCTGATAGGCCCGTTCGTGCTCCTTGATCAGGAATTCCTTGCTCACCCCAATATCCGCATAGTCCCAGGGCAGAATCTCGTCATGGGCCATGCGTCTGCGGGCGTAAAAAGCCGGATCGATGCCATGGGCCGCAAAGGCCTCCATCCATTTATCATAGTCAAAAAAGTCGGACCAGCCATCAAATTTACAGCCCAGCCGCTGTGCCGTAATCAGCACCTCTCCAAGCCGGCGGTCGCCTTTTGCAAACACCTCTTCCAGAAAACTCACATCGCTGGAATGCCAGTTATACACGATCTTTTTGTTGGTGATGGAGTGCTTGAGCGCTTTTGCCTTTTCCTCCATCTCGCTGATTTGATTCTGCGGCTCCCACTGAAAGGGCGTAAAGGGTTTTGGCACAAAAAAGGAGGTGCTCACCGTCACCGATACGTTTCTGCCCTTGCGGACCTCCTTGGGGAGCTCATAAAATGCGTCAATGACCTTTTGGGCGAGTTCTCCGATCCCCAGCACGTCCTCCATGGTCTCGGTGGGCAGCCCCAGCATGAAATACAGCTTGATCCTGTTATAGCCGCCGGTAAATGCAATTTTGGCGGTACGGATCAGATCCTCCTCCAGAACATTTTTGTTGATTACGTCCCGAAGCCGCTGTGTACCGGCCTCCGGCGCAAAGGTAAGCCCGCTTTTCTTTACCTTCTGCACCTTTTCCATGAGCTCCATGGAGAAGTTATCCACCCTAAGGGACGGAAGCGACAGATTGATTTTTTTGTCCACTGTCAGCGCCAAAAGTCCATCCGTCAGCTCAAACAGCCTGGTATAGTCGCTGGTACTGAGCGAAGACATGGACATCTCCTCATAGCCGGTCGCCTCAATGGCGTTTTCCGCAACGCCCAGCAGGCGGTCCACAGACCGCTCCCGCACCGGACGGTAAATATATCCCGCCTGACAGAAGCGGCAGCCGCGGATACATCCTCGGAAAAGCTCCAGCATGATCCGGTCATGCACGGTCTCCATGAACGGGACAATCAGCTTCTCCGGAATATAGGTATCGTCCATATCCCGGACAATCCGCTTTTTCACCCGCGCAGGAACCCCCGGACGGTTCGGCGCAAAGGATGCAATGGTATTGTCCTCACCATAGGTCACATCGTAAAAAGAGGGCACATAAATGCCCTGAATCTTCACGATTTCCGCAAGGTATTCCTCCCTGGAACGGCCGCTGTCCCGCCACAGCCGATACACGTCCATGATTTCACTGTTAACCTCCTCGCCCTCTCCCAGCACAAAAAAGTCCACCAGGTCAGACAGGGGTTCCGCATGATAGGCACAGGGGCCGCCGCAGTACACAAAGGGATCCTCCCGCTTCCGCTCCGCTGTGCGCAGGGGGACGCCCGCCAGCTCCAGCATGTTCACAATATTGGAATAGCTCATTTCATATTGAAGCGTGAATGCAATCATGTCAAAATTGCGGACGGGCAGGGCGCTTTCCATGGAGAGCAGAGGAATTCCCTCCCTGCGCAGTTCCTGCTCCATATCATCCCACGGGGCAAAAACCCGTTCGCAGACCGTGTCCTCCCGCTCGTTGAGCATATGGTACAGAATTTTCATGCCAAGGTGGGACATGCCAACCTCGTAGACATCCGGGAAGCAGAACGCCACAGACATCATCCCCGGCTTCCACTCCTTGTGTATGCTGTTAAATTCGTTTCCTATATAGCGCGCGGGCTTTTGAACCCGTTTTAAGCACTGCTCTAGCTTTGCTCGATACATGTTTATCCTCCCATGTACTGTATTTCTCAATCTATCCTTTACACCGTTTCTCTCGGACTGCCGTATTTATGATACACTACTTCGCCAAAACTTGCAAGCATAAACTGGAAGAAAGTCCCGTAAAATGTGTACAAAGGTGTTGTCCGCTCAACTGGACACCGCCCACTATGAAAGCAGGTGATACCATGAATGAAATGTATACCGGCCGGCGCGAACGGGACCGTTCAGCGCGGCGGCCGCGCAGAGAACCGGAGGCGCTGCAGGAAACCAGGGCTGTGCGGCTTGGCAAGCTGTTTCTCAAGCAAACCGCCGCGGCCATTGTCTGTGCCGCCGTCGTTTGGGGCATGCACAGTGCGCAGGCACCCCGTCTGAACCGGGGTGCAGAGGCCCTGGGCCGTGCTCTTAAGCATGAGTCAGATCTGAGCGGCCTCCAAAAGGCCGGACAGGACTTTTCCGGATGGTTCCGGGCAAAATTCGCGCCGGAAGATCAAAAACCCCAGGAGGATCCCGCCGACACCGCACCGGATCAGACGGAACCTCCGGCACAGACCGTTCCGCCTGATCCGGCTTCTGCCCCTGATAACGGCGGCGAAGTAACGGAGCATTGATATGGGAAACCGTTTTATCACACCCAACGGCGAGCTCTGTCTCGGGAAATATCTGCGGATTCATCTGCTCCTGCTCCCCCTGGGAGCAGCGGCTTATTGGGGAAATTATTTCGGGCTGTTCGCCATCAGCTGGGTCTCGGCCCTGTGTCACGAAACCGCGCATATTTTGGCCGGTAAAAGGCTCGGTGTTCCAATCGCCGGGGTCAGTCTTCTGCCCTTTGGGGTCTGTGCCCGGCTGAGTCAGCCCGTCATCAAGATACCGTCCCACGAAATCCTCATGGTGCTGGCAGGCCCCCTCAGCAATCTGATTCTGGCCGCGCTTTTCTGGGTGCTGGGTCAGCAGTTCCCATCCGACTTGGCCCAGTATGGCACTGCGGCCAATCTTGCCATGTTCTGCCTGAATCTGCTGCCCTGCCTCCCACTGGATGGGGGAAGGATCCTGCGCGCCTGCCTGACCCTGGGTTCAGACGCCCTGACCGCCTGGCGCACCACACTTCGGATTAGCCGGGCGGTCTCCGTCTGCCTTTTGGCAGGGGCCGTATTGCTTCTGCTGACTTCACAGTTTAATTTTTCCCTAATTTTAATCGGTGTATTCCTGCTGGGGAATCTTTGCGGTGAGCAGAAGAGCATATCGCAGCAGGCACTGCGGGAAATCCTGTATTACAAAGAAAAACTGGAGCGGGAACAGCTCAACCGCACCAGTATACTCACCGCTTATGCCGACCTGCCGGCCCGCAGGCTTCTGCGCCGGCTGTCCTATCACCGCTATTATACCATACAGGTGGTAGACGACCGGCAAAAGGTGGTCAAAGTCCTCACCGAAAGCCAAATTCTCAATGCTCTTCTGCACCAGAGCATCCGCATCACATTGGGTGAGATCGGCTGACGCACGAACCGGCTTAAACCGCCTGCTCCGGGACATTGCATACATCCACCCACCGTTCCGTCCCCGCAAACCGCTCCAGCTCCGGAATCGTCAGTTCAATGGCACTGCTGCTGCTTCCGCAGGCGGGGAAAACAGTTTCAAACCGCTTCAGCGAAACATCCAGAAACACCTCCGCCCCCGCGCTGACCGCAAAGGGGCAGACACCGCCCACGGCGTGGCCCGTCAGCGCCTCCACCCGGTCCGCAGGGAGCATTTTCGCCTTGGTCCCAAATGTCTGCTTATACTTGCCGTTGCTGACTCTGGCGTCACCCGCCGTCACAATCAGCACCACCCTGTCCACCGCCAGAAAGGACAGGGTTTTTGCAATCCGGCACGGCGCACAGCCGAGCGCCTGCGCCGCCAGCTCCACGGTCGCGCTGGATACTTCAAATTCCCGTATCCTGCCGTCCGCATCCCATTGCTTCAAATATTCTCTCACCCGTTCAATGGCCATCCTTCTCAGACTTCCTTTCCTTCTTTAGTGTCACACATACCAGCTCCGGCCTGTTGTTGATCCGAAAGGGAAACAGGCTTCTGCCCAGGCCGCGGCTTACCACCAGGGCGGTTTTGTTCTTTCGGTAAATTCCCGACACATACCGGGGAAACATGCCCTGCCCGGGCGCGAGGAGCCCGCCGATTCCCGGCAGGCGTATCTGTCCGCCGTGGGCGTGTCCGGCAAAGACCAGATCAACACCAGCCGCGCAATATCCAGCAAAAAATTCAGGATGATGGACCAGCAGGATCTGATACTCTTCCGGCCGGTCTGCCGCAAGCCGGATTGCCGCGAGCATTTCCCTCACAGCGTTTTTCTGTTCCGCCTCCGTCTGTGCAAAATCGGCCGTTCCACTGCCGATCAGATGGATCCGCTGCCCGTCCCGTTCCAGCGTCAGTTTTTCCTCCCGCATAACCCGCACGCCGGCCTTTTCCAGGCCAGTCCGCAGGACATCATACCGCAGGCTCCGCCCTTCATGGTTGCCGGGAATATAGTAGACCGGCGCAATCCGCACGGCTCCCCGGACAAAATCCAGGGCGTGATCCATCCGGCAGTATTGGCGGAGCCTTTGAATATGCGCGCCATAGATCAGGTCCCCGGTGATGACAATGATATCCGGATCCAAAAGTCTGATTTTCTCAAGCAGCCGGCTTTGGCCTCGGCCAAAGCTCTTGTTGTGCAGGTCTGAGACCTGCACAATCCGAAAACCGTCAAAACACGGCGGAATCTTTGCGTTCGCTTCCGTAATTCCGGTCATCTGCAGAGCGTTATTTTCCCACCAGAGCCAAAGGATAAGGAGCGCCGCGGCGCCCATGCATCCCAAAATCCAAATCCATCCTGTCATAGGCCTCCTCCAAGGTCATCCGTGTTCCCTTCCTGCGTCCGTTCCGCCCAGTCCAGCGCATCCCGCTCCAGCTGTTTGACAAAGGCATCCTTTCCATCACAATAGGCCTCCAAATCCTCCGGAAACTGCCGGGCCAGCCTCCGCTTCAAAGCGCCGTATGCCTTTGCCGCGGCGGCATGGGCGCGCAGATAATCCCGGACCGCCAGGTGGCGGCGAATATCCCGCTGGCTCTCCACACCAAAAATATGGATATGGTGTGTCCGGATACCGTTCCGTTCCTTTCTGAGATAACGGCGGCCCGGGATTCCGAACTCCCCCATATATTCATAGCCCTGTTCCTCGAACTGCTGAACCCGCAGGTCCGCGCCGGCAATATCGGCAACCACGGGCATAATATCAAGGATAGGCTTTGCGGAGAGTCCAGGGACAGCCGTACTTCCAATGTGATGGACTGCGGTCAGCCCCGACCCCAGAATCCCTTCTGTTTTTTCTTTCTCCTCCTGAAACATATCCGGCCATTCCGGCCGGTAGGGAACCACTTCAATTTTCATGCTGTGTTCTCTCCTTTTCAGCGCATAGGACAGGCGGGGACGCAAAGGCTCCCGCCCCCTTATTTCTCCCGCTTCCTGTCGGCCACCGATTCCCGAATCACCAGCTCGCCGGGAATGATATTCTCCTCTCTGGAGAAATAGTATTGATTATCCATCTTTTTGTACAGCAGACGCGCTGCGGTTTCACAAATCTCTGTTAAGTCGGTTTTAATTGTGGTAAGGGGAATATCCAGGTAAGAGGCCAGACTGATGTCGTCCATGCCAATGATCGACACATCTTCCGGCACGGTCAGACCGTGTTTTTTCAGCGCTTTGATAGCCCCAATGGCAATGTAATCATAGGCCGTGATGATGGCATCCGGCGGCTCCGTCAGAGCCAAAAGCCTTTCCGCACCATCATATCCGGCGGCCTCAAAACGGCTTTCGCTCACAACAATCAAATCATGAGAAAGCGGTATTCCGCATTTCAAAAGCGCCGTTTCATAAGCAGCCAGTTTACTGCAGGTTAACGTTTCGCCGATAAAGGCAATTCTCCGCCGGTTACTGTCCTTTAAGTACCGGATTGCCTCATAGACCGCGCCGGCCAGGGACGTTTCCACCGCGTCGATTCCCGGCGTCTCGGGACTGGGGCCAAGAACTACCGTTGGCACCTGGCTTTGTGCCGCGAACATCTTATGGGACGCAATGATAAGAATACCATCCACTCTGGCATATTTTTGATAATAATCATACAGACCGGCCGCAGTGTCCCCGGCAAAATTGGTTATGGACATCATCATCATATCCCCATTGCTCTTTATGATACCATCTAATATGGAAACCATTTCCGCATAGTACTGACTGACAATCTCCGGGCAGAGAACCGCAATGACATGCTTTTCATACTTGGCCCGGGTATATTTCTCCAGAACGCCTGCTTCTTTTGCAACAGCAAATATTTTTGCCCTGGTTTTCTCACTGATCTCTTTGCTGTATGAAAACGCCTTGGACACAGTTCCAACTGAAACGCCGGCCGCTTCCGCTATTTTTTTATAATTCATGGATCTCACCACCGATTGCATTTTAGCACAGCCAGAGAAAAAAATCAACTCTGCGAAAAAGTTTCGTTTCCAGACTTCTTGAAAATGAAATAAATTGTGCTAAAATAGGTGAAACCCTATACAGCGTATCAGAAATTCTTTGAAAATACCATGGAGGTGTTATAGCATGAATCAGGTAATCATTGATTTTAGCAAAAAAACTGGAACGGTAAAGCCCATGCACGCGGTCAACAACGGCCCTGTTCACAAAGTCAGCGGCGGACAGCTGCGGAGCAATCTGGAAACTTTCACAAAGGCGGCCTTCCCCTGTGTGAGAAATCACGACGCGGCCTTTTGCGCCGCATACGGCGGTGAGCACATTGTCGACATTGGCGCGGTCTTTCCCGATTTTGCGCAGGACCCGGAAAATCCGGAGGCCTATGACTTCACACTGACCGACCAATATCTGAAATCCATTGCGCGCACGGGCTCGGAAATTCTTTACCGGCTGGGCTCCAAGATTGAACACGCAAGCAAAAAATACGGCACACGGGTGCCGGAGGACTTTCAAAAATGGGCATCTGTCTGTGAGCACATCATCCGCCATTATAACGAGGGTTGGGCAAACGGCCTTCATATGGACATCAAATATTGGGAAATATGGAATGAGCCGGATCAAAACCCGGACGAAGACCCTCCGGAGGAAAAACTCTGCTGGTCCGGGACAGCAGCGCAGTTTTATGAGCTGTACAAGGTGACGGCAGTCCATTTAAAGAAAAAGTTTCCAGGACTTAAAATCGGCGGGCCGGCCATTTCTCATCCTGTCCCCAACGCCTGGCTGGACGGGTTCCTGCAAACACTGGGCGGCACTGTTCCTCTGGATTTCTTCTCCTGGCACCGCTATACAACAGACCCGCATGAATTGGCGGAGCAGGCGGTTCAAGTCCGAAATACCCTGGATCAATACGGCTATCCCGATGCAGAAAGCATTTTGAACGAGTGGAATTATATCAGCGACTGGGATGAGAAATTTATCAGCAGTATAGAGACGATCATCAGCATGAAGGGCGCGGCTTTTGATTTCGCCTGTATGAGCCATTGTCAAAATGCACCGGTTGATATGCTCATGTATTACGACGCAAGGCCGGGATGCTTCAATGGTCTGTTTGATTTTTATACCATGCGGCCGCTGAAAGGCTATTATGCGTTTTTGATCTTCTCGGCGCTGTATGCCTTAAAAAATACGGTCAGCTGCACCACAGACGCAGACGCCCTCTACATCACGGCCGCGTCCGGCAGTCATGATATGGCGGCCATCTGTTACTACACCGACGATGACAGCGCGCAGCCGAAAACCATACAGATTCAATTGGAGCATTTCAGAGGTGATACCCTCTGCCTGCTGGATCAAAATCATAACTACGAGGAAATCGGAAAAACCGGACCTGTATTTGAGATCACGCTTGAGCCGAACACACTGATCGTGATCAAATAACAGGCCGGTTATATCGCAAAGGAAATGATACACATCCGCTTGCGTTCAATATAAATATAAAGCCTGTTCTAAGCGGCAGAACTGCCGCTTAGAACAGGCTTTTTCGCACTCTCTTTTCTTCTTGCTATTGTCCTTCACTCTTCAGATCCGCAATCATTTTATCCCCTGCAAAGTTGACCTCCCAAAGGGTATGATCGTTTTTTTCCACAATCAGCTTGGGCATAGGAATTTCAACCCAGTCCTTCTTCTTCATAAGGCCCTCGTACCGCTTTTCATAGTCATCAATCGACTGGTATGTAGTGTAGACCCGCTTTACGTCTGTGATCTCCGCCTCATGAATGGTGGTGCCAAAGTATTCTTCCTGGCGGTATCCCCGATTTGTATAGGGCAGAATTGGACTCTCTCCCCATATATACAGGGTACCTGTATCGCGCAGCGCCACATTATAATAGGCGGAAGCGCTGATTTTTATCACACCTTCCGGAGACTTTGCATTGCTCATAATCGGCCGGCCGTCCTCCGCCGTATAACCGTTTGTAATCAGCGGATGACTCAGGTATTCCGCTGCGGTTATTCCGGAGCCGCCTACGCCAAGCGCGCTGGTTCCCCATACACAAATGCCCCCATCGTCCTGAAGCGCCGCGGCATGTGCGGCTCCCGCTGAAATCTGGGTAATATTTTTCAGCCGCTGCGGAAAAGAAGCGTCGGTAAATAGAAGCCGGGGCACAGAAAAGAACTTATGGGCATTCTCCCGGAGTATTTCCTGCTCCACTTTCCAATTGGAGCCCTCACCCCAGGCATATACGGTGCCGTCCTTCCGCAAGGCCAGCGCAAACGTATCGGCAACAGCAATGTCTTTCGCATCTTCTACCACGGTCACCTGAGCCGGAACCTTGGTAAAATAATAGGAATTGCCCAGAATCTCTTCATATAGGAACTTTTCCCGCTCCAAATCCATGATCTGACCGCCCTTGGCTTCTTCCACCTTCTGCTCCTCGCTCAGACCGCCGAGCCAATTCAGATTTTCACCCCAGCCCCAAACCGTGCCATCAGCCTTCAGAGCCAGTGTATAGCTCTCCCCGCAGGCCAGCTTCCTCACGTTGTCAAGTCCTTCAATTTTTTCCGGAATGCACCGGCTGAGAACCTCTTTGGGATCCTGCCCAGAGCCCAGCAAATACTTACGATTGCTCCCCCAGCTCCAGACTGTGCCATCAGCACACAGGGCATAGTGTGTATCCTCTCCGCAGTAAACGGCGGCCACAGTACCCGGAATTCCGGTGATCTGAGCCCATTTATCAGTCTCAATCATACTTTTCGTATAGTTCGTATTATAGCCCAGCTGCCCATAGGTATTATCCCCCATACTCCAGAGCGTACCGTCTGTTTTCAAAATCACCGTTGCCTTCCGGCTCATGGCGATTCTGGCATCGTCCATGTCATCCGGCACCTCAGAGGGGACCGGTGTCGCCACCGGCACAGCGGTCGGCGCAGGTATACTTTCCGCCGTTGTGGCAATCAGAACCTGCTGTTTCTCCTCATCCCAGCTCACAGACGCATTCAAACCCTCTGCAATGGCACGCACCGGCACCATAGTCCTGCTGTCGTTCACTTGACGTGCCGGCGCGTCAAGCTCAACCGCGGCACCATTTTTATACAGCCGATTATCGTCAACAGTGATAGAGAGAGAAATATCCCCCTTGCTGGCAAACGCGGTCTTGGTCTCTTCATCCCATGTGACTTCCGCACCGAGCTCTTCAAAGATCTTACGCAGAGGCACCATGGTCCGGCCGTGCTCCTGGTCCAGATATGGCTGTGCATCAAAATCCAGCTGTTCACCGTCAACCCATACTGTAATGGCCCCAGCCGCTTCTGCCCCATAGACAGAAAAACTCAGCACTGACATCAGCATAGTCAGCGCCAAAAGAATTGCCTGTAGTTTTTTCATAACCTTCCGCCCTTTCGTAAACCATTTCAAACAAAGTCCGTGCTGCTTCGTTTTTTCCAACACATACGTCACTCTGTCAGGCACTATTTTAACACATTTTCTCAATTTCGTCAATTCTCCGCAGACTTTTCTTTCAATTTCTAAGTAAATTGTATTTGACAACAAAAGAGAGGCCCTGTAAGGCCCCTCTGCGCAAAACTCAATGGGTCAGCAGGAATTCCCGCAGTTCCTCCATGGAATCCACCAGAAAGCCAGCGCCTGCCTCCTCCAGTTCCCCAGGTTCGGCATAGCCAAACCGGACACCAACCGAGGCAATGCCAAATTCCTTTGCGCCCAAAATATCCTGCTTCCGGTCGCCGATCATCAGACAGCGCGCTTTGTCCGGAAAATGCAGAAGCCGGAAAACCTCGCGGATCACTTCGATTTTATAATTTCGGGTTCCGTCCAGCTCACTGCCGACCGCCACGTCAAAGTATTCAGCAATTCCGAATTCATCCAGAATCTGGCTGGCAAACACAATGGGCTTGGAGGTGGCGAGAGCGACTGTCCTGCCCGCCGCCTTCAAAGCCCGAAGCATTTCCGCCGTCCCCGGGTACAGGGCGTTTTCATGAATTCCAACAGAAGCAAACCGCTCACGGTATTTCTCCACCGCAAACAATCCCCGCTCCCGGTCGAACCCATAAAATTCTTGAAAGGAATCAATCAGCGGCGGCCCCACAACACGGTTCAGGTTGTCAAGCTCCTCTTCAATGCCGCAGCACCGGAGCGCATATTGAAAGGATTTTGTGATCCCCTCTTTGGGATCAGTCAGTGTGCCGTCCAGATCAAACAATAAAATATCGTACATGTCCCGCTCCTTTACAGTTCAATACGCGGATTCTCCCTGGATTGCTTATAGAGAATAAACTTGCTCCCAATGACCTGTACAGTCTGTGCCCCGGTCCGCCGTGCCGCTTCCTCCGCAACGGCCCGTGTATCGGTCATGGCATTTTCCAGAACGTGAACCTTGATCAGTTCTCTTGCCTCAAGGGCGTTTTGAAATTGCTCCACAATATTCTCCGTAATGCCGTCCTTCCCCACCTGATACAGGGCGGGTATCGTATTTGCCATTCCGCGCAGCTTTGCTCTCTGTTTGCTTGTCAGCATATGCACACTCTCCTCATTTCAATTTTTCTTCCCATTCAGCTTCCCGAAATCCGGTCAGAACAAAATCTTCCGCAACGATCAGCGGGCGTTTAACCAGCATACCGTCCGCGGCCAGCAGCGCATACTGCTCCTCCTCGCTCATGTCCGGCAGTTTATCTTTGAGACTCATGGACTTATACAGCAATCCGCTGGTATTAAAAAAGCGTTTCAGCGGCAGACCGCTTCTCTGATGCCAGAGCTTCAGCTCCTGGGCGGTCGGATTCTCTTCTACGATATGCCTGTCATCAAAGGCAACCTGATTGGCCTCCAGCCACTTCTTCGCCTTCTGACAGGTAGAGCATTTGGGGTATTCAACAAACAAAACTGACATATTGTCTCCTCCTTTGAATTATGATATTGCTGATTCTTTTCGTTTCCGCAGCAGCCACAGTCCGCCCAGCATCACCAGCGGAAAAATTGTAACAGCCAGCAGTCCGGCCCGCAGTGCACCGTCGCCGCTGCCAGTCAATGCCGAGAGCCCCAATGCCCCCTGGGACACGACCCCTGAGACGGCACCCGCCAATCCGGGGCCGGCGGAACAGCCAAGGTCACCCGCAAGGGCCAGAAAAGCGAACATCGCTGTCCCGCCAAAGGGAAACTGCTTTGCAGAAAGACTCGTCACGCCCGGCCACATGAGCCCCACCGACAGGCCGCACAGCGCACATCCCACCAGCGACAGCAGCGGATAGGGAGAGAAGACCGCCAGAAGATAACTGGCAACACAGCCAAGCCCGCTGACAGCCAGAGCCCGGTTTAAATGGACCCGGTGGCCAAAAATTCCATAAAAGGTACGGCTCACCCCCATCAAAACCGCAAACGCGCAGGGGCCCAGCAGGTCGCCCATGGTCTTTGACACCCGCAGTCCAGCCTCGGCAAACAGGGAGGCCCACTGGGCCATAGCCTGTTCGGCTGCACCGGAGCATACCATCAGGCAGAGCAGGATCCAAAACACCTTCTTCTGAAACAGTTTCCGGACGGGAATCTGCTCGGCCCCATCCTCCACCAGCCGGCACAGCGGGACTTTAGCAAAGAAGAATATGTTGAACAGCGGGATCAGAGACCAGACCATGGGCAGATACCGCCATTTTTCTGTTCCTATCGTCGTGAAATAAAGGGTAGACAGTAAAATCACGCCCACCTGCCCCCAGCAATAGAAGGAGTGCAGGAGGCTCATGCTGGAGGATTTCTTATCCCCGGGCAGGGATTCCACAATGGGGCTGATCAGCACCTCTGCAAGGCCGCCGCCCACTGCGTTGACTCCCACCGCCAGACAGAGGCCGGCGAACGGACTTGGCATACTATACGGCAGAATTCCCAGCAGGCAGAGCCCTGCAAAGGCAAGGACATGCGACAGCACAGCCGACACCCGGTAACCGATCCGGTCAATGACCTTGGCAAATACCAAATCGGTGACAAGCTGAATCCCAAAGTTCATGGAGATCAGCATGGTAATCGCCTCCAGAGATATGTGAAATTCCCGCTGAAACGTAAGAAACAGCAGGGGCGGCAGATTGTTCACAACAGCCTGGGTGATATACCCCAGATAGCATGCCCGTCTCGTGTGTCCATAATGCAGTCGTCCCGTCATCTTGTACGTCCTCTTCTTTCTATACCATTTCATAAATCAGCATTTTCAGCAGTCACCATTATAGCAAAGGAAAGCGGAAAATACAACCATAAAAACCGCTTTTACTTGCAATTTGTGAAAGATGTGGTATACTGAAAAGAAAAGCCGAAGCCTTTGTGTGAATCTCTGAGACCGCCCGCCCACAGGCGGTCCAGGACTGCGGCTTCAACGCATTGTGGACAGAAAGGCAGAACCGTGACATGATTATTGATGCGCATGCGCATATTTTTCCGGATAAGATCAGCAGGGCCGCCGTACGCGGCATTTCCGAATTCTATGACATTCCCATTCCCTATGACGGCACAGCAGAGACCCTGATTTCCCTGGGGGCTCAGGCCGGTGTGACGAGGTTTATTGTCCAGTCCGTCGCTACGGTACCGGAACAGGTCCCGAGTATTAACCGTTTCATTGCCCAGTCGGTATCCGAACACCCAGACGCGCTGATTGGCTTCATGGCCCTGCATCCGGATTTCCCGGATATACAGGGGGCGCTCAGCAATGCGGCACAGGACGGTCTCAAAGGGATCAAACTGCATCCGGATTTTCAACAGTTCTGCATTGATGATCCCCGGGCATATCCCATCTATGAGGCCGCCGGGGACCGTTTTCCAATCCTGATGCATATGGGTGACACCAGATACCCGTACAGCAAGCCGGAGCGCTTGGCGAAGGTTTTGGATGATTTCCCAAAGCTCCGCGTCATCGCGGCGCATTTCGGCGGCTGGTCCGAATGGGATGACGCTGAAAAGTATTTGAAAGGCCAACGGGTTTGGGTGGACAGCTCCAGCACCAGCCATTGGGTGTCCGGCCAGCGTCTTCGGGAGCTCATTGCTTTCTACGGTCCGGACCATGTACTCTTTGGCACCGACTATCCTATGTGGAATCACGCGGATGAACGCGCCGCGCTGGAGCGGCTTGGGCTTCCACCCGCAGTTATGGAACAAATCCTGTATAAAAACGCGGAGGCCCTGCTCGGACTCTAATACACAAAAGCCCTGTGAGAAATCACAGGGCCAGGCGTGTCAAAAAGATCGATTTAAGAGTATTCTTCCGTACATGATATCCCCACCCGCAACCCCCCAAAGACGAAGCGAGCATGTCTTTATACTGACAGAGATCAAGCGGGCACAGGCTTTCCAGACTCATTCCAAATTCAGATTTATTGGAATGCTCCGCCCTGTGAGAAATCCGGCGGAGCTCTTTTTATGCATTAACCGAGTTTCTGATGGACAAACCTAGCGGTTCACATATACGGCAAGGATGCCGCCGGCGGTATCCACTTCCGCTTCCATGCCCGCCTGAAGCTCGCCCGCAATCAGCTTCTGTGCCAGAGCATCCTCCAGATACCGCTCAATATACCGACGCAGGGGCCGGGCGCCATAAGCCTTTTGGTATCCATGGTCCAGAATATAGCGTTTGGCATTTTCCGATACCGTGAGCCGGATATCCTTTTCCTTCAGTCCGTCCCGCAGATCATCCAGCATCAAGTCAACAATCTGCAGCAGTTCGTCCTTCTTCAGCTCCTTAAAGATAACAGTTTCATCCACCCGGTTCAGAAACTCAGGCCGGAACAGGGACTTTAAAGCCCGCTCCACCTTCATACTGACCGCCTCGTCATCCTCATTAAAGCCCACCACGTTGGAACGCTGATCACTCCCGGCGTTGGAGGTCATGATGATGATGGTATTTTCAAAGGAGACGGTTTTTCCATGGCTGTCCGTAATTCTGCCGTCATCCAAAATCTGGAGCAGAATGTTAAATACGTCCTCGTGCGCCTTTTCAATCTCATCCAGCAAAATGACCGAATAGGGATGCCTGCGGATTTTTTCCGTGAGCTGTCCCGCGTCATCATATCCCACATAGCCCGGCGGCGAACCGATCAGCTTTGCCACCGAATGCTTCTCCATATACTCCGACATATCCAGCCGGATCAGGGAGTCCTCGCCGTCAAAAACCTCCTGGGCAATCCGCTTGACCAGCTCTGTCTTACCCACACCGGTTGGTCCCACAAAAATGAAGGACACCGGCCGGCGTTTCAGGCTGATTCCCGCTCTCTTTCTGCGGATCGCGCGTGCCACTGCCTGGACCGCCTCATCCTGGCCGATCAGCCGTTTGTGGAGCCGCTCCTCCAGATTGATCAGCCGGCTGGTCTCATATTCGCTGATATGCTTCACCGGGATCTTGGTCCAGAGCTCAATCACAGCGGCCACGTCCTCCACGGTCAGCTCCCTGACCGCCTCGGTTTCCAGCACTCTGAGCCGCTCCTGTATCTTGCACTCCCGGCTTTTCAGATCCGCGGCCTTCTGATATGCCTCAATGGAATCCGCGCCGGCCGCCTCCTCCTTCTCGCTCTGCAGCTGCTCCAGCTCCAGCTTCAGCCGCTCTGTCTCAATCAGCGCGGTGTTTTCCAGATTGGCCTTTGATGCGGCTTCGTCTATAACATCAATCGCCTTGTCCGGCAGAAACCGGTCGCTGATATACCGCTCTGAAAGCACCGCGGCGGTTCGGATCAGGTCGTCCGGAATGCGGACCTTGTGATACGCTTCATAGTAATCCTTGATACCCTTGAGAATTTCGATGGTATCCTCCACGGTGGGCTCTTCTATCAGCACAGTCTGGAACCGGCGTTCCAGCGCGGCGTCCTTTTCAATATGTTTTCTATACTCCTCAATGGTGGTTGCGCCGATGACCTGTATTTCACCGCGGGAAAGGGCAGGCTTTAAAATATTGCCGGCATTCATGCCCCCCTCTGCGTCCCCGGCCGAGGCTATGGTATGGATCTCATCAATGACAAGAATGATATTGCCCAGCCGCTTGACCTCCTCAATGATATTCCGCAGCCTGGACTCAAACTGCCCCCGAAACTGCGTCCCCGCCACAACGGCCGCCATATCCAGCAGATAGATCTCATAGTTCAGCAGTTTTGCAGGCACCTCACCCTTGACGATTTTCAGGGCAAGTCCCTCCGCTATCGCGGTTTTTCCCACACCGGGCTCACCGATCAGGCAAGGGTTGTTTTTGGTTCTGCGGTTAAGAATCTGCGCCGTACGCGCCATTTCCTTTTCACGTCCGATCACCCGGTCAATCTGGCCGCTCTTAGCCTTTGCCGTCAGATTCACCGCATAGGTATCCAGGTTCTTTTTCTTCTTCGCCTTTTTTTCCTTCGCCTTTTTATCTGTGCCGGCCTTTTCCTGATTCTCAGCCCCCTGACCGCCCTGGGAGCCAAACAGCCTGTTCATGAGCTCAAATGGGTTTTTCTGCATACTGCGGCTCATATTCTCCTCTTCCTCTGTTTCCTCCGGCGTATCCTCCTCATCTTCCCCGTCCGGTTCTGCGCTGTCCTCCGCATCGGAACCCGACAGCTCTGCCCGCATCATCTTAACGCCGTCCTCCAGATTAAAATCGTCCCCCATCTCCTCGAGCATAGCGGACATTTCCCGGTTCAGACCATCCATTTCCTCTGGATTGATCCCCATATTCTGCATGATTTCATTGACAGGGCCAAGGTTGAGCTCCTTCGCGCAGGTGAGGCAATAACCCTCATTGACCGGCTTTCCATCTATATCTAATTTGCTGATATATACCACAGCTAAATTTTTATGACATTTGCAGCACAACATACGATGCACCTCCTAATTCGTAGATTATAGCATAACTATCCCCGGATTGCAACCCAAATCCCCTTGGGCTCCCGCTCAAAAAATATCCAGATGCTCCAGCAAAATCTTGATTCCCATGAGGATCAGCACGATCCCGCCGAAAATCTCCGCCCTGGATTTATACTTGCATCCAAAGATATTGCCCACCATGAGCCCGGCCGCGGAGAGGACAAAGGTCACCGCCCCAATGAAACAGACGGCCGGAAGGATATGTACCTGCAGAAAAGCAAATGTCACGCCGACCGCCAGGGCGTCAATGCTGGTTGCCACAGCGAGGGGGAGCATGGCGCGGAAGGCAAAGGACGCATTCACATGCTCCTCGCTGCCCCGCGCCTCCCGGATCATATTGACGCCGATTGCCCCCAGAAGGAAAAAGGCAATCCAATGATCGATATTGGTAATGAGCGATTGAAACTGCACCCCAAGCAGGTAGCCGGCCAGCGGCATCAGGGCCTGGAACCCGCCGAAATACAGCCCAACCGTCAGCTCATGCCTCGGGCGCACCTTTTCCACAGACAGGCCTTTGCAGACGGATACCGCGAAGGCGTCCATGGACAGCCCCACCGCAATTACAAACAACTCCCATAAGCTCATTTCACGTCCTCCTTTGATTCGAGCCTGTTCATACAAATAATTCCATAAAAAGCCCGCCAAACCAGCGGTATTCCCTGACGCCTTCTTATGCCAGGCCAAAAAAAGAGAGACTCCACCTGTGTGTGCACAGATAAGTCTCATCATTTAAAACAGAGCCAGGAAGCAGTACTTCCAGTATGTTGACTCAGCTACGCCGCGGCGCCGACTACTCCCTTATTGTCTTCTGCCCTTTCGGATTCCCAGATCCGGACCTGATTCACACTCTATCAGTTTATGCGGCCAAGCCCGGTAAAATCCCTTCTTGGTAAAATACCATATTTTTACCAGCCTGTCAAGCCTTTTTCCGCCCGCACCTCCGGAACCGCGCCTGTTTGGCACGGCGCCGGATCAGGCTCAGTTTCAGCCGCCGAAACAGATTCCCATTTCGCGGGCACACTGAATTTCCTCACAGTCCGTTGGAACAGCCTTGAGCTTTCCAGCCACATCCGCCAGAGGAACCGGTACAATTGAGCCATGCTGCAGGGCCACCATACAGCCGTACTTCTCCTTTTTGATCAACTGGGCCGCCGCCGTGCCAAACCGGGTGGAGAGCACCCGGTCATAGGGACATGGACTGCCGCCCCGCTGGAAGTGGCCGGGCACGGTGACCCGAATCTCATTGCCGCAGACCTCGGCCAGTTCCTCTGCGATCCGGTAGGAAATGGACGGGTATTTCATTTCAGCCCGCGCGGCCTTGAACGCTTTTTTCTTCATATTGGCCTCGTCAACGCTCAGGGCGCCCTCAGCCACAGCCAGAATGGAAAAGCGCTTGCCCGCCTGCTCCCGGCGTTCGATCTCCGCGGCAACACACTTGATGTCATAGGGAATCTCCGGAAGCAGGATCACATCCGCACCGCCGGCAATCCCGGCGTACAGCGTGAGCCAGCCCACCTTGTGTCCCATGACCTCCACGATAAAGACCCGTCCGTGCGAGGTTGCTGTGGTGTGAATCCGGTCGATCACATCGGTGGCAATATCCATAGCGCTTTGAAAACCGAACGTCATGTCCGTTCCCCATACGTCATTGTCGATCGTCTTTGGCAGTCCAATGACATTCAAGCCCTCTTCTGACAGAAGATTGGCGGTCTTATGCGTCCCGTTTCCGCCAAGAACCACCAGACAGTCAAGCTCCATGTCCTTGTAGTTCTTCTTCATGTTTTTGACCTTATCCACATCATCCACCACCCGCATGAGCTTAAACGGCTGCCGCGACGTTCCAAGGATGGTGCCGCCCCGTGTCAGGATCCCCGAAAAATCCTGTTCCTTCATCTCCTTGTAGTTTCCATAGATCAGGCCGCTGTATCCATCCTGAATCCCATAGATGGCGATATCCTCAGGGAACTCCCGGTATAGCGCCTTGGCAACCCCGCGGATTGCCGCGTTCAGGCCCTGACAGTCTCCGCCGCTGGTTAAAATTCCAATTTTTTTCATATGCTCTTCCTCCCGTATATCATAGACTGTTTTTTTCATGCCGCTGAGCGGCATTGGCATTGACATCTCCGGCGCCGGCGTTCCGGCGCTTCCGCCGTTCCCGGGCCGCCGCCGCGCGTCTGGCATTTTTCTGGGCCCGCTGGGCCAGCTCGGAAAAAATCCGCTGTGAGTTGCGCGGTTCCTCATCCTCAGCCCGGTTCTGCATCCGGTAGGTGCCGTCCGCCTGCATAATGCGCGTATTGACATTGTCTGAAAACATCACATCCAGCATTTTCTCAACCCGTTTAACCAGTCTGGTATCCTTGACTGGAAATACAAGCTCAACCCTGCGGTTCAGATTTCGCTGCATCCAGTCGGCACTGCCCAGCCAGATCTTCGGCTGACCTCCGTTTTCAAACCGGAAGATCCGGCTGTGCTCCAGAAGCTGCCCCACAATGCTGTGTACGGTGATATGTTCGCTCAGCCCCTCCTTGCCAGGGATTAAACAGCAGATCCCCCGGACCAGCAGACGAATGGGCACACCTTCCTGAGAAGCCTGATAGAGCATCTCAATGATGCCGGTGTCCACCAGGGAATTGATTTTTGCCGTGATGCCGCAGGGTCTCCCCTGCTGGGCATTGGCAATCTCATTCTGGATCTCTCTTTCAAAAAAATCGCGCATTTCATCCGGCGCCACCACAAAATGCCTGTACCTGGGGGCTCCGGCGTACCCGGTCAGCATATTGAAGAGTGCGGCCGCGTCGGCCGCAAACTCCTCCCGGCAGGTGAACATGCCAATGTCTGTATAGAGCTTTGCGGTGGAATCGTTGTAATTGCCCGTGGCCATATGCAGATAGCTCCGGATCCGGTCTCCTTCCTGCCTAACCACGGACAGGATCTTGCAGTGGGTTTTCAGGCCCGGTATTCCATAAATCACATGGCATCCGGCTTTTTCCAGCTTCTTCGCCCAGCCCACATTGTTCTCTTCATCAAACCGTGCCTTGAGTTCCACCAGCACCGTGACCTGCTTTCCGCGCTGAGCCGCGCGGATCAAAGCCGCAATCACCGGCGAATTGCCGCTGACCCGGTAGAGGGTCTGCTTGATGGCAAGCACCTGTTCATCCTGCGCCGCGGCATCCACAAAGGCCACCACACTGTTAAAGCTCTCATAGGGATGACTCACCATGCGGTCCCGCTCCCGGATCGCCTCGAAAATATCCTCATAGCCCCAAAAGTCCGCCGGAGGGTCCACCGGCGTGATGGGCTCAAAGCACAGCGGCGTATCGGCCCCAAGATTTGCGAACTTCGCAAACAGAGTCAGGTCCACCGGACCGGGCACCTTGAAGATCTCGTTCTTCTTCATCTTGAGCCGTTTCATGAGAAAATCCCGGGTCTCCACATCATATTTTCTGGGGATCTCCAGCCTGACCGGCCGGCCGGACTTTCTTTTTTTGATGAACTTCTGCACCTCGCTCAGCAGGTCCGGAGCCTCGTCGTCCATCTCCACATCCGCGTTCCGGGTGATCCGAAACGGCACGCACGCCTTAATTCTGTGCGCCTCAAACATAGCATCCATACGGAAGATAATGATGTCCTCCAAAAGCATGAACTTTCTGCCGTTCTTTCCCGGGATCTCCAGAAAGCGCGACAAATTGGACGGAACGGGAACCACCGCATATGCGTTCTCGTCCTTTCCCTTTTTCTTGAGTCTGACCGCTATATTCAGCCCCTTTCCCGCCAGCCGCGGGAAAGGTCTGTCCTGATCCACCGCGATCGGGGTCAGAACAGGAAAAATGACGCTGTCAAAGTATTCCGTCACAAACTTTTTCTGCCGCATGGTCATATCCTCAGGCCGGATCAGGGATATGCCCTGTTTCTTCAGCTCGGGTAAAATATGATTCTGCAGACAGGTATATTGCTTCTCCACAAATGCTCTGGTTTTATCCAGAAGCGCGGCAAACAGCTCCTCCGGCGTATAGCCCGACTCGTCCTTTTTGGTATACCCAGACTCGACCTGCTGCTTGACTCCGGCTATGCGAACCATAAAAAACTCATCCAGATTTGAGGCGGTAATCGCCAGAAACCGCAGGCGTTCCATAATGGGGTTTTCCATTTCATAGGCCTCTTCAAGTACGCGGAGATTGAAGTCCAGCCAGCTCAGTTCACGGTTGATGTAATTCGTTTTGAATTCAGCCATAGTACCACCCTTTCCGTTTGATCACTCGCTCTTTTCCACTATGTATTTCCCTCTCTCCGAAAGATTTTCCCAGCTTATTTTCTTAATTATAACAAAGTGATCTTTCACTGTCAAATCGTAACACCGGCTGTTCTGTAGAATTGAAAGGCGCCCGGCAAAGATTTTTTCGGCAGGACATCCAACCCGGGTGATGCCCCATACCGCATTACACGCGGCAGTCAGAAAACGGCTGGGCAGAAAACAGTCTGCCGCATCGCATTCCTCTTATTGTTCCCAGCTTTCCAAAAATAAATTCTTGCTTTACAGGGTTTCTTATGGTATACTGAAAATAAGATTATACGTTTTTGGAGGAGAAAGCATGAGAAAACGAATTTTATCCCTTGCGGTTGCGTGCGGCTTTTTGTTCCAGGCCATGTCCGCTTCTGCCGCGGCGCAGAATATTCTGATCAATGGGACCGCGGTTGATATTCCAGCGGATATGGGCTCAATCCGGGAACAGGACGACAGAACCTTTGTACCCGTCCGCTTTGTGAGCGAATACCTGGGCTGTGCCGTCAACTATAACGGGATCCAGCAAACGGCCACCGTGACCGATCAAAACGGCGTTTCCTATCTGATGCAGCGGGATTCCAACCTGCTCTATGTCCTCCCGAACACAGGCATGGCCGGAAGGTACCATATGGACACCAATGTCTTCATTGATGACAGTGAGGGCCGCATGTATATCCCCATCCGTTTCTTTGCCCAGGCCATGGGATACACAGTCGGCTGGGATGAGGCGACCGAGACCGTTCGGCTGGACCGGCAGGTTTCTGCCCCCGCTGAAACCCCGGAGGATGCTCCCGCAGAATAGCTGAGCCCCTGCGGCGCCATTTCTCTCTTATCATATCCTGGCTCCGCGGATAAGAGAATCTTATACGAAATATTCATGCCGGCGCGGAGCGGCGGAATGGAGATTGTGATTTATGAACCTGAAAAAATTCGCGGCGGGCGCTGTGGCCGCCGGCATGCTGCTCACTGGTACCTCTGCCTTTGCGGCGGCTGAAAACATTATCATCAACGGACAGAGTGCGCAAATCCCCGCGGATATGGGCACCATCAAGGAAATGGACGGGCGGACATTTGTCCCCATCCGCTTTATCATGGAGAACCTGGGCTGTACGGTACAGTTCATTGACGAGAACAAAATGGCGGTGATTGAATCCATCGCCTGCAGCTACCTGATCCAGGAGGGGAATCAAACCCTGTTTGTACTGCGGGATCAGGAACAAAAAACCGAAAACATCCCCATGGATACCGCCGCGTTCATCGAAGAGGTGGAACTGGACGGCCAAAGCTATGGCCGGATGTACGTCCCCATCCGTTTTCTCGCCCAGGCCATTGGCTATGACGTGGGCTGGGATGAGTCCACCCAGACGGTTACTCTGACCATGGCAAAATAGCGTTTCAAAGGCCGCGGCAATGCCGCGGCCTTATGATTCCCGCAAAATCCGTCTCTCCTCCTCTTTTTCGATTTGCTTTTTCCCGCAGGATCTACAGAATCCGGTCATTTTCATTTTCTACAAAATTTCATAAAATATTTTAAAAAAGTTCATAGTTTTCTCTTGCTATTTACTTTTATTTGCTGTATAATATAGCTAGATTAAATGTTTTGTTTTTTACACGTTTAGTCAAACTTCAACAAACGACAGGAGGTAAGAGTATGACTTACAAGATTTTATGCAAAAAGGTTGAATTGGCGGATTCCAGCAAGGAGAAACTCCTTGGAAAAGTGCAGAAGCTCAGCAAGTTCTTTGATGATGACACCGAGTGCCGGATCGTCGTCTCAGAGCAGCGGGAGCAGATGGTGGTCGAAATCACCTTTCCCTATAAGGGCTTTCTGATTCGCGCGGAATCCCGTGACCGTGAGATGCTTACCGCTGTAGATATCTGTTTGGCGAATATTGACCGGCAAATCCGGAAAAACAAAACCAAGCTTGCAAAACGTCTGCGCGACAGCGGCTTTGAGAATTACAATGTAGATCTGGGCGCTGTCAATACAGATCCTGATGAAGAGGAATTTAAAATCATTAAGGTAAAGCGGCTTGGCGCAAAACCCATGATGGTCGAAGAGGCAATCCTGCAGATGAATATGCTTGGACATGACTTTTTCGTTTTTAATGATCCCGATACCATGGCCACCAATGTGGTTTACAAGAGAAGAGACGGTAATTACGCCCTGATTGAAACAGACAAATAGGCAATGCCCCGTAATGCCGCATATCTGCGGAACGGCCGGCTGAGCCCTGTTGGATGCAAGATCATCACTGCGGAGAGGCGGACCATATCCGCCTCTCCCTTTTCACATTTGAAAACAGACAGCCGAGCCGCGCACAGCGGACGGCTTCATGGATCAACACACAAAGGAAAATAATATATATGCGAGGTGTTTCAAATGGTAAAATTCGAAGAGGTAACCTATAAGAGCTTTGGACGCTGTATTTCCATGAGCAACGGCAGGGTGGAACTGCTGGCCACGCTGGACTTTGGACCGCGTATCATCCGTTTTTCCAAAATCGGCGGGGAAAATGTCATGCTTGAGGACGCGGAACGGACCGTCAACAAGGATGAATTTCTCTCCCTGTTCGCCGAAAAATTCGGCGGGGACCTTGGAACCTGGAAAATTTACGGCGGTCACCGTCTCTGGACGAGTCCGGAGGCCCTGCCCCGCTCCTATTATCCCGACGCTGAGCCGGTGGCGTATAAGACGGAGGGCAGCCGCCTGACACTCACCCCGCCGCCCCAGAGATGGACCCAGCAGCAGCACGAGATTGAGATTGTCATGGGCGAGGACACCGGAAGGGTTGATCTGTATCACAAGATCACCAACACCGGTGCATGGGCCCAGGAATTTGCCCCCTGGTGCCTCTCTGTGCTGGCGCCGGGCGGCGTTGAAGTCGTCCCCATGCCCAACCGCCCAACCGGCCTTTTGCATAACCGGAAACTGACCCTTTGGGATTATACGAAGATGAACGACGCGCGGGTCACCTGGGGCGACAAATACATTCTGCTCCGGCAGGATCCCGCGGCGGACCGCGCCTTTAAAATCGGCCTTGACAGCCAGCACGGCTGGGCCGCTTATTTTAACCACGGCGATGTCATGCTGAAGAAATTTGACATTATCGCGGGCGCGGCCTATCCGGACGAGGGGATGAATTTTGAGACATACACCAGCGCGGTATTTCTGGAAATGGAGTCCCTGGGCGCTTACCAGAAGGTGGAGCCCGGCGAGAGCGCAGAACACCACGAAAGCTGGGAGCTGATCCCCGACCTGGCGTTCCCGGGTACAGAGGAAGCTGACATCGAGGCCGTGCTGAGCCCCTATGTGGATTGAGCATATCTGTTCCGCCGCTTTTGGTTCAGAAAAACGCCTGATAAAATTCAGTGATTTCCCTTTTCCAGCTGTTGACATACTGGAGCGGGTTTAGTATAATATGTTCGGAACGCAATAAGACGGGCGCGTGCCCGTCTTATTCTCATTGCAACTATATTTTTGTATACATAAAGGAGAAAAGTTATGCGCGCAGTAGTAACTGTTATGGGAAATGACAAACCCGGCATCATTGCCAGGACCAGTACGCTTCTTGCGGAAAACGAGGTGAACATTCTGGATATCACCCAGACCATTGTGCAGAATATTTTTACCATGGTCATGCTGGTGGATATTCAGAACAGCAGGCTGGAGCTCTCAGATCTTGCGGAGGCCTTAAATGGGCTCGGATCCCAGCTGGAGGTGGAAATCCGCATCCAGCATGAGGATATTTTCAACTCCATGCACCGTATCTGATTGGCATATACGGCCGCAGGATCAAATCCGGCTACAACACCGGCTACAACATTTGAAAGGAATTTCATATTATGATCAATATCAGCACCAATGAAATCGTGGAAACCATCAAGATGATCCGCGATGAACACCTTGACATCCGCACCATAACCATGGGAATTTCCCTGCTTGACTGCGCGGACAGCGACCCCAAAGCCGCCTGTGAAAAAATCTATGATAAAATCACCCGATACGCCAGGGGTCTGGTCAAAACCGGCGAGGACATCAGCCACCGGTACGGAATCCCCATCATCAACAAGCGTATCTCCGTCACCCCCATTGCCATGGTGGCCGGGGCGAGCCGGACAGACGACTATCTCCCCTTTGCCCGCGCCCTCGACAGGGCGGCAAAGGAAACCGGCGTGAACTTTATCGGCGGCTATTCCGCACTGGTGCACAAGGGCTTTTCCAAGGGGGACGAGAATCTGATCCGTTCCATTCCAGAGGCTCTCTGTACCACCGACCGGGTCTGTTCCTCGGTGGGTGTGGCTACCACCAAAGCCGGTATCAACATGGACGCGGTGAAGCAGATGGGCGAAATCATTGTCAAGACCGCACAGCTTTCCGCGGATGACAATTCCATGGGCTGTGCCAAATTTGTGGTCTTTGCCAACCCGGTGGAGGACAACCCCTTTATGGCCGGCGCTTTTCACGGGCCGGGGGAAGGTGACTGTGTGATCAATGTCGGCGTCAGCGGTCCCGGTGTAGTCAAATGCGCGCTGGAGCAGATCAAGGGCCGTGACTTCGGCGTCTTAGCGGAGACCATCAAAAAGACCGCTTTTAAGATCACGCGCATGGGTCAGCTCGTAGCCCAGGAGGCCTCGAAAGCCCTGGGTGTGCCCTTTGGAATTGTTGACCTCTCTCTGGCGCCGACCCCAGAAGTCGGCGACAGCGTGGCGTATATACTGGAAGAGATGGGGCTTGAAAAATGCGGTACCCACGGCACCACCGCCGCCCTTGCCCTGCTCAATGACGCGGTGAAAAAGGGCGGCGTGATGGCTTCCAGCTATGTCGGCGGGCTGAGCGGCGCTTTTATCCCGGTCAGCGAAGATGCCGGCATGATCGCCGCGGCGGAGTGCGGCGCACTGCATTTGGATAAACTGGAGGCCATGACCTGCGTCTGCTCTGTGGGGCTTGACATGATCGCCGTGCCGGGCGACACCCCCGCCTCTACCATTTCCGCCATCATTGCGGATGAAATGGCCATTGGCGTCATCAATCAAAAGACCACAGCGGTGCGGATTATTCCCGCGGCCGGAAAATCGGTGGGCGACAGCATTGAATTCGGCGGCCTGCTGGGCGCGGCACCGGTCATGCCCGTCCATCCATACTCCAGCGAGGCCTTTATCGCCCGCGGCGGACGGATCCCTGCACCCATCCACAGCCTTCGGAACTGATCTGCTCCCAAAACCCGGGAAAACTCTGCTTTCGCGCAAACATTGCCGCATGTTTTGAACTGCGCGGGAATAGAATGCAATAATGGCCAAAGTTCCTTCCCGTCTGAAGACAGACCTGGTTTCGTTATATTTGGTTTCATATCTGTGTATAATAACATCTGTCAAACAAAGGTAATCTTTTTCTTACTGCGCAGAATTCTGCCTCTGCTCAACCGCCGCCTGACTGGTTCTCCCGGCAGGCGGCTCTCTGTATCAGAATTTCTAGGGTATATCGGAAAAACTCGGGATATACCATGACGAATCAGAAAGGATGAATGCAATGGATATCATGCAGGCAATCGTTGACATCGAAAAGACAGCCCGCGGGATCGCGGAATCCACCGATGCGCTTCAAAAAAATTATGAGGCCAGTATTCAGGAGGAAATCAGGATCCGGGAACAGGAGACCACCGGCAGGGTCAAGGCCCGGCTGGAACAGCTCCGTATGCGGATGGACGCAGACCGGCAGGAGGAGATGGAGAAGCTGGAGGCGGCCTATGAGCAGAAGCTCGAGGCCCTCTCGGAAAAGTGCAAATCCAAACAGGACAGCTGGGTTAGGGAAATCACGCAAGCCGTGATCCGACCCTGAACGCGGGGAGGGCGACGGTATGATTCTTCGTGTTATGAAAAACTCGGCGCTTTCCGCCAAGGTCCATGCCATGACCGGAACCACGCTCCATCAGGCGGACTATGACGCCCTGATGCAGCTTCACTCGGTTCCGTCCGTGGCGTCTTATCTGAACGAAAATACCCGCTATCAGCAGGTTTTGAAAACCGCCTCCATCACCACCCTGCACCGCGGAAAGCTGGAACAGCTCTTAAAATCCCAGATACTGGATGACATTCTCGCCCTGCTCCACTATACGGACATTGGCAGTACCTTTTTCTTAAAAGTACTCGAAATACAGGACGGGATCGAAAAGCTGAAGATATTTCTCCGGCTTCTGCACATCGGCCATCCGGAACAGATCACAGAGCAGACCCTTGACATTCCGGTGGGAAACAGTCAGATCCGGGTCAGTGAGCTGGCACAGGTAACCAGTTTTTCCGCCTTTATGGAGTTTATCAAACCCACCCCCTTCTATGACGCGCTCCGTTCCTTTACGGATGACCCCCGGCGGCAGGAGCTGTTCTACCTGGAGGTGGCGCTGGATACCTATTGGGCAAAGCTGATCTACCGGTATGCAAAAAAATACTTGAACCCGGAGGAGGCCAAGGTGGCCCTCAAGGTATACGGCACAGAAATCGACCTGGATAATCTGGTGTTTCTCCTGCGGTGCAAGGAGCGGTTTGAAATGACGCCGGAGGAGATTTATGCGTGTATCATTCCCAGCTACTACCGTCTCTCTGAGACAGCCATCACCGATATTGTAAACAGCACCTCCATGGACATGGCCCTGAAAATCATTCGGGAAGAGACACCGTACGGCAGCGCCTTCCATGAGGGAGACCGATTTTTTGAAAAGCGCAAGAACGATTATATGGCGCGTCTGCACCGCAGAGTCTATGCGACCCATCCCTATTCCATACAGGCCGCGATCTCCTATGTGCATCTGCGCCGGATCGAAATAAACAACATTGTATCCATCATTGAAGGGATCCGCTATGGGCTGAATCCAGACCAGATCCAGGAATACCTGATTGGATACGGCAAAGGAGATGTGGAATCATGATCTCAAAGATGAAGTTCATCAATCTGGTCGGCCCCCGTTCTGAGTTCGACCGGATCGTCTCTGACTATGTGATGGACAGCGCCATTGAATTTGAAAATCCGCTCAACGCCCTCAGAAGCGCGGAAGGCTTTTCCATGGACACCTCCCCCAATCCCTTTGAGGAAACCATGAAGCATTTTATGGATGTCCTCCAATATGCAAGGCTGGACTTTAAAGGCGTGCGGCGCCACAACGAGAATCTCTCTCAGGAGGAAATGGAGCAGTTTCTGGACCATTTTGACACACAGCTCCATACGCTGAAGGAAAAGGCTGAATCCCTGAAATTTGAAATACAGCACTATGAGGAGATCATAGACACCCTGACGCCCGTCATGGAAACCAATGTGCATCTCGAGGAGCTTTCCAAACTGGATTATCTGCAGTACCGCTTTGGAAAACTGCCCGTATCCAGCTATGAAAAGATCGGCACCTACCTGAAAAATCTGCCGGCATACTTCTACGCGCTCACCTCTGACAAAGATTTTGTTTGGGGGCTGTATTTTGTCTCCGCGGAACACGCAGAGAATGTGGACCGGATCTTCTCCACCCTGTATTTTGAATCCCTCACCTTAGACGGCAGCGAGCAGGGAACGCCCTCTCAGGTTATTGAGGCGCTCGCTCGGAAGGTGAAGGACAAGCGCGGTGAGCTGGCCGCTCTGAAGGCACAGCTTCAGGCCACGGTCAGCACACAAAAGGACGACCTGCTCCGCGCCTTTGCCAACATCAAATACCAATACGACCTCTACAGCATTCACCGCCACGCCACCGTCAGCCGCAGCTCCTTCTGCCTGACCGGCTGGATTGACGCGGACGAGGTTCCCGCCCTGATGGAGAAAATTCAGCGGGATCCCGCCTGCTCCCTGATTGTGGATGAACCGGACGCCGTGAACCACATCACGCCGCCCACCAAACTGAAAAACTGGAGGATTTTCAAGCCATTTGAGGAATTTGTCCGTATGTACGGCGTTCCAAACTACCATGAGATTGACCCCACACCCTTTCTCGCCATTGTCTATACCCTGCTTTTCGGCATCATGTTCGGTGATGTGGGCCACGGTCTTTGCCTGGTGCTGATCGGCGCGGTTTTAACCCTGATGAAGAAGGGCGGATTCCTGGGAAAGCTTCTGATCCCCATTGGCCTGTCGTCAACTGTGTTCGGTTTTCTGTACGGTTCGTTCTTTGGCTTTGAGGGGGAACACGCGCTGATCCATCCGCTTTGGTTCACCCCCTTTGAGGGGAGCGAGACCATGATGAACACCCTGCTCTACTCGATTGTACTGGGTGTTGTCATCATCCTGCTGTGCATGGTTTTCAACATTGTCAACGGCGTCCGTCAAAAAAACTGGCAAAAGGTCCTATTTTCTCAAAACGGGGCTGCGGGCATGCTCTTTTACGCGCTGGTTCTCTTCTGTGCCATCTCCATGCTGAGCGGCTCCAGCCATCCCATGGTGTTTGCGGTCATTCTCATCGTGGTCTCGCTTCTGCTGATCTTCTTGCAGGAGCCGCTGGGTAAGCTGACCGCCAAACGGAAGGACTGGATGCCAAAGGAAAAAGGCGGGTTTCTCGTCGAAGCGTTTTTCGAGCTCTTTGAAATTGTTCTGAGCTTTGTCACCAACACAATCTCCTTTCTGCGTGTCGGCGCCTTCGCGCTGAACCACGCGGGCATGATGTCGGTTGTGGTCATGTTTATGCTCCAGCTCAATCTTGGCGGCTCCATTGCCATTGCGGTATTCGGCAACCTTCTGGTCCTCGGGCTCGAAGGCCTTATCGTAGGGATCCAGGTACTCCGGCTTGGCTTCTATGAGATGTTCAGCCGGTTCTACGACGGGGACGGGCGGGAGTTTAAACCCACCAATCAGTAATATATTATATCAAGTATATTTATATATGGAGGTATTGCTATGTTAAAATCTATTGCTCTATTTGTCATTGTCACCCTGGCCATTGCTGTTCCCCTGGTGGCGCACTTCGGTTTTCGGCTGCAGGGCGGCAGAATGAAGGCGGCCATTGGTCTGAACCTGTTCTCCTTCTTTGGCCTCATGCTGGCCTTTGGGGTCTGCATGGTCGCCGGGTCGGCCGACGTCTTTGCTGCGGGCGCAGATGCCGCTGCCAGCTCTGCGGAAGGAATGAAATTCCTCGGCGCGGCGCTCTCCACCGGCCTCGCATGTGTCGGCGCCGGTATCGCGGTCGCCTCTTCCGCCTCCGCGGCGCTGGGCGCCATCTCTGAGGATCCGAAAATCATGGGTAAATCCCTGATTTTTGTGGCTCTGGCCGAAGGTATCGCGCTCTATGGTCTGATTATTTCTCTGTTGATTCTCTTCCAATAGGGAGGCTTTCAGATGAAATACTATTTGCTCAGCGACAACATTGACACCCAGATTGGCATGCGGCTGGCCGGGGTTGAGGGTGTTGTAGTACATGAAGCCGGGGAATTCCGGGCCGCTTTTGACCAGGCCCTGGCCGACCGGGAGATCGCCGTCCTGCTGGTGACCGAAAAGCTGGTAAATCTCTGCCCTGCCTATGTGGCGGAGCAGAAGATCAACAACAAAATTCCGCTGATTGTGGAGCTTCCGGACCGTCACGGTTCCCAGCGGCCGGATGACTATATCCTGAACTATGTCAAGGATGCCATTGGCGTCCGGCTTTAATTGCAGAAAACGAGGTGACTTCATATGGCAAAAGATGCGCTGAACAACTTTGCGAACATGCTGCTCAAAGAGGCCAGCGACCAAAAGAAAGAGACCGTCGCCAAGCTGGAGGCGGAGCGGGACCGCAGACTGAAGGAAGCGGACGAACGCCTGAGCCGCCGGTTTGACCGTGAGGTAAAGGCCGGCATTGCGGATATGGAACAGCAGATACGCCTTTCGCTGACCCGCCGGGAGATCGACCTGCACAAGGCCCTGCTGCAAAACCGCCAGCGGACCTTTGAGAACGTCTTTGATGCCGTAACAAAAAACATACGGGATTTTACCCAAACACCGGAGTATGAAGACTTCTTAACAAAGGAGTTTTCTCAGGCCGCCGCCTGCTTCACCGCTGGCAGCGGCGAGCTTATCTGTACGGTGATGCCCGGGGACAAGGTCCTTGCGGAAAAGCTCTTCCGCCATCCGGATCTGACCCTGCAGTGCGCAGAGCGGGATTTTATCGGCGGCTTTACTCTGGAAAGCCGCAGGCTTCACTACTTTGCCGACTGTACGCTCGAAAGCCGGATTGAGGAACAAAAGCAGGCTTTCTTTGCAAACAGCGGCCTGATCATTGAGTGACAGAATTCTGCCGCCGGACGGCGGCGCTGAGAGGTGACTGATACGATGAACCAAACCGCAGTGATATATGGTATCAACGGTCCTGTCGTGACTGTAAGAGACGCGCCCTGGCTGACTATGATGGAAATGGTGTACGTGGGAAAAGAACGGCTGATCGGCGAAGTCATTGCCATCCACGGCGACGCCACCATCATTCAGGTCTATGAGGAGACCTCCGGGCTCATGATCGGCGAGCCGGTCCTCCCCACTGGAAAGCCAATGGCGGTTACGCTGGGACCTGGTCTGATCGGAAATATTTTTGACGGAATTGAGCGCCCTTTGAAAAGTGTGGAAGCGCTGTCCGGCCCCTTTATCTCCCGCGGGCTCCGTCCGGAGGCTGTGGATATGGACCGCAAATGGGAGATTGAAATTCTGGCCAAACCCGGAGATACCGTCTCCCCCTGTACGATCATTGCCCAGACCCGGGAAACCAGTTTGATTCAGCATAAGATCATGATCCCGCCCAATGCGGAGGGCGAGATTCTGGAGATTGTGCCTTCCGGCTCCTATACCTGCCGGGACATTCTGGCAAAAATCAAAACGCCCGCAGGAACCACGGAGGAAATCGGGCTGATTCAGCATTGGCCTATCCGCACACCGCGCCCCTATGCCCTTCGGGAGGCGATCTCCATGCCTCTTATCACCGGACAGCGGATCCTGGATGTGCTGTTCCCCCTGGCCAAGGGCGGCACAGCCGCCATTCCCGGCGGCTTCGGCACCGGAAAGACCATGACCCAGCATCAGCTGGCCAAGTGGTCTGACGCGGACATCATCATCTACATTGGCTGCGGCGAGCGGGGCAATGAGATGACACAGGTTCTGGAGGATTTCACCGGCCTGATTGACCCCAAGTCCGGCCAGCCGCTCATGAACCGCACGCTTCTGATCGCCAATACCTCCAATATGCCGGTGGCCGCCCGGGAGGCCTCCATCTACACCGGCGTCACCCTGGCGGAATACTACCGGGATATGGGGTATCACGTGGCGATCATGGCGGATTCCACCTCACGCTGGGCTGAGGCCCTGCGGGAGATTTCGGGGCGTCTGGAGGAAATGCCGGCTGAAGAGGGTTTCCCCGCCTATCTGCCCTCCCGTCTGTCGGAATTCTACGAGCGCGCCGGCTATGTCAAGACCTTAAACGGCCTGGACGGAAGTGTGACCCTGATCGGAGCGGTATCGCCCCAGGGCGGCGACTTCTCAGAGCCGGTCACACAGAATACAAAGCGTTTTACCCGCTGTTTCTGGGGGCTGGATAAGGAGCTGGCCTATGCCCGCCACTATCCTGCCATCAACTGGCTGACCAGCTACAGCGAGTACATTGATGACCTTGCCCCCTGGTACAGAACAAACATTGACCCCGATTTTCTGGACGCCCGCGCGGCCATCATCCGGATCCTGCAGGAGGAGAGCGCGCTCATGGATATCGTCAAGCTCATCGGCGCGGATGTCCTGCCCGAGGACCAGCGGCTCACCCTTGAGATCGCCCGTGTCATTCGGGTAGGCTTTCTCCAGCAGAACGCCTACAATGCCACCGATACCTACGTGCCCATTGCCAAACAGTATAAAATGCTGAAGGTGATTCTTTACCTGTATGACAAATGCCGGGACTTTGTGGTGAATCAGGCAATCCCCCTGACAGAAATTCAGAAAACGGGGATCTTTGATAAGATCATCAAGATCAAATATGACATTGAAAATGACAAGCTGGAAAAGTTTGATTCCGTATTTGCGGAAATTGACGCCCTGCAATTTTAGGAAAGCCTGAAGGAGTGATAAACTTGCAAATACAATACATGGGATTGAATGACCTGAGCGGTTCACTGGTCATGATCGAGGGAATTCAGGGCGCTGCTTTTGACGAGATCCTGGAGATCACCCTAGACAGCGGTGAAACCCGTACCGGGCGCATCATTGAACTGACCAGAGACTTTGCCGTGGTTCAGGTTTTTGAAGGAACACAGGGAATCTCACTGACCAATACCCGGACACGGCTCACCGGCGCGCCCCTCCGCCTCCCTCTGTCAAAAGAGATTCTGGGCCGGACCTTTGACGGAATCGGGCGGCCCATTGACGGGCTTGGCCCTGTCTATGCGGAAAAGCAAATGGATATCAACGGAAAGCCTATGAATCCGGTATCCCGTGAATATCCCCGTTCCTTTATCCAGACCGGCATATCCGCCATTGACGGACTGACCACCTTGATCAAGGGGCAAAAGCTCCCGATTTTTTCCGGAAACGGCATGCCTCACGACAATCTGGCTGTCCAGATCGCGGCACAGGCCCATATTGCCGAGGAGGCAGGCAAAAATTTTGCCATTGTGTTCGGCGCCATGGGCGTAAAGCATGACGTGGCCAACTATTTCACCTCCGCCTTCGAACAGTCCGGCGCACTGAACCGGAGCGTGATGTTCATCAACACCTCTTCGGATCCTGTGGTGGAGCGGATCCTGACGCCCCGCTGTGCCCTGACCGCGGCTGAGTATTTGGCTTTTGAACAGGATATGCACGTCCTTGTCATCCTCACGGACATCACATCATACTGCGAGGCATTGCGTGAAATTTCGTCCTCCAAGCAGGAGATTCCATCCAGGAAAGGGTATCCGGGCTATCTGTACAGTGATCTGGCCTCCCTCTACGAGCGGGCCGGCATGATCAAAGGGAGCAATGGATCCATCACGCAAATCCCGATTCTGACCATGCCCAATGACGACATCACACATCCGATCCCGGATCTGACCGGCTATATCACAGAGGGTCAGATTGTTCTGGACCGGGCTCTGTACCAGAAAAACATCTACCCGCCGGTGTCGGTGCTCCCCTCCCTTTCCCGTCTGATGAAGGACGGCATCGGCGAGGAATACACCACCCCGGACCATCCGGAGGTCAGCAATCAGCTGTTTTCCTCCTATGCCCGGGTGCAGGAGATCCGCGCTCTGGCCTCGGTGATTGGCGAGGATGAGCTCTCGGATACAGATAAGCTGTACATGAAATTCGGAACCGAATTTGAAGAAAAATTTGTGGGCCAGGGACGGACGGAGAACCGGACGATCCAGCAGACCATCCAAATCGGCTGGGAACTGCTTCGCATTCTGCCCAAGGCCGAACTTGACCGTATCTCGCCGGAGGTACTGGACCGGATGTACGACCCCAAACCCGGCGTCTGACGGAGGTGATCAACCATGGCCATGGTACCAACCAAGGGAAACCTGATTATTGCAAAAAACACGCTGGCGCTCTGTAGAACAGGCTATGGACTGCTGGATAAAAAGCGGAATATCCTCATCCGGGAAATGATGAATCTCATAGACGCCGCAAAGGAAATTCAAAGCAAGATTGAGACCACCTTTCACGATGCCTATTCCGCGCTCCAGCAGGCCAACATTGACATTGGCATCGACACGGTGGAAAAGATCGGCTTTGCCATTGACATTGAGGATTCTGTAGAGATCAAATTCCGCAGCGTCATGGGGGTGGAGATCCCCATTGTGCTCATGGACGATACCCCGGAAAAGCCCTCCTATGGGATGAAAAACACCACCTCCTCTCTGGATGAGGCGGTTCTGAAATTCGGGAATGTGAAACGGCTTACCCGTCAGCTCGCCCAGGTAGAAATCTCGGTTTACCGAATCGCGGACAGCGTCAAAAAGACACAGAAGCGGGCCAATGCCCTGAAGAACATCATGATTCCCCGCTATGAGGCGGAGACGCGGAATATTCAAAACGCACTGGAGGAAAAGGACCGGGAGGAATTCTCACGTCTCAAGGTCATCAAGGCGCAAAAGGAAAAACGCGGCGGTGCATTTGAGGCATGACCTTAGCATATCTCCGGCGCGGCACGCTTTCTTCCTGCGCTCCAATACTTACGCAAAACCCCTCCCATTTGGGAGGGGTTTTGCGCTGGACTTAAAACTTTAAAACAGCCTTTGCAAGGGTCATCATCACAGGGATGGTCGCGGCGGAAATCACCGTGGTGATCACCACGGCACCGGAGGCGTAACGGAAATCCCGGTGACAGATGTCCGCCAGCATGGATACCGCAGTGGCGGTTGGCGTCACAGAACAAATAACGGCCACCACCTTCAATTCATCGGGCAGAGGCAAAAACATCAGAACGCCAAACATGACACAGGGAATCAGCAGGAGCTTGACCGCACTCATCTTATAGAAAGCCGGGTTCTTGAAACAGGCCTTCAAATCTGTCTGAGCCAGAAAACCGCCAAGCACGATCATGGCAAGAGGGGTGTTGAGAGCGCCGATTGAGGATACCGCCTGAAATACAGGCTCAGGCAACTTCCAGGGTGAAACAAACAGGAGCAGCCCCAGCGCAACCGCGATGGTACCGGGATTGAAAAATGCCTGCTTCATATCCGCTTTGGCACCGGGCTGAAAAGTTCGCACGCCATAGGTCCAGAACAGGATGTTCAGCAGAATGATATTTGTGGATCCCAGAAACACGCCCTGCTCTCCGGCAAGCGCCAGCATCAGCGGGATCGCCATAAATCCGTTGTTTGGGAACACGACAGCCAGCCGGTTTTCCGGACAGAGCGGGTGGCTTTTATCCCTGTAAAACAGGGTGGCCGCCGCAATCAAAACGGTATAGGTGAGTATGGTGACCCCAAACATGACGCCCCACTGCCGAAAGCTCTCCCAGGAGAACGTCCTTTGAAAGGAGGCAATCAGAATCATTGGTGTGACAATCTTCAGCAATAGCTGGGACATATCAGCAAGCCCCTTGTCGGTCACCAGTCCCTTTCGGTAGATAATATATCCCACAGCGACCATGAGCATCATTGTGAGAATCTGTTTGTCCACAGTCAAAAAGTATTCCAGCATAATTCCTTCCCCCATTTGTCAGCATAAACTCTATTGTATCAGATTGGGGATTTGATTGCAAGGTCTATTGACAGAAAATCGGCAAAATGCTATTCGGTCCCTTTCTCCGTCCCGTATCCTTCCAGGCATCATACATACCGGTCAATATCAGAAAGGCCAATGCCCCGGTGCAGGGAGATATTGATGCCGTTGGCGATCACACTTGAAATATCGTCGATGATGGTATCCACTTCCTTTGGCGCCACAATGAAGTTTCCAAAGGCCGGCGCGATGGACTCCCGGATCAGCTCATATTTCTCCTCGCCCTCAATCTCCTTGAGCACTTTATAGATCGGCCGCTCCTCGCCCGCCTGTTCACCGAGCCGGCGGAGCACCCAGTTGATGGAATCGCTTGCAATGGTGGCCGCATCCACCACAGTCGGCACACCAATGGCAATCACCGGAACACCCAGCGTCTCCCGGTTCAGCGCCTGCCGCTTATTGCCCACCCCTTCGCCCGGGGTAATTCCGGTATCGGAAAACTGGATTGTCGTGTTGATCCGCTCTACCTTTCGGGAGCAGAGAGCGTCGATGGCAATCACCAGACTGGGCTTGACCCGCTGTACCAGACCCCTGACGATTTCTCCGGTCTCGATCCCCGTCAGCCCCAGCACGCCGGGAGAAATGGCGCAGACCGGCCGAATTCCCTCATCAATTTCCTCTGGCATATACTCCTTCAGATGCCGGGTTATCATCAGGGATTTGATCACCTTGGGCCCCAGGGCGTCGGCAGTAATATTCCAGTTTCCCAAACCCACAACCAGCACGGATTCGTCTTCTGACGGAAGCGCATCCTCCGCCAGCTCCTTGAGTTCTTTTGCGCAGGTCTGGCACATCTCCTCATAAATTTTCTGCTGTCCGTAAAAACGGCTGGGCATCTCCACTGTGACATAGTTCCCCTGCTCTTTGCCCAGATTTTCCGCCCCTTCTGCCGACACCACCCGAACCCGGGTGATATGGATATAACCGCTGACATTCTCTGTGTCAACCTCAACGCCCGGAATGACATAATCCTCACCCTGGACCTCCGTGACCATCTCTCTGGCCTCAAGCGCAAGGTCACAGCGACTGTTTTTTGACATGACATCATCTCCTTTTGGATAGTTTCAGCAGGTTTGTGAAATTTTATGTGAAAATTTATTTTTTTTGAAAAAAAGACTTGCATTTTAAAAGAAACAGTGGTAGAATATAGATTACTGATGTGAGAAAAGAGAGGCTGTTTTGCTCTGCTTTTCTGTTGTCTAACCAGGCTTCTTTCCGCGTTGGACAACTTGTCAAGATTGATTGTTTGGAGGTGAAATCATGCCTAATATTAAATCAGCAAAGAAGAGAGTTAAGGTAATCAAGAAAAAAACTCTTCAAAATCAGATGATTAAGTCTCAGCTCAAAACTGCAATTAAAAAGTTTGAGGCCTCTCTCAAGGAGGGTAAGGCAGCTGCCTCTGAAGCTTATAACTTTGTTGTGAAAAAGACAGATCAAGCTGTTGCCAAAGGTATTCTTCACAAGAATACTGCTGCCCGCAGAAAGAGCCAGTATGCTGCAAAACTGAATAAAATCGCGTAATGTGTATTTTCTCAAGGTGAAAAATTCTACTACTCTTGGCCAGCGGCCATCCAATTCTTTAGAAAATATATGAACGTATGAAAGCACAGCTTTGGCTGTGCTTTTTTATATTCTGATCCGCTTTTGTCTTCGGTGTCAAAACATTTGCATTCTTGCTCTGTGTGTGCTATAATTGATCTAAACACTGAGCAATATTCTTGGACGCCTAATTTGGACGGCTGCTTAGGGCAGCCGTCCGTTTTTTGTATCTGGCTCTACTACCTGGAGGGATTGAAATGAAGAGAAATATTTTGCTCCAGACCAACCTGTTCGTCTGTATCGTGATTGTGCTTGGCTTTACCGTGACCTCTGTGATCAGCTATAAATCAAATAAGGGTATTTTCGAGCTGGATGTGGAACGGGTTTCCACTCTGACCGTAGACGGGATCAACAATGAGATCAACGCCGTATTCACCCGGCCGGTCAACGTGTCAATCACCATGGCCAATGACAACCTTCTGAAAAATTTTCTTGCGGAGGAGGCTGAGAATCTGGACGATACAGAATATGTCCAGGACATGCGTGACTACCTCTTGGCCTATCAGGCAAAATACGCATACGACTCTGTCTTTCTGGTTTCCACCCTCACCAACCGCTATTACCATTTCAATGGGATTGACCGGGTGCTGACGCCGGATAATCCCGAGAACGTCTGGTATTACAACTTTTTAGAGGATCCCAGAGAGTACGCTCTCAACATTGACAACGACGAGGCCTCCGGCGATGAGATCACTGTCTTTATCAACTGCAAGATCAAGGGGCACGACGGCGCCACGCTGGGAATTGTCGGTGTCGGCTTCCGCATCAAGGAGCTTCAGGCCCTGTTGGCGGAATATGAAAACCAGTTTGACGTGCATGCCTATCTGGTGGATGAAACCGGGGAAATAGAGGTTTCCCCCAGCCAGACCGGCTATGAAACCCACGACCTTTTTGCGGACAGCGGCTACGGAAATTTGAAGGATCAGATTCTGGCAGACCGGGAGCAGGTTCAGAACTTCTGGTATGACAGCGGGCAGGGAAAGGGATATTTGAGCGCGCAGTTCATCCCCAACCTTGGCTGGCACCTGATTGTTGACAACGATACCACCGCCCTTGACAAAAAGCTGAGCCGGCAGTTCATGGGCGGCGTTCTGATCATCATCGCAATCATCTGCTTTGTGCTCATCGCCATCACAAAGGTCATCCGCCGCTATAATGCCCAGATCGTTCAGCTCACAGTCGCCAAAGAACAGGAGCACAGGACCATCTTCCAAACGGCAACGGAAAAACTCTATGAAGATATTTATGAATTTGACATTACACACAACTGTGCGGCCAGCGAGGCAACGGAGCACTATTTCGAAAGCCTCGGCGTTCCGGCAAATACTCCTTATGATGAAGGGCTCCGCTTCATCGCCCAGAAGCAGATCAAACAGGAATACCAGCAGGGATACATTGATACCTTCCGGCCGGAAAATGTTTTAAAAGCTTACCAAAGCGGCAAGGACAGCCTCCGCTATGACTTTTTGTTTACCAGAGACGGCGAAAACTACTACTGGATGCGCATTACCGCCCGTATTTTTTATTGGGATGAGGATAAGTCTATCCGTATGTTCACCTACCGCCAGAACATTGATGAGGAAAGAAAGGCGGAAAAACTGCTTTTGGAGCAGATGCAGCGGGATTCCATGAGCGGTCTCTATAATAAGGCCGCGACCCAAAACCGGATTCGGAATCTGCTCGCGGATCATCCAGACTGCATGTATGCGTTCTACATTGTGGATATTGATGATTTCAAAAAAATCAACGACCAATACGGGCATGCCGCCGGCGACCTGGTCATCTCCGATTTTGCCAGAGTTTTGAAGAATCAGTTTGGCCCGGATGAACTGGCAGGCAGAATCGGCGGTGACGAATTCGTGGTCTTTCTCCCGATTCCGAATCCGGCCTGGGCCCGTCAAAAGGCCGAAGCGCTGGTGGCCGCACTGCACTACACGTTCCAGGACGGGACCAGCTCCTGTCCCATCTCCGCCAGCATTGGGGTGGCATTGGCCCCGGAATCCGGAACAGATTTTGAAACTCTGTACAAAAAGGCTGATGCCGCGCTCTATCAAACCAAGCGGACCGGAAAGGACGGCTATACCATAGCGATTTAGTCTTGCCTTGCATCCCCGTATCAGCCCCGGGGCCCACACGAATGGGACGCATAAAACAGCAAAATATCCTGCCCGATGGAAAAATCGGGCAGGATATTTTTATTAAACGGGGTCATAGGTCATACGGCACACAAAAAATCCACCGGTTATATCGTTTTTCGCTCTTTCCAAACACAGTACAGAATATCTTTCAAAACCAGCATTGCATCCTGTTCGCTAAATTGATATGCCTGTATCATTTCGTCCAGCATCTCGCTCAGCCTGCGCGCATAGTGCGGAAGATTCACCTCATTTTGGTATTGCAGCAGAATCGGGTATTTCTTCCCCCATACATTTGTCCAGTTCATTTTCTGTTCTGCTTTTTCGCTTGTTCGTTCGATGGTCTCCTGAATTTCCTGTATGTCAATGTCAAAATCAATCAGCTCATCCAATGAAATATTGTATAACACCGCCATTTTTTTCGACTGCCGAATATCCGGAAGCGTTTCATCCGTCTCCCATTTTGAAACGGTCTGTCTGCTGACACCTAATTTTTCTGCCACTGCCTCCTGCGAAAGCCCGCACTTTTTTCTGGCCTGAAACAAACAACTTCCTAAATTCATTGATTTTCCTCCCTATCAGTTGATAGCCTTATTATACAATTTGATCAAAATAAATTCTATCAATTATAGTATTCAAATCTGCGCGTTTCTTTTACATACATGGGACTGAGATCACAAGGGAAGAATCCTCGCACCTCGCTCTGCTGTATACAGGAATTGGCGGCAGGTGTTTGCCTGCCGCCAAATGTGTTCCGGCCTTTCAATGCCTTTCGTTCCCGCGCTTCCATGTCAGCGTAAAAACAGAACCTTCTCCCACCGTGCTGTCACATTGAATCTCAGCGCCCAGGTAGGCGGCGCCGTGCTTGACAATAGACAGCCCAAGCCCGGTGCCTCCGATTTCCTTGGAATGGCTTTTGTCCGCCCGATAAAACCGTTCAAATACCCGTTCCAGATCCGCCGCGGGGATTCCAATTCCTGTATCCGCCACACAAAGGGCAATTTTCTCCCGGTCCTGCTCCACCGTAACCGTCACACTGCCCCCGGGACGGTTATACTTTACCGCATTGTCGCAGAGGTTATAGATGATCTCGTCCAAGATGACCGGCACGCTGGAAAGCACCGCATGTACGCCATCCAGCTGCAGCTGGATGGCGCGTTTGTCCGCGCTGGGCCGCAGCCGCTCCAGAATCTCACCGCTCATAGTATACAAATCCGCGTCCTGCAGTTCATAGGGCTGGGTTCCTTCGTCCAGCTGTGAGATCTTGATGATGTCCTCCACCAGAACGATCAGCCGCTGGGCCTCCTCGAATATCTTGCCCGAGAATTTCTGGACATCCTCTTTTCTGACCATCCCATCCTTGATAATCTCCGCAAATCCGGAAATTGAGGTCAGAGGGGTTTTGAGCTCATGGGAGACATTGGCGGTAAACTCCCGGCGCAGGTACTCCCGCTCCATCGTCTCAGTCACATCCACCAGAAGCAGTACGGCGCCTTCGGTCTCCCCGTGCCGGGTGACAGGATTTGCACTCACCTGACAGTACCGGTCCTGTATGCGCAAGGTCTCCGCCGTATGCCTTCCCTCCAGCGCTCCGGTCACAATCTGCTGGAACTGCTCGCTCCGGTTCAGCACCAGAACGCTTTTACTCTCCCGTATTCCCGCCGCGTCCAAAAGCCGCAGGGCGCTGGAATTCCAGGATAACAGCAGGGTGTTTTTGTCAATGACCAAAAGTCCCTCCTGCATATTTTCCGTGATGAGCGCAAATTCCTCCCGCTGCCGCTTGGCAGCTGACAGCTGGTGCTCAATAGTGCGCTTCTGATGTCCGATTTTGGACAGAAGCGGCGCAAGCTCATCATAAGCCTCCTCATCCTCCAGCGGTTCATCCAGATCCAGCCCGTTGATCGGCGCCACGATTTTTTTAGAGGCTCTGGAGGCAAAAACCGCCGACAGGATAATCAACAGCACAAAGATGACCAAAATAGGATGAATCATACTTCCGGCCAGCGTAAACATGGTATACTGGATGCTGGACACCCGGAGAACCTGACCGCTCGACAGGAGCTTTGCGTAATAGACCGTCCGTTCGGAGAGGGTTTTGGAATAGCGCACCGACGCCCCGGCTCCGCTGGCAAACGCCTCCCGGATTTCCTCCCGTCCGCTGTGGTTATCCATCTCCGAGATATTGGTCTGGCTGTCAAACAGCACCGTGCCGTCCTGTCCAATTAGGGTGATCCGTTCCTTTGGCCGCTCCATCTCCTGCAGGGCTGAAACACCCAGTCTCTCAACAGCTGCCGAGAGGTAATCCGCCTCGTTCTGCAGTTCTTTCTGGAGCTGTCCGTCGAAATACTGGTACAGAATCCCCATGATCAGAGCAAGTCCGGCCAGCAGAACAATGGCGGAAACAAAAAAGATTGATCGGAATATTCGTTTGGTCATGTTGTTACCTCCGCATTTTATAGCCAATGCCGCGCACGGTTTCGATATATTCACCGGCCGGACCGAGTTTTTGCCGCAGAGTCCGGATGTGGACATCCACGGTCCGGCTCTCACCGTCAAAGGCATAACCCCAAATCTGATCCAGCAGCTGTGACCGGGTCATCACCACGCCCTGATTCGCCAGAAGCAGACAGAGAATTTCAAATTCCTTCAGCGTCAGGGTCACAGGCTTCCCCTCCACCTCCACCACATGCCGGGAGGGGCAGACATAGAGCGCCCCTGCCTGATATTCCGTATATCCTCTCTGTTTCTCTGTCCGCCGGAGCACAGCCCGTACACGGGACAACAGCTCCATCATCCGGAAGGGCTTGGGGATATAGTCATCCGCTCCGCTGTCCAGCCCCAACACCGTGTCATATTCGCTGTTTTTGGCCGTCAGCATGATTACGGGCAAGGTTTCGGTTTCCGGTGCGCGCCGAAGCTTTTTTAAAATGGACATGCCATCCTCCTCAGGGAGCATCACATCCAGCAATAGAAGGGACGGCGTCTGACGCTTCATTCCCTTCCAAAAATCAGAGGGACAGGAAAACCCCTCTGCCTCCATGCCCTGACTGCTGAGCGTATAGATTACCAGCTCTCTGATGCTGTCGTCATCCTCTAATAGATAAATCATCTTCCGTCCTCCGTTTCACACCATTCCATTCCTGTTCTTTTTCCGGCACTGCGGCGCCCTTTCTCCCAGTATATCACATTGGTTCAAAATTTGCATCATTTTTATGCACACCGGTCACAGAGTATTCTACCCACTCCGCCACATTGACCGCATGGTCGCCGATCCGCTCAAAATATTTTGCCGCCATCAGCAGGTCTACGGCGGCTCTGGCGTCAAGGCCATTTTGACGGATCAGCTCCATGAGCTCCTCCTTGATCTGCTCAAAGAGCGCATCGACCACATCATCCTCTGCCATAACCTCCTTTGCCATGGCGACATCGCTTTTTACAAATGCGTCAATGCTTTTTGTCACCATGTTCACCGTGGCCCTGGCCATATCGCCGATGTGCACCTTTCCGGGCGCGTTGCAGTCTGTGAGATATGGGGCCAGTTCCGCAATGTCAGCGGCCTGATCGCCGATCCGTTCCATGTCGGAAATCATCTTCAGGGCCGCGGAGATCACCCGGAGATCCCGCGCCACCGGCTGCTGCTGAAGCAGGAGCCTCATACAGAGGTTTTCAATATCCCTCTCCTTCTGATCAATCTCCTCCTCTGCCGCGGAAATCTCCGCACAGAGATTCTCCTTTTTCAGCAGCATGCTGGCACAGAGGGAGATGACCTGCTCGCAAAGACTGCCCATCCGGATCAGTTCAATATGCAGTGTCTGCAGCTGTTTATCAAATTGACTTCGCATCAGCCAAACCTCCCTGTAATATAATCTTCTGTCCGTTTGTCCCGGGGCATGGAGAACATCTGCTCCGTGCCGCCGTCCTCAATGACCTCGCCCAGCAGGAAAAACGCGGTCCTGTCTGAAATACGCGCAGCCTGCTGCATATTATGGGTCACAATGATGATGGTATACGCCTGTTTCAGTTCTGTGGCCAGCTCTTCAATTTTGAGGGTTGAAACCGGATCCAGCGCGCTGGTGGGCTCATCCATCAACAGGACTTCCGGCTGGACCGCCAGGGCTCTGGCAATGCACAGACGCTGCTGCTGACCGCCGGACAGGCCCAGGGCGCTCTTTTTCAGCCGGTCCTTAACCTCGTCCCAAATGGCCGCCTGCTTCAGAGATGTCTCCACGATCTCATCCAGTCTGAGTTTGGACCGGATCCCCTCCAGCCGGGGCCCATAGGCCACATTGTCATAAATACTCATGGGAAAAGGATTCGGCTGCTGAAACACCATACCGACCTTTTTCCGCAGAAGGGTCGCGTCAACGCCGGGCGCATAGATATTCTCACCGTCCAGCGTGATCTCACCCGTAATTTTGATCCCCGGCACAAAATCATTCATTCTGTTTAAGGTTTTTAAATAGGTGGATTTTCCGCAGCCGGACGGTCCGATGAGCGCTGTGACCGCGTTCTGCATAATATCCATATTGACCCCTTTCAGGGCATGATTTTCACCGTAGTATAAATCAAGGTTTTTGGTTTTGATCTTTATATCACTCATATTGCCTAATCCTTTCATATCAGAATACGCCTTTTCCTGACCAATGCTCAGCCTTTCCGGTTCGTGTCAAATCTGCGGGCCAAGAATTTTGTGAGGAAATTGATGCCCATGACAATGACCAGTAAAACAGCCGCAATCCCAAACGCAATAGAATACTCGCCCTTGGACATACTCAGATAGAGCTGGATCGTCATGGTGCCGCCGGATTCAAAGAGCTTCTGAAAAAAGGCGGACGCAGTCTTGGGCAGCAGATAACCGCTCCCCGCCGTGAACAGCAGGGCCGCCGATTCTCCCACAATCCGGCCAACCGCAAGGATGATCCCGGTGATGATCCCCGGCATGGCGGTCGGCAGAAGAATGGTGCGGATCATATACCACTTTGTGGCGCCGATCCCCAGGGCGCCGCTCCGGTAGGTATCCGGCACGGTCTTTAACGCCTCCTGGGTATTGCGGGTAATGAGCGGCAGAATCATCAGCGTCAGGGTCAAGGAACCCGTCAGAATCGAATAGCCCAAGCCCAGCGTGTTTCCGAAAAACACCATGCCAAAGAGTCCGAATATAATGGATGGGATGCCCGCCAGCGTCTCTGTGGTAAACTCTATCACCCGCACAAAGCGTCCCGGTTTGGCGTATTCATTCAGATAGATCGCGGACCCGATCCCAACCGGTGTGGCAATGAGCAGCGTAATGAAAATAATGTAAAGGGTGTTGATGATATTCCCCGCAATGCCGGTGGTTCCGTCAATGGCGCTCGTGGCCCTGGTCAGGAACTCCAGATTGATGCTTCCGGCCCCCTTGATGAACACATAGCCAATGATGCCGGCCAGAAGCAGAACCGAAACCGCGGCGGAGAAATAGATCAGAACATAGAGAACCGTATCCAGCACCCGCGGCTTTTTCTTTGTCAGACTGTTATCCATCCTGTTTCGCCCCTTTCAAAACCCGTGTCAGGACAATATTGATCGCCATAATAAACACAAACAGGACTAGGCCGATGGAAAAGAGTACCATCCTGTGCGTGTCAGCCGCATAGCCCATTTCTGACACAATGGCGGTGGTCAAAAAACGAACCGAGTTAAAGGGCAGCGGCAGGTTGACCGCGCTGCCGGAAACCAGACTGATCGCCATGGCCTCGCCGATGGCCCGGCCGATTCCCAGCACAACCGCCGTGACAATGCCGGACCGCGCCGCCGGCATCTGAACCTTAAATATGGTCTGAATCTGGGACGCGCCAAGACCAAAGGAAGCATCCTTCAGCTTCTGGGGCACGGCCTGCAGGGCGGACTGGCTGATGTTGATGACTGTCGGGAGGATCATGATGACCAGCACCAGCACCGCTGAGATGAGATTGGCGCCGCCTGTGAACTGATGGGTCGGACTGTCCGCAAAGATGATCTGCTCCAGCTTGTACATCAGCGGATTCAAGATCATAAGACCCAGCAGACCGTAGATCACCGAGGGGATACCCGCCAGCAGATCCACCGCCGGCCTGACCGCCGCCGCGAGCCGCTTCGGGGCCACCTCGGACAGGAAAACCGCCGTCAGGACACCGATGGGAACGCCGATCAAAACAGCCATGGCTGTCCCCGCAATGGAGGTCAGAATAATATACAAAATGCCATAGCTGGGATCCTTGGCCGCAGGCTCCCATACATGGTTAAAAAGAATTTCAGCAACTCCCACCTTGGCAAAAGCCGGAACACCCTTCAAAAACATATAAAGCGTGATCGAAAAAACAGCCAGAACAGCAGCCGCGGCGCAGACCGAAAAAATAATCTGCGCCGCGGTTTCCACCGCCTTCTTCGTCCGGCTGTTTCTCATGATTGACGGACTGCTTTTCGTTTTCATTGTACCACCAAATCCTTAACTCAGTTTTTCGGCAGAATCAGACCGACTTTTTCAATAATTTTCTGTCCTTCGCTGGAGGCAATGTAGTCAAAGAACGCCTGCACCAGCGCATTTTGGCTGGAGATGTCGCCCATTGTCGCCATGACAAAGGGCCTGCACAGGAAATAGGTGCCCGCCAGAATATTCTCCGCCGTAGGCGCCGTACCATCCAGCGAGACCGCATTGACCGTGTCGTTGACCACATCCAGAGATACATAGGCAATCGCCCCCTCGGTGGATGCCGCCTTTGCCATCGCCGCCCCGGTGCTGTCAAGCTCATTGGCATAGACGCACTTTTCCTCAATACCCAGGATCTCCTCAAACGCTCCCCGGGTGCCGGAACCGGCCTCCCTGCCTACCACCACAATGGCGGTGTCCGGGCCGCCGACCTCGCTCCAGTTTTTAATGGTCCCGGTATAAATGCCAGCCAGCTGTTCCTTGGTCAGGCTTTCCACTGGATTCTTTTTGTTCACCACCATTGCGATTCCGTCGATTGCGACCGTATTGTCCACCACGCCGCTGGCCTTCTCACTGTCCTTCAATGCGCGCGAGGCGTTTCCAATGTCACATTTTCCGCCCGCAAGGGACTCAATGCCCGCAGAGGATCCCACAAATTCGGCATTGACTGTCACGCCGGGATTTGCGGCCATAAACCCTTCGGAAAGCGCATTCGCCAGCTTTTCCATGGAGGTGCTCCCCGCCATGGACAGGCTTCCGCTCAGCTTTGTGCTCTGGGGCGCACTGGAGGCCGCGGAACCGTCCGCCCCCTGCTCCGCCGCTTCATTACAGCCTGTAAGTCCCGCTGTGAACAGCGCCGCTGTCATCATTAAGACCAGAATTTTCTTCATTTTTTTCATTTTCATGCTCTCCTTTTTCCCATTTTCTTATTTTTTATGCTTTGAGTATATGTTAAAAATGTAAAATGCAAAAGCGCGGTTGCGTTAAATCTATGTAAAATACCTGATTGAATCAAACGTATTCATTTTGTGTGAAAGCAAAAAGGCGGATTTTCATCCCGATCAAAAAAGGGATATGGCGCGCCATATCCCCGGATTTTGCAGAACGGTTCTTCAGTTTATTTTTCCCAGATATTCCTCTAAACATATCCCCCGGCTATGTATTTCCCCTGCAGCCTCGATGCCAACATAGCGGTAATGCCACGGCTCATTGGCCACGCCCGTTATATTGGTCTTGTCTGCCGGATAACGGCAGATGAACCCATAGCGATGTGCGTTTTGGGCAAGCCACTCATATACATCTTCTCCAGTTGAATGTACGCCGTCCGCGTTGATATCTACTGAAAGGCCAAGCTGATGCTCACTCGTGCCGGGGACAGCAACCCAAAGCTCCGCCGCATTCCTCGCCTCCGCCTCAGACAGCCCCTCGGCCTTATAAGCAGAGATTTTCTCATGATATATTTGCTTTTGTTCCTTTTCTGTTCTGTAACCAGATGAGACAGTTGGATAAATCCCTGCGCTTCTTGCGGCGTCAAACATTTTTTGCAGATAGGGATAAATTCTTTGATCCACACGCTCCCCATTCGACAGTTTGACTGTTTTTACGCTTCTGTCAGGAGATGGCAGCGGATTCCACTTGTTGACCAAAGTCAAGCGCCATTCCTCTTCCTGCGCGCCGGCGTCAATGGCTTCTGCGCCAAAGAACGGCGGAACGCCGGACTCCTGGGCGCTTTTTCTGATGCCATTAAAGCAGACCGCGCCAACCGTGCCGATGATCAAGAAAAAGGACAGGAGCTTGATTCCCATATGCTTCTTCGACTGTTTTGTAGGTTCTTTGTTTCTGTTCATTTCACTTACCTCCGCGTATTGCGCCGAAAATAAAGCGCGATTGCTTTGACACAATCATTGTATCAAAAGCAATCGCGCTGTTTCTGCGTTCCCGCAAACGGATTTCTTACATGATTCTATGGACTTTCTTACGATTTTCCTACGAAATAGGCAGAGTAACCTGGAATTCAATCATCTGATTTTCGCTTCGGGCAGAAATCGTACCGTTATGAAGCGCTGTAATCTCCTTTGCGATAGCAAGCCCCAGACCCGCTCCGCCGCTGTCAGATCCCCGGGCAATATCAAGGCGATAAAACTGCTCAAAAATACGCTCAAGCTTTTCCTGCGGGATCGTGTTCCCAGCATTTGTAAAAGCAATACAAATGTGCTTGTCACCGCGTTCTGCCGCAATACGGATTTTTGTGTTCTCAAAGCTGTAGTGAACCGCGTTCCGCAGCAGATTATCAAACACACGCTGCATTTTGTCAGCATCGCAGCTTATCATCGTATCGGGCGGTATCTCAAGTTCGCACTTCAAATTTTTCTCCAAAAACATGGGCTTGAATTCATAGGTTAGCTGTTCCAGCAAACGTGTTAAGTTCACACGGCTGTAATCAAGCGTTATGCTTGAAAGATTAAAGCGCGTGATTTCAAAAAACTCGTTGATTAACGCCTCAAGCCGCCCTGCCTTTTCTAAAGCGATGGCCAGATATTTTTCTCTCAGCTCTTCTGATATCTGCGTTTCATCATGCAATAGCGTCAAATATCCAATCACAGATGTCAAAGGAGTTTTCAGATCATGTGCCAGATAAACAACAAGGTCGTTTTTGCGCCGCTCCGAAATCTCCGCCGCCGCTTTGCGCTGTTCCAGCGTATGCTTAATAGAATTGATTTTCTTTTCTGTAGCGGCCAATTCAGGCGACAGGACAAGCTCACCGGTATTCTCTTCTATCAGTGCGTCGATCCCATGGTTAATTTCATTAAAATATTTCGTAAAGCTGTTCAAATAAATCCGCAGCACAAATAAAAATACAATAAAAATGGATATTGAAATCAGTAAACTCATATTGTTTCTGAATATCTGCTGATATGCGTTCATTGCAGTATCATAATCTCCATAGACAAAATTCTCCAAAAACCTTACGGCAGCATTTGCAAACCGCCCGCGCAAAACAAGACTATAAACTATATATACTGCGCAGATGGCAACAAACATCAAAATGACAGATCTTACAAATATTTTTGACTGCAGCTGCTGATAATCACTGCTGATTCTCCGCTTCGATTTATTCTCATTCAATGGTATATCCCACTCCCCACACCGTTTTGATGAATTTCGGATGTTTGGCAGGCTCGTTCAGCTTCTCCCTTAATCTTCCAATATGCGCCATTACCGTATTATTGTTATTAAAGAATTTTTCGCCCCATACATTTTCAAATAACGTCTCAGAGGAAATCACCTTTCCTCTGTGTTCACATAAATAATAGAGTATAGAAAACTCAATCGGGGTAAGCGCGACCTCTTTCCCGTACAGCGTACATCTGTGCGTATCCTTGCTAATGAAAAGCCCTTTTATGTCGAACTCCGTAACCGGTGCGTCCTTCTGGGCGGAATACGCAGCGCTGTTATAATGAACATAGCGTCGAAGCTGCGTTTTTACTCTTGCAACGACCTCTAAAGGATTAAAAGGCTTGCTGATATAGTCATCCGCTCCTATGGTAAGCCCCATGATCTTATCGGTATCTTCAGCTTTTGCAGTAAGCATAATCACCGGATAAAAAAATTTTTCTCTGATTTTTTGGCAGATACGGAAACCGTCTATATCCGGCAGCATGACATCCAATATCGCCAGCTCCAACTCGGTTTCTTCGATACATCTTACGGCGTCCATACCGCAATAAAACTTGTACACAATATATCCGTCATTTTTCAGGTAAAGCTCTATCAAATCAGCGATCTCTTTCTCGTCATCCACCACTAAAACCTTTTCGTTCATATCACCGCTCCTTATCCGCCGGTACAATCTCCGCACACACAAATCAATACAGAGCTTTGAAGCTCACAGCCCGAGTATCCCTCCCGCTCTTCAGGGACGTTCCGGGCGCTTTGTCAGCTCCGCTAAATAGAGCTCTGCCGCAGTCCATCCTTCCAGCCGGCCGTTCTTGATATCCAAATCATATGCAAGTCCCTTTTTAATCATCCGTTTCAGATAGGGTTCCCCATACCGCTTGCTCTCCTCCACCGTCTTATTCACGGCAAACAGCGGCCGCCGGAAGTCAAAATAATCGACCATCTGCTGGGCCGGCATTCCGGTGTCCTTCAGCTGTTTGCACATGAAAAGCTCAGAGAGCTTTCCTATCATGATCCCCAAAACCATGGTGGGCTGTTCCCGGGCATCTCTGAGATATTTCAGCTGTTCCCGCGCCTTGCCGCTCCGTCCGGCAGTGATATTATCCAGCATATCATAGACCCTGTATTCCACCGTCCGGTCCACCACCGCATCAATGTCCTCCCGGGTGATCTTGGTACGGTCTCCCAGATAGTTCAAGAGCTTCTCATATTCCATCTGAATCTTGCCGAGTGACTGCCCGCAGAGCCGAACCATATAGGTCAGATCCCTTGGTATGATCCGCTTTTCCTCCTTGCGGAGCTTTTCCTCAAGCCAGATTTCCACACGGTTGACCGGCAGATAATCAAAGGAGAGCACACCGCCGTACTCCTCCAGAAACTTCACATTCTTCTCCTTTTTCTTATCAAAATGCTCCTCAATGAAAATCAAACAGGTATAAGGCGGAAGATCCTTGACCGCCTCCTTGAGCCGCTTATACTCCCGCGTGTTTCCCTGATTAAAAAAGCCGCTGTTCTTGACAATCACCACTTTTTTGTCAGACATCTGTGGGAACTGCTCCGCCGCCTCTAAAACGGCCTCCAGATCCGTTTTTTTTCCTTCAAAGCAAAAACGGTTGAAATCCTCCATTCCCTTTGTCACGAGCTTTTTTTCCATGGCTGAAACCTTATGGGACAGCAAATACTGCTCATCCCCATAGAAAAAATATACCGGCTTAAACATTCCCGTTTTTATCTGTTTGTTCAGTTCTTCCACCGTCATGCTATTCTACCTCCATTTATTGGAATTCTCCACACGCTTGATCCCATGCTCCCCCAGGGTCATAACCACAGTGCCGTCCCGGTCCGTACGCCATATTCCAGTCCCATTTTCCAGCAAATCGGACAGCATATTGTCCGACGGATCCCGATACTGGTTGTCCGTCCCCGCGCTCACAACCGCCCATTTAGGCCCGCAGGCCTCCAGAAAAGACCGCTGAACAGAAGAGCTTCCGCCATGGTGGGGCACCTTCAGGACCTCCGCGCGGATATCCTCTTCCGCCTCCGCCGCCAGCCGTCTGGCCGCCGGCGCTTCAATATCGCCGGTAAACAGCAGGGCCGTGTCCCCAAAATTCAGCCGAAGAACCATGGAGGCGTTATTCAGATCCAAATTTTGTCCATCCTCCCCCGGCCAGAGCATCTCATACCGCATCCGGCCAAGGGTAAGCGTATCCGCCTTTCCCAGTCTTTGCACGGGGATTCCCTGTGCTTCAGCCAGGGCAAAAACCCGCTCTTCCAGCCCGGTTCCGCTGTTCGTCTTCGGGATATAAAGCCGTTTCACGGGAAAGCCGCTTTCCAGGAGCTCCAAAACGCCGCTTGCATGGTCTTCATGAAAATGCGAGATGAATATGCCGTCTAAACATTTGACATTCTGCACTCTGAAGTATCCGCGCAGGGTCTCCCCCTCACCCGTGTCACCGCCGTCAATTAAAACGGCGCCATTCCGGCCGGCCTGGACCAGGCAGGCGTCCCCCTGCCCGACATCCAGAAAGCTCACGGTCACCGGTTTCCATATTACATAAATCACTGTGGCGGCAACCAGACAAATTGCCGCACAAATCCACAGCAGGAGGAGAAACCGCCTTTTCTCCCTGCCCTTGCAGTTACTTTGTTCCGCGCACATAGCTCCGCTCCCAGATTCAGATTCACGCAGGCATTTTATACCAGCCTGCAGTGTGCCGCAGCAATACGCGTCGCCGCGCCGCCGCAAAAGTAAATCCCCCTTGCGGCATGCTCCCGCCTTTCCTTTGCATCCAGTATAGCATATTCCCTCTCAAAACGCAAGATTGCACGGAAAAACAGAGCGTATCCGCGCGGAAAAACGAAAAAGGCACTGCTATCCGCAGTGCCCTGTACATATTCAATTTACATCTTTTCGCAGACGAAAACAATGTCGTTGGGAATCAATCCCCACTTTTCAATCACCTCCGGAGCCGCACATTCCTCTGGCGTATACTGTGTGAGGCGAAATCCAAAGCTTTCGAAATGCTCTTTGGCATCCGTCCCATAGACTCTGCAATGATCGGTCTGTCCGTACAGGCGCAAGCGTTCCTGTTCCGAAGTCACATTCGGATCCCCAAAGGTTTTGCGGTCAGGGCTGATAGGGACCGACAGACAGAGCTTTCCATGGGGTTTTAAAACGCGTTTGATTTCCTCCATGGCTTTTTCCTCATCAGGAACATGTTCCAGCACATGGTTTAAAATCATAAAATCAAAACGCTGGTCCGGAAACGGCATGGCCGTGACATCCACTGCCATATCCGTGTAATGCTTGTTCAGGTCACCAGTTATGTAATCAATGTCCTGATACACCCTCCTGATCTTATTTGCAATCTGCGGCTCAGGCGCAATATGCAGAACACTGCATTTTTTCTGAAACATATCCGTATAATTAAACAGGACATACCAGCTCCAGCGGAACCGGTCCCGGGAACGGCAGTGCGGACAGGTACAGTCATGCCGGAAACCGCCCCCGATGATCTGGATTTCGTGAAAGACCTCGGATTTGTGTCCAAAACTCATAAAGCAGAGCGAATATTTCCCGCACAGAGGGCAATACCTCCTGTGTACCGGAATCCTGCCAACCGCGGTCTTTATCTTCCTTTTGATACCTAACATAATTCCCATTCCCCCTCGCTGACCATTTCAAAGCCGCAAATACAACTGAATTATGGAAATCGAGCATGTAACGATCTCCCGTATATATACTTTAACACATTTGTCTTTTCGTGTCAACGATAAAAACGAAGATTTTTCTGTTTTTCTGTTGTATAATAAATCTTCCCGGCGTTTTTTCTGTCCTTGGATTGGGTATCGCGCGCAAAAAAGGAGCCGCGGCCAAAGCCGCAGCTCCATCGTATTAGCTTCTTAGTAAATGATCCGCCGCCCACCGGCAAAACGGCTGCTGTAATAGGAGCCATCAATGCTGGTGAACTTCACGACATCGCCGGTATGCGGTGCGTGAATCATCATGCCATCACCGACATACATACCGATATGGCTGACATAACCGCTTCCAGGACTGCTGTAGAAGCCGACCAGATCACCCGGCACCAGATTCTCTCTGGAAACTGCGATACCGTTGTTCATCTGATCCGCCGCAACACGGTTGATACTGTAACCGAGCTGTGCATACACATACTGCATCAGACCGCTGCAGTCAAAACCCTTGGGAGAAGTTCCGCCGTACACATAGGGAACTCCCAGGAACTGCTTTGCGGCTTCTACTGCCGCCTGACCGCCCGTGAGATCTATCTCAGGAATCGCACCCTCATAAACGGTGAAATACTCGTCTGAGACATAACCCATCAGGCCGTCGCCGTTATATGCAACATTCACCCATCCGGGTTCAATCCAGTTGACCTTCACGTATGTACCCATTGAGAGCGTCGCCAGAATTTCCGCGTCCATGGATGCGGACGATCTGACGTTCAGCGTTGTGGCATTTACAACACCATAGTATTGACCAAAATCACTTGGTTCTTCGGTTGCGTACGCCGGAGCTATTATAAAAGCAGACATTGTCATCAATACACAAAGTGTTGCAACAATTCTTCTAATACTTCTCTTACTAAAATTCAAAACAAAAAACCTCCAAATTTAAAAAGATTCCATGCTTAATTTTCCTACTTCACTTCCTTCCAGCATATATTTTTGAATAAAAAATATGTGTTTCACAACGAACACGTTGGTTATTATATACCTTTTTCCCAAAAAAGTCAACCAAACGAGCTCCAAACTGGTCCAAAACGGCCTTTTTTCCCAAAAATGAAAAAGCGCAAACACTTATACTCCGGGCGTTTGCGCAAATTGTGAACAATTTGTTAACTTTTCTAAACTTTCTATAAATTCTTTGTAAAATCCCACTTTAGTGTTATACATATTACCACGATTTTCACGCATGCGCAACTACAATCCGGTTAAATCATTGTTTCATTTATGTTAAGACAGGCGTCTGGACAATTTCTTATTATCCATGTTATTTCTGTGGAATTTTAAAAAACTATTTGCAATTCATAAGATTTATGGTATAATAACCTCACGAAATTATCACAAAATCAAAGATTTTGGAAATTTCGGAGAACATTGTATCACATCACTTCGCCGCACGGCCTGCGCTCCGTTGCTTTTGTCAGAAAATCCAAGGGATTTTCCTTTGATGTGGTATAATAACCTCACGAAATTATCTCAAAATCAAAGATTTTGGAAATTTCGGAGAACATTGTATCACTTCACTCCGCGCCACAGGCCGCGCTCCGTTGCTTGTGTTTGAAAATCCTTTGGATTTTCCTCTGAAGCGGTATAATAATTTGGATGTTTATGCTATGCTTGAAAGGAAGACATGAAATGCTGAAAAGTATGACCGGTTTTGGCCGCTGTGAGGCACTCATTGAGGGGTTTGACGTCAAAATACAGATTAAATCTGTGAATCACCGATACAGCGATTTTACCATCAAAGCCCCAAGGTACTATACCTTTCTGGAGGAAAAGCTCCGCGCTCTCGCCATGGGTGAAATTGCACGCGGCAAGGTCGAGATCCTGCTGAGCCTTGACAGAAAGGATTCGGACGACAAGGTCATCACCCTTGACCGTCCGGTTGCTGAGGGATACCTTGGCGCTCTCCGCGCTCTGGGCGAATACGGACTTACGGACGATTTGACCGTTTCCGCACTGGCCGGTTTTCACGACATCTTTCATATTGAATATAAAGACATTGATGAAGAGCAGATACTCAGAATCGTCTCTGCCGCTTTTCAGCAGGCCCTGGACGAATTTATGGAGATGCGCCGTGCCGAAGGCGCGCGTCTGGAGGCGAGCCTGCGCCGGCATCTGGAGGATCTGCTGTCCCAGGTGGCCGCCGTTGAAAAACGCTCGCCGGAATGTGTGGACGCATACCGGGAACGGCTCCGCGCCAGACTGGAGGAGGTTCTGTCTGACACATCCATTGAGGAGAGCCGTATTCTGACCGAGGCGGCCGTGTTTGCAGACAAAATTGCCGTGGACGAGGAAACCGTCCGGCTCCGCAGTCATGTCAAGGCTTTTGAGACTGCCATGACAGCGGCTCAGCCCATTGGGAAAAAGCTGGACTTTATCGTGCAGGAGATGAACCGGGAGGCCAATACCATTGGCTCCAAGGCCAATGACATTGAGGTGGCCGCCCATGTGGTGGAAATGAAGTCTATTATTGAAAAAATCCGGGAACAGATTCAGAATATCGAATAGCCCGCACCGGTGAAAAATTACGGAAAGACTGAGGTAATAACATGAAACTAATCAATGTAGGATTCGGCAACATTGTCTCCGGAGACCGGGTCATTGCCATTGTGAGCCCCGATTCCGCTCCCATCAAACGGATTGTGCAGGAATCCAAGGACAAGGGCCTGCTGATCGACGCCACCTGCGGGCGGCGCACCCGCGCGGTTATCATTACGGACAGCGACCATGTGATTCTTTCCGCCATTCAGACCGAGACCATTGCTAGCCGCGCGGAACCAAAAGAAGATGAAACCAGAGAGGAACTGACCGACGATGAAGAATAAAGGAAACCTGATTGTGATCTCCGGCCCCTCCGGCGTCGGTAAGGGAACTGTATGCGAACGCCTGCTCCGGGAGTGCCCGGATCTGACGCTGTCGGTCTCCGCCACTACCAGAAAACCGCGGACCGTAGACCAGGAGGGCGTCACCTATTATTTCAAGACAATGGATGACTTTGAATCCATGATCAAGCAAGGCGCATTTTTGGAATGGGCCTTATATAATGGAAATTACTACGGAACGCCGCTGGCGCCGGTACTGGAAAAGCTTGAGGCCGGACTGAACGTTCTGCTGGAAATTGATGTGCAGGGCGCGCTCAACGTGATGGATAACTTTCCGGACGGAATCTATATCTTCATTGCGCCGCCGGACAGGGAGACCTTAAGCCGCCGTCTGACCGGACGCGGCACCGAAACGCCGGAGGAGATTGCGCGGCGGGTCGCCGCCGCGGAGCAGGAACTCGCCCAGCAGGACAAATACGACTATGTTGTGATCAATGACGCACTGGAAGACGCAGTGCAGTCAATCAAAGATATTATCCAGACAAGGAGTGTTGTTTTATGATGATTTATCCCCCAATCGCTGAATTGGTTGAAAAAACCGGAAGCCGTTATGTACTGGTGATTGAGGCCGCCCACCGTGCACGCCAGCTCTCTCAGGGTGCTTCGCCCTTATGCAGCTGCGATTCGAGCAAGGAGGTCTCCATTGCCACCAATGAAATTTATCAAGACAAGCTCGGGGTTTATGCCAAGGCCGTGCCCGAGGAAACAGAGGCTTCCGCAGAAGCCGCTCAAGCCCCTGTTCTTTCAGGTGCCGCGGACGCCGGTTCTGTCACGGAGGATGCCGGTGCATCCATAGAGGAGTTTTAACCCCTGCTGTGCCGTACTTATAAAACGCCGGCTCTCATCCTGAGGCCGGCGTTTTCAGTATTGAATGAATGGAGGGAATTTTATGCGCCCACTGAAAGACCGCTGTGTGGTCCTTGGGATCACAGGCGGAATCGCCGCATATAAGGCCGCGGATTTGGTTTCCCGGCTGAAGAAAATGGGAGCGGATGTCAAGGTCATTATGACCCGCTCCGCCGCGGAATTTATCGCGCCGCTCACCCTGCAGAGCCTCTCGCAGAACCCGGTGGCAATGGATATGTTTGAGGAACCCAGAAGCTGGGAAATCCGGCATATCTCTCTGGCCCAGTCCGCTGATGTCTTTGTGATAGCCCCCTGCACCGCCAATGTCATCGGCAAGATCGCCGGCGGGCTTGCCGACGATCTGCTCACCACCACCGTCATGGCCACAAAAGCGCCTGTGCTGATCGCGCCGGCCATGAACACAAATATGTATGAAAACCCCATTGTCCAGCAGAATATCCAAAAGCTGACGTCTCTGGGCTATACCTTCATTGCCCCGGAAAGCGGACGGCTGGCCTGCGGCGACATTGGCAGGGGAAAGCTGGCGGATCCTGCGCATATTGCGGAATATGTACAGATTGCCGCCCTGCGCCCCTCCGGGGACCTCAGAGGCCGCAGAATCCTGGTCACCGCGGGTGCGACCCAGGAGGCGCTGGACCCAGTCCGCTATCTGACCAACCATTCCAGCGGGAAGATGGGCTATGCTGTTGCAAACGCCGCCTATCTGCGGGGCGCGGATGTGGTTTTGGTATCGGCTCCCAGCCAGCAAGCCGCCCTGCCCGGCGTCACCGTCCTGCCCGTGGTCTCCGCCCGGGAGATGTATGCGGCGGTTATGGAGCAGGCCCCGGATGCCGACGCTGTCATCAAAGCCGCCGCTGTGGCAGATTTCCGGCCTGCCGAGCAGGCGGGACAAAAACTGAAAAAAACAGGAATCGCCTCCATGGAGCTCCAGCTTACCGCCAATCCTGATATTCTGCAGGAGCTGGGCGATCTCTTCGGCGGCAAAAAGGTTATTGCCGGCTTTTGCATGGAGACCCAGGACCTCCTTGCCCGCGCCAAGGAAAAGCTGGCGCGGAAAGGCGCTGACTTCATCGTGGCCAATGATCTGACCACAGCCGGCGCCGGCTTTGGAACTGACACCAATGTGGTGACCATTCTGTCCGCTGACGGTTCCGCCGATTCCCTTCCGCTTATGGAAAAGGACGCGGTTGCAAATGAACTTTTAGACAGGATCGCGGCAAAGCTATGATTGCGAATGTCATTTTAACAGATTCCGGTCACGCCGTTGACCGCGGCTTTGACTATGAAATCCCGCCGGAACTGGAGCCGCAGGCTGTACCCGGCGCCCGGGTGCTGGTCCCCTTTGGCATGCGAAACGCCACAGCGGAGGGACTGATCCTGTCCGTCAGCGAAACCAGCAATTTTGCCTCGCTCAAACGGCTGATCCGCTGTATTGACAGCGGCCCGGTCTGTACGCCGGAGCTTATGGAGCTATGCTTCTGGATGCAGAAGCAGTATCTCTGCTCCTTTCAGCAGAGTTATAAGCAGGTCAAGCCCCCCTATATGGGCACCCGCATACGGCAGTGGCTGGTGCTTCGGAAAGAGAACGCCGAGGGGCTCACCGCCGCACAGCGGCAGCTTTTGGATGCGCTGAAAGAATTTGACGGCGTCGCTGAACTGGCAGAGCTGGAAGCCGCCCTCAGCAAGCGCAGTCTGAAGCAGACCGCCTTTGCCCTGCAGGACCGCGGCGTTCTGGAAATTCGGGAACGCATTGACGACATGATCTCGGTCAAATACATCCGCAAAGCCCATTTGAACTGCAGTGCGGAGGAGGGCTATGCCCTTGCAGACGAGCTCACGTCCCGCCGGGCCACAGTCCAGGCCAGCCTGGTCCTGACGCTCTGTGACAGCGGCGATCTTCCCACCTCGGATCTGGTGCTGATCGCGGACGGGAACTACTCCTCTCTGAACGCGCTGCGGGACAAGGGCATTGTCTCCATCTATCGGGAACAGCTGGAACGGAAGGCCTATGCCGCCGAAAACTACACTTCTTCCTCCGCCTATATTCCCACGGCAGAGCAAAAGCCGGTCATCGACTATCTGAATCGTCTGATTGTCCATAATCTGCACGAAAAGATCCTGCTCCGAGGGGTGACCGGAAGCGGCAAAACCGAGGTCTTTCTGCAGGCCATTGACACCTGCATCCAAAGGGGAAAGCAGGCGATTATGCTGGTGCCGGAAATCTCGCTGACACCGCAGATGGTGGAGCGGTTTGTCAGCCGGTTCGGCACCTCTGTGGCCGTGATGCACAGCGGCCTCTCGCAGGGGGAACGATTTGACCAATGGCACAAAATCAAGCGCGGTGAGGTAAACGTTGCGGTTGGCGCCCGAAGCGCCGTATTTGCTCCCTTTGACAATCTGGGGATCATCATTCTGGACGAGGAGCACGAGGCCAGCTATAAATCCGAAACCGCCCCCCGCTATCATGCCCGGGACATTGCCATGCACAGGGCCCGGAAATACGGTGCCCCCGTGCTGATGGCGTCGGCAACGCCCTCTGTTTCCTCCTACTATCTGGCACAGCAAGGCGAGTACAAGCTGTTTGAGATGCACCGGCGCTATAATGAGAACGCAATGCCCAAGGCACGCATTGTGGATATGCGGAGCGAACTGTTTGATTATCACAACATGTCCTCGGTCAGCATCCGCCTTCAGGACGAAATCCGCAGAAATCTGGAAAAAGGGGAAAAAACCATCCTGTTTCTGAACCGGCGCGGCTACAACACCTTTGTTTCCTGCCGGGAATGCGGCCATGTCATGGAGTGCCAAAACTGCAGCATTGCTCTGACCTATCACCGGAGCTCCAACCAGCTGGTTTGTCACTACTGTGGTTACAGCCAGGCGAACGTGACCCAATGCCCGGAATGCGGGTCAAAGTATGTGAAATTTTTTGGGACCGGAACACAAAAAATTGAGGACGAGCTTCAAACTCTGTTTCCGGACGCGCGCATACTGCGCATGGATTTTGACACCACTTCTGTGAAGGGCGGGCACGAGGCCATCCTGAACCGATTCAAAAATGGGGAGGCGGACATCCTTCTCGGGACCCAGATGGTGACAAAGGGCCTTGATTTTCCGGATGTTACACTGGTCGGCGTGCTGGCCGCGGACACCTCCCTGAATGTGGACGACTTTCGTTCCAGCGAACGGTGTTTTTCCCTGATTACCCAAGTCTGCGGCCGCGCCGGCCGCGGTGATGTGGAGGGACGCGCTGTGATTCAGACCTATCAGCCCGAAAACGCCACCATCAATTTTGCCAGGGAACAGAACTATCTGGCTTTCTATGAGAACGAGATCAAATACCGGAAGCGGATGGATTATCCCCCCTTCTGTGATATCGTCTATATTCTGGTTTCCGGCGAAAACGAGGAGCTGGTGAGCCGTGAAATCGGAAACATCGGCGGACTGCTGAAAGAGCGCGCCAACACCGGGGGTCAGATTATCAGCCTGCTGGGCCCGGCGGCCTCGCCGATTGCGAGAATCAAGAACAAGTTCCGGCACCGCATTTTGCTGAAGGTGCGAAGCGCCGGCGCAATTTTGCCCTTTTTGAAGGAAATCAGCGACGCGCATAACAGCGGAAAGCCCAAGAATACTTTGGTCATTGACATCAACCCGACTAATATGTTATAACTAAATAACAACAGGCGCCTCCCGCGGAGCTCGGGAGGCAGTCAGCAAAAATTATGCAAGACAGGGCGCCTGCCCTCACAATAAAACTACCGGGATCACCGGAAGAAATGGAGTGTTACCTATGGCAATTCGAAAAATACTGACAGTTGGCGATCCGGTTTTGACCAAAAAGTGCCGAATCGTGGAGAAGGTCGATCAGCGGATCCTGACCTTATTGGATGACATGGCCGATACCCTTTATGAGTCGGGCGGCGTCGGCCTTGCGGCTCCCCAGGTGGGGGTTTTGCGCCGGGTGGTCGTCATTGATGCGGGCGACGAGGATGGTCTGATTGAGCTGATCAATCCCGAAATCATCCACACAGAGGGGGAGCAGACCGACGGGGAAGGCTGTCTCAGCTATCCGGGAAAATTCGGTTTGGTCACCCGCCCCAACATTGTGACGGTCCGGGCCATGGACCGCAGCGGGAATATCCGGGAAATCACAGGAGAGGGTCTGAAAGCCAGGGCCTTCTGTCATGAAACCGACCATCTGGACGGCAAGATGTTCATGGACATGGTCACGCAGTGGCTGGAAGATGACGAATGACAAGTAAAACAGACCTGCCGCATGAATACGGCAGGCCTGTTTTTTTGAATATGCCGTCTATGCGGCGCCTTCGGGCTCCGCGCCTGCCGGCGCCTCCTCCGAAAGGGTCTGACTGACCTGTTTGAACAACAGGCTGATCAGGACACAGACCGCGGCGGCCAGGAAAAATACAGCCCATTCCCTTCCAGCCATAAATTCAAAAACCGTACCGTATACCGCCTGACCTATGGGCTGTGTACATACGGAGATGGCAATGATCCAGGACAGCACCTTTCCGATCATGTGCCGCGGGGTCAGCCGCTGTACCAGCGTGGTCATCTGCACTGTGAACATGGTGGCCAGCGCCATAATCAAAAAGGCGCAGGCCGCGAGCACCAGATACCGGAATCCATCCGGCAGCTGGAAAAACAGGCTGGCACTCACTGGCAGTAAGAGCAGGCTGATCAGCAGGATCAGCCGCCAGATGCTTCCCGCCTGAAGCCGGTTTCCCGCAGCACTGCTGACAATCCCGCCGGCCAATCCGCCAACGCCCATGATTCCCTGTAAATATCCAAGCATGACGCTGGAATCCTGAACATGAATGACCTGGACCGTGATGATCGGGAGCCCAATGATAATCAGGGCGGATAAAAACAGATTAAACAGTGCAACAGTCAGCGTGATTCTCCCCACAGCCCTCTGCTGTCTGGTGATGAAGCGGACGCTCTGGGCAAGATCTCCCAGAAGGATATGGAAACCGCCTTTCTTCTCCCCTTTCTCAGAGGGAATCTGAATGAAAATCTCCATGACCGCGGAGCAGAAAAAGCACACGGCGCTGATGGAAAGAATGCTTTCTAAACCATAGGCGCTGTACAGGAGACCGCCCAAAACAGGGCCCAGCAGGTTGGCCAGAGAGGACACGGAGTTAATAGCCGAATTCGCGGATACCAGCCGGTCCTGACTGACCAGAAATGGGACGCTGGCCTGTACGGATGGCTGGTAGAAGCCTGAGATGCTGTACAGAAGCATCAGCGTCACAAAAATCAGTAAAACCGGATCCACGCTCCGGGATAACAGCAAAAACCCAACCGTAATTCCCGCTGTTATAAAATCCAGAATTACCATAATATTCCGCTTATTGACACGGTCCGCGCACATACCGCCAATGGGGGACATTATAAGAATCGGTATAAAAGCGGCCGCGGACACCACGCCATACAGCGCGGGCGATCCGGTAATCTGAAGCAGATGCAGGGGCAGGGCAAAGCGAAGCGCGGCGTTGCCAAACAGGGAAATGATCTGACCGATAACAACCAGTATAAAATTTTTTGATTTCATATGATGTATTTTCCTTTCCGCCCACGGGGGGCAAACAAGAACGCGCGTCTGTGAGCGGACTGCGCGCTCTGCCTGGGGTGCCATTTCGGCTGATACCGCCCAGGCATAAGAGAGGCGACCTCATACGCCCTGTACTTGCTAAACTTCCATATGCCTGATCCGTTTCGCAAGCCTGCCATAGGCCGCCGCCGCGGCGGCCGCGCCTGCTGCCATCACTGCGGTCATGGCCAAAATGGAGTGCTCCGCGGCCGTCACAAACAGATTTGACAAGGGACAGACCAGAAGAACGCCTGTGACAATAGCAGCCGGAACGGATTTTTTCCAAAGCCCCACCGCCGCGGCGATCACCCCAACTGACGCGGCCAGAACGGCCAGCACTGCGGCGGCTTTCAGAACATGTCCCAGAATCCCGCCGTCAAATGCCTCGGGGACCAGCCCGAAAATCCGCGAGAGCCCGGCCAGGATCAGGGTCGCCGCCACAATACAGACAAACGCCGCGGCCACGGTGAATCCCGCTGTCAGGCAAACCTTGGCTCCCAGAATCCTTTGCCGGCTGACCGGATAGGAAAACAGCAAAGACACCGCTCTGCCAGAATAAGCGGCCACAATCACCCGGCCGGCAATCACGGCCGCAAGGATTGAGAAGCAGACCACCGATATGCTGGAGATCAATATACTCAGCCCCCGCCAGGTGGAAAACATCCACAGCTCCTGGGCCGGCGTCTGGGTTCCGTCCAATGTGTCCAAAATGGGGATCAGGGAAAATACAATCCCCATGGCCAGAACAGCTGTAAAAATCCACAAAGAAGCCCATAAATACCCCTGAATGCCTGTTTTTTTCAATTCCAGTTTAAATAATTTCATTGGTTATTCCTCCGCATCTTTTTAAGCATCTGTGCCTCAAACGCACCGCTGTCCTCCCGGATTGCCGCTGTCATGCAGACCTCCTCACAAATCTCACCGCCTGACAAAACCCCGATTTTGTCAGCAAGCTGTTTCATCTCTCTCAGAATATGACTGGAAACCAGTATGGCAGTGCCCCCAGCGGAGAGGTTTCGCAGCATATGGGACAGATCCTGCATGCCAACCGGATCTAATCCATTGAGCGGTTCGTCCAGAAGCAGAACCTCCGGTCTGTGAATAACCGCTCTTGCGATAGCAAGGCGCTGTTTCATGCCAAGAGAAAAACGCGAAACCCGTTTTTGGGCCGCAGTCTCCAGCCCCACTGTCTTCAAGGCCTTCTGTACCGAACCGCCGCCCCCCATATAAGCCAAATGTATCTCTAGGTTTTCAGCCGCCGATAGATGCTCATAAAACAGCGGCATCTCTATCAGACTTCCGATATGACGCTGTATTTCGGTCCGTGCGGTCTGACTGTCCATGCCGCAGACCACAGTCTCTCCCTCCTCCGGCTTCATCCATCCGGCTATAATCTTCATTAGTGTGGTTTTTCCCACCCCGTTCACTCCCACAAGTCCATAGATCTCTCCTTCCCGCACGGAAAAGCTGCAGCGGCGTAAAACCGGCTGTCCCTGTCTCTCCTTGCGGATATTTCTCACTTCAATGGCTGTCTTCATCTGATCTCCCCTTTCATACCGACCGACGGTATGTATTATTTTAAAAAAGATTGCCCCGGATGGGGCAATGCCTATTTATTTTCCTGGTATATCCCGCTGAGCTCCTGAAACCGCTTCAGCATACTGTCGTCAATGATGTCCAGCCCCAGGGCCCGCATCATTTCCTGAAAAAAACAAAACTTGCTGACCATTTCTGACGGCGTATTGTCAAATATCATGGGATTCATCCAGATATTGCCGACCAGAAGCACCACCTCTGACAGCTCCTTTGGGTATTTGGTCTGGATGGAACCGTCGGCAATGCCCTCCTCCACGATTGGAAGAATATACTCCGGAACCACGATCTGCATGGTATCATTTACAATCATGGTAATCAGCCGCGGATTGTCACCGAGATTCGGCGCAGTCCTGAACACTTCATCCTGCTCCTGCTGGTGGATGGACGCCTCAAAGATCCGTTTAAGCTTTTGCTTTCCATTCATTCCCTTTTCATCCCTGATTGCCGTGAGACGCTGTTCTACCCCCTGTGTAATCCGATCTGTCACCGCGTCCAGAATGTCCTCCTTGGACTTGAAATGATGATAAATAGCGCCCTTGCTCAAGCCATTGAGCGCGCCGAGGATATCCTGTATGGATGTATGCTCATACCCCTTTTCCATAAAAAGCCGGTATGAGGCCTCCAGAATCTGATTCACGGTCTCCTCAGGATACTTGTTTCTTGCCACACTTCTCCCCCCAAACATACCGTTGGTATGTATAGAGCATAACATACCAACGGTATGTTTGTCAAGCACTTTTTTCATTTCTTGATAAGACAAAGAAAAAGAAGCGCCATGCCAGCGCTTCTTTTATCCATTGACAACCGTTCCTTCCACAGGTCCGGGCTGATAGGACTGCGCGCTGTTGCCGCAGGCGGCAACCACAAACGCCAGTATCAGGACCGATAAAAGGATCATAAAGCGTTTCACAAAAATTCCCCCTCAAACATTTTGAAACATCTCTATTTCGTATTCAAATTATAACCCAATCCACAGGGCTTGTCAATTGAAATAATTGCAATTTCCAGGTTGTAAAACAACTGTAAAAACCATGTAAAATTTACAGCAAATCCTGACACAGCATGACAAGCACCACCCCAGAACGAAAGGAGATCTGCGCTTCATCCGCCCCGGCAAATTCGTTGCTTGAGGCCTGAACCCTGCCGCAGTCCAGAGTCATATGCTCTGTCTCATATTTCAGTCCCCTGACTGAAAAATCCTCCACAGGACCGCCATAGGGGAAAAAGGAAACATAACGTTTCTCTGTCCTCTGCAGGGTAAAGGGGCGGTTTTCCATCCAAATTTCGTTTCTGCCGTTAACGAGCCTTGCCCTGACCCCTTTTTGCAGGCAGTACAGAAGCAGGCTGTAATGGGAAAATTCATGGTCCAGACGTCCCCCCAGACCGCCCAGAATCAGAATGTCCCCGCATCCATGTTCCATGGCATAATCCAGACAGAAGTTGGTATCCGTCGCATCCTTTTCCGGTGGGTACTCAAAGTGCAGCACCGTGTCCGGATAGGGCCTTTCAGAGGAGTCGCGGTCGCCGATGACCACATCCGGGACAATGCCAAGCCGCTCTGCATGGCGGATACCGCCGTCCGCGCAGATCACCAGGGCGTCGTCCGGCAGAACGCCGGGCCAAACTGTGTCTGTGTCCATCTCTCCGCTGCAGAATATAACCGCTTTTTTCACCGCTGTTTCACCGCCCTTGCCGCGTTTTCACGCAGTGCTGCAATCGCCCTGCCGGGATCCTGGGCGCCGAACACTGCGGAGCCCGCCACCAGAACATTGGCCCCGGCACAAACCGGGACCTGTATATTCTGTTCGTTGATCCCGCCGTCCACCTCAATCTCCGCGGCAGGGTTTTCCCTGTCCGCCATCTCCCGAAGCCGCGTAATCTTGTCATTGACATCATCAATATAGGCCTGCCCGCCGAATCCCGGTTCCACACTCATGACCAGAATCAACTCAAAATCAGACAAAACGCCCCGCACCGCTTCTGCCGGCGTGCCGGGCTTCAGGGATATCCCCGCCCGAATTCCAAGGCTGTGAATCTGCGCGGCCAGGGTCCGCATTCTCTCCAGGCTGCCCGCCGCCTCCGCGTGAACTGTAATCAGGTCCGCGCCCGCTTTGGCAAAGGCCTCTATGTATTTTTCCGGCTCCGCCAGCATCAGGTGGACATCAAAAAACATCCTGCTGACCGGCCGGAGCGCCTGCACCACATGCGGCGAAAAACTGAGATTCGGCACAAAATGGCCGTCCATGATGTCAATATGCAGCCACTCTGCCCCGGCCGCTTCCGCCTTCTGCACTTCCCTGCCCAAGCAGGTCACGTCCGCCGCCAGAATTGACGGCGCAATCTTGATTTCCATAAGCTACCTCACTTCCACTTCTGCGCGTCCCTGATCTCCTGGACCAGTCTGCAATAGCTCTCATGACGGGATTGCGCGATGATCCCCTCCTGAACCGCCTCCAGCACGCGGCATCCCTTTTCCACCGTATGACTGCAGTCCCGGAATTTACAGCCGTCCGTATAGGGCAGAAATTCCCGGAACAGCGCAGAGCAGTCCGCCGGCTGGAGAAGGACGATGTCAAAGGAGCCAAACCCGGGCGTATCAATGATATAGCCGCCCCCTGGCAGAACCGCCAGCTCACTGTGGCGCGTGGTATGCTTGCCGCGCTCCACCCGGCCGCTGACTGCGCCGGTGGCAAAGCTCTCCTGACCGAACACCTGATTGAGCAGGCTGGACTTGCCCACACCGGAGTTCCCCGCAAAAACCGTAATCTCATCCTTCAGCCTTGCCCTGAGGTTCTCCACGTTCCACCCGGTTTCTGCACTGAGCCGGAGCGTGTCAAAGCCAGCCTTCTCATACACGGCGGCAAGGGCGCTGCCATCCTCCAGATCCGTCTTATTCCAGCAGATCAAGGGGCGGACCGCGGCATATTCCGCTGACGCGATCAGCTTGTCCAGCAGATACAGGTTCGGTCTGGGACTGGCGGTGGCAATCACCACTGCCATCTGGGTTACATTGGCCACCGGAGGCCGGATGAGCACATTTTTCCGCTCCTCAATGGTATCCACCGATCCGGTTCCTGAGGCTTCGTCCACTGTGACTGCAACCTGATCCCCAACCAGCGGGGTGATTTTCTCCTTGCGGAAGATGCCCCGCGCACGGCATTCATAGAGGCCTTCGGCGGTATCTACATAGTAGAAACCGCCGATTCCCTTTATAATTCTTCCATGCAAATGCTTCATATCGTTCGCTGTCCCCGGCTTAATCGCCGATTCCGGGCGCAGTTCCGGAATTGCCGCTGTCGGTTCCAGAACCGGAACCCGAACCGCTGCCAGAGCCGCTTCCGTTCCCGGCGCTGCCGGTGCCGCCGCTGGTCTCACCGCCGCCCGTACTTCCGCCGCCCGTGGAGGGCGTTTTCGTGGGACTTGCGGTCTTTTCAGGCTTCTGTGTGGGTTTTTCGGTCTCCTCCGGCTCCTTGGTTGCAGTGGCCTCCGGTTTTTTGGTCGGTTCAGCCGCGGCTGTGGGCTTGGCGCTGGCCGAGGCGCTCGGCTGTGCGCTTTCCGGCCCCTTGCTCACATACAGCGTGACCAGACCGCCCGGTGAAACGGCGGAGCCTGCCGCCGGATCCTGGGCCATGACCTTGTCCTTTTCCTCAGAGTCGCTGTATTTTTCAATCACATTGACCTGGAACCCTTTATTCTTCAGGGAGTCTTTTGCCTCTGTCAGGCTCATTCCCACAAAGTTATCCATATTCGCGGCATTGCTGCCACTGCTTACCACAACATAAATCACAATATCGTCACGCTTGCGCACCTTTTCTCCGGCTTCCGGGCTCTGCTCCAGAATCGCCCCGGCCGCCTTGTCGCTCTGCTTTTCAGACTTTTTTACAATGCTGAAGGTGCCCTTATACTGGTGCTGGGCCTTTTCCAGATCCATATCCACCAGCTTGGGTATCTCAACGGTCTCTCCGCCCTTGAGGAAGTCAAGGCCGCCGGTCATGCCGGCAAACACCGTACCAAGGGCCGCAACCACAAGCACAGCCGTCAGAATCGCGATGAGTGTGATTCTGCGCTCCTTTTTCTTCTGTTCTCTTCTCTCCCGTTTCTCATTGATTTCTCTCAGTTTTCTATCCTCCACCGCGCGGTCAACCTCCTGGGCATATTCCGCGTATTCCTCACGTTTCGCACCGTTACTTCCCGCGTCCCTGCGCTGTTCCTTTTTTCGGTAGCCCGCAATGGCCTCCTCGTCGATCTTCGGCATTTTAATGGTGGTGTCCAGTTCACCCTCCGGCGCTGTGCCCAACTGTTCGGCCTCGTCCTGCCGGCCGATCTTACAGTTTGGATCCTCAAGAACCCGGGTCAAATCCTTCAAAAATGCCTCCGCGCTGGGATATCGAACGCTCTGTTCCTTGTTCATGGCCCGCAGGGTGACCTGCTCCATGGCCTCCGGAATCTCCGGATTGAGCTCCCGCAGGGGCGTCGGGGATTCCTGAATATGCTTAATCGCCACCGCCACAGGGCTCTCGTCATTAAACGGCAGTTTCCCGGTCAGCATCTCATAGAGCACCACACCTAGCGAATAGATATCCGTCCGCTCGTCCGTATAACCGCCCCGGGCCTGCTCCGGCGAAAGATAATGCACCGTCCCAATGGCGCTGTTGGCCATGGTCATGGTTGCCTGGCTGGTCGCCCGCGCGATCCCGAAGTCTGTCACCTTTAAGATACCCTCCGGTGTCATGATGATATTCTGGGGCTTGATGTCCCGGTGGATCACATGGCTCTTATGCGCCGCCTCCAGACCCTCACAGATTTGCGCGGCAAAGCCCGCCGCTTCACGCCAGGGGAGCTTGCCCTTCTCCTCTATGTACTCCTTCAGCGTGATCCCTTCAATATATTCCATGACGATATAATACAGCCCGTTTTCACAGCCCACATCATAGATCGAAACAACATGGGGATTTGAAATGCCGGCCGCAGCCTGTGCCTCCACATTAAAGCGGCGCACAAACTCTTTGTCGTCCTTAAATTCCTCTTTCAAAACTTTTATGGCCACATAGCGGTTCAAGAGATTGCACCACGCCTTATAGACCTGAGCCATACCGCCTTTGCCGACCTCTTCCCGGATCTCATACCGGTCGGCCAATACCTTTCCAACTAAGTCCATTTTTATCCCTCCTGTATAAATCGGATACAAATCGCCGTTACATTGTCACTGCCGCCGTGCTCCTTTGCCTCTTCAATGAGCTCTGTCACCGTATGCTCCGCGTCCATTTCCCGGTCAAGAATCTGCATGATCTCCTCGTCCTCCACCATGCCGCTGAGCCCGTCACTGCAAAGAAGCAGGCAATCTCCCGGCAGATAATCGTATTCAAAGATATCCGCCTCTGTGACCGGATCTGTCCCGATTGCCCGGGTAATGATATTTTTCTGGGGATGAACCCTAGCCTCCTCACGGGTGATGGAGCCGTTGGCCACCATCTCCTCCACAACCGAATGATCCTTTGTGATCTGCATCAGCGCGTGATCCCGGAAGGCATAGGCTCTGCTGTCGCCCACATTGGCGACATAGGCTTCGTTTTCATAGATACAGGCCGCCACCAGCGTCGCGCCCATCCCTCTTTGATTCTGGTTTTCCATCGCCATGGCGTAGACCTTTTCATTGGCCGCGCGCACGGCCTGATTGAGACATTTCGGCGGCTGGGCTTCCTCCGGCGCGTTCATTGCCTCCATCAGCTCCTCTGCCACAAACTGAACCGCCCGCTGACTTGCCACCTCTCCGGCGTTATGGCCTCCCATTCCGTCGGACAGAACACAAAAGCCAGGCGTCTGGTTCTGCTCAAATCCATAAATGCAAAAGCTGTCCTCGTTCAGCTCGCGCACACAGCCCACGTCGCTCGCTCCATAAATATCCAACACCAAGCAGCACACCTCCTCATGCTTCACATTTTTCTCTTTCCCGCGGAAGCCCGAAGCTGGCCGCAGGCCGCGCTGATGTCAGCGCCCATTTCCCGTCTTATGGTGGCGGAGATCCCGCCGTCCTCCAAGCGCTTTTGGAACTGTTCCACAGACTTTCGGCTCCCCTGGCTGAATCCGGTCTCCGCCACCGGATTGACCGGAATCAGATTCACATGGCAGAGCATCCCGCGAAGCAGGCGCAGCAGTTCCTCCGCCTCCTGCGGCGTGTCATTGACGCCGCGGATCAGCGTATACTCAAACGAGATCCGCCTGTTTGTCTTCTCAATATAATATCTGCACGCCTCCAAAAGCTCCGCAATGGGATAGCGCCGGTTGACCGGCATAATGGCGGAACGTTTTTCATCATTGGGCGCATGCAGGGATATGGACAGGGTAATCTGGAGCTCCTCATCCGCCAGCATTTTGATCCGGTCCGCCAGTCCGCAGGTGGACAGCGAAATATGCCGGTGGCCGATTCCCAGCCCCAAAGGGTGGTTCACGATCTTCAAAAAGCGCAGCACTTCATCATAGTTATCCAGCGGCTCGCCGATTCCCATTAAAACAACATTGGAAATCCGCGCGCCGAGATCCTTCTGCACAGCCAGCACCTGCCCGGTGATCTCCCCGGCAGAAAGCGACCGAACCCTGCCGCCGCGGGTCGATGCGCAGAACGCACAGCCCATGGCACAGCCAACCTGAGAGGAAATACAAACTGTGTAACCATGATGGTATTTCATCAGGACGGACTCAATTATGTTTCCATCTTCTAATTGTAACAGATATCTGCGTGTTTCGTCAATATGTGAAATATATTTTTCCAAAATTGTCAGGTTTCCGACAGAATAGGATTCCCGGAGCGTGTCCCGCAGTTTTTTGGAAAGGTCAGTCATGCCGTCAACGGACTCCACACCCCGGTAGAGCCAGGTGAAAATCTGCTTTGCCCGGAACCGGGGCTCGCCCAGTCCGTCTCTGACCAGTATTTCCAGTTCTTCATAAGTATAATCCTTCAGATTCTTTTTCATTCCATTTTCCTCTATTTTGTCCGGACAAATTTTGCGATATAAAACCCGCTTCCGCCTGTCTCGCAGGTCAGAATCTGCCGCTCTGACTCCATATGGAAATCGGGGTGCGTCTCCGCGAACCACGCGGCCTGGTCCTGGTTCTCCTCACGCAGGATCGTGCAGGTGGAATAGACCAGCGTGCCGCCGTCTTTCACATACCGGCAGACTGTGTCCAGAATTTTTTTCTGCAGCTGACACAGGGCGGGAATATCCTCCGCCTGACGTTTCCATTTGATATCCGGCTTTTTATGTATCACACCAATCCCAGAGCATGGGACATCTGCCAGAACCCGGTCCGCCCCCTTCTCCAGTTCGGGCTGGAACAGGGCCGCATCCTGCTCCGCCGCCTCCACACAGGTAAGTCCGAGCCGGTCTGCCGCCGCCTGGATCAGCCCGATCTTATGGGGATGAATGTCAAAGGCCAGAATTCTCCCCCGGTCCTCCATGCACTCAGCCATCTGGGTCGTCTTGCCGCCGGGCGCGGCGCAGACGTCCATCACAGTCTCTCCCGGCAATGGCGCCAAGGTTCTTACAGCCTCCATTGAGCTGGTGTTCTGCACTGTATAGAGCCCTTTTTGATAGGCCGGGGAGCTCTGAATATGCAGCGGGCCGTCCACATACAGGCACCAGGGATCTTCCCGGTCCTGTCTGGTTTTTATCCCCTCCTCCAGCAGGGTCTGTACAAGCTCTGCCCCGGTGGTTTTCAGACGGTTCACCCGAAGGGTGGGCGGATACTGTCTGTGGCTGTCCTCCAGGATCCGCCTGCAGCTCGTCTGGCCATACTGCTCCGCAAGCCGCTCGGTCAGCCACATGGGACAGGAATACATGACGCTCATCCGGGCAATCGGATCCTCCGGATAGGCAATCTTCTCTTTTTCCCGGGCAATACTCCGCAGAACGCCGTTGATATAGCCTCTGGCCGCGCCGTGGGCATACCGCCCCGCCAGCTTGACCGCCTCATTGCAGGCCGCGCTGTCCGGTATATGCTCCATACAGACCATTTGGTATACCCCCATCCGCAGGATCTGATGCACCCAGGGACTCAGCTTTTTCAGCCTGACCTTGGAAAATTGTGCTATCATATGATCCAGCTTCAGCTTGTTTCTCACAACGCCCATGAGAAGCTCTGTCACAAACGCCCTGTCCGCAGGTGCCAGTCCGCTGTTGTCCAGAATATCGCGGAGGGCTTTATTGGAATAAGCCCCTTTTTCCTCTATCTGATACAGGCCTTTTAAGACCAGCTCTCTCGCATTTGCCATCAATCATCTCTCCTGTTGCCAAAGAGCAGGATCAGCCGGAGCAAGCTCATGATGGAGCTGACCGCCGCCGCGACATAGGTCATGGCCGCGGCACGCAGCACAGAAGAAGCCCCTTTCATCTCCGCCTCGTCTAAAAGGTTCTGATCCCGCAGTGTGCGAAGCGCACGGTTGCTGGCGTTGAACTCCACCGGAAGGGTCACCAGCTGGAACAGCACGGTGGCGGCAAACAAGATGATTCCCACATCAATCAAAGCGGGAAACAGCCCGCCCATCCCGGCAAATAGAATACCGATTAAGAGAATCGGCATGGAGAGCCGGTTGCATATATTCACAAAAGGCACGATTCCGTTCCGCACACGGATGGGCGCATAGCCTGCCGCATGCTGAATCGCGTGGCCGACCTCATGCGCCGCAACGCCGATGGCGCCCACCGACTGGCTGGAAAAGGTGGCGTCCGACAGCCGCACCACATTGTCCCTGGGGTCAAAATGGTCCGTGAGATCGCCGGAAACGTGCTCAATCCGTACCTGATAAAGTCCGTTCATATCCAGAATCCGCCTCGCAATATCTGCGCCGGTATAACCGCGCCGGCTGTAAACCTTTGCGTATTTCCGAAATGTCCCGTTGACATTCGCCTGCGCCCAGATGGACAGGATGAATGCCGGAATCAGTAAAATGATGGTCCAGTCAAAATAATAAAAAGGCATTTGAATCTCCTTCCGCCGTTCCGCAACGGCATACATACTGCAATATCCCTCATCTTCGGATCACTCAATGACAAGGGCGTATAAACTTCCCGTTTTCCGGCTGCGCTCTATGGCTAAGCCAAAAGCACCCCCGTCTTGATTTCGTGGCCATTGAGATAGCTGGCAACGCTCATTCGCTTGCTTCCCTTCATCTGAATCTCGTCAATCAGGATGCCGCGGCCGTCTCCGCAGGCCACACAAATCCCGTTCCGGTCCGCGGACAGAATTCTGCCGGGTTCCCCTTCTGCACGGTCTGCCGCCGCGGCATGAATGATCTTCATCGGCTCGCCTTCATAAAGACAATAGCTCATGGGCCACGGGTTGGTACCGCGGATCAGGTTGAGGATAGACTGCGCGTCCCGGCACCAGTCAATATGGCCGGTTTCCTTTGTGATCATCGGCGCATAGCAGGAAAGCGCATCTTCCTGCGGTTCCCGCGGCGCGCTGCCGTCCGCAATCCGCACAAGGGTCTCGGCCAGAAGCTCCGCTCCCATAACTGAAAGGCGGTCATGAAGCATCCCCGCGGTCTCCTCCGGGCCAATTTCTGTCTCCGCCTTTAGGATCATATCGCCCGTGTCCAGCCCCTCCGCCATATACATGGTGGTCACGCCGGTCTTTGTCTCACCGTTGATGACGCTCCACTGAATGGGACCCGCTCCCCGGTATCGGGGCAGCAGGGACGCATGTACGTTCACACAGCCAAAATTGGGGAAATCCAGGATATATTTGGGCAGGATCCTGCCATAGGCCACCACCGCAATAAGATCCGGGGACAGCCGGCGCAGTACAGGCAAAAAGGCTTCATTCCGCAGTGACTCCGGCTGGAACACCTCAATTCCATGTCTCCTGGCACACTCCTTCACCGGCGGCGGCATCAGCTTATGGCCCCGCCCCTTTGGTTTATCAGGCTGTGTCACAACCCCGGCCACGGAATAGCCTGCCTGCAGGATGGCTTCCAGGCACGGCACCGCGAAATCCGGCGTTCCCATAAATAAGATTTTCATGTCTCAATGCTCCATTCTATCTGCATACTCATATAATAATACTATTTTATTATACCGCACTCTATTTTAATTATCAATACGCAATATTTGATAATATTTATGCGGGTGCGCCCGCCGAAATTGATCTGCTTGCCATACTGCCGCACCCGCGCGAAAAGGAGCCTGCCAGGCGGCAGGCTCCTTCTGTTTTATGGCCGATTCATTGCTGTGTGTGACCCTCAGCCAAAACCGCAGGCCTACGCCTTAAGGTTTTGTCTATTTTCTCCTATACGCCAGGTTTCGCAGCGGCGCACGGATCAGTTCCTTTTCAGATTGGTTCATGCCCAAAAACCACATGGACGCGCAGTAAACAGCAGTATAGGCGGCAGCCGCACCCAAAAATATAAAAAAGCTGTGAAAGGCAATGAATTTCACGATTAAAAAGCCGGCTGCGGCAGGCAGAATCAGGGCGGGTAAAAAAGCGGCAATCTGTTTCCAAAAATACACCATATCAAGACCGATTTTTTTATGATAAAAAAGATTCATAATCAGGCCGTTTCCAATGAGCAGGGAGGCGGCCGTCCCGATCGCCGCGCCGGTGCCGCCGTATAGCTTAGCCAGCGGAATGCTGGCGCATATATTCAGGACCGCTATCGCGGCATAGACAACAGACCGAAATTGATGCTTGTTTTTGGCCCGCTGTATTTCGATCCCCAAATTCTGGATCCACGGTATCACGGCCGGCACAATCAGCAGAAGGGCAATCCTGTATGCTTCGCCATAGTCCGGGCCCGCCCATATTTGAATAAAATATTTGCCAAACACGGCCAGACCGCTTACAATCAGCATAAGAATCAGGAACTGTACTCTGCCGACGCGGGTAAACAGATCGGTCAGCTGGTTATTGTCATCAGTTTCATTCACAATTCGATTAACCCTTGGCGCAAAAACATTGGATATGGAGACAGAAAAATTCAGGTACAGGGAATTGAGCTGCGCCGCAACCCCGTATACCGCAACAGTCACGGTACCGCCCACAATGCCGAGGATAAACTTGTCAACATTCCAGTTGACCTGGTCAATGACCTGATTGAGAAAGATCCAAAAAGAGAACAAAAACAGCTCCTTTAAGAATCCCCATTCGAAATTTCTGAACGTGAACCGTATTCCGAGCTTCTTCCTGCAAAAAATCCAGTTCGCGGTCAAACAGGCCGCCGAGAGCACAGTCTGAATCACAACCAGGCCAATGGAACGGCAGCCCAGCAGCAAAAGCGGAATGGACAGGAACGGGTTCAGCACATTGCTTAAAATGGTAACTGCCCGCTGGAAAACATACTGCTCATTGGCTGTGATATAGGAGCTGAAAACACTTCCGGGAAACGAGACCGCCAGATTGAACACCATAAAAATCATGAGAATTCTGGCCGTTTCCAGCTCCCCGCCCGTGAGGCTCCCGCGGAACATGGTTTCGATATTTGCAATGAGAACGCTGCCGGCAAGTGCCGAAATAACTCCTATGACAATAAAAATTGTCATAAACATGCCATTGAGCTTTGCAATCCCCTTTGTGTCCCCCTGGATTTTATACCTTGCGTAGTATCTCACATAGGAGCTTCCAAACCCCAGGCTCAGAAGCCCGAGATAGGAAATAACAGACGCGGAAAGCTGATACAGGCCATACTGGCTCTGCCCCAGCAGTCTCAGCATGACAGGCGTATACAGCAATCCGATCAGAATGGACAGTCCCTGTGAAAGATACGACAGCACAACGCCCGCCTTTAATTGGTTAACCTTCATTTGTCTCTTCCTTGCCCAAAAATGATAGATTTCTGTTCCAAATCCCACAGTTCCGGCTTTTGTCTGCTTACATTCATCGTCCCTGCGCCGTTTTGTTCCTTCAATTCTACCGTATTATGATAATTATGTCAAGGATGGCGCCCTGGCTCCCGCACAGCTCCGGCACGGCCGGTTCCATTATGTGCAAAAACACGCTTTACTAATCGCTTTATTTATGTTATAATCCTTTTTAATCACCAGCACACCCGCATTTGTGCGCTATAGTAGATTTCATTTGATAGGATGTGAATACAATGCCAATCAAAGTACAGAACAGTCTGCCTGCCATTGAGACGCTTAATCAGGAGAATATTTTTGTCATAACAGAAAAGCGGGCTCTGACACAGGATATCCGGCCTCTGAAAATACTGATTCTGAATCTTATGCCCACCAAGATCGAAACCGAAACCCAGCTGCTTCGGGTTCTGGGCAATACCCCGCTTCAGATTGACGTAAACTTTATGCATGCCAAAACCCACGAAGCCAAAAACATTCCAAAAAGTCATCTGGAGACCTTTTACGGCACCTTTGACGACTATAAAAACCAGAAATTTGACGGTATGATTATCACCGGCGCACCGGTGGAAACCCTGGAATTTGAAGCTGTGGACTACTGGGCTGAACTCTGCGAAATCATGGAGTGGTCCAAAAAACACGTCACCTCCACCTTCCATATCTGCTGGGGGGCACAGGCGGCGCTTTACTACCACTATGGAATCAAAAAATATCCTCTGGAAAATAAATTGTTTGGCGTATTTTCCCATCAGGTTGTACCGGAAAAAAAGCACAAAATTCTGCTCCGGGGATTTGATGATGTGTTCTATGCCCCCCACTCCCGTCATACCGAATTCCGGGAGGCGGACATTGCGGCCGTTCCGGAACTGGAGATTCTGGCCAAATCCCCCGAGGCAGGGGTGTATATTGTAACCGCCAAAAGCGAACGGCAGTTCTTCATCACCGGCCATTCCGAATATGACAGCACCACCCTGGCCAGCGAATACTTCCGCGATGTGGAGAAAGGCCTGCCCATTGAAGTGCCGAAAAACTATTTCCCGGACAATGACCCGGGAAAGCCGCCGCTTGTTTCCTGGCGGGCCCACGCCAACCTGCTGTATTCCAACTGGCTTAACTATTTTGTGTATCAGACCACCCCATACAACATTGATGACATTGATTATGAGAGCTGAGCATAGGATAAGCATAAGATAAAGAAACAGGAGTGATAACCATGTATTTCATCGAACTATTAAAGACCATTGTGCTCGGTATCGTCCAGGGCATTACCGAGTGGCTGCCCATCAGCAGTACCGGCCATATGATTCTGGTGGACCAGTTCCTTCCCCTGAACCAGCCTGCCGATTTTATCAATCTCTTTCTGGTGGTGGTTCAGTTTGGCTCCATCCTGGCTGTGGTGACCCTGTATTTCCACAAGCTGAACCCCTTTTCACCAAAAAAGACCCGGCAGGAAAAAAATGATACCTGGACTATGTGGCTCAAGGTGCTGGTGGCTTGTATCCCCGCCGGGGTCATAGGTCTTCTGTTCGACGATCTGATCAACCAGTATACCTACAACGCGTGGGTCGTGGCGGCCGCCTTGATTGTATACGGCGTGCTGTTCATTGTCATTGAACGCCGGAACAAAAGGCCGCGCATAGACTCCATTGGCGCGCTGGACTATAAGACAGCCCTGCTGATCGGCGCATTTCAGGTCCTCTCGCTGATTCCGGGGACCTCTCGGTCCGGCTCTACCATTCTTGGCGCCGTAATCCTCGGCACCTCCCGGTTTGTGGCGGCTGAGTTCTCCTTTTTCCTGGCTGTTCCCGTCATGCTGGGCGCGAGCCTGCTGAAGATCGTCAAGTTCTTTTTCGAGACTGGCGGCGGCTTTACCGGCGGACAGCTTGGCATTCTTCTGACCGGCATGGCGGTGGCCTATCTGGTGTCCATTGCGGCCATTAAGTTCCTGATGGGCTATATCCGGAACCACGATTTCAAGGCATTTGGCTATTACCGCATCATCATCGGAATTCTGGTGATTCTCTATTTTGTAATCTCCGGCGCCAGCGTTGTGGTCCATTGATTGCTATCCTTTGGATAAAACAAAATGCGTCCTATACTTGTTGAATAAATTTAAGCCCTTTCAAAACAAAAAAGTCTTCATCTTCTGTGTGCAGAAAGCGAAGACTTTTTTGTTTTGAAATGTAATATGGGAGCGGATTTACTTAAGAAATCCCGATATGATCCGCTCCTGCGCCTGCTCCTCTGTAAGTCCCAGAGTGCGGAGCTTTAAAATCTGTTCCCCTGCGATCTTGCCGATGGCGGCCTCATGGATCAGCGCCGCGTCCACATTGGAGGCCTCCAGCGCCGGCGCCGCGTTCACGGTTCCATTGTCCACCAGTATGGCGTCACACTCGGAATGTCCCGTGCACCGTGCCAAACCATGGATACAGGATTTGAACTCCTGATAGGAGTTCCCCTTTGCAACAGATCTGGAAATCAGCTCCACACCGGAGTCATCCCCTTCCATCACCACATCAAAATCCGTGATGGCCTTCTCGATCCCATCTGTCATGATCCTCTCCCGGACGATAAGCCGCGCTTTCGCGGCCAGCTTTGCCCGGGTCTTTCTCGTGCTGCAGTCCACACCGCCCAGCTGGACCGTGTCCATCTCCAGACTGGCCCCCTCGGCCAGGTCCACGTCAGTCACCGGATCAATCCGTTTGATTCCCTCGCCGGCGCCGGTTCCAAGATGCTTCTCCTGATAGAGCACACGGGCATTTTTTTCAATGAAAAACCGGTGGATTCCATTGTGCCGGGCCTCCTCCTCATTATCCGTATGCACGCCGCAGCCGGCCACAATGGTCACATCCGCGCCCTCGCCCACATAAAAATCATTGTAAACCAGATCGTTGATCCCGCCCTGATTCACACAGGCGGGAATATACACCTTCTCGCCTCTGGTGCCGGGCGTGATATGCACAACAATCCCCGGCCCTTCCTTTCTGGATTCGATTGTGATATGCTCTGTGGACTGCCTCCCGGCGCATCCGCCATTTTCCCGGATATTGAACGCACCGGTGAACTGTCCTTTAAAATCCGATACAATCCGCAAAAGATCCTCTGTGATTTGATTCATCTTCATTTTCATTCACCTTTCTCACGCACAAATTCACGTCCGGCCATGCGGGCCGGAGCCGCGCCAGCATCAGATGCCGGCATCCTCTTTCCCCAGCGGACAGCGCGAGGCGCGCTCCTCTGCAAACAGGGAAGGCCAGACCTCGCCCTTGGGGCCCGCCTGCCGCACTTTGCCGTCTGCTATGACGACAATGTCGTCCGCGATGTTCAGGATACGCTCCTGATGGGATATGATCAGAAGGGTGCCGCGCTTCTGACGGCGCAGCTCTTCAAAGGTCTCCACCAGCCGCGCGAAGCTCCAAAGGTCAATCCCCGCCTCCGGTTCATCAAAAATGGAAAGCCGGGCCTGCCGGGCCAGTACGGATGCAATCTCAATCCGCTTGATCTCACCGCCGGACAGGCTGGCGTTCAGCTCGCGGCTGATATATTCGTTGGCACAGAGCCCCACCTTGCCCAGATAGCCGCAGAGCACCTCCTCCTTCAGGGCCGCGCCGGCAGAGAGCTCCAACAGATCCCGCACCGTGAGCCCCTTAAACCGCACCGGCTGCTGGAACGCAAAGGCAATGCCAAGATTGGCCCGCTCCGTCACATTGAGACCAGTGATGTCAGCGCCGTCAAAAACCAGCTTTCCGGCTGTGGGCGTCTCAATCCCGGCCACCACCTTGGCAAGGGTGGTCTTGCCGCCGCCGTTCGGTCCGGTCACCACCACAAGTCTGCCCTCCTCCAAGTTCAGATTGATGTCATTCAAAATTCCTTCTCCGTCCGGAAGATTCCAGACAATATGTTCTAATTTCAGCATGTTATCTACCTCTCTCAAAAGCGGCCCGGCACCGGATAACCGGAGACCGGCCGCGCTCTGGCGGGCCGCCGCAGTATACAGGCCGCGCCTTCATCATTTGATTTTCACCCTGAGCGCCCGCATGGCATTGAGAATGGCAATCACAGAGACACCCACATCCGCGAAGACCGCTTCCCACATATTCGCCATACCAAGCGCGCCCAGCAAAAGAATGATTCCCTTCACCGCCAGGGCAAAAATAATATTCTGCCGGACAATCCGCAGGGTCTTTTTCGCAATCAAAACCGCACCCGCGATCCTGGATGGCTTATCGTCCATCAGCACCACATCGGCCGCCTCAATGGCGGCGTCGGACCCCAGACCGCCCATGGCAATGCCCAGATCAGCCCTGGACAGCACCGGCGCGTCATTGATCCCATCGCCCACAAAGGCAAGGGTTCCCTTTTCCGGCTTTTCCCGGAGCAGTTCCTCCACCCGGCGCACCTTATCCGCAGGAAGCTGCTGGGTATGCACCTCATCCATGCCAAGCTCACCGGCAACACGCTCTCCCACCAGTTTCGCATCTCCGGTCAGCATGACCGTTCTGCGGATCCCAAGGGCTTTCAGCTCCTGTATTGCCTCTCTGGCGTCCGGCTTCATTTCATCCGAAATAACAATATGCCCCGCATATTTTCCGTCCAGCGCCACATGAACGGTTGTCCCGATCCTATGGCACGGATGCCAGCTGACGCCAATTTCATCCATCAGCTTTCCATTGCCCACGCAAACTGTTCTGCCGTCAATCGCCGCACGAACCCCGCGGCCGGAGAGCTCTTCGACCCGCCCCAGCCGCCCCTTTTCCAGCTCCAGACCATAGGCCTCCCGCAGGGAACGGGAAATGGGATGGGTGGAATAGCTCTCGGCCAGGGCCGCGAGCTCCAGGAGCTGTGCCTCAGAGCAGGTGTCCGGGTGAATCGCGGTCACGTTGAAGACGCCCTTGGTTAAGGTTCCGGTCTTGTCAAAAACCACAGTATCCGTCCGGGCCAGAACCTCCATATAGTTGCTCCCCTTGACCAGAATTCCGTGCTTGGAAGCGCCGCCGATCCCGCCGAAAAAGCTCAGAGGAACCGAAATCACCAGCGCGCAGGGACAGGATATCACCAGAAAGATCAAAGCCCGGTGGATCCAGGCGCTCCACGCTCCGGTCAGAAGCGACGGAATCACGGCCAGCAAAACCGCGCCAATGACCACTGCCGGCGTATAGTATTTCGCAAACCTGGTAATAAAATTCTCCGCTTTTGCCTTTTTACTGCTGGCGTTTTCCACCAGATCCAGTATTTTCGAAACCGTAGATTCCCCAAATGGCCGGGTCACCTGTACACGAAGCACACCGCTCTGGTTGATACATCCGCTGACCACATCATCGCCCGGCTCAACATCCCGGGGCAGAGATTCACCGGTCAGGGCCGCCGTGTCCACAGCCGAGCTCCCCTCCAGCACCAGGCCGTCCAGAGGAATCCGTTCGCCGGGCTGTATGAGAATGGCATCGCCCACGCCCACCTCTTCCGGTGAGACCTGTATCAGCTTTCCGTTTCGCTCGACGTTGGCGTAATCAGGGCGTATATCCATCAGGGCCGCGATTGACTTTCTGGATTTTCCAACCGCATAGCTCTGGAACAGCTCACCCACCTGATAGAACAGCATAACCGCCACGCCCTCTGGGTATTCACCGGTACAAAAGGCCCCCAGCGTGGCCAGCGCCATCAGAAAATTTTCGTCAAACACCTGCCCCCGCAGGATGTTGCGCACCGCCTTCCACAGGATGTCCCAGCCGATGACCGCGTAGGGAATGAGGAACGCGCCGAGCCGCCATAATCCGCCGAGCGGAAGCAGGGCAGCCGCAGCCAGAAGCACTGCGCTGGCCCCAATCCGAATCAGCATCTTTTTCTGCTTTCTGCTCATAACTCTCCCTCTTTCTCAGATCACAATCTCACAGTCCGGTTCTACTCTGCGGCAGACCTTTACCACCTTTTTTACAATGGCGTCAAAGCTGTCGCCGTCCGCCACAAGCGTCATCTTCTGACTCATAAAACTGACGCTGGCGTCCTCGACCCCATCAATTTTTTTGATTGCCTCTTCCATTTTCATTGCGCAGTTGGCGCAGTCCAAATCCCGCAGTTCAAATACCTTTTTCATTTTTCTCCTCCTGACCTAAACTCTATTTGATTACATTTCCATCATTTACTCATTCACATGCTCCATACCCTGACTGATGATGCGCTTTACATGGTCATCTGCAAGGGAATAAAAAATAATCTTCCCCTCCCGCCGGAATTTGACCAGCTTGCTGTTCTTCAGCACCCGAAGCTGATGTGATACAGCATTCTGGCTTACCCTGAGCAGCTGGGCCATATCGCCCACACAAAGCTCCGTCTCCATGAGGATATACAGAATCTTAATCCGCGTGGAATCCCCAAACACTTTGAACAGCTCCGCAAGATCATACAGAGTTTCATCCGGGGGCATCCGGCCGGTGACCCGTTTCACCGTGTCGTCGTGGACCCGTAAAAATTCCCCGCGTTCTATCTCTTTTTCGTCTGCCATAACCAAACATCCTTTCATCTGAACATCTATTCACATGTTATCATATTATATGTCTATTGTCAACAAAATTCTATCGTCTTATGTGATAAAAACACAAGAATTTCGCCGCCGCGTCCGGGCAGATTTCACAAAACCCGCCGCATATCAGCACAGAATTCCGCTGCTGAAGTGCAAAAAAGCCCGCGGCAGTGATTTGCCGCAGGCCTTTTTGAATTCAGTTATTTGAAGAAACCTTTTAGATTCTCTGGCAGAGCACATCCACACGCTCTTTTTTATATGCAGCAAACCTGTCCTCATCCAGCGCATTTCGGATTTCCGCCATAAGATTATTATAAAAGTAAAGGTTGTGAATGACCGCAAGACGCATGGCCAGCATCTCCTTGGCCTTGAACAGATGCCGGATATAAGCCCGTGAGAAATTCCGGCAGGCGGGACAGTCACAATCCGGGTCCAAAGGCGCCGGATCCCGCTCATATTTGGCGTTCCACATATTCAGAATTCCCTGGGAGGTGAAGATGGTTCCATGCCGTGCGTTCCGGCTGGGCATAACGCAGTCAAAAAAGTCCACGCCGCGCTCCACCGCCTCCAGAATATTCACCGGTGTGCCCACGCCCATGAGATACCTTGGCTTGTCCTTTGGCATGTACGGTTCCACCGCCTCTATGACACGGTACATTTCCTCTGTGGATTCGCCCACAGCCAGACCGCCGATGGCATAGCCGTCAAGTTCAAGGTCCGCGATCTGCTTCATATGCTCAATCCGCAGATCGTCATAGGTACTGCCCTGATTGATCCCAAAGAGCATTTGATTTGGGTTCACGGCGCCTTCCAGGCCATTGAGGCAGGCGAGCTCCGCCTTACAGCGTTCCAGCCAGCGGACCGTACGCGCCGTGGAATCCCGGGCATAGGCCTTTTCACAGGGATTTTCAATGCACTCGTCAAAGGCCATGGCAATGGTGGAGCCCAGATTGGACTGGATTCGCATACTCTCCTCCGGCCCCATAAAAATCTTACGGCCGTCAATATGGGAGGAAAAATAAACGCCCTCCTCCTTGATATTGCGGAGCTTTGCCAGAGAAAACACCTGGAATCCGCCGCTGTCTGTCAGGATCGGTCGGTCCCAGTTCATGAATTTATGAAGACCGCCCATGTCCCGCACCACCTGGTCGCCGGGCCGCAGATGCAGATGGTAGGTGTTGGACAGTTCCACCTGACAGCCGATTTCCTTGAGGTCAAGGGCGGTCAGGGCCCCCTTGATGGCCGCCGCAGTTCCCACGTTCATAAAAACCGGGGTCTGGATGGTCCCATGGACCGTCTCAAAGGTCCCGCGCCGGGCGGTCCCGCTTTGCTTAATCAGTGTGAACATGACTCTCTCCTTCCAGATACATGGCGTCTCCAAAGCTGAAGAACCGGTATTTTTCATTTACCGCCGTCTCATAGGCATGGAAAATATGCTCCTTTCCCGCAAAGGCGGAAACCAGCATCAAAAGCGTGGATTCCGGCAGGTGGAAGTTGGTGATCAGACAGTCCACCGCCTTGAAGCGGTAGCCAGGATAGATGAATATATTGGTCTCACCCGTCTCGGGCCGGACCATTCCGTTTTCATCCGCCACCGTCTCCAGGGTCCGGACCGAAGTGGTCCCCACAGCCACAATCCTTCCGCCTCTCCTCTGGGTCTCGTTTATGACCGCGGCCGCTTCCGGGGAAATCTCATAATGCTCGGTGTGCATGACGTGCTCTTCCACATGCTCGGCCGAGACGGGCCGGAAGGTGCCCAGCCCGACATGCAGGGTCAGATAGGCCAGCTGTACGCCCTTTTGACGAATCTGCTCCAGCAGTTCCTGCGTAAAGTGCAGGCCGGCTGTGGGTGCGGCGGCAGAACCCTCAATTTTGGAATACACGGTCTGGTACCGTTCTCTGTCCTCCAGCTTTTCCTTGATATAGGGCGGCAGAGGCATCTCGCCCAGCCGGTCTAAAAGCTCCTCCCATACGCCCTCATACGCAAACCGGACGATCCGCTTGCCGTCCTCCGCCACTTCCAGAACCTCCGCCCGGAGCAGGCCGCCGCCAAACTCAAAGCGGCTGCCCGGCTTTGCCTTTCTGCCCGGTTTGAGAATCACCTCCCATGTGTTGAGGTCGATCCGTTTCAATAACAGGAATTCAATCCGCCCGCCGGTTCCCTCCTTCGCGCCGTAAAGCCGCGCGGGAATTACCCTTGTGTTGTTCATGACCAGGCAGTCCCCCGGCCGCAGATACGCGGTGATGTCCCGGAAGTGCCGGTGCGCAATCGCTCCGCTCTCCCGGTTCATAACCAAAAGTTTAGACGCCGTTCTGTCAGAGAGCGGCGTCTGCGCGATCAGTTCCTGTGGGAGATCATAATAAAAGTCCTTTGTCGTCATAAAAATCTCCTTAGTATTTTATACGGTTTAATACGCGTTTTCCAAATTGGTGCCCAGGAAATAGTGCCGGAGTATCTCCAGATAGCTATACCCCGCCTCCGCCATTCCCTTTGCGCCGTACTGGCTCATGCCCACGCCATGGCCCCAGCCTGTCCCTTCAAAATAGAAGCTGGTATTCTCCCGGGGCTCCGCGCTTGTGACCTCATAGGTCTCCTGGTATTCACCGTTGGTCACATAGAGAATGTTGTTCTCCAGCGTGGCCCTGCCTGCGGCCGTGAGCATCACCATCTTGTTAATGGGCTGTTCCGCCGAATCCGTGCCGTCTGTGGTATGTATTCTGGGGGCTGTCTCGCCGCCCTCTCCATCGCCGGAAACCGTGAACATCTGGCTCTTTGTGACCGTGTTGAACAGCGTCCGGCATGCTTCGCGCTCAAAGGTCTTGGAGCCGTTGGTCCCGGTGACCTCCATCCGAAGGACACGGCCGTTGGGCGTATATTCCAGCACCTTGATATGGGTCACGTCGCCCACGTCATAGCCCTTGTTCCGCATGATGGCCGAAGCCTCATCACAGGTGAGGGAACCAGACCACTTTCCGTTGGGGATGTTCTCGGTATCCTCGTAGGAATTGTCTACGCTCACAAGATAGGGCAGGCTATTGCCCCAGACGTTCTCGACATCCTCAGTGGCCGGCCCCATGGATGCGGCATAATAGAGCTCGGCCAGCTCGCCGTCATAAGTCAGCACCTGCCGGGTGGTCTCATCCACCGGCGCGTAGGAGCCCTCCGCCTCGAACTTGGTCCCGGCATAGGCCTGGCAGTCCACACTGCTGCACAGGTCAAAGCCCTGGCTGGCATGCTTGTCCAGATTGTTCACAGCATAATTCCGGGCGCAGACCGCCTGCGCTTTCAGAGCCTCTTCGGGCCAGGTCGGGCTCATTTCCCGGGAAATCACGCCATACAGATAATGATCCAAAAATACGACATTCACAATGGTCAGAGCGCCGCCGTCCGCAATGCAGTTGATACCGCCCCGGTATTCTACACCGTCCACGCTGAGCTTCTGGTCCATGCCAGAGGCACGCGGCAAGATTCCCGCGCTTCCGCCGCCCGTATACAGGACATTTCCCGCGGCGTCGGTCACGTTCACCGTGTTCCCATCGCCCGGCCGGACCACAACAACCGTCTGATCCGTCTCAGTCTGATATCCGAAATCACGCCCGTCATAGCTCCCCAGCTGAAAGCCCCAAACGGATTCCAGGGTCACGGTTTTCGGAGCGCTGTTTCCGTACAGCAGACCGACACGCACATAGCGGGGCAGATTATAGTCCGCGGCCGCGTTCATGGAAAAACAGGGCAGCAGCAGGAACGCGGCCACCACAAGAGAAAGCAATCGTTTCAATACAATCACAGCCTTTCTGATCCATACATCCTATCACATTCCAAACCTCATGCGGCTCTTTTGCAGACGCATATCAATACAATGTTATCATACCATAAAGGAAATGGAAATTCCAGTCCTTTTTTCATATTATAGCTGTTTTCCATGAATTTTCTATTGCGGTTCCATTACATATCTGTAAACAATCCGGCGATTTTGCGTCATTTTCTCCGGGCCGCGGGAACCCGGCTCTGAAAATTCTGCCCCCTTTGTGAAAAACGCATGAAATTCTGCCGCAAAAGACCGTATTTCTGCCCAAAAAACATTTGACATCTCAGTTGGGTTCGCATATAATATTTATACTAAGGATAATAGATTTGTGAACACAAGGAGGAAGTTTCAGTGAAACAGTATAATGTTGGAATCATAGGCGCTACGGGCATGGTGGGTCAGCGGTTTATCACCCTGATGGAAAACCATCCCTGGTTCCGGTTAAAGCTCCTGGCCGCTTCTCCCAGAAGCGCCGGCAAGCCCTACAGCGAGGCCGTGGGCAAACGCTGGGCCATGACCACCCCGATTCCAGACTCCGTCAAAGATATGGTAGTGTACGACGCCGCGGCTGACATTGACACCATCGCGGGGCAGGTGGACTTTGTATTCTGTGCCGTTGACATGAAGAAGGATGAAATCCGCGCTTTGGAGGAAGCCTATGCAAAGGCGGAATGCCCTGTGGTCTCCAACAACTCGGCACACCGCCACACCCCGGATGTCCCCATGATCATTCCGGAGATCAACCCGGAGCACGCGGAGATCATTGACGCGCAGAAAAAGCGGCTGGGCACCAAGCGCGGCTTTATCTCCGTCAAGTCCAACTGCTCCCTGCAGAGCTATGTTCCCGCCCTGCACCCGCTGAAGAAGTACGGCATCACCCAGGCTCTGGCCTGCACCTATCAGGCCATTTCCGGCGCTGGCAAAACCTTTGAAACCTGGCCTGAGATGGTTGACAATGTCATTCCCTACATTGGCGGTGAGGAAGAAAAGAGCGAGATTGAACCCCTGAAGATCTGGGGCAAAATTGAGGACGGCAAGATCGTGGACGCGGACTCCCCCTCCATCACCACGCAATGTCTGCGGGTCGCGGCCTCTGACGGACATATGGCCGCGGTCTTTGTAAAGTTCGAGAACAAGCCCAGCATTGAACAGATCAAGGCGGACTGGAAGGCCTTCAAAGGCGCGCCCCAGGAGCTGGAGCTCCCCTCCGCACCCAAGCAGTTTTTGAATTACTTTGAGGAAGACAACCGCCCGCAAACCAGACTGGACCGGAATCTGGAGGGCGGAATGGCCGTATCCATGGGCCGTCTGCGGGAGGATTCCCAGTACGACTACAAGTTCGTCTGCCTGTCCCACAACACCCTGCGCGGTGCGGCGGGCGGGGCGGTTCTGATGGCGGAATTGCTGGCCGCAAAGGGCTATTTTGACTGATTGAAAACACATGGGAAAGCAGTGCCGGGCGGGGCACAGCATCTCCGAAAACTGTCACACTCGGGGGGATTTTCCGGGAAAACAGCGGCAAGGCAGGAGCTTTTGGCTCTGGCCGGAAGTACCGGCACAAAGCGCGCTGTGACGCCATCTCTTAAAGCTTTTTTTGCTCCGCTGATAAGAGATTTTTTGTTTAAAAATTTTTGCCGAGGCGGAGCGGCGGAATGGAGATTTTTATGAAAACGCCTATTTTTACTGGTTCCGCGGTCGCAATCGTCACGCCCTTCACAGAAAGCGGCGTTGATTATGCCAAACTGGCGGAGCTGATTGAGTTTCATATTGCCAACCACACGGACGCCATTGTAATCTGCGGCACCACCGGCGAGGCATCAACCATGCCGGATGCGGAACACAAAGAGGTGATCCGCTTTACCGTGGAAAAAACCGCCGGACGGATTCCAGTGATTGCCGGCACCGGCAGCAACGACACCGCCCATGCCATTGAACTGAGCCAATACGCAGAAGAGGCGGGCGCAGACGGGGTTCTCATTGTGGCCCCTTATTACAATAAAACCACCCAAAAGGGCCTTTGCGCCCATGTGGAAGCCATCGCGGACAGCATCAGCATCCCCATTGTCCTTTATAACATTCCCGGACGCACCGGAGGCCTGGGCTACAGCATTGAGACCTTGAAAAAGCTGTCGCAAATCCCCAACGTCAACTCCATTAAAGAGGCGACCGGGGACTTGAGCTTTGTGGCAAAGATCGCCGCAGAGACCGATCTGGTCATCTATGCCGGGAACGACGATATTATCGTTCCGGTCATGTCTCTGGGCGGCCAGGGCGTCATCTCTGTTGTGGCCAATATTCTGCCCCAGGAAACCCATGATATCTGCGCCAAATTTACCGCGGGCGATACGGATGGCTCCAGAGCCCTGTTTTTAAAGCTGCTTAAACTGATCAACACCCTATTCATTGAGGTTAACCCCATTCCCATCAAGACCGCAATGAATCTGACGGGACTGCAGGCTGGGCCGTTCCGGATGCCGCTTTGCGACATGACCGACGCAAACCTGGCAGTTCTCAAACAGGTGCTGGCGGACTACGGCCTGTTGAAATAACGTCCCATACCGGCACGCGAAGCTGCCTGACGGCAATTTGTTTCCCTTTGGAAGAGCGGGCCGGCGCGGATTCATTTCAAATGAAGAATTTTAAATAAAGGTGTGAAGCAAATGATAAACATACTTTTGAGCGGCGCCAACGGAAAGATGGGGCAGGCCGTGACTCGTCTGGCTGAGGAATCGGACCAGGTTCAGATCAGCGCCGGCTTTGATATCAATACGGAACAGAAGGCCGGCTTCCCGGTCTATGACGACCTTTCCAGGGTACAGGAGCCTGTGGATGTCATCATCGACTTCTCCCATCCCGCCATGCTGGACAATATTCTGAATTATGCGGCGGAGGAGGATATTCCCGCGGTGATCTGCACCACTGGGCTCACAACAGAGCAGGTCTCCCGGATTGAGTATGAAGCGCAGAACATCCCCCTCTTCTTCTCGGCCAACATGTCGCTGGGCGTAAACCTGCTGATTGATCTGGTCTGCCGGGCGGCAAAAATACTGGAGAACAACTTTGACATTGAGATCATAGAAAAGCACCACAATCAAAAGCTGGACGCCCCGAGCGGAACAGCGCTGGCCATTGCCAACGCGCTGGCGGATACGCTGTCCTATCCCGCGGAATATGTATACGACCGCCATTCGGTGCGCAAAAAGCGTGATAAGCACGAGATCGGTATTCACGCGGTCCGCGGCGGAACCATAGTGGGCGAGCACGACGTACTCTTCGCCGGAACGGACGAGGTAATAGAAATCCGGCACGCGGCCGCATCCAAAGAGGTCTTTGCGGTTGGTGCAGTCCGGGCGGCGATGTTTTTGAAGGAACAGAAGCCCGGTCTCTATGCCATGAAGGATCTGATCGCGGCACAGTAAATATTTCTGAAGGAGGCAACATTATGATTAAGACAATCACAGAGGTTGGATATCTGTCCGATGTGGCCCTGGTCACAATCAATAATATCCCTAATACCCCGCAGAATCTGGCGGCAATCCTGAACGAGATCTCTGACCGTCAGGTGACCGTGGATATGATCTGCCGCACCGCCCCCTACAAGGATAAGGTCAATCTCTCCTTCACCGTCCCCCAGGAGAGCCTGGCTGAGGTCGTCGGCGCCACAGCGGCTTTCAAGGCGCTGAGCCCGGAGATATCCACTGACATGAACGGGAACAATACCAAGGTGATCCTGTCAGGCGCAGGCATGCGCAGTACATACGGGGTGGCCGCCGAACTGTTTCAGGTGCTCTCTGACGCGGATATCTCCATCAAGCTGATCACCACAGCCGAGACAGAAATTTCATGCCTGATTGATATCAAGGACATTGAAAAGGTCAAGTCACTGCTATCCGAATAATCGGCCAGCGTATCGGCATCGGCCTCTGTGCCCTGGAGAAAGAATTAGGAATTCATAAAAAACACCTTCCACGGCTGCCGCCATGGAAGGTGTTTTTGTGATTCAACAGATTCTTTACATCTCGTCCGTGCATGAAAACAGCGTTTAAGGTACACGCCGCCGCGCCCGCACAACGGTGCTATTTGAAATATTTGGCAATATCCTGTGTCTCTGGATTATCTTGCAAAAGTTCCTTGATATATCCGCACAAAACTCTGGCGCCCTTCTCACTGAAATGCGTCGCATCTATTTTGCCGTTTGCATCGTGATAATAAATTCCGTTCGGATCTGCCGAGCCGGTTACGCCCTCTTCACCCAATTCACGGATTGATTTCTGATGCAGATCAATAAGCGGAACATCCAGTTCCTCTGCCACGGCCTTCATTGCCGTGGCAAAGCCATACAGCGTACGCTCTTGCGCCGATCCCAGATCCGTCTTTCCTACATCCTGCATCACGGTCACCGGTGTGACAAAAATCATATGAAGTCCGCGCTGTCTTGCCATTGCCACATATTTTCTAAGGTTATCCTTGTACTCCTCAAGAGTGGTTCCTTTATACTTGTTATCCCGATCGTTATGACCCAGCTGGAACAGCAGATAATCCCCCTCGCGCATATAAGGCTCCATTGCATTCTGGCGTCCGTATTCCAAATAGGTTTTGGTGCTGGTTCCGTCCTTTGCATAATTGTATACCTTCATATCGGCAGTCAGATAGTCCTGCAGCACCTCGCCCCATCCAAAGCGTTCGTGGTCGTAAACATAATATACGGTGGAATCCCCGATGAGAAACAGGCGCTTATCCTCCCCTTTCTCCTCCGGCGTCCCCAGGTATCCGCCGGCCGCAGTGACCGGCTGAATATTGTCGGCATCACGCCAGATGTAGAGGCAAAGCCGCTCCCGGGCATCCCGCACCTTCACAGGCACGTCAAGGCTCTGCCAGCCGGGGGACACAGGAATTTCTGTCAAATGCTCAGCTTGGGTCACCTCCTGGCCGGCCGCCTGATTCCCGCGGGCGATAAAGGCATGAATCGGAATCCCATCCTCCGTATTCAGCACTTCAAGCCGCAGATTGACCGTTTCACCCGGAACCAGAACCGGCTTTGGCTCTCCGGCTTCATCCACCACCGCCACAGGCTTATACACAAACCCGTGCGCACCAGTCGTCACCTTTACATTACGGAGCGCACAGTCGGCGCCAACTGTCATCCCGGCCAACTCTGCCGCATTGATGTTGGAAAGAGGCACTTCGCTCACCATTCGTCCGTCAATGGCTGCCTGAATTGTCTTCTGTTCAAAATCCACCAGCAACCGCAAATTTCTCCAGTTCCCGTCATATTCCAGCCGCGGCATCCACGCCCGGTTGACACCCCAGGTTTTTCCGTTGTTCCAGCTATCAACCGCCGAAATCTGATAATCCATATACAGCGCACCATCCTTCCCATGGGTAAGGTTACGCATTTCCCACATGGACGCAATCATTTTAGGAGTGGCCGCATCATAGTCAGAATCTGCAAAAAGCTGCAGCACAAAATTCTCCTTCGCTTCCGGGTCAAGCCTCACATCCGCTTCAAAGGTAAAGTTCTGCGGCAATGACTCCAACATAGGATTTGTGTCAAAATATATTGTCTCCCCTTGATTATAAACTCGTTCCGCCGCCGCCTCATAAAAGACGTCGATTCCGGCCGTGCGGCAAAAATACAGACTTTCCCACGCGGCGCCGGCATCCAGCGTATAGCGCACTGCAGTCCCAAAAACCGCATAATCCTCCGTATCAATCCAAAGGACATCTCCATCCTTCAGCTGCCGGTGCGGCAGCTGTATGGTAAGCATACCGTTCTTGTAGTACTCCGCCATGGTAGAATAGATCTTTACATATACATTGGATCGCTCTCCCTGGGAATTCTCAAAGCCAGCCATAATATAGTTTTCGTTATCCAGCACCGAACTGTCGGTGATCCGCAGCATTCCTTTGGCACTGATCACCTCTCCTTCCGCTGTGTCTGGAGACACCACGTTCCCCTTTGCTTCCGATTCCTCCGGAACGCCCCGCTTCCGGTCGGTGCGAAAAGCATCCGCAACGAGCTTTTTCGAAACAAGAGCGGGAGCATCCGCAGCTCTTGCCCGTATATAAACGTGATATGCGGTGTTTCGTTCCAGAGCCTGCAGGGAAAAATTTGTCTCAGCGGTCGTCCCCTGCAGGACGTTGTTGACATAAACATCATAAACCGCCTCGTGCGCGGGCAAAGGCGTTACCGCATCCCAGGACAGTTCCGCGCCCTGCTTTGTAATACCGCTTACCGCCGCCTTGGCATTTTCAGGCCATTGATAGGTATAGCTTTGATTTTTTATAAAAAACCTTATCTCATCTATCCCAAAAGCCCAGTACGCCCCGTCCTTCTGTGCGCCGAAATACATCCGTATTTTTTTGGTTCCCTCCGGGATTTCCGGAGAGATATAGGAAGCGCTGTACCACCCCTTGTTAGCCCCTGGGATCGCCGTTCGATTCACCTTATTCACGTTATACAGAGGCAAAAAGACCCCGCTTTCATCTGCGGTCTCAAACTTCATAATCTTGTCGCCGCCGCGATCGTTCTCACCGACTCGGAGTTCAAACTGGCTTACATTCTCAATGTCATATTCAATATATTGGCTCCCGTCCAGAAACTGGGTTCCGTTCCCAACCTTCTCAATCATAAACACGCTGTCCATTTTTGCATCATCAAGCGCTGCCTGTGCCACATGCTCAGATCTTGCAGAAAGGGTGCTCAGGCTTTCACACGGATCCACCCGCATACTGTCAACCCCTGCACGCAGTATCTGTAGAGGATACTCCACTATCAATGGCTCTGTTCCGCCGCTGTATGCCACCTGTGCGGTAAGGGTAACAGATTGCTCCTGTTCCCCTCGTGAAATGATGCCCTCAGGCGAAATAATTTCCGCATTGCTCGCAGTCCACACAACAGGATAGGTTTTGCCTTCTGCCTGCACGGTTTCAGGCAAAGTCAAGTCGGCGGTCAGGGCGTTCTGATCCAGTTCTGGAAAAAGAATTTCCCAAGCCATGGCGCGCCGGATTTTATCCCGAAGTATCATTTCTTCACTCTGCTGCTCCCGGCTCGCTTCCACGCGCTTAAGGCTAAGGTATTCCAAACGGCTTACCTTGCCAAATGAAATTTTCAGGTAATTGGTACCGGCGGGAATGGTCTCTGCCGGACTGTAGATCCACAGTTTTTCCGCATATTTCCCGGGAATACCGGGATTCGCATTGACTGCGGGAATTTCAAAAAATTCTGCACCGTCTGCAGAGCCATAAAACTTGCATTCCTCAAAAGTAAAGCTGGTCTTATTGTCCTTCCACGCCCGGAAGGTGACCCTGAAGTCGGTCAAGCCCGGTATGCCGTAAACCACATGTGCGTCATCCGTAAGATTTTTACGCTGGAGCGAGGGAATGCTTGCGTCATGAACAAAATTCCCGGTGTGGCTATCCATATCTGCAAGCATGGTTTTCTCAAACTTAAAAGTGTCAAGGAAGTCCTCTGCCGCGCCTCCCGGCCCCTTTATGTTGTTATCTAGCGTCAGAACCGGTGATGTAATATCCGCTGTTCCATCCCCAAGCTTTGCCGCATACACATCAAATTTATATTCCTCCCCTGGCTCCAGCTGCACCTGATATGTGGTGGTACCCTTAGGAAGAACCGCCTTAAGCTGATTGTCCTGCATGAGATAATACAACACGTCAGCATCCGCTGTCTGTATTTCAGGCCAGGCCAAAACCGCTTTTTCTCCGGTCCATTCCGCCTGGGCAAGAGCCGCGCCATCACTCCATTGATACTGCTCTCCTCCGCCCGTGAATTTGACCTCCGCCAACTGCACGGCCTTCATGCTCTCAGAGGACATAACCTTGACCGGAACGGGAAGCGTAAGTTTCAGCTGCACAGCGTTTCCAGGAAGTTTCCCCCGGTATATACGTCTGACAAAACCCGTTCCGGCACTCAGATTTGAATTGTTGTCTGACTCCATGCTCTCAGCGCGGAACCAATCTGTCTTTATCCATGCTCCATTGGCGCTGGTTCTGTATTCAAGGGTCAGATCTGCAGGAATCCCCTCCGCAGTTTTGGCCACAAAGGCTGTAACAGAAAATTCTGTCGCTCCCTCGGTATCATAAACCAACCAGGCCGCGGCATTAAATGCGGTGGCCGTAGGCCCGGTGACAGAGCGTGTGATCGTATTGTACGTTTTTCCTTCATACGCCACCTGGCCAGGAGCAAAGCATTCATCATGGGTAAATGTGTATTCCACATTCTGTCCACCAACGCTCAGCTTTACGGTTTTACCGCCGTTTGTCCAGGAATACTCAGACAAGGCAGGATGGTTCAGGGGCTTACTGACGGTGACACCCTGATTGACAAAATCCTTCATCTGGTCAAACCGCTCCAGCGTCACCCAGGCATCTCCTAAAGCGTCAGCTGTCTGCACGAAAACACCGCTAAAGAGTGATATCATCATCACCATAGCCAGAAGGGCCGCAGTTCTTTTTACCGTTTTTCTCACGTTATTCCTCTCCTTATGTTAAAATTATTTCTCTGCTACTTATAGCAGCAAGCAACAATGATTACAGCAACATTGTATGGTAACATTGCTTAAAACGCAATAAACCTTTGTTCTGTTTATTGTGAATTGATAACAAGGTTAAGAAAAGCACATGAGGATAACTACGGTATATTGATGTAAAATTTACCAAAAAACAGCCCCTCATCAAGGCGCTGTTTTTTATTCCCGTTCTTTCTCATTATATCTGCGCTGGCTATACCTAAGCACAGCGGACTTTGGATTCGTCCGCAGTTTCTGTTTGCCGCTCGGTCTTTCTTTTGAAATCCCGGAGGACTCTGGCCGCCATGGGGACGGCGAGGACAAGGGAACCAATGTCCGCCGCCGACTGGCAGAGCTCCAGTCCGCGAAGCCCCATCAGTTCTGAGAGAATCCATATCGCCGGGATGAAGAACAGCCCCTGCCGGGACAGCGACAGGATCGTTGCCCGCACAGCCTTGCCCATGGTCTGCAGCATCATATTACTCATGGTGGTCCATGAAAAGGTGGGGAAAGTGATACACTGAAGCCGCAGAACCACCGTCCCCACTGCAATCACATCGGGGTCATCCCGGAACATGCCAATGATCTGCGGCGCGAAAACGAAGCCCAGCGCCGCAATCAGTATCAGAAATCCCGTTGAGCTTTTCACGCAAAACCAGAAAGCGGACCGCACCCGGCCATACAGCTTCGCGCCATAGTTAAAACCGCAGACCGGCTGAAAACCCTGTCCAAAGCCAATCAGCGCCGAACCGGCAAAGTTTGTCACCCGCATCACAATGGACATAGCCGCGATGGCCGCGTCTCCATAAATCCCCGCCGCGCGGTTCAGAAAGATTGTGGCCACGCTGGCGATCCCCTGCCGCGCCAGCGACGGAACGCCTCCCCGGATGATCTCCTTATACCGGGCCAGACTCGGCTTGAAATTTCTGAAATACACCGGTATGTTTCCGCCTCTCCTGCACATGACAAACAGAATTATAAAGCTGACGGCCTGACTGACCATGGTGGCCGCGGCCGCCCCTTTAATTCCCATGTGAAACCCGAAAATAAACAAAGGGTCCAGCGCAATGTTCAGGATTCCCCCACTGCACATGCCGATCATTCCGGAGGCAGGGCTGCCCTGGAACCGAAGCTGATTGTTGAGAACCAGCGATCCCATCATAAACGGCGCGCCCAGCAGGATATACCAGGCATAGTCCACAGCATAGGGCTCTATGGTTTCGGTCGCGCCCAGCTCGCGTACCAGAGGTCTTAAAAAGGCAAGGCCCAATACCGTGATGATGCACCCAGCCAGCACTGCCGAGAAAAAACCGGTTGCCGCCATGATGCTGGCATCCTCAGTCTGATGCTTGCCGAGCTGTCTTGATATGTAGTTGCCGGAACCATGGCCGAAGGTAAAACCCAGCGCCTGGATCACCGCCATGAGAGAGAATACCACACCGACAGCCGCGGTAGCGCTGGTGCCGATTCTGCTGACAAAATAGGTGTCCGCCATGTTATAAAAGGAGGTGATCAGCATACTCAGGATACAGGGCGCCGCTAGGCCGCATATCAGCCTCGGAACCGGTGTCTGGGTCATCTTTATAAATTTCTCCTGCTGTTGTGTTTCCTGTTCTTCCATAAGCTTCTCCTTTCAAAAGAATGCTGAATAAAAAAAGTATGAAAACCGCTGACCTGTATACAGGTCAGCGGTTTTATCTATGCGGAATATCACGGCGTCCGCCTTTATTTAACCCTCGTTTCGATCTCGGCGAGAATATCTTTTATAAAGCTTTCCAGGCTCATGGCGCCCTTGTCGCCGTCTTTTCTGGACCGGACCGCAACAGCCTGATCCGCCTGCTCCTTTTCACCGACCACCAGCATATAGGGCACCTTTTCCAGCTGGGCCTCCCTGATCTTGTAGCCGATTTTCTCGTTCCGGCTGTCCAGTTCCACACGGATCCCCTGCTCCATCAGCGTCTTTTCCACCTGTTTCGCATAGTCCAGATAGTGTTCAGAAATCGGCAGAATCTTCACCTGGGTCGGTGCCAGCCAGGTGGGCAGCGCACCCGCGTATTTCTCAATCAAAAGCGCCAGGGTCCGTTCATAGCATCCGATGGAGGTCCGGTGGATGACATAGGGATATTTCTTCTGGCCGTCCGTGTCAATATATTCCATGCCAAACCGCTCCGCAAGCTGGAAGTCGATCTGCACAGTGATCAGGGTGTCCTCTTTGCCGAATACGTTTTTGATCTGTATATCCAGCTTCGGGCCATAAAATGCCGCCTCGCCGGAGGCCTCGGTATAGCTGAGGCCCATGTTGTCCAGAATGCCGCGCATCCGATCCTGTACCTGCTCCCATTCCTCGGCAGAGCCAATATATTTTTCCTTGTTGTTCTCATCCCATTTGGAGAACCGATAGGTTACGTCCTCCTCCAGGCCAACCGTCCTGAGCATGTAATTTGCCAGATCCACACAACCCCTAAACTCCTCTTCCAGCTGGTCCGGCCGGCAGGCCAGATGCCCCTCTGAAATGGTAAACTGCCGCACGCGGATCAGGCCGTGCATCTCGCCGGAATCCTCGTTCCGGAACAGGGTAGAGGTCTCGTTGTAGCGCAGGGGAAGATCCCGGTAGCTCCGCATCTCCGCCAGATATGCCTGAAACTGAAACGGACAGGTCATGGGGCGGAGCGCAAAGACCTCCTTGCTTTCCTCCTCCGGGTCGCCCAGAATAAACATACCATCCCGATAGTGGTCCCAGTGTCCCGAAATCTTATACAAATCGCTCTTTGCCATAAACGGGGTCTTGGTCAGCAGATAGCCCCGCTTTTGCTCCTCATCCTCCACAAACCGCTGGAGAATCTGCAGGACTCTGGCCCCTTTGGGAAGCATAATTGGCAGGCCCTGGCCGATATAGTCCACAGTTTTGAAATAACCCAGTTCACGGCCCAGCTTGTTGTGATCCCGCTTTTTGGCCTCCTCCAGCTGCTCCAGATAGGCATCCAGCTCAGACTTTTTGGGGAAAGCCGTGCCATAGATCCGGGTCAGCATCTTGTTTTTCTCATCCCCGCGCCAATAGGCCCCCGCGGTATACTGGAGCTTTACCGCTTTCAGCTTTCCGGTGGACATCAGATGCGGGCCGGCGCAGAGGTCCGTAAAGTCCCCCTGCCGGTAAAAAGAGATGACCTCCCCTTCCGGAAGATCCTGAATCAGCGCAGCCTTATAGTCCTCGCCAGCCTGCCGCATGGCTTCAAGGGCCTGTTCCCGGGGCAGTTCAAACCGCTCAATGGGAATATCCTCTTTGATGATCTTCCTCATTTCCGCCTCGATCTTCTCAAGGTCCGCGGCGTTGACAGGTGTTTCAAAATCAAAATCATAGTAGAATCCATTTTCAATGGCCGGGCCAATTGCCAGCTTGGTATTGGGATAGAGCCGTTTGACCGCCTGTGCCATCACATGCGACGCGGTATGCCGGTACGCGTGCCTCCCGCCCTCTGTGTCCCAGGTCAGGAAGTTCACACTGCAGTCCTTGCCGAGTGCGGTGCGCAGGTCACAGATCTGTCCGTCCACCTCCGCGGCAAGACAAACTCTTGCCAGTCCCTCACTGATGCTCTTTGCCATTTCAAGCAGGGTGGTACCCGCTTCAAACTCCTTATGGTCTCCGCTTTTGAGCGTTACTTTAATCATCTAAAACACCTTTCCTTTCCGCAGATATTTTCATATCTGAAAGTTTTCTCTCTTCTGCATATGCCTACAGGCCGATCAGAACAGCGGCCAGCACAGCGATTCCGGTCCCCAGCACAGCGCCGGCCAGCACCTCCAGCGGGGTATGCCCCAGCAGTTCCTTAAGCCGGATCTGTTTTTCCAGCGGGTCGCTCTCCTCCCAGGCATCGATGATCATATTGATCATCTTGGCCTGCTGTCCTGCGGCGCGCCGGATACCGGACGCATCATACATGACCACAAGGGCAAACGCGCAGCACACCACAAACAGCGGGCTGTCAAAGCCAACCTTGATCCCCACACAGGTGGCGAGGCTCATGACAATGGTCGAATGGGAGGACGGCATGCCGCCGGGTCCCATGAAACGGGTCATATCCAGCTTTTTGTCCTTGACCCAGACCAGAAATCCCTTTAAGATACAGGAGAAGATCCAGGCAAACAATACGACAAAAAAGATCCTGTTGTTCAAAAATTGGTCCAAATAATTCATATCTAACCCTCAATAATTACGGTTTAGTAAATAGTCGGCAAGAGCAAGCAAAAAGTCCGCCCGTACAAAGCCGTCCAGCGCGCCCTGCGCCTCAGCCGTGAGCCGTTCCAGCTCCCTTTCGGCCTGCTCCAGGCCCATAAGGGACACAAATGTGTTCTTGTGGCTCTCCGCATCACTGCCAACGGGTTTGCCCAATATTTCCTCCTGCCCGACGACATCCAGTATATCATCTTTTATCTGAAATGCCAACCCTAATTTTGCAGAAAATTGTGCGATTTTCTGATACTTTTTATCCTTATCGTCCAAAACGCCCGCGCAGAGACATCCGCACGCCGCAGAGACCCGGATCAGTTCACCGGTCTTTCCGGCATGAAGCTCCCGGAGCTCCTCAAGCGTTACATCCGTCCGGTTCTCGCATTCCAGGTCAATCACCTGTCCGCCGATCATGCCGAAAGCGCCGGCGGCGCGGGAGACCGCGCGGATAACAGCAAGGACGGCGGACGGCGTCATATTCTCATACCGGTGCGTGTCCGAAAGGAGTTCAAAAGCCCGGTTCAAGAGCCCATCCCCGGCCAAAAGGGCGATATTCTCCGGGAACACCCTGTGACAGGTGGGGCGTCCCCGCCGGAGATCGTCATTGTCCATGCACGGCAAATCATCGTGAATCAGGGAATAGTTGTGGATGCACTCCACGGCGCATCCCACCGCCGCGGCGTCCTTCAAACTTCCGCCCAGCAGGTCACAGACCGCCATGGTCAGCACCGGCCGGATCCGCTTGCCTCCGCCCAGGATACCATACCGCATGGCTTCGAACACATGCCGCTGCGGCAGGTCCGGGACCTGGAACTCCTCTTCAATCACCTGATTGATCTGATCCAGATAAGACTGGTATTGCTCAGAAAATTCCATATTATTCACCCAGCCCGCCAAAGGGCTGTTCCTCAAGCTCTCCGGTCTCCTGGTTTTTCATCAAAATGGAGATCTTCTGCTCCGCCTCGTCAAGGGCCGCCGTACACGCCTGGGTCAGATGGATGCCCTTTTCAAACAGGGCCAGCATGTCGTCCAGGCTGACCTCGTTTCCCTCGAGCGCCTTGACCACACCCTCCAGCTCTTTTAAGTTTGTTTCAAAATTCTGTTTCTTATCCATGGTATCTGCCTTTCTATATCCGCTGTTTCCGCGGTTCCTTTTCCTTTTCCGTCCGGTCAACTGTGGCCAGAATCCGGCCGTCCTCCACCATGACCTCAAGGGATTCGCCCGCGCTGACCTGTTTCACCGTACGCACCACATGGCCCTGCTGGTCCTTAGCCACGGAAAAACCACGCGCCAGCGTTCCCAGCGGACTGAGCCCGTCCAGCCGGGAGATGCCCACCTGGAGCGCCTGTTTTTTCTGATTGAGGATGCCCGTATAGGCCGTGGTGAAATCCTGACTGAGCCGGTCCAAATACATCCGCTCCTCATTCACCTTGAGCATTGGGTTCCTGAACGCCGGCCGCTCTGTCTGCGCCTTAAGCTGGAGCCGCGCCCGCTCCATGATCCGGTTCGCCTGGCTGTAAAGCCTGCTGTAGACGTTGTTAAACTTCTCGCCCAGCTCCGCCTGGGAGGGAACCACCAGTTCCGCCGCCGCTGAGGGCGTTGGCGCCCGCAGATCCGCCGCAAAATCGGATATGGTAAAATCAATCTCATGCCCCACGGCCGAAACAATGGGGATTTCACTGTCATAGACGGCCCGGGCCACAGCCTCCTCGTTGAAGGACCATAAATCCTCTATGGAGCCGCCGCCGCGGCCTACGATCAGCACGTCCGCCGCACGGTTCCGGTTAAAATACCGGATTGCCTCCACAATGCTCTGGGCGGAATTCTCGCCCTGAACCAGAACCGGATACAGCACCACATCGGTATAGGAAAACCGCCGGGACAGCACATTGATGATATCCCGGATGGCCGCGCCGGTGGGCGCGGTGACTACCCCCACCTTTTTGGGATAGCGCGGCAGCGGTTTTTTATGGGCGGGATCAAACAGACCCTCCTGATTCAGCTTGACCTTGAGCTGTTCAAAAGCCACATACAGATCCCCGATTCCGTCCTGCTGCATATCGTCTATGTAAAGCTGGTACTGGCCGTCGCGCTCATAGACCGTGATCCGCCCGTGCGCCACCACCTTCATACCGTTCTGAGGCTTGAATTTCAGCTTTGCGGCACTGCTTCGGAACATGACCGCGCGCATGACGCCGCTCTCATCCTTCAGGGACATATACATATGCCCTGAGGAGTGTGCCTTAAAATTCGAAAGCTCACCCTTGACCAGAATGTCGGTCAAAACCACATCCCGGTTCATGATCTCTTTGATATATAAATTTACCTGTGTTACAGATAATGCTTGTCTCTCAATCATAGCTGCAGACATCACGCCGCCTCCGCTTCCGCGGATTTGTGCGCTCTGCCATTCCCCCTTCTTTCCGAATTGTAAATCCTCCGGAATTCCCGGCCGCGGCGCGGCCTTTTGTCACGCAAAGCATTGGTCTCTCACTGCGCCGCCTCCCGGACGGTTCCACCCGCCAGATGCGAACACACCAAAACAGAGCGGTACATTGCGCAGCCACTCTGTATCAGCACAGGGCACTGAGCCCCCGCCGTCTCCGCGAAACGCGGCGCGTTGCAGCAACGCGGCGGGAACGTCTTTATATCGTTATACCAGCGCTTCCTTGATGTTGCCCAGGATCCCGTTTACAAAGGGGGCGGCCTCTTCGCCGTCATATTCCTTGGCAAGGGCAACCGCCTCATTGACCGAGACGTTCACCGGGATGCTCTCCACATATTTCATCTCATAGACCGCAAGGCGCATGACTGCCATGCAGACAATGGAGATCCGATCCACGGACCAGTCTTTGGCATAATCCGCGATCAGGCCGTCGATTTCAACCACATGGGCGACGGCCCCCTCAACCACACCGCGGATATACGCTTCCTGCGCGCCCGCCTCGTTTTCTGTGAGAAAATCCTCCAGGATCCGCTGGATCTCATCCGGCTGGAATTTATATTCAAACAGCAGGATAAAGGCATATTCTCTGGCTTTTCTTCTGTTCATCATACTCTGGAATTACTCCTCCGTTGTCTCCTGGTTTTCTTCCTCCGCGGACTCTGCCGCTTCTTCTGCCGTCTCCGCGCACACCGTTTCCTCAGCGGCCAGATCCTCAACTTCAAGCGTTTCCTCCGCTTCGGCTTCCTCTTTCTCGGACTTCGGCACATTGACGCCGTCCACCGAGATATTCACAGCGGTCACCGTCAGTCCGGTCATGGACTCCACCTCGCTCTTGACTTTCTCCTGCAGTTCCCAGGCCACATCCGGAATCTTGGCCCCGTATTCCACAATGATGGAGAGATCCAGAACGACGTTTTTGTCGTCAACGGACAGCTTGACGCCCTTGGACAGATTCTTCTTGCCAAGCAGCTCCGCAAAGCCGCCGGAGATGGTACTGCCCATGCTGGCCACACCCTTTACCTCCGCCGCCGCAAGAGACGCAATGATCGAAACCACTTCATCCGCAATATTAACATTCCCGTTTTCTTCAATTTCAGGATTGATCGTATTTTCCATAATATTCCCATAGCCTTTCTGCCCACGAAAAATATTGAACCGCCTTGCGCATTATCAGTGGGCTGGATAATGCCAGATCCGGCGTCCGATGGTCTTGGCACCCGCCGCTCCGGGCTCCGGTCCAGCTGGCCCCCGGATCTTCATTTCCTGTTATTATATCACATCCGGCCGCAGATTGTCTACTGTTCTTTTTCATATAAAACAATTTAATTTTTTCTACATCATTTTCTGGCCGCCGCTTCCCTTATCGTATACGCTTTGCCAATGCTTTTGCCGCGCAGCTTGCACCCTGCGGAAACCATGCCGGATCTCCCCTTTCACAGCGTTCCCCGCGGCGAGTGAAATATGACCGCTCTGTACTGTGCCTTTGTTTCACTGTCCTCTTTGCCCAGCCATAGAACCGTCGAAACCGATACTCCTATGGCTAACACAGAGCAAAAACCATCCGCTGAACCTGCCGGTTCATGCAGATGGTTTTTGATGCCGGTTATTCCGCGCTGATTTTGATATTCCGGACCTCAACATTGGTTTCCGCCACAATGATATCCTTGATCTGCGCGACCTTGGCTCCATTGACCTCCCCGCCGGAGACCATAACCGAAACGCCGCTCTCGTCCACATGGGCAAAGCAGTCGGCATATCCCTTGGCCTTAACCAGCGTCTCAATGGACTTTTCCTTCTCCGCATATTCGTTGGCGGCCTTCACCTTTTTCTCGGCGGCGGACTTGGTCTCCTGGGAAGCCTCCTTGCTCTGCGCGGTCTCTTTCCACTGTTCCATCGCCTCGCTCCGGGCGCTGTCCCGGTCCTGCTTAAGCTGTGCGATTCCCTGACTCTGTCCCTGATTCTGATTTTGGGGCTGGCCGTCCTGATTCTGCTGATTCTGGCCTTCCTCCGGCTTCTGTTCCTGCCCCGCGTTGGTGGGAAGGGCCTCGCTGGTCACGGGCACGGTCTTATATTTATCCGTCTCCACGGTCCAGCGGTAATACCCCGCCGTAATAACCAGCGCCACCAATCCCAGCAGCAGTACCTGTTTTCCTCTGAATTTGAATTTGCGGTTTTGACTCACAGTTGATTCCTCCTGTTTAATAGATTTTTCACTTCCGGGCTTTTAATAGGTCACCTTGATCCTGTGGGCAGACAGGCCGAACAGGGCCTTGACCGCCTCATAGATCTCATATTTCACCTTTTCATCCTTTGCGCCCTCCGCCACCACCAGGACCCCCACCGGAGCCGGCATTTTCTCCTCTACCACATACGGGCTCTGCCCGGCACTCTGACCGCTCAGAACCACGCTCTGTTCGGTCTCCTGCTGGCTCATTCCTGTGGTTTCTGAGGTGGTTTCCCGGCTGTTCTTGTTTTTCTGGTCTGTGGCCAGAATCTTTTCACCTCCGCTGTCTATGCTGATAAACACCGAGACCGCGCCGGCCCCGTTGATCTTTTTCAAAGTCTCCGCCAGCCGGGTTTCCAGCTGGCCCACATAGTCCTCTGTGCCGTCCGCGGTCTGTGCCGCGGCCTTTGGCTTCTCCTCTTTCTGTTTTTCCTCTTTCTTTCCGCCTGTGAAACTGCTCACAGCCAAAAACACAATGGCCGCTATCAAAATCCAGACCACCACCGGATTCGGCTTCTTTTTCTCCAAATCCTTTCCCTCTGTTTTCGGCGGCCTGAAAATCGTTTTCAAATCCTTTCCCTTCATCCTTCCCGCTCCTCCAAATACCGGACCGTGATCTGCTTTTTCCCGATCCCATAGTCCCGCTCCAGAATCTCCTCTACCTGATCTGTCACATCCAGATTCCGCTCCGCGTCAACGATGACAAGGACCTCCGTCACTGTTCCGAACCGTTCCGGGTCGCTCTCTTCCACCTGACAGCGCACCTCAGCCGGAATCGGCCCGAGCCTGGCCCGGATTGACACCTGCATCTTCTGGGCGAGATTCTGTTGATAGGCGCGGATGACATCCTTTTTCTGGCGCTCCTCCATCTCTGCCCTCTGCTGATACGCCGAAACATGATCTCCGGTGAAATAATCCGGGGACCACTCCATATGCAGGAGCTGCTGGACCGGCGATATCAGGGTTAGTATCAGCATCAGCCCAATGGCCAGCCGTACATATTTCTGAAAGGTGCCGCCCGGCAGAATCACCTCGCAGATGGAGCCGAAGATTACAATGCCCGCTATGGTCATGGCCCAATCCTTCAGCATTTCCAGCATGACCTCACCTCCCCAGCATGATTGCCGTGTTTCCGGCGTTGATCACAATGGTCAGAACAATGATGAACATGACCGTCGATGCCGCCAGCATGGAAAAAAGCACGGAGATGGAATTGGCCAGCTCTGAAATGCAGGTGATGATCTTTGGTTCGGAAACCGGCTCTGCAATGGCCGCGGTCAGACGGAAGATGATCAGAACGGCCGCGATCTTCAAAAGGGGTGTGACCGCAATCACCGCCAGACAGATGATGCCCAGCACACCCACGGAATTCTTGATCAGCACACTGCAGTTCATCACCGTCTCCACAGACTCTGACAGAATCCCGCCCACCACCGGGATCAGGTTCGAGGCCGCAAACTTGGTCAGTTTTACGGTCAGCCCGTCCGCCCCGGCCGAGGCGATGCTCTGGATTCCTGCCACGCTCACAAATACGGTCAGCATGATGCTGAGCCCCCATTTGACGCACTGGTTCATAAACTTTACCATCCGCTGGGTCTTAAATTGATCGGAGAGGTTGTTCACAATATTCATGGCTGTGGATATCATCACCAGCGGAATGAACAGGGTCTGGATCACCATGACCGCAATCTCCACAATGGTGATCAGGGCCGGCTCAAACACAGAGGCCGAGACAATGGCTCCGCTGGTAAGCAGGGTGGTGATAACAATGGGCACCACCATCTTCATAAAGGTGGCAATATTTCCCACCGCCTGGGTCACGCAGCCCGCCGCGTCATAAAAAGCCGCGGCGGCAATTCCCGCGATCACGATATAGCACACATAAAACGCCGCCTGACTGACCCCTTCCTTGCCGAAGCCCTCCTGAAGCCCTGTCAGATACGAGCACAGGATTGACAGGGCCAGCACAAGGGCCATGAGCTTCAGACTGCCGTATACCTCGCCCAGCAGATACTGGATCAAGAGCTGGAACAGGGCCGGAAAGGAGAGATCCAGCTTACCGCTGACCAGTTGTTTCAGCAATTTGCGCACATCAAAGTCCGGTACCAGCTCCTGAAAGGAGCTGTTCTCCTCCAGATCCTCCATCCCCTTTGCAAAGGCATCGCCGTAGAAATCCGTATACGCCTCCAGAAGCTGATCCGCCATCTCCTCTTCTGTGGGCGGGCCGCCTGCCTCCCGTGCCGTACAGCATATGGGAAACCACATCACAACGATTAAAATCAGAAGTATCTTTCGCATCTTCCGCACCATTTTCCGTTAGAAATTTATGATTGAGCCCACCAGTCCCAAAAGCCTGTATATGATGGGCATGGACAGGGTAAGAATCATGATCTTTCCGGCAAATTCGATCTTGCTGGCCATGGACCCCTCGCCGGCGTCTTTGCAGAGTTCGGCGGAAAACTGGCAGATATAGGCCACACCGATGATCTTAATCACCATTTTTAGATACTGGTTCTCAATCCCCACCTGGGCGGCAATGTCCTCGAACATTGTCAGGGCGGCACGCAGGTACGGCGCGAGAAGCAGAAAGATGACGACGGCGCCCAGCATGGGCAGTGCAATGGCCAGCTCCGGCCGGTGCTGTTTGATCAAAAGCGAGAGCACCGCTGTCACCAGTCCGATTCCAATGACCTGTACAATATCCATCGCTAGAGTCCAAAAATGCTTTTGATGGTGTCAAACAGATTGCTGATCTCCTGAATCACAACCAGCAGAACCACCACCAAGCCGGCAATGGTCGTCATCATGGCCTGGTCGTCCCGGCCCGCCCGGACCAGGAGCATATTTAAAACCGCCACCAATATGCCGATGGCCGCCACCTTAAAAATCAAATCAACGCCGCTCATAGCTCCATCCTTCCTCCATGGTCTCATCTTCTTTTGCCAAGCCGCCGCAGCCGGCCTTAAAACAGCAGGATTACGATCAGCATTCCGGTCAGAAACCCCAGGCCCTTGCACAGCTTCCCGTCCCGGGCCCGCTCGGCCTGGGCCGATTCCCGGGCGAGCTTCAGCTTCGCGGCCGTCAGCTGTATATTGTCCAGCGCGTCCTTGCTGTCCCCCTGCCCCAGATGTGCTGCAAAGGCATAGAGCGCGTCCATCTCCGGCTGTTTCAGGCAAAGCCCTCCGGTCTGGCGCCGGATGGCCTCTTCCCAGGCCTCCTTCATGGTGATCTCCGGTCTGCCGGCCAGGAGTCCGGTCACCTGTTCCAGCAGCCGGCGCACCACGCCGCGCTGGCCTGAGGCCGCCTGACGCATGGCTTCGGACAGGGGAAGCGCAAGAAAACCAATGTTAAAGGCCAGCTGGGTGAGCATAGCCTCCAGCGCTTCAAGCTGGCGGACCCGCGCCTCCATCCGGGAGGCGAACACCACCCCGATATACCCGCAGCCAAGGACCACTGCAATATTTGCAATCCATCTGGCTGTCATAGCTCCACCGATTTGGTATAGGTAACAGAATCCAGGGTCGAAAAGTCCCGCCGCAGAAGAATGGCCTTCCGGAACACCTTGTCGGCAAACAGGGGGCGCAGGACCTGCCGGTTCTTCACCTCGTCAAGGTCAGAGCCATGGGTGGTTGCGACAATGGAAACCCCGGTGCCATGCGCCAGCCGGATGGCCTCCACGTCCTTTTCGCTGGCGATTTCATCACTGATAATCACCTTCGGAGACATGGTGCGGAGCATCATGAGGATGGCCTCATCCTTGGGCGCGCTGTCAATGATGTCCGTCTGGGCGCCGACGTCATTCTGCGGCACCCCGCCATACATGGCCCCAAGCTCTCCCCGGTCATCGGCAACCGCAGTCTTGAATCCTCGGTTGGACACCTGCCGGGTCACATCCCGGAGCAGGGTGGTCTTTCCGGTCTGGGGCGGCGAAATGATCAGCGTGCTTTCCACCTCGGTCCCCTTCACAATGGCATCCATAATTCCATCAGCGATTCCAATGATCTCATGGGCCACCCGAAAATTCAGCGAGCTGACTTCCCGGAACGTTTTGATCTTCCCTTCTTCGGTGACCGCTTTTCCGCAAATCCCCACACGATGACCCCCTTTAAGGGTAAGAAACCCCTGACGGATTTCATCCATGTGGGCATAGACCGAATTTTCACAAATGGCCGCGAAGGCGCTTTGGACTTCTTCCTGCGAGACATGATATGCGTCATTTTCATGATTGGTAATCCCTCCTGCTGGTGTTAAAAAACAACTCTCTCCCCAAATCCCCAGAGTCAGCGGCGCGCCGGCCCGAAGCCGGATCTCCTCGACCTCCAGCCATTCGCCCAGGGCGGTCTTCTCCACCCGGCTCCGTATCTCCTTGGGAAGATAGGGCAAAACCCCGGTTATCCGCGGTTGATTCATATCCATCACCTCTTTGGTTTTAAGCTGCGGCAGGCGTTCCGTACACCTTGTCTCAGCTCTTTGTAGGATTCTATGAGGATTTGTCCGGTTTTAGAACACGGATACAAAAAAACAGGCCCTGCCCCGGTCTGCCATTTTCGGGACGCGTCCGTACACGCCCGCAGTCTGAAGTGAAAAGAGGCGCCGTCCTATCCGGACGGCGCCTCCCAACGCAATTTTTATAAGGTGGATAACATACGAAAGGAAGGGTTTCCCCGCGCTATGTTGTTAGTTGCCGCAGCCGCAGCCACAGGCATTGTTATTGCTGTTTGCTGTTCTTGCGCAGCAGCAGCCGCAGCCGCAGCCGTCTGTGCTGTCGTTCTGTCTCTGGGGCGGGAAGAACTGGTCAATGGGGAAACGGATGTCATTAAACAGCGCGCAGGGGCTCTCCTCTGTTGCAGAGGGACATTCCTGTGTGGGGATACAGAAGTCAACCGCGTCAATCAGCAGCTGCGTATCCCGCTCCAAACGCACGATAAAGAACAATCCATAAGTAACCCGAACCTGTCTCACGTTGTCATCCACGACCAGATCGCCGCCAAAGCAGCTGCAGATATTGGCCGGGAACATGCTGCAGCCGCAGCAGCAGTCGCATCCACAGTCACAGCCGCAGTCACAGCCGCAGTCACAGCAGTCCGGCTCGACCAGTCTTGCGGTCAGGGCAACCGGCTCGACAGTCTCAACCGCCACGGTGGGCATATTGGTCTTCTGCCAGGTCTTCGCGATCTCGTTGGTATCAGGATCGAATTTGGAGCTGAAGATCTTGGAGTTGCCTTCAGACCCGAACAGAATCACACGCTTGTCATAAGTTGTCAGACCGTGAATAATCGTAGGATTGCAGACGCCGCAGAACACTTCCAGCGTAACGCAGACGAAGAATTTCAGGTCAACCGAGAAATAACCTCTGTTGAAGGAAAGGGGCTCTACATCTGTGTAGACCCAGATAATTTCCGCTTTCTTCAGCTTGACATTGATGGCGCAGTTGATCAGGTCCTGATCCGCCTGGGTCAAGTATACCCGCTGGTCTGCTACGCAGTCACGGTCACGGCAGGAGTCGTAGATTTGGCTGGTGTTGATGCAAACCGGTTCAGAAAACTCGCTGGCCCGGCGTCTTCTGGTGTCCGTACGCTCTTCCTTTGCGTCCGCAGCAACCGCGTCCGCAGCACCTGTATCTGCCGCATTGTCCTTGGGACAGCAAACAAAACAGTTGTCTTTCTTTTCCGGTACACGGTACCGTCTATCATTTCTCTCGTTCATAAAATTTCCTCCTTTTATATTGACGGTGCGCTCTTTCGCGCCGCCTCACTAACATCATATGGCCGGGCCAAACTTTTGTTACGGCGTTTTTCGAATTATGTAAACATATTTTTCCGGGCAATTTTTGTTTCTTGTGCATATCGACTAAAATATCAAAATAATATTGTACACTATTCGGTTGAATTATCATATAAAATAAAGTAAAATGATAAGGTACTGAAACAGTTTTCCGGTATATACATCTTAGTGAATCTGGAAGCTGAAATATCAATAGAGCTTAGGAGGGCTGTCGTTTGAAACTTTATGACACATCAAAAATCAAAAACTTTTGTCTGTTGGGCCACGGGAATGCCGGAAAGACCTCGCTTGCAGAGGCTATGCTGTTCACCTCCGGAAACATTGACCGGATGGGCAAAACAACGGACGGAAACACGGTAATGGATTTCGACCCAGAGGAAATCAAACGCAAGTTCTCGATCAGCACCGCCATCGCGGCCTGCGACTGGAACGGCGTTAAATTTAATATATTGGACACGCCCGGATACTTTGATTTTGTGGGCGAGGTCCAGGAGGCGGTCCGGGTCGCCGACGCGGCCATCATCGTCCTCAGCGGAAAATCCGGCCTGACCGTGGGCGCGGAGAAGGCTTGGAACTACTGCGAGGAGCGCGGGATTCCCCGCATCTTCTTCATCAATAAGGTGGATGACGAGCGTGTCAACTACCAGGGCGTCCTGCAGCAGCTCAAGGACAAGTACGGGAAAAAAATAGCGCCTTTCCAGCTTCCCCTCCGGGAGGGTGAAAAGATCACCGGCTTTATCAACGTGGTTGAGCAGGAGGCCAGAAAATTTGACGGCGACCGTACGGTCACCGCCGAGATGCCCGCCGGCATGGAGGATGAGCTCGAACCCCTGCGGGAGATGATCAACGAGGCCGTTGCCGAGACCTCAGAAGAACTGATGGAAAAATACTTCGGCGGCGAGGCCTTTACCCTGCCGGAAATGTATGAGGCACTCCGCACCGGTGTGGCCGAAGGCGACATTGTTCCAGTGCTCTGCGGAAGCGCGTATCACAAGCTGGGCATTTCCTCCCTGATGAACGCCATTCACGCATACTTCCCCTCTCCGGACAGCAGGGATGATTTTGTGATGGGGACCAAAAAAGACGGTTCCTCCTCCCGGCTGAAAATTGATGTCAGCGATCCGCTTTCCGCCCTTGTGTTCAAGACGGTAGCCGACCCCTACGTTGGAAAGCTGTCCTATTTCAAGGTCTATTCCGGCGTGATGACACCGGACACAACCGTCTATAACATGAACAAGGACATCAATGAAAAAATCGGCAAGATCTATGTGGTACAAGGCAAAAAACAGGTGGAGGCGGAACGCCTCAACGCGGGGGATATCGGTGCGGTTGCGAAGCTTACCAAGACTGGCACCGGCGATACGCTCAGCGGTCTGAACCACCCGCTCCAGCTGGACGGGATCGAATTTGCAAAGCCAAATATGTCTTTGGCGGTGGTTCCCAAGTCAAAGGGCGATGAGGAAAAAATCGCACAGGGTCTGACCAAGCTCATGGAGGAAGACAAGACCTTTATGCTGGAAAACAACAAGGAAACCCGCCAGCAAATTCTGAAAGGACTGGGGGACCAGCATATTGATGTGATCGTCAGCAAGCTGAGAAACAAATTCGGCGTTGAGATCTCCTTTGAACAGCCCCGGGTGCCCTATCGCGAGGCCATCCGAAAAAAGGTCAAGGTGGAAGGAAAGCATAAAAAACAGTCCGGCGGCCACGGTCAGTACGGACATGTCTGGATCGAATTCGAGCCCACAGACGCAGAAGGTCTGGTATTTGAAGAAAAGGTCTTTGGCGGCAGTGTGCCGAAGGGGTATTTCCCCGCCGTGGAAAAGGGCCTGCAGGAATCCATGCAGCACGGTATTCTGGCCGGATATCCCATGGTTGGGCTGAAGGCCACGCTGGTGGATGGTTCCTACCATGATGTAGACTCCTCGGAAATGGCCTTTAAGATTGCCGCCAACCTGGCATATAAGGCGGGTATGGAACAGGCGTCTCCGGTTATTTTGGAGCCGATCGGCCATTTGAAGGTCTATGTCCCTGACAATTACACAGGCGACATCATCGGAGATATCAATAAACGCCGGGGACAGATGCTCGGCATGACGCCTCTCAGCGACGGCATGACCATGATTGAGGGCGAGGTTCCCATGGCGGAAATGCACTCCTACGCTTCTGATCTCCGGAGCATTACACAGGCCAGAGGCAATTTTGAGTTTGAATTTGACCGGTATCAGGAAGCGCCGCAGAATATCATGGATAAAATTGTGGCTGAGAACAAAAAGGATTAGCCATAGGAGTGTCAAAACCGATAGGGTGTTCGATTCTGCTATGGCTAAACGCAAAAGGCTGTGGAACTCGGGTTCCACAGCCTTTTTTGGCAGAATTTCACGCTCTGCTCTCCGCGTTTTTCTCATGTTTCCGCCGTTCAAATTTTTTCTCTGAGAGCAAAAGCCCTGCCAGCGTCAGCAGGATTCCCACAGCGGCGCCGCCGCTGATCTGCTCCTTGAGTACCAGAACGGAAGTGATAACCGTAATAACCGGCACCAGATAAATATAAACGCTGGTTTTGACCGCGCCTAAAATTTTCACAGCCTGATTCCAGCTGACAAAACAGCACGCCGAAGCCCCCAGACCCAGAAACAGAAGATTGAACAGGCTGAGCGGATCGGTAAGACGGCCCAGCTCCATGTGAAAATCAAAGAAAAACAGGGTCGGAACCATACACAGGAGTCCATAGAAAAACACTCGCCTTGTGGTCTGAATGGTACTGCAGCCAAAGGCACTGATCCTTTTGGTCAGCAGAGAATAGACCGCCCAGACCAGCGCCGCGGCCAGAGCGAGCAGATCCCCCGCAGGATTCAGCACAAACCCCGCGCTTCCGCCGCAGCTCACCAGACAGATCCCGGCCATGGCTGTCACAAACCCAATGATAAAGCCAGCATGCAGTTTTTCACGGTTACCCTTCCGAAAGAGGGAAAGTATAATTGTGAAAAAAGGTGCCGTAGATATGATGACCCCCACATTGGAGGCCGAAGTAAAGGTGAGCGCAATATTTTCCAGCAGGTAGTACAAGGTGACGCCGCAGATTCCGGCACACAGAAAGGTAAACTCCTGCCTCAGACTGGTATATTTCAAAAAATGAGGATAAAAGGCCGTCAGCGCGGCCCAGCCCAGCAGAAACCGGAAAAACAGGATCTCGACCGGCGCAAAATTCCGAAGGAGCACCTTGGTTGAGATAAAGGTCGTACCCCAGATCAAAATGGTCGCCATTGCCAAAAGATGTCCCATTGACTTGCTGTCCTTTTTGAATCTGTCCTCTCTCATTGATGCACTCCTGTCTCCTGAAACATATTCCGGTACGCACCGGGCGTCAGCCCGGTAAACATGGTAAAAAAGCTGCTGAAATGGCTTTGGTCGGAAAACCCGGCCTTGACCGCGGCCTCAGCCGGCATATCCCCCTGCTCCAAAAAAGCACGGGCCCGGTTGATGCGGAGGTTTTCCAGAAACCGATAGGGCGTGATTCCCATCTCTCTGGTAAAGGCCCGGAGCAGGGTTGACTTGGTCAGATGCGCCGCGGCGCAGATATCCTCAAGGGTTACACGCTCCGCATAGTGCTTCTCCATCCATTCACATGCTTTCCCCACCTCTGTGCGGCAGGCGGCTGAATCCTGCGCAAAGGGCTGGGTATAGCGCTCCATCACAAGCTCCAGAAAAATCAGCAGGGTCTCTTCCTTCTCGAATTCTCCGGATCTGGCGCACACCATTTCATGCAGTCTCCGTATGAGCCCGCCCGCCGCCTCGTCGCGGACCACCGGCCTTGAGAAACAGACCCGGTCCCTGGTCCCGGCAATCTCCATACGGATTCGTTCCATGACATTGGGCGCAATGTTGAACCCCCGGTAGTCCAAATCTCCGTCTACCGCGGCACAGGCGTGGCTCTCACCCGGATTCAGCAGTATGATATCGCCGGGTTCAAGGAGATATTCCCGGTTCTTGCACCGGAGCCTCCGGTTTCCCGCCGCAATGACCCCCACCGCGTAATGCTCGTGGAAATGGTTTGGGAGATCCGGTATCATCCCGCAGAGCTGATATGCCTCAATTTGCAGTGTCTCATCAAAACAGATTCTGCGTGTTTCTTTATTCATGTATGTTCACCTCATGAAACCAGTATACCACACCTCCGTCTGTTTGGCTTGTAAGATATCGTCATTTTTTTATCTTTCCCAAAAGCGTACGGTCAAAATTTTATAAATCCCCAAACAGTAATATGTCTTTTTCTCTTCTGCCGTCTACAGGTATTTTACCGCAATGATGGAGACGCCCAGCACCGCCAGCACAACACCGGTGACCCGGTTGAGCACAATGGGCCTGGCCTTATTGGCAAACTTGGCGGCGATTCTAGCCCAGAGCAAAGTGGAAAGCACGCAGAAAACCAGACACCAGATATCCGGCGCGCCGCCAATGGCAAAATGGCTTACCGCCCCGGTCAGTGCCGTAAAAGTCATGATAAACACACTGGTTCCGACCGCTGTTTTCAGCTCATAGCCCAACACGCTGGTCAGAATCAAAAGCATCATCATGCCTCCGCCCGCGCCCACAAAGCCGCAGATAAACCCAATCAGAATACCGCAGAGAACCGATTGGACAAAGCGCTTTTTGGTGCTGACCTGTTCCATGACATCCTTGGTGGTCATAACAGGCTTTACAATGAACTTGATCCCCAGAAGCAGGGTCATAAACACCGAAAATCCGCCCATGGTACTGCTCGGCAGCAGGCTGGAAATCCAGCTCCCCACCAGCGTGAAGCAGAGCACCGTCACCATCATGACCAACCCGTTTTTCACATCCAGGTTTTTATTTTTTCCATAGGTATAAGCGCTGACAGCGCTTGCCAGCACATCGCTCGCCAGCGCGATGCCCACCGCCTCATAGGCCGGTATATTTAAAAAGGTGATCAGCATGGGACTGATCACAGCCGCGGCGCTCATCCCGGCAAATCCTGTGCCAAGCCCGGCGCCGATCCCGGCGATAAAACAAACAATCAGTTTTACGAGCATGAATTTCTCTCCTTTCTAATCCTCCATCTGTAAATTCCGCACAACCTTTTCAAACAGCCGCACAGTCTCCCGCTTCTCTTCCCGGGTGAAGCCCAAAAAGATCTGGTTCACAAATTTCCGCTGGGCCGTCTGTCCATCCCGGATGATGCCACCGGCTGTCTCCCGGCAGCGCAAATGCACGCTCTTTCGGTTCCCGGCGTCAAAAGACCGTTCCAGATAGCCATGCACCGCGAGACTGTGAACCGCGCCAGAAACATGGGATTTTGTCAGGCGCCTGCGCCTGACAATGTCGGCGGCTGTATCAAATCCCGGATTATTGGCCAGAAACAACAGAATATCCAGTTCGATTCGGGTAATTCCATGCCGGGCCGCCACCGGCTCCAAATACTGATCGTACAGCCGTTTCAGCAGTGCTATTCCATTCCAGAATTCCGGCTTCATCTCTCATACCTCCGCTGTATTTTTGTTCTAAAAAGAACTATATGTTACATTATAGTTCTTACGCCGCGCTTTGTCAATCCCTTTTTTTCTTTCCCGCATAAAGAGGACACGGTTTGCGGAAAAACTGAATTTTCCGTTCTGCCGGCGCTTTGATACAACGAAAAAGCCGCGGATATGCTCTCTGCATATCCGCGGCCTATATTCTCCTTGATTCCATTACTCCGCTTTCACAGCCGCCACAATCCTATCGTACAGAGGGGCAATCTCCTCCATCATCAGCTGTCCTGCCTCCAGGTTTCCGCCGCGGAGCTGTTCCGTCTGTGCGGCGACCTTTTCGAACAGCCGCTTCATGGAGAGATTGCCCGCCACACCCTTGAGGGTATGGGCCGCCCGAAAAGCCGCCTGACAATCCCCGCGCGCAAGGGCGGCGGTGAGTTCCTGATAGCTGGTGTCGTCAGGGAATTTCAGCAAAAATTTTTCAAACAGAGCCTCATTGTTCATAAAGCGGTTCAGCCCCTCGGCATAATCAATGCCGCATTCGTTTAAAACCGCCATCTTCTCCTGGTTCATGCCCATCCTCCTGTATACACGAAAACTTCCAATACCTTATGATAGTCTTTATTATATTTCATAGATACGGATAAGTCAATAAAAAATTTTGCAGCGCTGTATCAGAACCTTGCATACAGCTATAAGAGATTGCCATGGCGGAACTGGATTGGACTGAGCCCTATCCGCTTTTTAAAGAAATTTGAAAAGTAATACTGGTTTTCAAAGCCGCATTCCTCCGCAATCCAGGAAACCGGCCGGTCCGTCATAAGCAGATAGGCTTTTGCCCGCTCCAGCCGGCTTTTTGATAAATATTCCATGGGCGTAGAGCCGGTTTGCTTCTTAAACTTCCCGATCAGCCCCGCCTTGGAAAGGCCCGCCTCCCGCGCAAGCTCCTCCAGCGTCAGCCGCTTCGCCAGCCTTTCCTCCATATACCGGATCACATGCTCCACCTCTGCGGCGCCGGCCAGCCGCAGGCATGTATTCTCCCGATACAGCTGGTACATGAGGTCATTGAGCAGATGATCCCAAAGCGCGGACGGCTGGCACACCACAGCGGGATCCGGCTGTAAAAGCCGCAGGGTTTCCTCTGCCCGGGCACTGTCGCGGAACGAGAGGAGGCCCTGGGGTTCCCGCATTCCGGTCAGCGTACAGGAGAACTGGATATAGTGGGCCGTGAGCGGCTCGGTCACCTGCCGGACAAAGGGCATATCCGCCGGAAACAGCACGGCATCTCCCGCGCCGGCACAGAAGGATTCCCCGCCCATGGTACAGGCAAAACGCCCGCGGGTCAGGCACAGCAATGCCCAGGCCGCATGACTGCCCCGGTCTACCAAAAAATGTTCTCTTTCAATATAGAAGTTGCTCCGGATGTGACAAAAGCAGGAAACCAACACCCCACCTACTTTCATATATTATAAATAAATTCTACTTTTCCATATTTACAATATTTATCTTCTACTATAATATAGAAATACATTATAAATGTCAAGTGGAACGGAAAGGATGAATCCATATGTCTGATCTTCAGCTCAGCTATGATGTCGCTGTGGTCGGCGGCGGCACGGCCGGCGCGGCGGCCGCCATTGCGGCGGCCCGAGCCGGGGCCAGAACCATTGTAATCGAAAAAAACGGGATGCTTGGCGGCACCATGACCAGCGCCTGCGTAAACTTCCCCGGTTTGTTTTTTGCCTGGGGGGAACGTATCATAGGCGGAATCCCATGGGAGCTTATTGAACGGCTCTGCGCTCTGGATGGCGCAAAGCTTCCGCCGATTTCATATCACAACCCCAAACACTGGATGGAACAAATCCGCATTGATCCGTTTCTCACCGCTGTGCTTCTGGATACCCTGTGCGCGGAGGCCGGGGTTGTGGTGCTGTTCCACACCATGCTGGCCGAAGCCTCGGAAACCAGCGCCGGGCTCTGCCTTCGTCTGACCTGTAAGGAGGGCACCCTGACACTCCATGTCAAAACGGCCATTGACGCAACCGGCGACGCGAATCTGGTTCAGCGGCTCGGCTATGCCTGTGAAAAAAGTCCCGCACAGCAGCCCGCAACTCTGCAAAACCGCATTGCGGGCTATGATATATCGCAAATTTCAGAGACCGAAGTGCTGTCAAAAACGCAGGCAGCTCTCCGCGCGGGCAGACTGCCGGATTGGTTCCAGCCGCACAGTCTTTACAGCTGGCTGGAGAAGGGCGTCATTGACCTGCATGTGACCTCCATGGACGCCGGGACCTCCCTTGGGAAAAGCCGCGCAGAAACCGCCGCGCGCATGCTGGTCTTTGACGTGCTGCAGCTCCTCCGGACAGTCAGGGGCGCGGAGCGGCTCCGTGTCAGCTTTTTCGCCCCGGAATGCGGTATACGCGAGAGTGTCCGGATTGTCGGCGAAGAAACCGTCACCCGCGCGGACTATCTGAAAGGGCGGCGATATGCTGACCCGGTCTGCCATGCCTTTTATCCCATTGATCTCCATGTCCCCACCGGCGTGGAAAAGACCTATCTCAGCGAAGGAGTGGTACCCTCCATTCCCTTTGGCGCGCTTGTGCCGCGCGGGGCCGTCCGTCTGCTTGCCGCGGGCCGCTGTATCGCCTCCGACACCAACGCCAACAGCGCCATCCGGGTCCAGGCCCCCTGCATGGCCGCCGGTCAGGCCGCGGGCTGTGCCGCGGCACTTATGACACTCCACGGCATGGACGCCAAAACACTTTCCTATCCCATGCTGAAAGAGCTTCTGCTCCAGCAGGGAGCCATTGTACCGGAGTCCAGTTAAACGGCAAGCCCGGCCTCAATATGGGGCCGGGCTTGTTTCACGCAATGAACCATCGGGTATCGTCAAAAAAGCTAGCGCTGGTGTCCGCGGCTGAAACAGGTATAGCGCGTCCCCTGTCCGCCGGCTTTGAGGCTTGCGGCCCGGATCCGTTCAGTGATCCGGGCAGTTTCATAGCTCTGGTTATCAAACTATTACCTGCAAAAGTATTATGTCAATATTGAAAAAAGCATCTTTAAAGTCCTTGGAAAAACCTCAAACCCTTCTATGGCCTCTGCTTCCTTCATTATCTCTTCTCTTGCAATCTAAATCTGAACAATGCGTCGTCATCATACCACAATGGAAAATTTGTATTCCAAACGTTGTTATATAGGTTAAAATACAGATCCTCATGCGGATTTTTTAAATTGTAGTTCAGCAGATTCCTGCCATAAGGAGCCGCCAATGGCGCGTCAAGGGATTCGATGAAAACCGAATTATTTCGGATCCCCTTGTAAACAGCCGTAAGCAGCGGACTGCCAATGATATTTTCCGGCTTGATCCAGCATCCAAGCTTGTTCACCTCCCAAGCCTCTTCAAGCCCTGTAAACTTCAGCCAAAACGCCTGCGGCAGCCGTGACTTCTTTTTTCCAAACCATTTAACCGTAACCTGCTTATCCTGTTTTTCTGCCACAAAGTACGGAAGTCCAAACTTTTCCTGTACCGCCTCCTCAAATCTGAGCACAAAGATTTGACTGTCTCCCTTACAATAGGCTTCCTCTGCTTTCGCAGTGAAGATGCCGCCGGTATAATCCGGCAGTCCCACGCAGGTAAAATCCCAGATGCACCATTCATCGAACAGTCTCATATATACATTTTTCCAGCGCGCATAGTCTGCTTTGTCAAAAAGCTGCCAGCTGATCTCAACCCCGCACTTTATATCATCTTTTTTTTCATATCCGGTTAAGTCTGGAACCGAAACATCATAATCCGCCTGTACGCCCAAGACTGCCTCGGCTTTTGCAACATAATCCCGCTGTTCCTGCCAGGATCTTTCAATGATTCTGCTTTTATCTGCATTTCTCTCTAAGTCACCACAGGTAAAGTTCTCCTTGTCATGATAGTACAGTTTTGCATCCATTCCCCAAGTATGCTCTGGAACGAGAAGCAGATTATCGGTCAAATCCGCTTCTCCGATTCCATTCTTGTCTATATACCGCAGTAAAGCACGGTATTGCGAAACTTTTTGGGGATCTGCAGCCGCCCCGTGAATCCAGGAATCACCGATTTCATTTTCAATCACAGGAATATCCCGCGCCTGCTTTGCGGCAGTCTCCGCCAAATCATTTAAAGTGCCTGCGGTTATTTCCGCGTTTGGATATGTCTCTGCCGCCTCCCGGTAGATCCGTATTACTTCCTCCGCACGCTGCGGGCCGGTATTATCGCCGGTATGTGCGAACACAAAGGCTGTATCTCCGATCATATCCGTTTCTCCGTAATCCCCCTGGTACATGACAATAATACTGCTTTGACCGCATTTCCAGCGAAACAGGCGCGGCACATCCGGCACAGGTGTTGCGGGGTTCACGCCGATATGCAGAAACTGAATCCCTGCCCGTTCCAAATATGGTACAATTCCTATGGTGTGTCCGGGCACATCTGTCATTTTTGCCGCGACGGTCCGCTTTCCAAACCGTTTGTCCAGTTTTTGTGATATGGATAACCCATATTCAAAAAGTCTGGGGCTCATGAGCTCCGTGTGGGTTGTGAAGGGAAGCCCGTGCCAGCAAATGACGCCATCCTCTATGGCTCTTTCAAGCGCCGGGTTTTCCCGCTTCAATGCCTCATTTATCATCCACGCGCCAACCGTCCATATGAAAGGCGTGCCGCTGTGCCTTAACTCATATCCGACGCTGACTGCATTTGGAATATAGTCTTCGATAAACCTTTCTGCGACAGCTTGGGCATAATCCGTGAAGCCAAGATCCAAATGCGTTTTAAATATAATATATACCTTTTTTATCTCCGTGTTCTGCACTGTCACAACTCCTTTTACATCCATACTTATTTTTTCAGCAAGCGCATGATAACTGCCGCCGCCTGCGCACGCGTACTGTTGTCCCGCGGTGCAAAACTGCCGTCCGGGTTGCCGGACATGATACCCCTTTCCGCCGTCCAGCTGACTGCCTCTTCTGCGTAATCGGATATCATGCCGCGGTCTGTATATTCCCTGCCGCCGCTTACGCTTGTATCATAGCCCTTAAAGCCCGCATACCGATAAAGAATCGCCGCCATCTGCTCTCGGGTGATCTGTTTATCCGGCGCAAACGCATCCTCAGACACTCCGTTTACAATACCGCTGGCAGCCGCCCACGCCACGGCCTTTTCATAATAACTGCCCTTTTCAACATCCCGAAAACCGTTTTCCGGCGCTTCCGGCTCCTTTTCCGCCCGGTACAGCACCGTGACAAACATTGCCCTCGTAATATCATCTTCCGGCGCGAATTCTGTGTCTGACACGCCCTTCATGAAACCGTTTTCATTGACATACTGAACCGCGTCACAGAACCAATCCTCCGCATTTACATCCCGGAAGGGATTTTTCCATGTATTCTCATTGGGCTGTGTCTCCGTTCCTGTGCTTCCGCCTCCTGAACTTCCGGAGCCGCCCTGACTGGGCTTGCGGTCAATAATACCGCCGCCTCCCGAACCGCCGGAGGGTCTGTCCGCGCTTTGATTGGACAGCGTTATCACTCCGTCTTCTCTGTGAAAAGCAATGTCATTCCCATTTAACGTTACATTCTTGATCTCATTCTCAACCATCAGCTTGATTTTTTCAGCGTCTGCATTGTCATCAGATGTCTCCACCTTGAGGGTATCTCCCGCAATCTCATAGGAAAAGTCGCTGTAAACACCGCCCAAATCCACAAGCATACTGCCGTCCGCCCCGCTGATACCGGCGGATTGATTCAATATGACCTCCTTGATATTTCCTCCCGCACTGCGGACAAGCGCCAGCTTTGCCGTTGTCTGATAGCCGCCGAAACTTCTCTCCTCTTTTTGATCAAATGCGTAATCCAACATATACTGCACATTTTCCTTTGTGCCGTCTATCACGGAATCAAAGCGCAGAGCCGTTGCCTCGGCTGTGCTTGTCCCCATATCGAGACGGCTGACCTGAATTTCAGCCCCGCCGGGATTTTTATATGGCAGAAGTACCGTATCAAAGGTCGCCTTTCCTTTCACGTCATCCTTTGCAGCATACGCAAATTTGGACTCCGCGATCTGTCCGTAGCTGTAATCATGGAGTCCCATTTCTTCCTGAATCCGGGCGTCCCCGTCCGCCGATGCAACGATGATATTTGCGCCGCTTTTGAAGTTTGAAGAAATGGTTTTCGCCGCGTCGTCACCCACGAGGCCCGCGTTGGGCAGCATGTGCCAGGACTGTTTATAGCTGTTTTCAGCGGTTTTATTATCCGGATCTATGAGATCCGAGACGATCCAGAAGCCTGACTTTACAAAGGTTATGGTTCTTCTGTGGTCAAATCCGTGATAAGCTTTTGAGCTTTGGCTAATAAAGTCATAGGTGTCATTGCTGACCCAATCATGTATCGTCCCGGTACCGGCAGAACCCTTGCCCGCCGCGCCTATGCTCTGGCTGGAATTGTTGATCTCCACCGTGTTGTGCGCCCGGGTGGATTTGCCCCAAATACGGTTTGGATCAGATTCTGTATACGTCATGATACCGGGATCAACCAAGAGATTCCGCCTGTACGCCATAACAGTCATGGTATTATCGTCCGCATGGGAATGCTGGCCGCCGCCTCTTACGTGTGTGAAGCTAAACAGGGCGTTTGCCGTCCAGTTTGACCGCATGATGCTCAGCTTGCTGTCGGGAAACAGTTTTGAGGTCCACGCCGGCTGTTTGCCCCTCCGGCCGAAGGATGAGATATAGCCCAGCTCGTCATCCTGAAACCAGTTTGCCAGGTTCGGCCGCCTGTCGCCGTAGGAGCTTCCGCCCTGCTGGTCCCCATACTGAAGCGCGGAACCATCCGGGCCGTTCAGCAGCATATTATAATAACCCGCCTTATGCAGCATTTCATTGTACGCATCTGACACATCCCTGCCGCTGTTTAAGAGGGTTTCCTTGAGTTCAACAAAGTCGCCGTACGCGCTCTGGCTGTAACCGCCTGTTCCCTCTATATAAGAGCCGTCGTCAAAGTGGTTCTCGTAGATGAGCGCCTCCAGCCTGCCAAGCGCATGACCAAACCATTCATCCGATTTTGTAAATTCAGGGAACGACAGTCCGCCATGCAGGATGCCTTTGTTTTCATGCTGGATCCAGTTGCCTGTGGAGGTTTTTGACCTTGTCAGGGAATCTGCCATATCCCACATATTTTTCATAATTGCCGTGCATATATCCGGCGTCATATATCTGCTTTGCATCAGCGCAAGCAGGGACGGAATCTGATTTTGCAGACGCACGGAGGTATCAAGGGTTCTGGGATAGCCGCCTCTGATATTCTGTCCGCCCCAGTTTGAGGCGGTCGTGTAAGTCATTTCCCCTTTGTCCCATATAAAATCCATCATATCGGAAATCATATAGTACGCGTATTTTTCATCCTTCGTATACAGGTACTCCGTCGTTAAGATGTCCCATCCAAAAAACCTCGCTGACTGGTATAAGTATTCAGCATCCGCACCCTTTGGCGCATTCCAGTCATTTCTGCCCGGCAGACCGTTATAGTTATACACATAGCCCTTCAAGCCATTCCAGCACACGCTGTCCTCCGTCCAGGTATTGGTCGGATCGTAAATCACAATAAGCTCCTTTTCGCAGCTGTACTGCGCCTCTGTTTTGGCATGTAAAACAAGGGCCGCGTCGGTCACTGCATCTGTTTCCAGAATATCTGAAAAATTGAATCGGAGCAGGGCCCGGCTCGTTTCATTTCCCAAAAACTCCCCGGACATTTTCACGGTCAGCTCCGGCTCTGTGCCATAGCTGGCATCCGCATATTCTCCGGCCCTGATTGTGGCGTCCGCCTCTGCCTCGTAAACCCGGGCCTGACCGTTCACCGTCAATTCCAGCCTGGGGTGCAGTGATTTGTCAGGATTATCCCGGGAGGCTATGACCGCTGTGGATGCTTCATTGTACCTGGAAATGATGCCGTAGGTATTGGCGCCGCCCTTTGTGACGGTTTCCGCCTTGACCGGAATGATCACCCTTTCGTATTCCGGCGCGGTCACCTTTCCGGTTCCCTGATAATATTTTGTCATCTGCAGACTGTATATATCGGAAATCTTCATATTGGCCCAGCCAGCCTCACGGGCAGACGCAGGCTTAACTGACATGGGATCGGTACGGTTCTGCATATGCTTCAAAAGTTCTTCTTTTGCAAGCACATAATCATTTTCCATTACCGCGGCTTCCACCGCCTTTAAGTCATCACGGCTGTAGTCCAGCTTTCCTTCCATTCCCCATGCGCCGCCAGTGTATTTTCCAAAGAACTCCTCATCGCTCATATACTGCGGATCCGTGTATTCCGCATCCGCCTTCACCGTGAACTGAAAATCCTTTGATTTTGTTATTCCGTTTTCCGAAACAGAGGCCGTCAGTGTCACCTCCTGATCCCCCATATCCCACCTGGGACGCATCACCCGGCCGGCATTGGTGATGACCAGGGGATTACTGCTGTTCCAGCTGATGGGATGTCCGTAAAACCCGTTTGATATGGGCAGCAGATAGCCAGTGATGCTGTTTGGATTCTCCTTTGTAATCAGTTCATAGGAAAGATCCTCCAGCTCCGCGCTCAGCCTTTCCTCTGCCGTCTGAAACGACCGCAGCACCCGCACCGTAAAGCTTTTTTCAAACGAAAACCCATAAGCTGAAACAACAGCGGTGAGCGTGACCTCCGGCATCCCGGCTTCGCTCTCCGGCAGGGTAACCCTTCCGTCCTCCGCTATGATATCCGGTCTGGACGAACGCCAGGTGATGCTGCTGCCGTAACGCCCCTGTGTCACCAGATTTAAATCCTGGTCAATGATGTTATCCGCAACATAGGGCGCCGTTCTGATTCTGCTGTCCGTAAGCCAGCGGTAATCCGCCGCTGCCACCGAATAGCTGGGCGGTATGGCATAATAAACCTTCAAATCGTCCATTGCAACGGTACAATCATAGGTCCTGTTTCCGGTTGCAAACTGCATGGACATAATGCCCTCACCCGCGCTTGTGGTATTGTTTGCCCGGACGTTCTGCACAGCAAGCTTGCCGTCAATCCAGGCGGAATACCGGTCTTCCTCTGTATCAAACAGGATACGCAGATGATATTTTCCCGGATAATTGCCGTAATACTGCCCCTGGCTGCCGTCCTCATTCAGATATCTTAAATAGGTGTTGCCGTCGCCGTAATAAAACGCGCGCAGATAATCGCTCCATGCGCCGCCTTTTTCAAAAACCTGATTCCATTGTCCCCAACCGGTCTGCTCCAGCATATATTCTACGCATATCATCCCCTTCAGCGGTTGGTTATCCGGGCTGAAAAAAATCCGCGTATAGCAATAGCCCCCGGCCGGCTGCTCCATCAGAAGCTTTCCGTCCTTGATTGACGACTTTCCCCCATCTGTATCGGAGAATGTGATATTCGGCGGCAGACTGCTGTCGGAAAAATCGTTTTCATAGATCATTTTTTCCACCAGAGGCAAAGCGTCCGTCTCAACGTTTTGATTGAGAATCCTAAGCGCAAACTGCCGTTCCTCTCTGACCTCACCGGATATAACCGTCATTTTAAGGGTTACGGCCCCATGCCCTGTTTCCGGCCTGTGGACAGCTCCGTCAAGGCTTATCAGGCTTTCGTCTGAGCTTTCCCATACAATATCGCTCCCATGATAGCCGGCATTGGGCAAATCCAGATTTTCGGCCACATACCCGTCGATTCCCTCATACGGTTTAAATAAAAGATCATAGGTAAGCCGCTCCAAATCCTGTTCCACCCGCTCCCGGTCCGGCATCTCCTTGATTGGCAGATAATATTTGTAATCATCGGCGGTTATGGCATTGGGAAGCGCGTCCGCGGACACATTGTATACCGTAACACCGTTGAGGTAGGTCCCCGGAGTGTTCAAATAACAGCCGCCGCATACCAATCGGTTGTTGATCCACAAATCCACAGCGCCGTCTTCCAGCCTGTAGAAGATGGTGAACTTTGCTGTCTTTTCTGTTTCAAAACGTCCCATATCATGGGCATATCCGCTGCCGCCCTTTTCATCGGCAAAATACGCCCATATATGTCCGTCCTCATTCCAGTCAACCCGGAAGAGATCCCCGTTGCCCCATGACCGTATCATCATTTTTTGATTCTGGTTCAGCTTGTTTATGGTAAACTCTGTTACAAAGTTTCCTTCGGCCCGGTCATTGGGATACCGTATATACACTGCGTTATCGTTTGTGGCTTTGGTTCGGGTCAGTTTCAGAACGCCGTCCTCTTCTGTAACCGTGCCGATATCAGCGCCAGTCTGCACCTTAATTCTTTCGTCCAGCACACCATCGGAAAAGTCATCGGTTTTGAGTATATTCCCCGAAACCGGCATCCCGTTTACCGCATTGCGCCGGGCGGGTATGGTCAGCTGAAAGGACTTTTCCCGCTGTTCTCCGCCCATTGATACCACCGCTGTTAAGGCAACATCCGTATCAGCCGCGCCGCGTTTCACCGCGCCGGCAGAGGACAGAACTCCCGGCGTATCCGAACTCCATTGAATCACAGATCCGTTCTTTCCCACTGTGGGTAAACTCAAATCGTCTAAAATTACGTTGTTTTCAAGGGGAGGGACCTTACTGATCCCCGCAAGGGTCAGGGCGGCGCAGTCCTCCTCGACAGCCTGTGCCGGCGAAACTTCAGCCAGCACCACCTCCTCCGGGACCTCCTGAACTAGGCCCGGCTCTGTATGCATGGATTCGCCGGCAGGCATTGCGGAAGACTGCGCTGGTTCCTGCGGATCCGCTTCAAGGCCTTCGCCCTGATTTTCCTGTTCAGGCTCCTTTTCCACGGCCGTCAATTCTTCCGTCATCTCTTCTGCCGGCTGCTCCGCAAAGATACCTCCCACCGGCACAAGTATCATAGCCCCTGCCAGCAAAGCCGATATGCGTTGTCTCCATTTCATTTTACAATCATTCCTTTCAGGCCTTCAGGCGATACGCTGTTTATTCCGTATGAATGTCAATGCTGCCGCGTCTCTTTCACGTTATATTCCGCTGGCGCGGCCAGAGGCACAAGGGTGCCGTCGGCAGTCCATATACAGACATCCGCCTTTTCCGCATTTTCCGCAGAACAGCTCATCTGCAGCACCGCTCCGGAGGAAAAGTCATAATCCTTGACCGCAACTCCCACCAAGGTCCCATTTCCATCCTTTGCAGTGAGAATAACTCTGGCAGTCTGGGGTTCGCCTGTTCCGCAGTACACTCCCCCGCTGGCAGAAAAGGAAACCATCCTGTCGCTTCCCTCACTGCTGACCTTCAGCGGTGACGGCGTGTCGGCATCGGTGAACTTCCAGTCGTACTCATCCCCCTGCCCGCTCACATAATAGCGGTAATCTGTAACCGCGATGTTCCCAGCCTCGTTCCGATACGCACCGCTGGCGCCGGAACCATTGTAAAATGTCATGCCGTTGATCCGCCCGCTGGTTGCGTTACGCAGTTTCATATTCCTGACGGCAATTTGGTTGTTGATCCACAGGCTATAGGTCTGCCGCGTCTCGTTCACCAGCAGGGAAAACTTGAGGGTATTGTCTTTCATGCCAAAATCCTCTTCCCGGCCAAACTTCACCCAGGTGCCGCCGTCATATCCGGCAAGCTGGCCGCCGTGCTGCCACTCAAGGGTAACGGCGCTTCCGCTTCCGCTGTGCCACATCTCCGTCTTAAAATAAGATTTCGACGCATCGTCCTTTCTCACAGTAAACTCTGTGACAAAGATTCCGGATGCCGGAGCGGCCGCCTGATTATCGCCGCTGTAGAGGTAGTACGCATTGGGCGTGCTTTGTGACGAGTCGGTCTTGGACAGTTTCAGCGCCCCGTGCTCCGTCTTCACCCAGCCGCCTGTGCTGCTGAGTTTTAAAATACTGCCGGAGATTGTGGTACTAAAGTCATTTGTGTTCTTTAATGTGACCTGCTCCGGTATTTCAGTTTGCTGATTTCTTCCGGCAACCGTGATATCAAAATCTTTTGTACAGGCGTTTTCCCCTGCGCCTATGGTCGCTGTAAGTCTTACATTTTGCGTATTTTGCCCCGGACTGACGGTACCGTCCGGTGCAATAACCTCCGGCTTATCAGAGCTCCAGCCAATGGGCGAATAGTTCCCGCCATAATGGGGCAGGTTTAGATTGTCTATGATACTTCCGTCCGCAAAGGGCGGTATTACATAAAGGTCTTCCCTTTGGAGCGCGCTGCAGTCTGCGTTTACCGCATCGCCGGCGGGCGTAAAATCAGTCGTGTACATCCGGTATCCTTCTATATAGACAGCGGAAAGTCCAGACTTCATATTATATACTGTTGTGCCGCTTGAGGTCATGGGCGTTCCGGCCGTAAATTTGTATGGATATTTGTCATAAACAGCAAGGCGGTTGTTGATCCACATACTGATGGTTCCGCGGGAGGCATTGACCGCAAGGGTTATTTTTGCCCGGGTCTGAGATGCATAGTTCATGTATGGTATGGTATAAGCCGTTCCCTCTGTCCCTTCTGTGTCGGAAATATAAATCACCATCTCGCCGGATGCATACCAGTCAAGCCATATATGGTTTGCGCTTCCCCACATCTTGATGCTTGCCGCCTGCCCGGCGTCTCTTGCCATTATGAATTCAGTGACAAAATCGCCGGAGGTCGCGGGATAAGAAAAATATGCGGAATTTTCCTCTTTGCCGTCTACGGTTCGGTTCAGCTTTAATCTGCCTTCTTCCGCAGTGACTGTACCGCCCTTCTCATTGATCTGTATCTTATCTTTTGCGGGATCCGGACCAGTCACCAGAGGCGTCTCACCGCCAAAGTCAGACAACTGCTTTTCCTCTCCGATCACCGGCATGCCGTTTATTCTTGTCGTCTTTGATGGAACGGCAAAGGTAAAGTCCTTTTGCGTCTGCTCGTCATGATAAATCAGGGTTGCCGTCAGCGTGACGGTTGCATCTGTATCCATTCTTGTGACAGTTCCCATGCTCGAAATCACGGCTTCGTTGGTACTGCTCCAGCTAATTTCCGATCCACCTGCACCTGCTGACGGAAGTGCCAGATCGTCCATGAGAATATTTGCGGCATCGCCCGGAAGAGCCGGTATGGTCAGCAGGCTCTCTTGTGTCAAAGCGGCGGCGTCATTGGTCAGTACCTCACTCAATTCCCCGTCTGCAGCAAAAGACGCAGGGGAGATAAACATAGAAATAGAAATCACAATCCCTAAGATTGCAGGGCGCAAACTATTTTTCTTCATAACTGTTCTCCTTTCAGAATTCTCATAAATCGAGATATACCGGTTTCGGCTGCCGGCAAACCCAAATTGGAACCTGTGGTCTATCGAAGATTTTGCTGTGTTTTTGATAAACAATAGACTTAATTCTCAATCAATACAACAGCCTGTGCGTCATTGTCCTCCATCAGAACAAAGACCTTGGTTGCCTCCTCCTTATCCGTCTGACTGACGGTGGCAATATCATCCGTTGTCGCCGTGCTTATGGTTCCTTTTTTTCTGTCATACAGATAAACAGGCTGGCCGTCCTCCTTCAGCAGTCTGACAATTTGCTGCTGCTGATATTCGTCAAAGTATACTGTGATTTCATCAATCATCTGATTCACCTGGAAATCATAAAAATCCTGCTGCAGATCCGCAATGATGCCGTAATAGCCCTTTTCTTTTTCACCGTAGGACTCCAGTCCCTGAACGCTTGCCAGAATGTCAAGCTGGTCTACTCTGCCGTATGCGTCGGTGGTATATCTGATGAGATCGCCCGCCTTAAGCTTTTTGCGCACAGTTTCAAATGCGTTGCCGGAGGATTTGGTATCCACTGTGCACTTTTCCTTGTCATTGAGCAGCTCAATGGAATATACGATGCTGTCCTCATCGCCCCGCAGTTCACCCAGTTCCGAAGCAACGCTTCCCACCATGCATATATCCGCCGTATCCGGCACAATGGTGGCCTGCGACGCGTCCATATAAGCCGATATCAAAAGCACATCCACCGGCTCTGCCTCCTGCCTGCGCTTGATTTCCGCATCGGACAGGGCGGAACTGTATACCCTGTGGTATGCGCTGACGCCGTAAACCTCATTGGCTGTGGATTCGTCTGCCAGCTGTACCCGTACATAATAATCTTCCTCTTCGTCATAAAACTTTGGAATACAGATAAACATTGTATTTTTATCTGTGGCATAGCCCCTTTGCAGTCCTTCGCCGCCAAACGAGAGAATCTCCCCGTTAAAGTCATACTTGTCCAGTACAGCCGGGACATCGTAAGTGGTGATCTCCCTGATCTCACCGTCTGCGTTGAGATCAAGCCGAACGATTTTGCCGGCAACGGCCCGGATGTCCTCCCTTTCAAATGCTTCTCCGTTCAGCTTCATCCTGTCTGCTCCGCAGAATTCCTTCAGAATGTCATTCTGAAAATTATAATAGATTTTTTCATTTCCCGAAATTGTTTTTACTTCCTTTTCCGGCGTCATGCCCTGGAGCAGTCTGATCCTCACGGTTCCGCTGAAATTGTCCTCCACCGCTGCCTGAACGGCATAACCGAACACTTCTGTATTTTGCTCTGACCTGCCGCACGGTCCAACAAGCCCGCCATATGCATCCACAGCAAAAAGGCCGGTAACGCCCAGCAGTTCGGTACCGCTGTCCAAATACTGGTAGATGGAAAAGCTTCCGTCCGCTGTCTTTGCGGGTGTAAAGCGCTCGCCGTCCACTGTGACGGCATCGTCAAACACACCGTCAACCGCGCCGCTGATGGTCCGGTCCGAGGTCACAATCTTTATGTATTCATCATTTTCACTGGCCGCGACGCTGATGGCACTGCCCGCTGGGATCTCGGTATACGGAACGGGATTTCCATTGCGGTCATAAATACCGCAAATGTATTCTGGCTCGTCGCGGCTGACTCTGACCCCGTTTTTGCCATGGTAGGTCTGCCGCCCCTCAAAGTACACCATTCCCACCTCTTCACTGATCCTGCTGACGATAAAGCTCTCCCGCTCCTCTATGACCAAAACCTCTATCCTGCCGTCCGCATCATTGTCTATGCCGCGGTAAAATCCGCTGTATATCTGCTTGGGCGCGGCGGCACGCCTGCCGTTGTAAATGCAGATGAGACTGCTGTCATAAAAATATTTCTTCGAGGTTTTATGGGAAGCATCCGAATAGACAATAATATTGTTGGAGCGCAGATCCACCATGTCCGGTTCCGCTTCCCAAATCTTATTTTCATAATCGGAGACAAAGAGTTCCACAATCTCCGGACGGCCGGTCGTTTTGCTTTCCCGGGTCCAGCCCTCCACATAATACCCCAAAAATCCGGTATAGTCAGCAGAGCAGTCGTACACATTCTCCCCGATCTGAACCTGATTTTCTTCAATAGAGATTGTTTCGGATACCGCGGATACTGCCCCGGTTTCAAGCAAAATCCCATTGACCTCGGACAATTCCTGGGCCGCGCTGTAGAGCTCATAAAGCGTTAACCCCTCTGTGTTTTTCGCATACTCGTCCCGGCCCGCGCTTTTCTCCAGCGGGACAACGTCAAGAGTATTGTTGATCATCCCGCAGACTGTGCCTCTGGTGACATTGCCGTCAAGCCGCTCTGAATCATAGGTAATGCCAAGTCTTGTACCCGCCGCGTAATACCCATCCGGATATCCGCCAAGCTCCTTTGCCATCACGTCATAGCCCGCGGCGCTGACCAGTATTTTCACAGTTTCGTCATAGGTGACATATTCATCCGGGCGGAAGGTATTTTCCGTGTCACCCGTGATTATGCCCATACTGTCAGCCATTGCAATCAGGCCGCTTGCCCAGTGGGAAGCGGGCACGTCCGAAAACCGCGTTTCCTCATTGTGCTGGCCGGCCTTGCCGTAAAGCCTGAGCCGAAGCGCCACTGCCACAAACTCCGCTCTCGTAATAAATGCATCAAAATGAAGATCACCGCTTTCGTCCCCTTCCATAATACCCAGCCCGCATACACGCTGCTGCGCATATGCCCCAGCTTTTGGCTCAGCCGCATTGGCTGCTGACGGGAACAGCATGCATCCCATGAGTAAGAGCGTCAACCATTTTTTCACCATAACCGTAACCTCCTAAAACTGCTGTCTTTACATACAGACCTGCAGCAGAACTGAACAACCCCGCCGGATTCTATTGTGCCGGCAAGAGGCCGCCCCTTCACGCACAGCCGCCTTGCCGCGATTTCCCGCGCTTCTGCCTATCTGCTTTTATAATCCTGATACGCCTGATTCATAAGCGCGGTATATTCCTCCACGCCAAGCTTTTTCATGTTGGCGACATAGTCATCCCAGCTCGCGTCAACCGACAGACCGCTCACAAGCCACTTCTGTGTCATCTCTTTGTTATAGGCTGTTATCTGTGCCGAGAGCTCCTGAATTTTGTCAGATATATCATCCGGCATCATAAACTGCGGGATCTGCTCTGTGAAATAGCCGTTATCCACATATTCGTTGATTCCCTTAAGCGCAATTTCATTGGTCCACTGTTCTTCATACCAGAAGTCGGCCCAATACCCAAAGTACATCTGCGCGCCAACATCTGACAGAGCCGTATACGGAGACTTCTCCGGGTTCTTTAATACATAATCCGTAAAGACCGGTTTGCCGTCCACCATGTTATAGCATTCGCCCTCTATCCCAAAATTGGCCATTCTTCTGCCTTCCTCTGTAAACCAAAAGTCAAAGAACTTCATGGTTTCCTCTTTATGCTTATTGGTGGCAGACATCGCCCAGCCTCCGCCGGACAGCGGCGCGCGCGTCTCCGTTTCTCTTATCACGCCGTCCGGCCCTGCCGGGGGCGTCATGGGCACAAAGGAAAAGCCTTTTATTTTCTCCGTCAAGCGGTTATTGTATTCCGCTGTAGAGGCAAACCAATCATGGGTGATGCCGCCCAAATTGTTTTCAAGGAGAATATCACGGGCGTTATTTCCTCTGGTAAAGATCTCAGGATCAATCAGCCCCTCCTGATACCATTTGGATATTTCCTTATATGCCGTTCTGTACGCCGGTTCAACCGGTCCATATTTTATCACCCCATCCTCCAAGTAGAAATCCCTGTAGGCATTAAATAGGATGAGCAGGCTCCATATCCCGTCATTGCTTTCAGAGGTACGGCTGAAAAACGGAATTTCATCAGCCTGGCCATTCCCGTTGGGGTCCCCTTCCTTGAATGCCTTCAGCACCTGATAAAACTCCTCCGCATTTTTAGGCACTTCAAGGCCCAGCTTATCAAGCCAGTCCTGCCTGATAAACCAGCCGCCGGCCGCCGGTCCATCGGCAATCCTTGGTATAAAATACAGCTTTCCGTCCGAGGACATGGCGCCCTTTTTAATGTCTGGATGCTCGTCAAAAAACTTTTTGATATTCGGCGCGTACTGGTCGATCAGGGGATTCAGATCCTCAAAGGCGCCCGCATTGCCATATTCAATAAACGGCTCTGACTCCACATACTGCACAATATCCGCAATGTTTTTGGAGGATACCATCAGGTTAAGCGCCTGCGCAGCGTCGGACGAACTTTGCGACACCACGCTCTTGAGTGATACATTGGTCATTTCCTTTGCCTTTTGAAACACCTTGTTGTTTTCATCAAATGTGGAGCCATAGTTCAGATAGAACAGGCTCAGTTCAAGCGGTTTCTCTGAAATCAGATAGGGTTTGTCCTCTGTAGTGACACTGGCCTCCGGTTTTGTGTCACCGCATGCTGAAAACCCCAGCGCACAGCCTGCCGCCAGGACTCCCGCGGCCAATCGTTTCATCATGCTTCTGCAATTCAATTTCATCATTCTCTCTCCTTTTCTCTTTATATATTGTTTTATCCCTTCACAGCCCCAACCGTCATTCCCTTGATAAAGTACTTTTGTATAAACGGATAGAAGGCAACCATGGGCAAGATGGATACGACAATCGTTGCGTAGATAAAGGTCTCCTGAGAAATTTTTTGTGTCATATCCACCTTTGAATCGCTGACCGCCGCAATTTCCACAATCATTTTCTTGAGGACAACCTGAAGCGGGATCTTGCTGTCGGTCTGCAGCAGTACCATTGCCCAAAAGTACCCGTTCCAGCGTGATACGGCATAAAACAACGCAACCGTTGCCAAAGACGGCATTGCCAGCGGCAAATATATTTTGAATAAAATATAGGGATCGCTGGCGCCGTCTATCCGCGCGGCCTCCTCCAACGCGTCCGGAATTCCCTCAAAGTATGTGCGCAGAACAATGACATTAAAGGCAGACAGCGCAAAGGGGATCAGAATGCCCCATCTCGAATCCAGCATATGCAGATTGACAATATTCAAATATGTGGGGATTGTCCCGGCTTGAAACCACAGGGTAAGCGAGATGAAAAAACCGAAAAACCGCCTTCCCATCAGCCGCTTCTTTGACAGGGAATAAGCCCCCAGAATGGTCAGGACCATGCTGACCGCCACACCTGCCACTGTGTAAAAGATCGTGTTTCCGTACGCAAGCCAAATGGACGAATTGGACAGTACTCTCTGATAGCTCTCCAGCGTCAGTCCCTTGGGCAAAAGTATCACATTACCGCCAATTACCTCGGATGAACTGCTGAATGATGCGGACAGAATATAAATTAACGGGTAAATGCACAATATGGCGATAAGAGTCAGCAGCACATAATTGATTGCATAAAACAGTTTTTCTCCTTTAGACTCTCTCATTTCTTTTCCTCCTGCTTTGTCTGTAAAAAAGACGCGTTATTTTGCCTACCAGATTAAAAACTCACAGCCAATCAGTTTCAGCATGGCTTCGGCAAAGAAGAAGTCACCGTATATAATTGGTATATGCACGCCCTTCATGTCATTGAGCGGATATCGCTCCGAGCCCATCTGGACAACAGAATCTTCTTCGCCGCTGTAATTGCAAAAATTCCGGTCGATTGCCTTCAGCATCTCAACCGCCGCCTGGGTATACATTCGCCCCTCGGCGGGTGAAACATATTTTGCGGTTTCAAGGATACCGCATGCGGCACACACACCCGCCGTACTGTCAAAGTACATGGGTTCCAGAGGCGCCCTGAAATCTATGACCGGTAAATATCCATTAGCCCGGCAGTTGGCAATAAAATAGTTGGCAGTTTTAACAGCGGCATCCAGATATCGCTTCTCACCGGTATGAATATAGGAAAGTATGGTTCCGTAAACCGCCCAGGCCTGCCCCCTTGACCAGCATGAGGTCTCGCTGCAGCCCTGGCCGCCGTGCACTCTGACAGCCTCTCCAGTCTCTGTATCATGCTCAACAATATGATTGATGCTGCCGTCCGCTCTGATATGGTCACGCAATGTCATGTCCGCGTGCGCCATCGCAATTCTTTTGAATCGTGGGTCCCCGATTTCCTCAGAAGCCCAATACAAAAGAGGTATGTTCATCATGCAGTCAATGATTGACCAGCCCTGGTTTCCCCCCTCCTCCCAGGGACCGTTCCATGCCCTGATATAACCGCCGTCAATATTAAACCGTGCCGCAAGCGATGCCGCCGCCGCAAGGTTCCTGTTTAAGGACCTCTGATTACCGGTCAGCCGGTAGTTGGCGCCGCTGAGGATATGCCACATAAAGCCCACGTCATGGTGCAGCATTTTATAGTTTTCCAATGCCCCGTCCATAAGCGTCTCCGAACACTCCGCCGTTATTTTGTAATCCTCGCAGCCTGTCCCCTTATACATCAGCCACATCATGCCGCCCCAGAACCCGTTGGTCCAGGCGGTTAAATTTGTATCCTTCTTGTCGTCATGCACACCGTTCACTGTTGTATACGGGAGCTTGCCGCGGCTCTTAACCGCTGTCCGGCTCAGCTTTTTATCAAGTTTTTCCCATGTTTCTTCAATCCACGCTGCATTTTCTTTCATCACAGATTTCATCGCACTTTCCTTTCCGCGCCGCCGCGCCAGTTATTTATAAAATCCCTGCCTTGTCTTCTCCGCGGTCATTCTCCCCGTCTCATCCAGAACCCGTTCTTCTTACCACAATCCTGTCTCGGCGGCCCTGTTGCTGAGCCAATTCACGCTCCAAACCAAAACGAATGCGACCACCGCGTTGAACAGGCCCACCGCGGTTGCATAATCGTATTTGCCGTCCACAAGACCGGTCCGGTACACAAACGTACTGATCACATCCGCAGTTTCATAAGTTGCCGGCTGATACAGCAGTATAATGGCCTCATACCCTACCTCCATGATCGTACCCAGTTTCAGGATAAACATGATGATGACTGTCGGCAGGATACCAGGCAGAGAGACATGGATCATCTGCCGCAGTTTTCCGGCCCCGTCAATGGATGCTGCCTCATAGAGTTCCGCGTCCACAGCCGCAAGCGCCGCAATGTATACGATTGAATTATATCCGGTATCCTTCCATATGTTCATCAGCAGATAAATCCACCGGAACGACTCCTTCTGCATGAGGAAATACTGCTTTTCGCCCCCCAGCTTTGAGATCAGCACATTGATAATTCCGTTGGACGGCGCTAAAAAGCTGGTTACAATTCCGGTCACGACAACAATGGAGATAAAATACGGCAGATAGGTTACAGTTTGAACCGTTTTTTTGAATTTCCTGTTTTTCACCTCGTTCAGCATAAGGGCAAAGATTACGGACAGCGGGAATGCAAAAACAAGATTCATCAGACTGATGATGACGGTGTTTTTGAGCAGTCTGAAAAAATACGGGCTTTCAAAAAACGTTTGAAAATGTTTCAGTCCTACCCATGCGCTGTCGGTAATACCTTTAAATAGGTTGTAGTCCTTAAACGCAATTTGCAGTCCATACATGGGCGTATATGCAAACAGCACGTACCAAAGCAAAAACGGTGCCAGAAATATGTACAGCCATTTGTCCTTCATCAGCCTGGCCGCAAGGCCTGTTTTTTTCATCATTTTAATCGCCGGCTCCTTCCGCTCTTCTTTTTTTCTTTCATCAATTTAGGTTCCTCCTCCCTTTCTATGCCTTTTTCATCATAGCAAAAGAATTGCGAAAAGTATATATATCGTTTTTGTCCTTGTTGACTTTTTTTGTTCTTTAGCAAGAAAAAGCAATAAAAGCAGCGTACGTTCTCCCCCCGTACGCTGCTTTATCACTTTTTCTTCTTTTGTTATTTTTATAACTGGGTACCATAATCCATAAGTGTCAAATCTCTGCGGTCAACGCAGAGAACATTTCGGTTCTCTAACCTTCATTGCGCCGCTCAAGCTCGTTCTGATATTTCGCGGGCGGCATTCCTTCAAACCGTTTGAAAAACCTTACGAATACAGACGTGTTATTGAAGCCGCACCGTGCGCCAACTTCCTGAACTTTCATCCCCTGGGCCAGCAGACGCTTCGCTTCTTCCAGCCGGTATTGGGCGATGACATCCTTAAAATTCATATTCAGCTCACGCTTAAACAGCCTGCTTATATATGAAATCGAGAGGTTAAACTCCTCTGACAAATCCGTCAGGGACAAATCTCTGGTGAAATTTCCCTGTACATATTCAAGTATACGATTGATAATTTTTTTGCTTTTCCGGCTGCCGTCCTCGGAGATATGCTCAAAAATCTTATCAAACAGCGCCGCTGCCGCCTCTCTTATGTCCGGCTTTTCCTCCCGCAGACTGAACTCCAGATACAGTATACAGTCCTCGCCAAATACCTCCTCCTGCCTGAAATTCATTTTATAGAGAATTCTTTTTACTGTCATGACCATAGAAAGCTTAAACTGTGCGTATACATCCCGGTCGGCTGTTCTTCCCAGCGCATTCCTTTCAAAAAGGGAATTCAGTATCGTATAAACCTTCTCTCTGTTTCCGGCAAGCGTTGACTCGATGATGTTCTGCTCCATTTCCAGCGGATAATAAAGGTTGGGATTATTCCAATCCTTTATGTCATCATAGGTAATGACCCTTTGGCTGTGAAACGCAGACTTATACTCCATCATGGTCACGGCATCGTCATAGGATACGGAAACGTCTTTGAGACCACTGCATGTTTTTCCTATGGCCGCCACAAGGCTTATGTCACATTCCACTTCTATCAGCAGCAATAATCTCATCAGAATGTTTTTTAAATTCACGCCAGCCTCAGCATCAGCAATCAGAACCATATTATGATACAAATAATCAATCAGCTCAAACTCACAGTATTTGGAAAGCTCGCTTTCCATCATATGCAGAATATTATTCTTTAAATCAATCAGTTCACTGTTGCCCAGCATCTGTGACAATTCAGAAAAGTTCTCAAATTCTATGACGCTAACGGAGTATTTTCCATCGAGAACATCGATTCTGTAACTTCCTCCTCCGTCTCTGCCAAGATCCATATATCTGCTGTTATTGATCAGCTCTTTCAGGTAAGCGGTCCTCATGCTCTCTTTATGGTCCTTTACGGTTCGGATCAGCTCCTTATTTGCATCGGCAAACCGGCGCACCGTTTCGTCAAAAAACTCGAATTCATTGCCCGCGCACTCTCCGCTGTACTCACTGAATTTTTTCACCGAAGAGCGGACAGGCTTATATATAATTCTGCTTGTCAGCACGGATATGGCTATGACAAGCAAAAATACCAGTATAATCATCATGATGACGCTTGCCGCGGCCGCCTTCTGTCCATTATAAAAATACATATACTTAAAGCCAAAATAGTTGTCCCCGTTTATGAGCATTTGCTCCCCGTTCTCCCGGCCGTCTTCATTGTTCATCTCCACAAGAATGTTTCCATCCTTATCGGCAACCGAAATGTTAACGTTTGCACTGCTCTGGAACTTTTTCAGCATATCGCCGACCCGGTATTCTACAATAACAAAAATATTGTTTTCAATGCCCACAAACAGGGGGGATATGAAAAATATGCTTTCTTCGTCTTCCAAAAGCCCATGCAGCATATAAAAATCCGTGCTGTCCGCGTTGTTCCGGTATGCCTCCAGTTCCTCCTGGTCGATATGCTTTTTTGCGGCGTATTTCCCAACATCCGCAATCTCGTCATTGCCGGTGATCACTCTGCCGCTCTTTGGGGAATAAATCGCTATTTCATAGTCATAATCATAAAACAGTCCTGTGTAGGTTTTCAGCAAATCGCGTATTTTTATTTCGGAAAGATAGTCATCCCCGCCCAAAAGATTATAATTCAGAACCTCCTTTTCGCTTTTCAGCTTAAATGCCAGTCTGTATACAATATTAAAGCTGTTGTCCAGATTACGCTTTGTCTGTTCCCGCAAAAGCTGATTGCTGTGCTCCAGATTTCTGCTGTTAAGCTGGTTTGTCTTAAAGAAATATACACTGAATAACACCGATGCAAAAAGGATTGTTATGACCAGCAATACGGACAAAATTCTATTGTAATACTTTGTTTTCCGGAATGAAATAATGGTGATCACACCCCTCAATCGCACTCAATTATATCGGTTATTATAGCATCTCAGTTGAATTGCGTCAATCGGACATTTTTGTCATAGTTCAAAAATTGTATACTTTTTGCCATAAATATGCATCTGCGCGCCGTTTTGATTTTCCTGTGCAAATTGTCTTGTTCCAATCTGTCCGCCGTAATAATTCGGGATTACAGTTCTTTGCATAACAGGCCGCGCCATACATATTTGTCTTTCACTTTTCTCCTTCATCTAAATGAAGAAGAATCACCCTGCCGCCGGTATCACCCAGTCTGCGGCTTCGATTGCTGACCACCAGCTGTTTCTCCTTTTTAAGACAAAAACAAATCCATCTGATCTCCTCATTCACCGTTATGTATCCATCTTTTATGCGGCAGGAGGCACTGATAAAATGTCCGTCTTCACATTCGTGTATAAATGCTTTTTTTAAGACTGTTTCCTCCATGCATTTAAATATTTCGTGGACATCATTATCACATGCACCGCCCTGATTATCCACTGTTAAACAGTGATTATTTTCATCAATAAGCGGACAGTGTTCATATCCTCCGGTTACGCGCTGTTCCCCTGTTCTGAACCAGCCTGAAACCATCTCAATATATTCCTCGCCGAATACCTTTTCAATATATTTGCCGCGATATGCCGGGCTTTGAATGACAACGCTTTTATAACCGTCCGGCACAGGCCTGGAACAGTCCGCCGTCATTGTCCCAGCGCAAATCTGCGGATCGGCAGCAAAGGCCCAGCGCAGGTTTCCATCAAGATCCATCAGCTGAACGCAGGCTCCCAAAGCATTTAACATTTCAACAAGATATTTTGATTTAGCCGTCAGTAAATATAAATAAAATTTGGCATATATGGTCCATGCTGACCAACCATGGGGGCTGTTCACAAAATTTGCCCGAATCATCACGTCATACTGCGCCTCCCAAAACCGCAGCGAGGCGCCGTTCATGCGGCAGTCCGGAATCAGCATCTGTTCCAGACATTCGTGAACTCCTATCATATGCTCCGCCGCTTCCCTATATTTATTCCGCTTTTTTTCGTCAAGTGTCAGAGCAAAAGCACCAATTTGCAAAGCGGAGCATGCTATCATTCCATCCTCGAGGGTATGCTCCCCTTCTGTACCAATACACTCTAAATTCACAGTCAACTCTTCGACAGCTCTTTTTGCAGACGCATAGTGCGCTTCCGCTTTGCGCATCAAAACAGCGTCACCGCTCATTTTTTCCGCTTCGCACAGTTCAAGCATGGATTTTGCCACATAAATTACACAGGTATAATGAACGCCATGATTTCTGTACGCCCCGTCGTCAGTCTGAGTTGTAATCAAAAAATCTCCAATTTCAGACGCGCAGAGCAGATCATCTTTATTTTGGGACGGATTGCATTCATACTTATCCACAAGAACGCTGATCAATGCAGACCAATTCTGAATCCGAGAGGGGGCAGTTTTTGGGCGCATTTTCTCTCTGTCCCAAATAAGCGGCAGTGTTTCTTCTAAATATGAGGAAACCACTTGATCCTCCCGCCTGTCCGGATAATGCTTTGCCGCCAAAAATCCTGAAAAAAAGCCATACCAGCTCTCACAATGGGTGGAGGCCTTCGGCGGTTTTCTTAAAACTTCCCGTCTTGCCGCCTTTAAATATTCCCCCCAATCCTTTCGGCAGTAAAACATTGCCTGAACCGTTTTATTATTTTGATCACTGATTTCCAGCGTATAATTTCCATACGCCTCCATTGGCCCGATATAATTCATGGTGCCATGGTCAGGTGTTTTCCAGACCAATGCATATTTATCACCCGCAAAAATATCTATTGCAGGAACTTCACCCGGTTCAAGGGTATATTTCTCGGCTTTCACCATAGGCAAACGGCATATCGTATATAAAACCCTTGGAATCTCAGCAATACACTCTGCCGGGATGATATGAAGGTTAAATTCAAGCTCTTCATTTGCAAGCAACCGGTCTCTTTCTTGAGGATGCCTTTCCGGCAAAATACCGTGCTTTAAAAAATCCAAGCCCACCGTATAAATCCTATGTCCAAAATCCCCTCCTGCCAATTTGTTGTATTCAAGATGATAGGAAGCAACCGGCTCCGTTACCGCAATGGCAAACAGTTTTTGTTCCGGGCTTTCAAAATACCCCCATAGATGCGTTTTTTCACATCTGATCAGAGTAGGAAAAAATATATGATTCCATGCCGGATACTGTTCCATGCAGCAGTCTATACCTGTTCTTAACCCCAGATTTTTAACGGATATATCATGTCCCGAGTTATTCTTAATATGCGAATGCAAAATCACTTCCCGCTCTTTTTCCGTGTATGTAAGACAGAATTCTATCCCTCGCTTCTCTCCGGAAAATCCATTCTTATTCTGTGCAAGCAAAATGTCCTCATCATCTAAGTAAAAACCGGGACTGTAATCCCTGCGGAAATTTATGTCAAACTTCTTTGTCCGAATTTGTCCTATCTGACCTTTTTCAACAATTACTTTCAGTGCCATAATGCGCTCCTTCAAATTTATAAGTTTTGTTATTGCCGCTTTCCCGTCCAAGTTGAACCAAAAGCCAAAGCTCCGTCATCAGACGGAAAAGCTTTGGCTTTCATATTGTCACTCCAGATAAATGACCACCATTTTAAGGCTTTCATAGCTGCTCTGAATAAACATCCGGTGTTCAGGATTTCCCGTGCTGCTATACGTGAGAATATCTCCATAGGTACCCTTCCGCACCTTGTCACCCTTTACAGATGCGTCATATACAACAACCGGTGCGCTTTCAAGATTAAAGACCTCATCAAAATCCGCACCCGTGTTATAGCCAACCTTCACCAGAGGGCCGATTCTGTCGTTTACTCTGACCAGCATATACCGGGCGGCGGAATTAAATGTATTTTTATAACCTGAACCATCAACCGCCTGGCCGTATTGATACAGGGGCATAACCTCTGTCACATCTCCTTTGCTATTCTTTGTCACCTTGACAACATCTCCAGGTCGGAACTGCGCAAGACTGAAACCGCTGTCGCATATCAGCTCTACTTTTGCGGTCCCCTGATATCCGGAAAAGGCCTCGGCAATCTCCCCTTCCGCGTTTACGGAAGAATATATACTGTCTATGACAATAGCCGCTGTTGAATAAGACGCCGCTCCCCATGCAGTACCATATATCACCACCGCGTCTGCATAGTCTCCCGTCTCGCCGGCCAGAGAATACGATTCCGCGATATAATTGGTATCATTGATTAAATCACCTTTTGCTCTCACCGCAAACTCCTCGTCCCGGGCAGTCGAAATTTCGTTCTCCTGGGGCACACAAAAAATTTTCGTATCTGTATTCACCGCGATCATTGTGCCGAGTTTTGCGCTGTTGTTTTTATACAGCGCGGTTTCTCTCGCCTTTTCAAGTGTGAGCCCCTCGCCGCCGCCCGGCGTATTGATAACAGTGACCGCGCCGTCATCATTGACCCTGCAGGCAAGCAGCTGTCTCTTCGGCTGTCCGTTCACACACAGTCTCTTGACGATCTCCTCCGAACTGCCGCAGGCCGCGCCGTCCACCTTGAGCCTGGCGTCGGTCTCAAATTCCGAAACGCTGCCGTTCTCGGCAAGCAACTTCAGTCTTACGCCGCGGCTGAAAACGCCCGTGCCCTCGGCCAGTGCAATCGGGAAAGCCAGAAATTCACTGCCGCTTTGACGCTTTGCTTTATAAATACGGAGGAAGGGATCAAGATACAAAACTGCCGTATTTCCCGCCTCAATGCCATCCATCCCTTTGGGGCAGCGATAGGCCTTTTCGTTGACGGTCACCTCGAGGCAGCCGCCCCGGTCAAAGACAGAGGAAATGGTGCCGCTGACCGTTTCACTGGAAACTAAAATGCTGAGGGTTCTGCCTGAAATTGATTGAGCGGCCGCCGCAACGCTCTTTTCTCTAATATCCGCCAGGCCGATGGCCTCCATGTCTTGATTTTGAATGGACAGATACGGCACTGCGGCCGCGTCCAGCGCATACGCCTGTTGGTTATCGCCGTACAGGATAGACCTTGACGTGTCTATGGCTTCAATCTGAAAGATGTCATAAACGGTTATCATGACCACATCGTAGAGCGACGTCCCTTCCGTCGCCAGGAGAGACATTTCATATCGTCCGCCCTCGGTCAGTTCCTTCAGGCTGCCATTATAGTTTTCACCGTTGTAGATAATGGACGCCCCCTGCGAGACCGCGGCAGTCAGAGCACGGCTGCCCTCCTCCGGGTAGTAGCGGAACCGCATATCCGCTTCTTCAAATACACAGCTTTGCTCCTCCGCGGAGATGGACATCGCCCTGGTTGTACCCATATCCCGCATCCAGAGCAGGGTGCGTTCCTGCACTTTATTTTCACTGTAAATATACGCAATCTCCCGGCCGAAGAACTTTTCATAGCTTTTGCCCGCCGTGTGGTAGACAAGATTATCAATTTCAATCTTGCCCTGCTCTAATTCCTTTCCTCCGAAAACACCCATATTCCAAACAGCGGTGAATAGACCGGTGTTATAATACGCGTCATAGTATTGGGTCAGCAGCATCATACCGCTTTGCCTATAGGTCACCGCCCCATCTGCGTCAATGCTGTCTATATCCATAATCTGCGTGAGCAATGTGTTTCTCAGAAGAATGGCCGCGGCGCCCAGGGTGACGTCCCCCTGTCCGGGCGTGTTATTTAAGATCTCAAGCCGTCTTGCCGCTGTCAGATAGCCACCCGGATAGCCGCCGTTTGCCTCCGCGTACCGCTCATAGAATAACAGCTTCACCAGCATGGTACAGGCGTCTTGAAAGGATATGGGTTCATCGGGGTTAAATCGTTTCCCGCCGTCCCCGTTGATGATTTTCCTTTCCACAAGCTCTGACACCGCTGTATAGGCATAGTGATTCTCCGGCACATCATAAAAATAAGTATTGCCTCCTGTTTCAGGTGCCCGCACGAGTCCCGCGGCATACCGCGCAAACTCCCCTCTTGTCAGCACTTTTTCAGACGCGAAGGTTGTCATATCCGCGTCTTTAAGCACCCCCAGAGTTCCCAGCAGTTCAACCGCCTCTTCCACATTCCGGTTCACCGGCTCCTCCGTCTCCGCCGCTGCGACAGGGACCATGCTGGCCATGAGAATGGAAATGGCAAATAATATTGAAAGAATTTTACGCATGCTTTCCTCCTGTTAGCTCAAGTAATCCAAGATACCGTAGAGCATCTTTGCCGCCTCTGCCCTGGTTGCGCTTTCCGCCGGCGCGAATCTCCCGGAATCCGTACCTGAAATAATTTTATTTTCCGCCAAAGCGGCAATCGCTTCGGCGGCATAGTCCGCCGCCTCATCCATGTCGCTGAACATAACGTCCGCGCCAGTATCAGGGAGCTTTGCCATCCGATAGAGCATAACCGCAATATCTTGCCTGCTTATATTCATTCCGCTGCCGAAACGGCTGTCATCCATTCCCATCACCAGACCGTTTTCAACGCCCGCGTTTACATATCCGCTGTACCACGCGTCAGCGGGCACGTCCGCGAATCTCCCAGCCCCCGGGACAGGCTGCAGGTTCTTGGCAATCACCACCATCTTTACAAACTCCTCACGGGTGATCAAATCATTGGGATAAAACCTCGCTGCTGTTTTCCCCCGGATGAGCCCCCTGTCATACAAGGCCGTGATCGCTTCGTTTGCCCAGGACACATCGTCAATATCAATAAAGGGAATTTTGATTTCCTGCATCCCCGGCTGCTGTGTTTCTGCCGGTTCATATTTTCCGCCGGGAATCCCGCCGACGCTGCCGCCTGTGCCGCCGGATGGTCTGCTGCCGCTGTCCTGACCGCCCAGGCCAGCGGCGGCTTTTTTCAGCTCATCAACGCTGGTATAGTTTTTGCCCGCAAGCTTTTTATAATCGCTGTTCTTGAGCGTTCCTATTTTCAGGTAATTGTCAAAGGCCTTCATAATGCGCTGGGTATTTTCATAGCCTCCTGAATAGCGGATGACCGCCAAAACGGCCGCGTCTGTCATGGAATCGGCAAAGCCCTCCAGGGTTTCCGGCTTGCTTTGATTCAAAACGGCCTCCATATGGGCCGGCGCGCCCGTTTTTTCTGAAACAAGTGCAATCCATTCATCCAGCTCGCTGCTGTAGTACAGATCATCCACATAGGACATGAGGCTGCGAAGTTTTCCCTCCCGCGCGGCCTCGGCCGCAATATAGCTATGATAGACAGCCGCGGCCGGGGGCGTCCCGTCCGCTTGCAGGGGACTGGACTTCGCATATTCACACAGGCGGTCCGAGGCCGCTCTAAAATCTATGGTATTTCTCAGCACATCTGTTGCCGTGCCGAACAGCCCCGTGTTCGCAGACAGTTCTATATAAAACAGTTCTTTATCATCGTTCCGGGCCGCAGCGTTGAGGGTCTGCAGAACCCGTGCCACATCCTCTGTGTCAATAAAATGAATATCCAGCGCTTCGCCGCTCTCCATTGAATATGCAAGATATGCCTTATAATCGGCGCTCTCCCCGCCTATGGCAAACCGAAACGAAAACCGCCCCGCTTCGTCTGCCGCAGTTTGGTCATTGTATTCTATCATGCTGGCAGAATAACCCGCGTTTTCAAATGCTTCCCACTGGATTCCTTCCCTGAGCACCTGAATTCCAATCATGGAATTTGCCTCTGATTTTCCGTTCACGGTGACGATGCCGCTGCTGTAATCCACGGTGACCTCTGCAGCAAACGCCGTTGGGCCGAGGATTAAAAATATTGTCAAAATCCATATGGGGAAAATCTTTTTTACCATGTTTTCTACCTCTCTTTCGCACTGTCCGTATCTTCCTGTCCTTTCCTTTTTTCCATCCCGCCGAAAAGCGGTTTGAGCGCAGAATCCGTCATAAAAATTTTGATGATCTGATTATCCTCCTGCACAGTCAGTTTAACTTCCGCCGAAAAGCCGTTGCCCGTATCTGCAATCGCTTCGGCGTCAACCGCTGTAAGAAGATCGCCTGATTCGCTGTAAAGTGCGCCAACCAGCTGTCCCACCTGCTCCGTATCAGCCGGCGTGACCCGAACTGTTATCTCCTCACCTTTTTGGAGGCCTTCCAAATCGCTTGCCTGTTTCTGGCCGCGGTAAAGCTCAACTGCAGCCGCGCGGCTGAACAATTCCGTATGTACGTTAAGGCCGTCGGATAAATAAAGCTTATGGACATCTGCGTCGGTGAGCAGAATTTCAAATTCGAAATATCCTTGACTGTCCGGCCGGGTCTGATCCACATAGTATACAGGCGTTTCCTCGTCATAGATATGCTCCACAGCCTTAATGGCAAGCATAGCCTCCGGACTGTTGGCATATCCCCCAATGACCAGGCTGCCGCCGCGCAGGGTCAAGGTATAGGCTGTCTCGTGTACAGGCTCCGGATCCGAGATAACCACATACATCGGCTTAAAATCCAATGTAAACCCGGCGTTGTCCGCCTGATTGCCATACGCGTCATAGACGGCAACAGTTCTTCCTGCGTGCTCTTTGCCCAAGTCAACATGCAGCTTCCCGTCTGCCGCTCTGGCAGAGAGCCTGTCTCCTGACGCCGCAAGGCTTGTATCATACGTAAGCCCGCCCTTTGTCCACATCACCAGGATATCCCTGCCGTTTTCTGTGTCCTTAAAGCGGTGAATGCTGTAGCCGCTGTAACGGATCCCGTCGTCATCGCTTCCATATCTGTCCTCTGTGCTCCCGGCCTGATTGGTGCCAAGCCAGCCGCGGTAGGCCGCGCCGCCGGTCAGATCCCGGTATGCGGCAAGCATATAGTACGCCGGCTTGGGCGTGCCGTCAAAATCCAGAATTCCCATGTTGTTTGTCTTGGCCTCTCCGGCCCCCCTGTCTTTTAATTCATACAAAAACAGTTTTTCAACTCTTCCGTCGGCTTTGCTCAGGAGACAGGTCCTCACATCATAGGCACCCTGCTGTTCATCAGTCAGCCATTCCTCACTGTCCGATACATCGCCCGATGAATAGCCAACCTCTGTGGCCCAGATGGGTTTTTCAACGCCATACTCCCGCATGACATTTTGCACGCTGTTCATTTCGGATTCAAAGCTCTTGGTAACCTCGTCCAGCGGCTCACGGGTCCAAACGTATGGATGGACGCTCAGCGCGTCCATATACGCGCCGCCCCCCGCCGCCAGAACGCGCTGGATGAACCACCGGCTTTGGGAGGCTCCCGCCGCCGCAACACCCAGGACATACGCGTCCGGGTTCGCCTTTTTAATGGCCAGATAAGCCGCCTTTAAGAGCTTCGCATAGGTTTCCGGGCTTCCGGTCCGATCTAGGTCAGGATTAAATTGATAGCCGTCCGGCTCATTCCAAATCTCAAAATACTTCACCTTTCCCCGAAACGCCTCCGAGAGATACGCGCAGTAATCGGCATATGCCGCGATCTGCGCGTCCGTATGGGGCATTTTATAATTCCCGGCATAGGGCCCCGTTTCCATCTTGTCGCAATAAAGGGCGTTGATATAAGTGAGCGGCATCAGAATCTCAAGCCCGTTTTGGACGGCAAAGTCCACATACCGCTCGACCCGCGCCGGGATTTCATAGACCCCTTTTTGCTTTTCAACGTCCCCCCACCAGCATTCGTCCCGCACAATGGAGACGCCCAGCGCCTGGCCGGCCGAAACGTCGTCTGTGGTGACCGTGGGGTTTGCAAAGGCAAAGTGCGTACAGGTACCAAGTCCGGGATCCCGCAGGCTGTTTGCCGCAGCATAAAAATCCATAGTAAGGCTCTGCTCTGTGCCGTTTGCAAAAACCGTACCCTTCAGCGTATACATCCCCGAAAGTTTCTCGTCCGGGCTGAAAGGGATGCTGTATACCGTATTGGCCGGCACGGTGATTTCCTTTTCCCCGCGCCACGCCTCTTCCCCTCTGCTGTTCACGACCTGCACAGAAGTATGAACCCGGCACGGGCTGCCGCTGTTGTTTCTGTATTTTCCCATGAGCGAAATAACGTCCCCGGGGCCAAATAGGTTTCCCGCCTTATTGGTATAAAAGGAACTCTCCAGCGGCTCCTGCTGTACGCCGGCAGCCATACAGGCGGGCATTCCTCCAAAAAGCTGAAAAAAGATAAGACAGAGAACCGCAGCCCTCACCATGCTGTTTTTCATACTCCTCCAATCCCCGGAGAGGAAAACCCGCGGTCTCCTCTCCGGCCGGCGCGGTCTGTAACGCACCGGTTTTTGTGCCTTCGTCCTCATCCAGATTATTTCAGTTCAATATTTTCCGCAAGGGGACACATATACCTCTCGCCGTTCCATAAAAAGACCTTGACCATGTCCGCCTCGCCCACGGCCTTTACCTTTTGCAGATAGCTGAAGGACGCAAAATTGATGTCCTCCCCGAAATTGACGGGCTGGTAATCTGTGGCAATCAGCCGGTTATCCTTATAATAGCTTATAATCAGCCGCATATCCCTTTCCTGTCCCAGCGTATTGACATAACTGCCGCTGACCGCCGCGTACGCGTCGCTTCCCAGCTGGGACAAGGACGTTACCTCCGCGTCATTGATCTTCATGGTCAGGTTCTCCGCGTATACCGCCCCGGCTCCAGTTGAAAATTCTGTCACACAGGCTGTTCCAAGAGCCGTGCCCGAGGTGTTTTTCACGTTCTCCCCCACCGTCAGCGTATAGCTCTGGTTCGCCTCCAGCAGCCCGCTCAGGAGCAGGGTCACATCCATACCCTCTATCAGGGGAATATACTGCACCTGATTCCCAGATCCGTCCACAAGGCTTACCGCGTCAAGTATGGACTTTGTATCCATGGCCGTGCCAAAATCCAGCGCGATCCCGCTGATCGCGGGGGTCATCCCCTCTGCGGCTGCGCAGGCTGCGCCGTCGCAGCCGTAAAACTCCACAACCGGCTCCTTTACATCGGGAACCCGCTGTTCCGCCCTGAAATAATCAATATAGAACGCGCCCGTCTGCGATGCCTCAGTCTGCTGGAATTTGAACCATCTCAGATTTTTCACATAGTAGCTGGCGTTGGCGGCGGCAATGGTATCCATACTGATGCTCATCTCTTTCACGACATCTGTGCCCCGCTCAGCGGCCTTGACCGTGACGTCCCCATTGATCAGATTGATGTCCGAGGAAACGTCATACCAGGTGTCCTGCTTGATCGCGCACACCGTATGCACATCCGCCCAGTAGTCCGCCATCCCAAGCCTGCAGTTGCCGGCCGTATCCGTGTCAAAGACCGTAATTGGAAGGGCCATCCATTCCTCTTTGCCGCTTCCGTTGTCAGCCACAACGGAAGCCACGCTGGCGCTGCCCGTTATTTTCACACCGTATTCCATGTGGATGATCCCCTCCTGGATCGCCGCCGGCATGGTCTTTTCCAGAACGGTTTTAGCCCCGGAATTTCCAGTATTGTCAGACTTGAGCCAGCTGTTCTCCCCATCGCTTTCAAAGGTTATCGCAGGCGTGCCGGTATAGGTCGCCTTCCAATTCGCCTCCAGCCCGGCCTGATCCGTATAATCGAATTCATCCGCCACGCTTATGGCGTCTGCCGACGGCGACACAACGCATTGGAAATTATCAATATAGACGGTGTTTCCCGCTTCCGCAGGCGGATCGGCGGTCAGATCGTATGCGCTCAGCCGCAGCGCACCTATTTTGGTTTTATCCCATGATCCGGCTGTACCGCTGCCTCTTCCGATCTCCTTTCCGTCGCAATACGCAAGGATCTCTTTGGTATTCACATTGATGATAATTTGATAGTGCATCCATTCGTTCAGACGCGTGTCGCCGCTGCCCAGCCTGTCCTGGGTGTCCTTGAGCAGCCAGACGCTCTCCCACTCATTTAGGACTGAGTTTGTCACATCTGTCCCATAGCCCACAATGGAGAGCGGCGTGTTCCAGGCCGTCCCCTCTTTATATACGTCAAATTCATAGGTCACTGTGCCGCCTGTGGCCGCGGCATCAAGCTTATAGACGAGACCCGCTTTGTCATCCGCCTTCAGGGCAAGAGAAGTGCCGTGGTCCTCATCAACCTTTGCGCCGCCAACGCCCCAGTATCTGGATGGCAGCATAAAGCCCCGGGGCACCCGGCCAAGGCCCTCGCCCAAGTCCGAGAAATCGGTGGAGAATACCGCTGTGCCCGCGTTTGTCTCCCGGATATATTTTACGGCGGTTACGTTATCAAAGGCGCAGACGCCCGTCTGATATACCCCAAGCATGACCTTCGTGGTCGTATTGAGCCAGGTCTGCTTTTTTGTGTCATTGAGCAGCGTATCATACCCGGCGTTCATGAGACCGCCGTCCCAGGCGTACACCTGCTGCTCCACTGCCTGTACACCGTTTACCCAGACGCTGTAGGTCCCGTTATGGCCGTCAATGCGCAGTCTGACATTGAACCATTCGCCCGGCGTATAGTCATAGGTACCGATCACGGGTCTGTCCTCATTTGTGGCTTTGTCGGATGTTTTTATGACTCCATTGACAAAGGCGATTCTGGCCAGTTCCACATTGTCTGCCTGCGCCAGCCTGATAACCGGATAGGCGGTATCGCTCTCCGCCTTTACGTCAAAGGTAAACTCCAGATACTCCTCCGGCGTCAGCGCGCCGCCCAGATCCTTTTCAATTCCCGCGGTATACTGCCCGCTCGTCAGTGTAACCTCTACACCGGTGCCGCCGTTTTTCCCCGAACAGGACGCGGGCACAGGCGTATAGGCCCCGCCTGCGGCGCTGTCCCAGACCCCGTATGCGGTCCAGCCCGCGGGGGCGCCGCCCGTATAGTCCTCAAAGCCGTCGTTCACAGTATACCGCACGTCTGTAATCCGCTCCGCGCCATGAACAGGCAGGAAAGCCACAGCGGCCGCAAGCGCGCAGAACACAGCAAATGCTCGTTTCAAATTCATAAAATCTCCTCCTCGCTTTGATTAAAATTTTTTATTTTACAAAGTTAATTTCACCGAACTCCCTATAGTTTCTGCCTGTGCCTATGCCGCTGTTATATTCCAGCCAGCCGCGGCGGCCGTCCCCGTCGTTGTCGTTCATCAGGATTGAGAAGTCCACCGAGGTTCCGAGCGGCGGGACATAGCCTTCATAGAAAATCTCGCTCCAGGGGATGGCCATTTCATAGATAATTTTCTGGCCGTCCTGCCGGACAGCAATTTCCGCGTTCTCAATCAGACCCCGCTCGCCCTCATAATCGGACGCGCTTCGGAAAAGCTGGTCGCCCACCGGCGTATGAGAGGCCGCCATGGCAGTACAATGGGTAACCTCTGTCTTTGCGAGGGCATTGTCGCTGAACCCAAACTGAAGACCGTCCCCCTGCCATATATCGCCGTCTTTGTAAGGCTGGAAGAAGTTGTTATCGGTCGCGGATACCGCCATATAAAAATTTTCTTCATCCCACATAAAACTCCCGAAATAGCTGGAATCCTTTGGGCCGCCCCAGTCGGTAATCTGCTTTACATTGCTCTTCTGATCCGCGGCAAACCACGGGCCGTTCCACTCCCCGGCCCCGATTTTGCCGTCTATCGCCGGTTTTTCCTTTGCATATACGGCTGTTAAAAAATCAAAGGTGCGCTCTGTCTCATAGACAAATCCCGTATCGGTGGTCACCTGTGTCCTGACGGTCTCAATCCTCGCCTTCTGCATTTCGGGCATACTGAACGCAAAGGTCATGCTAGCCCCAGGCTGCAGCTCTACAAAACGAACCGGCCTGCTCAGAACCGCGCCGGACGACCCCATGGTCAGCCGCGCAGTGCCTGACAGGGGCGTGCGCCCGGTCAGATTCCGGATGGTAAGATTCGCCTGATAAAAGCCTTCCGCCGCCGGTGCCATCTCAAGGGAGGTCTCCAGCGCGCGGACATGGACCGTATTGCCTCCCACGTAGCAGAGTTCCCCGTCCGCGTAGACCTCCACATCATACGGAAAACTGCCGATTCTGTCCCCAGGCGCCCTCATGGTCAGTTCTCCGCCCTGGTTCCTGACCACCTCAAGCTCTGTGTCGGCCTCAATGCGCAATTCCCTGCCGCCGGCGTCGGCGACCGCGAAGGTAAACGCCTCCCCAAGGCCGGCCTCGCCGCCTCCGTCAGAGAAGGAAAGGCTCATATCGCTTTCCTCAAAGCTGCTGAACTTTCCTTTATAATAGACAGGCTGAACCTCGGCGGACAGGGCGAACACCCCGTCCCTTGAGGTGAGCGTGCCAAGCTTGTTGCCGTACAGGTCAAACTTCTCAAGGGTGGTACAGCCAAGCCGCATGCCGACAGTTTTGGCGCTGTCCTCCGCCCAGGCCAGAATCACGTCATCCCCGTCGTACCGCTTAAAGTGATAAAGCATGGTTTCGTCCCCGCGCCTTATGTATTCCGCGGGATCCGCAAGGCCGATCAGCTTGTTCATGGCGGTGAACATAACGTATTCATCCTGGGCCGCGAAAGGCGTCACGCTCGCGGTCTGATGTTCAATCAGACCCAGGTTATAGGTCGATTCATACGGGTTGTTGCCTTTTTTATGGAAATTGTACCAGAAGAACTTGTCCGCAAGCCCCTCTCCTACCAGGATCGCATACGCCTGAAGCGCCATGCGCGGACGTTCCTTCGGATCAACACCCCAGATCGCCTTTGTGCCTGTGGACCAACCCATCTCGGAGATCCAAACCGGCTTCGGCTCGCCGTATTCTGCCATAACAATGTGAAGATCGTTCGCCTCCCTGCGCAGCGCGTCCTTATCCAGGCCGCGGTTCCACTGATAGGTATGAGTACTCAGGCAGTCAATATAGTCGTAGGTACCGCAGCTGAAAAACTCTCTGTACCAATCCGCGTTTACATTTATGGTAACAGGGGCGATAACCTTGATATTCGGGTCCACCGCCTTGATGGCTGGCACCACCGCCTTGACCAGCGCGGCGTAATCGCCGATGCCCGCGCCCTCCGTGTTAAACTGGGCGTTGTTCACCTCGTTCCACAGTTCAAAGTACTCAACCGTACCCTTATAATACTCCGCCATGGTCACACAGTAGTTCTTGAAAGCCTCTATGTATTCCGGCGAACCCGGCATGGAATTTTCGGGCGCGCCGTCCGAATACAGCACATTTCCATAGTCCAGGATCTGCAGGGTATTCAGCCCGTAATCCTTCAGCGTCATGGGCATTGTGGCGTGGGCGGGAAAGGAAAATTTGCCTTTCTCGTTCTCTACAAGACTCCACTGGATCTCACTTCTGTCCCAATTCGCCCCCATCTCAGCCAGAATCGTATGGTGCTTTTCCCGAAAGCCCTCTCCCAAAAACATTTGCCAATGAGAGCATACACCCAGGCGTTTGTTCTTCTCCCCGTCAATGGCAAATTTATCGGCCAGCGAGAACATGGCCTCTATTTTCTCTTCATAGTTCTTTCCGTCAAGGTCCGTATAGGTGAGCTTTCCCTTCAATGTATAGGTGCCGAACCTGGTAATTCCGGGACGGATTTCAAACACATCGCCCTCTGTTCCAACCTCAAACGGCTCTGACGCGCTGTCCAGCAGTACATCGTTGTGGTCGTACAATCCATACTCAATTTTGCAGGAAACCGGCCTGTTGGATTTGTTCTCAGCACATACGCGCAGGGCCATCTCCTCATCAGGGCCAAAGATATTGCCGAACTCATCGGATCCAACCGATACCGTAACCGGATCATTGATTTTTTCAATCCGTACTTTTCCAAAAATGACGTCCTCTGTGGAGCGTGAAAGCTGATTTGACCACTGGGCGACAACGATATCGGCATTGTTGCATCGGTTGTTAAAGGTGGCGTCCCGAATGGTAAATTCATGCGTTTTCCATTGCTTTGTGTCCTCACAGAACACCACCTCCGTGTCATCATTCCACTGCTGGTCCACCGAACAGTACCGCAGAGTAAAACCTGCAGTTCCCTCATCATAATAATCCACATAAACCTTCGCGTCCATGCCTTCCGGCGACCAGAACACCTTATCATCCGTATTGATATACCAATAAGTCGTCCTTGGGTCAAGATAGTGAAACTGAACCCCGGTGCGCCCTTCCCGCTCTACAAGGGCGGTGCCGTCCTCTGCGCCGAAATAATAATTTGTCACATTCTGCAGCCTGTATTCCTCGCCGGGTTCTATGCTTGCACAGATCTCCTCAGCGGCAGATACCGCCGGGGATAATTGACACAAAAAAATGCAGGCCAGCAATATCAGCACCAAAAATTTTTTCAACCCTATCACCTCTTCTCTGTTTTTCAATACAGCTTTCCGGCTACCCTTTTACCCCGCCAATATTGATTCCGCCCATAATATGCTTCTGGAAAAGCGCAAACACGATCAGCTGCGGCAGGATTGCGAAGACCATGGCAAGCATTCGGTAATCCATGCTCAGGCTGGAGGTCTTCAGGTTATAGATCTGCAGTCCCAGCACCTGCTTGGCCTCATCCCGCAAAATCAGCATCGGCCAGAAAAACGACCCGAACTGGAAGTTAAAGGTAAAGACAGCGGCCGTGACAATTACGGGAACGCTGAGCGGAACCATAATCTGAAGGAAAATCCTCATATTTGACGCGCCGTCGATTTTTGCCGCTTCCACAAGTGAGTTGGATACTGTGTCAAAGGTTGTTTTAAACAACATAATATCAAATATGGCGGATCCCGTCATAATCCACATAGGCAAAAACGTGTTCATCATATTGACGTGTATCACCGGAAAATCAATGAACATTTTATAGAGCGGGACAAGACGCATGGTACCCGGCAGAAGCATCATCCAAAAGAGCACCTTATACACCACGCCCGAACCCTTGGGCTTGAGCCTTGACAGCACATATCCCGCAAGTCCGCAGACCACCACATCCACCGCAACCGCGCCGATTGCCATAACAAAGGTATTGGCATAGGTCTTGATAAAGCTCATCTGTTTCCACACCTGAGCAAGTTTTCCCAAATCGATCTGGGCCGGTAGAAACTTGACCGGCGTCTGATATATTTCGGCGGCCGATTTAAATCCCATAAGAATCATCCATACTGACGGCACCAGAATGATGAGTGCATAAACCACCATAAACAGCACAAGGCATAGATAAAGGAGAACATATTTCCCGCTCTTCATATCCGCGTTTGTCAGAACGCCTTTGTCCATGTTACGGAACCAAAAAGTCCGCAGCGCCTTTATTTTACTTGTCCTCTTCACGCCTGTCTTATATGACACGCTTACTTTTGTTCTGATCATAGGCTGTCCTCCACCTTATTGCTGAGTTTGAAATATCCGGCCGTTGCTGCCATCAGTATAATAAACATGATAACGCCCAGCGCCATGGCATACTGCGGCCTGCCATCCGAGAAGGCATAGCGGTAATTGAGCAGTCCCAGTGATACCGAAGCGTTATTCGGTCCTCCGTCTGTCATCTGAAGCGGCTGTTCCATAATACTGAAGACACCAATTACATGCCGTACCAGAAACAGCAGAATTGCTCCGGAAAGATACGGAAGAGTTACCACTCTCAACCGTCCCAGAAAACCCGCTCCGTCGATCACTGCCGCCTCATACATCTCACGGTTGACACCCTGCAAGGCCGCAAAATAGTAAATTGCTGTACCGCCGGTTGCGGACCAGGCCATACTAATGACTATATACAAGATGGTATATCTGGCATCCTGCAGCCACGCATAGGGTTCTCCTCCCATCTTCATTATAATAATATTGAGCAGTCCTGTCTGGTCGGGTGAATACATAAAATACCACAAAAGAGAGACCGCAACTGCCGGTATGACAGAGGGCAAATACACGACCACCCGTGTGAGCTTCCTCAGGTGCACCAGCTCATTCATCACCAGCGCAACAATCACAGGCGGAATAAATCCTACAACAAGTGAATAACCCACATACAGCAACGTATTAAAAAACGTTTTCAAAAATGCGGTATCTGTGAGCACCACACGGTAATTGTCCAAACCTGCAAACTTTGTGGGAGTATACCCCTTCATATCAAAAAATGACCAAACACATGCCAGAGCCTGTGGCCGGACTATACTGAAATAAACGCACAGCAGTGCGGGCAGAATCAGGAGCCACGCGCCCGTGTCATGCCGAATGATCCCTATGATTCTGGCTCCCTTCTTTATTTTCTTCATTTTCTCATTTCCTCCGCCTTTCCTGCGCCATTTACGGCGGGCCCAATAAGGGCCGCGCCGCAAGCTGTCTTTTCCCGTCTGCCAAGATGTTATTTCAGATTGTCCAGCTGATTTTTCTGGAAATCTGCCGCCGCCTGCTTCAAAAGTGCGGCACAGTCGGCGTTTTCATTCGTCCATACCTCCTGGATACAATTACCGAGCGTGCGATATAAAGGCGATGCCGCGACAGGTTCCTCCTCATGAAACTCTATATTGCTTTTGTCATTATAGCTTTTTACATAATCAAGATTAACATTTGCCTTTTCACGGCTCAGCTCTTCTCTGAATTTTTGTACGGGGTTGTCGCTCTTCCAAGGTGATATTGTATTGATGCCCACAACATTTCTGACCGCAAGATCCTGCTCAATCTGAGATTTCACATTTTCCTTAACTTGATCTGTCAGCGAAAGCCCCAGTGTGCTTGTTTCTGTCAGCCATTTTATAACTGCATCGACTTCTTCGTCAGAGGCGCCTTTGTTGATTGCACTGTAGGTACCTCCAATCAGGGTGACATGTCTTGCAGGGCCGGCCGGCATTTGAATCATCCCTACATCATTGAAATCCATTCCGAATATGGTACAGGCTGATACCTGTATTGGTTCTCCAAACATCATTCCCGCTTCCCCGCTTGCAAGAAGCTGATTGACATTATCAGAACTAATCAGGATATTCTCCTGGATTGCATTGTATTTCCACTTTAAATCCTTGACATACTCCAAAGCCTTCACAACCTCAGGAGAGTCAAAGACCGCTTTCCATGTCCCGTCTCTTTTCTGTTCTAAAAATTCGCCGCCAAAGCTCCACGCAATGGCCATAAATCTCCACCCGCTTGCCGGCATAGCAAATCCTGTTTTACTCGTCTTTTCTTTGATTGTTTGCGCATTCTCCGCCAACTCCTCCCAGGTTGCCGGAATCTTTGGCGTGCCGTCTTCATTGACAAGCCCTGCCTGTCTGTAAAGCTTCATATTCAATGCGATCCCCGAATCATAGCAGGCTTCCGGAATGAGATAAATCTTGCCATTGGACGATATTTTCTCCATAATGGTATCGCTTATCTGATCATAAATACCATATTTTTTAAAGACCTCGGTCACATCTTCAGTATACTCGTTGTCTATTACATTTTTAGCCTGTGTAAAAGGCAAATGATATGTAGTGGGCAAGGTACCTGCAGCAGCCATAGCAGAGTAAGAATCCGGACTAAACACATAGGTATCCGGTTTAATCTTAATGCTGGGATTATTTTTCTCAAAAGCCGCGATTCTTTCCATACAAATTTTGTTTGCTTCGGGGTCCGTATCTGCCGAAGGAATATCCCCTACAGAAATTGTTGCTGTGTTTCCTGCGCTGTTCTCCTCCTGCCCGCTGTTCCCGCATGCCGCAAGCAAAACCGCGCTCATAGCTATGGTACAAATACATGCCGATCGTTTCCTCCATTTCTTCTTCATACTCAAATACCTTCTTCCTTGTATATAATAATTTTTTTATTTTTTTCGAATTGGATTCCTGCCGGACATCTGTGTCCCCATTTATAATAAACTCCGGCAGTGGGAAACCCGCCCTTTGCCTTTTCACAAATCACTCTAACACCCATATGCGTTCCTGTAAAGGGACAGCTTTTAAAAAGCTCTCAGTTTTTGCCTATTTGATTGTCTCATTTTTTGTTTTGTCTCATTTTTTGCCGCATCTTGACAAAAAGTATTGATTGCTGATATAGTAAAGGCAAGTAGTTCATATTATTTAAAACAACAGTTGCAGACCAAGAATTATGCTGTTGTCCAGATCCTGATGCAAATTTACAAAGGGAGTTGACTTGAATTATGTCAAGGAAAAAGGGAATATCACAAAAACCGAAAAAACTCTCAATTTTCAACAGTCAGTATCTGAGATTTTACCTTATGTTTTTGATTCCATGCTTCATCTCCGCTGCCGCAATGTGCTGTTCCCTGACGCTTAGCTTTTTTACAGGCAGAGATAATATCAATAATCAGGCTCATTCTTTGTTAAAGGCGCAGGCAATGGCATGTGAGGCTGATATCAAAACAACCATCACTGCGCTGACTCTGTTTGCCTCTCAACCTCCGTTCCGCAGTATTTTATATCACGAAGATATGGCGCCGGCCGCTTCAGAGGCCTGCGAATCAATCCAAAAAATAGAGAGCACCTATCCCGCCATAGACAGCGTGATGGTCTATTCCCAAAAAACAGACACTGTATTTTGGCAGGACGCACTGTATCCTTCCGATGCTTTTTATACGGAAACCGTATCCTATTCTCTCTATAACCAAGCCTATTGGAAATCCTTCCGGCTCTCCAACGCGGCTATGATACGCACACTGCTTCCCACTTCGATATCATATGATGATCAGGAAAAGGTTGTATTGCCCGTTGTTGTTAAAAAGTCTGGAAAAGAAGATTTTTCAAACCTGCTGATCATAAACTTTGATTTAAATTATCTCATTGGCGCACCGTCGGACCAAAAAATTTCTGCAAATTCAAAAACATATATTTTTAACCGTTATAACAACCGTGTCATAAACTCCTATCAGAATCCAAATACGCTTGACTATTCTGAAGATTTTATAGAAAAGCTGATTGGGAGCAACGATAACTGCTTCACCTATCAGTTTGGAAGGCAGAAGGCGATTGTCAATTCCTTCTCCAACACCAGCAGTTTTATGGGCTATACCTATTTCAGCGTAACGCCATATCGGGATATATGGGCCTTGATTTTTCCCAGTTTGATTGTCAACATCATCGCCAGCATCATCATGATTGCCATGGCCTTTGGCATAGCTCTGTTCAATGCCCGGCGCACGACACTGCCGATTCATGAACTGTTCACGGTGGCTTTTAAGCGTGAGGCACAGCCGAAAAAGAGTATTATCGCCGACCTGAAAGAATCAACGATTTCACTTGCAAAAGAGCACTCCCATCTCATGAGCGTATTGCCCGTTGCACAGGCTAAATTCCTCATAGATTTTTTGAACGACCGCACCGACTTTACCACAGGAGAATCCGCAAACTCAATTCTTCAAGATTCATTGACCTTTCAGTACCCTTATTACGCCGTTGTCGTTGTTCAGATTTCTTTTAGATCAACCATGTACGATATCTTCAGCGTGTCAGATTGTGTCGGATTGGAACAGTCACTGCAATCTTTTATCAAAAATCTGTTTTCAGAGGATTTTGATACACTGGTACTGCAGGATGAAAAAAAATCCCTGTATATTCTGAACTCGGAGGACGCCGGCAATGGCATTAAAATCACAGATACAATTGATGTCATTCTGTCCGCTCTGAGCACAGATATCGCCAATTTAAATGTTCATATCGGTAAAAGCAAATTCTATGCTGAAACAGATGCGTTAAAAAAAGCATATCAGGAAGCCGTCTTTTCTCTGCGTCCTATTTCAGAGATCAATGGAAATCTGACTGATGTAAACAAAAATTCCGAAATAAATTATATATTTAAAAAATCTGATGAAACAGAGCTGTTCAACGCTCTGATTAAGTTTGATATGGAAAAGGTCCTGCAAATCATTAACAGGACGCTTGAGCAAAATACCGCAGCCAATACCCGTTCAAAGCAGCAGCTTTACTATGTTATCCTGAATATTATT